>CAWAHK010000003.1:0-792720 GCA_963781815.1 uncultured Pseudomonadota bacterium | reverse complement strand
ATGGGATGTTCCGCAGGTCCCGCAATGGGCGCGACTGAGGTAGCCGGTGACGGTGCCTAGGGAACAGGTCCGGGTCCGTTAGGGGCGGCGAGAAGGTGTATCTGAATGCGCGAGTCCGACTGAGCTCGGTCTTGCTGGAAGCTGCTCGCGGTTGGGTCGAATTGCTAGCGGGGGCACGATTACGCGGTCGGCTACTCTTGCGGATCTCATTCGAATCAGCGGTTTGCATACGCGTCGCGGCGTGCTCGGTCAGGCGACAGGCCGCCGGGACCCGCCATCGGCGCGGAGTTTCGATCTCCACATTTCGGTGGCTGCTCGAACTCGCGGACTTGAATCGCCAGTCTTTGTCCCCAAGTCGTTCCGGGACCGACCGGCAGGAACGTTAGTGGTGCGTTGGATTTCCGTCCCGTTGATGCTGCTGCTATCCCTTTTTCTGGCAGGCTCCGGTGTCATCCAGCCGGAATTCCCTCCCATCTCGTGTTCTGACCGGCTTTCGGGTTGGGTCGGGATGGTCGGGTATGGCGCGATTCAGGACGGGGTTCATGCCTCGGCGCAGGGTGTTGCCGACACCTCTCCTGCAGTCGCTGTCCCTGCGTACGACCTCCAACTAGAGCCTCCTCGCGCCGTATCGGCGCAGCGGTCAACGACCGGCTCCGGGACTGACCAGTCGCTGACCTATCTCCTCACCGCCCGCCTGCGCCTTTAAGCCTCACCCCGCCGCTGATACCGGCTAATCGCCGGCAGCTTCCGTTGCTACGTGACGCGTACCTGCGCTGTCGAGCGGCCGCGCGATCGCGTGCGATGGGCTCTCGGACTTCAAGTGATACATCCGCTCGTATGGAGACTCTGTCATGAACCAAAAATTACTGACTGTCGGACTGGTCGGCTTCGTCACGCTCGCCCTTATGGGCTCAGATGGTCCCGACGCACGAGCAGAGGAAATCGGCCCGCGCCTCCAACAGACCCCCGGCCTTCACGTGGCGGAAGTCACCCGGGGCCGCCTCAATTCCGAGATCACCGTCGGCGCTACGGTAGTCTGCGATGAACGCGACGTTGCAGTCGTGCCGGCCGGCGCGAACGGATTCGTGGAGCGTTTGCGCGTGCGTGCGACGCAGTGCACGGTGCGTCAGGGCGAAGCACTCGGAGATTTGTACGTGCCCGACTGGTTCGCGCCTCAGATGGCATACGTTGCTGTCAGAGATCTCAAGTGCCCCGGTGCTGCCGATCTGGCGGAACGTGCAGGCCGACGCCTGCGCCGCCTGGGCATGCCGGAGGACCTAATCGGTGTCCTCGAGAGAACCGGCAGACCGCAATCGCACGTTACCCTGACGGCACCGATTGCCGGGGTCGTCAGCGACCTCCCCGCGCGTGAGGGCATGAGGGTGACGTCTGGCTCACTCCTGTTTCGAATTAACGGGCTATCAACCGTCTGGGTCAACGCCGAGATGCCCGAGAGCCTCGGGCGAGAGGTCCGCTCGGGTGATTCCGTCACGGCGCGTACAGCGACGTTACCCGAGGCGGTCTTTTCCGGAACGGTCGCAACCGTTCTCCCGGGCGCGAAACTAGCCAACCGCACCGCCATCGCCAGCGTGGCACTCGCGAATCCGAAGATGCAGCTGCTGCCCGGAACGTTGGTGACGGTGCGCTTCGCGCCTGCCGCTGGAGCGGACGTCCTGCTCGTACCGAGTGAAGCCGTCATCGCGATGGGGAATCGTTCACTCGTCACGGCGGTTGAAAACGACGGGCGATTCGGGCCAGTGAGTGTCGAAACCGGCTCGCAGAGTGGCGGACAGACCGAGATTCGCTCAGGACTAACACTCGGCCAAAAGGTCATCGTCTTTGATATCTGAATCAAGTGCAGGTCGCGCGCCTCCTGTCGCGCGACGCGACCGGCGCTAATCCTAAAGGAGCGACGACGAGGGAAAATCTGACCACCCGTAGAGAAAGTTACGTGACGGACCCGAGCGTGAAGACGGCGAACGTGACAGGTGCGTCCGGCGGCATCGGTCGTGCAGTTGCGACTGTGGTAGCGGGGGCCTGCTACACGCAGTTACTGAGACCCGAACGCAGGCGCTGCGCATTCGCTGAAAGCCTGAAGGAAATTCTTGTTTTGCTGCAAACCGACCACCAGTCCCAGGACGGCATGCCGGTCTCCGTCAAGCCACTGCTTCAACGGCGACGACCTATACCCGACAACCTTGTGCTCGCGGAACGCGGCAATCGCTGGCGCTGCCGCCCATGCGGGGCCGATCGTGCCGCCGCCCGGCGCAGCCGACGGGTGGTGGTGGCGTCGGAAGTCACTCTGCAGCACGGTGTAAAGGAGACCCTGGTCGATACCCGCCGGCCTGATCCGGGCTAAGGGGCGGATCTGAGAAGGAGGAAGGAAGAAGAAGCCGGGCAAGTCTCCGCAGCAAAAGCGCGCCGCGCAAAGGGGAAAAGAAACAGAGCCGAGGGCTCCAGATCTTCTGAGGCGCCACCGCTGCACGCCTCACAAGTGAAAATAGCAGTCGCCAGTGGCAAGGAAACGACGGACCCCCGATTCAGTTCTGAGACCTAGCTCACATTTCGCCTCGGCAGCGTTGTTAATCGGTTCTGGCGGGGGAGAATGTGACCCCAACAGGGAGGCTGATTATGTCCAAGCCAGGGAGAATACTGACAGGCCGTCCGGCAACCGAGTATCTGGATAGCTCCTTGGGCACGGATACAGAAACCACCATGGTTCCCGTGATCGGGGGCTATTCGGACTCAGCGCGCGGCATGCGTTTGCGGCTGCGGTTCGATGACCGCCAGCTGGTGGTGGGCGAGCGCCCCTCGAGCATCACCATTGGCCGTGCCGAGGAGAATGACCTCGTAGTGAAGGGCCGCCTGAGCTCGCGCCTGCACGCCCGCATCGAGGTCGGTCGCAGCAAGTTCGTATTGATCGACCAGAGCACAAACGGCACGTTCGTACAGACTGACGACGGAGAGGAATTTTTCATACGCCAGGACATCCTGCAGCTCAAGGGGCAGGGCATGATCGGCCTCGGATGCCTGCCCCAGCAGGGCTCCGAGCACACCATCCACTTCACCTGCGAAGAGATCTGACCACCCGCACGGGCGTTGCCGACATTGGGCGGCGGAGCGTGCCCCCGCATGGCGCCGTCGCCATTCCACGGCGGCGTGATCCAGGACTCTGCGATGACTTGCAAAGTTAAACATGAGGCGGGCGGTGAAGCCGGCGCACTGAGCTGCGGATCGCTACTTCGGGCGTCCCGCTCTTTCCCGCATGTAGTGCACGAGCTGCTCGAGTCTAGTGCTCACCTGTCGGGCGGTCACCGACTTGGTCTCAATGCCGGCACAGTCAACGCGCTTCGGTATCGACGCAGCCCCGCCTAGCTGACCTCTCGGCTCGCGAACGGCGGGGGCGTCCGCGCCAGCCCGAAGCCCGTGACCCAGGGCAGCTGATGCGGGGGCGCGCGACTGCACCGTTTTGGGGATCGTCCGCTCGAGCTGGTCAAGTCGCGGCCGAAGTTCGGCGATGTCCCTACTAAGCTCACTCAGGCGGTCGAACCGCCGGAGCTTGTCGGATCGCCTGTATGCTGCGACAGATACGAGCAGGCTGCCGGCCGATACAAGCAGGCTGCCGCAAGAGATCCAGATCGTCAGCGCGGCATCGCTCATTGAGCTTCCTCGCCGAAAGTGCTCGCGTCCACGCGAAACATGGCACCAAACCGAGGTCAGCTTAACGTCCCGGCCGCCGAGCCTCCCTCGTGTCAGCTGTTTGTGTGATAGCTGTCACACGGGCAGCGAACTCGGTCACCTAGGCGCTCTGGAGGTACTCGTCCAGCCAGAACGCGTGGCGTTGAATCGCAACGTTTTGCTAGAGGCCGCCGCGAGCGCGGCAGGTTGTCTCGAAAGTGGTAGCGGGGGCAGGATTTGAACCTGCGACCTTCGGGTTATGAGTCCGCAAGACCATGCAATCCTCGCCGTTGACGCCCATTTATGGCAGCCGGCGATTCCAGCCTAGAGTCAGGTTTTTGCGTGCCTTCAGCCTCTTCATGTTTTCCCGATCGTTCCCATTCGTTGCTACACTCCGCTTACATGGCGCTTACATGGCGCGGGCGGCGGGAAGGCGGCAGCGATGGGGACACGGCCATTCACGGCAAAGACGGTCGGACGTGCCAAGTGCGGCCCGGGAAAGGACCAATCCCTGTTTTGGGACACCACCCAAGGCTTTGGGCTTCGTGTAACGGCGAGCGGTGCGAAGGCATACATCTTTCAGGCTCGCCTACATGGCCGGACCATCCGCATAACGATCGGCGATCCGGACGTTTGGCCACTTGAGACACAATGGCGCACCGACCCAGAAACGGGGACTCAGGTTGAGTACCGTCGTGGGGGGCGGGAAGAGGCCCGACGTCTTAAGGGACTCGTGGACATGGGCATTGACCCAACCCAGCAGGCCCAAGAACAACGCGCTAAAGCCGAGGCGGGCCGCGCAGCCGTCAAGCGGAAAGCGATGCTGGTCAGCGAGGCGTGGGACGCCTACATAAAGCACCACCGAGCCCGCTGGGGCGCCCGGCATCTCGCCGACCACCAGAACCTTGCGCAAACGGGCGGCCAGACCAAGAAGCGCGGCGCGGGTAAGACCGTCATAGGCGTCCTACGCCCGCTCCTGGCGCTGAAGCTGGGTGACGTCAACTCCGACACATTGACGGCGTGGCAGCGTCAGGAAGCGGCTACGCGGGCAAATAGCGCCCGGCAGGGGTTTGAGCTGTTCCGCACATTTTGGCGATGGTGTGCAACTCATAAGGACTATCAGGCGGCTGTCGACGCCGCAGCCGTCGAAAGCAGGGACGTTCGCCAAGAAGTGCCCGACCGTAAGACCAAGCGCTTTGACGTGCTAGAGAAAGGGCAGCTGCGTGCGTGGTTCGCCGCCGTGCGCGGTCTAAACAACCCGACCGCCAGTGCCTACCTACAAGCCCTGCTACTGACGGGCGCTCGTCGCGAGGAAATGGCAGCGCTCCGCTGGAAAGACGTTGATTTCCAGTGGAGTAGCCTCTGGATTAAGGACAAGGTGGCAGAGGAAGGCCGCAAGGTGCCGCTGACCCCTTACCTGGCCGCGCTGCTGACGGCGCTGCCCCGACGCAACCAGTGGGTATTCAGCAGCCCGAGCGCTGCCAATGGCCGCATTACCGACCCCCGCATTCCGCATAACCGTGCTCTGTCTGTCGCGGGCCTCCCCCACGTTACGCTGCACGGGCTACGTCGCACGTTTGCGAGCCTTGCCGAATGGGTCGAGATCCCTACGGGCGTGGTCGCGCAAATCATGGGCCATGCGCCAAACGCGACCGCCGAGAAGCACTACATCAACCGTCCACTCGGGCTGTTGGCCCTCTGGCACGGGAAGTACGAGGCGTGGCTTCTGAGAGAGGCGAAGGTTCCGAGAATCAAGCGAAGGGGCAAGAAGGCCAAGCGGACTGCTGAGAGCAAAGGCCGCTCAAAAGGCTCGCCGATGCTGCGGTTGGTTGGTTCGACGTAGACTTTGCCGCACCAGACTAGGCCGGCCAGCCGAAAAGCGGGAAACCTTCCCCGCCTGTCTGGTGCATCTTCCGAAGGCCGCACTTGAAGGTGTGCGATGGCCAGTATTCCCGAAGTACTCCTCCCCGTAGGAACGGAGATGATTCAGCTTGAGGACGTGCCTGCTTTGCTGGCAAACGCCCTCTACCCCCACTTGCCTGAACTCCCTTATGTTCTCCAGGCATTCACCAAACACTTAGGACAGGGTCCGACAAGCCGTGGAGCGTGCTGCGATGACAAGGACCTCGCAGCCGTCGCACGACTGAGCGGGCCTCCACCTCCTCGCGGGGAAGCCATCGCGAGAGAAGCACTCGACGCATACCTCACACGCTTCAATGCGTCGCCTAATCGCCCCGACTGGTCGTTGGGCGCATCGGTCATTAATAGGGATTTGGACGATGCGATAAACAGGATGGCCGCAGAAGAGCAACACCGACGGGCACTGAAGGCTGCGATTCGTTCCGGTGTTGTGGTGGCCCTGAGCCATGCGCGCGTACCGCTCAATCAGTCCATTCGCGAAGCACTGAATCTGGGTCAGATCTTCGTCGATGACTTCCGCAAGTATGCCAAAACCTTCGGAATTGCAGTGCGAATCCACAACGCCTCGTCCCCCCGCATCAGGCATAAGGGAATGTGGGCAGTGGCTGAGGTCATCCAGCACGAGGCGCTGGCTCAATATCGTCACTACAAGTATGACTCCGGCCCTGAGGGGCCAGCCATACTGGCGCGAATCGAGAGCAACATTCGCGACGACATCGAATCGTTACGAGGCGCTGGTGCCGTAGTCCCGCGTATACCCGATACTGGCCGTACTTCTGCGATTGACTCGCCGCTCGACCTGCGGTGGACACTGATCCACGATGACCTCGAAACGGTCTTGCGATTCGCACGCGCAAATGCTGAGGAGAAACGCGACTTTCTTTTGGACCGAAAGCGGTTGCTCGGGCTGGGTCGGTACACCTTGAGGCAAGCCGCCGCGTTGATTTCTGCCAACAGCGAAGAAGATTTTACAGCGGTCCTCAGCCGTCTCGTCAGAGCTGCCGGTGCTTACGAGTTTCCAATGTATGCGCCTGGGCGGTTCCAGAAGATTGTCTATGGTACCGGGCGAGGAGAGACTCACCACGTCCGCGACTTTCTCGAAGAGACTTACTGGGACGACCTCAATGCTTGGCTTGAAACGCACGAGCGGCGCATTGCGTTTCGATTTCACAATCCAGCGGGGGACGCTGCCGGAGTGGGCGGCGACCGCGAGTCGAAGACCGCAGGAGGCTCCGCTCGCGAAACGGTCCGTGACTTTGCCGAGAGGATTGCTGCCGCTGCCACTGACCGCCACCCGGAGAAGTGGATGCACGCCACCGACCCCGACCCTTTGCGACGTACCATTGTCGCCGCAATTAATGCACATGGGTGGCCTTTCGATGGCATCCCGGGCGTGCTTCCCTACATCTATGGGGCCCTGGAGTCTGGCGAAGTCGGGGCGTTGAGCACCTTTAATGACTTACCTTTCTCGGATATTTCCGAGGTCCGCGCGAACCCTGACAAGTGGTATCTGACAGCCGAGGCACGACAGCAGCTGCTTCAGCGCATAGCAGCTGCAGGCGGACGGGCGATGGCGTCCGGGGCGCAGTTAGGCCAGCACACAGGTAACGGCGACTCCGGAGTGATTTTACCGGCGAAACTTCGGCGGGATGCGCTAGACCCAGCGATTGACAGAGCAATTGCTGCGGCAGGGAATCTCGATACAGCTTCGGTGTGGAATGAGCTCAGAGAATTGGCCTTGGACGAGGAGAAACCGTTCAATGGGCAAATTCAAAACGGTGCATTGGCTTATACGAATGGGAATAACCAGGTGCGCACCTTCAACAAGGACGCGCTGCGCAAGCGTTTGAACTTGCGGGCTAAACGGCACACAGCCGCCGCCAACAGCCGATAACAGCCGCCAACCGCGCATTACGGCCATCGCTATCGGAACTTAGAAGCGCCGCGGCTAAATTAGCCATCGTCATCAACGCACCGGCACTGCCGGAGGAACCTTGACGATGGATACATCAACGAACGAGCTGCTTCCGGCGGTGAAGCCCACGAGGGAAGCAGCTGTGCACATAAATAGAAAGCCGCAAACTCTGCGGAAATGGGCCTGTCTAGAGAACGGGCCGATTCGCCCGATCAGGATTAACGGACGATTGGCCTGGCGAGTGTCCGACCTTGAGGCCTTGCTACGTGGAGAGTCCGCCAAATGACGCTCCCGGAGCGCACACGAGTTGACATTCTAGTCAACGGCACTGACGTCGAAAAATACAAGTCTTTGGCCGAACTGCCGGCGGCTGAGTACGACCGTGTGCGAGAAATTTATGCAAAAGACATGCACATTCGGGTCACCACGCTGGACACTGAAGTGGCCAAACGACGACGGCCTGAGCAAGCTAAAGCGCTCATGCTCAGTGATCCCGAGTCCTGGCCCGAACCTGTCAACGGTACGGAGTTACTAGACTCCATTGAGCAGCAGATTGCTTCCTACGTCTCGACGACTGAAGTGAACCGGGTTGCTATCGTGCTTT
Organism: uncultured Pseudomonadota bacterium; assembly: GCA_963781815.1. Lineage (GTDB taxonomy): Bacteria > Pseudomonadota > Gammaproteobacteria > Steroidobacterales > Steroidobacteraceae > 13-2-20CM-66-19. The sequence goes on along the minus strand of CAWAHK010000003.1, from coordinate 784,603 downwards.
GGATACTGATGACCTACGCAGTAGAAGGGCTGTTCATTTTACCCTTGCTGTTGATTACTTCCCCCCAAAAACAGTGCGGAAAGAGCACGCTGCAGATACTGCTCAATAAGATGTGCCGCAAGCCGCTGCTCTTATCCAACGCATCCACAGCACCGATGTTTCGCATCATTGAGAAATCCCGGCCAACACTGCTGCTCGATGAGGTTGATACGTGGCTGAGAAGAGATGACGATCAATCATTGCGAGGACTGATCAACGCTGGTCACACCCGGGATACCGCACGGTTTTTGCGGTGTGACGGAGACAACTTTGAGCCTCGTGTGTTCGATTGCTTTTGTCCAAAGGCGCTCAGTGGAATCAACGCTCGGAATCTCAGCGATACAGTAACTGACCGCAGCATCGTCATAGAACTTGCCCGTCGGGGACCCAATGAGTCCGTTGACCGATTACGTCAGGACCGCTTGAACCTCGACCATCTAAGATGCCTCGCCAGGCGCTGGGCCGACGACCATTTAGCGATGATTGTGGATAGTGACCCCAGCGTGCCGCCAGAACTGAGTGACCGCGCCCAGGACAACTGGCGAAGTCTGTTAACGCTAGCCGACCTTTGTGCGGGGGCCTGGCCCGAACGGGCACGGCAGGCTGCAAGGAAGCTGTCGACCGCCGATACAGACGAGGACGATCACCGCTTGCAACTACTGGCTGATATTGGAAGCCTGTTTAAGGAGCATGGAGACAGCATCCGATCTGCCGACTTAATCGCGTACCTAGCAGCATTGGAGGCCCGGCCGTGGGCGGAATGGAGTCACGGCAGGCCTCTCTCGGCCGTGCAGCTGGCCAGATTGCTCAAACCCTTCGGTATCGTGACCCGCGATGTGAGGGAGCCCGGAGGGAAAGTCTACAAGACCTATGATCGCACCCGTTTTGATGACGCCTTCGCCAGGTATCTGAAAATTGAGGTTTCATCCGCGACACCGCGACAAAGCCCTGATTTCGTGAAAGAACGTGCCGATTCATCCGCAACATCACCTCTAGCTGTTGCGGCTCGATCCGCAACATGCACCGCTCCTGTTGCGGCCCAGAATGGCGCAAATGCTCGGCAAAGTAGCGTTTGTTGCGCTGTTGCGGATCAAAAGCCAGAGGCGGGGGTGCTCGAAATATGACCCCTCAAGAGACCTTGCGGTTAGCCCGTGCCCGTGGCATCACAATTGAAGTCGCGGGGGATAGACTGCGTATTGCTCCGGCTGGCGCCGTTGATCCAGCGCTGCGTGATGCCTTGGCGGCTCACAAGGCGGAGCTGCTGAGGCTCCTTGGGCCGATCTTGGATAGCTCGGGCCTGCCGGTCCACCAATGTGCGTTCTGCGGGTGTCCGAGCTGGTGGACGTCGTGCTCAACCTCCAATTGGCACTGCGCATCTTGCCACCCGCGACCAAAACCATTTCATGGCCGCTCGGTTGTGGTGGCTGGCGGTGAATGGCTGATCCACTGATGGCGAAAACCAGAAAGACCCCGCTGCCCGGGAAACCGAAATCGCAGCCAGACCCGTCCAACACCATCCAATTGGCCGGCGACTCGGTGAACCGTCCGCGCCTAATCGCACAATTGGCCGTCACGCCAAGCTTGCAGGCAGCTTCAACCATCAAACAGTGGTCTCACGCTGTCGGCAACCTAGATATAACTGGTCTTATAGATGAACTGCGCCAACAGGCTGCAACTACTTCAAGTGGCGATCTGAAGCGCCAAGAAGCGATGTTGGCCATCCAGGCTCATACGCTTGACACGATCTTTAATGAGTTGGCTCGGCGGTCCCACGCAAACATGGGCCAATACATGGATGCTGCCGACCGGTACATGCGCCTCGCACTAAGGGCGCAGAGTCAGTGCCGCGCAACCATTGAAACGCTGGCGGAGATGAAGAATCCTAAACCGGTGGCATTTGTGCAGCAGGCCAACATTGCCAACGGCCCTCAGCAGGTGAACAACGGCCCACCTTTCCTTGGGGAAGCCTCGCGCGCGCGGGAATCTGAAAATCAGCCAAACAGACTATTGGAGCAGCAACGCAATGAATGGATGGACGGCGAAACGGCGCGAGCAGCAGTCAGCAGCAATTCATCACTGGAAGCCGTGGGAGCGCTCCACGGGACCAAAGACTCCCGAGGGTAAGGCCAGAGCTGCCCGCAATGCTTACAGTGGCGCCACGCGCGCCATGCTGCGTGGACTGGCACGCGCCTTACGGCAGCAGAGGGACTCGCTACGGTAGCGGTAAGCCCTGACTCCGGTAGCTAGGGAGGGTCCCATAGAAGGCGGACGCGCGGCCCGTCCACTTGCCCGTTAGACATGCTGAATCTCTTCGAATCGCTTGTGTCGCCGTCCACGCGTGCATCATCATGCGGCTCCCACGGAAGGTGTTGCGCATAGTCAGGCCACGACTCGACCGAGAGGGGCCGCACTGGTCAGTCAAGATAATGGGCGAAAGTTTCGATAGGTGACCTTACCATCGGCGAGAGGTCCGACATGCCACTCAAGCCGGCCTCGAGCGAACGCTGCCACGTAAACGTCCAATCCATCCGAATCCGATCCTTCGTAAGTCAACGATTTGAATTGGCCCAATCCATTAATAATTGGCATGATTTTCGGCAATTGTCGGTTTACGGATGCCGCGACCTGCGGTGACATCTCTTCGTAATTGGGATGTCCGTTTTCCAATGATACGATGTAACGACGAAGAGACTCTTCAGTGCCTGGACTAGCAGCCCCCGGCGCCAGAGACTCGCCGCGACCGTTCGACTGCAGGAGCGGCCTCGTTACTGAATGAGATATTCCATGCACCACCATCGGACCGATAACAACAATGATGGTGACCGTTATGAGCGGCACCCACGACCGAGGATTTCCAAAATTTAAGGTCCAACCGATCCCCATGCGCTTCTCGACCAACAGGGTCGGGTCAGTCGGATTGAAGTAGAAGAGACCTCCGATCCAACGTGCATCCGCTGTCCGATCTCCGATCGGGTTCCCGGCGACCCTCATTTGTCGCGCCCCCCCTTGGCCGGCACGCATCAGACTTACGACGAAAGCGGCCATAGCGAGGAGGAGTGCCACGCTCCAAACCTTCATGGCGAAGGCGGGTGCTTGCAGCAGAATAAATCCCGGTGGAAGTACGGTGAAATATTCGGCCGTAAGTACTAACAGAACGGCGCGACGGCGGAACTGGCGCTCCGCTGCAGCGGATGGTCCCGACACAGACACACGTCGCGACCAATGCAGCACTCCCATTGCCGACGCGATAAGCAAAACACATGCAAACGCGTGCAGCACAAGAAGCTCGATGACCGCCCGTGGAGACGTAATCACCCATCGATTTGGACCCTCAAGTCCCCAATGAACTGGAAGGCGGTCGGGCAGTCGATCCAAATGCGGTACGGTCCAAAAGCCAAGACCGAGAAGCGCGACGAATGGTAGTAACGCGACTAAAAACCCCCCAGGGATATGCTCCTTCGGTGCCAACAGATCGATTTCGATTGTGGTTGAGCGCGTGGTTGCGTGTATCAACGCGCGACGATGCGAGGTCACCTGCGCAGCGAAAGCGCCGATTACATAAATCAGGAAGGCGACCCCGGCTCGCTGGAGCACCCAAATGAACGCGCCCGCCGCGATAGCGCTGCACCACAGGGCGATTCGATAGTCGCGAAGTATGCGCCGAGCCGAATCACTTGTACGGAAGACGGGATCAACCGTAACAGCGAAGAACACGTCTGGACGCGTGAACTGAGGCAAGAAATGCCCCAGCGTACTTATCGCGAAAACGGCTATGGAAACCGCGATGTTGGGTGTGTCCATGGGATCAAGAACCTTCCAGAGCCTTCGCGATACGACGCAACTCGCGCGCTAGGGACGAGGCCGTTGCTCCGCTTGCTTGTATCTGGGCGACAAGCTCCTCGATGCGGCGTCGATATGTCGCGGCTTCCGGTTTTGATACATCCCGCAATGAGCGCTCCTTAACCTGCGCTCCTCCGCGGGCACTGATGTGCAACCATCCTTCCCGCGCTAATTCGCGATATGCCTGTGCCACTGTATTGAAATGCACACCGATATCCAGCGCTAGCCGACGTACAGCAGGTAGCGAATCACCGGGTGCGAGATCGCCATTGACCAGTGCTACACGTAATCCATCGACTATTTGCCTGTAGATCGGCACCGGCGACTCAGGGTCAATGCGAAGGGTCATATAGTTTTCTGTATAGTGTACATGTACAGTGTACAAGGCTGATGCGCCCGACGCAAATGAGACTCAGCGAACGCGGGGCGCCGGCAACGGAACACCCGCATCTACGGCAGAGAAGGGAAATCGTGGGTCTAGCCTTTCGCTCGGTCCCGCTCCCGGTAAGCGTAGGAGCGGCAAGCTATCGCTGCAGTTCCTGGTCGGTGAGGTCGAGCGGCATGAACATATCGTGTCGCGAGGGGCCGCGGCGCGTTCGTGGAGTAGCGTCCTGCGCTTTGGACTGGATGGACATAAGTCCGTTGGCCGAGCTTGTGCGCCGCCCGCTATACTTTGCCAGGCTGCCGCAGATAAGTGGGATCAACGGGTGTTATGCGACAGAATTGGGGTAATTCAAACGCGACCATTGGGTCGTCTAATTAGAGTTAGTCGTCATGGCGCAGCTTATTGGCTTCATTGGCACTGCTATCTTCTTAGCAGCGGTGATTTTCTATGCTCACTACATCTTACGTCGTCTTGGCGGTGCCGATGGAAAAGCTGCGAAGGGCACCAGTTCTTGGCCCAGCGGGTGGCGCCTCGCATTCCTGTGCATCGCTCTCGTACTCACTGTGATCGTGCTCATTCCTGCCGTAGTTGTCACAGTGGGTTATGCCTTCGGGCTGACTGACTGCAGCCCGCATTTCTCACCAAGCGACCCTTGGCGCTGCTCTCCTGTGGGTCGCTTATTATTCTTGATTGGCGGCATCGTGATCGGCTTGCCGCTCGCAGTCCTGTGGACGCGCTTGTTGCTCCGATTGGTTACGCAAAGGTCCTCCGTTACATGACGACTAACCAACGCTTGGAGCGGCCGTGATGTTAGGTAGGGAGCGCGCCATGGGCGCGCTGCGCTATGTTGCGCCCATGGCGCGCCTCCACCGTCATCAGCCGGCCGCTCAAGCTCATCGTTAGCAGCCATGAAACGAATCGCGATTTCGTTCGCAGCGATCGGGTTTATCTCGAGCTTCATATTTTGCGTTGGTCCGCTCTTATTTGCGCCGTTCACCAACTCGCCAGCCTCCTATGCAGTACCAGTGATATGGGGGCTGCTCATGGCTGCTACGCATAGGCTGAATTGGAAGCGGTTGCATGATCCAGCGCAGCGCTATCCACGTGGCCGGCTTCTGGCGTTCAACTTGGCACTTCTAGTGTTCAACCTTGTCGGCTTCACCGTCATGTATCGAATCGGCGCCCGCTTTCACCATGAGCCGTGGCGATGGATGAGTTTCCTGCTGCTGTGGCCACTTCCATTGGCCGTGAACGCGGGATACCTTCTTCGTCACGAGGCTACCGGTCAAACCATTAAGGCCCTGGCTGCTAACCAACGCTTGGAGCGGCCGTGAGACCTGAGCAGGGTGCGCCGCGAGCGCGAGACAATTGTGCGCTCGCGTCGCTGTGGACACGGCGGCGGACGGCCGCTCAAGCTGATCGTTAGCGGCCATCAATGAACATCCCACGTCGGTTCCTGCTAGTCGTCCTTGCCGTTCTAGCGCAAGGCGCAGTTGCCGAGTCGGCGGAACTCGCTCCCGTTCATCCGCGAGAGGCGGAGGCGGTTTTATTCGCCACGGCCTGGCTCGATCTCCTGGAGGCCGGAAAGGCGGAGGAATCGTTCCATCTGCTCACGCCACTCTTCAGGGCAAATCTCACCGCAGATGAATGGCGCAACAGCGTTGCTGAACGCAAGGCTCAGCTGGGACAACTACTATCGCGCAAGCTGAAGCGAGTCGTATGGTACGAGAACCCCGCGAATGCGCCCCTCCCCGGTACATATGTGGCGGTTGAATTCGATAGCGACTATGAGCACACCGATAAACACTTTCAGTACATCATGTTGCATTCTCAACATGGAGAGCCGTTTAGGGTCATGCGGCATCAATCGACCGTCCTAAACAAGGCCAAGAGCACAATGGGTAATGATGGCCGCTAACAATTGTTGGAGGGTGCCGTGAGGCGCGGTAGTCTCGCCGCGGGCGCGGGAAGACCGTATGCGCCCGCGGCTCCGATAGGGTGCAAGCGCGCGGCCCCTCAACTTCACCGTTAGGCATCTCGAGGTAGTACAGAGTGCCAAGCCCCAACCTGCCAGCCGCCCGTCGCACAGGGCTCCTGTGGTTGCATATTCTCTGCGGTGGCGTGGCTACGCTGACTCTCGTAAGCCAAGAAAACCTAAGCCTTCGCTTTGTATTTTCAGGGGTTCGGACGCGAGGTACCGGTGTCGCACTGGCAGCACTGCCAGCGGCCGTCCCGTATATCGTTTCATTCGTAATTGCCAAACACGTCGTCCCTGATAAGAGTGTGTACCTCCGGACCTACGCGCTGATCCTCCTAGTCGGTACCGTCGCGGGAGTTTGGTGCGTCATGCGCACTGCATCAGTGGATACGGCGCTCCTTGTCGCGCTCATACAGGCCACCATCTTTGCAGCGTTTGGACATTGGATTAATGCACATGATGAGGCACGTCGAGATGCCTAACCCACGCTTGGAGCGGCCGTGATGTGTAGCCGCGATGCGGCGCGAGCGCCAGACTAGTGTGTGCTCGCGTCGCTGGTTGAACGGCGGCGGTCGGCCGCTCAAGCTGATCGTTAGAGGTGCCAAGGTGAGGTATTCACGAGGTCAAAGAATCCTCATAGCCGTGGTCGTCGGACTACCGATCGCTGCGTTTGGACTGAGTGTCTACCTACACATACGCAATGGTCACGCTGCGGAGACGTATCAGAACGTTTATGGGTGGAACATCCCCTGGACAGTGCCCGCTACGTTTGGTGCCGCCTTTGCCCTGATCGGCTTGGGAGCCCTTACGGTGCGTTGGTGGCAGCTTTGGAGACGCTCACGCCTCGAGGGAGTCCCCATGAGACAGGTTGCGGAGGAGCTGAAGCGTGATACCTAAGGTGTGGGGTGGCACCTCTAACCAGGCGCACCAGGCAACGGCCGCGGTCCCCTCGCTCGCGACACTTCGCTCGGCGCCCCCGAGCGCGAACGTTAGGTCCCTATGAAAGGCACCCTCGCGATTGCACTTTCCATTTTTGCATGTGACGCCGCTGCGGGAGACGGAGACTTCTGCTATCCCCTGACGCTGCAGGAGAGGTTTGAATCCTCCGAGGTTGTCGTTCTCGCTTACGTAATCGAGTCCACGTACCCGTCGATTGACTCCAAGACGTTCTATGCCAAATTTGACGCAGCACTTCGGGCCATTCAGGCGAATCATGCCGCGAAAGTTGAATTACCCAACACCTACGGGCTGCGGCAGGGAACGGCGACTCTCGCGGTAGTTAAGTCTTGGAAGCACGGCGTGCTGCCCGGGGAGTCGATTAAGGCCGGCCCTCCGAATGGCTTTACAAGCAATTGGTGGCCCCGCTCTGTTCACGTTGGAGAGGAGATCCTTGTCTTCTCTCGTGTGCGAGATCCCGTCTGGTTGGATCGTTGCGGAGTTATGGACATAGACGACGCGACTCGAGAGATTGCCGCTCTCGACTCTCTGGTGGGAACGGAATCAAGTGACGCGGGACCTAATCCACGCTTGGATCGGCCGTGATGCGTAGCCGCGATGCGCCGCAAGCGCCAGACTATTGTGTGCTCGCGGCGCTTACTGGACTGCGGCGGCCGGCCGCTCAAGCTCGTCGTAGACCGCGCATGGCCCAGTTCTTTTTCCCGCTGAGCGCCTTGGTATCAGTCACGGCGCTTGCCGTGTGCGGTTGTACTCAACACCACACTCCCGTCTACGCCGACCCAACCGCCGCCAAGTTTTTGTTGGACGCCCTCGCCAAACAAATTGGCTCGGCACTACCAGTCGACAGCGATCCGCTAGGGCTCAAGGTCGAGGCAATTACAGCCGCTGACACCGTTCGGCTCCACTGCATGCTTACCAACATTTCGCACGAGCCGATCAATTTAGACCGGCTAAAGCTCCCCTGCGTCGGCTGGTGGTCGCTGGCGGTGCTTGGGGTGACGACGGACGGACGTGTTCTCCCGCAATCTGCGGGCGTTGGGAGCTTTCTCGGCCCGGCTCGACCACAGACAGTTATTATTCAGCCGGGTGAGACCATTACGACTGAAATGGCGTTGCAGTCCGTTTACCCCCTCGATGCCAATCCGCGGGATGCAGACGTGCTATTGCTTTGGAATTATTCTCACGACGGGCACGTAATCACAGGGATCACGCTCCTACCCCGGAAGTCCTGACATACTTCATTTGCGCGGTCTAACAACGCCTGGAGCGGCTGTGATGTTAAGTAGGGAGCGCGACATGACCTATTCGTGGGATCCGATAGCAACAGTGTAACGTGGTGCCTCGAAATTATCCGGGGGACATGTTCGAACAATATCGGGGATACACCCGATGACTCAGCGAACTATCAAGGTGTTCGAAGATATAGTCGTCAGTGCGCTTCGTGAATTAGCGGACGAGGTGTATCAGCGACGTGTGTGGGTGATTGGAAGCCCTGGCGAGGTGTCCAGCATGGAAGAGGCGACAGCCGCGTTGTACAGCGACTCCGGTGTGGATGTGGCCTTCGAAAAGAATATGCTCGTATTTGGGCCAGAAATAGATGATGAACTGAAGCGACTCAAGGCGAGGCTGCGAAAAGCAATAGCAGGTCAGGGACACTTAAAGATAGAGGACATTCTGCGCTCCACCGCATGGGCCGCTATTCGTGCAAAATCCAATGAGTTGTTAGACGCAATCGCACTCAGGAGAACTATATGAGCGGTCTAAAGGCGGTTTGCGCCGTTCTAGTCAAGCGTTCTGGCTTTCGAGGCTTATAGCGCCGGACCTGCACAAGCGCGAACTCCACCGACACGATTTCGCAGCTGTATGTGTCTCACGGTCCCCGCCCGCAAAAGGACGGGAGAACGATCCGATCGCGAGTGTCAAGATGTGACGTTGCAAAATGAATCAGACCGGACGATCGCGGAGGCGCTCGCGGCATTGGACGGAAGTGGCTCTGAGCTGAGGAGGTTGATAGCGTTCGGCACAATACCGATGTCATGTTGAGCGCACGCGCGACTGTTACGGACTACGGAAACACGGGTACAGGTAGGTTGGACTTGCTGGTCCGCGCTTTCAGGTCATGTTTCACGCGGTCATTTGGGCAAAACTCACAAATGGCCTTCGCAATAGGTTTGGAGAAACCTTGGAAGAACGCACGTTAACCGCCCGGGAAGTTGAGTGGCTCCTCGACAAACTCTGCGTCGACTGTGGGTTCTGCTTGGCGCCTCCGGAACGCCTCAAGTTGCAACGAGAGCCACCTGCAGACCCTGTGTCGTTTACAAACGCCGTCTTTCGCGGCGAAAGTTTGGATCCCACGCTTGCGGAGCGAGATCTCTACCGAGACGTGCACGCTTTGATAGCGCAGGCTTTCAAGCAGCGTGGCATAGCGGTGGAGGAGACAACGCCTAAATCACGCACACCGAAAATCGACGGGTAACTTCTACGCGAACGAGGGGGCAATGCGGCCGGCGTCTTAAGTGGGCCCAACGCTTACACTGCGCTTACATGAAGCCCGGTTGTACTAGCGTCAATCCTAGTTTATTTCGTAACTCGTTGATTTAATTGGTAGCGGGGGCAGGATTTGAACCTGCGACCTTCGGGTTATGAGCCCGACGAGCTGCCAGACTGCTCCACCCCGCACCAGGAGGGGGCGCATTCTACAAGCGGATCGCGCGAGCAGCAACACTAAGGTAAGTATCCCGTTTATCAACGGCTTGCAAACGTCTGTGGGCTCGGCAGCTTGTTCCGCACTCTAGGCTCGCGCTTCAGTTGTCCGGGGCGGACGAATTGGTGAGCCTCAGCTCGGGCCGTCAATGACGCGATGACGGCAGTTATTTCCAGCAAATATCACCCGCTGCGAGCGTGACTGGTCACGCTCGCTATCGGAGCAGCCCATTGGTCAATCATCACGCTCTCTCATATTCGGGCCATGTTGGTCAGGCAATGGCGGCAGTGATCTCCTTGGCGAGCGCGGCACCGGATTTCGCATCGAGGTTCGTGAGGGGCCAGCCGATGCCGAGACCCTCGCGGTTGTTAGGTTTGGGGATGATATGGAAGTGCACGTGCGCGATCGCCTGATGCGCGCTACTGCCATTGTTCTCGAGCACGTTGTATTCACGCACACCGGTCACGGCAATCACTGCCCGGCACAACCGGGGTAGTACTCGGCCCAGTGCTGCGGCGGCCTCATCGGATAACTGATCCAGGGTCGCGGCAGGCTCTTTCGGGATTACCAGCAGGTGGCCGCGACTCAAGGGATTGATGTCCAGGAACGCCAGTACCTGGGCGTCTTCGTAGACTCTATGGCAGGGAATCTCGCCGCGAATGATCTTGCTGAACACCGTGTCCGCCATGTGCGCGTTCCTGAAAAGTGGGCAGGTGCGCCAATTGTGACTCACTGTGCGCGCACCGAGGAGCGTTTATGGAAATTGCCACAGGCAGGCGCGTAAAATCTGCCGCTGCCCGGGTACGCGAAATACAACGTGATTCGGCGGCCCGATCCGCTCGGTGATCATTTAATGACGGCGCGGCGCACAGTTGGTCAGCGCACCGCACCATGCGCCAACGCGAAATCAGGAGAACATCATGGCTGTTTCAATTCATCCGGCCGTCGACGGCGGTGTCAAACCCGGCGCGGCCAACTTTGCCGGCGGCACGCTCACCTGCAAGTGCACGTCGAGTCCGGTCACCGTGACCCTCGCCAGCAATACCGCCTTTAACCACGTCTGCGGCTGCACCAAGTGCTGGAAGCCCTCCGGCGCCACGTTTTCCCAGGTCGCGGTGCTCGGCCGCGACAAGGTCAGCGTCACGGCGAACGGCAGCAAGCTTAAGATCGTGGACGAGAAGGCACCCATCCAGCGCTACGCCTGCAGCGGCTGCGGTGTGCACATGTACGGGCGCATCGAGAACAAGAATCACCCGTTCTACGGCTTTGATTTCGTGCACACCGAGCTGTCGAGGGACAGTGGCTGGTCGGCACCGGAATTTGCCGCCTTTGTCTCCTCCATCATCGAATCGGGGTTCCCACCGGCACGGATGGGCGAGGTGCGCGCCCGGCTCAAGGAGCTGAAGCTTGAGCCGTACGACTGCCTGTCCCCGGCGCTCATGGACCTGATTGCGACCCACGCGGCCAAGGCCAAGGGGACGCTCGCAGCCTGAGGCGTGTTCGGCCGTAAAGTCGGCCCGGCCACCATCGCACCGGCGCCGCTGCCTGAAGGAAAGGGCAGCCGGCGCCGGTATCTTGTCGTGCGAAGGAGTTTAGCGTGAGCAATCGGCGGGAGTTTCTCAGCGGCGCGGGATCCCTCATCGCGCTGTCCGTGGCCGCCTCGCTGCGGCAGCGGGCGCTCGCCGCCCCAGCGGCCGCAGCCGCTGCGTCGGCTGAGACGACAGCGCGGCTGGATGCGCTCTTTGAGGTCTTCATGGACGAGCGCCTGAGTAAGAGTCCGCAGCAGCTGACGAGTCTCGGCCTCGACAAGGACCGCTACGCGTGGGCGCGTGCCCAGCTCAACGACGCCTCGCTCGCGCGCCAGCAGGCCGCGAAGCTGGAGAATGCCTCGCGGCTGAAACGCCTGCGTGCGTTTGGCCGCGGTGGGCTGCACGGGCCGGATCTTGCCAACTACGACACAGTTGAGTTCCAGATGCAGACCGTGGCGCGCGCGGCCCCGCTTCAGTACGGCGACTTCGTGCGCCCGTACGTGGTGAGCCAGCTGACCGGCGCCTACCAGGAAGTGCCCACTTTCCTCGACCGCCAGCACAAGGTCGAGAATCGGGACGACGCGGAGGCGTATCTGGCGCGCCTGCGCTCCTTTGGCGTGGTGCTCGATCAGGAGACCGAGCGCGTGCGCCGTGATGCGGCCCTCAAGGTCGTGCCGCCGGACTTCATCCTCGATCGAACGCTCGAGCAGATGCGCGCGCTGCGCGCCGCGGCGCCCGAGGCCTCGATTCTCGCCACCTCGCTGGCGACCCGTACCGGCAAACTCGGAATCGCCGGGGACTACGGCGCGCAGGCCGCGCGCATCGTGGCGGAGGAGGTTTACCCGGCCCTCGACCGGCAGGCGCAGGCGCTCGGGGAGCTGCGCCCGCACGCGGTGCACGATGCCGGCGTGCAGCGCCTGCCCCAGGGCGGTGCGCTCTACGAGGTGGCGCTGCGCTTCGCGACCACGACCGACATGACGCCCGCGGAAGTGCACCAGCTCGGACTCACGCAGGGTAAGGAGCTTACCGCGCGCATGGACGAGCTCCTGCGCACCCAGGGCCTGACGAGCGGCACGGTCACCGAGCGCGTACAGGCCCTGAGCAAGGATCCGAAGTACCTGTATCCGAACACGGACGCGGGACGGCAACAGATCCTGGACTACTGCAACGGCCTGCTGCAGGCGCTGCAGCCGCACCTGCCGCAATACTTCAACATCCTGCCCAAGGCCCCGGTGGAGATCCGGCGGGTTCCGCCGTACATCGAGGCCGGTGCCCCGGGCGGCTACTACAACACCCCGGCCCTGGATGGCTCCCGCCCCGGCGCCTTCTACATCAACCTGCGCGACACCGGCGAGCTGCCGCGCTGGACGCTGCCGACGCTGGTGCACCACGAGTCCGCGCCCGGACATCATTTCCAGCTGGCACTGGTGCTCGAGATGCCCTCACTGCCGCTGATCCGCAAGGCCGGCGGAGGCTTCTCGGCCAACACGGAAGGCTGGGCGCTGTACGCCGAACAGCTGTGTGACGAGATGGGGCTGTACGACGATGATCCGCTGGGGCGCCTGGGCATGCTGCAGGCCGCGGCCTTCCGCGCCGCGCGCTGCGTAGTCGACACCGGACTGCACACCAAGGGATGGAGTCGTGAGCAGGCGATTGAATACATGGTCGAGAACACCGGCGACAACCGCAACGCCATGACCACCGAGGTCGAGCGCTACTGCACCTGGCCGGGGCAGGCGACCAGCTACAAGGTGGGACAGACGCGCTGGCTGAAGATCCGCGCGGACGCCCGCACCCGGCTGGGCAAGAAATTCGACATCCGTGCCTTCCACGACGCGGGGCTCACCGCCGCTCCCATGCCGATGTCGGTGCTGGAGCGCGTGATGGAGGAGTGGGTACGGAGCCAGGGCGCGTGAGGGCGGCGGCGGGCTCATCGGCCGTAACCGCAGGACTGGGTGCCGTCATGGTGTTCGTGGCAACGCAGGCGCAGGCGGCGAGCTATCCGGCCCCCACGGAAGGGGACTTCACGGTGAAGGACTTCCGCTTCACCTCCGGCGAATCTTTGCCGCAGCTGCGCATTCACTACCGCAGCTTCGGCACGCCGCGCCCGGATGCGCACGGCGTGGTGCGCAATGCGGTGCTGATTCTGCACGGCACCGGAGGCAGCGGCGCGAGCCTGGTGCGCGAGGAATTTGCCGGTGAGCTCTTCGGCCCCGGGCAGCTGCTGGATGCCAGCCGTTATTTTCTGGTGCTGCCGGATGGGATCGGACACGGCAAGTCGAGCAAGCCCAGCGACGGCCTGCACGCGCACTTCCCGCGCTACGGCTACCGCGACATGGTGCAGGCGGAGTACCTGCTCCTCACGCAGGGGCTGAAGGTCAACCATGCGCGCCTGGTGATGGGAACCTCGATGGGCGGCATGCATACCTGGCTGTGGGGCGAGCTGCACCCGCAGTTCATGGACGCGCTGATGCCGCTGGCAAGCCTGCCCACTCAAATCTCGGGACGCAACCGCGTGTGGCGGCGACTGGTGAGCGATGCCATCCGCAACGACCCGCAGTGGCAGGGCGGGGAGTACCGCGCGCAGCCGCCCTCCCTGCGCACCGCGCTGCAGATGATCTGGCTGCTGGGCAGCAATCCTGCCCTGCGGCAGCAGGAGGCGCCGACCCTGGCCGCCGCCGACCGGGTCATCGATGCGGCGGTCAGCGACAGCCTGAAAACCCAGGACGCCAACGACATCCTCTACGCGATCGAAGCCTCGCAGGACTACGACCCGGGCCCGGCGCTGGAGAAGATCGAGGCGCCGCTCTATGCGGTGAACTCGGCGGACGACCTGGTCAATCCGCCGGAACTGAAGATCCTGGAGCGCGAGATCGGGCGCGTACCGCAGGGGCGCGCGGTGGTGATCCCCTTCAGCGAGCGCACGCACGGGCACGGCTCGCACACCTACGCGGTGCTCTGGCGCGGCTACCTCGAGGAGTTGCTCAAGGCGCCCGAACGCTAGCGCAGCTGCTCGCCGTGCTCGGGTGCGCTGCTGGCGCGCAGGTGCCCGACGGTGAGATCCGCGACCGAGGTGCAGCCGAGCTCGCCGAGCACCCTATCGATCTCAGTGTGCAGGATGGTGAGCGCACGCTCGACCCCGGGGCCGCCTGCGGCGGCAAGTCCATAGAGGGTGGCGCGGCCGAGCATGACCGCGTGCGCGCCCAGCGCCAGCGCCTTGACCACCTCGGTCCCGCGGCGGAAGCCGCTGTCGATGATGAGCGTCAGGCGCGTGCCGACCGCGCGGGCGATCGCAGGCAACACCTCGATCGGCGCCACACAGTAATCCAGCTGCCGGCCGCCGTGGTTGCTGAGCACGATGCCATCGCACCCGAGCGCCGCCGCACGCTCGGCGTCGCGCACGTCCAGCACTCCCTTGATGAGCAGCTTGCCGCGCCACAGCTCGCGCATCCAGGCCAGATCGTCCCAGCAGATGGTGGCATCCAGCAGCTGCGGGATGATCGTGCTGCCGCCGAGTGCGGAGGTCGCACCGGGCGGCAGGTACGGTTCGAGGTTGCGAAAGTGCGGCAGCCCGCGCGCCGCCACGCCCGCCAGCCAGCGCGGGTGGCGCAGCACGTCCAGTGCCGCGCGCAGCGTGGGCCGGCCGGGCAAGCGGTAGTTGCGCTGGTCCCATTCGCGGCTGCCGAAGACGTTGGCATCGGTGGTGAAGACCAGTGCCTCGTAGCCAGCCGCCGCCGCACGGCGCATCAGGTCGCGGCCGATGTCGCGGTCCTTCATCACATACAGCTGCAGCCACAGGCGTCCGCCGGCCGCGCGCGCGACATCCTCCAGGCGCGCCGTGGCGAAGGTGCTCAGGGTGAAGGGAATCCCGAGGCGCGCGGCGCTGCGCGCCAGCACCACGTCACCGTACGGGTACAGCATACCGTTGAAGCCGGTGGGGGCGATCACGAGGGGTGCCGCCGCGACGGCCCCGAAGAGCGGGGTACGCGTATGCCGTGCACTGGTATCGATCAGCGCGCGCGGCACCAGCCGCCAGTGCGCAAAGGCCGTGCGGTTGGCGCGCAGCGTGGCCTCATCCTCCGCACCGCCCTCCAGGTATTCGAACGCGAAGTGCGGTACCCGGCGGCGCGCCCGCTCGCGCAGGTCCGCGATCGTGAGCGCGCGCGCCAGCGGACCGCGGGCGTAGGGTCGTCGCTTCCAGGGCATGCGCCTGACCCCGCTGGCCGCGTGGCTAGTTCTGCAAGGCCACGTCGATGCGCGTGGCGACGAAGGTGTTGCTGGCGCTGTTGTACTGGCCGAAGGCGGCGAGGCGGTAGACCTTGTTGGTGCCGTTGAGGGCGCCGTTCAGGGCGGTGGCAAACGCGGCGGCGCTCTGAAACTCCGTGATCCCCAGGGTGGCATTGCCGACCGCGAGCAACAGCTTGCTCTGGTTCGCGCCGGTGGTCGTGATGAGCGGACTGGCCGGCAGGGAAGGGGGTTTGAGGTCCAGGCTCTGCGGACCGGTGTAGATGGCGTGCACGGTGCCGAGGTTGGCGTTGCTCAGATCGACGACCAGACCGGCGGCATCGTGCTGCGTGAAGGGGGCGGTGGCGCCGCCGGACACCCACTCAACCACGAGTTCCTGCTGGGTGGCGGCGCCGGCCGTGATCGCCGTGGCGTTGAAGGCCGGCGGCGCGGCACCAAAGGGTGCGACCAGCCCGTCCACCGCCAGGAGCGTCCCGGCAGCGGTGGCGCTCTCATCGAGGGTCCCGGTATTGACCGGGTACAGCGCCGGATCGACCGCGCCACCGCCGGTGGCGGTGCCGGTGAACGTATAGCTCGCGGGCGCAAAGTTGCCCAGGCTCAGCAGATCCAGCACCGCACTGTTCGGGGTCGCGGACTTCAGCACTCCCCAGGCGCGCGTGCTCTGCAGGCGCACCTGGCCGGCGGTAGCATCCATCGAGGTGAGCTGAGTGGTGACGTTGGTACTGCTCACCCCGGCGACGTCGACCCGCTGGCCAACCGAGATCGACTGCAGGGACACGCCCGCGGCCTGGTTCCCGTCCTCGGTCACGAGGGTATTGCCGCCGACGGTAATGGTGGCGGAGGGGAGAAACAACATTTGCGGGGGCGGATTGGAGAACACCTGCACCGGCAGCCACTGGATGTTGTGTACGGTCAGGGTGTTGCCGCTGCGCGCGGCGACCACGCCGATGAAGTGATCCTGCAATCCGCCTTCAAGACTCTCCCCCGCATAGACGGCGGTGGCATTGAAGGTCGGTGTAATCCCGGACAGATTATCCAGCGTGCCGTAGGCGGCGACCGGGGTGTTGATGTTGAGTCCCTTCATGGCATTCAGGCCGGGGCCGCCGGTATAGACCACGTTTTCCACGCTGAAGTAGGTCTTGTCCGTGATTTTCACGGTCATGGCGCCGGAGGGATTGCTGACGAAGTCGTAGAACGGGCGCAGGTTGATGACGAAGTCGCCCTCTTCCACGGTCACGAACACGCCGCGCGCGCGCAACGGCGTGGCATCGGGCAGCGCCGGCTGCATCAGCGCGTAGGGCTGCACGGTGACGGTGGCCGGGCTCGTGGTGAGGTCGACGGTATTGAAGGCGTCCAGGTCGAACGTGACGTGCGCACGGGTGGACACGCCTTGCTTTATGACGAGCGGGTGCGCCGGGTCGAAGGTGACTTTCAGGATGGTGGAGGTGATTCCGGCGCCGCCGGGGGCCCGCGACGCCAGCGGTTTGGCCTGTCCGTTGACGTTGGCCCAGATGCTGGCGTTGGTGTAGTCGATCGTGATCTGCACGCTGAGGTAGGTTCCCGCCGGCACGCCGCCCGGGGCACCCAGCACTTCCGCAATATCCGTCAGGCGCGCGAGGTCGATCGTGAGCGGGGTGAACACCGGGGAGACCAGGCCGCCGTTGCTGTCCGCCAGGGTAATCGCACTCACCAGCACGACGTAGCCGGCGAAGCCCGTGTTGGTGCTCGACATCGTGAGGACCGGCGTGCCCGGGGGTGCCACGCTGTTGCCGCCGCAAGCGGCGAGCAGGCTCAGGAGGCCCCCCGCGAGAGCAATGAGGACCCGCGCCAGAGGTCTCCGGCCAGAGCAAACGGCTGTCATCAAAAAATTCCCCTTCAGTTCTTGAACTTCGGATGCAGCCGCAAGCGGGCTTCCTCGGTTAGAGGTGCCGGCGGGCAATGCGTTCCCTAAGATTACAGAGACTTAGCGCTCGCCGGGTCCGAAAACCGGCTAGTCTACTAGTTTCGCGCGGGTTTCAGTTGACCGTCACGGCGGTCGCGCCGCTCGTCGTGGCGCGCAGGTCGAGCGCGCCCGGGTACCACTGCCGTTGCAGGGTGCCACCCGGATCGCTCGAATTCCATGCGCGTACTGAGACATAGTAAAGCGCCGTGGTCGTTCCGGCCGGAACGCTCACCGACACACTGCCTCCCTGCGCCAGCACCGCGTCGAGGGCCACCTGGGAGACGAGTTGCCCTTCGTGCGAAACCAGTAACTGGCCGTGATCGTACTTGCCGGGCGTGGCCGGGGTCACCTCGGCCACGATCGAGCCCTGCGTGGCGCCCGCGGCGAGCGCGACGGCGGGCACCGTGACCGTAACCGGATTCGTGCCCGAGGCGGGAGGGGAGGCGGTGGGGCCGAACTTGCCGTCTGCATAGGAGGGGGCGCTTGCGGCGACGAGGTACTTGCCGGCGCCGTCACGGGGCGCCGCGCTCACCAGGTTGATGTTGTCGCCGCTGGCGACGAACGTGCCCGAGTCAATCGTGCCCTCCGAGAGTCCCACGGCAGCGACGAACTTTTGGTTGAAGGGATCGATCGGCCCGGCCTCAATGAGGTAGGGAACCTCGCTCCGCGCGCCGAGCGTCTGGTAGAAACCCACCACAGCGCCGGCCGGCAGCGGGCTGCCCGACCCGGTGGCGACGTTGGCACTGTAGGAACTCGCGGCACGTGCGGTCAGGATGCCGACCGACACAGCGTTCACGCTCGGGGCGATCGTCGCGCTTGTCGTGGTGCCCGTCGTGTTGGTGGGGGTGGTGTTGGTGGTAGTGTTGGTGGTGCTCGCCGTGTTGGTGCTCGTCGTGGCGGTGGTGCTGTCGAGTGTCACGGCCACCGCCTTGATAATGATGGTCGCGATGTCAGGCCCGTGGATCACGACGTCATAGCTTGCGGCGGTGGAGGAGCTGGTCGGCAGCGGATAGAGCAGGAAGGTGCCGTCGGCGTGCACCGGTGTGCTCAGCACCACCACGTGGCGGCTGCCATCGGCGCTGAGCACTTCAGCGTCCGCCTGGATGTTGGGGAGGCTGTTCAGGGTGGTGCTATTGGTGAGGCCGGTGAGCGTCAGCGTGCCCGAGATCCCGCCCACCTCGGACAGATCGTACGCACTCGGGTGCGCACTCAAGAGGATCCCGTTGGCCGCGGTACCGTAGGTAAAGGGCACCAGGTCGCGCGTGCCGTCGATGCTGATGGCGAACGAGGCGCTCGTGGTACTGGTCGTCGCCGTGGTGGCGCTCGTCGTGGTGGCCGCTGTGGTCACGCCACCGGTGGCATCCACGGTGCCCGCCGTGCTCATGGCATCGCCGGTGCCCAGGGCACCGCTGGTGGCGGTCGCCGAGCCGAGGCCGCCGCCGAAGCTGCCGACCGGCACGTGCAGGGAGGCGGGGATGCCGATACCCTTGTCGGGATTCAGCAGCTCCAGGCGCAGCTGCTGGGTGACGCCGTTGCTGTCGACGTAGTCGGCCTCGGCGTTGAACGCCGCGCCGAGCGTCTGGGCCGAGGCAGTCAGCGGGTCGGAAGCATCGACTGGAATCAGCCGCAGCTGTGAATAGTTGCCCGCGATGAGACTGAGGCTCGTCACGAGGCTGCCGAGGGTGCCGCCCTGGTCTGCGACCAGGTCCACGGTGGTGGGGGTCGAGAGCGGAAACTTCTGCCAGCCCGTGTCATCGGGTCCGGCTGTGCCGTTGACGTTGAACCACAGCTCCTTGGCCGTCACGTAGACGTGCGAATACTGGGCCGGAGCGCTGCCCGTGAGTGACACATCGGTGCGCGCCGAGCACCCGCAGAGCACGGCGCACAGGACGCCGAGTGCGGCAGAAACGGGGTATTTCATGCAAATCCCTGTGCTTGCGGAGACAGAAATGATGCTCCCGCCGCGGGTACCCTGCAACGTGTAAGTAGCTGAGAAACGTATCGAATTGTCGATCCTGTGACCTGGATTGGACGTAACGGTGCTAAGTCTGTACAGTGCGCGGCGCCAAACGTCCTTAAGTGCTCGGTCAGCACCGTTTCGCTCGCAGTCTGTCTACCGACGCACTTCGATTTACCATTAACTTTCAGCCTCGCGCCTGACCGCCGCAGCAGGAATTGCTGTCGGGCGAGCTCAAAGAAGCAGAGGTTTTCCAAATCATGTCATTTACAGAACTCGGGCTGAAGCCCGAGCTGTCCCGTGCTGTGGCCGAAAAAGGCTACACCGTTCCCACTCCCATCCAGCGCGAGGCCATTCCGGCCGTGCTCGGCGGCCGTGACGTGCTCGCGGGCGCGCAGACCGGCACCGGCAAGACGGCGGCGTTCGTGCTGCCGATCCTGCAGAACTTGGGCGCACCCCAGGGTGGCGCGCCGCGCGCTCTGGTGCTCACGCCCACGCGCGAGCTCGCCGCCCAGGTCGCCGCCAGCGCCCAGGACTACGGTCGCTTCGTCGAGTTGCGCACCGTGGTGATCTTCGGCGGCGTCAGCGAGCGCCCGCAGATCGAGGCACTGCGCCGCGGCTGCGATATCCTCGTCGCCACCCCGGGACGGCTGCTCGACCTGGCCCAGCAGGGCGTGCTCAAGCTCAACGAGGTGCGCGTCTGCGTGCTGGATGAAGCCGACCGCATGCTCGACATGGGATTCATTCACGCCATCCGCCAGATCCTGAGGATGCTGCCCAAGGAGCGCCAGAACCTGCTGTTCTCGGCGACCTATTCGGAGGACATCCGGGCGCTGGCGGCGCGCATGCTGCGCACGCCGGTGGCCATCGAGGTCGCGGCGCGCAACGCCACCGCCGACCGCATCGAGCAGCACGTGTATCGCGTGCCGAAGGATCACAAGCGGCACCTGCTCGCGCACCTGATCGAAGAGGGCAACTGGCAACAGGTGCTGGTCTTTACGCGCACCAAGCACGGCGCCAACCGACTCGCGCAGCAGCTCGAGGGCAGCGGCATCCGTTCGGCGGCGATTCACGGCAACAAGAGCCAGGCGGCCCGTGTGCGCGCGCTCAGCGACTTCAAGGAAGGGCGTGTCACCGCGCTGGTCGCCACCGAGGTCGCGGCCCGTGGCCTGGACATCAAGGAGCTACCGTTCGTGGTGAACTACGAGCTGCCGAACGTCCCGGAGGACTACGTCCACCGCATCGGACGCACCGCCCGTGCCGGCGGCAGCGGGGCCGCGGTGTCGCTGGTATCCCCGGACGAGGCGCCGCTGCTGCGCGACATCGAGCAGGTCCTGCGGCGCACGCTGCCGGTGGCCGCGCTGCCGACCTTCAAGGTCTCCGCGCCGCCCGCGAACGCTGCGCGCGAGCCGCAGCCGGGTGCACCCGGCGGCGCTCATCGGCAGGGGCATCGCCCGCAGGGCCCCTGGCAGGGAACGCGCCGTGGCCCGACGCGCTCCCACGGCTCGCACGCGCCGGGATCCTTCTCGCGCGCACGTCGCTCGGTGTAGCCTGATGCGATGAGGCGAGGGCGCAGCGCGGCGGGCGGGGTCGCGCTCCTGTGGAGCGCACTGGTCCTCGCGCATGCGCACCTGACGGGCAGCTCGCCGGCGGACGGCAGTCAGGTAACGGCCCCCCCGACCGAGCTGGTCTTGAGCTTCTCGGAGGCGGCGCAGCTCACCGCGCTTGCGATCGCGCGCGCGGGTGGCGCAAAACAAAAGCTGACCGCGCCCGCCGCCGCCCAGGCACGCATCCGCGTGCCGCTACCGGCGCTCGCGGCCGGCGACTACGTCGTCAGCTGGCGCGCCCTCGGCGCCGATGGACACCTGGTCCCGGGCCAGATCCACTTCACTATTACACGATGATCGACGCCGGCTGGCTGGTGCTGCGCGCCGCCGGTTTCATCCTGGTGCTGCAGGCGAGCGGGGCGGTGCTGTTCCTGGCGCTGTTCGCGCGGCAGCTGGCGCCGCGCTCCCTGTGCATTGTCCGGATGACGGCCGCGCACGTCGCGCGCGCCGCGCTGCTGTGCGTGTGCGCACAGGGGCTGGTTGAACCATTACACCTGGCCGGCGAATGGGAAGGCCTCAAGGACCCGCTGCTGTGGCGCCTCGCGTGGCTTGGCCCGGGGGCCTGGATCGTGTGGCTGCGCCTGCTCGGCCTGACGCTGCTGCTGCCGGTGCTGCGGCCGAACCGTGCACTGCTGCCGCTCGCCGCACCGGGGATACTGCTGGCTCTCGGCTCATTTCTCGTCAGCGGTCACGCACTCGTCGATGCGCATCGATTGCTGCTGGCGCCCCTGCTGGGGCTGCACGTGCTGGCAGTGGCGTTCTGGTTCGGCGCCTTGTGGCCGCTGCGCCAGGTGGCAGAACTCGAGCCGGCGCCGCGCGCCGCTGCGGTGCTGCACAGCTTCTCCCGCCGGGCCGTGTGGCTGGTGCCGCTGCTGGGGCTCGCCGGCCTGGGACTCGCCGCCGTGCTGCTGCCGGATCTGGCGGCGCTGCGCCGGCCGTACGGGCAGGTACTGTGTGTGAAGGTGCTGTTGTTCGCGGTGCTGCTCGCGCTTGCGGCCCGCAACAAGCTCGCGCTGGTGCCGGCCCTCGCACGCGCGGATTTGCGCGCGCTGCCGGCGCTGCGGCGTAATCTCATGCTCGAGTACGCGCTCATCTGCACGGTGTTGACCGCGACCGCGCTGCTGACCGGGCTCTTCTCGCCGGCGGCGGGCGCCTCTTAAGGGGCGTTTGCTGCGGGTGTGCGCATGATGGCATGGCGCACCTCAGCCAGCGGCGCCGCGTCGTTGAGCCGCACCGTGCCGCCGTCAGGTTCGACGCCCAGTTGCTGCCACAGCGCCATCAGGTCCGGGCTCACCGCGGCGTCCTTGTAGCGCGCATAAAGATCCGCGAGCACCGTGCCGCCGACCGCGGCATCCCCGGTGCGCAATACCCGCTCGATCGGCCAGTCCGCCGCCAGCCCGCCGCTCGCCTTGAGAATCGCACGCAGCGCGTCCTGGAGGCCCAGGCGGTTGTGCGTGTGCTGGCGGATCTGCACATCCGCGAGCAGGCAGAACATCGCGCCGCCCCAGTAGGTGCGGCCCCAGCTATGAGTGTTGTCGAGTCCGCGGTCCCCGGCCGCGGGCAGGCCACGCGGCATGGAATGGAGTTCCTCGGACCAGACGTCCGTCTCGCTGCGATTGCCCGACTGCACGCGGGCCACGCCCTCGACGTAGGTGGCGAGCCCTTCGGACAGCCAGGCGTGCTCCTCGCCGGTGTCCGGCAGCGCCAGGTGCGTCATCTCATGCACCAGCACCCAGTCGGCCTGCAGCTGCGAGGCGGTGACCTCCCGGCCCAGCCCGACGCGGATGTAGGCGTCCGGGTTCGCAAAGGTCTTGCCGCCGTGCACGCCGTCGCCACTGTGCGCCTCAAGCGCGAGCTGCAGGCGTCGGGTAGGAAATTGTCCGTAGTAGGCGGCCACGGTCGCGGCGCTGCGCCGCACCCACTCGAGCACCATGCTGTCGCCGTGGCTGAAATCCTCGTGATTGAGCTGCACGCGGATGGTGGCGCCGGCGACCGTCATCTCCAACGGGGGGGTGGCGCGAGCCGCCGCGGGGCCAAGGAGCGCGAGCGCGCTGGCAACTGCTGCGGCGGCGGTGAGGGCGCGGTTGGCCTTGGCGTGCATCCGGTGGCGTTTCAGCGCGCGGTCTGGCCGAAGAGCACTTTCTTCGCCTCCTCGGTGAGAAAGGTCTCGGTGCTGATGGCCCTGCCCGCGTCGTAGGCGCGCACCGTGGCCGCCCGGGCCCGGATGCTCTCGAACCAGCGCTTCAGATGCGGGAAGTCCTCGAGCTTCTGGCCCTGCCTTTCGTACGGAACGATCCACGGGTAGCAGGCGATGTCGGCGATGGAGTAGGCGCCGCCGATGAATTCTCGGTCCGCGAGGCGCCTGTTGAGGACCCCGTACAGACGGTTGGTCTCATTGACGTAGCGCGTGATCGCGTACGGCAGCTTCTCGGGTGCATAGCGGACGAAGTGGTGGTTCTGACCGGCCATCGGCCCCAGGCCCGCCACCTGCCAGAACACCCACTGCAGCACCTCATAGCGCCCCCGCAGGTCCGCGGGCAGCAGCGTTCCCGATTTCTCCGCCAGATACAAAAGGATGGCGCCGGACTCGAACACCGACACGGGCGCACCCCCGCCCGCGGGCTGCGTGTCGAGGATCGCCGGCATGCGGTTGTTGGGTGCAAGGGCAAGAAAAGCCGGGTCAAACTGCGCGCCGGTGCCGATGTTGACAGGTACGATGCGGTAGGGCATCCCGGTTTCCTCGAGGAACATCGTGATCTTGTGACCGTTGGGCGTGGGCCAGTAATGCAGATCAATCATGCGGCGGCGCCTTTCCTTTGCCAAACACCACAGGCCATGAAAGTGTCACGGCGCGTCATTCCGCGCGAGGCTCTTCCGGGTCGCACAGCGCTCCGCCTTTGGCGGTATTGATATGGTACAAGCGCAGCGATGAATCCTGCGCGTTCCCTGGTGCTAAGAAGTCTCAGCGAGAGCGGCTACGCCCGCCTCTCGCCCGCCGAGGCTGCCGCCGCGCTCCAGCTGGACCTCGCAGGACTTGAGGCGTTGCGCGCCAGCTGGCAGCGCCTGCCGCGCGATAGCTACCTGCGTGACGCGGGCGACTACCGCGCGCGGCGCCACAGCTGCTACATACAGACGCTGGAAGGATCGCTCACCGAGGCAGCGCACCGGGCGCACTGGCAACCCACCTCCTACAACGCACTGCACGGTGGCCTGACGCGTTGGTTTGAGCCCATCGAGCCCGCGGTGCGCGCCAGCGTGGCGTGGACTCAGCTGATCGGCGCGCTCGGCACGCTCTTCGCCGCCTCTCGCGCAGTGCCGCGCTGGTACATCGAGGCGCATCAGTTTCGCATCGATACACACCAGGGCCTCGGGCGCCCGACGCCGGAGGGCGCCCACCGGGACGGGGTCGATTTCGTGGCCGTGATCCTGGTGGGGCGCCATCACGTCATCGGTGGCGAGACGCGCGTGTTCGACGCCCACGGTCCGACCGGGGTGCGCTTCACCCTCGCGGATCCCTGGTCGATGCTGCTGTTGGATGACGCCCGCGTGATCCACGAGACGACCCCGATCCAGGCCGACGGTGCCGGCGGCGCCCGCGATACGCTGGTCCTTACCTACCGCGCCGCGGGATTCCAGGCGCCGCAGTAGGGTGCGCTTGCAGCGCGGATTGCATTACGCTGTCCTACGGTCACCAACGGAGTCTTCACCATGAGAATCTGGCTAGGCATTTGCGTCACGTGCTTACTGGCGGTCGGTCTCGCACCGCTTGCGGCCCAGGACGTGGCCGGGGTTTCCCCGGAGACGCACAAGCTGCTGCTCGAGAACGAGCACGCACGCGTCTTCGATGTGCGGGTGAAGCCCGGCGAGCGCGTCGGCATGCATACGCACCCGGCGGGCGTGGTGTACTTCATGAGCGACTCCAAGCTGCAGATCACATACCCGGACGGGCGGCAGGAGGAGCGCACGGTGCACGCCGGCACGGCCACGTGGATCGATGGCGTCACGCACGCGGTGCAGAACGTGGGCAGCACCGAGTTCCACGAGATCCACATCGAGCTGAAGGATCGGCCGGCGGCCAAGCCGACGAGCGGCTGAGCCCTTTGGGCTTGGGCGCGGGAGCGGCGGTCAGCTCCCGCTCGGGCGCCCGTCGATCCAGGTTTCCAGGACCTGCAGTTCCGCGTCCGCGAGCACCAGGTTGGCGCGGTAACCGGGAGCGATGCGTCCGACCTCATGACCGAGGCCGAGGAAGTTTGCGGGCCACTCACTCGCCATCCGTACCGCCGCGCCGAGGGGGAGGCCGAGCATCGAGACCGCGTTGCGCACGCAGCTGGCCATGTCGATGTTGGAGCCGGCCAGGCGGCCGTCCTCATCGAGGCAGGCGTAGCCCCTCACGATGATGCGGCGACCTTCGAGTACGAACGAGCCGTTGCTGGTGCCCACGCTCGGCATCGCATCGGTGACCAGCATGAAGCGATCATGCGGCTTGCAACGCAGCGCGATGCGCAATACCACAGGGTCGGTATGGTGGCCGTCGACGATGATTCCGCACCAGCTCGCCGGGTCATCGAGGGCCGCCCCCACGACCCCGGGCTCGCGCCCGGTGAGCTGTGACATCGCGTTGAACAGGTGCGTGAAGCCGGTCAGTCCGTGCTCGAGCGCGGCACGCATCTCCGCATAGGTCGCATTCGTGTGGCCGGCAGAGACGATGACACCGGCGCCGGTGAGCTTGCGGATGATCTGCGGCGTCGTGATCTCCGGAGCGAGCGTCACGAGCGTGCGCCCGCCGCGCAGCGAGGTTAAAAGCCCCAGCGCACTGGCGTCGAGGTCGCGCAGCTTGGCCGGATCGTGCACGCCCTTGCGCGCCACGTTCAGGAACGGTCCTTCGATGTGGATGCCGAGCACGCCCGGCACCTGCGCCTCGACGGCCGCGCGCACCGCGGCGATGGCGCGCGCGACGATGTCGAGGTCGGCGGAGATCAGTGTCGGCAGAAAGCCGGTGGTACCGAAGCGGCGGTGTGCCGCACCGATGGCACGAATGGACTCGATGCTCGGTGCGTCGTTGAAGAGCACGCCGCCGCCGCCATTGACCTGCGAGTCGATGAAGCCCGGCAGCAGCAGCTGCCCGCCAAGATCGTACTTCTCCGCGCCGCGGCAGCGCGCATCGGATGCCGCGACGATGTCGAGGATGCGGCTGCCCTCGAGCAGCACGCACTCCCCCTCGACGAAGCCGTTGTCGCGCAGCACGCGCCCGTTGACTAGGGCTACGCTCATCAGACGGTCTCGGTCACTTTGTTCAGGTGCGGCGGGCGGTCCGGATCAAGGCCGCGCGCCAGCGAGAGCGCGTTGGCCATCCGATAGAAGGCCTGCGCGAACAGCAGGGGTTCGATGACCGGGTGGGCCGTGAGCATCGGCAGGCCGGTCGTGCCCGCCGCCGTGGCGCCGGCCAGCAGCACGTCGGCGCCCTGGGTCGCGACTTCGGCCGCCAGCTGCACGGTTCCGGCATAGCTCTCATCGTGCTGCGCGAAGATCAGCAGCGGAAAGCCGGCACCGACCAGCGCCATCGGACCGTGGCGCAACTCCGCGGCGCTGATCGCCTCGGCGTGCAGGCCGCAGGTTTCCTTGAACTTGAGCGCCGCCTCCTGCGCGACCGCCAGGCCCGGCCCGCGGCCGATCACGTACAGGTTGGTCGCCGCCGTGAGGCGGGCGGTCGCCGCGCTCCAGTCAAGATCCCAGCAGCGTGCCAGCTGCTCGGGCGCTTCCAGCAGCGCCGCGGTGAGTTCGCCGTCGCCGCTCCAGGTTGCCACCAGCTGTACGACCGCAGACAGCGAGGCGATGAAGGACTTGGTTGCCGCGACGCTGCGCTCAGGTCCGGCGTCGAGCGGGATCAGGTGATCGGCGAGCTGCGCCAGGGGCGAGCTCTGCGCGTTCACGAGCGCCACGATGCGCGCTCCGGCGGCCTTGGCGCTGCTCACGGTGGCGAGCAGATCCGGGCTCGCGCCGGACTGGGAAATCGCGAGCACGACCGCGCCGGCGAGGTCCGGTGCCGCCGCGTAGACGGAACTCACCGAGGGCGCGGCGGAGGAGGTGAGCAGTCCCAGTCGGGTCTCGATGAGGTAGCGGGCGAAGGTAGCCACATGATCAGAGCTGCCGCGGGCGCAGGTCACCACGGCGCGCGGGGGGCCGGCCCGCAGGCGTTCGGCGAGGCGCCCGAGGCGCGCGGCGTTGGCGCGCAGCTGCTCGCGCACCACGGCCGGCGCCTGCGAAGCCTCGCGGAACATGCGCGTGCTCGAGTCCGGGGCGCTCACGAAATCTGGCTGAGTTCGGCGACGAAGTCGTAGATGTCGCCGCGATAGTAGGACTGGGTGAATTCGGCGGCGCGGCCATCCTGCAGAAAGCCCAGACGCTCCACGAGCAGACCCGCGTCGCTTTCCTTGGACTGCAGCAGCTCGGCCTGCTCGGCGGTGAACAGCACCGCGCGCAGTCGCTGCAGTGCGCGCACCGGACGATTCCCGGCGCGCTCCAGCGCCACATAGAGGGAGGACTCGACCGCGTCGATCGAGGGCAGGCAGGAGGCGAGGATGGTGGCGTACTCGAGCGCCATCGGGGCGTCATCCGCAAAGCGGATACGGTGAAAGCGATACACGGGCGTGCCCGGACTTGAGCGCAGCGTGAGCGCTTCCTCCGGTGTCACGGTGCCGGAGGACTTGCGCAGCCACACGCTGCGCGGATTGCGGCCGCGGGCACGCATGTCCTCGGAGAAAGAGGTGAGCTTGGAGAAATTCTTCTCAACGCGCGCGCGCACGAACGTGCCTGACCCCTGGCGGCGCAACAGCATGCCCTCGCCGACGAGTCCGTCGATCGCCTTGCGTACCGTGATGCGCGAGACGTTGAAGTCGCTGGCGAGGTCCCGTTCCGGGGGCAGGGCGTCATCCGGTCCCAGCACGCGGCTCTCGATGGCCTGGCGCAGCGCGCGCTGCAACTGTTGGTAAAGCGGCAAACTGCTCGTTTCGTCGAGCTTTCCAACGACCTGCGACAGCAGCGTCACCGTGCGCCTCCCAACAGTTCTACGGATACGTATACTACCACTATAAGACCAGTTAATTCCTAGTGGGTGATTTGAATAAATCTAAAGTAATGAAAATACAGGGTAAAGCCCGTGATGTTCCTGACTGGTACTCGAGGGTATAGCATTCTATAGGCAGTGGTACTATATTGGCCCGTAAGTGGTCCCAAGGGGGAGCCCGCGCGGAATGCGGTGCACGGCCGGCTTCCGATGGTCTTGCGGGTATTTTGCAACGAAGCAGTACATGCATCGGCTAACGACAACATCTGGGGTGAGTCAATCATGAGAATCGCACGGTCGACCCTGATCGGAACGGCAGTGGCCATGGCGCTCTTCGGGCGCAACAACGTGGTGCAGGCGCAAACGAGCGGCGACGCGACGACCTCCAATCAGAACGAGCAGCTGCAGGAGGTTGTCGTCACCGGCATCCGCGCCTCGCTCGAGCAATCGATCGAACTCAAGAGAAGCGCCGACTCGGTCGTCGACGTCGTCACGGCCGAGGACATCGGCAAAATGCCCGACAAGAACATCGCCGACTCGCTCAAGCGCGTCCCGGGCGTCACGATCAGCTCTGCCGGTGCCAGCGAGGGCGGCTTCGATGAGAACGACCGTGTCAGTCTGCGCGGCACCGGCCCCAGCCTCACCCAGACCCTGATCAACGGCCACAACGTCGCCTCCGGCGACTGGTTCGTGCTCAACCAGGTCACCACGGTCGGTCGCAGCGTGAGTTACACGCTCCTGCCTTCGGAACTGGTGAGCAAGGTGATCGTTCACAAGAGCTCCGAGGCGGACCTCGTCGAAGGCGGCGTTTCGGGAACCGTCGACATCATCACCCGCCGGGCACTGGACTTTCACAAGTCGTTCAACTTCGAGGTTTCTGCCGGCGCCGTATACGCGGACCTGCCCTCCAAGACAGACCCGCAGTTCAGCGCGCTGCTGGGCTGGAAGAACAGCGATTCCAACTTCGGGGTCATGCTGCAGGGATTTTATGAAAAGCGCCATCTGCGCCGCGACGGCGTCGAGCTCCTCGGCTACGACACGATCGCTGCGGGCAGCGCCGTGGCACTCGCCCATCCGGATCTGGCGGGCGTGCAGTACCCAACCGACATCGGCGCCGCGTTCTTCGAGCAGGAGCGCAAGCGCACCGGCGGTCTGATCGACTTCCAGTTCAAGCCGAACGACAACATCGACCTCGACCTCTCCGGCTTCTACTCCAAGCTCGAAGGGCCGAACTACAACCGCAACTACCTGCTCTGGAACACGCACTTCATCAACTTCGGCGCCGGCCAGGGGCCCGATCCGGGCTATGTGGTGAAGGACAACACCCTGACCAAGGCGACCTTCTCCGGGGTGCCGGGGACGCTGTACGGCGTCTACGACCAGATCTCGCGTCCGGACGAGGAGGCGACCACCTACTACGTGAACTTCGACGGCAACTTCCGGTTCAGCGAGCGCTTCTCGATGTTCGCGCAGGCCGGCACCTCCGAGGGTCACGGCAAGACCCCGACGCAGGATGTCTCCGAGACGGATCCGGGCACCGGCCAGGGCGCGCAGTGGTCACTGAATGGCCTGGGCGGGGCGCCAAACTTCGGCTTCCTCGGCAACTACAACAACACCACGCCGTTTCCCGGCGGTGTGCCGGTCGACTTCAACTGGATCTTCGGCGCACAAAACGTCGACGTGGTCGACAAGGAAACCTGGGCCAAGCTCGACGCCACCTACCTGATGGCGGACACCGGCGTCTGGAAGGACCTGAAGTTCGGCGCGCGCCAGACCTGGCACAGCCGTGAGTCCAACAGTGCCATCGCCCAGGGTCCGGCGGGCAGCAACTTCACCAATCCGACGGCGAACTATCCGACCACCTGGTCGAACTACCCGTCCGACTTCAACACTTTCGGCGGCAACATCCCTACCGGCATCTGGTACTGGACGCCGGCACA
The DNA here is from genome assembly GCA_963781815.1 of uncultured Pseudomonadota bacterium. Lineage (GTDB taxonomy): Bacteria > Pseudomonadota > Gammaproteobacteria > Steroidobacterales > Steroidobacteraceae > 13-2-20CM-66-19. The sequence goes on along the minus strand of CAWAHK010000003.1, from coordinate 754,417 downwards.
GCTGCATACCTACAACGGCCCGGGCCTGGTCAACCGCGATCCGGTAGCGCGTGAGTACTACCAGTACCTGTTTGGCCTGAGCGAGCGCGACACGGCGGCCTACCTGCAGGCGGACTTCAAGGGCGAGCGCTGGGCCGGCAACCTCGGGGTGCGCTACGTGCGCACCAACGGAGTATCCACCACCTACACCCAGGTCCCCGCCACTTACCCGGGCGCCATCACGACCTCGGCGTTCGGGCCGTTCGCGGGCATCCCGGTGGAGCACACCTATAACGACGTGCTGCCTAGCGCCAACTTCAAGTACGACCTCACCCACGACCTGGTCGCACGCTTCGCGGTCGCCGAGACCATGACACGGCCGGACTACTCCGCCCTGGCAGGCTTTACCGACCTGACCCCGCCGGGTAACGCCGGGGGGACCGGCAGCGGCTCGGGAAGCAATCCGGACCTGAAACCCATCAAGTCCACGAATTACGATGCGGGCCTGGAGTGGTACTTCCAGCCCAAGGCGTTGCTGTCAGCCACGCTCTTCTACCAGGACCTGAAGAACTACATCGGTTACGGCAGCCAGACTCTCAACTACGTCACCTTCGGCAGTCAGTTCCCGCCCGAAGGCCAGGTGGTGCCTTACCTGCTCACGGTGCCGGTGAATACCAAGGGTCGTGTCCAGGGCGTCGAGGTCGCCTACCAGCAGCAGTTCTTCGATCACTTTGGTATTGATGCCAACTACACCTACACCGACGGCAAGCAGACCGAGGGTGTGGTCAACAACGACGATCGCCTGGTCGGCACCTCGAAGAACGTCTACAACGTGAGCGGCTTCTTCGAGAGTACGCACTTCAGCGCGCGCGTGTCCTACAACTACCGCTCCGCGTTCTACAGCGGCCTGGATCGCAAGACGGCCTTCTCGCAGGACTCGATCGGTACCCTGGCGGCCTCGCTGGCGTGGATCTTCAACGACAACTTCAGCGTCAACTTTGATGGCCAGAACCTGAACAACCCGACCCTCAAGTACTACGCGCTGGACACCACGCAGCCGCGCGCGTTCTACCGCAATGGGCGGCAGTACTACCTCACCCTGCGCGCGAAGTTCTAAGCACTTCGGGGCGCCACGGGGGACGCAGCCGCGCGGCTGCGTTCCCCGCTCGCCCCAGCGCGGGCCGCGCCCCCTTGTGCCTCCTCTGCCTCGCCACTTGGCGCGCCCGCGGCAGGACGGGTAACGTTCCGGCAGGGCAGGACGAGTTGTCGTCGCCTCATCGACGGGGGTACCCATGACGACCGCGACTCTTTTCAACTATTCCTATGGGCCGGGCACCAGGGGTGACACCACCCCGCTGCCCGGTATCCGGCGGGTGGTCATCGTGGGGGGTGGGACGGCCGGCTGGATGACGGCGCTGATCCTGGCACGCTCGCTGCTCGATCGCGGGGTGCAGATCACGCTGCTCGAGTCCCCGGTGGTCGGCATCATCGGCGTCGGGGAGGGCTCGACGCCGTGGCTGCGCGGCTTCTTCGACAGTCTGGGCATCGAGGAGGCCGAGTGGATGCCCGCCTGCCATGCCACCTATAAGTGCGGCATCACCTTCGAGGGCTGGTCGACCAAGCCGGGGTTCGAGAAGTACTTCCACCCGTTCGCCTCCATGCTCGACAACCTCACGATGCGCCAGTTCGTGCACAACGTCGAGGCGCGCATCAACGGCGCCAACGTGCAAGCGCACCCGGACCGCTTTTTCATAGCCACACGCCTCGCCGCCAGCCGCCGTGCGCCGAAGTCGAGCGAGGCCTTCCCGTTCGACATCTGGCACGGCTACCACTTTGATGCCGTGCTGCTCGGCCAGTTCCTGCAGCGCAAGGCCGTCGAGCGCGGCGTGCGCTACCAGAGCTGCCACGTCACGCACGCCACGCTCACTGCCGAGGGCGCGATCGAATCGGTCAGCACGCAGGAGGGTGAGACGATTGCCGCGGACCTGTTCGTGGACTGCAGCGGCTTTGCCGGTCTCTTGATCGACAAGGCGCTGCACACCCCGTTCGTGAGCTTCGCCAACAACCTCTTCAACGACGCCGCAGTGGCGCTGCCGACCCCCATCGATGCGGCCATTCCCTCGGAGACCGTGTCGACGGCCCTGAAGCACGGCTGGGCCTGGAAGATTCCGCTCACCAGTCGCTTCGGCAACGGCTACGTCTACAGCACGCAGTTCTGCTCCCCCGAGGAGGCGGAGACGGAGCTGCGCCAGCACCTGGGGCTCATGCAGGCGGACGTGCCGGCCCGTCACCTGAGGATGAAGATCGGGCGCGTGACGCAGCATTGGAACAAGAACTGCCTCGCGGTCGGGCTGTCGCAGGGATTCATCGAGCCGCTCGAGGCGACGGCGCTGCTGTTCATCCAGCAGACCGCCACCACCTTTGTTGACTTCCTCGAACGCGGCGAGTGCGACGAGGCCGGCCACGCGCGCTTCAACCAGCGGGTCAACGAGCACTTCGAGGGCATCCGCGACTACATCGTCACGCACTACAAGACCAATTCGCGCACCGACACCGAGTACTGGCGCGCCAACGCCGCGAACCTCAACCTCTCGGACGACCTGAAGAAGCTGTACTCGCTGTGGATGGGCGGCAAGAGCATAGCCCCCGGCGTCGGGCAGCAGGTGATTGGCAAGGGTTACCCGGTGTTCAGCTGGTACGCGCTCATGGCCGGGATGGGCATTTTCCCGGATCCCCGGGAGCTGCACCCGCCCACCGCGCAGGATGCCCGCTACAACCTGGCGGAGATCGACAATCTGCTCGAGCGCAGCGCCAGCAACTACCCGCCGCACGGCAGTGCCCTCGAGCGCATCGCGCCGCGCCGGACCGACCCGACGCTACAGATCTACTTCTGGTAGCGCCGCCGCCCATGAGCCCCACCCCGGCAGCAATCCGCGAGTGCACGGATCTTGATCCGCAAGTGCTGCGGCGCGAGGTGCTGACGAGCGGCGCGCCGTGCGTGCTGCGCGGCCTGGTGCGCGAGTGGCCGGCGGTGCGTGCCGCGCGGACGTCGCCGCGCGCCGCGGCCGAGTACCTCGCGCGCTTCGACAGCGGCAAGCCGGTGGATGCGATCATGACGCCCCCGGAGGTTGAGGGCCGGGTCTTCTACAACGCCGATATGAGTGGCTTCAACTTCGTGCGCAACCGCCTGCCCCTGGCGCAGATTACCGAGCAGGTGCTGCGCTACTCGCAGTTCCCGCACCCACCCGCGGTCGCCGCGCAAAGCGCGCTGATCGCGGACTGCCTGCCCGGATTCGCTGAGGCGAATCCCTTGCCCGTGCTGGAGCCCGCCGTGCAGCCGCGGGTGTGGCTCGGCAATGCCATCACGACCCCCACGCACCTTGATGAGTGGAACAACATCGGCTGTGTGGTGAGCGGCCGGCGACGCTTCACGCTCTTTCCGCCGGCGCAGGTCGTGAACCTGTACATCGGACCGCTGGATTTCGCCCCGACCGGCGCGCCGATGAGCCTGGTGCGACTGCACGCGCCGGACTTTGCGCGTTTCCCGAGGTTCCGCGAGGCGCTGGCGGCGGCGGTCAGCGCGGAACTGGGACCCGGCGATGCGATCTTCATCCCGGCGCTGTGGTGGCATCACGTCGAGTCGCTCGAGCCCTTCAACCTCCTGGTCAACTATTGGTGGCATGCGAGCGGCGGCGCGCAGATCGGCGGTCCGTGCGGCTTTGACGCCTTGATTCTGTCGATGTTGAACCTGCGCTCGTTGCCGCCAGCGACGCTGCAGGCCTGGCGCGCGCTCTTCGATCACTATGTGTTCGGTCCCCCGCAGGAGGCGACCGCCCACATTCCGCCAGCGCGCCGCGGCATCCTCGGGCCCCTGTCGGATGCGGATGCCGAGCGCGTACGCGCCCAACTCGCGCAGCGCGCGCAGAAGCCGAAGTGAGGGGGCGCCTGCCAGCGCGCCGCCCCGCGCCGGCCCTTTGGGCTGCGCTCGCGCTGCTAGCCGGCGCGGCCGAGGGCGCGGTACCGCCCCCCGCGCCCGTCCAGGCCCCGGCGGCTCTCGTGCCGCGCCCCGCGCAGCTGCTGACCGGGGCGGGCAATTTCGCGCTCAGCGCGTACACGCCGCTCGTCGCGACGGGGAATGCCGAGGTTGAACGCATCGCGCGCTACTTTGCGGAGCTGCTCAGCAGCAGCCGCGGTATCAGGCTCGCCGTCGAGCGGCAAGCCGACGATGCTACGCGCCCGCACGGCATCGCTTTTCGCCTCGACCCGGCGGCCGATGCAACACCGGAGAGCTACCGCCTCCAGATCTCCCCCGGCAGCATCGTCGTGGCAGCGCGCAGCATCCCGGGCCTGTTCTACGGGGCGGTGACATTGTGGCAGCTGTGCGGCGCGCCACAAGCCGGCGTCATTCGGGTACCGGCGCTGACCGTGAACGATGCACCGCGCTTTCGCTGGCGCGGCGTGATGCTCGATTCGGCACGCCACTTCCAGTCCCCGCAGTTCATCCTGCGCTACATCGACTGGATGGCGCTGCACAAGCTCAACGTGCTCAGCTGGCATCTGACGGATGACCAGGCCTGGCGGCTGGAGATCAAGAAGTACCCGCGCCTGACGAGCGTCGGCGCGTGGCGCGTCCCCGCAGGACGCGCGGCACAGCAGGACCTTGATCCGGCCACGGGTCGGCCGCGCCTGTACGGCGGCTTTTACTCACAGGAGGACGTGCGCCGCATCGTGGCGCACGCGGCGCAGCGCAATGTCGCCATCGTGCCCGAGATCGACCTGCCCGGGCACACGACGGCCGCGATTGTCGCGTACCCGGAACTCGGCGCCGCCCCGGCGGCGCCTGTCGCGGTGCCGGCCGACTGGGGCATCTATCCGAACGTCCTCAACGCCGAGGAGTCCACGTTCGCCTTCCTGCAGAACGTCCTCGATGAGGTGCTGGCGCTCTTCCCGGGCCGCTACATACATCTGGGAGGCGATGAGGTCGTCAAGGACCAGTGGCAAGCCTCCGCGCGCGTGCAGCAACGCATACGCGAACTGGGCCTCGCCAACGAGGCGGCCCTGCACGGCTATTTCGCGCAGCGTCTCAGCCGTTACCTCGAGGCGCACGGGCGCGAGCTCATCGGCTGGGACGAGATTCTCGAAGCCGGGGTGCCGCCGGGCGCGGTGGTCGTGTCGTGGCGCGGCGAGCGGGGCGCAGTCAGCGCTGCCGCCGCAGGCCATGATGCAGTGCTGGCGCCGGATCCGACGCTGTACTTCGATCATCGGCAGGGTAGCGGTCCGGGGGAGCCCCCGGGACGCGGTTCACTGATCACCGTGGCCGACGTTTACCGCTTCAATCCGCTGCCGGGGGACCTGGCGGAGCACGCGGAGCACCTGCTCGGCGTGCAGGGGAACCTGTGGACCGAGCACGTGCGCACCGAGGAGCGGGCGGCGTACATGACCTACCCGCGGGCAGCGGCGCTGGCGGAGGTGGCCTGGACGCAGCCGCAGAATATGGACCTCGGGGACTTCATGCGCCGGCTGCCGGCCCAGCTGGAGCGCTATCGTGCGCTCGGTGTGCCGCACTCCGTGGACGCGCTTGCGGCGCCGCGCAGCGTCGCCGCCGGCGCGCGGCACATGAGCCAGGATCTGAAGACCTGCACCGACAAACTGGTGCTGTCGCTCGAGGATGATGCGCCCCTGGCAGGGCCGCGGGCCGTGTTCCTCATCGACGTCATGGACCCCTGCTGGATCTTTCCGGGCGTGGACCTGGAACACGGCACGCGGCTCACCGTGGCGGTGGGGCAGGTGCCCTTTAACTTTCAGCTGGGCAACGCCGTCGCGGGGATCAAGCTCAATCCCCCGGCCTCGGCCGCCGGTGAACTTGAGGTCCGCGCGGATAACTGCGCGGGCGCCCCGATCGCAACCTTGCCGCTCGCGTCGGCGGTGGCGAACGACGCGGTGACGGCGCTGCCCCCGGTGTCCCTGCCGCCGCGCGCCGGGCGCCACGATCTGTGCTTCAAGTTCACCCAGGCGAGGCTTGATCCGTTGTGGGCACTCGACTGGGTGCAGGTGTCGCGGTGAGCGCCGAGCAGTCCCTGGTGCTGCTCGCGCCGCTGGCCGGCTGGAGCGCGCCGCTCGAGGAAGTGCCCGATGAGGTGTTCGCCGCGCGCATGCTGGGCGATGGCCTGGCCATCGATCCCACGGGTGACACGCTGTGCGCGCCGTGTGACGCGCAGGTCGCCGTCATCGCGCAGGCGCACCACGCGCTCACCCTGCGCACGCCAGGCGGCTGCGAGATCCTGCTGCACGTCGGACTTGATACCGTCGCACTGGCCGGGCAGGGCTTCTCGCTGCGCGTGGCGCTCAATGAGACGGTGCGCGCGGGGGCGGCGCTGCTGACTTTTGATCTGGACTTCCTGGCAAGGCAGGCGAAGAGCGTACTGACGCCGGTGATCATCAGTGCCGAGAGCGGCTATCGCATCGTGCGTCGCAGCCTCGACCGGGAAGTGCAGGTCGGGGACTTCCTGATGGAGGTGGCGCCGTTAGCGTCACTGGCGGCGGCGTCCGCCGCCGGCGGCGCGCGCGGGCGCCTCACGCGTGAGCTGCGCGTGCGGCTCGAGCACGGCCTGCACGCGCGTCCGGCGGCGCTGCTGGCCGCAGCGCTCAAGACGCTCGCTGCTGACGTGCGCGTGGACGTGCGCGGACGCGAAGCCAATGCGCGCAGCACCACCGCGCTCATGGCCCTCGGCGTGCAGCAGGGAGATACCCTCAAGGTCAGCGCCTCCGGGCCGGATGCGGCCGCCGCGCTCGAGGCGCTCGAGGGCGCGCTGCGCGCGGCGGTTGCCCGCGAAGCCACCACGGCGGCCGCACCGCGGGCGCGCGTCGCGCCGCCGCCCCCAGCGGCGGCGTCCTCGTCCGGGGAGCTTACCGGTGTCGTTGCCAGCGGAGGCCTTGCGGTCGGGCCGGCCGCGCACCTGCGCCGCCCGGAACCCGCCGTGACAGAGCAAGGCGGCCCGCGCACCCAGGAGAGCGCCGCACTTGATCGGGCCCGCGCCGCGGTGCGGGGTCGGCTCGAGCGGGGCGCCCACGGCGGGGAGGGGGCGCCGCCAGCGGCGCGCGAGATCGCCGCGGCTCACCTGGAGTTACTCGAGGACCCGGAACTGCTTTCCGGCGCCCGCGCCCTGATCGCTCAGGGCAAGAGCGCCGGCTTTGCCTGGCGGCAGGTGATCCGGGCGCAGGCGCGCGCGCTGGGCGCGCTGGATGATGCGCGCCTGCGCGAGCGGGTCGATGACCTGCTGGACCTCGAGGCGCAGGTACTGCTGTCGCTGGCGGGTCTTAACAGCAGCCCCGCGCCGCAGCCCCCGGCCGGGGCCATCATCATCGCGCGCGACCTGCTGCCTTCGCAGCTGCTCGGTTTCGAGGGCGGACGGGTTGCGGGGTTGTGCCTGGCGCAGGGCGGTGCGACCTCGCATGCCTCGATCCTGGCGGCCGCCATGGGGATCCCGGCGCTGGTGGCACTCGGGCCGGGGATTCTCGCCGTTCCCGACGGGGCTGCCCTGGTGCTCGACGCCGACCACGCCCGCGTCGAGATCGATCCGGGCGCGGAGCGCCTGGCGCAGGCGCGCGCGCTGCTCGGCACGCGCCGTGCGCGTGAGGCGAGCGAGCAGGCGGCGGCGCAGCAACTCTGTTACACCGCCGACGGGGTGCGCATCGAGATCCTCGCCAACGTCGGCTCGCTCGCGGAGGCCGAGGCGGCGGTGCGCAACGGCGCCGAGGGCTGCGGCCTGCTGCGCACCGAGTTCCTGTTCCTCGAGCGCCAGTCCCCGCCCACCGAGGCCGAGCAGACCCTCGCCTACAGCCGCATCGCCTCAGCACTGGGTGCCCGGCCGCTCACCATCCGCACGCTTGACGCCGGCGGTGACAAGCCGATCGCCTACCTGCCGCTGCCGGCGGAAGAGAATCCGGCGCTGGGTCTGCGCGGCGTGCGCACCAGCCTCGCCTACCCGCAGCTGCTGCGTACCCAGCTGCGGGCCGTGCTCGCCACCGAGGGGCCGGGGGAGATCCGCCTGCTGCTGCCGATGATCACCGAGGTGGCTGACGTGCAGGCGGTGCGCGCGATGCTCCAGGAACTCTCGGGTGAACGCCCGCGCGCCGCCACCCTCAAGGTCGGCGTCATGATCGAGACACCGGCCTCGGCGGTGCTGGCCGCGCAGCTGGCGGCCGTGGCGGACTTCCTTTCGATCGGCACCAACGATCTGACCCAGTACACCCTCGCCATGGATCGCGCTCATCCGCAGCTTGCCGCGCGCCTGGATGCGCTGCACCCGGCGGTGCTCGCGCTGATCGGGCAGGCGGCGCAGGCGGCGCGCGGCGGCGGGCGCCACGCCGCGGTGTGCGGCGGCCTTGCCTCGGAGGTGCTCGCGGCGCCGCTGCTCGTGGGCCTGGGGGTTCAGGAGCTGTCGGCGGTGCCGGCGGTTATTCCGAAGCTCAAGGCCCGCATCGCGCGCGCCAGCAGCGAGGCGTGCCGCGCGCTCGCCCAGCAGGCGCTGCGCCAGGAAAGCGCGGCGGCGGTGCGCGAGCTGCTGCGGGCGCACGAGGCGGCGCACGCATGAAGGGACTGCTCGGCAGCCTGCAGAAGGTGGGCGGCGCCCTGATGCTGCCGATCGCGGTACTGCCGATTGCCGGACTGCTGCTGCGCCTGGGCCAGCCGGACCTGTTGAATTCCGCCTCGGTGGCGGCCGCCGGCGGCGCCATCTTCTCCAACCTCGGGCTGCTGTTTGCCATCGGCGTGGCGGTGGGCCTCGCGCGCGAGAACCACGGCGCGGCCGGACTTGCCGCCGTGGTGGCGTACCTGGTTGCCACCAAGGGGGCCGAGGTCCTGATCGAGGTACCGGCCGAGGCGCTGGCCGACCTGAGCGGCCGTGCCCGCGAGCTGGGCGCCGCGGCCTACAAGGCGCACGAACTCGCCAAGCTCAGCGTCCCGGTGGGCATTCTCTCCGGGCTGATCGCCGGTGCGCTCTACAACCGCTTCTACAACATCGCGCTGCCGAGCTACCTTAGTTTCTTCGGCGGCCGGCGCTTCGTGCCGATCGTGAGCGGCCTTGCAGGACTGCTTCTGGCGCTCGCCTTCGGCACCCAGTGGCAGCACCTCGAGCACGGCATGGACGTGCTCAGCTACACCGTGCTGCACGCCGGTGCCGTCGGGCTGTTCGCCTACGGCGTGCTCAACCGCATCCTCATCGTCACCGGCCTGCATCACATCATCAACAACGTCGCCTGGTTCCTGCTCGGGGACTATCACGGGGTGACCGGGGACCTGAATCGCTTCTTCGCCGGCGACCCCACGGCCGGCACCTTCATGTCCGGATTCTTCCCGGTGATGATGTTCGGGCTGCCGGCGGCGTGCCTGGCGATGTATCACACCGCGCTCCCGCAACGGCGCCGCCTGGTCGGGGGACTGCTGGGATCGATCGCGTTCACCTCGATACTGACCGGGGTCACCGAGCCGATCGAGTTCACCTTCATGTTTCTCGCGCCCGTGCTGTACGCGGTGCACGCGCTGCTGACCGGCGTCGCGTTCATCATCATGAACGCGCTGCACGTGCGCCTGGGCTTCGGTTTCTCGGCCGGACTCTTCGACTACGTCCTGAACTTCAACCGCGCGACGCGGCCGCTGTGGCTGCTGCCGGTCGGCGTCGTGTACTTCATTGTGTACTACGTGCTGTTTCGCTTCGTGATCGTGCGCTTTGACCTGAAGACACCGGGACGCGATGCGGGGGAAACGATGCTCGCGCCCGCCGCCGCGCCGGCCGAGCGCGCCCGTGCCTGGATCGGGGCCCTCGGCGGCGCAGCCAACCTGCTGGCGGTCGATGCCTGCACCACGCGCCTGCGGCTGAAGGTCGCCGACCAGGCCGCCGTCGATGAGCCGGGGCTGCGGCAGCTCGGCGCGCGCGGCATGGTGCGCCCGGCGCCCCAGGCGCTGCAGGTGGTGATCGGCACCGTGGCCGATCAGCTCGCCGGGGAGATCCGTGCCGCGCTGCACAGTACGCCGCCCGGCGGTGCGGCAGTGCACGCGGACGCACCGGCGCGGACAGTCCCGGCGGCAGCGGCGCCCGCGGTGGTGGGGGAAACCCCGCCGTGGAATGCGCGTGCGGCGGCGCTGCTTAGCGCCCTGGGGGGCCGGGCCAACGTGCGCACGGTGGACGTGGCCGCGAGTCGCCTGCGGGTGAGCGTGGCAGAGGTCGCGCGCGTGGATCGGGAGGCGTTCCGGGAACTCGGCCTGCGCGGCGTGGCGATCCCGGCTGCCGGCAGCGTGCATCTGATCGTGGGGCCGGAGGCGGCGGAAGCGGCAGCGGCACTTAGACAGCTTCTCGCGTAAAGCGCGCGCGAGTAGTCTAGGATTATGCGCGGAAATCATGGCGGGAACATGCAAGCGCGCCGCGGCACGCAGGCATAAGATTTTTGTTTTCGATGAAGGGCGCGTAGTCTCGGAAAAAGACGCAGGGAGCGAACTTACGTTCGCCAGAGCAGCCTTAAAACTATAAGAGTAGAGGAATCGGCAGATGCTCATTCTCACACGACGGGTCGGTGAAACCGTCATGATCGGCGATGACGTAACCATCACGGTTCTGGGGGTGAAGGGAAATCAGGTACGCGTGGGCATCAATGCACCGAAGACCGTGGCGGTGCACCGGGAGGAGATCTACGAGCGCATCAAGCGCGAGCAGAGTCCCGAAGAACTGGGCGAGAAGGCGAAGGCCGCACAGTACATTCCAGCCTGAACGCGGCCCGCCGCGGCTGTCGCGGCCAAGGTTGAGCTTTCCGGCGGGCGATATGTAAAGGGGGCCGCGATCCTTTGGATTGCGGCCCCCCGTCATTTCTTTGCGCGGCGCCATGGCCTGCGTGCCGCCGTTTCCAACGCCCCGGCGGCCCGCCGCGCCCTCCCGCAAACGCTCGCGGCCTTTCTGAAGTCTCAGCGGTAACTGGGTAACAGAGTCTCCGCCAGCGACTGCACCTCCGGGGCGCGCAGCACGGCGGCGGACGCCTCGATGTCCAGCGCCAGCAGCCGATCCGCCGGTGCAAACGGGACCTTCAGTCGCAGCGCCTCGTACGCACCCTGCAGGCGGGCGGAGGTCTTCAAGGGGGCGCGCAGATCGATCCCCTGGCAGGCAGCAAGAAACTCGACGGCCACCACGTTGAGCGCGTTGGCCGTCATGGCGCCCAGGCGGCGCGCACCGTGGGTCGCCATGCTCACGTGATCCTCCTGGTTGGCGGAGGTGGGAATGCTGTCGATGCTCGCCGGGTGGCACAGCATGCGGTTCTCGGCGACCAGCGCGGCGGCGGTGACCTGCGCCATCATGAACCCGGAGTTCACGCCACTCTCGGGGGTGAGGAAGGCCGGCAGGCCGCTCATCTTCGGATCCACCAGCAGCGCCACGCGCCGCTCGGTGATCGCGCCGACCTCCGCGCACGCCAGTGCCAGCACGTCGGCGGCGAAGGCGACCGGCTCGGCGTGGAAGTTGCCCCCGGAAATGGCTTCGCCGGTGTCCGGGAAGATCAGGGGATTGTCGGTGACGGCGTTGGCCTCGGTCACGAGCGTGCCCGCCTGCTGCTGCATGAGATCCAGGCACGCGCCCATCACCTGCGGCTGGCAGCGCAGGGAATACGGGTCCTGCACGCGGTTGCAGGTGCGATGCGACTCGCGGATCTGGCTTCCCGCGAGCAGCTCGCGGTACACCCGCGCGACGCGGGCCTGGCCGTCGTGGCCGCGCACGTGGTGGATGCGCGGGTCAAACGGTGCGTCGCTGCCCTGCAGGGCGTCCAGTGCCAGCGTGCCGCTCACCATCGCCCCGGCAAATACCGTCTCCAGCTCGAACAGGCCGGCGAGCGCCAGCGCGGTCGAGACCTGCGTGCCGTTGAGCAGCGCGAGACCTTCCTTCGGCCCGAGCGGCGGCGGCGTCAGGTTCTCCTGTGCGAGCGCTTCAGCCGCGGGCAGCACCTCGCCCCGGCGACGGATGTGACCGAGGCTGAGCACCGAGAGTGACAGGTGCGCCAGCGGCGCAAGGTCGCCGGAGGCGCCCACCGAGCCCTGGGCCGGAACGCACGGGTAGAGGCCCCGGTTGATCAGTTCCTGGAGAAAGCGCGCCAGCTGGGTACTCACCCCCGAGAAGCCCTGCAGCAGGCTGGCGAGCTTCAGCACCAGGGTCAGGCGCACGATGGCGTCATCCAGCAGCGGTCCGACGCCGGCGCTGTGGGAGAGGATGATATTGCGCTGCAGGAGCGTGCGCTGGGCGGCGGGGATGCGCGTCTGCGCGAGCAGCCCGAAGCCGGTGTTGATGCCGTACGCGGGCGCATCAGCGGCGGCGAGCTGCGCGGTGACCGCGTGCGCCTGCTCGACGGCGGCGAGCGCCGCAGGATCGATGACCGTGGGGAGGGGACCGCGATACAGGCGCCGCAGGTCCGCCAGGCGCAGCGGCCGCGAGCCGAGTTTCAGGGAGTCAGGTTCGGCCATCGCAGCACCTCCCCGGCGCGCACCACCGTGCGGCGCGGATTAAAGCCAATCCAGTACGAGAGCTCCGCGGGGGAGCGCACGTTCCAGACCACAAAGTCCGCCGCCTGGCCGGCGGCGAGCACGCCGCGCTCCCCGGCGAGCCCCAGCGCCTGGGCCGCATGGCGCGTCACCGCCTGCAGCGCCTCCTCCGCGGTGAGCCCGAAGAGGCGCGTCGCCATGCTCATCGCCAGCAGCAGCGACGTGCCGGGGGCGGAGCCGGGATTGCAGTCACTCGCGATCGCGATCGCGGCACGCGCCTGGCGCAGCGCTGCCAGGGGGGGCTGGCGCGCCTCCGCCAGGCAGTAATAGGCGACAGGCAGCAGCACCGCGACGCTGCCGGCGGCGGCGAGGGCGGCGGCCTCGTCCTCGGCCGCGTATTCCAGATGATCGCAGGAGAGCGCGTGATAGCGGGTCGCCATCAGCGTGCCGCCGAGATTGGCGAGCTGCTCGGCGTGCATCTTCACCGGCACGCGCAGCGCGTGCGCCGCCACGAACAGGCGCTCGGCCTGCGCGACGCTGAAGGCGATGCGTTCGCAGAAGACGTCCACCGCATCCACGAGCCCCTCCCCGAGCAGCGCCGGCAGCCATTCCCCCGCGATGGTGTCGATGTAGGCATCGGCACGCCCGCGGAACTCCGGCGGCAGCGTGTGGGCGGCGAGCAGCGTGGTACGCACCGTCACCGGGAAGGCGCGGCCGAGCGCGCGCGCCACCCGCAGCATCTTGGCCTCGTCGGCGAGGGTAAGTCCGTAGCCGGACTTGATCTCGACCGTGGTCACCCCTTCGCTGGCGAGTGCCGCGAGCCGCGGTGCACTCTCCTCGAACAGCTGCGCCTCACTCGCCGCGCGCACCGCGCGCACGGTGGAGAGGATGCCCCCGCCGGCACGTGCGATTTCCTCGTAGGAGCGCCCGCGCAGGCGCTGGGCGTATTCATCGGCACGCGTGCCGGCAAACACCAGGTGGGTGTGGCAGTCGATGAGGCCGGGGGTTACCCAGGCGCCGGCAAGATCGTGGACCTCGGCGCCGCTTGCCATGGCAGGCAGCTGCGCCTCCTCGCCCACCCATTCGATGCGCGGGCCACGCGTGAGCAATGCACCGCCCGTGATGCTGCGCTGCTCGGCGTCACAGGTCGCCAGTCGCGCGTTGCGCCACAGCTTGAGGGTGCCTGACATGTGCTCCGCCGCGATCAGCGCGCGGCGTCCAGGAACGGCAGGTTCAGGCCCTGCTCGCGCGCACACTCGATGGCGAGCTCGTAGCCGGCGTCGGCGTGGCGCATCACCCCGGTCGCCGGATCGTTCCACAGCACCCGCTCGATGCGCCGCGCGGCCGCCGGCGTGCCGTCGCAGACGATGACCACGCCGGCATGCTGCGAGTAGCCCATGCCGACGCCGCCGCCGTGGTGGATGGAGACCCAGGTCGCGCCGCTCGCGGTGTTCAGCAGCGCGTTCAGCAGCGGCCAGTCGGCCACCGCATCGGAGCCATCGCGCATCGCCTCGGTTTCCCGGTTCGGACTGGCCACCGACCCGGAATCCAGGTGATCCCGGCCGATGACGATGGGGGCCTTGAGCTCCCCGCGCGCCACCATCTCGTTGAAAGCCAGCCCGAGGCGGTGGCGGTCGCCCAGACCCACCCAGCAGATGCGCGCCGGCAGGCCCTGGAACTGGATGCGCTCGCGCGCCATGTCCAGCCAGTGGTGCAGATGCGTGTCCGCGGGCAACAGCTCACGCACCTTGGCGTCGGTGCGGTAGATGTCCTCCGGGTCACCCGAGAGCGCGACCCAGCGGAACGGGCCCACGCCGCGGCAGAAGAGGGGCCGGACGTAGGCCGGGACGAACCCGGGGAAGGCGAAGGCGTCCTTGACCCCGGCATCGAAGGCCACCTGGCGCAGGTTGTTGCCGTAGTCAAAGACCGGGATGTTGAGCTTCTGGAACGCGAGCATCGCCTCGACGTGCCGCGCCATCGAGGCGCGCGCCTCGCGCGCCACCTGTGCCGGGTCCTCGGCGCGCAGCCGGTCCCACTGCTCGAGCGTCCACCCCTGGGGCAGGTAACCGTTGACCGGGTCATGCGCGGAGGTCTGGTCCGTCACGGCGTCCGGGCGCACGCCGCGGCGCAGCAGTTCCGGCAGCACCTCGCAGGCATTCCCGAGCAGGCCCACGGAGACCGGTTTGCCGGGGCGCGCCAGGATCTGCAGTGCCTCATCGAGGCTCTGCGCCTGGGTGTCGAGGTACCTCGTCTGCAGGCGCTTGGCGATGCGCTCGGGACGGCATTCGATCGCGAGCATCGAGGCTCCTGCCATGGTCGCCGCCAGCGGCTGCGCACCGCCCATGCCGCCTAGGCCGGCGGTGAGGATCCACTTGCCCTGGAGGTTGCCGCCGAAGTGCTGGCGGCCCATTTCCACGAAGGTCTCGTAGGTTCCCTGCACGATCCCCTGGCTGCCGATGTAGATCCAGGAGCCGGCCGTCATCTGCCCGAACATCATCAGGCCCTTGCGGTCGAGCTCGTTGAAGTGCTCCCAGTCGGCCCAGCGCGCGACGAGGTTGGAGTTGGCGAGCAGCACCCGCGGGGCATCGCTGTGGGTGCGAAATACCCCGACCGGCTTGCCCGACTGGATGAGGAGGGTCTCGTCGTCCTTGAGGGTCCGCAGAGCCCCGACGATCTGCTCGTAGCACTGCCAGTTGCGGGCCGCCTTGCCGATGCCCCCGTAGACGACGAGTTCGGCGGGGCGCTCGGCGACCTCCGGGTCAAGATTGTTCATGAGCATGCGCAGCGGCGCCTCCGTGAGCCAGCTGCGGCAGCTCAGTTGTGAGCCGCGCGGGGCGCGCAGCGGCATGCGGGTGCTCAAGTCAGACATGGCGTTACCTCGGCTGACAGTTCGCGGCGAGCTCGTAGCGCGAACCGGGATGATAAAGGTCGGCGACGCTCGCCACACGACCCTGGGAGAAGGTGCGGCGACGGATGAGGAGGCAGGCCTCGTCCGCCTCCAGCTTCAGCAGCCGCCGGATGCGCCATTCCGGGACCAGGGCCCGAACGGTGTGCTCGGCGCGCTGCAGGGGCGCGACGCGGATCAGGAATTCATGCGGCGTGGTGCGGGTAAAGTCGTTGGCGAGATAACCGGGTGCGGCCAGCGGGTTGACGTGGCGCTCCTCGACCTGCAGCGGCAGCAGGCCCTCGAAGTGCGTCAGCAGAGAGTAGTCCAGCGCCGCGCCCGGCTTTACCTCGAAGCGCTCGGCGAGCTCGGGCGTCGCGGCGACCGTGCTCAGGGTCACCACGCGCACGCGGTATTCATGGCCGCGGGCGCGGATCTCGTCGGCGATGTTGCGCACCTCCAGCGGATGGGCGTGCACGCGCTGCTCGGCGACGAAAGTGCCCACCCCGGCCACGCGTACCAGCACCCCGTCGGCGGCCAGTTCCTTCAGGGCGCGGTTGGCCGTCATGCGCGAGACCGCCAGCTGCCGTACGAGCTCGTTCTCGGACGGCACCCGCTCGCCCGCCCGCAGCGTGCCGCCCGCGATGCGCTCGAGGACGTAATGCTTGACCTGCAGGTAGCGGGCGGAGGCCTGGGGCAGGGACACGGGCGCTGTCAGCTCTCTTGAAGGGACCGTGGCAGGCCCCAATGCTGGCAGCTCGGGGACAACTTGTCTATACAGGTCCAGGGTGGCTTACGCCGCCCCTGGCAGCGCAGGCTCCCGGTCCGAGGTTCCCTCACCGACCGCCTTCCGGTAGAATGCGCGGCCCCCCGGGCGGCTGTACGGCGGCGCGGGGACGGGTGGCTGGTGTCGCGGCGTCTGCAGGAGCGTGGCACCCCCGAGCACGAAGATCGCAAAGCCCCCCTGGGGCTTTTTGTTTTTTGGGTGGGCCTTAAGGCCCATTTTTGTTTGCAGTGGGTTTTTCTATAAGGAAGCCCAAGGCGAGGTGGCGGTGGCGGGGACCCTGCGTGAGCGGCTGATCGTGCTGCTGGAGCCGTTGCTCGGGCGGCTGGGCTACGAGCTCGTGGAGCTTGAGTACAGCGCCGGGCACGCCCACGCGGTGGTACGCCTGTTCATCGATGCGCCCGCGGGCGTTGGCCTTGAGGACTGCGAGCGCGTGAGCCGCGAGGTCTCTGCGCTCATGGACGTCGAGGATCCGGTCCCGATGGCCTACACGCTGGAGGTGTCCTCGCCGGGTTTCGACCGCGTGCTGCGCACGCAGGCGCACTTCGGGCGCTTCGTGGGCTCGCGCGTGTTCGTGGAGCTGAAGGAGCCGCGCGCCGGCCGGCGCCGCTACACCGGGAAGCTCTTGACGGTGGACGAGGGCGGCATCGCGCTCGAGGTGGACCAGGAGCAGGTGATGGTGAGGTTTGCAGAGATTGGTAAGGCGCGGCTCGCTCCGAACTAGGGCGAGCGCTTAAAGCCCCGGGCGGGCTTTCAAAAGGTAGTGCAAGACTGTGAACAAAGAAATCCTGATGGTGGTCGATGCCGTTTCCAACGAGAAGGGCGTCGACAAGGAAGTGATCTTCGAGGCGCTCGAGGCGGCGCTGGCCTCGGCTACCCGCAAGAAGCACGGCGAGGAGTGGGACGCGCGCGTGTCGATCGACCGCAAGAGCGGCGACTACGACACCTTCCGGCGCTGGAAGGTGTTCGCCGATGATTCCAAGGAACTCGAGGTCCCCGAGCGTGAACTGCGCCTCGAGGACGGGCTTGACCTGGACCCGAAGGCGGAAGTTGGCGGCTTCGTCGAGCAGCCGGTCGAATCGGTGGCCTTCGGCCGCATCGCCGCGCAGCAGGCCAAGCAGGTGATCGTGCAGAAGGTGCGTGAGGCCGAGCGCGCGCAGGTGGTCGATGCCTACCAGGAGCGCGTCGGCACGCTGGTGAGTGGCGTCGTCAAGCGCGTCGACCGCAACGGCATCTACATCGATCTGGGCAGCAACGCGGAAGGCTTCGTGCCGCGCACCGACATGATCCCGCGCGAGCAGGCCAAGCCGCAGGACCGCATCAAGGCGTTCCTGAAGGAAGTGCGCTCCGAGCCGCGCGGGCCGCAGCTGTTCCTCACGCGCACGGCGCCGGAGTTCCTGATCGAGCTGTTCAAGCTCGAGGTGCCGGAAGTCGGCCAGGGTCTGATCCAGATCCTGGGAGCCGCGCGCGATGCGGGGGTGCGCGCCAAGATCGCGGTGAAGAGCAACGATCCGCGCATCGACCCGGTCGGCGCGTGCGTCGGCATGCGCGGTTCGCGGGTGCAGGCGGTGTCCAACGAGATCGCCGGCGAGCGCGTGGACATCATCCCGCACGTGGACAACCCGGCGCAGTTCGTGATCAACGCCATGTCGCCGGCGGAAGTGATGTCGATCGTGGTCGACGAGGACTCCCACAGCATGGACATCGCGGTGGCCGAGGACAAGCTGTCGCAGGCGATCGGCCGCGGCGGGCAGAACATCCGCCTCGCCAGCCAGCTCACCGGCTGGGACCTGAACGTCATGACCGAGTCGGACGCTGAGGCCAAGAGCGAGACCGAGGCCAAGGAGCTGGTGCAGAACTTCATGAAGCAGCTCGACGTCGACGAGGACGTGGCGACGATCCTGGCGCAGGAGGGCTTCTCCACCATCGAGGAGATCGCCTACGTGCCGCAGGCGGAGCTGGCCGCGATCGAGGAGTTCGACGAGGGCATCGTCAAGGAACTGCGCAACCGTGCGCGCGACGTGCTGCTTGACTCAGGCCATCGCCAGCGAGGAGACGCTGGATCAGTCGATGCCGGCGGATGACCTGCTGCTGCTCGAGGGCATGAGCCCGGACCTGGCGCTCACGCTGGCGCGTCGCGGCGTGCGCACGCGCGAGGACCTGGCGGAGCAGTCGGTCGACGAGCTCGCCGACATCGAGGGTCTCGCGGCTGACAAGGCGGCGACGCTCATCATGACGGCGCGCGCGCCGTGGTTTGAAGCGGGTAACTGACTGAAACGGGACCTGAGGATCGAAAACGTATGGCGGAAGTAACCGTTTCCCAGTTCGCTGAGGTACTTAAAGTGCCCGTCGACCGGCTGCTCGTGCAGCTGGAGCAGGCCGGCATCAAGGTCGAAGGCGCGGATGCGCGCATCAGCGATGACGCAAAGCTCGAGCTGCTCACGCACCTGCGCCGCGCCCACGGCAGCGAGGATGCCGATGGTGATGGCGCGCCGCGCAAGATCACCCTCAGGCGCAAGACGCAGAGCGAGCTGAAGCTCGCCAGCACCCAGGGGCGTGCGCGCACGGTGAATGTGGAAGTGCGCCGCAAGCGCACCTACATCAAGCGTGACGTGCTCGAGGAGCAGGCGCGCGCGCAGCAGGACGAGATCGATTCGCGCAAGCGCGAGGCCGAAGAGGCGGTGCGCGCGGAAACCGAGCGTGCCGAGAGCGAGCGCCGCGAGCGCGAGCGCCTGGAAGCGGACAACCGCCGCCGGGTTGAGGAAGAGGAAACCCGCCGCCGCGCGCAGGAGGAGTCACGCCGTGCTGCCGAGCAGCGCAGCCGCGACGACGAGGCGCGCCGCACCCGCGAACGCGAGGAGCACGAGCGCCGCAGCACCGATCGCGAGCGCCCGCAGCCCGCCGTTGTGGCACCGCCGGTCGCCGCACGCCCCGCGGCGCCCGCGCCCGCGGCCGCGGATGACAAACACACCCGTTACGGGCGCCAGGAACTGCACGTCGTCGGCGACGTCAGCTCACGCTACAAGAAGAAGCGCCGCACCAAGGCCCGCCCGGTGTCCTCCGCCGGTGGCGAGGGTCGCCACGCGTTCGAGATGCCCACCGCGCCGGTAGTGCGCGACGTCGGCATCGGCGAGACCGTCACGGTGGCGGAGCTGGCGCAGAAGATGGCGGTCAAGGCCAACGAGGTCATCAAGGTGCTCATGAACATGGGCGTGATGGTGACCATCAACCAGCCGCTCGACCAGGACACCGCGGTGCTGGTGGTCGAGGAGATGGGCCACACGCCCAAGCTCCTCAAAGAGAACCAGATCGAGGATGACCTGCAGGGGGAGCAGACCGAAGCGGACACCGAGCCGCGGCCGCCGGTGGTCACCGTCATGGGCCACGTCGATCACGGCAAGACTTCGCTGCTCGACTACATCCGGCGCACCAAGGTGGCGGCGGGCGAGGCGGGCGGCATCACCCAGCACATCGGCGCGTACCACGTCGAAACCGACAAGGGCGTCATCACCTTCCTCGATACCCCGGGCCATGCGGCCTTTACCGCCATGCGCGCCCGCGGCGCCAAGGCCACCGACGTCGTGGTGCTGGTGGTGGCGGCGGATGACGGCGTCATGCCGCAGACCATCGAGGCCATCCAGCACGCGCGCGCGGCCAACGTGCCGATCGTCGTCGCCGTGAACAAGATCGACAAGAGCGACGCGGACCAGGAGCGCGTGCGCACCGAGCTCTCCAAGTACGAGGTCATCTCCGAGGAGTGGGGCGGCCAGAACATCTTCGTGCCGGTGTCGGCGCGCACCGGGCAGGGGATCGACCAGCTGCTGGACGCAATTTTGCTGCAGGCCGAGGTGCTGGAGCTGCGCGCACCGCGCAGCGGGCTCGCTTCGGGCATCGTCATCGAGTCGAGCGTCGAGAAGGGCCGCGGCGCGGTGGCCACCGTGCTGGTGAAGCGCGGCACGCTCAAGGCCGGCGACCCGATCATTGCCGGCTCCGAATTCGGCCGCGTGCGCGCCATGTTCGATGAGAACGGCAAACCGGTGCAGGAGGCTCCGCCCTCGATGCCGGTCGTGGTGCTCGGCCTGTCCGCCGCGCCCAATGCCGGGGATGAGATGCTGGTGGTCGAGAGCGAGCGCAAGGCGCGCGAAGTGGCGCTGCATCGGCAGGGCAAGTTCCGCGACGTGAAGCTGGCACGCCAGAGTCCGCGTGGCGAGGACGCGTTCTCGCAGATGGGCGAGGGCAAGGTTGGCGTCGTCGCCGTGCTCATCAAGGCCGACGTGCAGGGCAGCGCCGAAGCGTTGCGCGAAGCCCTCACCAAACTCTCGACCGATGAGGTGCAGGTGAAGCTCATCGCGAGCGGGCTCGGCGGCATCACCGAGTCGGACGTGCAGCTGGCGGCGGCCTCGCGCGCCCTCATCATCGGCTTCAACGTGCGCGCGGATTCCGGGGCGCGCGATGCGGTCAAAGAGACCGGCGTCGAGGTGCGTTACTACAGCATCATTTACGAGGCCATCGATGATGTGAAGCAGATGATGTCCGGCATGCTGCAGCCGGAGATCAAGGAGACGATCGTCGGCGTGGCGCAGGTGCGCGAGGTGTTCCGTTCCAGCAAGTTCGGCGTCGTCGCCGGTTGCCTCGTGACGGAGGGTCTCGTGAAGCGCAACAACCCCATCCGCGTGCTGCGCGACAACGTCGTGATCTTCGAGGGCGCGCTGGAATCGCTGCGACGCTTCAAGGACGAGGCGAGCGAAGTGCGCGCCGGCACCGAGTGCGGCATCGGCGTGAAGAACTACCAGGACGTGCGGGTCGGGGACCAGATCGAGTGCTATTCCCGCGTCGAGGTCGCAAGAACGCTGCAGTAATGGCCCAGGCGCGCAACCAACGTATCGAGTCGGAGATCCAGCGGGTGCTCGCGGCGCTGATCGCCCGCGGGGTGAAGGACCCGCGCGTCGGCAACGTCACCATCACCTCGGTGAGCGTGGCGGCCGACAAGAGCTCGGCGCGCATCTTCTTCACGCCCTTTGCGTCGCTCAACCCGCCCGAGCAGGTGCGCAGCGGCCTCGCCCACGCGGCCGGCTACCTGCGCGGTGAGCTCGGCCGGCGCCTCGGGTTGCGGCATGCCCCCCGGCTCGAGTTCGTGTTCGACAACTCCGCCGAGGACGCTGCGCGCCTGACTCGCCTCATCGACCAGGCGGTCGCTGGGGATCAGGCATCCGCGCACGGCGCCGCGGAGGACGCCCCGGCGCCCGGGGACACGGGCGCAGGCCCCGACGCTCCCGACGCGCCTCCGCGCTGAGGCGTTCCTCACATGGCCAGCGGCGTGCTGCTGCTCGACAAGCCGCTCGGGCTGTCCTCGAACGCCGCCTTGCAGCGCGTGCGGGCAATCTTCGACCGCGAGAAGGCCGGGCATGTCGGGAGTCTGGATCCGCTGGCGACCGGCATGCTGCCCATCTGCCTGGGCGAGGCCACCAAGGTGGCGGGCGACATGCTGGCCGGCCGCAAGTGCTACCGCTTCAGCATTGCTCTGGGCAGCTGCACCAGCACCGGCGACACCGAGGGGGAGGTCACCCGTACCGCGCCGCTCCCGGCGCTCACGGATGCGGGCATCGCGGAGCAGCTTGGCGCCTTCCTCGGACCGCAGCACCAGGTGCCGCCAATGTACTCGGCGATCAAGCGCGCGGGGCAGCCGCTCTACAAGCTGGCGCGCTCAGGCGTTAGCGTGCCGCGCGAGCCGCGCGCCATCGAGCTCTTTGAACTATCCCTGCTGGCCCGGAGCGCCGCGACTCTCGAGCTTGAAACGCTGTGCTCCAAGGGGACCTACATCCGCGTGCTCGCCGAGGACCTCGCCGCGGCCCTGGGGACCTGCGGACACGTCGCGGCACTGCGGCGCCTGTACGTGGAGCCCTTCGCCGCCGAGCCGATGCACACCCTGGAGGTGCTGCGCGCCCGCCGCGAGGCGGGTGAGCCGATTGCGCTGCTGCCCATCGACTGGGCGCTGCGGCAGCTGCCGGCGCTGCACCTGGGGGATGGTGAGGCCGCGCGCGTCTGCCAGGGCCAAAGGATCGTGACCGCACTTCAGCAGGCCGCGCCGCGCGTGCGCATTTACGATGCCCGGGAGCGCTTCCTCGGTCTGGGAGAAGTGGACGCGGGCGGCGTGCTGCAGCCGCGCCGGCTGACGGATCCCGCGCGCTGACCCTTGGGCGGTGTCGTGGGGCCGGCAGCCGCCCCCGGCATCGCAGCTGCTCAGCCGCGTGCCCGGGTAGTGACGCTGTCTTCATCCTGCCCCTGGGGTGCGGCCCCCGCCGGTCGCAGGAACCGATGCTCGAGCTCCGCCGGGGACAGGGGTCGCGACAGCAGAAATCCCTGCGCCTCGTGGCAGCCGCGGGCGCGCAGCCACTCGAGCTGGCCGGCGCGCTCGATGCCTTCCGCGGTGACGACCAGGCCCAGACTCGCTCCCAGCGACAAGATGGCGTTGGCGATGGCGGCATCGCTGGGCGAACGATCCACCTCGTGCACGAACATCTTGTCGATCTTGATGCGATCGGGCGGGAAGCGGGTGATGTAGGCGAGCGAGGAGTAGCCGGTGCCGAAGTCATCCAGTGCAATGCGGCAGCCGAGCTGTCGCAGCCGCTTGAGCGCGCTGTGCACCGCGGCGGATTCCTTCACCAGCAGCGACTCGGTGATCTCGACCTCGAGCAGCGCGGCGGGCACCCCGGCCGCGGCCGCTTCCGTCTCGATGATGCGCGCCGGATCCCCGTGCAGCAGCTCCTTGCCGGAGACGTTCAGGGCCACCGGAACGGCGAGCCCGCGATCCTGCCACGCCCGCAACTGGCGGCAGGCGGCGCGCACCACCCAGCTGCCCATCTCCAGAATGAGGCCGCTGTCTTCGGCGATCTCGATGAAGCGCGCCGGCGGGATCTCGCCGTACTCCGCATCGCACCAGCGCAGCAGCGCCTCGACGCCGGCCAGCTGATTGTCATGCAGGCGAAACTTCGGCTGGTACACCAGGTGCAGCCGCTCCTCCTCGAGTGCGTGCCGCAGGCGTGCCTCCAGCTCAAGCCAGTTGCGCAGCCTGCTGCTCATGGCGGGGGTGTAGACGGCGATCGACTCCCCGGCGCCGCTCTTGGCCTGGTACATCGCGATGTCCGCGTGCTTGAGCACGGTCGCGACATCGTCGCCGTCGTCCGGGTAGAGCGCGATCCCGATGCTCGGCGCGGAATAAAACTCCAGACCCTCGTGGGCGATGGGCTCGCGGAAGGCACCCTGGCAGGTCTCGGCGATGCGGCTCGCGAGCTCGCGCGCGGCGGAGTGCCGCAGCAGGATGACAAACTCATCACCGCCGAAGCGCGCCACCGATACCTGGGCGCGCTCGGCCTTGAACTGCTCCAGGGTGCGGGTCAGCTTGACGGCGACGGTGCGCAGCACCGCATCACCCACGGAGTGTCCGAAGGTGTCGTTCACTCGCTTGAAGCTGTTCAGGTCCAGGTAAATGATCGCCACCGACTCGTGCGCCTGCGCGGCCTCGGCCACCAGCCGCTCCGCGCTCTCGATGCAGCGCTGCCGGTTCGGCAGGCCGGTAAGCGGATCGAAGTAAGCCAGCCGCTCGACGCGCTCGGCGGCCGCGGCATTGCGCAGGATGTATTCGAGCCGCCGTGGCAGCAGCGCCCAGTTGACCGGCTTGGAGATGAAATCCGTCGCGCCCGCTTCGAAGGCGTGGCCGATGGCGACCGAGTCCTCGTGGCCGGTCACCATGACAATCGGCACGGTGGCGAGGCGCGGATCATCACGCAGGCGGCGGCAGACCTGATAGCCATCCATGCCGGGCATCTCGACGTCGAGCAGCACGATGGCGACGTTCTCGGCCGTGGCGGCCGCGAGTGCCGCGGTGCCGTTGTCATAGCAGAGCGGCGTCAGGCCGCTCGCGGTGGCAGCCTCGGCGAGCAACAGCCGCCCGAGGTCCTCATCGTCGGCGATGATCGCGAGCGGCTTCAGCTCGGTCGCGGCGCTCATGCGCTCGCCCGCAGACACTGCTGCCGCAGCGCCTCGATGAGCGCCGGGTGGGCCGCGGCCAGCTGCGCGTGCCGCTCGCGCGCACCCGCGGCGTTGCCGGCGGCGCACAGCTGCTCGAGCGTGCGCACATCGCGGGCGAAGGCCGTGGCGCCGACGTTGGCCGCACTGGAGGCGAGCTTGTGGCAGACCGCGGCCGCGGCGCGCAGGTCCGCCGTCTCGAAGGCCGCGGCGAGCTCGAGCAGCGCCTGCGAAGAGCCGGCGCGGAACAGCTCCACGAGCTTCGGGTAGAGGTCGGGGTGGCCGGCGCCGCGCAGGCGCCGCAGCGCCGCCACCGCCGCCGCATCGACGCTGCTGAGCGCATCGCTGGCGGGCAGTGCCGCAGGGCGCGCGGCGCCTTGCGTGCCCCAGCGGCGCACGACCTGCGCGCATGCCTCGAGCGTGTAGGGCTTGCTCAGCAGATCCTCCATGCCCGCGTTCACACAGGCGTCCTTGTAGCTGGCGGCATCGTGTGCCGTCAGGGCGACGATGGGCACGCGCCCGCCGGCGCCACCGCGCTGGCGTATCAGGCGCGCGGTCGCGAAGCCGTCCATGACCGGCATGCTCAGGTCCATCAGGATCAGATCGAAGCGCTCCGCGGCATTGCGGGTCGCCGCCTCGGCACCGTCCTTGACCCACACCGAGGTGCAGCCCAGCGCGCCGAGGTAACCCTCCGCGACGCACGCATTGACGGGCTCGTCTTCGACCAGCAGCACGTGCGCGCCGAGGGGTGCAATGGCGGCGGCGTCGCGCAGCGCAGCGGCCGCGGCCGGCGCGGCCACGCCGCTGGCGGCCGCCAGCGCCTCGTAGAGGGCGCTGCGCTGGACGGGTTTGAGAACGACCCCCTGCGCCTCAAGGCCCGCGAGCTCGGATGCCTCCAGCTCCGCGGTGGTGGCGACCACGATGAGTTGCGCCGGCAGTGCCCCGGGGGCCGCCAGGCGTGAGAGCTGGTAGTCGCGCTGACCGCGGGCGTCGGCGAGGATCAGCTCCGCGGTGGGATCCTCCTCGGAGAGTATGGTGAGGCCGAGCGCTCGCGCGTGGCGCGCCAGTGACTCGGCGAGCGCCGGGCGCTGCGTGAGAATGCGCACCCGCCGCGGCGGCAGTGGCGGCTCGCTGCGCGGCGCGGCGGGCGCGCTTGGCAGCGGCAGGCTGACCTGGAAGGTCGAACCGGCCTGCGGGGCGCTTTCGGCAGTGACGCTGCCCCCCATCAGTTCCGCGAGCTCGCGGCAGATCGCCAGCCCGAGCCCGCTGCCGCCGAAGCGCCGGGTGGTCGACTCGTCGGCCTGCGTGAAGGGCTCGAAGATCTTCGCCAGCGTCGGCGCGTCCATGCCAATTCCGGTATCGCTCACCGAGATCTCGACCCGCGCCCGCTGTGCATCGCCCGGGTGCACGTCCGCGCGCACGATGACCTCGCCCCGGGCGGTGAACTTCACCGCGTTGCCGATCAGGTTCATGAGAATCTGCCGCACCCGCAGCGCATCCCCCCGCAGGCAGCCGTGCTCGGGTGCGGGCGGCCACACGATCAGCTCGATCCCCTTGGCCTCGGCGGCGCCGGCGAAGAGGTTCGTGCACTCCTCGAGAACCTGCCCCAGATCAAACGGCAGCTCCTCGAGCGCCACCTTGCCCGCGTTGATCTTCGACAGGTCGAGCAGATCGTTGACGATCTGCAGCAGCACGCGCGCCGAGGAGCGGATCGTCTGCGTCAGGCGTGCCTGGGTCGAGGACAGCGGGGTGCGGGCGAGCAGCTCGGTCATGCCCACCACGCCGTTCATGGGCGTGCGCAGCTCGTGGCTCATGCGATCCAGGAAGGCGCTCTTCGCCTGCACGGCTTCCGCCAGCTGACGGTTGCTCTCGGTGAGTTCGCGGGTGCGCAGCTCGACCTGCGACTCCAGGCGCTGCTGCTCGCGCACCACGCGCAGGAACTTGCGGCGCTGCAGGTGCGCCCGATAGAGGATCAGGCCGAGGGCGGCGAGCGCATAGGCCAGGTAGGCCCAGGGCGAGCGCCAGGGGGCAGCCTCGCGGTGGATCGTCAGGCGCAGCGGCTGCTCGCTCCAGACGTCGTCTGAATTCGCGGCGCGCACCTCCAGAACGTGCTCGCCGGCCTCAAGATTGGTGAGCGTGATGCGCCGCTGCGTACCGAGGTCGAGCCAGCGATCCGTCAGCCCCGCCATGCGGTAGGCGAGGCGGTTGCGCTTGGGGCTGGCGAAATCCAGCGTGCCGAAGTCCAGTGACACGATGTTGGCGCGATAGGAGAGCTCGATGCGATCGAGCAGCCAGTAGGGCTTGGGGCCCGGTGCCGGCACACCCAGCACTTCGACCCGGGTGAGCGCCACGTGCGGCGGCTGGCGGTTCTCGCTAAGGCGGGCGGGATCGAAGATGTTGAAGCCCCCGGGGCCGCCGAAGCACAGCCGCCCGTCCCGCAGCCGGTAGTAGGCGCCGAAGTTGAACTCCTCGCCCTGCAGGCCGTGCTCGCGGTGGTAGCTCTTGATGCTGCCGTTCTCCGGGTCGTAGCGGGTAAGCCCCGCATCCCCGCTCAGCCAGATCCGCCCCGCGGCGTCCGCCACGACACCGTACACGGTGTCGCTGGAGAGGCCCTCCTCGCGGGTGACGACCTGGAATCGGATCGCCTCCGGGTTAGCGGCGGATCCGAGCACCTGCGCCAGGCCGCCGCCGTTGGTTGCGACCCAGATGCGATCGCGGGCATCGACCGCGAGCGCGTACACGGTGTTGGCCGGCAGCGTGCTGAGATCGCCCGGGTCGTGGCGGAAGACCTTGATGACGCTGCCGTCCGGGCGCGCCAGGTCGAGGCCGCCGCCGTCCGTGCCCATCCACAGGTTGCCGTGGGCGTCCTCGGCGATCGCCGTGACGTGGGGTGAACTCACCGCGCCGGCCGCGCTGCCATAGGGAAGCTGGCGGATACGCCCGCTCGCCGGGTCGAGCACATTGGCACCGCCGCCGTGGGTGCCGATCCAGATCTGTCCGCTGCGCGCCTCGAAGATGGTCATGATGCCCGCGGCGCTCAGACTGTGCGGATCGCCGGCCTTCACGCCGAAGGACTCGAGCCGTCCCTCCGCGGCGAGCCGTCGCAGGCCGCTCTCGCGGGTTCCGATCCACAGCGAGCCGGTGTGATCCTGCCGCAGGGACATCACCCGCAGGTCACCGATGGCGTTATGGCGGCCGGCGATGGCGTCGATGTCGGTGGTCCTGCCGGTCGCAGCGTCGTACAGGGCGAGTCCTCCGCCCAGTGAGGCAATCCAGACCTTGTCATTGGGCGCATCGGCGAATGCGGTGACCAGCTTGTCGCCGAGCCACTCCGGGCGGTGGCCGCCGAGCTCCCAGCTGCGCGGATTCCAGCGGCTGACCCCGCCGGCGCGGGTACCGATCCACACCAGTCCGGCGGCATCCTGGTACAGGGACATGATGAATGAGTCGCGCAGTGAGTCCGCATCGCTCGCGTCGTGCCGGTAGTGGCTGAACTGCCCGGCGGTGCGGTTCAGCAGCTCCAGCCCGCCGGCGGTTCCGACCCACAGGTGCCCCGCCTGATCCTCCAGCAGCGCCCGCACGTCATCGTTCACGAGCGAGGCGCCATTGCCCGCGTCGTGTCGCCACACCTGCAGCACGCGACCGTCGCGGTCCATAAGGTCAAGCCCGGCATCGAAGGTCCCGACCCACAAGGCGCCGCTTTGATCCTCGAGCACGCGGGAAATGCGCTCGCCGCTCAGGGAGTGAGCATCGGCGGCCGCGTGATGAAAATGGCTGAACGCATGGCGCTCGGGCTGCCAGCGCTCCAGGCCGGCCTCGGTGCCGACCCACAGCACGCCGGCATGGTCGAGTGCCAGGGTGGTGATGCGGTCGTCAACGAGGGAGTCCGGGTCCTGCGCATCATGGCGCAGGTGCTGGATGCGCCCGGAGGCCGGCTCGAGGATGTCCAGGCCCGCGTTGGAGGTTCCGACCCAGACACGATTGCGCGCATCCACCAGCACCGCGTGCACCGCATCACTGGCGAGGCTGTCAGGGTTGGCCGGATCGTGGCGATAGACGCTGAAGCTGTCGGTCGCGCGGTCCCAGCGTGCCAGGCCGCCGTCCTTGATCGCTAGCCACAGATCGTGGTGCGCGTCCTCGACGATGGCGTGGATGTAGTTGCCCGGCAGTCCGCCGCGGGCGCTGCGCGAATAGGCGTAGCGGTACAGCTCGTGGCCGTCGTAGCGGATCAGCCCGTCTTCGGTCGCCAGCCAGACGAAGCCCTGCGAGTCCTGCAGGGTCACGAAGACCGTTCCCTGCGGCAGGCCCTCGGCGGTGCTCAGGTGCTCGAGGGTCAGCGGCGCGGTGTCCGCGGCGGGCGCGTCGGCGCACAGCAGCAGCCACCCCGCCGCCGCAAGCAGCGTGGCACGCCGGAAGCCTGCGGGGTGGTTCTTGCTCACCTGCCTAAGATGCATGCGGCCGGCCTCGGGGGCGTTGACCGATTTCAGGGCTGGCGTGTGACAGCGACGCGATACGCGAGCTACGTCACAGTCCGCTTACTGGTTGGGCACCCAATCCTCGATCGATGCCGGCGAGGTCGCGGTGCTGCCGGTGCGGGTGCTGCGCCACCAGGGCACCGACGTGCTCCACGTGTACCCGGTACTCCAGGTGTAGCCGGTACTCCAGGTGTAGCCCGTACTCCAGGTGTAGCCGGTGCTCCAGGTGTAACCCTGGGTCCACACGTAGCCCTCGCTCCAGTTGAACCCCTGGTTCCAGGGATAGCCCTGGGACCAGGTGAGGCCGTCACCGGGCAGCGCCGTACCCCAGGAGCCGGCGGCCAGATTCATGATGTAGTAGTTGCCGTGGGCGTCCTCATTGGCCGGGCCGCCGAAGTGCGCGCTGCCGGCAAGGTCAGCGGCAATGTCCAGGCCGCGATTGGCACAGCCGGTCGCGGAGCTGTTGACGGCGGCGACCGCGTTGATGAGGCCGGCGCCTTGCTGAAACACGCTGTATGCCAGCGTGCCGGTGGCGCTGACCGCCGGGCGCGCCGAGGCGAGCAGGCGACACTTCACCGTGTCGGGCGTCAGGGTCGGATCCGCCTGCAGCATCAGCGCGATGACCCCCGAGGTCACCGCCGCCGCCTGCGAGGTGCCCGACATGGTGAACAGCTGCTGCCCGGGACTCATCGAGTTCGGATCGATGTTCGCCAGGTAGCTGCTGGCGGACATGGAGGCGACCATGTGGCCGCCGGGGGCGACCATCTCCGGCTTCACGAAGCCCTCGTAGGTGGGGCCGGTGGAGGAGAACGAGGCCAGGCGGTCATCGTTGCCGTTGTAGGGGGTGTAGTTGTCGGTGAGCGCGCCGACGGTGATCACGTATGGAACGTTGCCGGGCACCTCGATGGTCATCGCATCCGGGCCCTGGTTGCCCGCCGCGGTCACGACGACGATGCCGGCGCGCCAGGCGGCCATGACGGCCTGATTCAGCGGGTCATTCCAGTAGTACGACTGTGGCGGTGCCCCGAATGACAGGTTCAGCACCCGGATGTTGTACTTCTTCTGGTTGGCGACGATCCAGTTGAGCCCGGCAATCACGTCGACATAGCGACCGGCTCCCGTGCCATTGAAGGCACGCACGATGACGAGGCCGGCATTGGGCGCGATGCCAAGATAGCCGCCGCCGAGATTGATCGCGCCACCGGCGGCGATCGAGGTTACGTGCGTGCCGTGTCCATAGGGGTCCCCGGTGACGCGCCCGGAGCCGCCGTTCACAACATCGAGCGTGGCCAGCACGCGGCCGCCATAGTTCTGGCTGACGTCCTGCCACAGGCCGGTGTCCAGTACCGCAATCGTCACACCCTTGCCGCTGATGCCTGCCTGCTGCAGGGTGTCGGCACCGACCAGCATCGGATAGTTCGTCTGGTACAACAGCGTCGCGGCGGCGACGCCCGAACCGTCCTGGGTGTGCGTGCCGGCGCTCATGCCGGCGACGACGGGCGAGGTGAGCGCGCTCACCACCGGCGTGCCCAAGAGGCTCGCGGCGAGCGGCGTGGCTGCGCTGCTCGTGATCACGCCCACCGGGCTCGTGGCCACCGCCGCATTGGTCGCACTGCTGACCGAGTTCACGGTCGAGACGACCTGGGTGGTCACGGCCTGTAGCAGCGAGCCGCGCGTCATCAGCGCGCGATCCTCGAACAGGCGCACGTTGGCGCTGGCACGCAGATGCTCGAGCTGCCACGGATTGAGGTGGGCGGAGACGGCGTGGATGATGTCGAGCTCGCGCTCGGCCCGGGCGTTGACGCGCGCGAGGCTTCGACGCGCGGCCGCCACGCTCTCGGCCTGCACGATCCAGAGCGAGGGTGCCGCGGTTGCCGCGGTGTGCGCTGGCTCCGCCACCGTGACGGGGGCGGCGGCGACGCACAGCAGTGCCAGCGCGATCAACATCGAACCGACCGAATGAAGGGTGCGCATCGCCGAGTTCCCTCTACCCGAGTAGATCCATCAGGGATGCGTATTGTGGGGGCGGCGTGACGCGCGTCACGGTCGAGGGCGGCGCACCGCCGCGGCCGCCGAGCGAGACCTGCGTCTCATAATGGGCCTGTCAAGTCAGCGCCGCCGCGGCTACGCCGCGGTGCGCTCAGGCCTGCGCCACCTGCGACGCTGCCATTATGTCCGGCATGCTGGCGGCGAACAGATCGCCGCTGCCGTGCCGGCAGCCGAGTGCCAGCAGGGCGTCGCGCTGCTGCGCATCGTCGACGCCGGTGGCGATCGGGGTGAGACCGAGCGCGCCCGCCAGGCCGATGCCGGCGCGGCACACCTTGTGCGCCACCGGATCGCTGCGCAGTGCCGTCACCCAGCTGCGATCGAGCTGCAGTCCCCAGATCGGCGCGCGCGCCAGCAGATCCAGTGAGCCCATGCCGCGTGCCACCTCATCGACCACCAGCCGCACCCCGAGTTTTCCCAGGCGGTGAAGGTCGAGCGGGTCGCGCGCGAGCAGCGCGCGCTCCGCGATGCGCAGCTCCAGGCGCTCGGCGGGCACGCCGCCGGCTGCCAGCAAGCGCCCGATGTCGGCGCTGAAGTCCTCGTGCAGCACGTGGTGGCGCAGCGCCCCGAAGGAGATGCGCACGTCCGCCGCCCCGGCCGGTGCGAGGCTGGCAAAGTCCTCGTTCAGGCCGGCGAGCACCGCGCGCGAGAGCATCGTGGCAAGGCCGGTGGCTTCGGCCACCTTGAGGAATTCCGCCGGCCGAATCTCCCCGCGCAGCGGGTGCAGCCAGCGCAGGTACCCGACAAAGCACACCAGGCGCTCGCTCGCGAGCTCATAGCGGCCGACGTAGCGCAGACGGATGTCGCGGTTCGCGATGGCATCGCGCAGCTCGCGGGCGATGTCCAGGCGCGCGAGCGATCGCAGGCGCAGCGTGTCGGTGAAGAAACGCACCTGCGCGGTGGCGCTGCGCCGCGCTTCGGTCGCCGCGGCACGGGCGTGGTCGAGCAGCAGCTTGGGCGAGGAGGCATCCTGGCCGAGGACCGCAACGCCCGCATAGGGCGTCAGGTGAAACTGGGCGCCGCCGATGGCGACCGGCTCGCGCAAACTGGCGCACACGCCGGCGAGGCACTCCTCGATCGCCTCGCGGTCGGAGCTCTCCAGCACCAGCGCCAGCAGGCTCTCGCTCAGCTGCCCCAAATACCACCACGGCTTGCCCCGCTCGCCGTCGCCGGAGTGTGCCGGCAGGCGCCGCACCGCCGCGCTCATGATCTGCTCGGAGATCTTGGTGGCGATGATCTGCGCGATATCGGTGATACCGTCGACCTCGATCAGGGCGATGGCGAGCGGCGCCTCGCGCAGCGCGGCAAGCGAGATCGATTCCTTGAAGCGTCGCAGGAAGCCGCGCCGGTCGAGCTGCGGCCGCGGCCGCTCATCGGTACTGTCCAGATCATCGGCCGTGGGGACCGTGGCCGCGAACAGCACACAGATGGCGCGCTCCGGACCCTGCGCACTCACGCGCGCCTCGTAGGCACAGCCGCCCTCCTCAAAGCGGGCCTGTGCCGTGGTGCGCAGGGTGATCGCCTTGCGGGTGAGCTGGCGCAGCAGCTGCGCGACCGGCGCGGGCCACAGCGCCTCCAGCTGCAGCCCGGCAAAGTCGCGGCCGGGACGCAGGCCCGGAACGCCATGCCCGCCGCCTAAATCCAGCACAGTGCCGTCGCGTCGTATCAGTACGACCAGATCGGGCAGTCCCTTGATCAATGCATCGGTGCTCATGAGGGCTCAGGAGGGCCGTGTCATATGAGCCGATCGTACGGAGGGGCGGGGGGGTGAGTCTTCGACGCAGGTCGCGTAGATGCGCGCTGCTGCGGGGGGCTTGCCCTAGATCCTTGATTTGCCGCCGCATCGTGGCGGCTCCGGGGCCGGTTCGAGCCCGCTAGGGCCACCCCCGCAGCGTGCTGCGGGGGCACAAATCCGCGACTCGGCCTCGGGCAGGTATCGGTGCCGCGCGGGGCGCCTGAAGCCCGCCGCGCTCGTGCCGGGGCTCCCAAATGCTTGTCCCGGGGGCGCTCCGCCGTATACAATTGGCGGCTTACCAAAAGGCTCTTAAGACAAGTAGTTAGGACAATCGCGCAATGGCTTTAACCAGCGAGAAAAAGGGCGGCATACTCGCACAGTTCCGCCGCGGACCGGCCGATACAGGCTCCCCGGAAGTTCAGGTCGCACTGCTTTCTGAACGCATCAACGGACTCGGCGAGCATTTCACCGCCCACAAGAGTGACCACAGCTCGCGCCGCGGACTGGTGAAGCTCGTGAACCAGCGCCGTAAGCTCCTCGATTACCTCAGAGCCACGCAACCCGAGAAGTACCAGGAGCTCGTCGAGCGCCTGGGCCTTCGCCGCTAAAGACCCACAGGGCCGCCCGTTTTGGCGGCCCTGGCGTTTGCGCCCACCGAATTCACCTCTGAGGATCGAGCCTTGAGCGTTGTCAGCAAGTCATTTCCCTACGGTCAGCACTCCGTCACCATCCAGACGGGCGAAGTCGCCCGCCAGGCCGAAGGCTCCGTGCGCGTCTCCATGGGCGAGACCGTCGTCCTCGTCACCGCCTGCGCCAAGCAGACGGCCACCCCGGGTCGGGATTTCTTCCCCCTCACGGTCAACTACGTGGAGAAGACCTACGCCGCCGGGCGCATCCCGGGCGGGTTCTTCAAACGCGAGGGCCGGCCGACCGAGAAGGAGACGCTGACCTCGCGTCTGATCGATCGCCCGATCCGCCCGCTGTTCCCGGACGGCTTTCACAACGACGTGCAGGTCGTGGCGACCGTGCTGTCGCTGGACCCGGAGATCGATGCGGACATTCCCGCGCTGCTGGGCGCCTCGGCGGCGCTCATGCTCTCGGGGCTGCCGTTCAAGGGGCCGATCGGTGCCGCCCGCGTGGGCTGGCAGGACGGCCGCTACGTTCTCAATCCCACGGCCTCGGAGCTCGCCCAGTCGCAGCTGCACCTGGTCGTGGCCGGCACCGAGCATGCGGTGCTGATGGTCGAGTCCGAAGCCAAGGGGCTCTCCGAGGACGTGATGCTCGGCGCGGTGGTCTTCGGCCACCAGCAGATGCAGGTCGCGGTCCGCGCCATCAAGGAACTCAGCGCCGAGGCGGGCAAGGCGCGCTGGACGTGGGCGGCGCCTGCGGATAACGCGGAACTGACCGGCGCCGTCACGCTGCACGCCCAGGCGGCCCTGTCCCAGGCCTACAACCTGACCGAGAAGCAGCAGCGGCACGCGCGCCTGACGGAGATCAAGACCCAGACGCTCGCCACCCTCACCGGGGGTGAGGCGCCGAAGTGGACTGCGGAGCAGGTGGATGGCGAGCTGTTCAAGCTCGAGAGCAACATCGTCCGCCAGCGCATTCTCAATGGCGAGCCGCGCATCGACGGCCGCGACACCGTCACGGTGCGCCCGATCACCGTCAAGGTCGGTGTGCTGCCGCGCACCCACGGCTCGGCACTCTTCACCCGCGGCGAGACGCAGGCGCTGGTCGTGACCACCCTGGGCACCACGCGCGATGCGCAGATCATCGACGCCCTCGAGGGCGAGCGCCGCGAGCCGTTCATGCTGCACTACAACTTCCCGCCGTTCTCGGTGGGCGAGACCGGCATGATGGGGTCGCCCAAGCGCCGCGAAATCGGCCACGGCAACCTGGCGCGCCGCGGCGTGCTCGCGGTGATGCCCGACATGGGCGCCTTCCCGTACGTGATCCGCGTGGTGTCGGAAATTCTCGAGTCCAACGGCTCAAGCTCCATGGCGAGCGTCTGCGGCACCTCACTGGCGCTGATGGATGCGGGCGTGCCGATCAAGGCGCCGGTGGCGGGCGTGGCGATGGGCCTGGTGCTCGAGGGCAGCCGCTTCAAGGTGCTCACCGACATCCTCGGCGATGAGGATCATCTGGGCGACATGGACTTCAAGGTCGCGGGCACCAAAGATGGCGTCACGGCGCTGCAGATGGACATCAAGGTCGAGGGTGTGACGCCCGAGATCATGCGCGTGGCGCTCGACCAGGCACGCGCCGGGCGGCTGCATATTCTCGAGGAAATGAACCGGGTGCTGCGCGAGCCGCGCGAGAAGATGTCCGAGTGGGCCCCTTCGATCATCACCCTGAAGATCGATCCGGAAAAGATTCGCGACGTGATCGGCAAGGGCGGGGCGGTCATCCGCCAGATCACCGAAGAGACCGGCACCACGATCGATATCGAGAGCGATGGCACGGTGAAGATTGCCTCCGTGAGCGGGGCTGCCGGGCGCGAGGCGCAGCGGCGTGTGGAACTGATCACCGCGGACGTGGAAGTGGGCCAGATCTACGAGGGCAAGGTGGCGCGCCTGATGGACTTCGGTGCGTTCGTCACGATCCTGCCGGGGCGCGATGGCCTGGTGCACATCTCGCAGATCTCCAACGAGCGCGTCGAACGTGTCAGCGACAAGCTCAAGGAAGGCGACGTGATCCGCGTGAAGGTGCTCGAGGTCGACCGGCAGGGACGCATCCGCCTGTCGATGCGCGACGTCGACGCGGCCTGAAGGGCCGCGCCAGAAGTTCAGGGGACCAACGAACTTAAGGCGCGGTCAGCCCTGGGGGCCGCGTCCGTTCTGGCTCGAGAACTGACGCAGGCTCTGCTCCAGGTAGTTACCGATAACCCCGCGCGTGGTGCCGCCGTAGGAGCGGATCACCTGCGAGAGGAAGTCGCGGCTCATGAGCGGCTCACCGTCATGCTCCTGTTCGGAGATCACCTGCAGCAGGATGCTGCGCGTGATATCCGTCTGACTCTTCTTATCGATGACGATAAAGTCGACCCGATCGATCACGAGGCGGCGGATATCCGCCAGCGTGATGTAACGGCTCTCGACCGTGTCGTACAACCGCCGGTTTGGATACTTCTTTATTGTGCGCGGTTCGCTCATCGTACGGCCCTCACTGTGGGTTGTTATGCACCTTCCGTAGTGCCAGGGCGTCTGCGGACATACCTTATTACAATTGGCGCTCCCGGGGCCACCGGAACGCGGCGAAACTGCTGCCTCAAGGGCTCGCCGGCACCTCCCGGATCAAACGCAGGCGCGCGGGCCGCCAGTGCTTCTCGCCCCACGCCAGTACACTGCCGACGCCTTCAAGCTTGAGCTTTGCAGGAGGGTCCTGCCGCAGCAGCCTGAGGGCCTCCCACAGCTCGGCGCCGGCCTGTTGGGGGCGCAGCGCGACGGAGCGCCGTGATTTCGCAAGCTTTTGCCCGTCCGGCTCGATCACCAGCGGGACGTGCGCGTAGCGGGGCGTGGGCAGTGCCAGGCTGCGCTGCAGGGCGATCTGCCAGGGCGTGCTGTCGAGGAGGTCGGCGCCGCGCACCACGTCGGTGATGCCCTGCAGGGCATCATCAACGACCACGGCGAGCTGATAGGCGAAGGCTCCGTCGCGGCGCCGGATGACGACGTCGCCGCGCTCGGCGAGTGCGAACTCCAGTGGCCCCTGCAGGCGATCCTCGAACGACACGTTGCCTGCGGGCACGCGGAAGCGCGTGGCAGCCGGGCCCGGGCGCCGCGGGCCGGCGCGACAGGTTCCAGGGTAGCCGCCCTCGTCGGCGAGCTCGCGCCGCGAGCAGCTGCACGCGAACGTCACGCCCTGACGCTGCAGCTCCTCGAGCGCGGCACGGTAATGAGCGCTGCGGGCGCTCTGGTACTCGACCTGGCCGTCCCAGTGCAGGCCAAAGGCCTCGAGCGTGCGCAGCTGCTGCACTGCGCACCCCGCCACTTCGCGCTCGCGGTCGAGATCCTCCATGCGCACCAGCCAGGTCCCGGATGCGGCGCGCGCGTCCAGGTAGCTCGCCACGGCCGCGACCAGCGAGCCGAGGTGCAGGGAGCCGGTGGGAGAGGGCGCGAAGCGCCCGACATAGGTGCGGCGCGTTTCGCTCACGCGCGCAGGGGCGCTGCGCTTAGCGGTAGCGGTCGTCGCGGTCGCCGTACTGGCGTTCGCGGCGCTCGCGTCGTTCCTGGGCCTCGATGCTCAGGGTCGCAACCGGCCGCGCCTCGAGGCGCTTGATGCCGATCTCCTCGCCGGTCTCGAGGCAGTAGCCGTAAGAGCCGTCCTCGATGCGCTTCAGTGCCTCGTCGATCTTGCGGATCAGCTTGCGTTCGCGATCCCGGGTGCGCAGTTCGAGGCTGAACTCCTCTTCCTGGGTCGCGCGGTCGTTCGGGTCGGGGAAGTTCGCGGCCTCGTCCTTCATGTGGGAGACG
Source organism: uncultured Pseudomonadota bacterium (assembly GCA_963781815.1). Classification (GTDB taxonomy): domain Bacteria; phylum Pseudomonadota; class Gammaproteobacteria; order Steroidobacterales; family Steroidobacteraceae; genus 13-2-20CM-66-19. The sequence goes on along the minus strand of CAWAHK010000003.1, from coordinate 717,512 downwards.
GTGCGATCCACCTCCACCATCAGGTCGCGCTTCCAGCTGTTGAGGATGGTGCGGAAGTGCTCGAGCTGCTCCTTGCTCATGTACTGTTCGCCGCGCTTGACGATGTACGGCTGTACGTTGCGCGGCCCGGCGAGCAGGCTGCCCGGCTCCAGACCCTCGCCGTCATCCGCGTCGGCGTTCACGGGCGCAGGGGTGCTGCGCGGCGCCGGCGGGGCCACCGCCACCGCCGTGGCGCTGCGCGCGGTGAGCTTCCTTGGGGTCTCCGGGGCGGCCTCGGCCGCCGCGACCGGCAGGTGTGCGGCCGGTTTCTTGGGCAGCACCGCGTTCTTGCGGGCCTGCGTCGCGACGACCCGGGCGCGGGGCGCTTCTGGCTTGCGGGCCACTGCCTTTCGGGCAGGGGGCCGGCTTACCGCCTTCTTGCCCTTCGCAGCCTTCGGCGCAGGTCTCTTTGCCGGCATCAATGACTCCTCAAAACAGTACGGGCCTCGTGAAGAACGCGCGATTATACCGGCGCACTTGGGGCTGTACAGGTGTTCTCAAACGGGGGCAAAAACCTGCCCGCCGGGGCGCGCTGCGCCGCGGCGCGGGAGCGCCGGCGCGCCCGGTGCAGGGCGCCCGGACGGTGCGGACTTAGGGCAAGGAGACCGCCGCGGCGGGCTGCCAGCCCGGCTGTCGTCGCTCGGCGACAACGCTGGTGTGGATGCCGCCGCGCACGTTGAAGCGCGCCGTGAGCCGCAGGAAGCGCGCCCGCACGGCGGCGTCCAGATGGTCGGCGATCTCGTTCGTCACCGCCTCGTGAAACGCGCCGCGATCGCGGAACGACCAGATGTAGAGCTTCAGTGACTTCAGCTCCACGCACAATCGGTCCGGCACGTACTCAAGTTCCAGCGTCGCGAAGTCCGGTTGCCCGGTGCGCGGACACAGGCAGGTGAACTCCGGGATCTGCATGCGAATGGTGTAGTCGCGCGCGGGTTCCGGATTCGCAAAAGTCTCAAGCTCGCGGGTGGGCGCTGCCGGCATATTGCACTACACTACACCATCCTTTTTGGGCGCTGAACAAGGGCGGAAGAAACCAACGATGCGGCTGACCAAGATCAAGCTCGCCGGCTTCAAGTCCTTCGTCGATCCGACCCAAATCAACTTCCCCAGCAATCTCACCGGTGTCGTGGGCCCCAACGGCTGCGGCAAGTCGAACGTCATCGACGCGGTGCGCTGGGTCATGGGCGAGCTGTCCGCCAAGCACCTGCGCGGCGACAACATGGCGGACGTCGTGTTCAACGGCTCCGCCGCGCGCAAACCCGTCGGCACGGCCTCCGTGGAGCTGGTGTTCGACAATGCCGACGGCAAGATCGGCGGCGCCTACGCCGGCTACAGCGAGATCTCGCTGAAGCGCCAGGTGGCCCGCGACGGCACCTCGGCCTACTTCATCAACGCCGGGCGCTGCCGCCGCAAGGACATCACCAATCTGTTTCTTGGCACCGGGCTCGGCTCGCGCAGCTACGCGATCATCGAGCAGGGCATGATTTCGCGCGTCATCGACGCGAAGGCCGAGGACATGCGCGCCTTCGTCGAGGAGGCCGCCGGTATCTCGCGCTACAAGGAACGGCGCAAGGAGACCGAGGCACGCATCGCCGACACCCGCGAGAACCTCGAGCGGCTGCAGGACGTGCGCGACGAGGTCGAGAAGCAGATCCGCCACCTGCAGCGCCAGGCGGCGACCGCCCGGCGCTACCAGGCGCTGAAGGAGCAGGAGCGGCGCCTCACGGCCGAACTGCTGGCGCTGCGGCTGCGGGAGCTGGACAGCGGCGCGGAGGTGCACGATGCGACGGTGCGCGCCCGCGAGCTCGCCATGCAGGCCGCACTCAGCGAGCAGCGCGCAGCCGAAGCTGCCATCGAAGCGCAGCGCCTCGTGCATGCCGCGCGCAGCGAGCAGCTGTCCGCGGTGCAGGGCCGCTACTACGAGGTGGGCGCGGACATCTCGCGCCTGGAACAGTCGATCGAGCACACGCGCGAGCTGCGCGAGCGCCAACAGGGCGACCTGTCACAGACGCACGCCACGCTCACCGAACTGGCCAATCACATCGAGCGCGACGAGGCGCAGCTCGCCGTGGTGCGCGCGGAACTCACCGAGCTCACCCCCGAACTCGAGCGCGCCCAGCACGCCGAGGCGCACGCCGCCGCGGCGCTGGAGGCGAGCGAGCGGGCGCTGCAGGACTGGCAGCAGCGCTGGGAGTCGCACACCCAGGCGGTCGGCGCGGCCGAGCAGACAGCGCAGGTGGAGCGGGCGCGCATCGAGCAGCTGGAGAATCAGCTGCGCCGCCTGAGTGCCCAGGCGCAGCGCCTCGCCGAGGAACGCGACTCTCTCAGCGCCGCCCAGGCGCACGGGGAACTTGATCAGCTCACCGACGAGGAAGAGCGGGCGCGCACGCGCAGCGCCGAGCTGACCGCAGCACTCGCCACCGCCCACGAGCAACTGCAGGCACGCCGCGGCGCACAGCTGGCGGCGGAGGCGACGCTGGAGGCGGCGCGCGGCGCGCGCGAGGGGGCACGCGCGGAACTCACCTCGCTCGAGGCCCTGCAGGCGGCCGCCCTGAGCGATCACGCGGGAGAAACCGGGGAGTGGCTGCGCGGTGCGGGCCTCGGGACGCAGCCGCGGCTGGCGACGGCTCTGGAAGTCGAGGCCGGCTGGGAGCGGGCGGTCGAGACCGTGCTCGGGGATTACCTGGAAGCGGTGTGCGTGGCGGAACTGGACGCCGCCGCCGGCAGCCTGGCCTCTCTCACCACCGGGCGGCTGACGCTCTTGGAAGGGGCGGCCGCGTCGGCACCCGCGCCCGGGGGCACCCTCGCCGCGCGGGTGCGCGGGCCGTCCGCGATCCTCACACAGCTCAGTGGCGTGCTCACCGCCGACTCGCTGCAGTCGGCGCTCCGGGAGCGCGCGCGGCTGCCTGCCGGCGGCTCCTACATCACCCCCGCCGGCGAGTGGGTGGGGCGGGAATGGTTGCGGGTCAGCCGCGGCACCGATCAGCGCGCCGGGGTCCTGGAGCGCGAACAGCGCCTGAAGGAGCTGCGCGCCGCGGCCGCGCGGGCCGCGCGGGAGGTCAGCACCGCGGAGGAGGCGCTCGCTGCGGCACGCGCCGCGCTGCGCGACGCTGAGGTGCACCGCGAGTCCACGCAGGACGCGCTGCAGGGTGCGCACCGCACGCACGCGGAGGTGCTGGCGGCCTTGCAGGCGGGCCGCAGCCGCGCCGCCGAATCGCAGTTGCGCGGAGAGCGGCTGCAGCGCGACGCCTTCGAGGTCGCCCGCGAGCAGGCGGCCACCGAGGAGGCGCTGCGCCGGGCGCGCGCGGAGCTTGCGGGCGCCGCGGCGACCCTCACGCAGCTGGAATCGCGGCACGCCAGCCTCGGCGCGGAACGCGAGGAGCGGCGCGCCGCCCAGGCGCTGGCGCGCTCGCAGGCGCAGAGCCTGCAGATGAGCGCGCGCGACCTGCACGTGCGCGTGGAGGCGCGGCGCTCGACCGAGAGTTCCGTGGGCGTCGGCATGGACCGCATGATGGAGCAGCGCGCGCAGTTGCTGCGGCGGCGCGCGGAACTTGAAGCGGAGCTGGCCTCCGGGGACGAACCGATCCTGCAGGCGCAGGCGCGGCTGGGCGAAACGCTGGCGCTGCGACTGACCGTGGAGAGCGAGCTGGCCCTGGCGCGCGGGGCGCTGGAGGATACCGAGAGCGCCCTGCGCGGCCGCGACGAGGAGCGGCTCGGGGCCGAGCAGCGCGTCAATGCCGCGCGCGAGGCGCTCGATGCCGCCCGCCTGGCCGCCCAGGAGACGCACGTGCGGCGCGCAGCCCTCGCGGAGCAGTTTGCCGAGACCCGCTGCGACCTCGCCGAGATCCTCGCAGGACTCGCCGCGGAGGCACAGGTTCCGGGCTGGGAGGAATCCTTGAGCGCCACGCGTGCCGACCTGGAGCGGCTCGGGCAGGTGAACCTGGCCGCGATCGATGAACTCAAGGAGCACACGCAGCGCAAGGAATACCTCGACAGCCAGTTCGCGGACCTGACCTCCGCGCTGGGCACGCTCGAGGAGGCGATGCGGCGCATCGACAAGGAGACCCGCACGCGCTTTGAGGACACCTTCGAGCGCATCAACGTCGGGCTGCGCGACAAGTTCCCGCGCCTCTTTGGCGGCGGGCATGCCTACCTGGAGCTGGTCGGGGATGACAAGCTCACGGCAGGGGTTGCCGTGATGGCGCGCCCGCCCGGCAAGAAGAACAGCACCATCCACCTGCTGTCCGGCGGGGAGAAGGCGCTGACCGCGGTGGCGCTGGTGTTCTCGATCTTCGACCTCAACCCCGCCCCGTTCTGCCTGCTCGATGAGGTGGACGCGCCGCTCGATGAGCACAATGTGGGCCGCTTCTGCGATATCGTGCGCGAGATGTCCGCGCGCGTGCAGTTCGTGTTCATCACCCACAACAAGAGCACCATGGAACTTGCATCCCAGCTGATCGGTGTCACCATGAACGAGCCGGGCGTGTCGCGCCTCGTGACGGTGGATGTGGATGAAGCCGTGCGCCTGGCAGCGGTCTGAAGCCCACGGGTGCGGTTCGCTATGACTTCGCAGCTGCGCTGGATTCTGCTCATTCTCGGGGTGGTGTTTATCGCCGCGCTCGCCTGGTGGGAGCGACGCCGGCCGCGGCAGGCGAGCGCCAGCAGCGCCTCCGAACGCCCCTCGCCCCGTGACCTCAGCGCGGAGGCCTTGCCCCGGGTGCACCGCGAGCCAATCCTGACGCTGCCCGAGATCCGCGCGCGCGATCCGCTGCCCACGCACGAGCTGCCGGCGGTGGACTCCGCTGACGAGACCGGGCACTCGAGCGCGGCCCCGGACGCGGCCGCCGATGAATCCGCGGCGGCCGATGAGGCGCCGCTGCCTGCCTTCGAGCCGGCGCCGCTTACGGAGCCGCAGCCGCCGCGCCGTGGCCGACTTTGCCTATGTGCCCAAGGCCGAGCCGGCGGCGGCCGCCCACGCCGTGGCGCCCGCGGCCGCCGCGCCGCGCGAGGTGCTGCCGGAACTTCCCGCCGCGGCGCCGCCCGTGGTCGAGTGGCCGCCGGATGATCAGCGGCACATCCTGGCGCTGCGGCTCGTGGCGCCGCAGCCGCAGCGCTTTGCGGGGCGCTCGCTGCGCCAGGCGCTGGCCGCCGAGGGCTTCGTGCTCGGTCGCTTTGCCATCTTCCACAAGCCCGACGAAGAGCGGCGTGCGGTGTTGAGCGCGGCCAGCCTCAACCGCCCCGGCACCTTCGACGCGGACACGATGGACTCACAGCACTACGGTGGCCTGTCGCTGTTCGCGGTGCTGCCCGGTCCCATGCCCCCGCCGCAGGCCTTTGACGAGCTGGTATTCACCGCGCGCAGCCTGAATGAGCGCCTGCACGGGGTGCTGCAGGACGAGCAGGGCGGGCCACTCACGCCCTCGCGCATCGCCTCCCTGCGTGAACGGCTGGGCTCCGGGGCGACCTTGTGAAGGCGGGGGCGGCGGCGCGTGCCGCCGAGTTGCGCGCGCAGCTGGCGCAGCACGACTACCGCTACTACGTCCTCGATGATCCGGAAGTCCCGGATGCCGAGTACGACCGCCTGATGAGCGAGCTGCGCGCGCTCGAGGCTGCCGACCCGACGCTCATCACGCCCGACTCCCCGACGCAGCGCGTCTCGGGTACCCCGAGCAGCGCGTTCGGCGAGGTCGTGCACCGCGTGCCGATGCTCTCCCTCGACAACGCCTTTACCGAGGAGGACCTCACCGCCTTCGACCGGCGCATCCATGAGCGCCTGGGGCTCAGCGGGGAGCTGGAGTACGTCGCGGAGCCGAAGCTGGATGGCCTGGCCGTGACTGTCATCTACCGCGACGGGCAGCTCACGCAGGCCGCCACGCGCGGCGACGGGGTGACCGGAGAGGACGTGACCGCCAACGTGCGCACCATTCGCGCCGTGCCGCAACGGCTGCGCGGCACGGCGCCGGCGCTGCTGGAGGCACGTGGCGAGGTGTTCATGCTGCTCGGCGGCTTCGAGCGCATGAACGAGCAGGCGCGGGCACGCGGCGAGAAGGTGTTCGTCAATCCGCGCAACGCGGCCGCCGGGAGCCTGCGGCAGCTGGATCCGCGCATCACGGCGGCCCGGCCGCTGACGGCGTTCTTCTACGCGCTCGGCGCACTCGAGGGCGCGCCGCAGCCGGCCGGTCAGCTGGAGCTGCTCACCTGGCTGCGGACGCTCGGGCTGCCCGTATCACCGGAAGTGCGCCCGGTGAAAGGTGTCGGCGGCTGCCTGGATTACTACCGCGACCTGGGGGCGCGGCGCCGTGCGCTGCCGTACCAGATCGATGGCGTGGTCTACAAGCTCGAGCGCCGCGCCGACCAGGAGCGCCTGGGCTACCTGTCGCGCTCGCCGCGCTGGGCGATTGCGCACAAGTTTCCCGCCGACGAGGCACTGACGCAGGTGAAGGGTGTCGAGTTCCAGGTCGGGCGCACCGGGGCGCTGACGCCGGTGGCGCGCCTGGAGCCGGTGTTCGTCAGCGGCGTGACGGTGAGCAACGTGACGCTGCACAACATCGATGAGGTGCACCGCAAGGACGTGCGGGTGGGGGATACGGTGATCGTGCGGCGCGCGGGGGATGTGATCCCGGAAGTGGTCAGCGTCATCCTGGAGCGTCGCCCGGCCGGCACGGTGCCCGTGCAGCTGCCGCAACGCTGCCCGGTGTGCCAGTCGCCGGTGTTGCGGGTCGAGGGCGAGGCGGTGGCCCGCTGCACCGGCGCCTTCACCTGCCGCGCGCAGCGCCAGGAGGCGCTGCGGCACTTCGCCAGCCGCCGTGCGCTCGATATCGAGGGCCTCGGCGACAAGCTGATCGAACAACTGGTTGAACACGAGCAGCTCAGGTCCCCGGCGGACATCTACGCCCTCACGCTGCCGCAACTGGCGCAGCTGGAGCGCATGGGAGAGAAGTCCGCGACCAACCTGCTGGCGGCCATTGAGAAGAGCAAGCACACCACGCTGCCGCGACTGCTTCTGGGGCTCGGGATCCGCGACGTGGGCGAGGCGACCGCGCTCGCCCTGGCGCGCCACTTCGGCACGCTCGAGCAGCTGATGCAGGCGGATGCGGCGATGATCCAGCAGGTGCCGGATGTGGGTCCGATCGTCGCGGCGCACGTGGCGGCCTTCTTCGCTTCGGACGATCACCGCAAGGTTATCAAGGCGTTACAGGCTAAAGGTGTGAAATGGCCTCAGATGACGCCCGCCCCCGCCGCGGCCGATCCGCTGGCGGGCAAGACCTTCGTGCTGACCGGGACGCTGAGCGGGCTGACGCGTGATGAGGCGACGCAGGCGCTGAGCGCGCGGGGCGCGAAGGTTGCCGGCAGTGTCTCAAAAAAAACCCACTACCTGGTCGCCGGGGCGGAGGCGGGCTCCAAGCTCACCCGGGCACGCGAGCTGGGCGTGCGTGTCATCGACGAGCAGGAGTTGCTGCGGCTGCTGGGGCGCAGCTGACAAGCGGCGCGGGTGACGGAGCTTCAGTCCGTCACCCGCGCCCGCAGCGCGCAGGAAAGCCGCGTTACTTCTGCGGCGCCGGTGGCGGCGGTGCCGCAGCGCCGGCCGGGGCGGGCGTGCCCTGCGGTGCCGGGGCTGCCGGCGCAGCCGCGGGCGCGGTGGCCGCTGCCGGGGTGGCCGGCTGATCCAGCTTCTCGATCTTGGCGGTGCGCATCAGCTCGTCCATGTAGCTGCGGAACTTCTTCGCCTGCACGACCTGCTCGAGGCGCTGCTTCACCTGGTCGAACTGCGGCGCCGCCAGGTCGCGCGTGTCGATCAGCTGGATCACGTGCCAGCCGTACTGCGTCTGCACGGGCTTCTTGGTGTATTCGCCCGGCTTCAGGGCCATCACCGCGCCGGAGAACTCCGGCAGCATGCGATCGGGCGTGAACCAGCCGAGGTCGCCGCCGTTGGTCTTGGAGGAATCCATCGAATCGCGCTTGGCAATGTCTTCGAACTTCTCGCCCTTGTTCAGGCGGTCGACGATCTTCTGCGCAAACGGCTCGGTGGCCACGAGGATGTGGCGGGCGTGGTATTCCTGCTTGGGCATGGTGCCGATCTGCGTCTCGTACTCGGCGCGCAGTTCCTGTTCGGTCGGCTTACGATCCTTCAGGTACTTATCCGACACCGCCTGCTCGAGCACGTTGAGGCGCGAGAGCTGCAGCAGGTAGGCGGTATCGCCGTTCTTGTCCAGACCTTCCTTGACGGCCTCCTCGCCCACCAGCTTCGCGCGGATGAGGTTGTCGAGGGCCGTGGCGCGCATCTGCGGGGTGAGATCCGCGGCGTTCTTGCCGGTAATGCCCTTGATGTAGAACTCATAGAAGTCCCGACTGATCGGGCTGCCGTTGACGGTCGCGATGGCAGGGGAGCTGTCCGCGACGGGGGCCGTCGCCGCCGTCTTGGGCTGGCAGGCGGCCAGGGCTGCAAGTGCCGCGGCCAGGAAAAATACACGCAAGTAATTCATACAAATGTTCCGGTGTGTTGCCTAAGCAGTGGATCGAAAAAACTGTCGCGGTGGATGGAGTGCAGTCGTGGCGAATCGTTCACCGCAGGCGGCTAGTTTGCCTCGCCCGGGGCGCGGGCGATGATGTTCAGGGCGTGCACCTCACCCGCCATCAGCGCCGCCACGGCGCTGTACACCAGCCGGTGGCGCTCGAGCGCCGAGCGGCCGCGGAAGGCCTCGGCCACCAAGGTGACGCGGAAGTGACCGCCACTGCGCGCGCCGGCGTGTCCGGCGTGGCGGGCGCTGTCATCGATGATCTCCAGGGCGGCCGGCGCCAGCGCCGCTTCGAGCGCGGCGCGCAGCGCGGCCATCACCGCCGGTGCCTTGGCTGGGGATGCTGACATCAGCCCGAGGGCTCCGCGCGCGCGGGGTTCTGGCGTGCATGCAGCCACAGCACCTGGCCAACGACGAAGGCGAGGGTGAGCGCGGTGAGGCCGAAGACCTTGAAGGCGACCCAGGCGCGTTCGCTCGCATAGTGCGCGACGGCGAGATTGAGCGCTCCGAGTACGGCGTAAAAGGCCACCCACCAGCCGTTGAGGCGCCGCCACAGCGCGGCGGTCAGCTGCAGGCGCTCGCCGAAGGCGCTTCCCAGGAAGCGCTCGGTGAGGGTGTGCTTGCCGATCCAGAAACTGCCCAGGAATGCCAGGCTCGCGAGCCAGAAGAATACCGTCGGCTTCCACTGGATGAACTGCTTGTTGTGCAGCAGCAGGGTCGCCGCGCCGAAGATCAGCACCAGCAGTGCCGAGAGCGCGTGCATCGGCGGCACGCGCCGCAGGCGCAGCCAGTCGACCAGCAGCAGCAGCAGCATCGCCGCCATCAGCACGGCGGTGGCGGTGTACAGGCCCCGAAGGTAATAGGCCACGATGAACGCCAAGAGCGGCGCAAACTCGCTGACAGCCTGCATGGGAAGAGGGTGCGGACGTCCTGATGAAAAAGGCCGAGGATGTGCCCGGCTGAGGGCCGCGTATATTGTCACGCGCGGGGCGCAACTTCCACGGGAACTGGTTTTTCTGCGAGAGCGCTCAGATGGTGGCCGAATACCTGCAGTTACACCCGGTCGATCCGCAGCCACGCCTGATCCGCCAGGCCGCCGATATCGTGCGCAGGGGCGGCCTCATCGCCTACCCGACCGACTCCTGCTACGCACTCGGGTGGCATCTGGGGGACACGGCTGCACTCGAGCGGGTGCGGCGCATCCGCCAGGCGGACCGGCACCATCATTTCACCTTGGTGTGCGCCAACCTCGCCCAGGTGGGGCGCTTCGCGCGCCTGGAAACCTGGCAGTTCCGCATCCTGCGCACGTGCCTTCCCGGGCCATACACATTCCTGCTGCCGGCCACGCGCGAGACCCCGCGCCGCCTGCAGCACCCGAAGCGCCGCACCATCGGCGTGCGCATCCCGGCGCACCCGGTACCGCGCCTGCTGCTGGCGGAGCTGCAGGAGCCGCTCATGAGCTCGACGCTGCTCGTAGGCGGCGACCCGCAGCCACTCACGGCCGGACGCGAGATTCAGGCGCGGCTCGAGCACGAGATCGATGCGGTCCTCGATGGTGGCGACTGCGGCATCGAGCCGACCACCGTGGTCGATCTGTCGCGCACGCCCCCGCTGCTCGTGCGCCAGGGCAAAGGCGCGCTGGGGGCGATCACGGGGCGTGCGCTATAATTGCCGCCGTGAGCAGCAGACCGATCTTCATGCGCCGCGCACGCCCAGCGCGTCCGGCCCGCCCCACCGATCACGCCCCACCTCCCGCACGCCCCGCACGCCTGCGGGGAGGCACGTGAGTTCACCGGCGCCGGCGCGGCGCGTGCTGTCCGGCATGCGGCCCACGGGCCGGCTGCACCTCGGCAACTATCACGGCGCGCTGCGCAACTGGGTCGAGCTGCAGTACCAGTACGAGTGCTTCTTCTTCGTCGCCGACTGGCACATGCTCACCACCGGCTACGAGGACACCTCGCAGCTGCAGGAGCACGTGCGCGAGGTGCTGACCGACTGGCTGGCGGCGGGACTGAATCCGGGCGTCGCGACGCTCTTCATCCAGTCGCACGTCCCCGAGCACGCCGAGCTGCATCTGCTGCTGTCGATGATCACCCCGCTCGGGTGGCTCGAGCGGGTGCCGAGCTACAAGGACCAGCAGGAGCAGCTCAAGGAGAAGGACCTCGCCACCTACGGCTTCCTCGGCTACCCGCTGCTGCAGAGCGCCGACATCCTCATCTACCGCGCCGCCTTCGTGCCGGTGGGGGAGGACCAGGTGGCGCACGTGGAGCTCACGCGCGAGGCCGCACGGCGCTTCAATCACCTTTACGGCCGTGAGCCGGACTTCGAGGCGAAGGCCGAGCGCGCCGTCAAGAGCCTCGGCGGCCGCAACACCACGACCTACCGGCAGCTGCGGCGCAAGTTCCAGGAGACCGGCGACACCGAGTCGCTGCAGCGCGCCCAGGCGCTGGTCCAGAGCAACAACCGCATCACGGTGGCCGACCGCGAGCGCCTGCTCGGCTTTCTCGAGGGCACCGGGGTCACGATTTTGCCCGAGCCGCAGGTGCTGCTCACGAGCACCCCGAAGGTGCCGGGCCTCGACGGCCGCAAGATGTCCAAGTCCTACGGCAACACCATCGGCCTGCGCGAAGAGCCGGAGGAAGTGGTGAAGAAGCTGCGCGCCATGCAGACCGATCCGGCGCGCGTGCGGCGCAACGACCCGGGCGATCCGGACAAGTGCCCGGTGTGGGACCTGCACAAGATCTACTCCGATGACAGCACCCGCAAGTGGGTCGTGGAGGGGTGCCGCACGGCGGGCATCGGCTGCCTCGAGTGCAAGCAGCCCCTCATCGACAAGGTGGTGGAGGAGATCAGCGGCATGCGCAGGCGCGCCCAGGAATTCGAGGATAATCCGGATCTGGTGCGCAACATTATCGCCGAGGGTGCCGACAAGGCCCGCGAGGCCGCGCGCCAGACGCTCGATGAGGTACGCCGCGCCATGCACCTGCGGCCGGACTGAATGCGCGTGAGCACCATGAAATCCAGACCCGACCTGAAGATCATCGTCTCGAACGCCGTGCCGGATGCGGCCCTGGTGTTGCCGCCGCCGGAGCAGGTGGAGATGCCGTTCGCGGTCGTCAACGGCGAGCCGCTCTCGCAGCTGCCACGCGACCTGTACATCCCGCCGCAGGCGCTGGAGGTGTTCCTCGAGGCCTTCGAGGGACCACTCGACCTGTTGCTGTATCTCATCCGCCGCCAGAACCTCAACATTCTGGACATCCCGCTGGCGGAGATTACCCGCCAGTACATGCAGTACATCGAGCTGATGCAGGAACTGCAGCTGGAACTGGCCGGGGAGTACCTGGTGATGGCCGCGACGCTGGCGGAGATCAAGTCGCGCATGCTGCTGCCGCGGCCGAAGCTGGACGAGGACGGTGAGCTTGATCCGCGCGCGGAACTGGTGCGGCGGCTGCAGGAATACGAGCGCTTCAAGCGCGCCGCGGAAGGCATCGATGAGTTGCCGCGCCTGGAGCGCGACGTGTGGACCGCCTCCGCGCCGCTCAAGGAGCGCCAGGTGGTGCGCGCGCTGCCGCAGATCACCCTGCAGGAGATGCTGGTCGCGTTCAAGGACGTCGTCACGCGCGCGCAGATGTTCTCGCACCACCACATCCAGCGCGAGCGGCTCTCGGTGGGCGAGCGCATGAGTGACATCCTGGCGCGCCTGGGCAGCCACGGCTTCCTGCCCTTCCTGCAGCTGTTCCGGCCGGAGGAGGGACGCATGGGGGTTACCGTCACCTTCGTCGCCATCCTCGAGCTCATGCGCGAGGGGCTGATCGACATCGTGCAGACCGCACCCTACGCGCCGCTGCACGTGCGCGCGGCCAGCCCCGCCCCGACGCTGCGGGTGGTGAGCGACAATTCCGCGGAGCCGCAGGTTGCGGGCCCGGACGCGGTGGCGCCGCCAGCCCTTGAGGAACCTTCATGAGCGAGTCATACCTTCGCAACGTGATCGAGGCCGCGCTGCTTGCGGCGGGCACCCCGGTGCCGCTGGCGGAGCTGCAGCGCCTGTTCGAGGACGGTGCGCGCCCGAGCAACGAGCAATTGCGGCGCGCGCTCGGGCAGCTCGCGGCCGAGTACGAGGGACGTGGCATCGAGCTCAAGGAGACCGCGAGCGGCTTTCGCGTCCAGGTGCGCCGCGAGCTCGCTCCCGAGATCTCGCGCCTGTGGCCCGAGCGCGCCGCGCGCTATTCGCGCGCGCTGCTGGAGACCCTGGCGCTCATCGCCTACCGCCAGCCGATCACGCGCGCCGAGATCGAGGCGGTGCGCGGGGTCGCGGTCAATTCCAACATCATCGGCACGGTCATCGAACGCGGCTGGGTACGCGTGGTCGGTCACCGCGATGTCCCCGGGCATCCGGAACTGCTGGGCACCACGCGCGAGTTTCTCGATTACTTCGGGCTCAAGACCCTCGATGAGCTGCCGCCGCTCGCGCAGCTGCAGGCCATCGGCGAGGTCAGCCTGCAGTTGGCACTGCCGGGGGAGGAGGGCGCGGCGGATGCGACCGAGACGGGCGCCGCGGCGCACCCGCCCGGCGACAGCGCCGATGCGGATGAGCCTGCCGAGGACGATGAACTCTCCGCGCAGGGCAGCGGCTCGCGCGAGCTCGTGGCTGCGCCGGCGCACCTGGACGACTGATGGCCCGTGCCCCCGCGCGCCCGCGCGCCGGTGAGCAGCGTCGCCGCGGCGCCCCGCGGCGCACTGCAGCCGTGGCCCAACCTCCGGGCGAGCCGGAGCGCTTGCAGAAGATGCTGGCGCGCGCCGGGCTGGCCTCGCGGCGTGAAGCAGAGGCCTGGATCCGCGCCGGGCGCCTCACCATCAATGGTCAACCGGCGACGCTCGGCGCGCGCGTCAGCAGCTCCGACAAGGTGCGTCTGGACGGGCGCCTGGTGCGCGGGCAGCGCGCGGGCGAGGGCGGGCGCGTCTTTATCTGTCACCGCTCGCCGGGGGAACCGCTGCGCGCCGCGCAGCTGAGCCTTGCGGACCCTGAGGCGGCGGCGCCGCGGCCCGGTTTGCTCGAACGCCTGCCCCAGCGCGCGGGGCGACGCTTCATCACGATCAGTCCCATGCCTCAGGTCGACGGCGGGCTGGAGCTGGTCACTTCCGACGGCGCGCTCGCCGAGCGCCTGCAGCGCCGGGTGCACACGCTGACGAGCGAATTCGGCGTGCGGCTGCGCGGGGAACTCAACGACACTCAGCTGGCGGCAATTCTCCTCGGCGAGCTCGACAGCGGCGAACACCTGCAGGTGCAAAGCTGTGAGGCGGCCGGCGGCGAGGCGGCGAACCGCTGGTACAGCTGCAGCGCGCGCGGCGCGAGTGGCAAGCAGGTGCGCCAGTTATTCGAGCGCCAGGGTGCCCTCGTCAGTCGCGTGATGCGCACGCAGCTGGGTCCCCTGCGGCTCGAACGCACCCTCGGGCGCAGTCAGTTTCGCGAGCTGACTCAGGAAGAGCTGGCCGCGCTTGCGGCCGCGACTGAGGCCGCGCCGCCAGGGGCCTGAGCATCGAAACTGCGGCCGGTGACGCCGCGGCTCGCCGGGCCGAGCAGGGCCAGATACGCCCCCGTGATGCTCTCCGGCAGCGGCAGCGTCTCCAGGTCCTCGGCCGGGTAGGCCTGGCGGCGCATCGCGGTGCGGGTCCGGCCCGGATTGAGCACGTTGACGCGCACGTGACTGATGCCCTCCAGCTCCGCCGCCAGCACCTGGCTTAGACCCTCGAGGGCAAACTTCGACACCGCGTACGCGCCCCAGTAGGCGCGCCCCTGGCGTCCGACGGCACTGGAAGTGAAGAGGACGGCGGCGTCCTGGGACTTCTTGAGCGCGGGGATCAGCACCTGCGTGAGTGCGAAGGCGGCCGTGACGTTCACGTGCAACACGCGGCACCAGGTAGGCACGTCGTAGTGCTCGATCGGCGTCAGTGTCCCCAGTAGGCCGGCGTTGTGCAGCAGGCCATCGAGGCGCCCGTAGCGCTCCAGTACCGCCGCGGCGACCCGGTCGTAGTCGCGCGCCAGCGCCCGCTCCAGATCCAGCACCGCGATGGAGGCCTCCGGTGCGCCGCTGGCGCTGATCTCGGTATGCACCGCCTCGAGCCTGGCGGCGCTGCGCCCCACCAGGATCACCTCGGCCTGGTGCTGCGCACAGGCGAGCGCCACGGCACGCCCGATGCCGGCGCTGGCCCCGGTGACGGCGATGACGCGACCGGCGAGCTCCGCGGGGGCGGCCACGTGGGTGCGGGGATCGAATGCGTCGCTCAAGAACCTTCTCCGTTTTCAAGCCCCGGTCAGCAACAGCCGGCCCGCCTGCGCACGCCGGGCGGCACGCCACGCGCGCCAGCCATCCAGTGGCGCGTGATGGTCACCCGCGCACGTGGCACGAGGCAAGGCAGCCGCCACGCGCTTGGATTGCAGCATCACGATCGTGGCCCACACCAAAAGCGCCCGCAGCGCCGTCTGCTCGCTTGGGGCAAGTGCGGTGATGCGCGCCGCGAGCACCCCGCGCGCCTCGCGGTGGCGGCGCTGCAGTAGCTCGGCGAGCGCCGCACCGAAGCGGTTCCCGGCCAGTTCCTCGGGCGGCGCGCCGCAGCTTGCAAGTTCCTCGAGCGGCAGCCGGATGCGACCGTGGCGTGCATCGGTGGTGAGGGAGTTGAGGAGCTCAAGTTCACGCAGCGCCTGGCCCAGTCCCAGCGCCAACCCGGGCGCCGCGGCGGGCAGGGCGGCGGCTGCCAACGGCGCCACGAGCGCGGCACTCCAGCGTTCGCAATAGGCGTCCAGCTCGCACCGCGTTTCAAAGGTCGCCGCCGCCAGATCCCAGGCGGCGGTATCAACCAGGCCCGAAAGTGCCGCGAGCGCGCCGTGCGCGCGCTCCCCAAAATGCATCTGCAGCTGCCGGGTCAGCGGGTGCAGTGCTTGAGCGGTGCTCAGGCGCGCGCATTCCTCGCGCCACCAGGCGAGGCGCGTATGGGCGACCTCGTGCTCCAGCGCGCGCTCGAGGCCGGCGCCGAGCTGCGCCTCGATGTCAAAGAGCGCCGCCAACACCGCCCGCTGGGCGGGCGGACAGTAGAGCCGGGCGAGGGCGCGGGCCGGCTGGCCGTCAGCCTTTGCGGACATGGTTGGCGCCGGCGGCGCCGGGATCTTCGCTGTCCGGTGGCGGCGGGATCAGCGGTTCGGCCGCGCTGGTCGTGCCGGTGCTGCGCACCAGGTGGCTGACCGGTTCCAGGGAGGCGAGCGGTGCGTCCGCGGTCACGCCGAGGTCGTTGAAGCGGCGCGCCTGCGGTAGCACCTGCCGCTCAAGAGAACCGACCGCCGAGTTGTAGGCCTCCACCGCAGCGCCCAGGCGCTGCCCCATGCGGCCGAGGTGGGCGTTGAAGGTACCCAGGCGCCGGTACAGCTCCTGGCCGAGGTCGCGGATCTGGGCGGCGTTCTGGGCGACCGCGGACTGGCGCCAGCCATAGGCGACCGCCTTCAGCAGCGCCACGAGCGTTGAGGGCGTCGCGATAATGATGCTCTGGGCGAGGGCGTTTTCCAGCAGTTCCGGCCGCTCGGCGAGGGCAGCGGACAGGAACTGGTCCCCGGGCAGGAACAGCACCGCGAACTCCGGGCTGCGCTCGAACTGCGACCAGTAGCTCTTGGAGGCGAGCTCGCGCACGCGCGTCTCCACCTGCTGTGCGTGCTTGCGCAGCGCCTGCTGGCGTTCTTCCTCGGTCGGCGCCTCGAGTGCTGCCAGGTAGGCATCGAGCGGGGTCTTGGCGTCGATCACCAGGTCCCGGGCCTCCGGCATGTGCACCACCAGATCCGGGCGCAGGCTGGCGCCTTCCTCGCCTACCAGGTGCAGCTGCTCGGTGAAGTCGCAGTGTTCGGAGAGGCCGGCGAGTTCGACCAGGCGCCGCAGCGTGAGCTCGCCCCAGCGGCCGCGCACTTCCGGCCGGCGCAGCGCGGTCACGAGGTTGCGTGTCTCGCGCTGCAGCTGCGCCTGGCTGCCGGCGAGGGACTCGATCTGCGTGCGCAGGCTGGAGAAGGCATCGCGCCGCTCGCGCTCGAGTAACTGCACCTGCGCTTCGGTGCGCTCCAGCGCCGCGCGCAGCGGTTCCACCAGCTGCGCGATGGCGACCTCGCGCTCCTTGAGTGCGCCCTGGGCGATCACCTGGTCGCGCCCCAGGGACTCGCGCGCCAGACGCAGGAACAGCTCGCTGTTGGCTCGCAGGGTTTCCCCGGCGAGCGAATCGAAGGCGGCGCGCAGCCGCAGTTCCGACTGCTCCAGCAGCTCCATGCGTTCGGCGTCCTTCAGGGTCTCCGATTCCAGGCGCACCTGGGCCGCGGCGAGTTCCACGCGCAGCGACTCGATGCGCTTCGTGGCGCGCAGGTAACTGAGGAGCGCCCCGAGCAGCGCGCCGGCCAGGAACGTCCCGGCCATGACCACGTAGATGAAATGCGTGAGCGTGATCAACGGCTGAAGAACGCCAGATAGTTAACGCCGACATCGGCGCTCAGGCGCACGTGTGTCGTGAACGGATTGAGCTCGATGCCGCTCAGGCCGCGCAGCGTCAGCCCGGCGGCGCGCGCCCAGCGGGCCAGTTCCGCCGGACGGATGAGGCGCTCGTATTCGTGCGTGCCGCGCGGTATCAGCTTCAGAAGGTACTCCGCGCCGACGATGGCCATGAGAAAGGATTTCAGGTTGCGGTTCAGGGTCGAAACAAAGAGCGTGCCCTGCGGCTGCAGCAGCTGCGCGAGGGTGCCCATCATCGCGGCCGGGTCCGGGACGTGCTCGAGCATTTCCATGCAGGTGACGAGGTCGAAGCTGTGCGGCGCCTCGCGCGCGAGCGCGGCGGCGTCGGTGAGCCGGTAGTCGATGCTGAGGGCGCCCTCCAGCGCATGCAGGCGCGCCACCTCGATCATCCCCGGGGCAAGATCGATGGCCGTAACCCGCGCGCCGGCCTTGCAGAGCGCCTCGGCGAGCAGGCCGCCGCCACAGCCGACGTCGAGCGCGCGTTGCCCGGGGAGGGCGACGCGCTCGGCGATGTACGCGGCGCGCACCGGATTCAACAGGTGCAGCGGCCGGAACTCCCCCTGCGGATCCCAGAAGCCACTCGCGCCCGCCTCGAACTTGGCAAGTTCCGCCCCATCGGAATTCGGCGCCTGGGAACCCGTGGCAGGTCCGGGAGTGCTCATGCCGCTGCCCCCAGTTTCAGTCGCCGCGCCCAGCTCCCCGGGAGCTGCTTGAGCTCCTCGGTGTCGAAGGCGAGCAGGCGATGCTCGCGCACGGCGGCGCGGCCGCCGCTCCAGACATCACTGACGTCACTGCGGGTGGCACCGAAGAGGATCGCCGCCTCGACGCCGCGTGAGCAGCGGCAGGCCAGCGGATCAAGATCGATGCAAACCAGGTCCGCGGCCTTGCCGACCTCGAGGGAGCCGATCTGCGCCTGCAGACCGAGCACCGTGGCGCCTCCCAGGGTCGCCATGCGCAGCGTTTCGGCCGCCGGCAGTCCGGAAAGCAGGGCGGCGACCCGCGCCTCCGCGAGCAGGTCGAGGGCGCCGACCGTGGCGGGGCTGTCGGTGCCCAGGGCGGTGCGCTGGCCCTCGAGTCGCACGAGCGCCGCACCGCCGGCGCGCAGGCTCGCCTGCGGACAGGCAATGAGGCCGGCGCCGTGGCGCGCGATGAGCGCCAGCGCCTCACGCTCGCTTGCCAGGACCCCGACGGCCGCAAACCCCGGGCGCAATAGTCCCAGCGCCTGCAGCCGTGCCAGCACCGCACCCGCAGCGGTGGTGCGCACGGGCGCGGCGGCATCGCACACTTGGTGCGGCGTGCCCGCCTCGCCCCTGATCCCGACGTGCACGCACACGCGCGCCTCCAGCTCATCGGTGACGCGTCGCACCCGCGTCAGGGTTGCATCGCTCAAAGTCGGCACTGCGACGGGTGCGAAGTACAGGCTGATGCGCGAGTCCGAGCGGTACTCGTCCCACAGACGCTCGGCACGGGCGAGCTGCGCGGTGGCGTGCTCCGCCCCGGCACCGGGTTCCTCGGTAACCGGCAGGCCGATGGCGGCGCGCAGCTGCGCCGCGGCGACCACGCGCGCGGCCTCCTCGGGGTGAGCGCTCAGGTCGGCGAAGCAGGTGATGCCGGCGCACAGCATTTCGGCCATCGCGAGGCGCGTGCCATCGCGTACGAAATCCGCGTCCGCGCCGCTGGCGCGCAGCGAGGCATGCAACGCGCTTTCCGCGCCCGGCGCCACCGCGGCCCGCAGCAGCGTCTCGCTCGCGCGCGTGTAGGCATTCACCAGGCCCGGCAGCAGCGCGTGGTGCTCACGCCGCACCTGCTCGCGCACGGCAAAGCGGGCACGCAACTCCGCGGCAGGTCCGAGCGCGACGATGCGCCCGGCGTCCACCACCAGCGCGTGACCCTCGAGCGCAGCACCCGCGGGTGTCATCGGCAACAGCCAGCGCGGCTCGATCAGCAGGTCTGCGGATAGTTGTTCAGACATCGTTGTGCACGAAGAAAGCGGCTCCCGGGAGTATATCGGTGCATGCCGCGGGGCGCGCGGGCGACGCTGTGCGCCGCGGGCCGAAGGTGAGGGTTCAGGCCTCGCTTCGTGGTAGAATTAACGCTTTGTTTCGGCCCGCCCGGGGTCACAGAGTGCACCAGATTAATGGCTGATATCGCGCGCGAAATTCTCTCTGTCAGTCTCGAAGATGAGATGCGGCAGTCCTACCTCGACTATGCCATGAGCGTGATCGTCGGGCGTGCCTTGCCCGACGTGCGCGATGGCTTAAAGCCCGTGCACCGGCGCGTGCTGTACGCCATGCGCGAGCTCGGTAACGACTGGAACAAGGCCTACAAGAAATCCGCCCGCGTGGTCGGTGACGTGATCGGTAAGTACCACCCCCACGGGGACACGGCCGTTTACGACACCATCGTGCGTATGGCGCAGCCGTTCTCGATGCGCTACCTGCTGGTCGACGGCCAGGGCAATTTCGGTTCGGTCGACGGGGACCTGCCGGCGGCCATGCGCTACACCGAAGTACGCATGTCGCGCATGGCGCACGAGCTGCTGGCGGACATCGAGAAGGACACCGTCGACTTCGTCCCCAACTACGATGAATCCGAGCACGAGCCCTCGGTGCTGCCCACCCGGGTGCCCAACCTGCTGATCAACGGCCAGACCGGCATCGCGGTGGGCATGGCCACCAATATCCCGCCGCATAACCTGACCGAAACGGTCAACGCCTGTATCGCGCTGCTGGATGATCCGTCGCTGCCGCTCGCGGCCCTGATGCAGCACGTGCCGGGCCCGGATTTCCCGACCGGCGGCATCATCAACGGCGCGCAGGAGATCGCCACCGCCTATCGCACCGGGCGGGGCCGCCTCTCGGTGCGCGCCCGCGTCAATATCGAGGAGGTCGGCAAGGGTGACCGCCAGGCGATCGTCGTCACCGAGCTGCCCTACCAGGTCAACAAGGCGCGCCTCATTGAGCGCATCGCGCAGCTGGTGCGCGAGAAGCTGCTGGATGGCATCGCCAGCGATGGCCTGCGGGATGAGTCCGACAAGGACGGCATGCGCATCGTCATCGAGCTCAAGCGCGGCGAGATCACCGAAGTCGTCCTCAACAACCTGTACGCGCAGACACCGATGGAGACGGTGTTCGGCATCAACATGGTGGCGCTGCAGGACGGTCAGCCGAAGCTGATGTCGCTCAAGGAGATGCTGGAGGCCTTCATCCGGCATCGGCGCGAGATTGTCACGCGCCGCACCATTTTCGATCTCGCCAAGGCGCGCGACCGGGCCCACATTCTCGAGGGCCTCGCGGTCGCCCTCACCAACATCGACGAGGTGATCGCGCTCATCAAGGCCGCGCCGTCCCCGCCCGAGGCACGCACTGCCCTGGTGGCACGCTCGTGGCGCCCGGGGGCCGTGACCGAGCTGCTGGAGCGCGCCGGTGCTATCTCCACGCGCCCGCAGACGCTCGCGGCCGAATTCGGGCTCAAGGCCGACGGCTACCACCTCTCGGAGGTACAGGCGCAGGCGATCCTCGACATGCGCCTGCACCGCCTCACCGGGCTGGAGCAGGACAAGATCATCGCCGAGTATCGCGAGCTGCTCGAGAGCATCCGCAATCTCACCGACATCCTGGCGCGCCCGGAGCGACTGACGCAGGTGGTGCGCGCCGAGCTGCTCGAGGTGCGCGCGGCCTACGGGGATGCGCGGCGCACGGAAATCAACCGCGATCACCTGGACCTCACCACCGAGGACCTGATCGAGCCGCAGGATGTCGTAGTCACGCTCAGCCACACCGGCTACGCCAAGAGCCAGCCGCTGACGGAGTACCAGACGCAGCGCCGCGGCGGCCGCGGCAAGACCGCGACCGCGGTGAAGGATGAGGACTTCGTCGAGAAGCTCTTTGTCGCCCACACGCACGACACGGTGCTGTGCTTCTCCAACCGCGGCAAGGTCTACTGGCTGAAGGTGTACGAGCTGCCACAGGCGGGGCGCGGCGCGCGCGGCAAGCCGATGGTAAACCTGCTGCCGCTGGAGGAGGGCGAGAAGATCAACGCCCTGCTGCCGGTGAAGCAGTACGACGAGCAGCACTTCGTCTTCATGGCCACCCGCGCGGGCACGGTGAAGAAGACCCCGCTGGCGGCCTTCTCGCGGCCGCGCACCAGCGGCATCATCGCGGTAGACCTGGCCGATAACGACCAGCTGGTCGGCGTCGCCATCACCGACGGCGAGCGCGAGGTGATCCTGGTGTCCAGCGGCGGCAAGGCCATCCGCTTCCACGAGAACGAGGTGCGCCACATGGGCCGCGAGGCGACCGGCGTGCGCGGCATCCGCCTGGGGCCCGGCCATGACCTGATCGCGCTCATCGTCGTCGGCGAGGGTCACGTGCTCACCGCGTCGGCCACCGGCTACGGGAAACTCACGCCGCTTGAGGATTTTCCCTCCCACGGCCGCGGCGGCCAGGGCGTGATCGCGCTGCAGACTTCGGACCGCAACGGTTTCACCGTGGCGGCACTGCAGGTGAAGGCGGGCCAGGAGATCATGCTCATCAGTTCCACGGGCACCCTGGTGCGCACCACGGTGGATGAGATTTCCGTGCAGGGCCGCAATACCCAGGGCGTGCGCCTGATCCGCCTGGACGAGGGCGAGCGCCTGGTCGGCATCGAGCAGATCGAGACCCTGGAGGGCGCCGAGGACACGGGCGCGACCGGGGAGATGCCGGCGCCGGCGGCGGATGAGCCGGGCGAGCCTGCCGCGGAGTCATAGACGCAAAAGATCTAACGCCGCGCACGGGCGCGTTGCTAAGATCCTGAGCGTTCCCCGATGGTGTTCAGACGACCCGGAAGAGGGTGCTCGTGCGCGTTTTCAATTTCGCGGCGGGGCCGGCCACGCTGCCCCTGCAGGTTCTCGAACAGGCCCGTGATGAGCTGACCGACTGGCAGGGCTGCGGCATGTCGGTCATGGAGGTGAGCCATCGCAGCGGCGCCTTTGTCGCCGCGGCGCGCGCGGCCGAATCGCGGCTGCGCGAGTTGCTCTCGGTGCCGCCGAACTACAAGGTGCTGTTCCTGCAGGGCGGGGCGACCGGGCAGTTCGCCGCCATTCCCTTGAACCTGGCCGGTGCCGAGGCGCGTGCTGACTACCTCAATACCGGGGCCTGGTCGAAGAAGGCCATCGCCGAGGCGCGCCGCTTCCTGGCGCACGTGAACGTGGCCGCGGATGAGTCGGCCACGAACTACACCACGGTGCCCGCTGCCGCTTCGCTGCGCCTGGACCCGGCGGCCGCCTACCTTCATTACACCGCGAACGAGACCATCGGCGGGGTGGAGTTTCCCTACGTGCCCGACAGTGGCGCGGTGCCGCTCATCGCCGACATGTCCTCGAGCATCCTCTCCAGGCCCGTGCCGGTGGAGAAGTTCGGCCTCATCTACGGCGGTGCCCAGAAGAATATCGGTCCCGCCGGGCTGGTGGTGGTCATCGTGCGCGAGGAGCTGCTGGGGCGCGCGCGCCCGGGCACGCCGTCGGTGTGGGACTACCGCGCCATGGCGGCCGAGGACTCGATGCTCAATACGCCACCCACCTTCGCCTTGTACCTTGCGGGACTGGTGTTCAAGTGGCTGCAGGAGCAAGGTGGGCTGTCCGCCATCGCGGCCCGCAACGAAGCCAAGGCGCGCGCTCTCTACGAGGCGATCGACGGCTCCGGGTTCTACCGCAATCCGGTGGACAAGGGCTGCCGCTCCTGGATGAACGTGCCCTTCACGCTCGCTGATCCTGCGCTCGACCCGCTGTTCCTGAGCACGGCGCGCGCGGCGGGTCTGGTCAACCTCGAGGGCCATCGCTCGGTCGGCGGGATGCGCGCGAGCCTGTACAACGCCATGCCGCCCGAGGGCGTGGCCGCCCTGGTCGCGTGCATGAAGGAATTCGAGCGGCGGCACGGCTGAGGCACATGACCTACCGCATCCTTACCCTGAACCACATCAGCCCCAAGGGGCTCGCGCGGCTGCCGCGCGAGCGCTACCAGATCGGCGCCGACCTCGCCGCCCCGGATGCGATCCTGGTGCGCTCCGCGGACATGCACGGGCTTGAGGTGGCCCCCGAGGTGCGCGCCATCGGACGCGCCGGCGCCGGCGTCAACAACATCCCGGTCGCCGAGATGAGCCGCCGGGGCATCCCGGTCTTCAACGCCCCCGGCGCCAATGCCAACGCGGTCAAGGAGCTGGTGCTGGCGGGGCTGTTCCTGGCCGCCCGTAACCTCGCTCCGGCGTGGCTGTTCGTGCGCGGCCTCAGCGGGGATGACGCGGCGATTGATGCCGCGGTGGAGGCCGGCAAGAAGCAGTTCGTGGGCTTTGAGCTGCCCGGACGCACGCTCGGAGTCGTCGGGCTCGGCGCCATCGGCGTCGAGGTCGCTAATTCCGCGCTGGCACTCGGCATGAAGGTGCTCGGCTACGACCCGCAGATCACCGTGCAGCGCGCCTGGCAGCTGTCCTCGAGCGTGGAGCAGGCGCTGTCGCTGGAGGACCTGTTCGCGCGCGCCGACGCGATCAGCGTGCACGTCCCCCTCAACGGCCACACCCGCGGACTGGTGAATGCCAGCCGTCTTGCCCTGATGAAGCCGGACGGGACGCTGCTGAACTTCGCGCGCGGCGGCATCGTCGATGACGCCGCGGTGATCGCCGCGCTGAACGCCGGGCGCCTGCACGCCTACGTATGCGACTTCCCCAGCGTCATGCTCAAGGATCACCCGCAGGTGGTGACACTGCCGCACCTGGGGGCCTCCACCGGTGAGGCGGAGGAGAACTGCGCCATCATGGTGGCCGAGCAGGTGCGCGATTTCCTCGAGAACGGCAATATAAAGAACAGCGTCAACTACCCCGAGGCGGTGCTGTCGCGCGTGCCCAACACCACGCGGCTGGTGATCGCCAACAGCAATGTGCCGAACATGGTCGGACAGATCTCCACCTGCCTGGCGGCTGCCAGGCTCAACATCGCGGATCTCCTCAACAAGTCGCGCGGCGAGTACGCCTACACGCTCATCGACACCGACGGGCCGGTGAACGCGGACGTGCTCGGGAAACTGCGAGCCATCGAGGGCGTGCTGTCCGCGCGCCTGCTCTGAAGGGAAGCTCCGCAATCTATGGCTGCCAGAAAGAAGCCGGCGCGCAAGGGGGCCGCGGGGACGGCGGGCGCCAAGCCGCTGCGGGCGGATCTTGAGGCGGTGCGTGCGCGCATCGATGCGGTCGATGAGGAGATCCACCGCTTCATCAGCGAGCGCGCGCGCCTGGCCCAGCAGGTCGGCATCTCCAAGGCCGCCGGCGGTCGTGCCGTGGATTTCTACCGGCCCGAGCGCGAGGCGCAGGTGCTGCGCCGTGCGCGCGCCCGCAACGCCGGCCCGCTGCGCGACGAGGAAGTGCTGCGCCTGTTTCGCGAAATCATGTCGGCGTGTCTGGCGCAGCAGGAGCCGCTCAAGGTGGCATTCCTGGGTCCCGAAGGCACCTTCACGCAGACCGCGGTGCTGAATCATTTCGGTCACTCGGTGCGGGCATTGCCGCTGCTCTCGATCGATGAGGTGTTCCACGAGGTCGAGGCGGGCACTGCCGACTTCGGCGTCGTGCCGATCGAGAACTCCACCGAGGGCACAGTCAATCACACGCTTGATCGATTCCTCACCTCGCCGCTGAAGATCTGTGGCGAGGTGGAGCTGCGCATCCGCCAGCACCTGATGGGCACCATGGGTTCGCTGGCGCGCATCGCGCGCGTGTGTTCGCACCCGCAGTCGCTGGCGCAGTGTCGCGAATGGCTCGATGAGCACCTGCCCGGGATCGAGCAGGTGCCGGTGTCGAGCAACGCCGAGGGCGCGCGGCGCGCCCGCGACGAAGACGGCAGCGCCGCGATCGCGGGGGATACGGCCGCGGAGGTCTACGGACTGAAGATTCTCGCCATGCAGATCGAGGACCGCGCCGACAACACCACGCGTTTCCTGGTGCTCGGGCGCAAGCTCTTCTCGCCCAGCGGCGAGGACCGCACCACGCTGCTGGTCTCGGTGGGCCACACCGATGCGCCGGGGGCGCTGTACCGGCTGCTGGAGCCGCTCGCGAAACACCGTGTGAGCCTGACGCGCATCGAGTCGCGGCCCTCGCGCCGGCGCAAGTGGGATTACGTGTTCTTCATGGATCTGGAAGGGCATGCCGAGGACCGGCACGTCGCCAAGGCACTCGCCGCGCTGAAATTGCGGGCCTCCTTGTTCCGCATCCTCGGCTCCTATCCGCGGGCCGTGCAGTGAGCTCAGCGGCCGCTGCGCGCTATCGGCTGGCCCCGGGCGGTGCCATCGCCGGGACTCTGGCGGTCCCCGGGGACAAGTCGATCTCGCACCGGGCGCTCATGCTGGGGGCCATTGCCGAGGGCGAGACGCGCATCAGCGGTTTTCTGAACGGTGCCGATTGTCTGGCTACCGCGGGGGCGCTCGCCGCGCTCGGGGTGCGCATCGGCTGGCCCGGTGCTACCGAGGTGCGCGTGCAGGGCGTGGGCGCGCGCGGTCTCACGCCTGCCGCCGGCGCGCTCGACATGGGCAACGCCGGCACGGCGATGCGCCTGATGATGGGGCTGCTCGCCGCGCAGCCCTTTGGCTCGACGCTCATCGGCGATGCTTCGCTGATGCGCCGTCCGATGGAGCGCGTGGCGGCGCCGCTGCGCTTGATGGGCGCCCTGATCCGCACCCACGAGGGGCGGCCACCCGTTGAGATCGAGGCGGCGCGCGCGCTGCGTGCCATCCAGTACCCGCTGCCGGTGGCGAGCGCCCAGGTGAAGTCGGCGCTGCTGCTCGCGGCGCTGAGCGCCCAGGGGCGCACCTGTCTCACCGAGCCGGCGCCGTCGCGCGATCACACGGAGCGCATGCTGCGTGCCTTCGGCGTGCAGGTAGTCAAGGAGGGCGCAGCGCTCGCGCTCGAGGGTGGCCAGGCGCTGCGGGGCACGCACATCGAGGTGCCCGGCGACTTCTCCTCCGCGGCATTCTTCCTGGTGGCCGGCTGCCTGGCCGCCGAGCGGCCGCTGGTACTCACCAACGTGGGCATCAACCCGACCCGCACCGGGCTGCTGCAGATCCTGCAGGAAATGGGGGCCGATATCCGCATCCGCCAGCGCCCGCCGCCTGCCGGAGACGACGGCGAGCCCGTCGCCGACCTTGAGGTGCGCCGCAGCGCCCTGCACGGCATCACCGTGCCGCCGGCGCTCGTGCCGCTGGCGATCGATGAATTCCCGATCTTCTTCATCGCCGCCGCCTGCGCGCGCGGGGAGAGCGTGGTGCGCGGCGCCGCGGAACTGCGGGTCAAGGAGAGCGACCGGCTCGCGGCCATGGCCGCAGGACTCACCGTGCTCGGCGTCGAGAACCAACTGCTCCCCGATGGTCTGTGGCTGCGCGGCGCCGACGCCCTGGGCGGCGGCGTCCTCGACAGCCGCGGCGATCACCGCATCGCCATGGCCTTTGCAATCGCGGCGCTGCGCGCGCGCACGCCCCTCGAGATCCTGGATGTCGCCAATGTCGCGACCTCCTTCCCTGGCTTCGTGGAACTCGCGCGTGCGGCTGGCTTGCAGATTGAACTTATCTGAAGGACGCTGCGGCCGATGAGCGCCCCGACCGAGTGCAAGGTGGTCACCATCGATGGCCCGAGTGGCTCGGGCAAGGGCACCATCAGCCGCCTGGTGGCCCACAGAATCGGCTGGCACCTGCTCGACAGCGGCGCGCTGTATCGCCTCGTGGCGCTCGCCGGCCGCCTGGCCGGGACCCCGCCCGAGGATCGCCCCGCCCACGCCCGCCTGGCCACCACCATGCAGGTGCACTTCGGCAGCGCCCCGGACGGCGCCGAGCAGGTGAGCCTCGCCGGCCGGGACGTCACGGCCGAGATCCGCTCCGAAGCCGCGGGCGCCGGGGCCTCGCGGGTGGCTGCCTGGCCCGAGGTGCGTAGCGCGCTCCTGGGGCGCCAGCGCGCCTTCGCGGTACCCCCTGGTCTGGTGGCCGATGGACGCGATATGGGCACCGTGGTCTTCCCCGGGGCGCACCTCAAGATCTTCCTGACGGCTACCCCCGAGGAACGGGCCCTCCGCCGGCATAAGCAGTTGAAAGACAAGGGATCCGATGTTAGCCTTCCCGCCCTTTCGCGCGAGATAGCCGAGCGGGACGCGAGGGATCAGACCCGTCTGGTTGCACCCTTGAAGCCCGCGCCCGACGCCTGCGTGATCGACTCTACGGCAATGCCGGTAGGGGAGGTGGTGGGCAGGGTGCTGGAGTTGGGAGCCGCTCGAGGCTTGTGGCCCAAGTAGCCGCTCGTCGCGATACGCACGGAAGGTTGAGGTTGGCGCACGCAGGACGCGGGTGCCCGTTACTTTTTCCTGGACCTGAAGGATGAGGGTTCAGTACAGGCACGCCCTGGGGCGTGCGAAGTGAAGGTATGACAGAAAGTTTCGCCGAGCTCTTCGAGCAAAGTCTCGCTAACCAGCGCATCCGTCCGGGGATGATCCTCACCGGGCTCATCATCGATGTCACCGATGACGTCGTCATCGTCAACGTAGGCCTCAAGTCCGAGGCCGTCATTCCGCTTGAGCAGTTCAAGAACGAACGCGGCGAGGTCGAGGTCAAGGCCGGCGACCAGGTCGAAGTCGCGCTGGACTCGGTGGAGGATGGCACCGGCGAGACGCGCCTGTCGCGCGAGAAGGCCAAGCGGGCGCGCACCTGGACGCGACTCGAAGAGGCATTCAATAAGTCCGAGATCGTGACCGGTGTCATCACGGGTCGCGTCAAGGGCGGTTTCACGGTCGAGCTCGACAACGTGCGCGCCTTCCTCCCCGGCTCGCTGGTCGACGTGCGCCCGGTGCGCGATACCTCGTACCTCGAGGGCAAGCCGCTCGAGTTCAAGGTCATCAAGCTCGACCAGAAGCGCAATAACGTCGTCGTGTCGCGCCGCGCAGTGGTGGAGCAGGAGTTCTCCGCCGAGCGCTCCGCGCTCATGGACAACCTGCAGGAAGGCGCGGTCGTGAAGGGCACCGTCAAGAACCTCACCGATTACGGTGCGTTCGTGGACCTCGGTGGCATCGACGGCCTGCTGCACATCACGGACATGGCGTGGAAGCGCGTCAAGCATCCGTCCGAAGTCGTCAAGGTGGGCGACGAGGTCGAGGTGCGGATCCTGAAGTTCGACCGCGAGCGCTCACGCGTCAGCCTGGGCCTCAAGCAGCTGGGAGCGGATCCCTGGCAGAACATTGCGCGCCGTTACCCGCCCAACACCCGCGTGTTCGGCAAGGTCACCAACATCGCCGACTACGGCGCGTTCGTGGAGATCGAGGACGGCGTCGAGGGCCTGGTGCACGTCTCGGAGATGGACTGGACCAACAAGAACGTCAATCCCGCCAAGGTCGTGCACACCGGCCAGGAAGTGGAGGTCATGGTGCTCGACGTCGACGAGGAGCGCCGCCGCATTTCCCTGGGCCTGAAGCAGTGCCAGGCAAATCCGTGGAAGGAATTCGCCGAGAACTACAACCGCGGCGACAAGGTCGGCGGCCAGATCAAATCTATCACCGACTTCGGCATCTTCATCGGCCTGCCCGGCAACATCGACGGGCTGGTGCACCTCTCGGACATCTCCTGGGATGCGCCCGGCGAAGAGGCCGTGCGCAACTACCAGAAGGGACAGCAGCTGGAGGCGATGGTGCTGTCGATCGATCCGGAGCGCGAGCGCATCTCGCTTGGCATCAAGCAGCTCGCCAAGGATCCGTTCTCGGCCTACATCGCCGACAACCCCAAGGGCACGATCGTGCGCGGCGTGGTGAAGGACGTCGACGCGCGCGGTGCGGTCATCGATCTCGGCAACGGCATCGAGGGACAGCTGCGGGCCTCGGAACTGGGCCGCGACCGCGTGGAAGATGCGCGTGCCGTGCTCAAGGTCGGCGAAGAGGTCGAGGCGAAGTTCACCGGCGTCGACCGCAAGTCGCGCACCATCTCGCTGTCGATCAAGGCCAAGGAAGCCCACGAGGAAGCCGAGGCGGTCTCAAGCTACCGCTCCGAGTCGGGAAGCTCTTCCGGCACCAGCCTGGGCGATCTGCTCAAGGAGCAGATCGAGTCGGGGGAAAGCCGCTGAGCTCATGACGAAGTCGGAACTCATCGAGATCATCACCGCCAAGCAGAAGCATCTGCCGGCGAAGGACGTTGAGCTCGCGCTGAAGCAGATCCTGGAGATCATGAGCGATGCCCTCTCGCAGGGCGAGCGCATCGAGATCCGGGGCTTCGGCAGCTTCTCGCTGCACTTTCGCCCGCCGCGGCAGGGACGCAATCCCAAGACCGGCGAGGCGGTGGCGCTCTCGGGCAAGCACGTGCCGCACTTCAAGCCCGGCAAGGACCTGCGCGAGCGGGTCAATGACGGGGCGGACCACCCGATCCGCGACTGAGCGCAACCACCGGATAGCGCGCGGCGCCCGCAGGCGGGCGTCGCGCGGTTATCCCTCCCTTTAATAACCTGATATCGTCGCTGGCGCGTGTTCGAACTGCCTCCGATGTTCCTGGCGCTGGCCTTCATTCTCGTCGGCCTCGCCGCATATTTCCTCGGCCGCCGCAACGGCGCGGCGCGCACCGTGCGCCTGCCGCGCGACTACTACGTGGGCCTCGATCACCTCATCAACGACCGTTTTGATCACGCGGCCGAGATCCTCGCGCGCATGGCCCAGGCGGACGGTGACGCGGCGGAGATCCAGTTCGCCCTGGGCAGTCTCTTCCGCCGTCGCGGCGAGGTCGATCGCGCGATCGCCATCCACTCACGCCTGCGCGATCACGGCGGCGCGGGCGCGCGCGACAAGGCGGCGTTCGCACTGGCGCTCGATTACCAGAGCGCCGGTCTCATGGACCGCGCGGAGCGCGTGCTCGAGGAGGTGGCCGCCTCGCGCGAATACCGGCGCGTGGCGCTGGATCACCTGGTGGGCATCTACGAAGCCCAGGGTGACTGGGCCAAGGCGCTCAAGGTGTTCCATGAGCTGCCTGCCAGCGTGCAGCTCGAGCGGGCACAGGTGGCGGCGCACTACTTGTGTGAGCTCGCCGAGCAGGCCTTGCTGCAGGGGGAGGCCGAGCGTGCCGGCACGCTCTTGAAGCAGGCCCGCACGCATCAGGCGGCGCTCCCACGCGCTGACATCCTGACCGCCCGCATCGCGGACCGCGCCGGGGACCTTGCTGGTGCGCTGCTGCTGTACCTGCAGGCGCTGGAGATGGCACCGGGGCTGGCGCTGGAGATCATTCCGGCCGTGCTCGAGCTGGCGCAGCGCGCGGGCAATACGGATGTGCTGAACGAACTCGGACGGCGGCTGCGCCAGAGTGGCCGCGTCAGCCCGCGCCAGCTGGCCTGGCTCATGGCCACCGCCGTGCCGCCCCAGGAGGTGGCGCGCCTGCCGGGCATCGCCGCGGAGCTCGGCTGGGGTGCGGAATCGGCCGCCGAGGCCAATTCCCTCAGCGCGCTGCTGACGCGCATCGGGGACGCCGGCGGGCGCTACCAGTGCGAGGACTGCGGCCTCAACAGTGTCGGCTGGTACTGGCGTTGCCCGAAATGCCACTCCTGGGACAGCATGCGTCCGGCAGTCTTCAAGTGGGCCGAGCGCGCCGACCATGCCGTGCACGCCTCCTAGGCCATCGCCTGGCGCCGCGGCGGCTGCCGTGCGGCGCAGGCGGCCGATGAAATTACCCTCTCCCTGAATCCAAGGACTGTGAAAGACCCCCGATGAGGAGCAGCTCCAAGGCGGTGATCCGCACCGCAGTGTTTCCCGTGGCCGGGCGCGGCACGCGCTTCCTGCCTGCGACCAAGGCGAGCCCGAAGGAGATGCTGCCGGTGGTTGACAAGCCACTGATCCAGTACGCCGTCGAGGAGGCGCTGGCCGCCGGCGCGCGCCGGCTGGTGTTCGTCACCGGCGCCTCCAAGCGCGCCATCGAGGACCACTTCGACTCCGACCAGGAACTCGAGACCATGCTCGAGCAGCAGGGCAAGAGCGACCTGCTCAACCAACTGCGCAGTGTGCTGCCCTCCTACGCCTCGTGCATCTACATCCGCCAGCCGGCGCCGCTCGGTCTCGGCCACGCGGTGCTGTGCGCGCAGCCGGCGGTCGGCGCCGAACCGTTCTTCGTGCACCTGGCCGATGACCTGATCCGCAGCGAAGTCGCCTGCCTGGCCCAGATGGCGCAGGTGTACGAGGCCAAGCGCGCGAGTGTCCTTGGCGTGCAGGTGGTGCCGCGCAGCGAGACCGAAAAATACGGCATCGTGGAGGTGGAGGGCGACGGTTCGGCGACCAGCCGCGTGCGCAGCATCGTTGAGAAACCCAAGCCCGCGCAGGCGCCCTCCAACCTTGCGGTGGTGGGCCGTTACGTGCTGGCGCCGGCGATCTTCGAGCACCTGGAGAGAATCGGGCGCGGGGCAGGGGGGGAGATCCAGCTGACCGACGGTATCGCCGCCCTCATGGGGGAGGAGGCGGTGTATGCCTACCGCTTCACGGGCAAGCGCTACGACTGCGGCAGCAAGCTCGGCTACCTGCAGGCCACGGTCGAATACGCCCTGGGGCATGAATCCCTCGGCAAGGACTTCCGTCACTACCTTAAGAACCTCGATATTGCCGCCGCGGCGGCCGGGGGCAACCGAGCCCCGCGCCCGCGGGCCAAGCTGCCCCGCAAGCGCAAGTAACCACCCTAGGGCAGCCAGACGGTCACCAGCGCGCCGCCATCGCGGCGGTTGAGGAGGCTCAGGCGCCCACCGTGTGCCTCCACGATCTCGCGGCACAGCGTCAGCCCGAGTCCGCTGCCGGTGGCCTTGGTGGAGTAGAACGGCAGGAGCGCGTCGCGCAGCGTGGCATCACTTAAGCCGCTGCCGCGGTCGCCGACCTCGATGCGAAAGCCGGTGTTTTCGTCGCGGATGGCGACGCTGATGTCGTGGGCCGCAGAACCGGACTCCACCGCATTCTTGAGCAGGTTGATCATCACCTGCTCGATCTGGGTGGGGTCGAAAGTGCCGGGACGCTCCGGCAGCGCCCCGCTGATGCGAAAGCCCGCCGTGCCTTCCAGGCGCCCGAGCAGCTGCGCCCAGCTGACCGTCTGCGGCCGCGGCCGCGGCAGTTTTGCAAAGCGCGCGTAGCCGTCGATGAAACTCGCCAGGTGCGCGGCGCGCTCGCCGATCGTGCCGAACACGCGGCTGAGCTGCGTCGGATCCGGCGCCTGCGCGAGCAACTGACCCGAGTGCGCCAGCGAGGAGATCGGGGCGAGGGAGTTGTTGAGTTCGTGCGCTATGACGCGGATCACCTTCTTCCAGACCGCGACCTCCTGCGCCGCAAGCTCACGCGTGAGCTGCTTCAGCAGCAGCAGCCGGTGCGGCCGGGCGTTGAGCACGAAACGGCGCTGCGCGAGATGGTAGACCTGTGCTTCCCCCTGGACCTCCATCGTGAAGAGGGTGTCGCCGGCACTGCCGAGCACTTCCCGCAGTGCCGCCGGGGCGTCGGCCAGCACGGCGGCGAACTCCAGTCCCTCGAGCTTGCGGCCGGCCCGCAGCAGCTGGCGGGCGGCGACGTTGCTGTACACGATGCGCTCGTTCGCGTCGGTGAGGATCATGCTCATGGGGGAGGTCTGGATCACCGTGTCGAGCAGCAGTTCGCGCTGGTAGAGGTCCAGGCGCTCGCGCCGCAGCACCTCGCCGAGGGCGTTGTAGGCACGGGTGAGGGCGGACAGGTCGGCGTCAGGCGCCGCGCCGACACTGACGCTGAAGTCCCGGTCGCGCAGACTCATGATGCCATCGCCCACCGCGTGTACCACGCGTACCCACGGGCGCGCGATCCGGCGGGCGAGCCACAGGAAGGCCGGGGCGCAGACGAGCATGCCGGCGAGCGCGGCGGGCCCGGGTGGCAGCCAGCGGGCCACAACGACCGCGGTGCTCGCCGCAAGTGCGGCGGTGAGCGCCAGCGCCGCGGACACGCGCCCCGCCAGCGACCAGTGCCACCTCACGGGGGCTGCGGCCGCGGCGCTTCGCTGCTCTTCAGCCCCAGCCGTTCCATGCGCCGGTAGAGGGCCTGACGGGAGAGCCCCAGGTCGCGCGCTGCGTGTGCGACGATGCCGTGCGCGCGCGCCAGCGCCTGCTCGACCGTGGCGCGATCGAGCTCCGGCTCCTCGGGCGGACCGTCGCGTGCCATGGGCAGGCGCAGCGCGGGCACGTCCACCGTGCGATCGGTGGCGAGCAGGCAGGCGCGGCGGATCGCGTTCTGCAGCTCGCGCACGTTGCCGGGCCAGCGATAGCGCTGCAGCGCGGCCTCGGCATCGGCGGACAGCTGAAAACCCTCATCCAGGAAGCCGCGCGCCAGCGGCAGGATATCCTCGCGGCGCTCGGCGAGTGGTGGCACCTGCAGCTCGATCACGCTCACGCGGTAGAACAGGTCCTCGCGGAAGGTGCCGGCGCGGATGGCCTCGCGCAGCGGCGTGTTGGTGGCGGCGATGACACGTACGCGGGTGCGCCGGGTGCTGTTGGAACCGAGGCGCTCGAACTCCCCGGTCTGCAGCACCCGCAGCAGCTTCGCCTGGCCGCTGCCGCTGAGCGTGCCGAGCTCATCGAGGAACAGCGTGCCGCCGTCGGCGGCCTCGAAACGCCCGGCGCGCGTGCGTGCCCCGGTGAAAGCGCCCGCCTCGGTGCCGAACAGCTCCGCCTCGATGAGCTCATTGGGGAGTGCTGCGAGGTTTACCTTGAAGTACGCGCCCTGCGCGTAGGCGGAATTGGCCTGCACGATGTCTGCCAGCACCTCCTTGCCGGCGCCGTTGGGCCCGGTGATGAGCACGGGTACTTCGGCGTGCGCCACCTGCGTGGCCATCGCCACCAGCGTATGCATGGCGGCGCTCTCGTAGACGATGCCGCGCAGATCAAAGCGCTCGGCCAGCGCGGCACGCGCGGCGCGTCCGCGCCCGCGCAAGCCCTCCGCCTCGGCGCGCGCGCGGCGCAGGTCGAGCAGATTGCGCACGCTGGTCAGCAGACGCGCATCGTCCCAGGGCTTGGCGATGTAGTCCGCCGCTCCGGCGCGCACCAGCTGCACCGCGGTTTCCAGGTGCGTCCAGGCCGTCAGCAGGATGATGGGCACGTCCGGGAAGCCGGCGCGGATGCGGCGGAACAGCGCGACGCCTTCCTCGCCGCTGGTGGCCTCGCGGTGGAAGTTCATGTCCTGAATGACCAGATCCACCGCCTCGCGCTCGAGCAGCTCCAGGCCCGCGCCCGGCGTGGCCGCGCCGAGCGCGCGCGCGCCGTGCAGGGACAGCAGCACCTCGAAGGCGGTGCGCACCGCCTCATTATCGTCGATGACGAGGATGCTGCGGCCGGCGAGACTGACGCGCAGCGAGGCGTGCGGCTCCTGGTTCATGGGCGCGATGCTAACACCAACGTTGCCGGCCGCCGTGTCGCCCGGGCAGCCTGCGCCGCGCTACACCGTGCGGGTGGCAACCGAGGGCGACACCGCCGCCGCGCGCCGCGCCGGCTGCCACGCCGCGAACTGCCCGATGCCCCACAGCGCGAGCACGCCGCCCACCAGGTAGTAGAGGTTCAGGCGCGGCAGGGCGTACTGCTCGGAGAGCCAGTAGCCGGTCGCGAGCGCCAGCAGGCACCCCGCGATGATTCCGGCGCTCGTGATGAGGCCGTTTTCCACCAGGAAGTAGCGCACGATGTCACGCCGGCGCGCCCCGACCGCCCGCCGGGTGCCGATCTGCTTGGTGCGGGTGGCGACATTGAAGGTCGCGAGCGCAAAGATCCCCAGGCAGGTGACCGCGATCAGCAGTCCGGTGACGGTCAGCAGATAGATGCCCATCGAGCGATCGCCGAGGTCGGTGAGGTCCTTGAAGTACGTGAGCGGGCGCACGAAGTTGATGACGCGATTGGGATTGATCTTGGTGAGGTGCGCCTCGACCAGGCGCATGGCCGTGTCGCGCTGCCCGGGCTGGGTGCGCACCAGGTAGTTGACGGCGCCGCCGTACAAGGTGGAGGCTACCCGCGGCGCAAAGAACACCCAGTCCGGGTGCTCATTCATTGGCCACGATCCCATCACCGGGTCGACGACCCCGATGATGGTGGCCGCCTGTCCGATGTTGTCGTAAACGCGCTTGCCGAGCGGGCTCTGCTGCCCGAACATCCGCTCACCGAGCGCACGCGAGACGATGATCTGCGCGACGAAGCGCGAGGCATCGGTCTTGGTGATCGGCGGTTCAATCTCGTCGTGCCGGAAGTTGCGGCCCGCCACCAGGTGCAGGCCCAGGGCATCGAGCCCCTGCTCGTTGACTTCGAAGTAGTTCATCGAGTCGGAGCTGTGTTTGCCAGGTTCCGTCACCAGCGTCTGCCCGCTGCCGCCCCCGCTCAGGGGAATCGCATTCGCCGTAGAACTCGCGATCACGCCCGGTACGCCGCGCAGGTAGGCCAGATCCTCCTCGATGGAAGGCACCAGGTGGTAGCGGTCGGTGAAGCCGGCGCTCGATGCCACAAAGATATTGGGGACATCGATGCCGGTCGGACGGCCGACCTTCTCGATGCGCTGCATGACGATGTACAGCGCGTTCACCAGCACGGCCAGGGCGATGGCGATCTGCATGGCGACCAGCACCGCGCCGGTGCGGTTGCGCAGCAGTGCGGAGAGGATGGGGCGGACGTTGAGGCTCATGGGGAACTCCCGATCACTGACTCTTCAGGTACGCGGCGGGCGGCAGCCGGCCGACACGCCAGGCCGGGTACAAGCCGGCAGCCAGGGTTGCCGCGATGGCGAGTACGATGGCCCAGACCACGCCCACCGCATCAAAGTGCGTCAGCTCCTGGTAGCCCCCGGGGCGCCCGAGGTGTGCGGCGCTGTACATGTGATGTACCGCGGCCAGGCCGAGGATCGCCAGCAGCAGTCCGAGCAGCGCGCCGAGCGCGGAGACCATCGCGACCTCCACCAGGTGCTGTACGAAGATCTGGCGCCGGCTCGCGCCCAGCGCGCGCCGCACGCCGGTGATGGGTGCGGCATTGAGGAACTTCGCGAGCAGCAGTCCCACGGTGTTGATCAGGCACACCGCCAGGAAGGCGAAGGCGAGGCCGACCAGCACGCGGTTGTCGTTGTCGACGACCTGCTGCACGCGCAGCCACTGCGCGACGTTGGTGAGGCGGTTGTCGCGGGGTCGCTCGAAGCGGCCGGCGCGGTGCTGCTCGGCCCAGTAGGCATCCATGAAGGTCTGCATGCGTTCGCGCGCCGCCGCGTCGGGCAACTCGACCCACACCTGCAGCCAGATGCAGTCGGAGCCCAGGAACTCCTCGGTAGTGTCAACCTTCTCCGGCTTCCAGCAATCGGTGTTACCACTGCTCTGCAGTTGCAGTTCCGGCCCCCAGGCGAAGGGAATGTAAGCATCGTCCGGGCGCTGGAAACTGCCGCCGTTGAGGTCGAAGAACCGCGGCCGCGGAAACCAGTCATTCAGCACTCCGACGATGCGGAACTCGTGATCGTTCCAGCGCAGCGTGCGACCGACGCTGTTCACACCGCCGAAGAGCTTCTCGTTCATTTCCCGTGTCAAGACGATGCTGGGCTGCGGCGGGCTATCAGCCACGGCCGGCCAGCCGGCGCCATACAGGAACGGCACGTCGAACATCGCAAAGAAGTCCGCCGTCGTCAGGCGCGTGCTGATGCGCTGCGGAGCAGGGCCGGCGGCGCTGATTACGCCATCGACCGTGTACATTTTCACCTTGCGTTCGGGGATGCTGGAGTTCAGCAGGTAAGTCGCGTCCCTGTAGGTCATCTGTGGCGGCGGCGCGCTCGGGCCGGTGCGGTTGTACTGCTGATTCGGGTCCCAGCTGTCCATGGTCACGGCGTACAGGCGGTCGTTCTTCCACCAAATGGGATTGCCGGACATGGCGTGGTACACGGTCAGCGTCATGATGCACACCGCGATGCCGAGTGCGACGGCCAGGACCATGAGCGTGGTCAGGCCGAGGTTGCGGCGGAAGCTCTTGAGCGCGAGACGTGCGTAGTAGCCGAACATAGCAACTTCCCCTTGCTGTGGTTGCCGTCCTCAGGCGAGGGCGGAGCCGGCGGCATCCGCGGACGGCACGCGCGGCTCGTAGCTGCGAAAATCCGATATTTGGCCGTCGACCAGGTGGATGTTGCGTTGCGCGCGTCGTGCCAGCTCCGGATCGTGGGTCACGAGCAGAATGGTGGTGCCGAGCTCGTTGATCTGCTCGAGCAGGTCCATCACCTGGCGTGCCATGAGCGAGTCGAGGTTGCCGGTCGGCTCGTCGGCGAGCAGGAACGCCGGGTCGCCGGCGATGGCGCGCGCGATCGCGACGCGCTGCTGCTGGCCGCCGGAGAGCTGCGAGGGCATGTGCTTCATGCGCGAGGCGAGGCCCACCAGCTCGAGCGCGCTGTTGATGCGCTCGCGCCGGTCGGCGCTGCTCAGCCGCCGGTAGCGCAGGGGCACGTCCACGTTGTCCTGGACATTCAGGTCCGGGATTAGGTTGAAGCTCTGGAAGATGAAACCGATGCGTTCGTTGCGCAGGCGCGAACGCGCGTCATCGGAGAGTTCGCGGACATCGCTGCCATCGAGCACGTAGCTGCCGGACTCAAAGCTCTCCAGCAGGCCGGCGACATTGAGGAAGGTGGTCTTGCCGGAGCCCGACGGCCCGGTCACGGCGACGAACTCCCCCGCGCTGACCTCGAGGGAGAAGTTACGCAGCGCGTAGGTCTCGATGAGGTCGGTGCGGTAGACCTTGCTGACATCCTGCATCTTGAGCATTGCTAGCGTCCTCTTCGTAATGTAGGTCCGGGGTGCGGGCGTACGTGCATTTAGTTTGAGATGGAGATCTCGCCCGCCTGGTTTAAATCGCGCGTGTCGGAGATGATGACGTTGTCGCCGGCGTTCAGCCCGCGGATCACCTCGATCTCGGCGACCGAGGCGGCGCCGAGTTCGACCGGTACGCGCTGCGCGCGGTTGCCGTGAACCACGTAGATAGTGCGCGCGGCCTCATCGAGGAAGGAGCCGCGCTCGAACTTCAGTACGTTGTCGCGCTCATCGAGCACGATGCGTACCGCGGCGCGCTCGTTCTGGCGCAGGCCGGCGGGCTGTCCGTTCCTGAACTTCACGCGACCGACCACCTGGTTCTGGCGCACTTCCGGGGAGATCGCGGTGACGACACCGGGGATGCTCTTGCCCTCGAGCGTGATTTCGGCCGCCATGCCCGGACGGATCTCACCGGCATAGGACTCGGCGACCTGGAACTCGATCTCAAAGGCGGTGAGGTCAACTACGGTGAGCAGCGGCGCGTTGATGGCGACGCGGGTCTTCTCGGGCACCGCCAGGTTGGCGACGGTGCCGTCCACCGGGGAGTGCACACTGAGTTCGGCGACGCGCTCCTGCAGCGAGGCGACCACCAGCGCCTGACGGTCGCGCTCGAGGCGCTTGGTGCGCAGGTCGAGCGCCAGGCTGTCGCGTTCCAGGTGCGCGGTATCGCGGGCATGCTCGAAGTTGAGCTTGGCAGTGGAGACATCGTCGATCGAGCGCTGGTAGTCGCGCTCGCTGATGACGCGCTGGTCCCAGGCCCATTGCGAGCGCTTCAGCTCGCGCTGCGCCGCGTTGATGGCCACCTGCGCAAGATCGGACTGCTGCTGGCTCGACATGATCTGGCGACGGATTTCGATTTGCTGGCGGTTCAAGGCGGCGTCCAGACTGTCCAGGGTCGCGCGCTCGCGCTGGTACTCGTTGTTCAGCTCGGGGCTCTCGAGCGTGGCCAGGACCTCGCCCTTCTTGACCGCCTCGCCGGCGCGCACCGCGTAGGCCACCGTGCCGGGCGCAATGGCGAACAGGGTCGGATTGACGGCGGCCACGACGGTTCCCTCGGCCGCGACGTCGCGCACGAAGTGCCCGCGGTTCACGGCCGCGATGCGCAAGCGCTCGCGCGAGATGACGTGGCCGCTGCGCAGCCAGGCGACGATCAGCCACGTGAACAGCAGCAGCAGCAGCGCCGCGGCGCCCGCGGCGTACCGCAGCCGGTAGCGCCGCCAGTGGGGCGCGGCGTCCGTGACGGCCGCGTCCTGCGCCTCGGTGCCGCGCATCCGCGTGGAGTCGCCTTGTGCCTCGGGCAGCTTTCGCAGGTGAGCAAGTTTCATGCGACACAGGTAGTGCACGCGCCATGCCAGCCGAGATTGATCCGACCGGTGCGGCGCCCAAACGCCTGAGTCGACTGGATAAACTGCTTGCGCGCGCAGGCGGTGCGGGGTGCGCTCAAGTGTCCGCCCCGCGGACGCGGACACTCGCGGACACGGCCGCGGACGCGGCGGCTGTCACGTAACGCGCTTGCGCGCCGCCGCGCGAGGCGCGCACAGTCGCTGCAGTCGCCTGCAATCCAAGGAGGAGTCCATGGCCACCCGACGTTCGTCCGACGCCCCGCGACCCAAAGAATCCGCCCCCGCAGCGCCCAGTGCGCCGCGGCCCAGCCGCGCCCGCAAGGCGATCGCTGCCGCCGTGAGCGCCGCGGTCACGCCGGAGGCGCGTCACGCGATGATCGCGGAGAAGGCGTACCTGCGCGCCGAACGGCGCGGCTTCACGCCGGGGCGCGAGGCGGACGACTGGCTAGCGGCGGAGGCCGAGGTGGATGCGTTGCTGAAGCTCAGCCACGGGGGCTCGTCCCAGTAGCGGGCGGCTCCGGATCCCCGGGACGCGGATTCGGCGGCCGCAGCCCGTTGGAATAGAGCACCTTGCCCTGCGGGGTGACGAACACCGCGTCGTACTCGGGCATGCGGTTGATGATCTCCAGCGCCTTCTCAGGACCGAGCACGAATGCGGTCTTCGACATACCGTCGGTCTGTGTGGCCGTCGGGGCGATGATGGTGGCGCTGCGCACCTTGCTCGCCGAGTGACCGGTGTGCGGGTCGATGATGTGGTGGTAACGCACGCCGTCCTCGTCAAAGTAGCGCTCATAGTCGCCGGAGGTCGACATCGCGGCGTCTGACAGCGGAATGCGCGTCACGACTTTCTGGGGGTTGTCCGGGTGGCGGATCGCCACCAGCCACGGCCGCCCCATGTGATCGCCGATGATGCGGGTGTCGCCGCCGGCGGTGACGACGGCATGGTCGATTCCACGCGCCTTGAGGATCGCCACGCCGCGATCGACCGCATAGCCCTTGCCGATCCCGCCGAGGTCGATCCGCATTCCCGGGTGCTCGAAGCGCACCGTGTGCTGCGCCTCATCGAGCAGCATGTTGCGCCAGTTGACCCCGGGCAGCGCGCTCTTGATCTGCGCCTCGGTGGGATGGACGTGTTTCGGATAGTCGTACAGGTAGCCGACGCTCGCGTAGGTGATGTCGAAAGCACCCTCGGTGATCTGCGAGTAATAGGTCGAGAGCTTGATGAGTTCGAACAACTCCTGGTCGACCTGCACCGGCTCGCGATTGGCGCGTTCGTTGATCTGGGACAACTCGCTTTCGGGTTTGTAGTGACTCATGAGCTCATCGATGCGGCGCATCTCCCCCATGACCGCATCGATCGCCTCGTTGCCCTTGGTGGCATCCTCGGCCCACAGCTGCACGTAGATGCGCGTGCCCATGATGGTCTCGGTGCGATCGAACCAGGCGGCTTCGACCGCTTGTGGCAACGCTGCGGCGAGCCACAGCAGCAATAGGAGCGGGCGAGTGCGCATCAGCATCGGTTGCAGCCTCTCTTGCAGTGACCGGGGCAAGACTACTACGTCCCTTCTGTATCGACAGGGCGCTGGCCGCCGCGGTACCCGAGGTCTCAGGGATTGGGGTATTCTGAACCACCTAGAATAAGCGGCGGCTCTTGCGGAGACCTGCACATGAAAGTAACGAATTTCAAGTCGGTGGTGTGGAGCGCGGTGCTCATGGCCGCGTTGCTGGCGGCGCCGGTCGTCGCCGCGGCCCAGGACGCCGAGGCGAGCCCCGTCACCTGCAAGGACGGTACGACCTCCAAGGGCGGTCGTGGTGCCTGCAGCGGTCACGGCGGAGTGGACAAGTCCGCGGGCGCAGCGTCGAGCGCAGCAGCGCCTGCCGCGCCGGCCGCCGCCGCTTCAACGGGTGCGATGACTTCAGGCTCCAGCGCGGGCGCAGGACTGGTGACCTGCAAGGACGGCACGACCTCGAAGGGGGGCCAGGGTGCCTGCAGCGGTCACGGTGGCGTGAACAAGTCCGCGGGCGCAGCGTCGAGCGCAGCAGCGCCTGCCGCGCCGGCCGCCGCCGCTTCAACGGGTGCGATGACTTCAGGCTCCAGCGCGGGCGCAGGACTGGTGACCTGCAAGGACGGCACGACCTCGAAGGGAGGCCAGGGTGCCTGCAGCGGTCACGGCGGCGTGAACAAGTCTGCGGGCACGGCGGCGGCCACGACCGCGCCCGCCAACGCCTCCGGCGAGGCCGGTGCGATGGTGACTTGCAATGACGGCGCCACCTCGAAGGGTGGGCGTGGTGCCTGCAGCGGTCACGGCGGTGTCAACAAGTCCGCGAGCGCCCCGGTGACGACGGCGGCCACGACCGCGCCGGTCGCCGCCCCCGGCGAGGCCGCTGCGATGGTGACTTGCAATGACGGCGCCACCTCCAAGGGTGGGCGTGGCGCCTGCAGCGGTCACGGCGGTGTCAACAAGTCCGCCGGCGCATCCGCGGCGGCTCCTGCCGCGCGCCCCGGCGGCTGCCGCGGATCCCGCCAGCGTCATGGTGACCTGCAATGACGGCGCCACCTCCAAGGGAGGGCGCGGCGCCTGCAGTGGACATGGTGGCGTTAACAAGACGGCCGCGGCCTCCGGTAGCGCTGCTCCCACCGCCGCTGCGCCGGCGGCACCCGCTACGACGGCAGGGGCGGGCGCATCGTCGGGGACCTCCTATACCCCGCCAGCTCAGCCCGCACCGGGCGGCGGACCGGGGCAGGTCTGGGTGAATACCAGCAGCAAGGTCTATCACTGCCCTGCGGATGTCTGGTACGGCAAGACCAAGGAAGGCCAGTACATGACCGAGGCGCAGGCGAAGGCCTCCGGCGCCCGTCCGGACCACGGCAAGCCCTGCTCCTGAGGTGACGGCGCGCGGCCGCTGATGCGGCGCTGCCATGGCGTGAGGTTAGACCAGCATGAGACGGCGTGAGCTGCTCTTCGGCACCGCAGCGGGGATTGTGGGCGCTTGCCCCGTTCGCAGCAGCGGCGGACGATGGGCACGGCGGCTGCCGTGGACATGCTGCCCGGCAAGCGGCCGCTTATCCGGCACGCCTTCCGGCCGCCGAACTACAGCGGCGCCGCAAGCCTAGGATCCGGCGGCGAAGGTGTCGCAGTCCTGTATCGAGCCTGTGGCGAGGCCGCGCTTGAACCAGCTGGTGCGCTCGGCGGCGCTGCCGTGGGTGAAGGAGTCCGGGACGACGTAACCGCGCGAGCGCTTCTGGATGGTGTCATCACCTACTGCTGCGGCTGCGCGCAGCGCGGACTCCACGTCGCCCTGCTCGAGGATGTGCTTGGTCTGATCGGCGTGCTTGGCCCAGACGCCGGCAAAGCAATCCGCCTGCAGCTCCAGACGCACGGAGAGCTGATTCGCCTGCGCCTCCGAGGCGCGCTCCTGCGCGGCGCGCACCTTGTCGGCGATGCCCAGCTGGTTCTGCACATGGTGGCCGACTTCGTGCGCCAGCACGTAGGCCTCGGCAAACAGCCCGGGCGCCTGGAACTCATCCGACAGCTGCTGGAAAAACCCCAGGTCCAGATAGACCTTGCGGTCGAGCGGACAGTAGAACGGGCCGGCGGCCGCGCTGCCGGTACCGCAGGCGGTGGGCATCTGGTCCCGGTAGAGGACGAGCTTGGGCGGCACGTACTGCGCGCCCCGGGCCTGGAAGATCGCGCTCCAGGTGTCCTCGGTCTCTCCCAGTACGGCGGCGATGAAGCGCCCCTGTTCGTCCTGCGGCGTTCCGGGAGCGGCGGTCGGTGCCGGGGTCTGCGTGGGCGCGGCACTCATGAGCCCGAGGATCAGACGCGGGTCGATGCCGAGGAAGTAAGAGACGACGAGGGCAATGAGCGTGCCACCCACCCCGAGCTTCAGGCCCCGACCGCCGCCGGTGCTGCCGCGAACATCCTCGACGTTGCTGCTTTGGCGAAGGTCGTCCCAGCGCACGGCCGCTCCTTAGTGGGGTCCCGAGCAAGCTATACGCGAAGGTTGCGCGAAAGCCAAGTCAGCGGCCGCCGCGTCCGTGGCGCACGGTGCGCGCGGCGAGCGAGTTGTACAGCGATTCGGTAAAGGCATCGGTGTCGACGAAGGCCTTGGTCGGGGCGTAACGCGCGCTCCAGGCACCCAGCAGTTTTTCCTGCTTCATCTGCGCGAGCGACTTGCCGGCCGCGAGCGCCTTGGTGACCAGGGCGCTGGTGTCGGTGAGCATCTTGGCGTACTCGCGCAAGTCCGCGAGCGTCGCAACTTCGCCATGCCCCGGGATCACCTTGGTGTCGGGGGCGGCACTGCGCAGCACGTCCTCGCAGGCAGCGATCATGCCGCGCACGTTGCCGCCGCCGTTGGTGTCGATGAAGGGGAAGCCGTAGCGCACGAAGATGTCCCCCATGTGCACCACCTTGGCCTGGGTGAAGAATACGACCGAGTCCCCGTCGGTGTGTGCATTGGGGTAGTGATGCACCCGCACGCTCTCACCGTCCAGGTGCAGCGTGAGCTCGCGGTCATAGGTCACGGCGGGCAGCGCGCCGGCGGGCGCCGCCGGCACTTCCTTGGAGATCGAGCCGCCGTTGCCGATGACGCCGCCGCTCGCCAGGCGCGCGCGCAGGTTGTCGTTGGCGATGATCGCGGCGCCGGCCTGCGCGAACGCGAGATTGCCGTCGGTGTGGTCGAAGTGATAGTGCGTATTGATGACGAAGCGCACCGGCTGGTTCGCACCGAGTCCCCTGAGCGCCGCGCGGATCTTGTCGGCCAGGGCGCCGAACTCATCATCGACCAGCAGCACGCCGTCACTGCCCGTGAGTGCCGCGATGTTCCCGCCCGAGCCCTCGAGCAGGTACAGGTTGGCGCCCAGCGGCACGCTCTTGATCTCGACCTTGCTGAAGTCCTGCTCCTGGGCGGGCAGGGCACTGGCGGCGGCGAACAACAGGCCAACGAGAGTCAGGCGCGGCAGCATGCAGGCGATCTCCCCGCTTGTCAGGCGCAGGATGCTAACACAGGGATTTCGTGCCCCTGGCGCCCGAGGAACGGGCTCACGCTCAAGTTTGCCACCACGCGGGCGCGGCAGCGCCCGTTCGCGGCGGCGCGCGGATGAACGTACACTGGCGCCCAGCGGGGAAGGGCCCGCATGCTGCAAGGAATGCCGTGAGTCTGGCAGGCAAGACACTGTTCGTAACCGGCGCCAGCCGCGGGATCGGGCTCGCGATCGCCTTGCGCGCCGCGCGCGACGGCGCCCGCATCGCGATCGCCGCCAAGACCGCCACGCCGCACCCGAAGCTGCCCGGCACCGTCTACAGCGCGGCGGAGGAGGTGGAACGCGCCGGCGGCAAGGCGTTGCCGCTCATCGTGGATGTGCGGGATGAGGCGAGCGTCGCCGCGGCGGTCAAGCGCTGTGCCGAGACCTTCGGGGGCATCGACATCTGCATCAACAATGCCTCGGCGATCAACCTTGCCCCGACTGAGCAGATCGACATGCGCCGCTACGATCTCATCCAGCAGATCAACACCCGCGGCACCTTTGTCACCACACGCGCCTG
Organism: uncultured Pseudomonadota bacterium; assembly: GCA_963781815.1. Classification (GTDB taxonomy): domain Bacteria; phylum Pseudomonadota; class Gammaproteobacteria; order Steroidobacterales; family Steroidobacteraceae; genus 13-2-20CM-66-19. The sequence continues at coordinate 672,730 of CAWAHK010000003.1, read as the reverse complement.
CCTGCCGTATCTGAAGCAGGCGGCCAATCCCCACGTCCTCACCCTCGCACCGCCGCTGAACCTGAAGCCGCAGTGGTTCGCACCGCACCTCGCGTATTCGATCTCCAAGTACGGTATGTCGCTGTGCATGCTCGGGATGGCGGCCGAATACCGCGCCGCGGGCATCGCCTGCAACGCCCTGTGGCCGCGCACCACGGTCGCGACCGCGGCGGTGGAATTCGCCCTCGGCGGCGCCGCCATGATGCAGCGCTCGCGCCGGCCCGAGATCGTGGCCGACGCCGCGCACGTGATCCTGTGCCGCCCGGCGCGCGAGTGCACCGGGCAGTTCCTGATCGATGACGCGGTGCTGTACGAGTCCGGCGTGCGCGATTTCGAGCCCTACAGCGTGGAACCAGGCGGTACGCTGCTGGCCGACCTGTTCGTGGACCGCTCGATGGCGCCCCCGCCCGGGGTAAAACTGCAGTTCCTGTACGAGTGACGAGGATATGAATGCACCCCAAGCCGTGAATCGCCGCATCGTGCTCGCCCGGCGTCCGCAGGGTGAGCCCGTGGTCGAGGACTTCCGGCTCGACAAGGAGCCGGTGCCCGCGGCCGGTCCCGGGCAACTGCTGCTGCGTACCCGCCTGCTGTCACTGGATCCCTACATGCGCGGGCGCATGAGCGACGCCCCCTCGTACGCGGAGCCGGTCGCGGTCGGTGCACCGATGACCGGGCAGACGGTCAGCGTGGTCGAGGCCTCGAACGCGGAAGGATTCGAGGTGGGCGATCTGGTGCTCGCCACGGTCGGCTGGCAGGACTACGGGGTAGTCGACGCGCCGCATGCCGTCAAGATCGACCCTGCCATCCCCAAGCTCTCCTATGCACTCGGCGTGCTGGGCATGCCCGGACTCACCGCCTACGTGGGACTTCTGGACATCGGGCAGCCGCAGCCCGGGGAGACGGTGGTCGTGGCGGCCGCGACCGGGGCGGTCGGTTCGCTCGTCGGCCAGATCGCCAAGCTCAAGGGCGCGCGCGTGGTCGGCATCGCCGGCGGTGCCGAGAAATGCAGTTTCGCGGTTGAGACGCTCGGCTTTGACGCCTGCATCGATCACCGCGACCCGAACCTGCGCGAGCTGCTCAGCGCGGCGGCGCCCAAGGGCATCGATGTCTACTTCGAGAATGTCGGCGGTGCGGTGCTCGCCGCGGTGCTGCCGCTGTTGAACGCGCACGCGCGCGTGCCGGTGTGCGGCGTGGTGGCCTGGTACAACCTGGCGAAGCTGCCCGAAGGGGTGGATCGCACGCCGTCACTGATGACGCTGATCCTGCGCAAGCGCCTGCGGGTACAAGGCTTCATCATCTTCGATCACTACGCGCGCATGCCGGCCTTCTACCAGGAAATGAGTGCCTGGGTGCGCGATGGTCAGGTCAAATACCGCGAGGAGACGCTGGAGGGACTCGAGCAGGCGCCGCAGGGACTGATCGGCCTGCTGCGCGGGGAGAACTTCGGCAAGCTCGTGGTGCGCGTGTCGGGAAGCTGAGCCCATGAGTGCCGGCACGGAAGTCCACTGGATCTATGATGTCGTCTCGCCGTTTGCCTACCTTGCGCTGCCGCGACTGGCGCAGTTTCCCGCGGGTGTAACGCTCAACGCCGTGCCGGTGCTGCTGGCGGGGCTGCTGGATCACTTCGGGCAGCGCGGGCCGGCGGAGATTCCGTCCAAGCGGCGCTTCACCTACCGGTTCACCCTGTGGCGTGCGCGCCGGCTGCAGCTGCCGATGCGCTTTCCCCCGGCGCACCCGTTCAATCCACTGGCGGCGCTGCGGCTCATCATCGCCTCCGGGCGGGGCCTGGCCGGTGCGCAGATCGTGCTGAACGCCGTATTCCGCGACGGCCTGGATGTCGCAAACCCGGCCGTGATCGCCGCGCTGGCACGCGAGCTCGGGGTCGAAGCGCCCGAGGCCGCGCTCGCCGACCCCGCGGTCAAGGCGCGCCTGCGCGCGAACACCGAGTGGGCGCGGGCGCACGGAGTGTTCGGCGTGCCGACGCTGCTCATCGGGGAGGAGATCTTCTGGGGGCACGATGCGATTGACATGGCGCTGGACTACCTGCAGGCCCCGCTCGCGTTCGCTGATGAGACCATGCGCGCTGCGGAGAGCCTGCCCATCGGCGCGGCGCGCACCTTAAAGCCCTCCTAACCCGGAAAGACCACCGCATGCGAACCCTATGGCTGAGGCGCGGCGTGCTCGCCGGCACGCTCCTGCTCTGGTGTGCCCTGGCGGCCGCCGGCAATCCGCCGGTGCGGGCGATCACCGCCTTCATCGACCTGGATCCTGATCAGTACGCGCAGCAAATCACCGCGACCGCCGCGCGGCTGCGGCAGGCGCAGGCGCGCTTCGAGCGCGCGGGCTTCAGCGTGCAAACACTGCGCATCACCACGCAGCCGTTCATGCAGTATGCCGGGCGCTTGAGCGCGGCTGCCGGGCTGGCGCTGTTCGAGCGGCTGAACGAGCTCGCCGCCCAGCAGAAGCTCATCATCGACATCGGCCCGGCCGTCCTCGATGACAAACCCGACGCGCACGCGCTCGCGCTGCTGGAGGAAGTGCACGCGCGCGGCTGGCCGCTCAACGCGAGCATGATCATCGCCGGCGACGACGGGATCCACTGGAACACGGTGCGCGCGGCCGCGCACCACGTGGCGCAGGTGGCGGCGCGCAGCGAGCACAGCCAGGGGACGTTTGCGTTTGCCGCGATCGCCATGCTGCCGCCCGGGGCACCGTTCTTTCCGGGCTCGTACCATACCGGCCAGGCAGGGCGCTTCGCCGTGGGGCTGCAGTCTGCGAGCGTGGTGGCCGAGGTGCTCGCGGGCGCGCACGGCGATGCGCCGGCGGCCACCGCCAAGCTCGCCGCGGCGCTGAATCGCTACGCGGATCAGGTGCGGCAGCTGGCACCGGACATCGAGGCTGCTACCGGCTGGAGCTACTGGGGTCTTGATCCGACGCCCGCGCCCATGAAGGAGGATTCCATCGGCGCGGCGATGGAGCAGTTCTATCCTGCGCAGTTCGGGGCCGCGGGCACCATGACCGCGGCCTACATCATCACGAGTGCGGAGCGGCAGGTGCGGGCGCCCGTGGTCGGTTACGCCGGCCTCATGCTGCCGGTCATGGAGGATGCGCGCATCGCGCAGCGCTGGAGCGCCGGGGAGATCAACATCGACTCGCTGCTGGCGTACTCCTCGGTGTGTGCCACGGGCCTGGACACGGTGCCCTTGCCCGGGGATGTGACCGAGGCGCAGCTCGCGCGCATCATCGGGGACGTGGCCGCGCTCGCCTACAAGTGGAAGAAGCCGCTCACCGCGCGCCTGCAGCCGGTGCGCGGCCGCAAGGCCGGCGAGCTGACCGAGTTCGACAGCCCGTATCTCGTCAACGCGCGCCTGCAGCCGCTGCGCTGACGGGAGGCCGGCTCAGCCCGGCGCGGGTGCGCCGCGGTTGGCGAACACCTCGTAGCCTTGTACCTTGGGCTCCTGGTCGACCATCTGCGCCGGGAAGTTCTCACCCAGCACGCGCACGCCGAGGGGCTCCTCGAGGCGGCGGATGATGTTCGGGGAGAATTCGCGCTCGCCGTAGCGCCGTGCGCCGTCCCTGAAGATCTGCAGCACCAGCGGGGAAAGTTCCAGCGGCACCGCGTGCGCGCGCGCCATGGCATCGAACAGGCCCACGTCCTTGATCACCAGATCCATGGTGAAGTTGATGTCGCGGCTGCCGTTGAGGATCACCTGTGACTCGGTCTCGTGCACGAAGGAGTTGCCCGAGGAGATGCGGATCGCCTCATAGGCGGTGTTCAGATCCAGGCCGGCGACCTTGGCCACCGTGAGTGCCTCGCACAGCGCCACCAGGTGCACGGTGCACAGGTAGTTGGTCAGCACCTTGAGGGCCGAGGCCGAGCCCACCGGCCCGGTGTGCAGGATGCGCTGCCCGAGAATGCCCAGCAGCGGCAACACCCGCTCGAAGGTGGCGCGCGGGCCTCCGGCAAAGATCGAGATGTTGCCGGTCGCTGCACGGTGGCAGCCGCCGGACACGGGGCAGTCCATGGCGACGGCACCCTGCTGCTGCACGCGCGCGGCGAGGCGCCGCGCTTCCGCCTGGTCGGTCGTGCTCATCTCCAGCCAGATCTTGCCGGGGGCAAGCCCAGCGAGCACCCCGTCGGGGGCCTCCATGACGGTGGCGCACACCGCGGGGGAGGGCAGGCAGGTGATGATGATGTCGACCTGCGAGGCCAACTGCGCCGGCGTGGCGGCCGCCTTGGCGCCGCGGGCCACGAGCTCGGCCACCCGCTGAGGATCCAGGTCCCGCACCGTGAGATCGACGCCGTGCCCGAGCAGGTTTCCGGCGAGCTGCGCGCCGACGTTACCCAGTCCGATGAAACCGACCCGCATCTGCGTCATGGCTGCTCCGAGCTCACGCCCGTAGGCCACGGGCATGACATTGGAGCACACCCGGGGAGCTTGCTTCAGGCCTGGTGGCGGGCCGCCTGGCTGCGGCGCCAGGCCGCCGGCGGCGCGCCGAACTCGCGGCGGAAGGCCCGGCTGAAGGCGCTGTCGGTCTGGTAACCGACCTCCTGGGCGATGCTGGTCAGGGAGGCGTTGCTGCCGCACAGCAGGTTGGAAGCCAGGAGCATGCGCCACTGCGTCAGGTACTGAATAGGCGAACTGCCCACCAGCTGCTGGAAGCGCTCGGCGAGCACCGAGCGCGAGGCCCCGGCAGTGTGCGCCAGCTCCTCCAGCGTCCAGGCGCGCGCCGGCTGCCGATGCAGGGCATTGAGTGCCGCTCCCACGATGCGGTCGTTCACCGCCGCGAGCCAGCCGGTGTGGCCGGCGTCCTGCTCGTGCATGTAGAGGCGCAGCACTTCGATGAAGAGCACTTCGGCCAGCTTCGCCAGCACGCCGGCCCCGCCCGGGCGCGGCGAGCGTGCCTCCTCGAGCGCATAGCGCACCGAGGCTTCCAGCCAGGCCCCCGCGTTGGAGCCGCGCACGTTGACGCGTACCACCGGCGGTAAGCCCGCCAGCAGCATGCGCGCGAGACGCGCGCTGCAGGCGAGGTAGCCGCAGATCAGGCGCGTAGCCGCGCCGCCGCCGCCGTAGTCGATCTGGCGCGGCCGACGCGCCAGCACGGCATCGAGGCGCTTGCCCTGGACCGGCGGCAGCCCGGGCGCGGAGGTCATGCGATGCGCATGACCCTGCGGGAATACCACCACATCACCGGCAATGAGCTTCAGCGGCAATGCCTCCCCGAGTTCGACGTAGCACTCCCCGGCGGTGACGAGGTGGAAGATCACCACTTTCTCGGCGCCCGGCTCCAGCAGCGGCGCGGCGGAGGCGGCGCTCGGGGACTGATAGCACCAGGGGGCCGTGAAGCGCGCGTTGATAAAGATCGCGCCCACGAGCTGCACGACGCGCAGCGTCTGCGACAGCGCGTCCGTCATGACTCCCCGACCTCGACGCGCAGCAGGACCGGCACGCGGTCCTCCAGCGCGCACAGCACGACGGAGCAGCGGCGCGTGTCTTCCACCAGCTGCCGCAGCTGCTCGGCGGGCACGTGGCGCGCGCTGAGGTGCACGCTCAGCTCGATCTCGCGCGGGGCTGAGGCCACGGGCACGGCGTCGGCATCCTTCATGCCGAGAATGCCGCGCGTGTCCGAGTGACTCGCGGCGCGCGCCTCGAGCGTCTGAAGTTCGATCCCGCGCGCCGCCGCAGCCAGCGCGATGCAGGTCACGGTGCAGGCGGCGAGCCCGGCGCGCATCAGCCAGCCGGGCGTGAGCGCCTCCCCCTTGCCGCCCAGTTCCGGCGGCATGTCGGTCCGGAACTCGGTGCCATTGGGGTGGCGGGCGATGACGCTGACGTCATGGTCCCAGCGCGCCACCGCGGCCGTATCGGCGTGCAGACCGAGCTCGGGACGGCGTGTGAGCACCGACTGCACGCGCTCCACCGCCGCCCTGATGTCCGCTGTCGCCATGCTCTTAGGTTCCCGCCCGTCCGCCTGCTTTGGATTCTCGGCGCATTGCCGCGCGCTGACCAGCGCCGCGGCGCGCCGGGGTCCCGTGGCGGATGCTCGGACAGGACTTTCGGACCCGTGGACAGTCCGGATCAGGGTGGCGGACGCCCGGCGACACCTTGGCGACGCCCGGACAGGACGCCCGGCGGACGGCTGCGCGAGAGTGCGCCTCCCCGATCCCCACCCTTCAGGACCCTCCATGAACGCCCGTATCGATCTCATTGCGTTAAAGAATCGCCAGCTGGCCGCCTGGTCGAGCGGCGACTACGCCCTCATCGGAACCACGCTGCAGCTGGTGGGCGAACGGCTGGCAGAAGTGTGCGATGTGCGCTGGGACGAGCGCGTACTGGATGTCGCCGCGGGCAACGGTAACGCTACCCTCGCGGCGGCCCGCCGCGGCGGCCAGGTGACCTCAACGGACTACGTGCCGGCCCTGTTGGAACGCGGCGCCGAGCGCGCGCGCGCCGAACGCCTGAAGGTGCACTTCCAGAGCGCCGACGCCGAGGCGCTGCCCTTCGACGCTGCTGCATTCGATGTGGTGCTGTCGACGTTTGGGGTCATGTTTGCGCCGGATCAGGTGCAGGCCGCCGCGGAGCTGGCACGCGTGTGCCGTCCGGGCGGGCGCATCGGGCTCGCCAACTGGACGCCCGCAGGGTTCATCGGCCAGATGTTCAAGACCCTCGGCAAGCACCTGCCGCCGCCGGCCGGTGTGCAGTCACCGGCGCTCTGGGGCACGGAGGAACACCTGCGGGTGCTGTTCGGCGAGCGCGTAGCGCTGCAGGTGCGGCCGCGCGTATTCAATTTCCGCTACCGCTCCGCGGCACACTTCATCGATGTTTTCCGCACCTGGTACGGACCGGTGCACAAGGCGTTTGCGGCGCTGGCGCCAGAGGCGGGGGCGGCCCTGGAGAGTGATCTCACGCAACTGCTGAACGGGGCTAATCGTGCCGGTGCGGGCTCGCTGGTCGTCCCCAGCGAATATCTCGAAGTGGTCATCACGCGCTGACCGCCAGAGCGGCATGGACGCAAAGCTGCAGCAGCGGGTGCAGCGCTACGGCTGGGACCGCGCCGCCTCGGACTATGAGCCGCTCTGGGAGGAGCAGCTCGCGGCGGCACGGGCGCCCTTGCTCGGCGGCGCGGTGCTGGTGCGTGGCCAGGCGGTGCTTGATGTCGCCTGCGGCACCGGCCTCGTCAGCTTCGAGGCGGCACGCGCGGTCGGGCGCTCCGGCCGCGTGCTCGGCACCGATATTTCCGGTGAGATGGTGCGGGCCGCGCAACAGCGGGCCACGGCGTGCCAGCTCTCGCACGTGCATTTTGAGCGCATGGACGCGGCCCGACTGACGGTGCCCGCGGCAAGCTTCGATGTGGCGCTGTGCTCGCTCGGACTCATGTACGTCAGCGACCCCCTGGCGGCGTTGCGTGAGCTGCGCCGGGCGGTGCGCCGCGGGGGACGCGTCGGCGTTGCCGTGTGGGGAACACGGGAGCGTTGCGGCTGGGCCGCCGTGTTTCCGATCGTGCAGGCGGAGGTGGCCAGCGAGGTGTGCCCGCTGTTCTTCAGTCTGGGGGGGCAGGGCGTGCTCAGCGAGTTATGTCGCGCAGCCGATCTTGAGGTGCTCACCGAGCAGCGCCTCGCCACGCAGCTGGAGTATGCGGACGCCTCCCAGGCCTGCGAGGCCGCCTTTGTTGGCGGTCCGGTGGCGCTTGCGTGGGCGCGCTTTGACGCAACCGTGCGGACCCGGGTGTGCCAGCGTTACCTGCAGGCGATCGAGCCGTGGCGCCACGGTGCAGGATTCAGGATCCCCGGAGAATTCGTCATCGTGCATGCGGCGGTGCCGGCCTGAGGGTCTTGCCCTGACGCTGCTGCGCCGCTCGCTCGAGATGCCCGCGCGGACTTGCCGCCCGGACGCCGAGCGCCCGAGCCTTTCCGCCCGCTAGCGCTCCCAAGGCCGCAGGGAACGGCGGCTGCCCCGGCATACCCGAGGCGCGATCACCGATGCCCCGGCACGGGGGTTCCCGTTATAGTGTCGGCCGCGCGTGAAACTAGCGACGAGGTTGGGATGAAAATGCGTGCGGCGCTGCTGTGTTTGCTCATGACGTGCGCTCCGGTGTTCGGTGCCGCGCAGGTTTCCGGGCCAAACGATCGGCAGGTGACCGATCCGAAGCGCATTCAGTCGCCATCGAATCCGGGCGCGCACCCGGTGCCGATCGAGGATCTGTTCTTTACCCGCTCCGTTTCCAGCGGCTCCTGGTCTCCCAACGGCAAGGAAATTGCCTTCACCACCAATCTGACCGGGCGTGCCAACCTGTGGAAGGTCAGCGCCGCCGGCGGCTGGCCGGAGCAGCTGTCGCAATCCGACGAACGGCAGACCGGCGCGGCCTGGTCTGCGGACGGCAAATGGATCGCCTTCCAGCAGGACTACGGTGGCGATGAGCTCTGGGACGTCATGGCAGTGCCAAGCGAGGGTGGCGCCGTCGTCAACCTCACCAACACTCCCGAGGTGCGCGAGGAGTCGCCGCGCTGGTCGCCGGATGGCAAGACCCTCGCCATCAATCTCAAGCCCAAGGCCGGCACCTCCTACAACGTCGCGCTGCTCGACTGGGCTACCCACAAGATCCGCCCGCTGACGCACGAAGCGGGCACCGACCGCTCCTGGGAATCGGTCGCCTGGAGCCCCGACGGGCGTACGCTCTACGCCAACCGCACCGAGGTGGGGGGCAACGACGGCGACGTCTATGCGATCGAGGTCGCCAGCGGCACCGCCACCAAACTCACGCCGCACCAGGGCGACGTGCTATACGTCGCCTCGGACCTGTCACCGGATGGCAAGCAGCTCCTGGTGTCGTCCAACGAGAAGGGCGGGGCGCGCAACGTAGCGCTGCTTGAGGTCGGCAGCCACAAGCGCACCTGGGTCACGGACACGCTGTGGGAGGCAACCGGCGGGCAGTTTTCCCCGCAGGGCACTGCGTTCACGTACGAGCTTAATGCGGACGGCCTGGTTGATGTCTACCTGGTCGATCGCGCCACGCTGCAGGCGAAGAAACTCGATCTGGGCACCGGTGTGAACGGCCTGCCGGCCTACCCGAGCGCGTTCTCACCCACCGGGGATCGGTTGCTCGTCTCGCACGAGAGTTCCGTGCAGCCGCGCGACTTCTACATCTACGACGTACGCAGCGCGCGCCGCGAGCGGCTGACGCGCTCGGCGGTGGCGAGCCTCAACGCCGCCGCGCTCTCACCCCCGCAGCTGGTTCACTACCGCAGCTTCGACGGCAAGCTCATCAGTGCGCTGCTGTGGGTGCCCCCGAACCTCAAACGCGACGGCTCCAATCCGGCGCTGGTGCTGCCGCATGGCGGTCCGACCGGCCAGTGGAGCGACAACTGGCGGGCCGAGATCGCCGCGCTGGTCTCGCACGGCTACGTGTGCATCGCGCCGAATGTGCGTGGCTCGACCGGTTACGGCGTTGAATTTCAGCGCGCCAATTACCAGGACCTCGGGGGCGGGGATCTGCAGGACGAGGTGTACGCCACCAAGTTCCTGGTCGCGACCGGCTACGTCGCGGCGCGCAAGATCGGCATCACCGGGGGCTCGTACGGCGGATACATGACGCTCATGGCCCTCGGCAAGACGCCCGAGGTGTGGGCGGCGGGCGTGGAGCTTTACGGCATCATCGACTGGAAGACGATGCTGGTGCACTCCGATCCCTCGCTGCAGCAGTACGAGAAGAGCCTGCTGGGCGATCCGGTGAAGGACGTCGCCGTGTACGAGCGCGACTCGCCCATCAGTTTCATTCACGCCGTGAAGGCGCCGCTGCTGGTGCTGCAGGGTGACAACGACCCGCGAGTGCCCAAGGAAGAAGCGGTGCAGATCGTGGCGCTGCTGAAGAAGGACGGCAAGGTGGTGGATGCCCATTACTACGCCGACGAAGGCCACGGCTTCGCCAAGCGCGAGAACCGCATCGACGCGATCAAGCGCACGCTCGCCTGGTTTGACCAGTACCTCAAGGGCAAGCCCTGAGCGAGCGGGCGCCGCGGCCGCCGGTGGCGCGGCTGCTCACCGATGTGGCGCTGGCGCATGACCTGATCGACCGCCGCGGCTGGCCGGCCCTCGGTGCCAGCCTCGGGGTCAATGCGATCGCTGCCTACGCCGGTGCCTGGCTACTGGTGTGCGTGCTGGCCGGCAGCCGGGCGCTCGGGCCACTCTACCAAACACTGTTTGCCGGACCGCTGGGTCCGCCCCTGCCCCCGTGGCTTCCTTCGGCGGCGTACGCCGTGACGTTCACCGCCGTGTGGTGGCTGCTGAGGTACCTCGTGGTGCGGGGCGGCTGGCGCCGGTCGATCTAGCGGCGCTCAAGCTTACAGATCAAAGGCGCGCCAGATGCGCAGCACCGCGCGCTGCGAGATTCCCATCTCGTGCGCCAGGCGCCGGCTGCTCCAGCGCGAAGCATCCGGTGGCTGTTCGTGCAGGGTCTTGGCCAGCACCGCCTCGACCAGCGCATCGCTGATTGAGCGCGGCGCGCCCGAGCGGGGGTCGTCGACCAGGCCGGCGAGCCGGCGCGCCACGAAGCGGGCGCGCCATTTGCCGACCGTCTGCGCCGTCACGTGTAGCTGGCGAGCGACATCGCGGTTGCTGCGGCCGTCGCGGCAACTGAGCACGATGCGTGCGCGCAGCAACAGGGCGCGCGCGCCACGGCGGCTGCGCGCCCAAAGCTGCAGCTGCGTCAGTTCCGCTTCGGTCAGTTCGATACGTGCAAGTGGTGAGTGATGTTGCATCACCGTCCCCCGGTGTAGATGCAAACGCTGTGCGCGCCGCGTGCTTTACACGCTGCCACCTGCTCTCACAAACCGCAATACATTCAATGAATTTGTGACTCAGCGCGTCGCGGCGACGATGAGCTAAAACTGCGCTTTTTACGGCATTTATAGGCTTCTTGGCACACTCCCGTGCCGCGTCTTCAAGGCGCGACACATCGACACACCCTGTAGCCGCGCGTAAACAGCGCCTCACCAAGTGTTGCCACGTCTCATGAACCAGGGAGGAGAACCCAATGCGTAAATATGACGCCGTCGGGTATGGTGCAGCGGCGAGGCTCATGCTTGGCCTCTGCGTTTTATGGGCCGCCGCGGCGGTCGCTCAGGTAACGGATCCAGGCGTGCGCAAGACGAGCGCTGACGGGAAGCCACCGGCGGCGCTGCCGGGACTGTCACCCGAGGAGATGATGTTCTTCCAGGATGGCCTGAACCGCTTCATGGAGATCGACATGGTCACCGGCGGGCTCGAGTCCGCCAACCAGGGCAACGGCCTGGGGCCGCGCTTTAACTCGAACCAGTGCTCGTCCTGTCATTTGCAGCCCTTCGTGGGCGGCTCGAGTCCCGCGGTCAATCCGCTCTACGAAGTCGTCAACGCCAATGGGGCGACCAATCAGATGCCGTGGTTCATTGCGCCTAACGGGCCGATTCGCGAAGCGCGCTTCGTGCAGTCCAACGGTGCGCCCGACGGCGGCGTGCACGACCTGTTCGTCATCACGGGCAGAACGGATGCGGCCGGCTGCAACATAACTCAGCCCAACTTCCTGCCGGCGGGAAATCCGGTCACCGGGTTGGGCGGCAACCGCAACGTGGTGTTTCGCATCCCGACGCCGACCTTCGGCGACGGCCTGATCGAGGCGATTCCCGACTCCGCCATTCTCGCCAATGTGATCAAGGATGCGCCCACCAAAAGGCAGCTGGGCGTATTCGGGCATCCCAACGCCAACCTCGGTGGCAACGTGAACCGCAGCGCCAACGACGGTACGATCACCCGCTTCGGGTGGAAGGCGCAGAACAAGTCGCTGCTGATTTTCGCAGGCGAGGCCTATAACGTTGAAATGGGTATCTCCAACGAGGTCTTCCCCCAGGAGCGCGACGAGTTGGCGAGTTGCCAGACCGGTAACACCACACCCAACGACACCGACAACATTCCCGGTCCCTCCGATCCGCCCTCCGCAACCGCAGTACTCTCGGACGCCGGGGCGTTTGCGATGTTCATGCGCATGCTGGCACCCCCGCAGCCGGCGGCGCCGACGCCTTCGACCCAGCACGGCCAGGCGCTGTTTGTCAGCACCGGCTGCGCGTTGTGCCATACGCCAGCCATGACAACCGGTAAGGCCGCCACCGGCGTGCGCCGGGGCACCGCGAGCGCCGCGATGAGTAACCAGCAGGCGCGGCTGTACTCGGATCTGCTGGTGCATCACATGGGCGTCGGGCTTGCGGACGGCATCAGCCAAGGCGGGGCGGGTCCGGATGAGTTCCGCACTGCGCCGCTGTGGGGCGTGGGGCAGCGGGTGTTCTTCCTGCACGACGGGCGGACCAGCGATCTGATCCAGACCATCCGCTACCACGCCAGTCAGGGCAGCGAGGCGAACCAGATCGTCCGCAACTTCGCCGCGCTCAGCGCCAAGGATCAGCAGGACCTGATCAATTTCCTGCGCTCTCTGTAGCGCGGGTGTGTGGGCGAGGCCGCCGGCTGGGGCCGGCGGCCTCGGTTTTCCCTACTCCGGCAGCGTGACGCCCGAGCCGCCCATCTCCTTGGGCATGTCCTTCATCTTCGGCTTGCCGTCACGGATCGGCAGCACGCTCTCCTGGTAGTGCACGTGCAGGCCGGGCTCGAAGCGCAGCTGCGGCAGCAGCGCGGCATAGATGTCCACCAGGCCCATGGTCGGATGGTCCGTGTAGAGGTGGCCGCCGCACTTCGTGCACCACTTGCGGAAACTAACCGGGCTCTTGTTGAAGGTGCCGATGCTGGCGGCGCCGCGCGTCACCTTCAGTGCCTCCGGCTTCCACAGCGTAAAGGCGTTCACCGGGCCGGCGGACCATTGGCGGCAGGACCCGCAATGACAGTAGCCCATGGCCGCGGGCTCACCGGAGACCTCCAGCTGGACCTCCCCGCAAAAGCACCCGGTGTGGTAGGTCTTGGCAACACTCATGATCTGCTCCTGATTCGATAGCGAAGGCTGTAGTCAGCGCCGCCGGTAACGGCGGCGGAGAAGGGACGACGCGACGGCAAGCCTGCCTGTAGAATCGCCACGCCACCGGAAGCGCAAGCACAGTCTAGCGACCGCTGGCGGGCACCCGAATGACCGGCCGTCCGGCACGCGTGCTCCATCGTCCGTGGAGGCCACCAATGGATGCGTTGTCGGACGTGCTGCGGGCCGTGAGGCTCACCGGAGCGGTGTTTTTCGACATCCGCGCCGCTGAGCCCTGGGTGGCCGCCACGCCGCCGGGCCCGGCCATCGTGGGCGCTATGTTTCCCGGCGCCGAGCACCTGATCTGCTATCACGTGATCACGGCCGGCAGCTGCTGGGCCGGGCCGCCGGATGTAGCGCCGATTCGGCTGAACGCCGGCGACATCATCGTATTTCCGCACGGTGATCCACACATGCTTTCCAGCTCGCCGGGAATGCGTACCACTGCGGACCTTTCCTTGTATCGGCCGCCAAGCGACGGGCAGCTGCCCTTCACCTTCTCCATGGGCAACAGCGAAGGCCCCGAGTCCGCGCGGTTTGTGTGCGGCTTCCTCGGCTGCGATGTGCGTCCCTACAATCCGCTCCTGACGGCGCTGCCGCGCGTGATCCGGGTGAGCGACGAAGGCGGCGCGCTCGGGGCGTACGTGCGCTTCGCGCTGACCGAGGCAAAGGAGCCGCGCATTGGCGGCGAGTGCGTGCTCAGCCGGCTGAGCGAGCTCATGTTCGTGAACGTGGTACGCCAGTACCTCGAGAGCCTGCCGTCGGATCGGACCGACTGGCTGGCCGGCCTGCGCGATCCGTTCGTCGGGCGGGCGCTGAATGCGCTGCACCGCAGTCCGGCGCGCGACTGGACCCTGGAGGCACTGGCACGCACGGCCGGCCTGTCGCGCTCGGCCCTGGCGGAGCGCTTCACGCAGTTCGTCGGCCGGCCACCAATGCAATATCTGACCCACTGGCGCATGCAGCTGGCCACCGGGCACCTGCTCAGCGGACGCGACAGCGTCGCCGTGATCGCCAATCTTGTCGGCTACGAGTCCGAGGCAGCCTTCAGCCGCAGTTTCAAGAAGGTCGTCGGTACTTCCCCGAGCCACTGGCGGCGCGAGCGCGGTGAGAGCGCGCCCCAGGCCGCCGAAGCAGTGGAATGAGGCGTTCACGCGTGACGCGCTGCCGCAGCGTGCGCATACTAGGAGCGTAGGCGGCAGGGCGCTTGAGAAAGACAACGAGAACCGGGCTCATGGGACCATTGCTGCCACCGCCGGGCTGCCACCGGGCCCGCCGGCAGACGCTGCCCGCCACGATTCCCGCTGGCGTGGCCGCGGCGGGCGACCCCGCCCACGCGACGCTGCGCCACGAAGCGCAGCCGCAGCGCTCCAACGGCGAATCGGCCGCGGCCGGCGCGCCCCTCGCAGCGCCCTAAGGCGGCGGCGCTGCACTGTCGGTCAGATAAACGCGCGGAGAACTCAGCCATGGAAGTCCCGCTCAGTCCGTTGGAGTTTTCGCGGCGCGCCCGCCGCCTGTACGCGCACCGCGAGGCCGTGGTGGACGGCAGTGAGCGGTTTACCTATGAGCAGTTTCTGGATCGCTGCGACCGCTGGTCGGCGGCGCTGCAGCGGCTCGGGGTCGGCCGCGGCGACCGGGTGCTCGTCATCGCCCCCAATACCCACGCGATGCTCGAGCAGTTCTACGCGGTGCCGCAGCTGGGAGCCATCCTCGTGCCACTCAACTACCGACTGAGTGCTGCGGATTTCCACTACATGATCGGGCACTGCGAGCCGGTCGTGGTGTGCGCGCACGCGGACTATATCCAGGCGGTCGAGGCGATCCGGGCGCAACTGACCGGCGTCAAGCACTTCGTGGCGCTCGAAGGTCATCAGGCCGGGTGGCTCGACTACGAGGCCGCGCTGGCGGCGGCCCCGGCGGATTTCGTGCGACCGCAGATCGACGAGTCCGACGTGCTGACGATCAACTACACGAGCGGCACCACCTCGCGCCCCAAGGGCGTCATGATCACGCACCGCAACGCCTGGGTGAATTGCGTCGGCACCCTGGCACACTTTCCGCTCGCGGTGGGTGAGCGCTATCTGTGGACGCTGCCGATGTTCCATGCCAACGGCTGGACCTTCGTGTGGACGGTCACCGCCGCGGGCGGCACCCATATCTGCCTGCGCAAGGTCGATGCCGCGGGCATCTACGCCATGGTGCAGAGTGAGCAGGCGAGCATGATGTGCGCCGCGCCAACGGTGCTGATCGCCGCCGCCAACGGCCCCGCGGAGCAGCGGCGCGAGCTGCGGCGCGGGGTGCGGGTACTCACCGCGGGGGCGCCGCCGGCCGCGGCGACTATCGGGCGCATCGAGGGGGAGCTCGGGTGGGTCGTGACACATATCTATGGGCTGACCGAGACCACGCCCTTCATTCTGGTGTGCGAGCCGCGACCGGAGGACGCCGGGCTGCCGCCGGCGCAGTTGGCGACGCTCAAGGCGCGGCAGGGGGTGGAGCTGATCACCTCCGGGGAGCTGCGGGTCGTTGACGAGCAGGAACAGGAGGTGCCCGCCGACGGCGCCACGCTCGGCGAGATTGTGGTGCGCGGCAACGTCGTCATGAAGGGGTACTACAAGGATCCGGAGGCCACGGCCAGCGCCCTGCGCCAGGGCTGGTTTCATACCGGCGATGCCGCGGTGGTGCACCCGGACGGCTACGTCGAGATCCGCGACCGCTTCAAGGACGTGATCATCAGCGGCGGCGAGAACATCTCCTCGATCGAACTGGAGGGCGTGCTGCTGACGCATGCGGCGGTCATGGAGGCCGCCGTGGTGGGTATGCCGCACGAGAAATGGGGTGAGACGCCCGTCGCGTATGTGGTGCTGCAAGGCGGTGCCACGAGCAGCGAGGATGCGCTCAAGCAGTACTGCCGCGGGCGCATGGCGCACTTCAAGGTGCCCACCGCCATTCACTTCGTCGCGGAACTACCCAAGACGGCGACCGGCAAGATTCAGAAATACGTGCTGCGCGGGGGCCAGAGCGCGATCAGCAGGCAGTGAGACGTTTACCGAGTATGGGCAACCACGAGGAGCGTGCATGAGCAACAAGAGCGATCCGGAAGTTAGCAGGCGCGAGTTTCTGCAGGCGGCCGGTTCCGGCCTGGCACTGGTATCAACACCGGCCCTGGCACTGGCGGCCACGGCTGCCGAGGCCGACAAGGCCGCCGTGCTGGCGCAGGTTCCCAAGATGCACGCGGCAAACCTCAAGCGCCTGCAGGACTGGATTGCGCTGCCCTCGATCGCGGCGGAAAACCGCAACTACCCGCAGGGCCCGGACTACATGGCTAAGCTCGCCCGCGAGGCCGGCTTCACCGGCGTGGAGATCATCCCGACCTCCGGCAAGTCCGGTGTCTTCGGACGCATCGACGCCGGAGCGCGCACCACGCTCGGCGTCTACTTCATGTACGACGTGAAGCAGTTCGTGCCGGAGGAGTGGAGTTCTCCGCCGCTCGAGGGGCGTCTGGTGAAGAAGGAAGGCGTGGGCACGGTGTGCATGGGTCGCGGCGCGGTCAACCAGAAGGGGCCGGAGAACTCGTTCCTGAGCGCGCTCATGGCCTTTCAGGCCGCCGGCAGGAAGCTGCCGGTGAATCTGGTGCTGGTGTGCGAGGGCGAAGAGGAAATCGGCTCGCCGCATTTCCACGAGGTGGTGCAGACGCCGAAGGTGCTGGCGGAGCTGAAGAAGTGCTCCGGCGTCTTCATGCCCGAGGCGGGGCAGGAACTGGACGGCGGTGTGCAGGTGAACCTCGGCGCGAAGGGTGTCATCGAACTGGAACTGATCTCGAGCGGCGAGAAGTGGGGCCGCGGGCCTGCCAAAGACATCCATTCAAGCCTCGAGGCGCAGGTGGATTCGCCGAGCTGGCACCTCGTGCAGGCGCTGAATTCGCTGATCGAGAAGGACGGGCACACGCCGGCGGTCGAGGGCTTCTTCGAGAAGGCGAAGCCATTGACGCCGGCGCAGATGGAGATGGTCAAGTCGTATGCCGCCAAGACGCCCGAAGCGACCATCATGAAGACTTACGGCGTCAAGCACTGGGTGCACGACAAGAACTGGCTCGATTCGCTGGTGCTGCTCGCATCGAAGCCGACGATCAACATCGAGGGGCTCGTGGGCGGCTACACCGGCCCCGGCGGCAAGACGGTGCTGCCGCACCGGGCGGTGGCCAAGATCGACATGCGGCTGGTGCCGGACATGACCGTGACCGACACGCTCGCGAAGTTCAAGGCCCACCTGGCCAAGCACGGCTTCGGGGACCTGGAAGTCAACATGAGCGGCGGCTACAACCCGACGCAGACCGACCCGAACAGCCGCCTGATCCAGGTCGAGCTTGCCACCTACCGCGCGCTCGGCGCGCAGCCGGAGCTGTGGCCGCGGTCGGCAGGATCCTGGCCGGGTTACGTGTTCACCGATGCGCCGCTGAGCCTGCCCGCAGGGCACTTCGGACTCGGGTACGGGACCGGGGCGCACGCGCCCGATGAGTTCTACGTCATCGAGTCGCCGAATCCGAAAGTGCAGGGGATGGATGGGGCGGTGGGATCGTTCGTCGAGTTCCTGTACGCGCTCGCCTAGGGTGATGCGCGGCACCCCCACGCAGCGCGCTCCCACGGCGGCGCGCTGCGTGCGTGGCGCTGAGGCGTGTCCGCCCGTGCGCGTGGCTTCGCCGAGTGACAACGATCGTTGGAGGCTTCGATGACGGCACTGTTAATCCACGCGGCGCTCGGGTTGTCGTTTCTTATCCTGTTTTTCTATTGCAATGCTCACCTGTACCGCGGCGGGTGGGCCGGAGCGCGGCTCTCGGCACTCGAGGGGCTGTACTACGTCATTGCGCTGGCCTCGGTCGCGGTGGGCTGGTATTTCAACACGCAGTATGTTCAGAGCTTTGGTGCCCAGGCCAGCTGGGCGCACTTCACCAGGCTGCTGTTCACGAACCCCGCGGCTGCCTCGGGGGCGCAGGACCTGATCACCGCCAACGTGCTGTTGTTTCCGCTGTGGACCATCGTGGACGGGCGCCGCCTCCGGATGCGCCAGCCCTGGATCTACTTTGTGCTCAGTCTGCTCACCAGTTTCGGCTTCGCCATGGGGCTGTACCTGGCCGTCCACGAACGACAGTTGCGCTGGCTTGACGCGAACGCAGCCGACCGGACGGCGGCGCCTCGCTAGCGACAGCGGGCCGCATTTCGTGACTGCAGGCCTCAGTTACGCGGGGATCGAGCTTGGGGGCACGAAGGCACTGTGCCGTGTGACGGACAGTGCCGGCAGCGTGCTCGCCGACGGCCGCTTCGTCACCTCGACACCGGCACAGGCGATCGCGGACCTCGCCACCAGCATCCATGCGGGCTTGGGCGGGCGGCAGCTTCGCGCCATCGGCGTTGCGAGCTTCGGTCCGTTGATCGTCGACCCGCGCTCAGCGCGCTATGGGCAGTTGCTCGCGACGCCCAAGGCCGGCTGGTCGGGCTTTGACCTGCGCGCGGCCCTGCATGAGCACTTTGCCGTGCCGCTGGCGATTGAAACCGATGTGGGAGCGGCCGCGCTCGCCGAGCAGGCACGCGGCGCGGGCCGCGGCTGCGCCTCGGTTGCCTACGTGACCGTGGGCACGGGCATCGGAGGCGGCCTTGCCCTCGAGGAGCAGGTGTTCAAGGGCGCGCTGCACCCGGAGATCGGCCATCTGCGGCTGCGGCGCCGCAGCGGTGATGCCCACGTCAGCACCTGTCCCTTCCACGAGGATTGCGCGGAAGGTCTGGCTGCCGGGCCCGCGGTCGCGCGACGCCTGGGAGCGGGGCGCACACTCGAGCAGGCCCCGGAGGTGCGGTCGCTCGTGGGCGCCTACCTCGGCGACCTGGCCGCCAATTTGCTGCTGGCCTGGTCGCCACAGCGCATCGTGTTCGGCGGCGGCATGATGGCGGTGCCGGGCCTGCTCGCCCAGGTGGATACCGCGATGCGCGCGGCGCTCGGCAGCTACGGCGCCGCCGTCATTGCCGACACCGGCTATCTGGCCGCCGCCCAACTGCCGGATGCAGGCCTCGAAGGGGCCCTGATCCTGGCGCGGCGCGCGGCGCCCGTTCCTGCTTGAGGCTGACGCCTGCATCGCTGCAGGCGCGCCGCTCCTTCCACAGACAGCGTGTGAGCCCTGGGGCTGGCGGCACGTTCTTGATATGGCCGCAATTTAGTCGCTAAATAAATGTCCGCGTGCCCATGCCGGGCATGCTGCTGTGCAGGGGACTCACGTTGCGCCGCAAATCGTCGGGCCACGGTTGGATGCTCGCAGCCCTGGCTGCCGCGTACGGCTGCGGCGCGGGAGTGGCGGCACGGGCCGAGCCTGCCGATGTGATCGCGGCTGCCGCCGCGCACGACGCATCGTCGACGGACCCGGCCCGGGCCGGGATCTGGAAGGCGGCCATCCCGCCGCCGGGCTCGATGCACGGTGAGTTCGGCGGCAACGACCCCATCGGTGTGAGCGCGGGCGTGCGGATCTTCGCGGACTGCTCGATCAACTGGGTGGACCCGGATGACCGGCGCCTGTACTGCTTCTCCAGCGCCACCTCCCTGGTCTTTTTTCTCGAGGCCCCCCAGCAGTTCCTGCGTCGGGCGCGCCAGCAGTGGCGGGACCTGGGCGCTCCGGTAAGCTAAAGCCTCCGCAAGCCACCGGCCCGAGCGCACCCGGCCACGCGCCTGCCGTGCAGGCGCACACCCGCACACAACTTATCCGAGGGACGCATGAGGGATGATGGCGATGTGATCGTGATCGGCGGCGGTCACAACGGGCTGGTCTGCGGGGCCTACCTCGCGCGGGCGGGTCTCAAGACTCTGGTCCTGGAGCGCCGCGAGATATTCGGTGGCGCGGCCGTTACCGAGGAGTTCAGCCCCGGCTTTCGGGCCTCGCGTTTCTCGTACGTCATGAGCCTGCTGCACCCGCGCGTGATCCGGGATCTGGAGCTGAAGTCCTTCGGGCTCGAGGTGCTGCCTGCCAACGATCTGTTCTGCCCGCTCGGTGGGGATGATTCCATCGTCTTCAGCGACGACATTGCGAAGACGCAGGCGGAGTTCGCGCGCTTTTCCGCCCACGACGCGCAGGTCTATCCGGCGTTTGCGCGTTACCTGGAAGAGTCCGCTACCCTCGTGCGGCAACTGCTGTTCGAAACGCCGGTGGATCCGGTGCGCCGCAGCTGGAAAGCTTTCCGCGGCAGTGCCTCGCTGCTGTGGCGGCACCGCAGGATCGGCGATCAGGCGTACCGGCTCGTCGACCTGCTCACCCAGAGCGCCGACGACTACCTCTCGGCGTGGTTCGAGAATGACATTATCAGGAGCGTGCTGGCCTATTACGCCTGCATCGGCACCTTCGCCGGACCGAAATCCCCCGGTACCGCTTACGTGATCATGCATCACCTGATGGGCGAACATGCCGGGGCCGGTGGCTGGGGCTTCATCCGCGGCGGCATGGGTGCCATCACGGGCTCCATCGCGCGCTCCGCGGCGCGCTTCGGCATGGCGGTGCTCACCCAGGCGCCGGTTGCCGCAGTGCTGGTGAGTGACGGGCGCGCGCGCGGCGTGCGCCTCGCCGACGGGCGCGAGTTCCGCGCCAAGGCCGTCGTCTCGAACGTGGCCGCGCCGGTACTGTTCCGGCGGCTGCTGGCGCCGGAGCACCTGCCGGCGGAGTTCCTGCGGGACATTCAGACCTTCCGCACGTTTTCGACCGCCTTCAAGCTGAACATCGCCGCGGAGGAACCGCCCCGCTACCGCGCGTTCGATGCCGCACGGCACGGCTTTGCCTACCCGACGTACGTGCACATCGCCCCGGGCATCGAGTACCTGGAGCGCGCCTACGATGAGGCGAAGTACGGCTGGTATTCCTCACGTCCCTTCCTCACTCCCGTGGTGCCGACCATCGTGGATGACTCGCTGGCGCCGGCGGGCAAGCACGTGATCAACGTGTTCGGCGGGCATGCGCCGTACACGCTCAGGGATGGGGCCTCGTGGAGCGCGGAGAAGCCGCACCTGACGCGCGCCGCGCTCGCGGTGCTGGACGAGATGGCGCCGGGATTCTCGCAGCGGGTGATCGATGTGGAGACCCTGGTGGCCCCGGATCTGGAGGCGATCGTGGGCCTGCCGCAGGGACACATATTTCACGGCGAGCTCTCCGCCGATCAGCTCTTCTGGCAGCGCCCGGCGCCGCACTGGGCGGACTACCGCACGCCCGTCACGGCGCTCTATCAATGTGGCGCCTCAACCCACCCGGGGGGTGGCGTCTCCGGCATCCCCGGCCACAACGCGGCGCGCGAGATCCTCAAGGACTGGAAACGGCTCTGAAGGCGCAGCCGCGCCTCAGTGGCGCGTGCAGTGCAGCTCGGTCTTGCCCCATTTGAAGGTGGCGGCGCCCTGGTGCTCCCAGATCTCGACATTCCCGGCAGCGTAACGGGCACCGCTGGCGGACTCGGCGATGAAAGCCACGACCTGCCGATCACCGTAGGTCAGCACCGCCGCCGGCGGATCGGTCGGGTAGTAGCTCGCGCTGACCCGTGTCGCCTCCTGGCCGGCGCAGGCGTACTCGACCGCGGCCGGTGCCTTCAGTTGCCCGAGCCCGATGCGCAGCTCGATGAGGCGTCGCTTCTGCTGGTCGGCCAGACACTCGCGCGGCCGCTCGCCATTGACGCAGGCCTCGCGGGCGGTGAGCCAGCTGCTCTGGCGCGCCTTCAGGCCTTTGCGATCCGCGTCCGCAGACTGCTGCAGGGTGGCGCCGTACAGCTCGCTGATCGCCTGGTCCTGTTGCGTCAACTGTGCATCCGCGCAGATGAGCCGCTGTACCGGCGCGGACGTGTCGACGCAGTTGGCTGCGGGAGCCGCCCATGCGCAGGGCACCCACCACAGGAGCCACAGCGCGGGCACTCCCGCGGCGGCTAGGGAAGATCGAGCGCGGGACCTGCGGTCGTGGGGGTGTTTCACGGCGTCTCCACCAGGTGACAGGCACGTTCAGCCTGGAGCCTGTGCCTGAGAGCGTAGCGTAACAGCACCCCGGGAGCGACCCGCCGCCGCGCCGGCGCGCATGGGCAGCGGGATAGCTCGGACGGGCCGTTGCCTAGCCTAGTAGAGCTCGGCTGGAAACAGCATAAAGAAGGCATCCGCGAAGCGCTGCGAGAAGCCGCGTGCGGGCTGGCGCGTGACCGTTTCCGTCGCATCACTCCAGCTGAGGTGCCCCTTGGCGTCGGCCTGCACGCGCCAGGCGTTCTGCGGCTGCATCTCCAGCTCCATCACCGCGGCCAGCTCCGCCGCGGCCGCGCCGCTTTGGATGAGCACGCCCATCTCGGTGTTGAGCGAGCTGCTGCGCGGATCCAGGTTCATGGAGCCGATGAACGCGGTGTGCCGGTCGATCACCAGGGCCTTGGAGTGCAGGCCAGTGAACTTGCTGCGCACCGGCGGGGTGTCGACCACCGTCGCCTGGATGGCCGGGTCAGCGCGCAGCTCGTACAGTTCGACGCCGGCGGCCAGCAGCGGCGCACGCCACTGCTTGTAGTGGCTGTTGACGGCGGCCACGTCCTGAGAGGCGAGCGAGTTGGTGAGGATTCGCACCACGACGCCGCGCTGTGTCAGCTCGCGCAAGATCTGGATCAGCGCCCCATCCGGGATGAGGTAGGCGTTCGTGATCAGCACTTCACGCTGCGCGCCGGCGATGAGCGCGCGGATCGCGGGCGCCATGCGGTGCCGCAGGCCGTCCTCGGCCGGGAGGTCCGTCAGGATGCGGCTGCTGCCCGGATGGCTGGCGGCCACCAGCCGCGCCAGGGCGGCGCGGTCGGGGTCCAGCGGGAAGGCCTGCAGCGCGGGCGCCGCGGCGAGATCCTGGCGCACCCGCGGGGCGGCGGCGGCGAGATCCTTGCGCGTCGCCCCCAGGTTCAGCTCATCGACCGGCGTCACCCAGCTGCTGTTCCAGAAGCGGTCGAAGACCGCGGAAGCCTGCACCGCGACTGGGCCGATGCCGAGCACGTCCAGATCGCGGAAGTTGAACTCCGCGGCGAGGCCGAAGTACTCATCACCGATGTTACGGCCGCCCACGATCGCGGCGCGGTTGTCGGCGACCATGAGCTTGTTGTGCATACGCTGGTTCATCTGGTCAGCATGGGCGATGAATTCGGTGCCGCGTGCGAGCAGCGAGCGCTCCTGCCACGCGTTGAACAGCCGGATCTCGATGTTTGGATGTGCGTTGAGTGCGCCGGCGGCCCAGTCCCGCACCTTCGGGGGGCCTTGCTCGCGCAGCACTGTCGTGAGGTCATCGAGGATGACACGCACGCGCACACCGCGATTGGCAGCATCGACCACGTGCTTCATGAGCAGCCCGCCGCTGTCATCGTCCCACCAGAAGTAATACTGCAGGTCGAGCGAGCTTTGCGCCGCATCCACCAGCGCCAGTCGCAGGCGCAGCCCGTCCGCATTGGTGTTCAGCAGCTGAAAGGCGGACTCATCCTCGTGCCCGTGCGCGCGCAGGGCGCGGTCCAGGTCCGCAAGCGGGCCCGCCGCAGCGGGGGCTTTGGCGGCAACGGGCGGCGAGGCGTGGCGGACGACCGGGGTACTCGTGCAGCCTGCGGCCAGCCATCCGGCCGCCGCGAGCAGCGCCGCAGCACGGCGCAGGCGGGCCGCCCGCCTCAATGAGGACCGGAAACCCGGTGGCTGCGCTGGGCGCGCCCCACGAGGTAGCCCGCGCCGAACGGCAGGCCGAGCACCACGGCCGCAAGCAGGATGAACAGCAGCAGTACCTCGCGGGTCAGGCGCCGGATCTGGTCCCCTGTGGAGGCGACGAGCCGATCGGCCAGGGTGCCCGCGTCGGCCGTGAGGGCCCGGCGCTGTTCGTCGGCCGCGGTCAGAATGGCAGCGCGCTCGCTGCTCACGGTGGCCGACAAGGCCGCGCGTTCGACGCGCAGCGCCGCGATGGTTGCCGCCGAGGAGGCATCCAGGCGGTCGAGTACCTCGAGGAGACTGCCGCGCACGTCGACCACGGCCTCGTGCACCAGCTGCGGTGCGCCCTGGGCGGCGGCGGTCATGCTCGCAATGCGCGCGTCGAGGCGCAGCAGCGCCGCGCGCACGTTCTCGCTGGAGGCGCCCGACTCCTCCAGCGTGAGCTCGGTGCGCCACATCGACTGCGAGGGCAGCGTTTCGCCCAGCATGCGCATGCGGTCGGAGGTGTCGGCGAGGGCCTGGGGTATGGTGCCGAGGGAGGCCACCAGCGGCACCTCGGCGCCGCCCCTGAGCACCCACAGCTGCACGACCGAGGGGCGCACGAACTTCAGATCCTGCAACGGGTGCTCATTAGCGTAGTCGCTGACGAAGCCCTGGAACTGCTGAAACTCCTTAGGCGTCGCCAGCCGGCGCGCCATCGATTCGGCGGCCAGCTCATACTGGCTGGCGAGCGCCAGCGCCGCGCCCTGATGGGCGCCGAAGACCGCGCCGCCCGGATGCGCGGGGGACAGAAAATCCTTCATCGCCGTCGCGAACGTCCAGGTGTCGAGCACCCCCATCATGGGCGCCAGCTGCTGCGCCGCGCGCTGGCTCTGCGTGGTCGTCGAGATCTTCCACTGCAGCGTGTTGCGCCTGATGGCCGGGTCCTCCTCGGCGAGCGCGATCTGGTCCGCACACTGGGCCACCGCGGCGATCAGATCCGCGGAGTATTCGCGCGTCAGGATGCGCGCGTTCAGGTCGCGGGTCGACAGCGGCCGCTCCGGGCTCTTCACGCTAATCAGCGAACAGGCGCCCAGGCAGAGGCAACCCAGGGCGGCGGCAAGGACTAGGGCGCGATGGCGCGATCTCATTGTTCTACTGACCCGCGCCCGGGATGAGCGGGCGCCGTGGGGTTGCCGGGTTAGAAGGGTTACTGTCGCCCAGGCGACCGGCGCTGACAAGTCATGGCGCGGCGTAGCGCGTTTTAGGGCCGCCGCGGGAGAGACGCCGCCCCGCCAGCGCGAGCAGCCACCAGGTGAACTGGAACAGGAGCCACAGTGCCACCGCCAGCACCAGGGCGAACAGGAGCCCTTCGGCCGACAGCGCAAAGGTGGGTACCCAGTCCGCCCAGGTCGCGCGTGCGAGTGCCGGGTCGGCGTGCACCAGCAGATAGGCGCTCTGCTGAAAGAGGCTGCCGTGCATGGCATCCACTGCGCCCTGCAGGTTCTGCACGGTGCTCACCAGTGAACGGATGACAGCGCCCTCGGCGGAAAACTTCGGATCGCTGCTGTCCAGGTGGTACTGAATCAGCTTGCCGAGGTCACCCTGGTAGAACTGATCGGCGAGGTGCTGCCAGGGTGCAAGATCGAGGCGCGCCTGGTCGAGTCGCCCGCCAAGGCGCTGCCGATACTGCGCGATGAAGCCGGGGACGAGGCCGCCGGCCACCACCGCGCACACGAGCAACACCCGATCGAGTAAGCCACGCAGCAAGAACACGATAGACACCCACCCGTCGGTCCGCACGGCCAGCGCCGCCTTGAGGGTACGGCCCTTTGTAAGCTGGCGCGCTGTTGAGTTCAAGGCGAATGTCGGACCCCCCCGGACGCCGCAGGTGGACAGCGGGCGGCGGCGGCGGTAGCTTTCTGAGCTGCGGTACCAACAAGCAGGGCCCGGCGTGGGATGACCTAACTCGAGGGGGCCGCGTAGGCGCCAGGCAGGAGAGCAAGTGATGTGGCGGTACTTAAGCGTCGCGGGATCGGTGCTGGCGGCGGTGGCCCTGAGCGGCTGCGACATCGATGCCGGCAACGGCAACGTCACCGCCAACGCAGACGGCGCCAAGACCGTCAACGGTTCCATCCACGTGCCCGCCGGCCAGCACAGCGGCTCGGTCGGCGCCGTCAACGGCTCCATCAGCCTGGAGGAGAATGCGAGTGTCACCTCCGCCACCATCGTCAACGGCTCGATCGACATGGGTGCGCATTCGACGGCGGATTCGGCCAAGACCGTCAACGGCCCGGTGACACTCGGTACCGGCGCGCATGTGGTGCAAGGCATCACCGCCGTGAACGGTGAGATCGACCTGAAGAGCGGGGCGGAGGTGGGCGGGGCCATCAGGACCGTCAACGGCAAGATCAGCCTGACCGGCGCACACGTCGCCGGCGGTTTGCATACGGTGTCGGGCGACATCAACATCGCCGGAGACTCGCACGTCGAGGGCGGCATTCTCGTGCAGAAGCCCTCCGGCTGGTTCAGCACGCACGAGAGCAAGCCGCGCATCGTGATCGGGCCGGGGGCCGTCGTCCAGGGCGAGCTGCGCTTCGAGCACGAGGTAGTGCTCTATGTGAGCGACAAGGCCACTGTCGGTACCATCACGGGCGCCACGCCCGTCACTTTTTCCGGCGAGGTGCCGCCTGGCTGAGCTGTGCCGGGCGGGGAGTGCGGGAACCCGTGCCGCACGCTGCGGGCGTGCCGACGCCCTGCGGGGTTGCCCTAGGCGTGCCGGGAACGTCGCGGGTGGCCCGGGCGCGAGAACTGCGTCACGTCAGCGCGCTTTTGTCCCATTCAGATGCTGATTTTGGCTGTAATTCCCCCTGCTTGGGCCTAAGGATCCCGTAGCCTTACGCCTTGCGCGCGTCGGAATCAGACATATCCGAAGTGGACACCAAGACAGACACTGAACAACTGCTTCGCGAGCCGCCGCCGCGCTGGATCGCGATCCTGTACGGCAGCTTCGTGGCTTATGTCATCACGGGCACTCTTTGGATCGCCACCGGGTTCGGGGGACCAGAGGTCACGCACTACGTGGCCCTGGTGTCGGATATCCCGGCCGCACTCGCCACGGCGGTGCTCTTGGGCGCGACGGCGCGCTATACGGCGCCCGGCCCGATGCGCAGGGCGTGGCAGGTGCTCGGCGGCGCACTCGCCCTGTACTCGATCGGGGTCACGATCGGGGCCACCTCGTGGCTGCGTGGCCATGATCCCTTCCCAGGTCCCGCCGATGCCTTTTACTGCGCGTTCTACCTCGCCTCCACGGTTGGCGCGCTGTACCTGATCCGTGCAGCCGCGGTGCGCGTGCCCTGGGTGCAGCTGTCCCTGGATGCCACCATCTTTGTCGTCGGCTTCGGGGCGTTCTTCTGGTTCCTGGTGATTCGCCCGGCGGCGACCGCCTCCGAAGTGGACTTTCTGAGGCAGGCGCTGAGCGAGGCTTACGCGGCACTCGACTGCATTTTGCTGCTGATGCTCGGCGTGACGCTGCTCGCCGGCTCCGGCAGCGTGGCCGGCCGGCGGGTGCCACTCTTGCTGCTGGGCGGCTACGCCATCATGTTCATGGCCGACGTGCTGTGGTCGCTCGCCAAGGTGCGCGGCTATTACCTGCCCGGCCAGTTCCAGGATGTGCTCTACCTGTGCTGCTACGCGCCGATGGCCGCCGCCTCGCGCGAACAGCTGCGCAACCGCGCGCCGGTCACCAAGGCGGCCTCCCAGGCCTCCGATGTCCTGGCGCGCTCGCTGCCGCACGCGGCGATGCTGGCCGCCTTCCTGGTGCTGGTGTACTTCAGCCGCGGAGACATCGGCGGGCCGGCCACCGTGATGACCATGGTGGTGTTCGCCCTGACGCTGCTGCTGATGGTGCGCCAGGGCGTGGTGCTGCGCGGGGACGCGGTGATCCGCGAGCGCAAGGCGGCCCGCATCGTCGAGGATCGTTACGCCTCACTGATCGCGAACGCCTCCGACGTCATCATGATCGTCGCTCCCGACGGGGTGGTCCGGTTCGTATCGCCCTCCTCGGAGCGCACGCTCGGGCTGGTGTCCGAGGCGGTCATCGGTAACAGCCTGCCCGAGCTCTGGCGGGGTGAGGACGGCGAGCGACTCAAGCAGTTTCTCGCCGAGGTCGCGGCCACCTCCACCGGCACGGTGGGGCCGGTGGAGCTGCGAATCGAGCGCGACATGAAGCGTTGCGTGGTCGAGGGCGTGGGCAGCAACCTCATGGAGGACCCCGCCGTGCAGGGGCTGGCGCTCAACTTCCGCGACATCAGTGAACGTAAGGCGCTCGAGGAGCAGCTGCGGCAGCTCGCCTTCCACGACCCCCTGACGCTGCTGGCGAACCGCAACCTGTTCCGGGACCGCGTGCAGCATGCCTTGGCGCTCGCGCAGCGCGCCCAGAATTTCGTGGCGGTCATGTTCCTCGACCTGGACAACTTCAAGAACATCAACGACTCGCTGGGCCACGATGCCGGCGACCGGCTGCTGCAGGCCGTGGCGCAGCGGATCATGAAGACCACGCGCTCCGCGGACACCGTCGCGCGCCTCGGCGGGGACGAATTCTCGATCCTGGTGGAAGGCGTCAGGACGGTGACGGAGGTGGAACGCCTGGCGGACGCGCTGATCGCCACGCTCGACATGCCGTTTGCGCTGAACGGCATGGAGGTGCGCGTCGGTGCCAGTATCGGGGTCGCGTTCTCGACCCGCAACGCCAGCGCCGAGACGCTGCTGAGCAACGCCGACATCGCGATGTACCACGCAAAGGCGGCCGGCAAGAATCGTCACATCACCTTCCAGGCACAGATGCAGGACATGCTGCACGAGCGGCTGCGGCTGGAGGCGGATATCAGCCGGGCGCTGGCGCGCGAGGAGTTCTTCATCGAGTACCAGCCGATCGTGGACCTGAGCAGCCGCTGTCTGCTGGGGGTCGAGGCGCTGGTGCGCTGGCGGCATCCGCAGCTGGGCGTGTTGCTGCCTGCCCGCTTCATCCAGGTGGTGGAGGAGTGCGGCCAGATCGACAAACTCGGTCGCTGGGTGCTGCACCGGGCCTGCCTTGATATGAGCGCCTGGCGCAAGTCCGTAGCCGGCGGCACGGAGCTGCGGCTGGCAGTCAACATCTCCGGGCGCCACCTGCAGCATGGCGAGCTGGTGCAGGACGTGTCGGAGGCGCTGCGCGAATCGGGCTTTGAAGCGGGCAACCTCGTCATCGAGCTCACCGAGAGCACGATCATGTACAACACCGACGCGAACCTCGAGCGGTTCCATCGCCTGAAGGCACTCGGCGTGCGCCTCGCGATCGACGATTTCGGCACCGGGTACTCCTCGCTCTCGTACCTGCACCGTTTCCCGATCGATATGCTGAAGATCGACCGCTCCTTCGTCAGCCGGCTGACCAATTCTGACAACGGGCCGGAACTGGCGAGCGCGGTCATCACCCTGGGCGAGACGCTCGGGCTGGACACGGTCGCCGAAGGCATCGAGCTTGAGCCCCAGGTGGAGGCGCTCCTGGCCTTGGGGTGCGTGGCCGGCCAGGGGTTCCTGTTCGCCAAGGCCGGTTCGCTGGAGGCACTGTCCAAGAGCGTCTTCGTGGCCCGCCGCAATGCGCTCTGGAATGGCCACGCCAGCCGGGAGCAGCTCTCGGTGACGGGCCGCTTTCGCGCGCTCAAGGCCATCCGCCGCCGCAGCGCCGGGGCTGCCTAGTCCCAGCGGGGCCCGCTGCTCAAGCGGCGCCGTCAATCTTCTCTGACACGCGTTCGGGCGGTTCGCCGGGATCCCCGCGTGGCCCCGGCGGCCTAGCCTTCAGGGCAGGATAAAAGGATGCATTCCAATGAAGCCTGCCCTCGCAAGCGTTTCCCTGGCCTGCGGGCTGTTAGTGGCGTTCGCGGCCGTGGCGCAGATTACGCGGCCCCCGCGCTCCCCCGTGCCACCGGGCACGGTGCCGCCCCCGCCCGGCGAGATTCTGCCGCCAGCGCAGCCGCCGCCCCCCGGCGCCCCGCCCCCTGAGGCGATCCCCCCGGCGCCGCTGCCACCGGCAGCCGTCGCTCCGCCGACCCCGCCGCCACCCAGCCCGCCGCCGCCGACCGCGCCCATCCCGCCCGCGGGAGACCTGCCCCGCTAAGGGGACGACCGAGCGCGGGCCGCCGATCACTGCCGCCTGACCGCGGCCAGATCGCGCACGAGCTCCCCATATAACTTGGCGCGTTGCTCCCCAGGCGCGCGCAACACGGCCGCAGGGTGCCAGGTCGCGCACGCCCGCGTGCCTTCACCGAGCGTGCGCCAGCGCCCGCGCTGCGCGCTGAGGCGGAACGAAGCGCCGAACACGGTTTGCGCCGCCATGGCGCCGAGCGCGACGAGGAGCCGTGGCTGCAGGCGGCTGATCTCAGCCGCCAGCCACCTGCGGCAGGCCTCCTGTTCTGCGGCATTGGCCTGCTTGTGCAGGCGCCGCTTGCCGCGCGGCTCGTACTTGAAGTGCTTGACGGTGTTGGTGAGATAGAGCGCCCGCCGGTCAAGCCCCGCCTCCAGCAGAGCGCGGTCGAGCAACTGCCCGGCGGGACCCACGAACGGCACGCCTTGCCGATCCTCCTGCAGACCTGGTTGCTCACCGACCAACATGATCTGCGCACGTGCTGGTCCGGCCCCGAAGACGGTCTGCGTGGCCCGCCTCCACAGCGGGCACGCCCGACAATCGCGCGCCTGGCGCCGCAGTACGGCGAGGTTTCCGGCGGGAATGTACTTCACCGGCTTCGCGAGAAGCGTGGCCGCCGCGGGTTTTTTTCCCGGAGGCACGTGGTCAATCCGGGGGTGCGCCGGGCAGTAAAGGGCTACTGGTGCAGATCATCGATCCAGCGAACCAACTCGGGCACTTCCACCGGCGTGATGTCCAGATTGACGACGAGGCCGGTCTGCCCGCTGCGTGCCAGCACGCAGTGCAGCTGCAATTCGTCGCTGGCGTTGATTTCCTGGTGCGGCACGTACGGCGGCACGTAAATGAAGTCCCCCGGTGAGGCCTCCGCCATGAACTCCAGATGATCGCCCCATCGCAAGCGCGCGACACCACGCACCACATAAATCACGCTCTCGAGATCGCCGTGATGATGGGCGCCGGTTTTCGCCTTGGCGTCAATCGTCACCGTACCCGCCCACAGCTTGCTCGCCCCGGTCCTGGCGGTCGTGACGGCGGCACGGCGGTGCATTCCAAGCGTCTGCGCGGTGGCGTCGTCGAGTTCGTCGGCGCGGATGATGCGAACGCCCTGGGTTCGCCAGCGCCCCGGTCCGGTGCTCATCGGGCCCCTCCTGGATATCCGTGCGATCACACGCTACACGAGGGTGACTCGCAGCAACAGCGGGAGGCCTCGCGGCCACGACGGCACGGTCCAGTAGGAGCTCGCGTCGCTGAACCGCTACGTCAGCGTGATCTCACCGGTGTCCGCGGCTGTACCTGATATCGCCAGGCTGCCGCAAACGCGATGCTCCGCGTGTGCGATAGGACACAGCGTTGGGAGATTCAAGATGACACATCGAAGCTCATTGCTCGTAGCTCTGCTGGCGCTCGGCGCCACAAGCTTAGCGGTTGCTCAAACGCAGCCTCCGCCGAGCACCGATACCCCGCCGGCCAGCACGGCTCAGCCCGAGGCCGCCACCGCCCCGGCTCCGGCCACGACGGAGGCGCCGTCCTCCTCCGATGCGAATGCTGCCAAGGACCAAAAGCTGCAAAGCTGCATCGCCTCGGAAAAGGCAAAGAACAGCGGACTTTCGGATGACCAGGTCAAGCAGAAGTGCATGCTGGACATCGGGAGTCATCAGGGCCACTAAAGCGTTGCCGGCTCGTTAAGGCCGGTAGTGAGGCGCTCGGGGACCGGTAGCGATCGGCCCGGGCGCCGTGCTTTTTGGGCTCGCGGCTGCTGCGGGGTATCCCGCCCGCGCGCCGGCTGCGTATCTCGCATACCTCCTCCAGACTACCGTACGCAAGGACGCGCCCGCGCCTTAAACTGGCGCCTGCCGAGGCATCGCCTGTGCTCGCGGCGCTGGAGTGCTGAAACCGAGACTGGAGTATTGCCTTGCCCGATTTGTCTGCTTTCTCCTCGGAATGCCCCCACTGCCACCAGGAGCGATTGCTGAGCGGCTTCGCGCGCGAAGAACTGCTGCAGCTGTTGCGCTCGGGCGCGGAGATCGAGGCCTATTGCAGCAGCTGTGATCAGGCGTGGCCGATTTCCGTCGAGGAGCGCGCCGACATCGCGCACGCGCTGAAGGCCTGAGAGTGCGGCGCGCGCCGTCACGCGCATCACAACGCGGGGCCGCCCGGCTGGCGAGCGGTGCTAGCCGTTGCCGGTGAGGTGCAGGATGGCTTCGGTGAGCAGGCGCGCCGGGCGCGTGATGACTTGGTCGAAGACGTCCGCCTGCGGGGCGAGCATGGGGACCAGGAACAAAGCGCCGAGCACGATCCATATCCCGTAGGGGGTCAGGCGCGCGAGGGGTGCTGCGAGCGCGTCAGGCAGGATGCCCACGGCGACGCGGCCGCCGTCCAGGGGCGGGAGCGGGAGCAGGTTGAACACCGCCAGGATGACATTGATGTTGATGGCGTTGCTGAGATTGCGCAGCAACCACTCGCCAGGTGCGGCTGGCAGGAAATCCACCGTGTGCACCAGCAACGCCGCCGCCGTGGCGAGCGCGAGATTCATCGCCGGCCCCGCGGCGGCTACCCAGACCATGTCGCGGCGGGGGTTTCGCAACTGGCTGAAGTTCACCGGTACCGCTTTGGCGTAGCCAAAGAGAAACGGAGCATGCGTCAGCAGCAGCACTCCGGGCAGCAGGAGCGTGCCAAAGAGATCGATGTGCCGCAGCGGATTGAGGGACACCCGTCCCAGGTCCCAGGCGGTGCTGTCGCCAAAGTGGTGTGCCACGTAGCCATGGGCGGCCTCGTGCAGGGTGATGGCGAGCAACACCGGGATTACCCAGGTGGAGGCAAGGTAGAGCATCGGAGCAGCCGCCGGCTCAGGGTAAGAACCTTTGATCTAAGATAGCAGCAAAGGAGCCGTGCACGCGTCGGAGTTCACTCATGGCCGAGCCACCCATTCCTGTCACGATCTACCACAATCCAGCCTGCGGGACCTCGCGGAATACTCTGGCGATGATCCGCAGTGCGGGTGTTGAGCCGCTGGTGATCGAGTACCTGCAGACGCCGCCCGATCGCGCCACGCTCACCGAGTTGCTGGCACGCATGGGAATGAGACCCCGGGATCTGCTGCGCGAGAAGGGCACGCCCTATGAGGCGCTCGGCCTGGCAGAGGCACACTGGTCGGACGAGCAGCTGCTAACTCACATGCTGGCCTGCCCGATTCTCATCAACCGCCCCATTGTCGTCACGCCCTGGGGGGTGCGGTTGTGCCGGCCCGCCGAGCGCGTGCGCGAAATCCTGCCGCCGGCGCGCGCCCCCGGCCAAGAGGGCGAGCCGGGCGCAGCCCCGCGCCCGGGCCAGCCATGAGTGCGAGAGCCGAAGCCTTCGAGCACTGGATCCGCACCTCCTTCGTGCAGATGAACACGGAGCTGGAGAATCTCTACTTCGCGCAGGAGAACCGCGAACAGGTGATCGGCTGCGGCGAGCCGATCAAGGCCTCGCTGCGCGACGAGGGACATGCGTTCGTGGTCGCCCTGCTCGCCGAGGGCAACACCGGCGAAGGCTTCGACAGCGCCTTCGGGGTACTCGGCACGGTAGGCATGTACCTGGGAGCCCTGCGGCGCCATGAACTGACCAATCCGGCGCGCGAGGAGCGCTCGCCGTTTCGCGAGGCCTCCTCGCTCGCCCTGCACGTGGGTGCCTCGCTGGGCATGGCGCCGCGCTTCTCAACCGGACATCTGGCGACCTACAACAAGGCCCGTGCCGGCGTTCGCCGCAGCTTCACGTCCCTGCCCGATGAGTTCCTCTTCATTGACGAGAACACGCGCGGGATCCTCTCCCTGCAGCGCGCAGCGGATGCACTTACCAGCATTGTGCATCTCGGCGTTTCCAGCCCGGTGGCCGATATCCTGTTCGATACGGCGAAGCAGGCGTTGCGGGATGTGCTTCGGTTCAATGGTCGCCTCATGGCGCAGCTTGATGTCGAGCGCTTCTTCTACTCGGTGCGGCCGTATTACAAGCCCTATCGCGTCGGTCGACAGGAATACCGGGGCGCCAATGCCGGGGATTTCTCCGGCATCAATGAAATCGACCTGCTGCTGGGGCTGTGCCGCGCCAACGATCCTTACTACGCGCAGCTGTTGGTGGACAAGATGCTGTTCATGTTGCCGGCCGACCAGGCGCGCCTGCGGGACTGCATGACCCGCACGAGCCTGCTGGACGAACTGCTGGCCCTTGCCGGCGAGCACGCCGGAGCGGTCTGGTTTCAGCAGAATGCCAGGGCCTATCTTGAGGTGTGCGATCTGTTCGGGCAGTCCGCGGCGCAGCATCACGACGCTCTGGTCAGGCGCTTTATCGAGGAGCCCGCCGCGCACCTGAGTGCCCGCGGCCTGGAAGGGATCACTGCCAGTGGGCCGCCGTTGCCCGTGCTGGTGCGCTCGCTTGAGATTCTGCGGGACATGCGGCTGGCCGCGAACCGACCGGACATCAGCACGCGGCACCAGGATCTGGCCACGGTGCGCGGCCTGTTGCGCGGCTAGCGCCCGCCGTTTCCGGCATCTACCGGCACGGGTTCTGCGCGGTGCAGCGGCGGCCGGCAATAGCGGCGCCCGTAGCGTCAGACCGATCCGACCTCGACGCGGCACGCCGCGCCACGCATCACGGAGCTTCCTTGCCGGTGACCGCACGCGAGGCGGGTTTGGTCTTGTCCTTGACCATGAAGACCAGGATCTTGGCCGGCTTGGTGGAGCTGGCATTCGCCGACACCTCGTGCACGTCGCCCGGTCCTTCGTAGAAGGTCTGGCCCGGACCGAGCGTTTGCGCCTTGGCGCCCCGAACCTGCATGGTCAGTTCGCCCTCCAGCACGTACACGAACACCTGGGCATCGTGGCGGTGGGGCATCGAAGCACCGCCGGGCAGATAGGTCACGGTGATCATGAGCACCTCCTTGCCTTGCGCGCCGATGAGATCCCGGCTCAGCAGCGCATTCACCGACTCGGTGGCGGCCGCGGCGTCCGCTGCGCCTGCGAAGCCTGGGTACAGCAGCAGTGCAGCCGCAGCGGCCCGGACCGGCCAGCCGGGCCCGGTGCTGCGCCCCAACCACCTGCAGCGCCGTGGCGGGCCAATCAGGGGTGTCGTGGCGATCGGACGCGTGTGCATGGAACCTCCGGATGCCGTACGTACAGCTGGCCGCGCGCCAGGCGCGAATCGGCGTGGTGGTGCGAGTCAGAAAGCGTAGGTGGCGCCGGCGAGGAAGTCGAACTGGAAGAACAATGAGCCGCTCGCACGCACCTGGCACAGGGCACCGCTCTGGTCTGAGCGGCAGAATATGGCGGTATCGGTGTTGAACGGGGTCAGGAAGCCGCGGCCCTCGAAGCGAAGTGAGAAATGGTGACTGAGCGGTACGTGCATTCCCAGCGCGAGCGATAGTGAAAAGCGCGTGTCAGCCGTGCCCTGGGCCGAGTCCGGCGTTAGGCGGGTGACGCCAAGCCCCCCGCCAAAATAGGGCTTCACTCGCGCGGTCTCCTCCAGCGGCACGATGCCTCCGATGTGCAGGTACTCGACCTTCACACTGCTGGCAGGGAAGCCCGGCGCGCCCATGACCGACGCCTGTCGACCGTAGAACAACTCATATTGAGTCCAGTCCGCGGCGCGCATGTTCAGTGCGAGCGCGAACGAACCGTGATCCTGCACATTGACCGATTGGCCGGTGTCGATCAGCTCGAACTTGCCGCCGACCCGATAACCGACGAACGGAGTTACCTCGAATTGCAGTGGCTCGGCCGCCGGGGGTTCCGCCCGCAGCGCCGGAACGGCGAGGAGGGCCCCGAGCAGGAAGACAGAGCGAGGGGTTTTACGCACAGAATCTCCCGGCAATGTGAGGCAGTGCACTCAGGGACACCGGCCTCGGCGGGTACGATTGGACCATGAATGAATGGCGCGGATTTAAGAAAATCATGGGCAGCCGCATGGCCGGCGCGCTGGGCTGGCCGGTAGCGGTGCTGCTCGTGGGCGTACTGGCTGCCCCGTACATCGCCCGGACGTTCACCTTCCTGCTCCGCCCGGCCACCGCTGCGTTCCTGGGCGGGCTGCTGGCGGTGCTGCTTTTTCGGACGCTCGCTTCTTCGCGCCGCTGAGCGATCAGCGCATCTGGCGCGCGGTGGCGCTGCGTCTCGCGTGGCGCAGCTGACGGTCCAGCGCCGCCTGCATCCCTGCCGCCAGCGGCCTTCACATCCCTGTACGTCAGCGTCGGTCGCGGCGTTACGCTGCCTCGCACTTTACGCAGCCGTGACATCCTGTAGTCTACGAACATGGCAGTTCCCCTGCCGGGAGGATCGATGCGCAAGCCAAATTACCAGGAACTCAAGAAGCACCGCGAGGCCGCGAAAAAGCGCGCCAAGCAGGAGAAGCTGAACAAGCGCCACGGCCTGAATGTGCCGGAAACGGCACCCAAGGAGCCAACATGAGCAAGGGCATGGATCGCAAGAAGGAGGGCAAGAAGAAGGCGGCAAAATCGCCGGCCGAAAAGCGCGCGGCCAAGCGCGAGAAGCAGGCCAACCGGCGCTGAGATCGGGCGCAACCCCGCACAGGTCCGGGCCGGGTCACCTGTCTTGGGAACAGCAGGGTGAATGTCAGCCGCAGGCCCCAAGTGGGGCCACCCGCGGGCGACTCGAGGGACTCTGCAGCGAACGAAACGATCGTGCGCGAGATAAGGTTGGCGCGCCGACCCGATAGCGGCAGACGTCTCCAGCCCGCCACAGGGCATTACTGATAGACCGCCGACCCCGCGGGGCTGCCGTGGGCTGCCGGGCGATTGCTCGCCCCGGCACCCTGCACTCCGGCGCGTGGGCTTAGTGGCCCGCCGGCGTGTTGCCACGGGCGAACGCCGTCGACATGTCGTCCATCGACACCATGCCGCCGGTCTTCTTCATCCCGTCAAACTTCTTGGCCGTATACGCGAGGAACTCTGCCTTGGAAATACTGCCGTCGTGGTCGGTATCCATGTCGCGCGCACTGAAGTTCACCCCGCCGCTGGCGAAGTCCTTCGTGGCAACTTCAATTGGAATCGTAGCCTTGCCCTTGGCCATCATGTCCCACATCTTCTCGCCGTATTTCTGCATCTCCTCGCGCGAGACCATGTGGTCGCCGTTGGTATCCATGTCTTTCGCGTCGAAATGCATGTTGCCGGTCGCGAAGTCATTGTTCTGCGCATACGCAATGCTGGAAAGCACCAGGGCCGTTGCGAACGCGAGAGATCGGAGTCTGAGCATGAGTTTCCCCTTTTGCTGTTGACACGAAGAGCCTGGTGCACGCCTCAGGCGAGCGCTGCCTACCCTGAAGCCTGCCTTGATCCGCGAATCCTCTTATGCGAGACGGCCGGTGCTTGCAGCGCGGCGTTAATGTCGTTGCGGCGCCGCTCGTCGGTGCCCTCGCAATGAACATACTTGGAGTATGCCTCGTAAGCCTCCGGTGCCGGTACTGGCTCGGCAGGGTAGCAGTCGTGCCGGCAACGTGTGCAGTGAGGTCTCGTGGCGCCGCAGAGGGTATTGCGGTGCAGCGGAAAGTGCGGCCGGCGGCTATTCAGACTGCTGGGAGCATTTGTCTGAGCCACCGGTCGACCTCATCCAGGTCGTACGGCTTGGTCATGAAGTGGCGCTTGTTCCCAAGGCCGAGAGCGTCGGCTGGCTGCGGTTCGCCCGAGGTCAGCAGGATGGGGACGGCGGGGTACCGCTGCGCGACCCAGCCCGCAAACTCAAGTCCATTCAGGCTGCCCGGCATATTGATGTCTGAGAACACGAAGTCCACATGGGTGCCCGAGGTGAACACGCTCATCGCCTCCGCCGCATCCTGAGCCTCGATCACCAGGTAACCCATCTCACGCAGTGCCTCGGCAGCGGTATAGCGCGTCAGGAAGTCGTCCTCGATGATCAGGACGAGCCGTTTCGCCGGCGTCAGCACACCGCGCGAGGACGGATCCGAGCTTGGCTCCATGCTTCCCTGCCGATGTGTCTGTCAGGATTTCTTGGCGGATGCTTTCCGACGCTCGAGCAGGACCCGGATGCGTGCGGCAACGTTGGCGGCCTGGTAGGGCTTCTCCATGGGGCCTTCCTCGCACAGGTCTTTCGATTTCTCGGCCGCCCCTGCGACCCCTGAGGTGAGAATAACGTCCATCATCGGATGCGTCTGTCGGAGACGTCTGGCAAGGGAGAATCCATCGGTCCCGCCGGGTAGCTGAACCTCGCAGAACACTACGTCCAGCCGCACCACAGCCTCGAGCACCGTCCACACATCGGCCGCCACGACCCCCTCGATGACCTTATAGCCACACTCGCGCAGGTAGGCCGCCACGGTCATGCGAATGAGCACCTCGGGTTCGATGACCATCACCACGGGCTTTGAATCGCTTGCGGCGTCGGAATTCTCTGTAGACACGAAACGTGTTTCCTCTGCGTCGTCCGGGGGTTGACGCAACGCCCCCCTGCTGCAATCGCGGCAGCCCTAGTGTGGAGTAAAGAGTTGCTCGAGAGATTCCGGGTCCACCGGCTTGGTGAGGTGGTGATCGAAGCCGGCGACCTGGGCGCGGCGCCGGTCGTCTTCCTGACCCCATCCGGTCACAGCGATGAGCGTAATCTTCTGTCCCCACGCCTCCAGCCGAATGCGCATCGCGACCTCATAGCCGCTCATGTCAGGCATGCCGATGTCCAGCACACACAGATCCGGTTTCCAGCGCTTTGCAACCTGCAGCGCTTCTATCCCCGAATGGGCAATCTGCACTTCGTGACCGAGGGTTTCCAGAAACATCCCCAGTGTCTCAGCGCCGTCGCGATTGTCATCCGCCAGCAGTACACGCTTTGACACATGCGGGCCCGGTTGCGGCGGATCGGCCGGCAGATGCAAGATCACGACGAAGGCCATGCCACACTCTGCGGGCAGGCGTTCAAAGAAAGCGCGAAAGGCCTCGAGGCCGCCGGCGGAGGCCCCGAGCCCTACGATCGGAAGGCGGTCGCGTTCACGTGGACAGCTGAGGTCCGGATCATGTGCCAATAGCCATGGCCTGGTTTTTGGTAGCGTATCAGGCCAATGATTAGAGCATGAGCGTAAGCGCCCATTGGTGGGGTGTTTGTAGGACGCGGCCGCAGTCCGCCGGCGCCGCAGGCTGCGGCACCAGCTCCAGGGCTCATCGCACGCGGTTGCGTCCACGCTTGGGATTTGCGGATGGTCGGACCGCAGGGCGCTTGCCGGACGCCGCGGAAGCAGAGGACGCCGCGGCCTTCGCGGCACTCGCGAAGTTACCGACGGAGGCATTCAGTGCTACGGCCAGCGCCGCCTCGCCGCTGACCAGATCGACCCACTTCAACTCCTGCCCCTTGCGGCGGCCCTTGAGCGTCAGCTTCAGGCCCTCAGGAGATATGGCGAGCACGAAAGGACGATCCTGGATCCACAACTCCCGCTTAAGTGTTTTTTCTAGTTTGGTAGTCACGGTTATCGTTACTCGCGCGGTCTGACCACCGCGACTCGTTGCGTAAGCTCAGGCTCAAGAGGCGCGCCAGCCAGCGCCCCGCGGGGGCCTAGCTGGTTTGCGTAGCTTTCATGCTCAGCCGTTGACTTTATTTTGGCCCCTCGGGCCATTCTAGTTCGGCGACTGTGAAGCACAAGACCCGCCCCCCGATGCAAGCCATGGGCGGAAGTCACGTTCGTGGACGTCGATTGACGCCTGCCCGGACTGCCTCCGCGGTCCGGGGGCGCCTTGGCAGCGTTTTCCGTAATCGGCTAGGCTGTTCGGGAGCCGCTGAGGCGAGTGGCGGATCTGCCGGGCCCTCGGGCCATTATCCTGCCTGGGTCGGCGATCGAACGATCTTGTGAGCGTATGAGTCAGGACATGCACAAGCAGGGTAGTGCCAAAGGACCGCCGCAAATTGTAGACGCCCAGCGCTATGAGGCGCTGGTTCAACACATCCGCGACTATGGGATCCTGATGTTGGACGTGGATGGGTACGTCATCTCCTGGAATGAAGGGGCGCAGGCAATACACGGCTACGCCGCCAAGGAGGTCGTCGGCCAGCACTTCTCGAAGTTCTACCCGCCCCAAGCACTGGCGGCCAACCTGCCGCGCCATGATCTTGAGGTTGCCACTGCGGTCGGCCGCTACGAAGAGGAAGGCTGGCGGCTGCGCAAGGACGGGTCGCTGTTCTGGGCGAACGTCGTCATCGCCCGCATGCTCGATGAGCGCGGACAGGTGATTGGCTTTTCCAAGATCACGCGGGATCTTAGCGAGCGCCGCAGACAGGACCTTCTATTGCGCGAAAGCGAGGAGCGTTTTCGACTGCTGGTCGGTAGCGTTAGGGATTACGCCATCTTCATGCTCGACCCGACCGGCCATGTGCAGACGTGGAATGCGGGCGCGGAATTCATCAAAGGATATTCGGCCGAAGAAATCATCGGGTCACATTTCTCACGCTTCTATCCGCCTGAGGCCGTGCAGCGTGGCCTGCCCGAGACCGAGCTGCGGGGTGCGACCCTGCAAGGGCGCTGGGAAGACGAGGGCTGGCGGGTGCGCAAGGACGGCTCGCGATTCTGGGCGAACGTCGTTATTAGCGCGGTGCGCAATCCGGCCGGGCAGCTCGTGGGCTTCTCCAAGATTACCCGCAATCTTACCGAGCGGCGCCGCCATGAAGATTCATTGCGGGAAAGCGAGGAGCGCTTTCGCCTGCTGGTCGACGGGGTGACCGAGTACGCGATTGTGCTGCTCGATGAGGAGGGCTTCGTCACCAGCTGGAACGCCGGCGCCGAGCGCATCAAGGGCTACAAAGCCTCCGAGATCATCGGCAGTCACCTGTCACACTTTTATCCCTCCGAGGCGGTGCTGGCAAATAAGCCCTGGGAGGACCTTGCGACCGCGCGTGCCCAGGGACGCCTCACCGATGAGGGCTGGCGGCTGCGCAAAGACGGCACCCTATTCTGGGCCAACAACGTCATGACTGCCCTGAAGACCCGGGAAGGGCGCCCGTACGGTTTCGCCAATGTGACGCAGGACCTCACCCAGCGGCGCCATGCAGAGACTCTGGCAGAGACCGCGCAACGGATGCATGAATTCATTGCGATGCTCGCGCACGAACTGCGCAATCCCCTGGCCCCGATTCGCAACGCGGTGGCGCTGATGGGGCGCAAGGGCCTGCAGGATCCCACGC
This sequence comes from uncultured Pseudomonadota bacterium, assembly GCA_963781815.1. Lineage (GTDB taxonomy): Bacteria > Pseudomonadota > Gammaproteobacteria > Steroidobacterales > Steroidobacteraceae > 13-2-20CM-66-19. Next base: position 631,693 of record CAWAHK010000003.1, on the reverse strand, counting down.
TCGAGTCAATGCGTCAGACCATTGACCGTCAGAGCTTGTTGCTGACGCGGCTGCTCGATGAATTGCTGGACGTCAACCGTATCGCCCGCGGCCAGTTCTCGATCGAGCACGAGTGCATTGATCTTCGGGACGTCATCGTGCGCGCCGTCGAGACCAGCCGACCGTTGATTGAAACCCGTAAGCACAATCTGGAAGTGGCAGTGCCCGAGCAGCCGCTGCCGGTCATGGGCGATGGGGTGCGGCTAACCCAGGCGCTGGTCAACCTGTTGAACAATGCCGCCAAGTACACCCCGGTTGGCGGCAAGATTCAGCTGCGCGCCTCGTTGCGGGGAGCGGAGATCGAGCTGCGCGTCACCGATAACGGCAAGGGCATCGCCCCGGACATGCTGGAGAAGGTGTTTGACCTCTTTGTCCAGGTGGAGCCGTTCTCCAGTTCGGCCCTGGGGGGGCTGGGCGTGGGGCTAGCCCTGGTTCGCCGGGTCGTCGAGCTGCACGGCGGCAGTGTCACCGCCCGCAGCACCGGCCTGGGGTTCGGCTGCGAGTTTACCGTCCGCCTGCCCGTGTCTAGTGAGGGCGTGCGGGCTGTCAGCCCTGAGGCCGACCCCAGTCCTGGGCCGAGCCATCGGTTGCGGGTGCTGGTGGTTGATGACAACCGCGATGCGGCTGACAGCCTGAGTCTGCTGATTGGATCGATGGGCCAGGACGTGTTCACGGCCTACGATGGCGAATCGGCACTTGCTGCAGCCCACGGTTTCAGGCCGGACGTGGTGCTTCTGGACATCGGCATGCCGCACATGAGCGGCTACGAGGTGGCGCAAAGCCTGCGTGAGACCGGAGCGGAGCAGCCGGCGGTGCTGGTGGCCATTACGGGGTGGGGACAGGACGCGGACCGCGAGCGGGCGACGGCGGCAGGCTTCCGCTACCATTTCGTAAAGCCCATTGGGGACGCCGTGCTGCGAACCATCCTGGAGGAGATCGCGGTTACCCGTCGGGGCTGAGTTGCTGGGCCGCCTGATCAGGCGGCAAGCCTCAAGGGATCCGCTCGAAGCGGAGTTACTGCCCTCCCGCCGCGCGCGGGCGCGAAACGCACCCCTCAGGCGTCGGCTGCCGCGATGACTCGCTCCAGGGCGTCAAAGTCGACCGGCTTCACCATGTGCGCATCAAAACCGGCTGCACGTGTTCGTATCATGTCCTCGGTTTGGCCGTAACCGGTCAAAGCGATCAGTCGAACGTCGCTCGACCTGCTGCGGATCTGCTGGGCCACTTGATAGCCATCCATTTCCGGCAGTCCGATATCGAGCAGCACGACGTTCGGACCGAAGGTGTCAACGCACTGCAGCGCTCCCTTGGCGCTGTACACCGTGTGTGCCTCGTGACCGTCCAGCCGCAGCAGTTCCGCCAGTGAGTTGGCAGCGTCGGTGTTGTCGTCGACCACGAGTATGCGTTTCGGATTAATTTTTGGTTGTGACGGTCGGGCGAACGTTTTTTGAGGCGCGGGGATGCGTGGCAGCCGTATTTCAAAGGTCGCGCCCTTTCCCGGGCCAGGGCTCCTGGCATTTATCTCGCCGCCGTGCATGCGCACCAGCCGTTGCACCACCGACAAGCCGATGCCGAGGCCACCTTCCGATCGGTCCAGGGAACGATCACTCTGCACGAACAGATCGAAGATACGCGGCAACAGCTCCGCGGAGATCCCGATGCCGTTATCGGACACGGAAATCACTGCCGCTTCCGGCTCGGCGCGCGTTTCCACGCGAATCTCGCCTGCGGCGTCGGTGTATTTAGCCGCGTTCGTGAGCAGGTTGGTGACGCATTGCACCAGTCGCGCGCTATCGCCGTTTACATACAGCGTTTCGAAATTGGAGATCTGATCCACCACGTGGCGCTTTTCACGCAGCAGCGGCTCGACACTCTCAATCGCCTGGTCCACGATCGACGATAGCTCGAGCGGCCGTCGTTGCAGCTGAATGCGACCTTGAGTGATGCGCGACACATCCAGCAGATCATCCACCAGCCGCGTGAGATGGTTCACCTGGCGTTTGACAAGGTCGGCAGTGGCCTGAGTGCTTGCGTGGGGCGGCAAGGTTCGGGCCAGCAGCTCCGTGGCGGTGCGGATGGGCGCGAGGGGATTGCGCAGTTCGTGCGCCAGCATAGCGAGGAACTCATCCTTGCGGCGGTCGGCACTACGCAGCGACTCCTGTACCTCGCGCAGGGTGTTCATTTGGTCCCGGATCTGATACTGGCGTCGTCGTGCGCGAATGGCGGCCTGTACCGCGCTGACCAGGGTTCGTGTCGAGGTGGGACGGTCGAGAACCGTCACGTTCCTCAAGGCCGCGAGCAGCCGGGTCGTTGCGGAGGACAGATGATTAGTCCGGCTCAGGAGCACCGTGGGAGCATCCGACCAGGACGGCTGCCGGTCGAGGGTCGCGGTCAGGCGCGCGAAGCTGCCGTCGCCCGCAATCGCATCAGTGAGCAGGATCGCGCCGACCCCGGCCTGGAGCTCTTCAGCGAGCGCAGCAGCGTCATCGCACACGAGGCAGCTCATTCCCGCGCGTTCCAATACGGCGCACGTGACCTCACCGTCGCGCCGGGTAGGCGGCAGAATCAGGACGCGGTAGTCGGTCCCGGGCGTGGGCTCAGCGGGCATGATCCGACGGCTTGGTGCGCGATTGCGCCTGCGCTTCCAGGGCAACCTCCACCGGTACTCCGGTGAGCACGCCGCGCAGGCCCAGCAGCGGCTCGCTCAGGTGGATGCCCGCCTCGTCGAACCACATCTCGCGTATGGATTCCTCGTGCGCGCCGGTGCGCTTCTTCAGCACCGAGATCGCCTTCTTGATCCGGCCTCCGTACTCGAAGTAGCGCAACATGACCACTGAGTCAGCGAGATAGCTCGCATCCACCGGCGAGGTCATATTGCTGCCCATCATGCCGCTTTGCGCGACGACGATGAACGTCGCGACACCCCTATTGTTCAGGTACGACAACAGCTCGTGCAGCTGCGCGGTGAGGTAATTGCTGTGCGGCATGGCGTTCAGGTAGCCGTTCAGGCTGTCAATCACCACCACTCGTGCCTTGTGCTCTTCGACCGAGGCGCGCACGACGTGCGCAAATTCCCCCGGGGAGATCTCCACCGGGTCGATCTGGCGGATCATGATCTGGCCGGCGCCGGCGCCTTCCACGATTCTCTGTCCCAAACCGGCTGAGCGGGCCAGCAGCGCCCCCTTGGTTTCGTCAAAGCAGAAAGCGACTGCGTGGTCACCGCGCTCGGCTGCCGCCGCGGCATACTGCATTGCGATCGTCGACTTGCCGCATCCGGGCGGGCCGATCAGGAGCGTGCTGGTGCCACGCTCGATCCCGCCCCCGAGGAGGGCATCGAGGGTTCTCACGCCGCTCGGGATCAATGCGCGTCTGAAGTCCGTCATGTGATCCGACGCCACCAGCCGCGGGAACACCCGGATACCACCGGTGCGGATCACAAAGTCATGAAAGCCGCTGGCAAAGTCACTGCCACGGTACTTGATGATCTCCAGTTCACGACGCAGTTGGCCGTACGGGGGCGACTTGAACTCCAGCGAGAAGACGCCGTGGGCGATGCTGTGAAGCTGCATGTCGGGACCTTCCGCAGTTCGGTCGTCCAACAGGACCACCGTGCAGGCGCGGCCGACAAAGAACTGCTTGAGGGCCAGAATCTGGCGTCGGTAGCGCAGTGAGTTTTGCGCCAGGAGGCGCATTTCCGACAGGGAATCAAAGACCATGCGGGTGGGCTTGGTGCGCTCGACGACCTCCAGCACCTTGCGGGTGGTCTCGCCCAGCTCCACTTCGGACGGGTTCAGCATGGTGAGCTCATCCTCACCATCCAGATCCTGCGCGTCGGCGAGTAGCTCAAAGACCTGGAGGCCTTCGAGCGACCAGCCGTGAGAGCGCGCTCCCGAGGCCAGCTCATCGCGGGTTTCGGAGAGCGTGACATACAGGCAGCGTTCGCCGTTGCGTACGCCCTCGAGCAAGAATTGCAGTGCGAAGGTGGTCTTGCCGGCTCCGGGGTCGCCGTCTACCAGATAGATGCGATCTGCAATGAGGCCGCCCTGAGTGACCTCATCGAAACCGGGGATTCCTGTTCTCAATCGCTGCATTTCTTTCCCCCTTGGCCTGGCGTTGCCCGCGGGATTGATTCCCGGGGTCGCTGTGAAGGCCTCACGCGGCGGGTACCATCGACCCGGCAAGGCGATCTCCGGCTTTGCGGGTGTTACGCCGCACGTCTTCTGAGTGTCTTATGCCTTGGACGTCGAAACGCCGTCTGGAACGGCCCCCTATGACCGCGACGCTCTCATTTCTTGACCTCGTCCGCGGCGTTCTCGGCGCCGTGCTTCACGTCCTCCGCGGCATCGCTGATCTTGTCGCCGGTAGTCTTTTCACCGCCGTTCTTGATGGTGCGGACAGTCTCATCGACCTTCTCGCCGGCACGTTCCATGGGCCCTTTCTTCTCGCAGGCAGAGAACAAGAGCGCCGCGGCGCACAGGGCGGCGGGAATGATGACTTTGTTCATGAATGCTCCAAATCGAACTGCGAAGTCTGCGGTAGACGGGAATCCCAACACGCGCGCCCGCCGACCGCTCCGTTCCAAGTCGACGCCGCCTCTGCCGCTGCGATGAGCCTCGGCGTCCCAAGCTTGGAAGGAGGCTACGCAGCGAGGCGCGGGGCCACAATGCGAAAGCGCTGGCGTTGCTGTAGGACTAACCTGACAAGTTCGTGGTCGCCCGCTGACGAGCGACCCGGAGGGCCCTGGCCGCGCTCTGGGTGGGTCTATCGGCCCGTATCCTCGGCGCGCCGGCGTTCCGGGAGAGCCCGATGCTCATTCTGTTCGAAGTTCCGGTCTATGGGGGGCGGGATATGAGGCCTGCCGCGACGGCTTGAGGTCATTTGGACCCCGGAGGTGACCGGGGGAATCGCTGCGGCTATTGTTCGCCTCGGCTGTTCCCTTGCCCCCGCGAGACGTTGGCGTCACGAGGTGAGGCACGATGTCGAGGCGAACGCTCCGGACGCTCCGCCGGCTGACGCTTGCGCGAAATGTGTTGACAAAGAGAGGCCGCAGACGGCTCGCATGCAAAACCCGCAAAACTGCCGTCACGGCCTGGCAGCCCGAGCGCCTCGCGCAGGTCTTGGCGCCTACCTGACGATCTACATCGGCGTGCCGTTCCTAGGCCTTTTGTGCCTCGTCTGGTCAGTCGTGGCACTGCCGGCGCGTGCGCTGCTGCCCGAGCGATTGGGGACTGGTTTCGGGCGCCTCGGAATCAGCAGTGGTTTTAGGCTGTACGTGACTCTGCTGCGCTTCTTTGGTGCCTATCGATTCGACACGCGCGCGCTGGAGGGGCTGCGCCTTGAAACCGGCGTGGTACTCGCGCCCAACCATCCGAGTCTCGTCGATGCTGTGGTGATGATTGCGCATCATCCGAACACGGTGTGCGTGATGAAGAGCTCGCTGATGCACAACGTTTTTCTGGGAGCAGGGGCACGACTCGCGCGTTTTGTCGGCAATACCCCGCCACGACGGATGATCCGCGACGCGGTGGCTGCCGTGCGTGACGGTGCGGTGCTGCTGCTGTTCCCCGAGGGCACCCGGACGCGCCGCGATCCCGTGAACTCCTTTCAGCTGACCGTCGGGACCATCGCAAAACATGCCCGCGCGTCGGTGCTGCCGGTGCTGATTGAGACAGACTCCGCCTACCTGAGCAAAGGATGGACCTTGTTTCGGGTCCCGGCGCTGCCAATTACGTACCACGTACGCTTGGGGCGGCGTTTTCCACCACCTACCGACGTGCGGCAATTTACGCTTGAGCTGGAGGAGTACTTTCGCTCGGAACTTCGCGGCTCACCCCTCAGCCTCTGGCTGCCGGGTGGGGTCGCGCCATTGCCCCCGGCGCAAGCAGACACCTGAGCACCTCTTGAGGGAGCGGGCGTCCGTCGTTCGCGCAGCATCGATACAGGCGTGGCGGCCGCCGCACGCGATGCCCGCGCGCCCGCGTCATGGGGTTGCTGGCACCAGTTCGCTGTTCACCACGGGCCAGCGGCAGCGCCGCCACGGTTGCGCCGCCCGGGCAACCGCTGCCCAGGGTGCCCCGTGAGCACCTACCAGAGCGCTGCGTTGTACATCATCGGCGCCATGCCCGTCGTCATATGGATCTATCTGTTGGCGGGGCGGGGCGGCTTCTGGCGCCTGGCGGGAGTGCCTGCGTTGCCCTGCCCGCAGACGGCACCGCACACGGTCGTGGTCCTCATTCCGGCGCGAAATGAGGTGTCCGTCATCGGTGCGGCTGTCACCTCACTGATGCGACAGTCGTTCAGCGGTGTCATCAACCTGATAGTTATCGATGACGGCAGTACCGACGGCACTGCAGACGCCGCCACGGCCGCCGCCGGCGCCGTCGGCGCGTTGCTACACCTCACCGTGCTGCAGGGCGCCCCGTTGCCGCAGGGCTGGACGGGGAAGTTGTGGGCGCTCTCCCAGGGAGTCACCGCCGCAGCCCGGTACCAGCCCGACTATCTTCTGTTCACCGACGCCGACATCCGTCATGGCCGGGACAGCGTCGCGACATTGGTTGCGCACGCTGAGGCGCAGGACCGCGACCTGGTGTCGCACATGGTCAAGCTCTCGACAGCCGCCCCGGCCGAGCGTCTGCTGATTCCCGCCTTCGTCTTCTTCTTCTTCAAGCTCTACCCGCCGGCCTGGGTCGCCGATCCACGACGCAAACTGGCCGCGGCCGCCGGCGGCTGCATTCTCATCCGTCCACGAGCCCTGGAGCGGATGGGCGGACTGCAGACCATCCGTGCGCGCATCATCGATGACTGTGCGCTCGCGCGGGCGGTCAAGGACAATGGCGGGAGCATCTGGCTGGGACCTGCCCGCGATACCTGCAGCATTCGCGTCTATGGCTCATACGCCGAGATCGGCAACATGATCTCCCGGACTGCCTTTGCTCAGCTGGGTCATTCCTACCTGCTGCTGGCAGTGACCGTCGTCGGTTTGTTCTTCACGTACCTGCTGCCCGTGGTACTGCTGTTCGTCCCCAATCCGCTGCTGCGCGGTCTCGGCGTGTCGGCGTTGGTGCTCATGAGCCTTTGCTATTTGCCGATGATCCGCTTTTACGGCCTCGCCGCGCCGTGGTGTCTGGGCCTGCCGGCGATTGCGGTGTTCTACCTCGGCGCGGTAGTTCACTCCGCCGTGCAGTACGCGCGCGGGAGCGGAGGTAAGTGGAAGGGGCGCGTACAAGATGGGTAGTTCGCCTTTCCTTGCTGATCGATAGCTTCACCCTTGGCACCGACCGGGGCACTCCGACGCCATGTCTGATTCACCAACGTCGTACTGCCGGAAACAGGGTGCACACCGGCTGTCCAGTAGACTTGGGGGTCGAACATCGGAGTGGCAGTCCAGCCCTTCAGTTCGGATCCGCCAATACCTGGTGCTTGAGCAGTGATCGCACACCGCTCGGCCAGGCATCGTCTGCCCCGGTAAAAAACGCCGACTGCTCGTTGACTACTTTTCCGGTTTCGGTGTCCGTAATTCGCACCGAAGCGTAATACTCAGTCTTGGCCACGCGCGTCACCACACCGATCAGCGCCTGCTGTGCGCCGAGCGTCAGCGCCAGTGCCGCCTCACAGCCGTTGCAGTTGCGCAATGAGCGGTCCTTGACCGGCTGCGCGTCGACACCACTGATATCGACCAGGCGGTAGCGTCCGGACTGCGCCAACACCCGTCTGGCTTCAGCGCTGACAGCCTGCATACGGGCGAGGTCCGCGGTCGGCTCGACCGCTGACGCTGCTCCCGCCGCGCTCGCATCTTCGAGCTCGAAGTCGAATACCGCGATCTTGAGTGGTGGCGAGCTTGGTACATCCGCCGCGAGCGCGGAGGCGAGGGCGCCTAGAATCAGAAGGCCAGCGATCGCCCACCGCCGACAGGGTCTGCAGGTTCTCTGCACGTCCGCAATTTTCACAATGACAAGCGAGCGCATCGACCGTACCGCACTGGACTGCAGCCCCGGACACAAGCGGATCTGCCCACTCCAACGAACCCCGATCTTACCTGAAGGTCAATCAAGCCAGGCGTACTGCCATGCGATCGCATACGTGGTGAAGTCGCCGCCGGCGCTCACACTCGTACCCTTGCTCCAGAGGAACTTGATCGATTGACTGCGGCCCGCCGGAACCGACAGCGTCAATCCGACACGGGAATTGGATTGTCGGTCATGGTTTTCGATGCCGTTCACCGTGCTGCGTCCACCTTCATAGTACGTGTAGTCGGCTGCGACCCACATTCGTGGCTGAACCGTGTAGCTGACGTGCGCCTGCAGCGTCTCGATCGGCTGCTGTTCCCGTCCGACGCCGCCGTAATAGTCGTCGTTTCGCGTAAAGAACCACGCGCCGGCGTAACCTTCCAAATACCAACGGCCGCCGATGGGATATGAGAGTCCGATCTGCGGCCGCAGTGCCCATCGGTTCGAGCCGATATTGATCACCTTCGTGCCGTCGTACTGGCCCACCGGCGGCGTGACCGTGAGGCTCAACCCCAACGTGGTCTGCGGGGTGCGCACGGCGAACTCCTTGGGTGTCAGAGCTGGTAAGCCAATGAGATTCAGCGCGAATCGAAACTGTGCGTCGGCCAAGCCGGAACGGTGCGTTTCGTGCTGGTCCTCCCCGACATTTCCTGAAACTTTTCCCCAGGCGTACGGCACGGCGAGCGTGACACTCGCCAGGTGGTCGAATAAGCCGAAGGTATGCCCGTAACCTGCAACCACGGTGTTCATGCGGGCATCGACGTTACTAAATGGCCCGGAGGGGTCGAACAGTATGTCGCCCATCGTATGAGAGGCTGACAAAAGCACGAAATTAAGGCCCGCCGGACTCGGGGAGTAGGCGCGCGGCTCGAGCTCCTGAGCGTGACTGCCGTGCGCCACCCCAAGGCACAACAGGAGCCCGAGCGTTCGCCACGGCAGTTGCCCTCCTGCCTCACCCGGAGCCGAAGGGGCACCGAGCGCACCAGGTCCGTGTCTCATAGGCTAAGACGCCGCGACAGGTTCGTCGCACAGCCCATGGTTGCAAGCTCCCGGGGCCGGTTCAATCCCGAAACGGACCATGTTGCGTCACCTGAGGAGGCCGCGGGTGGCTGTTGGCATGAGACCTTCCCCTCCCGATCACGGACCGGCAGCACTCCTCGCACAGTACTCGCCTCGGACCGTACGCGCGAAATCCGCGGCGCCGCAGTACCGCCAGCGAGCACCGCCGTGCGGCAGTTCCTGCGAGTTCGGCCTGGCATTAGACAGCCCGTGCCTGCGCGCCGGAAGTAAGACCAAAGGCCGATGGCGCCTGGCGGCCGCGGTTGCGCGCCACGACTGCCACACGCAGTGGAACTTCGCGCCACCCGATCGGCAACCTTCGTCGATCCACACCGTGGGCGGAACGAAAGCGCGGGCGGCAGGGGTGGGATTTGCCAATACTTGACTCAGTCAACTAATATGCAGCACGCCCAAGGAGGTTCCAGGTGGCAACCGATGCTTCCACCCAGATTGCGGCGATCCGCCAGTTCAACCGCTTCTACACACAGCGGATCGGGGTATTGGAGGAGTCGCTGCTTGCCAGTCCTTTTACTCTTGCGCAGGCCCGGGTCCTTTTTGAGCTGGGCACGTGCCAGTGCGCCACCGCCGGTGAACTGGGCAGCAGGCTGGGGCTCGATCCCGGGTACCTCAGCCGGATTCTGCAGGGCTTTGTAAAGACGCGCCTCCTGGTTCGCGAGCACTCGTCCGAGGATGCCAGGCGACTCAAACTCTCCCTCACCGCGCGGGGGCGCAGCGCCTTCGCAGCACTGGATGACAAATCCCGCGAGACGATCGCGGCGCTGATCGCGTCATTGTCGAGGCTGCAACGCGAGCGGCTGGTCAGCGCGATGCGGGCCGTCGAGGGAATGCTGTCGTCAGGCGACCAAGCACGCGCGGCGCGTGTCACGATACGGCCCTACGCGATTGGCGACGTCGGCTGGGCGATCGAGCAGCACGGACGCTTGTATGCGCAGGAGTTCGGGTGGAACGACGAGTTTGAGGCGCTGGTGGCCTCGCTGTTTGCGCGCTTTGCCACAAGCCGTCAAGCCGAGTCAGAGCAATTCTGGGTCGCCGAAATTGGCGACGAGCGCGTCGGGTGCGTGTTCGTGGTCCGCAACGAAGAGGACCCAAAGGCCGCGCAGCTGCGTTGTCTTCTGATTGATCCCAGCGCCCGAGGACTCGGGCTTGGGCGCCGCCTGGTGGAGGAATGTATCCGCTTTGCAAAGTCAGCCGGGTACGAGCGCATCCTGCTGTGGACGAATGATGTCCTGACTGCCGCCCGGCGAGTCTATGAAAAGGCGGGCTTTTCCCTGGTGAAGGAGTATCCGCATCACAGCTTCGGGCACGACCTCGTGGGGCAGGTCTGGATGCGGACTCTGTGAGGCTCCCCCGGGCGCACGCCTTGCGGCGGGCCGCGCCACGCTAGGGCCCCGCGAGCGCGCTATCGACGATGCCCTGGGCCTCCCGCAGGATCTCGCGCAGGTGCTCCTCACCGCGGAAGCTTTCGGCGTAGATCTTGTAAATGTCCTCCGTGCCGGAGGGTCGTGCAGCAAACCAACCGCTGGCCGCGATGACCTTGATGCCCCCGATGGGTGCGTTGTTGCCGGGGGCGCGATCGAGCACGCTCACGATGCTTTCGCCGGCCAGTTCGCTGTCCCGGATTGCGCGGGGTGAGAGTTTCCCCAGCTTCGCCCTTTGGGCCGGGGTCGCCGCGGCCTCGACGCGGTCGGCGGCCGGTTCGCCCAGCTCGCTCACCAGCACGCGGTACAGTTCGCCCGGATCGCGACCGCGGCGTGCCGTGATCTCAGCGGACAACAGGGCAGGCACGATGCCGTCTTTGTCCGTGGTCCAGGCTCCGCCGTCCATGCGGGCGAACGAGGCGCCGGCGCTTTCCTCACAGCCGAAGGCCAGCGCCCCATCGAGAAGACCCTCGACAAACCACTTGAAGCCGACCGGGACCTCATAGAGCCTGCGCCCCAGACGTGCTGCCACACGGTCGAGCAGGGCGGTGCTGACCAGGGTCTTGCCGACTGCAGCCTCCTTGCCCCAGCCGGTTCGCTGCCGGAAGAGATAGTCAGCCAGCACGGACAGATAGTGATTGGGCGGCAGCAACCCAGCGCTGCGCGTGACGATGCCATGGCGGTCGTGGTCGGTGTCGCAGCCGAAGGCGATGTCATAGCGGCTTTGCAGACCGATCAGGCGCTGCATCGCGTACGGGGAGGATGGATCCATGCGAATGCGTCCGTCCCAATCCAGCGTCATGAACGCAAACCTTGGATCGACCTCGGCGCTGACCACCGTCAGATCGAGCTTGTAGCGATCCGCTATCCGGGCCCAGTAGTGCACACCGGCGCCGCCCAGCGGGTCGACACCCATGCGCACGCCACCCGCACGGATCGCCTCGAAGTCAACCACCTGCGCGAGGTCGTTCACATAGGCGCTCAGAAAGTCATATTCATGAGTGCTGGCGGCGCGGCGCGCTTGCGCGAAAGGGACACGTCGCAGGTCCTTCAAGGCGCCCGCGAGCAACGCATTCGCACGCGTTTCAATCCAGCTCGTGACCTTGGAGTCCGCGGGACCGCCATCGGGGGTGTTGTACTTGAAGCCACCGTTGTCGGGCGGATTGTGGGAAGGCGTGACCACGATCCCATCGGCGCGGCGGGCCTCGCGGCCGCGGTTGTGGGCGAGGATGGCGTGCGACACCGCCGGTGTGGGGGTGAATTCGCCGCCTTGCGCGATAAGGGTCTGCACCCCGTGCGCGGCCAGCACCTCCAGGGCGCTGTGGAAGGCTGGCTTTGACAGCGCGTGAGTATCAGCACCGATGAACAGCGGACCGTCGATTCCCTGGCTGCCGCGGTACTCGCAGATCGCCTGGCTGATGGCCAGCACGTGCCATTCATTGAAGGTGCGTTGCAATGAGCTCCCGCGATGGCCAGAGGTACCAAAAACCACGCGTTGTGCGGCGACCGAGGGGTCCGGGCGAAGATCGGCGTACGCGCTCAGCAGCGTTCCGACATCGATGAGCGATTCAGCCGGCGCTGGTTTGCCGGCGAGCGGGCTTATCTTGGTACTCATGCTGGGATTCCCGCCGCAGCCATCATGCAGCCTCGAAGGAGCGCGCCAGGCTACGCCCGGCCAAGCGGGCTACACCACGTGGTGGCCGCCGGCGCCGAAGAGGCCGAGCAGGCCGATGATGATGAGGTAGATGGCGACGATGTAGTTGAGCAGCCGTGGGACCAGCAAGATCAGCACGCCGGCAATCAAGGACACCAGTGGGCCAAGGGTGAGTGAGATATGCATGAAGGCGCCTCCCGGTAAGCGCACCGAAGCGGTTCAGTCGGCAAATTCCCCGCAAGCTTAGCGTGGCAGTCACGCGAACGCCCTAGCTTGTGTACGACAAGGCCTATCAGCGTTATCTGACGCGTGCGCTAGTGCAGCGGAATGCCGGGATACCAGCCGCTGCCGGCCAGGAGTGCCTTCGGGTCGGTCATCTCCAGAATTTCCCGCAACGCCCGCTGCGCACCTGGGCGAAGGTGTGCAGCCCGTCCGAGCCCTGATCGAGATAGTCATGTTGGAGCTGCGCGGAGGTGGGGTGCCCGTAGGCTGCGTCATAGACTTTGTAGAAGCGGCTGACATCCTCGATTTCGATGCACCGGCCAGGGCACTGATCATGAGGCAGATGCGGATCCACTGCATGTGTTGAGCGGTGTCACGACCAGCGCGCCGTGCGACCGGGGCGTGGCGGTACGCAGCGAGGCAGATCAGGCCGCGGGGTGGGATTCCGGAGGCGGGGCGTGATTTGATCGTCGTGCCGTCCGGGCACCCGCCATTACCAGCGGCACCAGAGAAATCAGAAACACGGCGTGGTACCACACGGGAAACTTGTCCCACAACCCATAGTGGACGGGGATGAAAAGCAGCAGCAAAAGCACGCCCAGCACTAACGGTGGGCGCGGATTGACCGGCGTGATGCGCGCGGCAACATAGCCGGCGCCGACGGAGGCCAGTGCACCGGTCAGCAGCCGGGCAATCTGCATCGGCAGTGTAAAGGTCATCGAATGCTCTGCGGTTGCATAACCTGGCAGCCCCAGACGGAGCAGCCAGTTAAGCAGCGTGGCGATCAGAAGCCACATGACCAGTCCGGCCGCCAGCGCCCCCGCCGCACGCTTCATGCTTGGGTCCTCCGCATCGTGCACATACTGGTTGTCCTGGGCCCCTTGACGGCGGAGACCGAGATGAGGGCCGGGTCGGCCATGCGAAACTCGGGATCTCCGGTCCAAGCAGTCGCAGCATCTCCAAAGTTGCGGGACGAAATCAAGTAGGGCGCCGACCGGCCGGCACGGTTGCCGCGCGTCTGCCGCCGGCCCTTTCCGTGCGTGCCCGGAGGATGGGAGAATCGCGCCGGCTGACGAACGCGGGGAAGCCGTTGTCTGACGCCTGTGAGAAGCAAAGGAGAGATCCGATGATGATGAGTCCCGGAAGGTGGACGGTCTTGGCAGCGAGCTTGGTTACTCTGGCGGCATGTGCCAAGAGTGCACCACCGCTAGCGGATTTGGCCGCGGACAAGGCAGCCATCAAGGCCGTCAGTGTTGCCTGGAAGAACGCCTACAACGGCGGTGACGCTGCGGCCGTCGCCGCACTGTACGCAGAGGACGCAGTGCTGAGCGCTCCGGGGACACCCCTGGTGCGGGGCGGGCCGTCGATCAGCGCATACTTCCTGAAGAAGGTCGCGGAGTTTTCCGCCGCCGGGCTCACGGTCGCCGACGACCCGATGGGCGACGTCGCGGCGTCGTGCGATCTGGCCTGGCAGTGGGAGACCTACACGGTTACTGATAATTCCGGTGTGGTGGTGGACGCGGGGAAATTGCTTACCCTGTTTCAACGCAAGAATGGGAAATGGAAGATCGTCGGAGACACCTGGAACTCGGACACCCTGCCCGCGGCTCGAGCCGCGCCACCGGCGCCTCATAGTTAGTGCACGGCCCGAATACCGTATTGCGAGTGAAGATAACTGCGCACGGGCCGATGGCGTGCCGGACAACGGGGGATCCCGCCTAAGGTCTCGTGCGCAACTGTGATAACTTGGCGACCTGCAGCGCGCGGGTAATATCAGGTTATGGCAGATATCTTCGTTTCTTATTCCCGAACCGATAAGGCTCGGGTGGCGCCCTTGGTGGCGGCGCTCGAGGCGCAGGGATGGTCGGTCTGGTGGGACCCGGAGATCACGCCCGGCGATGAATTCGATGCACTGATCGGCGCCCAGCTGGAAGCTGCCCGCGTGGTAGTCGTCGTCTGGAGTCCCGCCTCGGTCGACTCGCGCTGGGTGAAGGGCGAAGCCCGCGACGCCGCAGATCGCGGCGTTCTCGTACCGGTACGCTTTGAGAGTGCGCGCTTGCCGATCGATGTCCGGGCCATCCATACGATCGACCTTGATGACTGGGCGGGAAGCCGTGAGAGCGCTGCTTTCCGCGCCCTGGCGACGGCGCTCGAGGGAAAGCTGAAGCGCTCGGTGGTAAAAGCTGCGGCACCGGCTTTAAAGGACAAGCGCCCGGCCGTCGTGGTTTGCGTGCTGCCCTTCGCCAACATGAGCGGGGATCCTGAACAGGCGTATTTCAGCGATGGCATCACCGAGGACATCATTACCGATCTCGGGAAGGTGTCAGCCCTCTCGATTGTCTCGCGCAATACGGCGTTCTCCCTCAAGAGCGGCACTGCCGACGTCGCTCAGATCGCACGCCAGACCAAGGCGTCCTATGTCCTGGTGGGGAGCGTTCGCAAATCGGGCGCGCGCGTGCGGATTACCGCCCAGCTCATCGGGGCCGCGAACGACTCGCAGGTGTGGGGTGAGCGTTACGACCGTGACCTGAACGACATCTTCGCGCTGCAGGATGAGATCTCAAAGGCAATCGTTGCGGCATTGAAACTCACGCTGCTGCCGGAAGAGAAGCAGGCCCTCGAGCAGCGCGGCACCACCAATCCGGAGGCGTACAAGCTGTACCTGATGGCGCGGCAGTTCTGGCTTCTGGACAACGAGAGAAACAATGAGATCGTGGTTCGCATCTGCAATCGGGTGATCGAGATCGATCCGAACTACGCACAGGCCTGGGCGACGATGGCACTGGCGCAGTGGAACATGTTCTGGCGCGGGGACTCCGGCGACGACGGCGAACGTGCCGCCGGGACGGCGCTGCGACTGGATCCGCAGCTTGCGGACTCACACGCCGCCATGGGTGCCGCGCACCGCAGCAAAGGGCGGTTCCAGGAAGGACTGTTGGCCTGCCAGAACGCGCTGCGACTGGAGCCCAACTCGTACGTCGGCAACAGAATCGCCGGTCTTTGCTGTCTTGGTCTGCGGCGCTACGACGATGCGATCACCTACTTTGAGCTCGCGGCGGCGGGGATGGAGTCGGATTTTACCGCCGCCACATTCATATCGCAGTCGTACAAGGCCAAAGGTGACGCGGAGCGCATGAAGAGCGCGGCCCGCAGGGCACTTGATCGCATCGAAGCCGTAGTGGGGGCCGAGCCCGGTCACAGTCGCGCGATTGGCATGGGCGTTGCCATGCTGGCCACGCTCGGGGAGAAGGAACGTGCAAAAGAGTGGGCGACGCGCGCCCGGCTGGTGGATCCTGAAAACGTCAACCTTCACTACAATCTGGCGTGCGCCATGTCTTCGCTGGGGGAGATTGATCTGACGCTCGAGACCCTTAGCGAGATTGCTCCAAGGCTTTCGCCAGGCATGATTAGCTGGATGGAGTCCGACGCTGACTTCGATGCAATTCGCGGCGAGCCGCGGTTTAGCGCGCTGATGAAACAAGTGAAGGCGCGGTTCGCGCACTCTTGAGTCCGCTTGGCTGGAAGCGTTGCCGTCGATCACTTCACGGGCACAGCCCACTTGGCCTTTTGAGGATCAATCTGCTTGGCGACTGCAGGGGAGGCCGCCCGCGTCCGCGATACTTCTGCCGCGTTGCAATCTGCAGGTGACAGCGGTGGCGGCGCAGCGGCTCGTACGGTCAAGGCGGGCGACAGTCCGGCCACCGCTCGCACATAGGCGTCGGTGAACACCGTCGCGCAGGCACGGGAGAGATGGCTGTCCTCGGGCAGCACCAATCCCTGCATCGCGGGGTAGTCGGCAAAGTAGGCTCCGCGCACGTCGGCGCCGGCAAGCAAGCGGTCCCAGCCCTGAGCGCGTGACACGGCCTTGTCCTCATTGACGCGCAATTCCGGTGCGGACGGTGGCCGCACGAATACTACATCGCCGCCGCGCGCCCGAATTTTCCCAACGGCGACACGTGTTCTTTCCACGATACTTAGGATCAAGTCGGCAGGCACTGGCGGCCCCCAGCGCCTCCAGGTCAAGCGCTGATGGGTACGGACACGGGGATCGTTCTCGACGCGCGTCCACATGAAAGTCTGTCGTCCATCCGTGACCGTGCCCAGCTTCCACAATCTCTCTGGCACCGGAAACAGTGCGCCAGTGCGCCAACCGTCATCCAGGTGACGCACCAGTTTGCTCAGCCGGTAGTTATCATCGAGAAACGCTACCTCGCGCGACAGACTCCGATGTAACAGAAATGACGTATGGACGGCGGGGGACTCAAAGCGATAGCGCGCTAGGGCGGCCCCGCCCAGGCCGGGTCCCGCACGAAAATAGTTACGCTCGGCGATGCCGACGATGGCGAGCCCTCTGAAGCCCTCTGCGTCAGCCAGGTCTTCAAGGAATGGCAGCGCGTTGCTGCCTGCGATGGCAAGCTGCACCGGTTGCTCGCCCGTTAGCGCTTCGAAGCGGCCCAGATCGGTCGCATACAGGATGCGTGAATCCCCAACAATGGCGACCGCGGCGGCACCCGTATCGAGCCGCCGGCGCTGCTCTGCCCAGAATGACGGGCCGTCCTGCAGATCGCCAGGCTGCAGGCCAAGCGCTCGCATGCGCCATTCCCACGCGCCCAGTGCCACGAGCACGAGCGACAGGGCGGCCACGAGGATGCGCGGCCACGGCTGCGCCGGAATGTCGCGCACTGGCACGGGTTGAGCGACGCCCGGGCGGTCGGAAGCCGTGAGGCGCACAGGGTCGGACCGGGTAAGATCAGAACTGGAAATAGATGAAGGCATTTCCCGAGCCTTGTTCGATGATGATCGCAAACGCCAGGGCCGCCCAAACCCCTGCCAGCAGCGGCGCCGGCACGTGGGCGACAGCGCTCTCAAGCGTGCGGGTGCGCATCAACCAATGTGCGGCCACGATCCCTGCGACGATCGTGGCGACCAGCAGCAGTTCGATACCAGGCAGGATCGGGGCAGGGCTCGTGTTCATACCAAACAAACCCCGCAACACGACCCACGACTTGGTGAAGGTCTTTGCACGGAAGAAAACCCAAGTAAGCTGGATCAGAAAGAAGGTAAGCAGACCCAGGCCGAGCAAGGCTGCGGGACCTGGCCGATAGTGGGCGAAGCGCCTGCGCAAAGTGCGCTCGGCGGCAAGATAGGTGCCGTGAAGGCCTCCCCACGCCACGAACGTCCAACTGGCGCCATGCCACAGACCGCCGAGCAGCATGGTGGCGATGAGGCTGAGATACGTGCGCGTTTCCCCATGACGACTGCCCCCGAGGGGAATATAGAGATAGTCCCGTAGCCAAGCCGAGAGCGTGATATGCCAGCGTCGCCAGAAGTCCGAAAAGCCGATCGTTGCATACGGGAAGCGGAAGTTGTCTGGCATCGCGAACCCGAGGCACATCGCCGCTCCGATCGCCGTCGTCGAATAGCCGGCGAAGTCGCAAAAGATCTGGCCTCCAAATGCCAGCGTCGCCGCCCAGGCGTCGAGCGCCCCGGGTATCACGTCCTGGTCATACACGCGCTCGGCGATCGGGGCGAGAAAGCCGTCCGCCAGGACGACTTTCTGGAATAGCCCGAGCGTCATGAGGGCGAGCCCGAAGGACAGCTGATGCGCGTTCGCACGTCGGGGCTCGACAAACTGCGGCACCAGCTCAGTCGGTCGCATAATCGGCCCGGCAACCAGATGCGGGAAGAATGTTACAAACAATGCGTAGTCGAGGAAACGTTGTGCCGGCAACGCGCGGCGCAGGTACACATCGAGCGTGTAAGACATGGTCGCGAACGTGTAAAAGGAGATGCCGACCGGCAGGACAATTGCGTAGTGCGGCGGCTGATAGGCGATCCCCAAGGTGTTCATCAGCGCGCTGAAATTGTCGAGCAGGAACTGGCCGTACTTGAAAAACCCAAGCATGCCGATATTTGCGACGACCGAGAGCAGCATCCAGGCACGCCGCGCCGCTGGCCGCTGCGCACGAACCAGTCCTTGCGCAGCCAACCAGTCGACCACGGTCGATACCCAGAGCAGGATGACAAACGGTGGGTTCCAGGCGGCGTAGAACAGATAGCTGGCGATCAGCAGATTGACCTTCTTGACAGCCCAGCTGAAGGGCAGGTTGTGCAGCAGCAGCACACAAGCAAAGAAAACTGCGAACGTGAGCGAGTTGAATACCATTGCGCCGCCGATGTGCTTTCGGTTCGTTCGGCTCTGGGTGCCGGCCGCGCGCATCCTGGCCCTGCTTCAGAGCGGCGTCAAACTCGCGCAGCCCTGCTCGCGCGGCGCCGTAGCGCACCTCCGGCAGATCGGGTGACAGGTGAGATCGAGGGGGCGGGAACGCCGCTGCAGCACGGTCCGGCTTCTGCGCCTCCTCGAGGCGTCTTGAACCCGGTAGCTCTGCACCTCAGGTGGCAGCGCCTCATGCGATGTTGCGGGCGATTCGGCCGCGTCCCGCCTACTTGGTTGTCTAGGCTTCCGGCGAAAATAGAGACCCGAATTTGCGGTGTTCAGATCGCTGGTGGCGGGGCATCGAGTGGCACGCGTCCGGATTTGGCGTCTTTTCCGTAGATATGTTTAATCGGAATCGGATGCCAGCTGACAATGCACTATGCTGATCTTAGAGGGCGCGGACGGCCGATGGCGCAAGCACGTCGGACACGTCGGGGAAGCGCCGACATCAGGGGAAGCGTAATGGACTACCACGTTGAAGAAATTCAGCCTGACGTGTGGCGTGTCGAGGTTGCCGGCACTACGCGCATTATCCGGCGTGTACACGACAGCAGGACCTTCGCGCCTTGGGACATTTTTTCAGGCGAAGGTCACAGACTCTGGGCGTCTCCGACGCTCGAGTCTGCCTTCCGCTGGATCCAGGCGAGGACCGGGTTTCCTACCGAGGCCCTTCTGGCCGAGGGCCTGTTAGAGCAGACAGCATCGCGCCCGAGCTTGACCGCAGGTGTCGATCAGGCGCTAGGCGAAGGGGGCGAATCCCTTGGGAGCACCGAGGCCATCGGGCGGTAAAGTTCGGCCGCGGGAAAGTTTGGTTTGGACCGGCTCAGCCACTGGCGCAGTTTCGCTGCGGGGCTGAACGCTCCCCGCTAGAGTAGATGGTTCACAATTGGCTTCAAGGTTAGCTCGCCAAGCGAACGTTGGCGCACGGCGCACGTACCGTGGCATGCGAGCATTGACCGGGGTTCCGGACGCAAGCCCCGGGAGCGCGGTCCAAGTGATGCCGCCGCGCTCCCGGAACTGCAGCGTGCTAGTCGTCCTGGCGAATCTTCAGTGAGTTCCGCACGTCTTTTACGCCCTCGGTGCTCTTAGCCACGGAGACCGCATGATCGATCGCATCCTGGCTATGCGCACTACCGCTCAGCCAGACCACGCCGTCTGCATCGGTATCGACGTGGATGCGTCCGACGCTCGTGATGTGATCTGCGGCCAGTTTGGACTTGATCTTGGTCGTGATGACCGAGTCCTTCACGAAGGCCTTCGGATGCGAGCGATCGACGTCCGCGTCCTGCGCCAAGGCAACCGGCCCGGCCAATACTCCGGCCAACAACAGACCTGTAATTACACCTTTCACTACCATGACTTCGTCTCCGTTTCTGTCGTGATTATGCTGGCTACCTTTTTGCCCGGTTCGAGTCTGCGCTGCAATCGGACTGCGCCGACAGCAGCGTGAGGGATCTGCACGGCCGCCGTAGGAGTCGTCTTGCTTGCTGAACGCAGCCTGACTGGCGCCACACCGACCTCCCCACCCGGCGGGTTATAACTCGTGGTCGATGGGCAATAGGGCGAGCGTGTGTATTTCCCAGCGCTGCCATGCGTTGCGCGCAGGCTCGGTGTGATAACTGATCGGCCGGCCCTGTTGGGCCGTACTCCATACAAGCTTCGGGTCACTCGGATCACCCTCGGGGTGCTCCAGCGTGACGGCGTATGCGCTCGCCGGCTGCGTCATCGCCTCGAAGCGCCGCGCGCCTTCGGTGGCAAGTTCCGGGCTGTAAATAATGAGCCCGACTTCCGTATTGAGCCAGCGCGAACGTGCGTCATAGTTCATGGAGCCAACGTAGATCGCGCTGCGATCAAACACCAGGTACTTCGCGTGCAGACTGAAGTTGCCGTAGCTCGTCATTTTGGCGGACTGACCACTGCCGCGCGTGCTTTCAGGATGCGTCCGCAGCTCATAGAGTTCGACTCCAGACTGCAGCAATCGCACACGGTGATGCTCGTAACCCGCCTCGGCGAAGGGATCGCTGGTCGCCTCAAGGGATGTGGTCAGAATCCGCACGCGCCGGTGCGGCCCGGTCAAGTCACCCAGCAGTGCCAATTCCTCGGGGCTCGGAACCAGATAGGGCGTCACCAGTATCAGTTCCGTTTGCGTCTCGCGGATGGTTTTCGCCACCACCCCGAACATCAGGCTGCCTGCGCGTTCACCGGCTGCGACGTGCTTCTTATCCGGACTGTCGCAGGCCAGCGCTGCAGGGGCCCAGTTCACCGGCGCGGTACCGGCGAGGAGACTCGCGAGCGGTTCGCCGGCCGCCAGTTTTTCAGCATAATGCGCGTCCGCCGTCATGGCTTTCTGTGCCAGGGTGC
Organism: uncultured Pseudomonadota bacterium; assembly: GCA_963781815.1. GTDB lineage: Bacteria > Pseudomonadota > Gammaproteobacteria > Steroidobacterales > Steroidobacteraceae > 13-2-20CM-66-19. Next base: position 610,696 of record CAWAHK010000003.1, on the reverse strand, counting down.
GCCGTGCCGCGAGCTCGGCAGCGCGGGTAGCGTCATACTGCTCCCGCGGGGCCACCGCCTCGACCGGGACGGCAAGTTCGCTGTCCCAGTACTGCGCGAAAGTCTTTGCCAGCGTCGCTACCGCCGGGCCGGTGATGAAGACATCATCGTCAGCGAACTGAGAGTCAGGGTCCACCTGGAAGTATTGGTCGCCAATGTTGCGACCACCGATGAGGGCAACGGCGCCGTCCGCGATAAAGAGCTTGTTATGCATCCGATAATCAAGGCGCTTCTTGTTGAAGGTGAATTCAACACCGCGCATAAAGCGGTTATGTCCGCGGTAGCGCCACGGATTGAAGATACGGATTGACACGTTGGGCGCGCCCGCCAGCGCGAGCAACTGCTCATCGCCGGCCGCCGTCTCGGCATCGTCCACGACAATGCGTACCCGGACCCCGCGCTGTGCCGCCTGCAGAAGCGCCTCGGTGACGAGCCGCCCGGACTCGTCGCCGTGGAAGATGTAGTACTGCAGATCAAGGGAACTCTTGGCCTGCGCGATCAGCTCAAGGCGCAGCAGCAGGCCGTCGATTCCGAGCGAGTACAGCCGGAACCCAGATGCCCCCTCATGCTGCCGCGCGGCCGGCAGGAAGGGCTGCGTCAGCGACGGACTGGGCGGATTCTGGACTTCCATGGGGGTGGGGCGTGGGAAATCCCGCCCCGGCAGGCCCGCGCAGCCGGCCATCAGCCCCGTGCAGCAGATCAGCAGCGCGCCACAGCGGCCCAAAGGTGAATTGCTCAACAAGATAGCCGGATCCTCTTGTCACGCCGCTCGCCTAACGGAGTGAACGTCGACACAGTCTTTAACGCGGGGGTCGGCAGTGCCTGGAGGTTCACCGTCTGTTCTCGCTCTTGCCTCCTGCACACTTAACCGTAGGCTGCTCCGCAACGGCGCATGACGGAGTCGGTGTAGCCCGTGCGGCCGTGTAGTCCGCGTCTGTCGTGTCAGCGCCGGACGAACATGGTTGGTGACTGGCGCGGCGCAGCACCCGCTGGTAACTCGATATTCAACACGGCAACTTGCGCACAATACCTAACTGGGAGTTATGAACATGAGGCAGTTATGTCACGTGAGTCAGAGCGGCGCGCGCGGTATTTCGCAACGCCTGGCTCGAAGCAGGTACGGGTGTCTTCGGTAGCAGACACACAAGGTCGGTTCGAACGCATCCGCGCCGTAAGTCGAAGCTGACACTGCACGCGTGAGTTTCCCTTCTACCGTTCAGTCGTCGCTTGAGGGAGCGTAGGTACGCAATCATCGCTGGTGGGCTGAGGCCGCCGATGCACCGGAGATGCGGTGACTGTGAGCGACGATAGTTCCCTGCGGCTTCGCACAACTGAGGAGCAATCAGATGGAGACGAGAAACGGCAGGCCGGGACTTGCGAAATGGATGCTCGCGGCTCTTATTCTATGTGTTCCGCTCGTCAGTGCGGCGCAAGTGGGAATCTCGATCACGATTGCACCGCCGCCGCTGCCGGTCTACGAGCAGCCGCCGATTCCGGAACCCGGCTACCTCTGGACGCCCGGTTACTGGGCTTATGGCCCAGAGGGATACTTCTGGGTACCCGGGACGTGGGTAATGCCTCCGGAGGCCGGCCTGCTGTGGACGCCGGGATATTGGGGCTGGTCGGACGGACTGTTTGTATGGAACCAGGGATACTGGGCGCCCGCGGTCGGCTTTTACGGGGGCGTGAACTACGGCTTCGGTTACTCCGGCCGCGGCTATGATGGTGGCTACTGGCGTGATCGCCAGTTCTACTACAACCGTGCGGTCAACAACGTCACGAACGTTCAGGTTCAGAATGTCTACAACAAGACGGTCATCAACAACGTAACGGTCAACAAGGTCAGTTATGCCGGGGGACCGGGAGGCCTAGCGGCCCGCCCCAGCGCGCAGGAAGAGCAGGCCGCGCGCCAGCGACACATGCCTCCGACTTCCGTGCAACGGCAGCATCGGGACAGCGCTGGATCAACGCATGAGCTACTCGCCACGGTGAATCACGGCGCACCCCCGATTGCGGCGACAGCCAAGCCCAATGACTTTTCCACGCGGAGCCTCAGAATGAGTTCGGCCAGTGCTCCCCGTGCGGCGACGGCACCGGGGGACGCGGCCGCTCGCGAGGCATCTGCTGAACAGCACGGTGTCGGCGGCAACGCACCGCAGCCCGCGAAGCCCTCGACCGCCCACAGCAATCCCACACACGCGCCCGTGCCGCCCGCGGTAGCGCCCTCGGGGTCAGCGACCGCTGAAGATGATCGACCGGCGGGGCGACCGCAGGCGCAGGTTCAGACACAGCAAGAGCGGGAGCACGAGGCGCTGACGCAGCAACAGCATGCGCATGCATCTCCCAAGCAACCGCCGCCCGCAGCAACTGCCCCGCAACCGCAGGGGTCCGAGCGACAGCACCCACCGCAGTCCCAGCCATCGCAGCAGGCGCATGCCGCGGAGCGGCAGCCAAAGCCGCCGCCGCCAGCACCGCGAGGGCAGCCCGAGCCTCCACATGATTCGCACGAGCATTCAGGCGGCTGACGGCTGACGCAGCCGTCACGGCAACTGCGCAGCGGTGTGCTGCGCAGTTACCGCGACAATGCCCAATCTCGGGCAGGAACCCATCGCCCGCAATGAGGCAGGGCGGCCAGAGGAGATTCAGTTCGGGTGGTTGGGCGGGGCAGTGTGCACGTGCGTGGCCGCGCTCCCATGACTACCGCCGAGCCGCAGTGCAATCACGCTATCCGCAGATAGCGTGTTGCACGTTATGGTTATGGCAGTTGCCGCTCTTGCTTAGTCGTTGTGGTGACCATGCCCTTCGTCGTGGTCACCGTGTTTGTCATGTCCATGGCCGTGTCCATGGTCGTTGTCGTGGGCATGCTGGTAATGCGGCACGTACTCGTTGTTGTACCACTCGTCGCGCACAAAGTAGACCCGCCGACCACACGCATTGTACTGCGCGCAGTGCTTACTCCAGTGCTTCTCGTGGCCCGGCGGCACGTGCAGGTAGATCGGCGGCGCGGCAACGAACTCAGGCGCCTGCCGGACTACAACGGCCTGCGGGTAAACCAACTGCGGGGGTCTGGGGACGTTTCCGATGTCGAGCTGCCCATAGAAGCCGGGCTGGCCCACGCTGATCGTCAAGCCGACATCGCCGGCAAGTGCGGGCGCGGCACACGCTGCGAATACAGCGGCATACAAGACCTTCTTCATGGCTGAGGACTCCTCGTCATTGGCTGATGCAAGTGGACCCCGGGGCGAGGGCAGGCAGCTGCCGGCACGCGGGGCGGGATATCGACACTCGTCTCTGGGGAGCGACGAGGGCGATTCCGGTCTTAACCGAGCCAAGCACCCACACTGTAGCCGTCACCTGGCAAGCTCAGAGGTCAGACCCGATCAAGCCGACCTTACTGGATGTTCAGCTCGAAAACTGTGAACTGGTATTAGGAAGGCGGCTCGGAAGCTGCCGCCGGCACCCTCGAGGCGAGCAGACCTCAGGGAGCGACGTCATCGGCTTCCGCTGTGCAGGCGCTGATCCGTAGAGGACCCGCCCACACCTAAGAATTGCTATGACTGCCGCGCGGTTGCGTCTTCAGACCGTGCCAGAAACAAGGCGAGCCGTGATGCGGGCGACGTGCTCGCCCTGGTAGCGACACATTTCCAGTTCGAGCGCCGTCGGCATGCGCAGTTCGTCGCCGCTGCCGGTCACGCAGCTTGCGCCGTACGGGGTGCCGCCGGTGACTTCGCGCATCGTGGCAAGATCCTTGAACGTGTAGGGCAGACCTACCACGATCATGCCGTGGTGGAGCAGCGTATTGTGGAAGGAGGTTATGGTGGTTTCCTGGCCACCGTGCTGGCTCGCGGTACTGCAGAACACACTGCCTACCTTGCCGACGAGCGCACCGCGTGCCCACAGGGCACCGGTCTGGTCGAGAAAGTTGCGCATCTGCGCGGCCATATTACCGAACCGGGTCGGAGTCCCGAAGATGATCAGGTCGTACTGCTCCAGTTCATCCGGACTCGCCAGCGGCGCCTTTTGGTCGAGCTTGAATCCCGAGGCACGACAGACTTCTGCCGGGGCCAGTTCCGCCACGCGCTTCACAGTCACGTGCCCCCCCGCGATGCGGGCGGCGCCCTCGGCTTGTGCATACGCCATGGCCTCGATGTGGCCGTAGCTGCTGTAGTAGAGAATCAGGACCTTGGGCATGGGAACTCCTCAGGGGCCGCTGTGCGCCCGCAGATGCCGGTCAAAAAAACCGCGGCACACCTCACTGTACTCATCCGGGCGGTCAAGATTCGGCAGGTGACCCGCGCCTTTGATCACGGCGAGTTCAGCACTCGGCAGCAGCGCGCTGAGTCGTTCGGCGGACCGGATCCGACTCGGCGCGTCGAGTTCGCCCGTCAGCACCAAGGCCGGTACTGGCGGCAGCAGTGGTGTCAGAGGCACGTTCTGCGCAGCGCCGGCGGCGAATTCATTGCCGGCGAACCGCTCAATCATCGTGCGGAGCAGCGCGCGTGCCTGCGGATCCACGGTGTGCAGCTGCGTCAGCGGATGGTGCAACCATTCGCGGCGGAAGGCCGGCATACCACCATTGCGGACGAGGAGCCGGAAGTGTTCGAGGGACACATCCTCGGGGCCGGCACGATCGAAAGAGGGCGGTCCGTCTAGCAGGAGGGCAGCCACGCTGACGGAGGTGCCGCAGGCGAGGGCCAGAGCACTGCGTGCTCCCTGGGACATGCCGATGACCCCCACGCGATTCAGTCCGAGGCGGGTACAAAGAGTGGTCACGTCGGCCGCGTCATCTTGCGGCGACGGCGTCCCGCCGGAGAGACCGTGACCGCGGCGGTCCAGACGCACCAGGCGGAAGGCATGCCGCAGCCTTGCCACCTGCGGGTCCCACATTTCAAGACCCAAGGTCCATCCGTGCAACAGCACGACCGCGGGTCCGGCGCCCTCGTCCCGGAACCGCAGACGAACGCCGGATACCGTGAAGTACTGGTCTGGGGCCTGCGTGGCCGGATTCCTCGCTGCGCCCGCTAGCGGCATTGAGCGTCGAATTCGGATAGCGAAAACATTTTCGCATTTAGGCTACGGGCTCACCTGGCGGTCGTCAAGCGTGCGCGGCTGCGGGACGCGGTTAGATCTGCGCGCTTAAGGACAACCAGGGAACGGTGGCGAGATCAGCGGAGATCTGCCGGCTCACCCGTTGCAGCATCGGCAAGCGTTCGCGCACCAGCTTTGTCTTGGTCGTGCGGCGTGAATGGCTCGAGGAGTTCAGAGCTGCGACGACGCGACCCTGGTGATCAAGAACCGGGACCGCCAGCGCGATGACGCCATAGGCCAGTTCATCTTCCACCACCGAGAAGCCGCTGCGACGGCAATCCTCGATCAGTGCGCGCAGCTTCTGCGGGTCGGTGACGGTGCGCTCGGTGAGCGCCTCGAGCTTCGCAGTCTGAAAGTAGCGCTGCAGGCGCTCGGCAGTGACCCCCGCCAGCAGCACGCGTCCGGTGGAGGTGGCGTGCGCCGGGAAGCGACTGCCGACGTGCGCCTCCAGGCGCAGCAAGGTGCGCACCGAGGTGCGCGCCACATAGACGATCTCGACCCCGTCGAGCACGCACAGGGCGGCCGAATCCGCCGTGGTACGCGCCAGCTCCTCCAGATGGTTCTTAGTGATCTGCTCGATATTCATTGATTCGAGATAGGCCGCCCCAAGCTCGAGCACCTTGGGCCGCAGCAGGAAATCACGCCCGCTGCGCGTGACATAGCCGAGTTCCTCCAGCGTCAGCAGGCAACGGCGTGCGGTAGCCGCCGGGATACGCGCGCTGCGGGCGATGTCGCTGAGGCTGAGAGCCGCGTGGTCGCGCGCGAAGGCTCGGATCACGGCAAGTCCCTTGGCGAGTCCTCCCATCGCTTCACGACGCGCCGGCGCTTTTCTGCCCTTAGCCACCCACGCAGTCTATTTCGATATCCGAAAGGCCGGAAGAGGCGGCCAGCAGCCTTGACGCGGCCGCGCACCGCAGTTCAGTATGGTTTCGTATACCGACTACCATTTCGGTATGCGAAATGGCTTGGGAGGGGGGAGAGTTGAAGATCGGGCGGCAGGATCAGCGCAGCTCATCGATTTCGACGTCAAACGAAGCAACCATCCTGGTTCGCGGCCGTGATCTGGCCCGCGATTTGATCGGCAAGATCAGCTTCAGCGAGCACTTCTGGCTGCTAGTCACCGGTGCGTTGCCCACGGCGGGCCAGCTGCGCGTGCTCGACGCAACGCTCGTGGCGATTGCCGAACACGGACTGGTACCCAGCGTGCAGGTGTCGCGCATGACCCTCGCGGCGGCGCCGGAGGCTCTGCAGGGGGCGGTCGCTGCGGGGATCCTGGGGTGCGGATCCGTGGTGCTGGGCTCGTCTGAATCCGCGGGCCGATTCCTGGCGCAGATTCACACGCGCAGCGAGCGCAGTGGGTCCCTGGAGGCGGCTGCCCGCGAGGTGGTGCGCGAGTATCGCGAGGCCAAGCAGGCGATTCCAGGCTACGGGCATCCGTTGCACCGCGGGGGTGATCCCCGCGCCGAGCGGCTACTTGAGGTGGCGGTCGAGGCAGGGACCTCCGGACAGCACGCCGCCATTGCCCGGATCGTTGAGCGGCTGCTGCCGGAAATCATCGGGCGACCGCTGGCGCTCAATGTCTCCGGGGCGATCCCGGCGGTGCTGCTGGATGCCGGGTATCCGCTCCTGGCGCTGAAGGGCGTGCCGCTGCTGGCGCGCACCGCGGGTCTGGTGGCGCACCTGCTCGAGGAACAGCAGCGCGCCATCGGCTTCGTCATGTCGCACGCGGCGGCCCAGGCGATCAGCTACGACGGGGATGCGCCGCCCGGGTTCGAGCCGAGCAAGGAGGGCTGAGGCGTGCAGAATACGGCAGCGGCACTGACAGGCATTCGCGTGGTCGAGCAGGGCACCTTCATCACCGGTCCGTGCGCCGGGATGATGCTGGCGGACCTCGGCGCCGACGTCATCAAGGTGGAAAGCCCCGAGGGCGACCCCTACCGTGCCTACCAAGGCGGTCAGTATTCGCCGCACTTTCAGGCCTATAACCGCAACAAGCGCAGCGTGGCGCTCGACATGAAGAAGAGCGCGGACTGCGAGATCTTCCGGGGTCTCGTCCGCGAGGCCGACGTCTACATCCAGAATTTCCGGCCCGGAACCGCGCAGCGTCTCGGGGCGGGCGTTGAACAGCTGCTGCAGGTCAACCCGCGGCTGGTGTACTGTTCCATCAGTGGCTTCGGCGCGAGCGGCCCCTACGCGGAGCGTCCGAGCTACGACTCGGTGGCCCAGGCGCTCAGCGGGTTTCTCAGTGTGGTGGTCGATTATCGTCGACCCCAGTTCCTCGGTCCCGCACTGGCCGATGCCATTACCGGGTTGTACGCCTCGCAGGGCATTCTCGCCGCCCTCGTGCAAAGGGGTCGCACCGATCGCGGCGCGCACGTCGAGGTATCCATGCTGGAGGCGATGGCGCACTTCGCCGTCGAGCCCTTCGCTGCTTTTTTCGCACTCGGCGAGACTCCCACTTCCGCCGACCGCCCGCGCCTGGCGCAGGCCTATATTCTGCGCACCGCCGACGAGCGGCTGATCGCGATCCACCTGTCGTCGCTTGAGAAGTTCTGGCAAGGCCTGGTCAGCGCGCTCGATGCGCCGGAACTTGCGACCGACCCGCGTTTCAATCCGCGCGAGCGCCGGATTGCGGAGTACGAGGTACTGCGCCTGGAGCTCGATGCACGTTTCGTGCGCCAGCCGCTGTCACACTGGATCGGGCGACTGCAGGCCAACGATGTGCCTTACGCACCTGTTAACCGCCTCGATGACGTCGTAGCCGACCCGCAGGTGCGCCATCTTGGCATCGTGGTGCCGATTGAAGGAGCGCACTCGGCAACGCAGGCCGTGCGGCCGGCGCTGCAGTTCAACGGCAACCGCGCACGCTCGGTGAGCGCAGCGCCTCTGCTGGACCAGCACGGCCAGGCGATCCGCGCCTCACTGGCCGCAGGCACTACCTGGCCCGGCGGCGCTGCGTGCACCGGGCTCACAAGGGCTGAAGGACAGAGGTAACGACGATGCTGATTCCGACCTCGCTCGTCGGCAGCTATCCGCAGCCGGCGTGGCTGATCGACCGTGAGCGCCTCGCGGGGCGTTTTCCCCCGCGGGTACGGGCGCGCGAGCTGTGGCGCATCCCGGAGGAGTTGCTGGCACAGGCGCAGGATGATGCCACCATTGTGGCGATCAAGGCCCAGGAGGAGGCGGGTCTCGACATCATCACGGACGGTGAGATTCGGCGCGAGAGCTATTCCAACCGCTTCGCCACCGCGCTTGAGGGCGTCGATCTGGATAATCCCGGTACGGCGCTCGATCGCAGCGGCCACCCGAACCCCGTGCCACGAGTCATCGCGCCCATCCGGCGCCGCCACGCCGTGGGGGTGCGCGATCTTGAGTTCCTGCGCGCTCATACGCGGCAAAAGGTCAAGGTAACGGTGCCCGGGCCCTTCACGATGGCCCAGCAGGCGCAGATCGACTACTACGGCGGCAGCCGCGAGCAGGCGGCCATGGACTACGCGGCCGTTGTCAACGAGGAGATCCGCGATCTTTTCAGTGCCGGGGCGGACGTGGTGCAAATCGACGAGCCCTACATGCAGGCGCGCCCGGAAGAAGCGCGCGCTTTCGGGCTGCGGGCGCTCAACCGCGCGCTTGAAAACGTCTCTGGCGTCACCGCCGTGCACATCTGCTTCGGCTACGCCGCCATCATTCACGTACGCCCGTCAGGCTACTCGTTCCTGCCTGAGCTCGCCGAGTGCAGTTGCGCGCAGGTGTCGATCGAGACCGCACAGTCGAACCTCGACTGCGCGGTGCTCCAGGGGCTGCCGGGCAAACAGATCATCCTCGGCGTCATCGACCTCGCCAGTCACACGGTCGAGACGCCTGAGCTGGTGGCGAGCCGCATCCGGCGCGCCCTGCCATTTGTCGATCCAGGGAGACTGCTGGTCGCACCGGACTGTGGCATGAAATACCTTCCCCACGACGTCGCCTTCGGAAAGCTCAAGTCCATGGTGGCCGGCGCGCAGCTGGTGCGCCGCGAGCTCGAAGCCGCAGCGCGCGGCGTGAATTCCTGAAAATTGCAAGCACAAGAGGGGTCTCAAATGTTCACCATCAAGCGCGGAATCGCCTCAGGTCTCGCTATCGCACTCGGAGTGCTGTCCATTGCGGGGCCGCGGTGGGCGCAGGCTCAGGCACAGACTGCGAGTCCGGCATCCGAGCCCCTACTGCAGGAGGTGGTGGTGACCGCCCGCAAGCGCGAAGAAACGCTGCTCGACGTACCGGTGACCGAGAACGTGTTCACCGCGCAGACGATCGAGTCGGCGGGAATCGAAGCGCCCCGCGACTTCGTCGCGCTGGTGCCGAACATGACGATGGTCGAGGTGCAGAACGTCGGCAACTCGTTCATCACAATCCGCGGCATCTCGCAGGCGCGCAACAGCGAGCCATCGGTCGCCGTACTGGTCGACGGGGTGCTCGAGCCCAATCCCTACATGTTCGACCAGCAGCTGACCGACATCCAGCAGATCGAAGTGCTGAAGGGGCCGCAGGGCGCCTTGTATGGCCGTAACGCGATCGGTGGCGCCATCATCGTGCGCACGGCCGACCCCCCCGATCACTTCGAAGGTACCGTCAGGGCAGGCGTAGGCAACGGCGTCTCCGAGAAGGGGATGCTGGCCCTCGGCGGACCGATCGACTCGGGCGGGACGCTGCGATACCGGGCGTCATTCAACTACTACAACACCGACGGCTATCTTGAGAACAGCTCCCTCGGCAAGAAGGCGGACCCGTACAAGGACTACACCGGGCGGGTGCGGCTGCTGTGGCGACCGAACGAGCAGCTGTCCGCGGACCTGCGGGTATTCCTCGATCACGTCGAGACGACCGCCTACTACTACATCATTCCGCGCGATGACGAGGCCAACCCCTTCAGCAGTTTCACGACGCCGCCGAACGCGAACGACGTCACCAGCCCGATCCAGACCAACAACCTCGGCACCGACACCCGCGACGTGACCGACGTCGCGCTCAAGCTCGACTACGGAGTGGGCCTGGGAACGTTCACAGCGGTCTCGGACTACAACCAGACCAAGGAGATCGATACCGGCGATGCCTACGACTTCCGGCCGATAACTACGTCAATCACCTATAACTGTCCGTTCTGCTTCGGGGCGGCACCGACGCCGGCCCAAGGCGGGCCGTTCGATCTGAGCCAGAGCCAGTTCATCGACGTGAAGACCTACAGCCAGGAGTTGCGCTTCACGTCCAACAAGGTCAACAACTTCTCGTGGATCGCTGGCGCGTACTTCATCCACACGGAGCGCTTCATCTCCACCGACAACATCATCGATCGGGGATTTGGCGTCCCGCGGGTCTATGAGACGCCGATTGTTGATCCGACCAATCCGTATGCCACCAATACCAACTTCACCTTCCTGGCGGATTCGCAGAACAACAACGCCTGGGCGGTCTTCGCCGACGCCACCTACGAGTTCACCAAGCAGTGGGAGTTCGACGCGGCGATCCGCTACGATGAGGATCAGCGGCAGAACACCACCGACACGCCCACGGCGTTCCTGCCGGCCGCGACGCTGGGCACGGCTGCCACCGGCGAGGTGCGCAAGGAGACCTTCAGCGCGGTGCAGCCCAAGGGCACGCTGCGCTACAAGCCGACCGAGAACGTCACGATCTACGGCGGCTGGAGCCGCGGGTTTCGCAGTGGCGGCTTCAACCAGACAGGCGTGGGCGCGGTCGCCGCGGCTGCCGGCCACCTTGGCGTGCATGACGTTTTCCAGGCGGAGATCGCCGACACCTGGGAAATCGGTTTCAAGAGCGAGTTCTTTGACCGGCGACTGGCCGCGAACCTGGCCCTGTTCGACACCACTTCGCACAATGGCTACTTCTTCTACTTCGACGCCACGACCTCGACGCAGAACCTCGGCAATCTGGATGCGCGCTACAAGGGCGGGGAGCTCGAGCTGACCGGCAGAGCGACGGATTGGCTCGACCTGTACGCAAGCTATGGCTACACGGACGGCAAGATCACCGCGATGCAGGATCCCTCGGTGGTGGGCAACAAGCCGCCGCTGCTGACCCACGACACCGTCAACGCCGGCTTCCAAGTCCACCACCCCCTCGGCGACAGCCTCAGGGGCGTGGTGCGCCTGGACTATCAGATGATAGGCCGTACCTGGTGGGACCCGTATAATCTGACTTCGCGCGATCCGATCAGCCTGCTGGACCTGCGCGCCGGCATCGAGGCCGACCGGTGGTCGATTACGGCGTGGTCGAAGAATCTGACCAACAAGCTCTACAACGCGGAGTTCTCGACGGGCGGCTTCCTGTGGCGGGCCCTGCCGCGCCGCTACGGCGTGGATTTCGCGTACAAGTTCTGAGTAAGGAGAATCCCTCATGGCGCCGATGAAGAAGTTGCCCGCGCGGCTGCATCACACCGCCTATGTCACGAAGGACCAGGAAAAGACGCGCCAGTTCTACGAGGACGTGATCGGGCTGCCGCTGCTCGCGACCTGGTGCGAGTCGGATGACCTGTTCGGCAAAGTGCGCACCTACGTGCATACCTTCTACGGCATCGGCGACGGCGGGGCGCTCGCGTTCTTCCAGTTTGCCGATCCGAAGGACCAGGAGGAATTCGGGCCGAAGATGCCGTCCACACCGTTTCACCACATCGCGCTCGCGGTGGACGCGGAGACCCAGGCCGCCATCGAGGCGCGCATCGCCAAGGCCGGCATCGAGCCGCCCAACACTTACGTGCTGGAGCACGGCTACTGCCGCTCGGTGTACGTGACCGACCCGAACGGGCTGATCCTCGAGTTCACGCGCGACCACCCCAAGGTGGAGGAGATCGCCCGTGACCGGCGTGCGGATGCGCACCAGTCGCTGAAGCGCTGGCTCGCGGGGGATCACACTTCGAACAACACGTATCGCTGAAGAGCTGCCGGACTGCCGGGTGTGAAACTCATGCGCGAGCTTGATGAGAACAGCATTACCCAGGCGGTGATCGGGCGGCTCGCCGCATGTGAGGACCCGCGGTTCGCGCGCATTATGACTTCGCTGGTCACTCACCTGCACGACTTTGTCCGGGACGTAAGTCTGACCGAGTCCGAATGGTTTACGGCCATTCAGTTTCTCACCGACGTGGGCAAGGCCTGCACCGACAAGCGCCAGGAGTTCATCCTGCTGTCGGACACGCTCGGGGTCTCGGTGCTGGTCATCACGCTCAACCATCCCGCAGAGGAGGGCAGCGTCGAATCGACGGTTCTGGGCCCCTACTACTGGGAAGGTGCTCCGGAGCTGCCGTGCGGCAGCAACCTTGCCGAGGGAGTCAAGGGCGAGCCGGCGTTCTATTCCGGGCGCGTGCTCAGCACCGACGGCAGGCCGCTGCCGAATGCCCTGCTGGACATCTGGTCGGGCGACGGGGAAGGCAACTACGACATGCAGATTCCCGGCGAGACCGGCATGAAGGCGCGCGGCAGGATCCGCACCGATGCCGAGGGGCGCTACTGGTTCCGGTCGATCAGGCCGACCTTCTACCCGGTGCCCACCGACGGGCCGGTCGGAAGGATGCTGCGCAAGACGGGCAGCCATCCGTATCGCCCCGGACACGTGCACATGATCGTGTCCGCGCCCGGCCACCTGCCGGTGACCACCCACTTGTTCGTCGCCGGCAGCCAATACCTGGACTCCGACGCCGTGTTTGGCATGAAGGAGTCCCTCGTGGTGCAGTTCAAACGCCATCCTCCGGGAGCCGGCCCTGACGGCGAGCGACTGGACACGCCGTTCTACTCGGTCGACTACGACTTCCGCCTGAGGCCCGCCGCGCCGGACCAGGCCTGAGGGCAAGCAAGGGGTTACCGTTCATGAGCGCAAGTGCAGGCCGTATTCTGACCACGCACGTCGGCAGCCTGCCGCGCAGCCAGGCGGTCACCGACGTGCTGTTTGCGCGTGAGCGCGACGAGGCCCGCGATGGGGACGCCGACGACGAAGTGCTGCGCACGGCGGTTGCCGAGGTGGTGCGCCGTCAGGTCGGGATCGGCATCGACGTGGTCAGCGATGGCGAGATGAGCAAGATCAGCTACGCCACCTACATCGCACGCCGCCTGTCGGGATTCGATGGTGACACCCCGCGCGAGCCGGGGCAGGACCTGGTGGAGTTCCCCGGGCTGCTGCGCAAGCTGGCGGAGCGCGGCGCGACTGCCAAGTACCGTCGTCCGCGCTGCGTCGCCGCCGTCGCGGTCAAGGACCTGGGGCCGCTCACGACCGACCTGCGCAACCTGCAGGGCGCGGTGGCGGCGGCGCATCCGACCGCGGCCTTCATGAACGCAGCCTCCCCGGGGGTGATCGCGCTCTTTCAGCCCAACGATTACTACCGCACCCAGGACGAATATCTGGAGGCGCTGGCCGCGGCCCTGCAGGCCGAATACGAGGGCATCGTGCGCGCCGGCATACTCCTGCAGATCGACGCACCGGATCTCGCCATGGGCCGTCACACCATGTACCGCGACCGTTCGCTCGAGGAGTTCGAGCGCCTCGCGGCGCGGCACATCGAAGTGCTCAATCACGCCCTGCGCAACGTGCCCCCCGAGCGGGTGCGCATGCACGTGTGCTGGGGCAACTACGAGGGGCCGCACCACCACGACGTGCCGCTCGCACGGCTGTTGCCGATCGTGCTCAAGGCCCGGGCGCAAGGCCTGCTGTTCGAGGCCGCAAACCCGCGCCACGCGCACGAGTGGGCGGTATTCAAGGACGTGCGGGTCCCGGAGGACAAGGTGCTGATCCCGGGCGTGCTGGCCACCACCACCAACTACATCGAGCACCCGGAACTGGTGGCCGAGCGCCTCGAGCGCTTCGCGCACATCGTCGGGCGCGAGCGCGTCATGGCCGGTACTGACTGCGGCTTCGGCACCTTCGCCGGTTTTGGCCCGGTCGAGCCGGACATCGCGTACCTGAAGCTGCGCTCGCTGGTCGAGGGGGCGCAGCTCGCTTCGAGCCGCCTGTGGGGCTGAGGACATGAACAGCCCGGCCGCACCCGCGGCCCCCGCCGCGGCGACAGCGCCGGCTTCGCCGCCGTTTCGCTTCTACGACAACCGCCAGAAGTACCTGGCGTTTGTCACGAGCTGCAATGAAAAATCCGCGATCGCGCGGCGCGCGGCGCACGAGGTGACCTTGCTGCGACCCACGCCACCGGCGGTCCGCATGTTCGACGCAGGCATGGGTGATGGCACCGTGATCGGGCGTGTCATGAGAAGCACGCACCGCCAGTTTCCCACCGTGCCGATGTTCGTGGTTGCGAAGGAAATCAGCCTCGAGGACGTGCGTCTGGGGCTGGAGAAGCTGCCGGACCGCTTCTGCGAGCACCCGGCTACCGTGTTCGTGGTCACCAACCTCAACTATGCCGAGGCGCCGCGCCTGATGCCGCGCGATGCGCACCTCGCTGCCGCGCTCAACTGGCAGGAGGTACGCCTCAGCGGCGCGACGGCCCACGAGTACGCGCAGCAGATCGAGGAGCTGAGTGATGCGCTTGCCAGCGGCTGGCAGACACGGCCGAGCCCCAGGACCGGAAACCCCATGATCGTGCGGCCCTCGGTGCTGGTCATGTACCGGGAGGATCACAAGTTCCTGCTCGATGGGGTCATTCCAAAGCCGGGGCAGATTTTCGAGCACTACGATCTGGTACTCGCCTCGCAGCCGTGGCGCGCGCGCATGGATGCGAACTTCAAGGTACAGAAGGTGCTCGCGCCGCTGGCGCGCAGCCTTGCTCCCGGGGGACGGCTGCTCGCGATCCAGTCCTGGGGCCGCGATCCGGGATTGGAGATCATCCGGCAGCTGTGGCCCGAGGAACGCCCGTTTCAGGTGGATCGCCACGAATTGCTGGCCGCGCTGCGGCGCGAGCTGGGGCGCGATGCGCGCGACTTCAACCTCACGGCGCTCCCGGATGAGCGGGCGGTCTTTCGCTACGAGATGCACACGCTGCCGTCGGAGATCGGCGACCGCATTGGTACATCGACCCTGTTCGCCGCCTGGAATGCTGCGATCTACGTGAACCAGATCGAGGATGAGCGGCTCGACGCGGTCGTCACGAACGGGGCATACCTCGAGGCCACGCAACGCGTGCTGCAAAGCCATGGCGGGCTCTGGTTCAACGACGAAGCCTTCGTGGTCTCCAGGCGGCGCGACTAAGGCTGCGTCAAGCGGCGGTATCCGTCCAGCCGAGCGATCTGGCAGCTACCGCCCGCGCGGAAAGGGACGAGATCTAAGTGTCAGTTGCCGCTTAGGAGTCCCGCGGTAACGTTGACGGCAAAACCCAGGATGGAAAGATTGAAGAAAAAGGCGACGATACTCTGCGCAACCACAACCCTGCGGACCCCACTGTCATTAGTCGACACGTCCGAAGTCTGACAGGCCGCCGCGATGGTAAATGAAAAATAGACGAAGTCCCAGAATAGCGGCTCCGTGGTGTTGGGAAAGGACAGCGGCGCGTCCTGGGGGGCGGCACTGTAGAACATGTCCGCATAATGAAGGGTGAACAAGCTCGGAACCAGCAACCAGGAGTTCACGATGGTGAGGGCCGCCAGTGCCAGGTGGGCGGCGCGGTCCGCGGGATCGACCTGTTTCATGTTGGACAGCAGCATCACAATGGCGACCACGCTCAGCAGTGCCGCCGCGACGACAATGAGCAATATGACGGGGGCGGTGGGATCCTCCGCTTCGTAGCGGGCCCGCAGCTGTTTGGAGTCCAGGCGCCTCATCCAAAGATATGTGGCTGGTAAGTAGAACAAGAGGGCACCATTCCACGCCGTCAGCAGCCTGCTTATCTCAGTCCAGTTCGGCGGTGACGCGAGGAAGACCGAGACACCCACCAGGACGGCAATCCACAGCTTCGTGTGATTGACGGCAAGCGTCTTGAGAACTGAACGGCGAATCGCAGACGCTGAGGGCGGGAGCTTATTTGGGTGATCGCTAGGACTCATAGCCAGGCCCTGCAGTCCAGTTGAGGAAGCCGCGCGCGCCCTTAAAACCTTCAGTCAGCAGCGGTGAACCCAGGCAAATCGCCACGAGCCTGCGACGGAGCTGCCGGGAGCTCGCAGAGTAGCACACGGCTCTGGCGGTGCCGCTGCGGCTCACAGCCTCACTGAAAATTCGGCGCCAAAATACCGGCGGAAGTCCCGTGGGATTGCGTTGACGACGGCGCCTCCGCCGGCGGCCCCTTGTCCGATGACGTTCGAGACGTAGTGCTGATCGAACGCGTTCTTCACGAACAGCGACGCTTCGTAGCGCCCGCGAGCGAACAATCCCCCGAGCTTCAAGTCGGCGATGCCGTAGGCGTTCTGAATAAACAGCGGATTCTGATCGTAGGCAAACTGCAGCTCGCTCTGCCAACGAAAGTCCACCTGGCCGTAGAGGGCGGATGCGGCAGACAGGGGCAGCGTGTAGCGCGCTAGCGCCGTGTAGCGCAGGTCCGGAGCGTTGACAAACGCGCCCTTGCGCAGATCCTGCTGCCCGCTGTGGCAGCCAAGCGCAGCGGTCTGGCCCTGGTAGCAGGGGCCATTAAAATCATAGCCCGCGTCAAGGTAGGTTAGCCCGCCGGAAATGGAGAGCTGCGGAGAGGGTGCCCAGACGAACTCAAGCTCGACTCCGTTGGTGTGCACGTTACCAGCGTTGGTAATCACGAAAATGCCGAGGACCGGATCGAATGCCTGTTGCTGGTAGTTTTCAAACTGCGTCAGGAAGCCCGTGAGATTCAAGGTGAGCCGTTTATCAAAAAACTGTGAGCGCAGCCCAAGCTCCCACAGCCGGGAGTTCTCTGCCTTTAGTGGCAGCGCGGCAAGCGCTGCCGCTGAGATGGGCGCAGAGGCCGAGATCCCCTGGCCCTTGTAACCGGTTGAGTAGCTGGCGTACGTGCCGAGCGTATCCGTCCATGCCCAGCGAACGGCGAGCTTTACGATCGTGGCATGGTCGGAGTAGTCGCCCGCCGCGGGCCCCAACGCGCCGACGCCGTAGAACGGACTCGGCAGCGGTCGAAAGAAGTCCAGATGCTGTGTTTCCGAAATGAAGCGGGCGCCTGCGGTAAGCGTCAAGCGCTCCACGGGTCGAAGATCCAGCTGCCCGTAACCCGACGCGTTCTGCGTCCTGAGCGTCGAGTCGGCGACCAGGACCAGTTCCGAACCCGGCGGGGCCTGCACCGTTCCATCCGGATTGATGGACGTGATGAGATTGATGCGCGTACCGCGACGGTCCAGAGTCTGGCTGACGTCTGTTGCGAGGTAGAACAGCCCTAGTACGTAGTCGGCCCGAGCAAATAGTGGCGAAACGAGCCGGAGCTCGTGTGACATCTGCGTGGCATCGGTGGTATTGAAGTTTGAGGTAACGATGTGCGCGGGCGTGCTGTCAATGTCGAAATCCCCTTCCGCCGCCCATTTGCGTCCCGCACCGATGTAGGTAAGCGTATAGCCGCTAAAGCTCACGTTGCCGGTGAGCGCGGCACCGTAGTTCTCCTGATCCGCGAACACGTTCGACCCGCCCAGGGCCACGGCGTCATTGAGCGGGCCCACAGCGATGCCGGTGTTAGGCACAATCGGATTCTTACTGGCCGCCCGCATCGGCAGTGCGCAGCAGTTCGAGTGGAAGCGCTGACTGTCGAGGGCAAGCAGCAGATCGACGGACTCGGCCGGCCGCCAGCGGAACTTTCCGCGGAATCCATACGCTGCGACGTCGTTATACCGCACGCCTGTCAAAGCATCCTTCACGATTCCGTCGCTTTGACGATAAAAGCCACTCAGACGAAACGCTGCCGAGGGCGACAAGGGCGAGGAAATCACCCCGTTCAGCCGGTACTCATTGTCGGCCGCGACGAGAACGCTGGATCCGGCCTCGAGCCGGTTGAAGTTGGGGTCCTTGGTGATGACAGCGATCACGCCCGCAGAGGAATTCTTACCGAAAAGCGTCCCCTGAGGCCCGCGCAGCACCTCGACGCGCTCGATATCGCCCAGGTCGTTGAAGAACGAACCTTGCTGTGCCAGCACGACGCCGTCGACGACCGTTGACACGCTCGGCTCAATCCCAGGGAGGATAACGTCCGTCCCCACGCCGCGGATCCGAATGGAACTGTCGCGAAGCTCTCTGCCGGTATTGAATGTGACGCTCGGAATCACGGTGCTGAGATCGGCGATGCCAAGCGCATCGATCTGCTCCAGTTGCGTCCCGCTCACCACCGATACCGCGAGCGGAACCCGCTGCGCGTCCTCGGTGCGCTTTTGGGCGGTGACCAGCACCTCCTCGAGGGCGTTCTCGGCCGCGCGGACTGGTCCGACGGCGAGCATCAGCGACATTGCAGCGGGGCTCGTAAACCGGATCATGCCAGTACTGGACATGCAGCCCCCCTTCTGCGAGACGGCCTTGGGCTTTTAAGAGTATCGAGGCTGTTGGGCTGGGACAAAGCTGCCAGACCTAGCGCCCCTCGAGTCGCGTTCTGAGGCCGTCGGACGCGAAGAGAACAGAGTATGGATCGGATGGCGCCTGAAGGCCACGAAGGGATCTGCTTGCGAGGTACTCAGGGATTCAGGGGGCGATACTCCTTGGTCCGGGGGTCCCGGCGGCCATGGGGTGCCACGTCGGCCAAAGTGACGCGCGCCCACGGGGCAGTCGTGCCGGGACAAACGCTGGGGAAGCCACACGCACCGTGAGAACCGCGCCATCGAGGACGGAGGGCTGCGCTATTCTGAGAAATAGCGCAGCCTGCCGCTACAGCGTGTTCAGATACGCCAAGAGCGCCGCCCGCTCTTCTTGGGTGGGGTGCCGATCAAAATGCACCCCATCGGTCGAGGTCGCCGGAGGCACGACGCCGGGGAGGGCGTTCGCTTCAACTCTCTTGAAGAACTCAATGTAGTGATCGACGACTTCCTCGAGCGTATTGGCACTGTTGTTGTGGAAGTACGGGGCCGTGTGGCGCAGACCGCGCAGCCCGGGGACATCGAGCTTGTTCCAGTCATCCAGGCCCGGTGGTCCACCCACGAACCCCGTCAGCAGGGCGCGGCCGGGATCGGAGCTGGTGCGGCGCATCTTGGTCCCATTCGGCATGGTGATTTCGTAGGTGCGCGCGTTGCGGGCAAGCCGAGGCGGGCACGCAAGGAAGTTGAAGCGCGCAGGTGAGACGGTGTCCACCGGGCGCGGGCATTGCGAGCCGATGTCGTGGAAGCGCACTACCGGGGCCTGCGGGGTGGATTGTCCGGGGCCGCCATGACACTGCGCGCACGCACGGGTGAAGACCACCTTGCCTTGCTGTTCCAGCGCATTCAGTGGCGGCTCGGCGTCAGGCAACGGTGTCACCCCGGCGTCGATCGCATCCGACAGGGCACGCACCCGTTCGTTCGTGAAGAGTATCTGCTGAAAGGAATTCAGGTCGTCGAGCATTCGCTGCGGGGGAGGATTCTGAATCTGTGCATGGGAGAGCAAAGCCCCCAGTGCCTGCTCCTGCAGGGTCAGGAATCGGCCGTCGAGCTGATAGCCGCCGGACGGGTTCGGACCGCGTGGCCACGGATTCAGCCCATCGGGCCCCGTAAGCCGCACGTCAGTGACGCCGGGCACCATCCGCCACACGTCGACTGTCGTTTCATTCGAGGGTGCGTTGGTGGCCGGATCGATCAAGCGCATATTCGGCGGCAAGGCGAACACGATGCGGATCAGGCCGTTCTCGCGTAAGTTGCTGTAGTCACTCGCCCCCGCGCCGTTGATGTGGAAGTCATCGGCGTCGATCGGCCGAAACAGCGGATCGTCGGCCTTGGGGTTGTAGCTGCGCCGCTGCTGCAGCTTCTGATACCGGGCCTCCGCCGCGGAGGGAGTAAGCCGGAACTCCTCGGTGGGCATGTGGCAATCGGCGCAGGAGCGGCCATTGCCCTCAAGTCCCCGGAGGTCACGGTTAAAGAAGGCGAGGAGTCCTCGAAATACGGCATCGCAGGGTTCGCTGCCACAGCGGCGGTCAGTCGTGTCGTGGCTACCGCTCGCCGGCGTTTGGGCCCAGGTAACGGGGCTTGCAAGCGACACACAGATAAGGAGGGTCCGAGCGGCAATGTATGTCCTGTTCATCGTGGTGTCCCCAGTCAGCTTCGGTAAGTCGGCCTCAGTTGCATCGGCGGACTGCGCTTCCCGCGCCCGCCCGAGCATAGGAGGTGACTGTGAGCCGCAAACGGCGGAAGATTCCTTGGCGGATCGGTGAAAAGTTCTGATTTGTTCTGATTAGCCCGCCTAATCCTCATGCCCTGCACACGCGCCCTGTACGAATTCGGCGATTTCGTCCTGGACGTCGGCCAGCAACGCCTGCTGCGTCGTGACACGGGCGAGGCCATCCCACTCACCGGAAGGGTGTTCGAGACGCTGCTGTGTCTGGTGGAACGCGCCGGCGAGACACTCGATAAGGACCTCCTGTTGCGCTCGATATGGCCGGGCGTGATCGTGGAGGAAAACAGTCTTACCCAGAACGTCTCGACGCTGCGGCAAGCACTCGGGGAGACACGCGGGGAGAATCGCTACATTGCGACGGTCGCTCGCCGGGGCTATCGGTTCGTGGCGCGAGTCACCCGGCGCGATGAGCAGGACTTGCGCGACACCCCGGCACCGGGCGCCGCGGCGCCATCGGCAGAGCCCGCGGCCGTCAGGCGGACAAGGTTCGGAGCGCTTTCTGCGGGCGCGGTCCTGATTGTCGTGGTCGCAGCGAGCGGGTTGTTCTTTAGCGAGCACCGGTCACGAACGTCCCTCCCTGCCGCCAGCCAGAGCTTGGCCATTCTTCCCTTCAAGCCGCTGCTGCCTGCCGAGCGCAACGAATCCCTCGAGCTGGGCATGACGGAATCCCTGATCTCAAGTCTGGGACGGTACAGCCCGCAGGCCATCAGTCCCCTGAGCTCGGTGCGCCGTTATGCGGCCCTGAACCAGGATGCGATTGCCGCCGGTCGCGAGCTGGGAGTCGCCACCGTCCTCGAGGGTTCATTGCAGCGCCGAGGCGATCGCCTGAGAGTGTCAGTGCGGCTATTGCGGGTGGCCGACGGGCGGCAACTCTGGGCGCAGAGCTTCGACCAGGAATTCACGACGATCTTCGACGTGCAGGACATCATTGCTGCCCGAGTCGCGCAATCCCTGTCGGTGCGCTGGGCCGGCAGCGGCTCAACACGCGGCGCTCCCTACACTCAGGATCCGGAAGCGTACGCCCTCTACGCGAGCGGCCGGCTCGCCTGGACCCGGCAGAGCGAACCGAGTCTGCGGGCCGCGATCGCCTTCTACGAGCAAGCCATCGCGCGGGATCCCCATTACGCGCTTGCCTACTCGGCCCTGGCCGACAGCTACGCCGTCATGGGCATCTTCGGCATGCGCGCGCCCCATGAAGTCTTTCCCAAGGCGCGCGAAGCGGTTGAGAAGGCCCTGTCGATCGACCCCGATCTGGCCGCGGCGCATTCGGCCTTGGGCCACATCAAGGCGCAATACGAATACGACTGGGAGGGTGCCGACCGAGAGTATGCACGCGCCGTTCTTCTCGATCCCTCACTGGCCCTGACGTATCACCGGCGCGGACGGCTGTACGCGATGCAGGGTGACACCAATCGCGCTCTGGCGGCGTCCGAACGGGCACAACAGCTCGAGCCACTGTGGCTGTGGCCAAGGGTGGCGGCCGCGGATTTCCTCTACTATGCGGGACGGTACGACGAGTCAATCGGGCTGCTCGAGCAGGTCCTGGCGTTCGACGATCGTGCCGACAACGCGCGCGGCAGTTTGGTTCGCAACCTCATCGCCAAGGGCGACTACGACCGCGCGCTCGCGGAGATTGACCGGCGCCCACTGCAGACGCCGGGCAGCAACGCGTTCCGGGCGCAGGCACTCGTCCTGGGAGGGCAACACGAAGAAGCAACTCTCGAACTGCAGCGTGTGGTCAAGCTATCCAAGGAACGTTACGTGGCCGCGTACGACATCGCCTTGATGTACGCGGCGCTAGCAGATACCGAGAGTGCGTTTCTCTGGCTCGAGCGCGCCCTGGAAGAGCGGTCGACGCAGATCCCTTTCTTGGCCCAAGACCCGATGTTCACGCAATTGCACGGGGACCCGCGGTTTGCTTCCCTGGTGCAACGGATCGGGATCTTCCACCGGGTGTTCCCGCGCACCGCCGCCGATTCCCCCGGCTAGCAGGTGGCCGGGTCGCAGCCCTCGCGGGCGCGGGGCGCCCCAGAGCGGCGCGTCGGGCCGCAAAGGCTGATATTCCGCCGCGCGTGCGCAACCACGATTCAGCCAGAAGCCGACGGCGCCGCCCTAGGGGCTGCCAGCGCTCCCGGGACCTTACCCAGCTGACTCTCCCAGCCGGTCGCAGCCATCTGTGTCCAATGCGGATCGTGATGGGCATCGACGGTAATGAGCATCCGCACGCCCTTACCCTCGCGAAAGAACTGCACGCGGGCGCGATTGTCGTAGTGCTTCGCGCCCGGTATGAAGTCGATGCGGTGGTTGATCGTGAGACTCTCGAAGGGCCTTACCTCGACAAACGTGCCACGCGTCGCGTGTGCCACCGGCATGTTCGCCTGCTTCATGAACGCAATCTGCGCGGGCGCCACGGCGATCATGTCGTACAGCAGCTCGCCGCCCTCGCGTGCTTCAAGCTTGTGTACCCTAACCCGAAAGCCATCCGGTCCCCACCAGGACTCGAATCCCTCCTTCGTGGTCCACAATCGCCACAGGTCCTCGACCGCCGCGTCGTAGCGACGTTCCAGTTTGATGGGAGGGGCAGCGGGGTGGCGGGTCTCATTAGTCATGGGATTTGCTCCGTGCGACCCGCCGCCGCGCAGCGGGGGTGTTTTGGGTCTTCGCCAGCGCCGCCCCGAATCGATCCAGCCGCGCCTCCCAGAGGCTGCGGTAACTGTCGACCCACGTCTCGAGTTCGCGGAATGGCTCGGGACGCAGCGAATACAGGCGGCGCTGGCCTTCCGGGCGAACTCGCACAAATCCCACATCGCGCAGGATTCGCAGGTGGCGTGACACCCCGGACTGGTGGATGGCGAGCCGCCTGACAATGTCGTTCACCTGCTGCTCGCCCCGGCGCAGGGTTTCCACGATTTGTCGTCGGGTCGGGTCGGCGAGCGTTTCGAAGGCATTCATATGTATGTAAGTATATATACATGGAGAAGCATGTAAAGCCGCGCGCGCGAAGTCGGCGCCGGGGCGCGCCGGAGCCTGATGGTCAAGCGCGCGGTGACGGCCGTCGCCGTTCAGGGCTTGCGGGGCGTGCCGCAGCAGGGCTGCTGAGCTTGGACGGGAGGGCAGGGAACTGTCCCGTAGGAGCAGAAGACGCAGCAGTCTCCGGCTCTGGGTCGTAGCAACGTGCCACAGCCCGCGCAATCGTAATAATAGATGCACGCGTCGAGCGGCATTGTCTCACTCGAGACGTGACCGCAAACCGGGCAGGTCAGTTGCGCTGTGGTGATCAAAAGGTGGGGTGAATGCTGAATACACATTGTGTGCAGGTTGGAGACAGGAAGGCGAGCGAGACACGCGGCGCGCGGTTCATTACGTGTCATTCTTCATCGTACGCACTCCGTTGAGGCGCCGAACCCATGCAGCGGCCTTTCCCAGGGGACGCGGCAGCTTGCGGCGGCCCAAACGCCCCGCAGGCCCGCATGTCAGGTGCAACATTCGTAAAATCATAGACTTAATAACACCGCGGGCATTTGTCCAAGTCGCCCTTGCGACGGCACGATGCCGGGCAAAGTATGGGGGCCGGTCGTCCTCGGCAATACGCTGCGCGCGGCCCCGGAGACTCAGATCGATGTGCCACCTCAGGTTGAACACCCGTCACTGTCCTCCGAGCGCTTGTACAGAGCTTCCCACGCGAATCTGATGGCTAAGGGGCGAGAAAGTGACATGCCGTCCCTCGAGGTGTGGGAGGCGTTCTTTGATCCCGACAGCGTTCTCAAGGCGCTCGGGTGTGGCCGGTTGCCCGGCGATGTCGTCGATTTCGGCTGCGGCTATGGAGGCTTTACGATCGCAGCGGCTCGCCAGGTATCAGGCACCGTGTATGCGTTGGACATTGATCCGGCGATGGTGCGCGCGACCAATGCTCGGGTAGCGCAGGCCGCGGTTCGCAATGTGGTGGTGCAAGAGCGTGACTTCGTGACCGAGGGCTGCGGACGACCCGAGGGATCGGTGAGGTTGGTCATGCTGTTCAACATTCTGCACACCGAGGATCCGATGGCTCTGCTTCACGAAGCTCATCGTGTGCTGGTGCCCGGGGGTATCGCGGCCGTGATTCACTGGAGGAGGGATGTGCAAACGCCACGCGGGCCGCCCCTGGAGATCCGCCCTGACCCCGCGCAGTGCCAAGCGTGGGGCGAGCGAGCGGGCCTGCGTTGTCTGGAAATGACCCACCTGCCGCGTTCTCCGTGGCACTGGGGGATGGTGTTGCAGCGGCCCATACCCGCCAACGTCTGAGCGCCGTTAGTCCACGGCGGCGATGCCACGCAAGACACGCTGGTGACACGGGGCGAGGTGAGCGGTGGCCAATCAGGGTCGAGGGTTTGCGAGAGTGTCTTCGTGCTGATTTCACGAGGCCGGCTCGCGCTCACGGCCGGCCTCATCCCCGCCGCCCGCCACTCGATCCAGCTCGCAGCGGGGGGTTAGTCCCAGCAGTTGGCATTCTTCGGGAAGCCCGGTCGCTGCACCCGTACCACGCAGAAGCGCTGGCCGGTCGGTGCCTCCATCACCACCCAGCGCTCGAGACGGTCGACCACCGTCGCGCCAAGCTTGGTCAGCCGGGCCACTTCGGCAGTGATGTCGTCGCTCTCGATATCCAGGTGCACCCGGCTCGGGTGATCCACGCGCTGGATCTCCACGATCGGCTCATCGGGCGGGGTCGCCAGCATGCGGTAATTGCCCCGGCTGCTCGGATGGTTTGGATCCACGGCGCGGCCCAGCGCTTCGCCCCAGAAGCGGGCGGCCGCGTCCAAGTCGGAGGTTCGGCAGTCGATCAGCACTGCGCAGAGGCGGGAACGGTGCATAGCAATGCCCTCAAAGTCATGCCGCTACCAAGGCGGCAGCGCCAGCGCTACTGGGTATCGCGATGGCCCTGCTTTTCTTCGCTCGCAGTACGCTCCTCCGCTATGCGCTGCTGCAGCGCTTGTCTTGCACCCGCCGCATAGTGCCTACAGGAGCCTGCTTGGATGAAAGGGTTGATGTTCGGCTGCGCGTGTCGACGCAGCAGCTTCGCGTCCATGTCAAAGAGCTCCGGATGCGGAGAAAGTAGCACATCGCACGGCAAACTCTCGACCGTGGCAATGCTATTCATAAAGGTAGCGACCCGGCTTGCGGTGGAACCATTCCCCGTGAACCTGAATCCCGGGGCCGCGACCGCACTCAAGCTGTCGGCGTAGACGATGCTGAGGCAGCGGTCGGCTTCGCACGAGCGCCAGGTCCAGGTCGCACTTCCCGGGGTGTGGCCTGGCGTTAAGTGCGCAGTGATCGCCAGTGACCCAACGCGCAGCGTCTCATGGTCGGAAACGCTGCGGACCCGCTGCACCGGCGGGAACCGGTTGCTGGGAGATCCGAATTGGGGATCATCCGCTGTCGGTCCGCCTGCTGCGAGCGCGCGTGCGCCGGAAGGGCTTGCAGCGACTGGGGCGCCACTCGCGCGCTGCAGAGCGGCGATACCGCCCGCGTGATCGAAATGCGCGTGCGCGTTGACGATCAGCTTAAGGTCCTCCACCCGGAAGCCGAGCTTGGCGATGCTGGCCGCAATGAGCGGTGCCGATTGCGGCAGGGCGCCATCGATAAGGATTAGTCCCTTGCTGGACGCAATCAAGATCGACGACAGGCCCGCTACGCCGACATAGTAGGTGTTGCCATAGACCTGAAACGGCTCCTGCGGCAGGTTCCAGGCCTCACAGGACTTACAGGTGATCGGTGGATCGGGCTGGATCGCCGCCGCCAGACCTGCGGCTGAATGAAATGCGCCAAGCGTCGCTACGGTCAGTCGGATGGCTTTAAGACGATTACGCGTCTGCCTGGCATTCATCACGGCGGTTGCACCCCACTTACGCGCGGTGATATTGCATGCGACGCGCCGGGAATTGAAGGACTGAAGGTCGGCACGCGCGGTTCAGCACACGCCCCGATCACCGGTCCCTTGGGGTGACGCGCGCCCGCGAGGGTCGCTTTTGGTTACTTGGTGCCGGAGTCCTCGGGAATCACGGAGCTCCGGGCGGCCCTGTCTCGCTTGGGCCGGCGAACGGTCCTCACCTTCCCGCTCTTGCCGCCGCCGCAGAAGAACCGCTCGCCGCCATCGGACTCGAGTCCGGAGACGCCCACGCCGGGCGGCATCGCGATGCTTTCCAGGACCTCACCGGTGCGCGGATCGACGCGCCGCAGATCACTCTCGTCGCCTTCCCAGGTGCCGTGCCAGAGCTCTCCGTCGACCCAGGTGACTCCGGTGACGAAGCGGTTGGATTCGATGGTGCGAAGGATCGCCCCGGTTTCGGGATCGACTTGATGGATCTTGCGGTCCCGGTATTGCCCCACCCAGAGCGTTCCTTCGGCCCAGGTGAGCCCGGAGTCCCCGCCGCGGCCGGGCGCCGGAATCGTGGCGAGCACGCGGCCGGTCTTAGGATCGATCTTGTGGATGCGATCCTCGGCGAGCTGAAACAAATGCTGGCCGTCGAACGCTGTTCCTGCGTGCGCGGCAACTTCGATCGAGCGCTGCGTCTTCCCGTTCGCCGGATCGAAGGCCGTCAGCCTGTCGCCGGCCGCGAACCACACGTGGTGACCGTCATACGTGACTCCGCCAACGCTGTCCGCGTCTGGAAAGGGCCCGTACTCACGGATTATCTTGGCAGTGGATCGCGTCATGTTTCGATCTTACTCAATCGGCAGAGGAGCAGGGAGTAACAAGGTCGTCGCGAATCCGGGCACCGGCGGAGTCATCCAGCGACGCGCGCGCCCGCGACCGAACGACTGCACCTTGCGTGCGCCGTTAAGTGAGTCGAGCCCCCGCTGCACGGTACGCTGGCTCGTCCCAAGGGCCAGCGCGAGGGCCGAGCTCGACCACGATTCGCCGTCGGCCAGCAGGGCGAGCACCGCAGCGTGCTCCTCTTCAAGGGGCCGCGCCAGCACGACGACCTCGCGTGCGTGCTGCGGCGCCAACGCAAAACCTCGCTTGGTCGCACTCACGCCAGCAAGCTTCCGCAGCACTATGCGCAGCCGCGCGACTTCCACCCGCAGCCGCGCTCGATGCGATTCGTCGATATGCTTCGCGCCGAATGCGCGTGCAATGAGCATCTCTCTGGGTACGTCGCCCGGCCACGCCTCTCCCAGGGCGCGCGCGAGCGCGAACAATACCGGGCGTCGTGCGAGCGTCACCACGGTGCGTGCGTGACGCACCACGTACCGGCACGCGTCTACGATGAAGATCTTCGAGGCCAGCAACACTTCGACTTCCTCGAGCAGCAGGGGCCGCACCCTGCCACCGGCAATAAGGCGAGCCGCAGGGGCGTTCAGCACGAGCGACGCGCTGTGGACCTCCGCTGTCAGTGCCGGAATGCGTGCGGCCCGGGCGGCAACCCGTGCCCGGTCAAGCGCTACGCGGGCCGCGTTCGTCCGCAGGCGCCGTATCGCAATCCCGGCAACGACCAGCTCATGGGCGGCCCGCGAGGCGGGCGGGAAGGGCGCCGGGTCGAGCTCGTTAAGCCTACGCTCGGCCTCGTCGATGCGTCCTAGCAGGACCAGGCGCCGGACCTCCAGATAGCGCGCATGCGCGGCGTTTAGCCGGTCACCATGCTGTTCAAGCGTGGCGCGAGCCGCGTCGAGCGCCTTCGAAGGGCGGCTCAGGTCGCGCGAGACGAGCGCGATCTCAGCCTCGGCGACCACACAGCGTGCGCGGGCCACGGCCTCCTTCGGACCGAAGGCACGCACCGCGCGCCGCAGCAGCGCCTTCGCCCGAATGAGATCGCCGAGCTGTGCCATCGCGACGCCGCGAAGCGCGAGCGCCGGCGCGTCGTTGCGCAGGGCGACCCGCTTCAGGGCCCCGAGGGGATCACCCGCTGCCAGTGCGCGGGCCGCGGCAGTGATCAGCGAGTCCATCCGAATCCCGTCACACTTGTCACTCCCAGCGTGCGATTCCTGGCGCTTAGACTATCTCACGTCCAACAACGACATCGTATCGAGAAAACGAACGATGCCTACCGCAATGAAGGAGCGAAGAGCGATGCCCACGCATATGACCGGGACAAGTCAGGAGTGGCTCACGGCACGAGTGGAACTGCTCAAGGCGGAGAAAGAACTCACGCGGCGCAGCGACGAGCTGGCGCAGCGGCGCCAGGAGTTGCCCTGGGTTCGGATCGACAAGGAGTATCCCTTTGAGACCGACCAGGGGAGCGCCAGTCTGGCAGACCTCTTTTGCGGGCGCTCGCAGCTGCTGGTCTACCACTTCATGTTCGGGCCCGAGTACACCGGGGGCTGTCCGTCCTGCTCCAGCATCGCGGACGGGTTTGACGGCTTCGTGGTACACCTGGCCAACCACGACGTTACGCTTGCGGCGGTGTCGCGGGCGCCGCTCGCGAAGCTGCAGGCCTACAAGCAGCGGATGGGCTGGCGCTTCCCGTGGGCGTCGTCACTCGGTGCCGACTTCAACTTCGATTTCAACGTCTCGCTCACCGAGGCGCAGCAGCGCGGGGGCGGCGTCGAATACAACTACCGGCGTGAGCCGGCGCGCACGGGAGGCGCAAGTGGCGAATCATCGACGAAGCGCGACGGGGGGCCGGTCGCCGAGATCGCCGCCATGACCGGTACCGACGTGGCGACGTACACGCGCGAACGGCCCGGCATGAGCGCGTTCGTGCTCGAGGACGGGGCCGTGTACCACACCTATTCCACCTATGCACGCGGACTGGACGGCCTCTGGGGCATGTACCCGTGGCTCGATCGGGCGCCCCGGGGGCGCAACGAGACGGGTATCTGGTGGCGCCGTCACGATGACTACGCTCAGCGCTAAGCCGCCTCGTACGCGTACGTGGCTCAGCCGGGAATCGGAGATCTCACGCATGGCTTCTGAGCGAGCCTCACAGCAAGCCTTCTTCGGAGTCTCAGCGCTGCTCTTCGCAGCGAGCGCGGCGGTGACGGTCGTCTGGTGCGGCTCCATGTCGGCCATGGGTGGGATGCCAATGCCTGGCGGCTGGACGGTAGCGATGGCCTGGATGCCGGTGCCGGGACAGTCCTGGCCCGCTGCCGCGGCGTCGTTTCTCGGCATGTGGGTCGTGATGACGGCGGCGATGATGATGCCGTCCCTCATTCCGATGCTGAGTCGCTACCGCCACGGCGTTGGCACGACAGGCGGGACGCGCCTGGGTCGACTGACGGCGCTGGTGGGGGCGGGGTATTTCTGCGTGTGGATTGCGCTAGCGATACCCGCCTTTCCGTTGAGTGTCGCACTGGCGGCGATCGAGATGCGGCCGCCGATGACGCGCACGGTACCAATGGCGATCGGTGTGGTCGTCCTGCTCGCCGGTATTCTGCAGCTCACCGCGTGGAAAGCACGTCACCTGGCCTGCTGCCGGGAGGCGCCACGGCGCGGCGGTGTGCTGCCGGCCGACGCGGGCACCGCTTGGCGTCATGGGCTGCGCCTCGGCCGGCACTGCAGCTACTGCTGCGCGGGTGCGATGGCCGTCCTCCTGGTCGTCGGCGTCATGGACCTGCGCGCGATGGCTCTGGTAACGGCAGCCATCACCGTCGAACGTCTCGCGCCGGCCGGGGAGCACGTTGCGCGGGTGCTAGGGACGGTCGTCGCCGGGGCCGGGCTGTTCCTGATCGCCGGCGCTTTTGGGCTCGGATGACCTAGAGTGCGATGTTAAATCTACCGGGATAGCTTCGTGATGCTCCGCGGATCCGTGATCTGATTGATCTGACGCTACGTTCGTTGACCTTGAATTCGAACGGCTGGCTACCAGGCGCGAACCTCAGGGCCGCGCGGCCGTCCACAGGCCCACGTTGTGCCGCTCGCCTGCGCCACACTTGCTTAAGCAAGGGGCACGAGTCAGCGGCAGGAGCTTGGGCCGGACAGCGTCGTTCTTCCGAACCTCATGGATGCCGACGGCGTCAGGCGCCGTCACCCGCAGGGCCAATCTAGTATGGGTCCGGTATCGTTCTCGCCGCAGGCTTCGCAGTTCCCGTTGACTGCACGCCAGGCTCAGCGTTGGGGTAGTACCGCAGCAAGCGGGGAAGCAGCACCCCCGTCATGTGCAGGTAGCCTGCGGCGTTGGGATGCAGCCCGTCGTCGCTGAAAGATGCGGCAAGTTGTCCCCGGTCATCCTGCAGTGCGGAGTAGAGGTCGACGTAACCGGCCCCCTGCGTCTCGGCGAGCCCGCGCAGCGAGGCGTCGAGCAGCTCGATTGTTTCGCGCGGACGTAGCCGGGCGGCTCCGCCACCTACAGGAAGAACGCTGCAAATGATGACCGGGACGCCCTGCTTACGCGCAGACGATGCCATCAGCTCGATGCTGCGCAGGATAAATTCAATCGGTACTTCATTCGCGATATCGTTCGTTCCGATCAGGATAACCGCCGCGGCGGGATGCAAGGGAAGCACGTCGCGGTCAAAACGACGCGTCGCCTCCACCGCATACATTCCTTTGACACCACGATCCAAGATCGGTAAGGACCCGAAAGAAGTGGCGATCGGCCAGTTGTATACCTGACTGTCTCCGAACAGCACGATCGGGTGTAAATACAAGTGCTCGCCTGCGAGTCGACTCTCCCACTGGGGGTTCTCCATTGCAGTGAGCTGCGAGCGAAACTGGAGCATCTTCCAGATGACGGCCGCCAGACAGGCGGCTATACAGACGGCCACGATCGCCGGAAGGAGAACTACCTTGGGAAATCGTTCCACGAAGTCTCAGCCTAAACTTCCGTCAAGGGAACGAGAATGTCAGCACGAAGCAGCAGGGCGCCACAATGGTTGTCCCCCGAAAGCGTGCGGGCGCACACACCGCGCAAGCAAGTTTTCTGCCGCAGTCGAGCTAACCCCTTGAAGACTTGTTCCGGGAACTGAGACGCATGGCCGGAACGGCTTAATGGGAGGAGCTGCTGCACGGCGCGCCGGCTCGGTTTCGCCCATGGAAAGGCTACGGCGCTTGACAACACATGCATATACATGTAGCGTGACGACCGAGGTAAATTTGTGAAGTTGCAATCGCTTCCCTGTTACTGCGCCACCGTACGGCAAGCGGCCAGAGCCGTGACGCTTCTATACGCGGAGATGCTCGCCGACAGCGGTCTGCACGCCACCCAGTACACCGCCTTGCAGGTGCTTGAGGCGGTTCCGAATCTGACCACTACGGACCTGGCAGAGGCGATCGGCATTGATCAGACCACGGCCACGCGAACCCTCGCGTTGATTCGAAAGAGCGGCCTTGTTATCGATACCGTTGGGCAGGATCGACGGCAGCGGCGCTGGGCCCTGACCCCGAAAGGACAGGCCCTGGTCAGGAAGTGGAGACCGACCTGGGAGGCCGCTCAGCAGGCGTTTGAAAAACGTCTTGGTCGGTCCGAAGCCCTAGCGCTGAAGAAGGCTTCGTTTCTGGCCGCCAGCAAGTTAGCAACGCCTTAGGCGAAACGGCACGGCACTCAATCAGGGCCAACGTTTCACTCATACACATGTATATACATGGACAATGGAAAATTGGAGCAGATCATGTCAATCCGAATAGTTAGGTCCTCTCGCCATCAGTTGCTGCTCGTCTCGGCGGCACTTCTGTTTCAGGTTGGCGGCGCGGAAGCCGCGGATCCCGCAATCGACGCTCAGCAGCAGATGCGGCAGGTGCTCGCAGGCCGGATTGGGACCCAGTCCCCGTCCGAGTACGCTCGGCGCGAGGTTGGGCCAGCCGGGCCGGCGACCGAGGCACGGGAGTACGCCGCGCAACTGCTGTCTGGGAGCGCTTCGCGTGTTCAAGCCGCCCCGGCAAGGTCGCAATTGAAAAGCGTGGTGGCACCCGCTCCGCTGACCGTCCGAGAAAGATCGTTGGCACGTGACGACGCGCAGGCCCTGGCACGGCAAGTGGTTTTGGGTCGGCAAAACGCCGTTGCCTCGGACTCGAGGCAGTCATCGGTCGGCAAGCGTTTCCGGGTCACAGAGCGCATCCGATGAGCTTAAGTGATTAGCCCATCCAATGCGTGTGAAGGAGTAGCGTCATGTTGGATCTCGTAGGGTCGATCGTGGGAATGATGGCGATCGCCGTAAATCTGGTCGCGATTGCGTATGTACTGCCGGGCTCACTTGCCGGCCGCCTTAGCGTGGCCGCAATCGCGGGCGCCTGGGTCGGTTTAGCGGAAGGACTCGGTGCAGCCGGGGAGTTGGTGTTCTCACCCAGCAACCCCGTGCCCCTTGTGGGCGTGCTGTTCGCCGCGCCACTGCTCATCGCAGGTGCGCTTGCGCTCCTGTTTCCCCGCGTGCGCTCGACACTGATGGGCATTCCCATGCCTGTGTTGATCGGGCTTAACGCGCAGCGGGTTTTCGGCGTTTTATTTCTCTTACTGGCTGCTGCGGGGCGTCTTAGCGGACCCTTCGCGTATTTCGCCGGGATCGGAGACATCATTACCGGCGCGTTCGCGATTCCACTCGCGCTGAGCGTGGCCCGGTCTCAGACGGCGTCCACGGCTGCTGTCAGGCGCTGGAACGTCTTTGGGGCCCTGGATCTGTTTGCCGCCGTTGGGCTGGGCCTTACCTCGGCAGCGGGAGGCCCCTTGCAACTGATTCATGCCGGCGTTGGGTCGGAGGCGGTGCAGCACTTACCGTTCTCCCTGATACCTACCGCCTTGGTGCCGTTCTACCTCATCACCCACGCGATAATCGCAGCCCAGCTTCGGGCGCAGCGCGCGGTGCATTCCACAGGTCAGGTCCTGACGGCACGGATTACCTCGTAACCCAACCAGCGTGAACCGTGATTAATGGTACCCCAGCTTACGGTCGCTTAAGTTTTTCTTACGGGTTGTTCAGGGATGGTGTTTGCTGCTTGGTCATGACGAGGCAACACTTGGTGTCACGAATCGAATAGGAAATCGACTCATGACGGCGACAAAATACGCAGCGCTGGCTGGCGCGCTTCTTCTGGTGACTGCGGCGGAGTTCTGGGGCATTTACTATGACGCGCGGCACGGCGTGGTGCGCTATCAGGACAAAGTCACGACTGCACTGCCGGCGCACCGATAGGCTGATGAAAGCGCTCTTCAGCCTTCTTCTTGATCGAGTGCTGGTGCTGGTGCGCGGCTTCGGTCCTTACGCCGCAATCGAATTACTGCTCCCAGGCGGAAGCGTAGTGGCGCTGCTCTACTGGTGGTATAGGCAGCGGCTGCGCACGCCTCCTGATCTTATTCTCACCCGCAGACCATGGGTATTCCGGACGAGCAGGAGGCTGCCCGGCGTTTGTTCCATGACGAGCGGTACTGTGCAACACCGCAGTGGCAGAGGAATCCAGACCCGAAGACCGGGACCACATCTCGCGTTTCATTCACTCCCGGGCATCGTCGGGTCGCAAAAATCGGAGCGGACGCCCAATAAGATGCGAAGTTAGCGACGCAAGGCCGCCATCCGGAAGGCAATGGGCGAATCCTCGTCGAAATAACAGACGGCGCATATCCGGTGGTACCCATCCGCGATGATCAGCGGAATCCCCTGAGACAGGTCACCGCGAACCAGGAGCACGGGCGAGAGGGTCTTGCCCTTGTGGATTCGTTTAAGGTCGGCCTCGACGTGGGATTCGTCCCGAGGCAAGAGTGGCAGCTTACTCGCGCGCAACAAATCCTTGGCAGTCGCGCGCGAGGCATGCGCGCGCGACAGTGCAAGGGTCAGGCGTTTGGAATCACCGTCCGAACAGAGAAGTGAAAGATAATGTCTTGCCCCATCCAGGTCCTCGCGGCTGGGAGCGCTTCTCCAGAGCTTCTTAGACTTTGACATGGAAACCGGCTGCGGCCCTGGATGCCGGCCGGAATGCCTTGCCCGGTCGCACTAGGGCTCAGACGCTACGTCTGCCATTCATCACGAACGCAACGACCGCCATGACCAGGAACACGATAAACAGAATCTTGGCGATGCCCGCAGCGCCGGCAGCAATGCCACCGAATCCCAAAAATGCGGCGACGAGGGCAATAACGAAAAAGACCACAGCATAGTAAAGCATTGGAAACTCCCCGTTGTTGAATCCCTAAAACAGACCTAGATGCAGTGACCCCAAGCTAAGCTAAAAATCGCTGGCAGCGGAGAGGGGTAATGCTTTTGCTCGGTGTCGGAACCCACCTACAGGATGGGGCGGGGTTGGGCGCGAGCGGGGCGATGGGGCTCCCGCAGGGTGGCGGCGTTGCAACGCCTGTGTGGTGACGGTCAGTTCCTACGACCACTCAGGTCCGGCGTCGCTGGTCGCGCGCGGTGGTTCCACTAGCCTAGCATTTACGATCTTAACGGCTTTCATAGGAGCTGCAGCGATGAACGAAGACAAGATCAAAGGACAGTGGAAAAAGCTGGCCGGGAAGGCAAAGGCGAAGTGGGGAAAACTGACCGACGATGACCTGAAGGTGGCCGAAGGCAATAGCGAATACCTGGCAGGAAAAGTTCAGGAGCGTTACGGCATTGCCCGGGATGAGGCTGAGAGGCAGGTGAAGGACTTCGGCTCCAGGCTCTGACCCATGGAGTATCCGCGCTACGAGGGACCCTTTTGGTGCGGCGGCGTCGAAGTCGGTCGTCATGCGCATCGACGCTAATTCCCCGAAGGAGAGACCCTCGTGGCACGCCGTGGAAATCGTGCCTCCCCGGGCGAGCTGTGCCGCTGCTCAAGCCCTTAAGGGGATACGCTTCCTGTCGGCGCAGGCACCGTTGTTGCCGCTTGACGAATGCAACCAGCCCACTGCGTGTCGCTGCGCCTATCGAAAGCATCCGGACCGCAGGGAGGATGCGCGTCGCCTTGAGGATGCCACCGGAACACGCAGATTCCATCCCGTTGAAATAGAGCGCCGCGAGGGGCGTGGTCGCCGCAGCACGGATTGACCGGCGCGGGCCCCGGGATGGCGCAACAGGAGGAAACCGAGTCGCTCGAGACAGAAATCGAGCAGATCCTGGACGAGGCCCGCATGGTGCTGCCTGGTATCCAGGCACTGTTTGGGTTCCAGTTGATCGTTGTGTTCAATGACCGTTTCGGGCAGTCGTTGGGCGATCCGGGAAAGCGCTTGCATCTGGCCGCATTGGTACTGACTGCGATCGCGATCGGCCTCATCATGGCGCCCGCTGCCTACCATCGACAGGCGGAACGTGAGCGCGTTTCGCGTTATTTCGCGAATTACGCATCGCTCTTGGTCACGTTGGCAATGGCCCCGTTGTCAATTGCGCTGGCGATGGAGGTGTCGTTAGTCACGTTCCTGGTAACGGGTCAGCCCGCTCTTGGAGCCCTCATTGGAATTGCGCTTATTCTGTTCCTGATGTGGCTCTGGTACATGTTTCCGGCTTACCGGAAGCGTAAGCGATCGGCGATCAGCTGACCCGATATGTCTAGATTGTAGGACGATGACATGCACCACAGGTGCAATCCGCCGATAACGGCGAACGCTCGACGCGTGCTCTTATGATTGCGCCCACGCTTGGGCGCAGTAATACAGGGTAACGTTATGAAAAAGCTGTTAGGTTTGCTTCTGGCGATATCACTCTCGAGCGTAGCGATGGCGCAGGTGGCACCCGCCGTCAAGGACGCCGGCAAGGCGACTTCCGAGACGGCCAAGCAAGCGGGCGACAACACGAAGGCGGCGTTTGAGTCCCAGCCGGACAAGTCAGTCGACAAGGCGAAGGCGAAGGCCCACAAGGCCAATGCCCATCATCATGCGCACGCCGCGAAGGAAGAGACCAAGGACGCGGTGAGATAGTCTGGCGCCGGGCGTCTGGCGCTAGCCGCTGCGGTCCAGGTCCGCGAGGTCAAGTTCCTCTTCGAGCCGGTGGAACGCGTCATCACCGATGACGCCGGTGCGTCGCAACTCCAGGAGGCGTGCGCGTCGCCTATCCAGTGTCAGCCTGCGCAGGCTCTGGATACGAAGCGCGGCCGCGCGGTCCTCGGCTGCGTCGGCAGCGGCAGTGCGCTGGGCGTGCAGCTGGCTGCGAAGGGCGTCGGCTTCCGGCCCGGTGTGTGCTTCCAGAGCGTGATGCGCGACGTCGGCAAGTTCGATGCGGGCGCTCTGCACTTCACGCTCGACGACATCATCGGGGGCGAGCCTCAACCGCAGCATCAGGGGACGAAGCGTCAGTCCTTGGATCGTGAGGGTCCCGAAGGTTACCGCGAAGGCGGCGAACAAGATCAGGTCCCGATGGGGAAAGGTGGCAGGCAGCGCCAAAGCGGTGACGAGGGTGACGATACCGCGCATGCCGCACCACGAGGCGACGATCGCGTTCGTCCACGAAGGCGAATTTCCAACGACCAGCGCTGCGGTCGAGGCATGACGGCTGATTAACCGCACCGACCACGTATAGGCCAGCACCCAAGTGAGCCGGATGAAAATGCATGTAGCCAGGATGGCCGCGCCGAAGAGCGCATAATTCAGCAGGCCGCCCGGCGGGGCTTGAGGAGATCGGACGCAGCTGCAGGCCGATCAGTACAAACGCCAGGGCGTTAAGAACCATGACCGCAGTGTCCCACACCGCGTACGAAGGAACGCGGATGCTGGCCGGGCTATGGGCGGGCGCGAATCGCCCGAGGGTCATGCCGTAGATCACGATGGTGAGGACCGGCGACAGCCCAAGCCGATCGGCAAGGATCCAGACGCCCCAGGTGGTAACAAACTGCAGCACGATCGAGCTCGATACGTGAGTCACGCGGGTTAGAAGGCGTTCGACGATGCGCGCCAGGATAAAACCCATCACAAGGCTGCCGAGAACCGACAGCGCGAGCCCCGGCGCCAGCCGCAACGGGCTCCCCTGTTGTGCAGCGATCACGGCACTCACGGCCATGCGGTAGACCAAGAGCGCGGATGCGTCGTTTAGTAGTGACTCGCCTTCGAGGAGCACGAGCAGGCGGTGCGGCGGTCGCACCGTTCGGAGCACAGCCGAAGCGGCAGCGGCATCCGGAGGTGCAACGATTGCGCCCAGAGCGATGGCGGCCGCCAGCGGAAGATCGGGTACCAGCAGGCACGCCACTACAGCAACCGCTGCGGTTGTCAGCCCGACGGCGACGAAGACCAAGCCCGCGAGAGGGACCCAATTGGCCCTCAGATCGCGCAGCGGCGCGTCGAAGGCGGCATCGAGCAGCACTGGCGCCAGGAAAAGTGCCAGCACCAGCGCTGGCTCCAGATCAAGTGATGCGCTCAAGGGCGTAAGGGCGATGGCGGCACCAGCCAAGGCTAGCAGTGCGGGGTAGGGGGCACCGATGCGCCGCGCCAGGGCTGCGAGCATCACCGCTGCCGCCAGGAGCAGAAGCAAGAACTCGAACACTCTCATCAGCGATCAACCGCCTCCAGGCAAGAGCCGAACGCCGCAGCTAGTACCCCCAAAGACCAGACACGGGACCATCCTCTGACGGGTGATGGGACGACAATGCCTGTTCATGCGAGGTTTTGCCAAACAGGCTCCAGAGAAGGTCCAAGGGCACATCGAATCTGACCGGCCGGCGGTGCCACAGCGACGAAGCGGTTTGGCGTGAGCTGCTAACACCAGCACACGCCGGCCGGGGCTCGCGCGACCTGGTCGCAGGCAGCACCCTGAGCCCTGGCCGAACGCGTTGAAGCCCAGGTTGTCATTTGGCATTGGCCGATTCCGGCGCCCCGACTGCCGCTGGGAAGAAGCGGGCGGGGCGGCATTTCGCGCGATGTGTTGCTACCGGTCGGCACGAATCGGTATAAGAATGCCATCGGTCTCAAGCCGCGGGCGGGGCCTTGCTTCGTAGGCGCGCAGCGGGGACTTATTACTGCCTCGACGAATGAAAGACGATCCGCAGCCTCCACCATGGCGCTAGCCAAACAGCAGCTTTCCAAATGCGGATATTCCCGCCCGACGTATTCGCAGGTATCCGTGCAGTGACCCGTCCGCTGCGAAGCGTTCATAGCTAGGCGCGATTCCGAGATGCCTCGTGAGTGGTGGCGGGTACGGTGGGGGATTTTCGGCTGCCTCTTTGGCTTCGCAATCTTCGGCTACGTGCAGCGCACGGGGATCGCGATTGCGGCCGCACGCATGGTCCCGGAGCTCGGCCTCACGCAGATTGAGTTCGGCGGCATTCTGAACGCCTTTCTCATCAGCTACACGCTCCTGCAGCTTCCGGGGGCACTGCTCGGTCAGTGGCTAGGCCCGCGGCGTACCTTGAGCCTGGTCGGGATCGTGAGTGCCGCCGCGGCATGCTCGACCGCGCTCGTACCGGCAGGGGAGGCTGGGGTCGCGGTCCTCCTCTTTATGCTAGCGGCACGCTCGGTGCTCGGAGTTGCCCAGGCGGCGCTCTTCCCGGTAGCGAGCGGTGTCATCGAGACCTGGTTTCCGGCGCGCGCCTGGGGCCTCGCGCAGGGGTCCATTGTTACCGGTCTGTGGGTTGGGGCCGCGCTCACACCCCCGCTCATCGCGTGGCTCATGAGCCACTGGGGCTGGCGCGAGGCGCTCATCGCCAGCAGCGCTCCGTCGCTGGTGCTGGTGTTGCTCTGGTGGGGCTATGCATGCGATCGGCCAGAAGCTCATCGCTCGGTGAGGGCCGGGGAACTGGCTGAGCTTCGCGGAAATCCTCGCACGGCAGCGCCCCGCGTCAGCCTCGCGCAGTTGCGGGAGCTAGTGTTCGACCAGCGTGTTGTGCTGCTGACCGTGTCGTATTTTTTGATGAACTACGTGTTCTATCTCGTGACCTTCTGGTGCTTCCTGTATCTGGTGCAGGAGCGCCACTTCACCCTGCTCGAGGGGGGCTGGCTCGCTAGCCTGCCGTTCCTCTGCGCCGCGATCGCAGCCGCCGCGGGGGGGCGTCTGTGCGATGCCCTGTGCCTGCGCTACGGAGTACGCAGGGGAATACGGATGTTGCCCGTCGTAGCCCTGCCATCCGCCGCGGGCTTCCTTGTCATTACCGGGGTCGTGACCAATGCCTACTTGGCAGTCGTGACCCTGTGCTTGGCCTTCGCCTGCACGGAGCTCACCGAGGGTACGTACTGGGCGGCCACCATGCGCGCGGCGCCGCGGCAGGTGATGCCGGCCACGGCGCTGCTCAACATGGGCGGCAACCTCGGGGGCGTTGTCGCCACGCCGACAATTGCGGCACTATCGGCGGCGCACCGCTGGACCAGCGTATTTGCGCTCGGCGCCGCGCTTGCCGTTCTTGCCGCGGTTGTCCTGTGGCTCGTCGACGTGGAACCGGCCGTTTCTCATCAGGATGGAACATGATCACAGCCCATGAAACTGCAACACCCGTGCGTCCGTTTCTCGACTGGCGCGTGACGACTGATCCTGCGAAGTGGGCCGCGGAGGTGGCCGTTGTAGGCATCCAGCACAGCGAGCCGTATGCCGGCGACCCGCGTCCCAACGACCAGGCGCGCGCACCGGACGCGGTACGGCTCGTCTCGAAGCAGTTCTGCTATGGCCCCGACCAGTGGGATTTCGACTTCGGCGGCACGCTCGCGGCGGCGCTGTCCGTTCGTTGCGTGGACTGCGGTAACTTCTCTTGGGTTGACGGCAGCTATGATGACTTTGCCAGTTTCATCACGGCCTCGCTGCGGCAGCTCTGGCGACAAGGGGCGCAGGTGTTCGTGCTCGGTGGCGACCACGGCGTGACGATCCCCGTGCTCGATGCCCTGGATGCGGTGGGCGAGCCGGTGTACATCCTGCACATCGATGCACATCTGGACTGGCGCGAGGAGGTGGGTGGTGTTACGCGCGGCTACTCGAGCCCGTTGCGCTGGGCGAGCACCAAACCGTGGGTCGTCGGGATGACCCAGATCGGCATGCGCTCAACCGGCAGTGCCCGTCGGGGCGAAGTGGAAGCCGCGCGCAACTATGGCTCGCGCGTGTTTACGGCTACGGAGGTACATGCGCGGGGAATGGCGCCGGTGCTCGAGACGATTCCCGCCAGGGTTCCGGTATACGTGACAATCGATGCCGATGGCATGGACCCCACGGAGATGCCTGCGGTCATGGCCCCGGCGCCAGGCGGCTTGCGCTTCGAGCAGGTGGCGCCATTGCTGCGTGCGATCGCCATACGCCAACGGATCGTCGGCCTCGACATTGTCGAGATCGCTCCTCACTTCGACCATGCGAATGCCATTACTGCCATCACGGCAGGGCGGCTCATCCTCAACGCCTTGGGCGCCTCATGGGGTGCGGAGGGCGCGTTCCGGTCACACCACAGCCGTGTATGAGACCCTAGAGACCATCGATCAGGTCCTCCGCCGTCGCTGATCGACGCTGCTCGCGGCGAGGCGGGGAAGTCGATGCCGTCTGCGAGGAGGGCCGCAGGCTGCAATCCTTGAGTTAACCGGCGCCGAGCGCGGCATTGACCCCGGCACGACTGTGCCCGGCATCCGCCTCTGCGATGTGATTTGCGTCCACTCGCGCGCGTCAGCAGCGTGACGGGGGACACGCTTTCTCACGCGCGCGTTGCCACCGAAGAAGAAGCGGCATAGGAATATTCCTAAGTCGCTCCGCGGATGGGAGGAATACGTGCATAACTTGATGAAGAGCATCGCAAATCTGGAGGCCCTCGCCAAACAGCGTCTGGAGAGAAATATCACCGCCGACTTCGAACGCCTGCAGTTGTTGAAGCAACTGGTCCGCTATGGCATCTGCACATGTCAGTGTCACTTCAGTACCAGTGTCTATCACAGTGGCGCGCCGTGTTGCGGGAATGGCCAGCTAGCGGATGACATGGGATAGATCCCAACGCGCTTTTAATCGCGGCCACGGCCCATCGCCCTGCGTGGCAATCCGCGTCAGATTTTGGTCATGCCACCACCGCCTCCAAGAAAAACTCAGATTCCAGCGCCGGCGCGGGTAGCTCCCTCGCTGCTTCGAACTCTGGCGGAATCATCGCCGTGGCGGGCACTGCGAGGGCCTGCCAGGGTGTGCCTCGAGCATGGCGCCCCGCCATCCAAGACGAATCAATGACTGGCAACCGAGCACTCCCGGGCCGCGACTCAGGCGACTTGGGTCCGTGGCAGGCGGAACCACGGCTTCAACTGACCTTCATTTCGCGCTGTGCGCGTCGAATACGATCTGGTCCATCCACCATAGCCGCTCGAAGAAGGCGCGCGCGATTTCATCGGAGACGGACCCACGGACTATTTCCCCGACCGTGCGCGTGCCATCGATGGCGTTGAACATGCGCTTCTGCTGAGCATTGATCGGCAGATAAAGATCGGTGTAGGTGTGTTTCCTGTTAATCAATACTGCCGCGGCACCAGGTGGAAGATTCTCTTGAACGCAGACGGTGTCAGCCGTGCGAATGGGCACATAGGCCAGACAGCGATCGTCCGCAAGATTGATCTCTCGTACGCCAGCTGCGTCGTGATGGCTCACGATGACGCTGTGACGCATGATCGTGCCCCGCAGCAGTTCGACTGCAGCATATTGTTCCAGCAATGGAAGTTGGGTGGGTCGGGAGAACTGAGGGATCCTGTTCATGACCCCGCAGCGCGGGCTGTAGGGGGCCTGGGTAACCCAGCGATCGAACCGCAATCCGTTGCTGACGATGAAGCCGAACAGCTCCGGGACTGAGTACGCGCGGTCCCGCGGATGCAGGAGCGCATCGGCCAGCGCTGCCTGCTCGCGGGAGTCCGGGGCCTCGCGAAAGAGGGTGCACAGTGGGTGACCGGGCGGGAGCGACCCGAGTGCCACGATGACCTCGCGGATCCCTTCATCGGTGGCTTGAACTCCCACCCGGCGACAGAACTCCCGGAGCATGTAGATGCCGGCGCGGCCGTACGGGGCATACACCATTAAATGCATGGCGCCGTTAGGTTTGAGAACGTTGCGCAGAGCGCTAAGCCCGGCATCAGGGTCGGGCAGATGATGTAACACTCCGGTGCTAACGACATGATCGAAGCTTGCATCCAGTTCGCTTACGCGTTCGACGGGAAGCTGACGGACCTCGAGGTTGTCCAGCTGGTATTTGCGCTTGAGCTCCTCGGTGCAGCGGACACTGGTTGCGCTGAAGTCGATGCCGGTCACGCGCGAAGCAGGCCAGCGCAGGGCGTATTTGGCGGCCTGTGACGTC
Organism: uncultured Pseudomonadota bacterium; assembly: GCA_963781815.1. Classification (GTDB taxonomy): domain Bacteria; phylum Pseudomonadota; class Gammaproteobacteria; order Steroidobacterales; family Steroidobacteraceae; genus 13-2-20CM-66-19. Next base: position 568,380 of record CAWAHK010000003.1, on the reverse strand, counting down.
CCACAGCCCGCAATCAGAATCGAGAAGTCTTCGTGATACGGCCGGGTCGGCCAGAACAGATGAAAGTCCGCACGACGTCGTTGGTCGTCCTGCCAAAGTCGCTGGTACTTTTGCAGATCATCGACCGGCCGCGGATATGGATAGCGCTCGTAGAAGGCCTGGACTTCGGCTGCCACTCCGATTGGTCGCGCGGGTGCCTGGCGTGACATCTCGTCCATGACCGTTAAGCAACCCTGGTCCTGGGGCCTGTTGTGCTATTCATCGCGGCGCCGCCAGCGACGATGCAGCCGAGTTGCAAGCTGAGGCTCGCGGAGGAAGGTGGCCCCGCGGGTGTCCGGGGCCACCTTGTCCTTTCCGGTTGATGTGATACGCGCCCTAGCCGTGCGGCGTCGCCACCTGTGCCATTACGGAGTCCAGGTTGAAGGAGGCTGGCTTCTGGCGCGGCGGGAACTCCTTGAATCCCGCGATCTGCTCAGCCACCACTGCCTGCATCAGGTACATCTGGGGGACGTGATCGACACACCAGTCCCAGTAAGTGTTCGAGTTGAAGTCGGCCCGCTCGAAGGGATCGCGGCGCAGGTGCACGATGTGTGGTACGCGCAGCTTTATCAAGGGTTCCGCCCACTGGTTCATCTGGTTGGCGCGTTGCACCGCGAGATTGAACTTATAGTCGCCCACCCGCACCGCCATGACATCGCCGTCATCGCTGAAGTAGAAGACGTTGTTTCTGGGACTCTCCTTCACTTTGCCGGTCAGATACGGAATCATGTTGTAACCATCCAGATGCACTCGGAAGGTCTTATCTCCCACCTTGTAGCCCTTGAGGAGCTTCTGGGTGACGTCCGGATCGCCGGCCGCAGCCAGGAAGGTCGGGCAGCATATCGATGTGCGAGACGATGCCGTTAAGCACCGAGCCGGGCTTGATCTTGCCCGGCCAGCGAATGAATGACGGCACGCGCCAGCCGCCTTCCCAGTTGGAGTCCTTCTGGCCGCGGAACGGGGTGTTGGCACCATCCGGCCAGGTGTCGTTCTCGGGGCCATTGTCGGTCGAGTACATGACGATGGTGTTGTCTGCGATTCCCAGTTCATCGAGCTTGTCCAGCATCTGCCCGATCTGCTCGTCGTGAACGACCATGCGGTCGCTGTAGTCATCCTGACCTTCGACCCCGCTCTTGCCCTTGTTCTTTTCCGCGACGTGGGTCCTGAAGTGCATCGCCGTCGCGTTGTACCAGAGGAAAAATGGTTTTTCGGCCTTGGCCTGCCTCTCCATCCAGCCCAAGGCGGCTGCGGTGATCTCTTCATCGATGGTTTCCATGCGCTTCTTGGTGAGCGGACCGGTATCCTCGATCGTCTGGCCGCCCTTGCCGTCGGACTTGCAATGAAGCACGCCGCGCGGCCCGAACATCTTCTTGAATCTCGGATCCTTCGGATAGTCCGGTAGCTCCGGTTCCTCTTCGGCATTCAGGTGATAAAGATTGCCGAAGAATTCGTCGAACCCGTGCACGGTCGGGAGGAACTCGTCCCGGTCACCCAGGTGGTTCTTGCCGAACTGGCCGGTGGCATAGCCGAGCGGCTTGAGCAATTCCGCGATGGTCGGATCTTCCTTTTGCAGTCCGACCGTGGCGCCTGGCATGCCGACCTTGGTCAGGCCGGTGCGGATTGGATTCTGGCCGCAGATGAAGCTCGCGCGACCGGCGGTGCAACTCTGCTGCGCATAGTAGTCGGTAAACGACACGCCCTCGTTGGCCACTCGGTCGATGTTCGGTGTCCTGTAGCCCATCTGGCCGCGGCTGTTATAGCTGATGTTCCACCAGCCGATGTCGTCGCCCCAGAGAACCAGGATATTGGGCTGCTTCGTCGCCATGATTTACTCCTCAACGATTGTATTGATCATGCGCCATGCATTGACACGGGATTTCGCGTTGCCGGCTGGCACGTGCGGCGACACCGTTTCAGAATGATCTGCGGTGTGACCGGGCTAGAGGGTATACCGCGCTTTAGGGAAGGCTAGCCCTCGCGGCTCTAAAGCGGAATGGGACCTAGGGCCCATTGGCGCAGATCACCCTGATTCTGGCGTGCCAATCAAACGCTGCAAGGCAGCATCGGCGACAGTGGGGACGCTGCAAACCGATGCCCGTGGGCACTTCTGAGGGTTGAAGCTCGGGTGTGCCGCGCAGGACCGGCGATCGCTCGCGAGTTCGCTGCCGCAGGCGCGGACATCCGCCATGGCTAACGGGTCCGGTGCCGCACTCCCTTCCTCCTGTCGTTAAGGCAGCGCCACCGCCGCGCCCTCCCGTTGAATAAGACTACGTAGTGCGCCACGGCGGGCGAGGTCTCGCGCCGCAGCGGTTCGGCCGGAGCCGTCAGTTCGCGCAGCTCTTTCGCAGTGGAGCGCCGCCGCGGCGGCGACAGGGCTCTTACGTATCGCTAAGCACGGTCAGCGCCTCCTCGACGCGACCGTCCGGGACGAGCAGTTGCACACCCGCCCCGCCACCTTCCATCCCCACGCTTATGCCGACGACAACCGCAGGTATGTCGGCGGCATTTAACGCGATTCTCGCCAACTCGGCCTCGACGCTCGTCGGATACGTCTTAATGGTTTTCATGTATGTCTACCCAACCTATGGCGTCAGTGGGGAATGCACGACTAGAGCCTTTAGGTCCCGCATTCCGCGTCGGCGGATACCTTGACCGTATCGCCGTCGTTTAGATTAGCGCTGTCATCATGGCCGCACATGCGCATGTCCCGGCCAACGGTGGTCGCGGTCCATGACAGATGCCCTTCACCCGAGTCATCTGCTGCGACTATGACTGACAGTGACGCAAACCCGTTGATCATTTGATCCGACATCACACGCATAGCGGGGTTTCTATTCAGGTCATAGACTGTAACGAGCAGATCGTCCGTCGTATTGTTGTTGATGCTGACGCTCAGCCCCTCGCCGCCGACCGCGGAGACGCTCATCGAGAGGAGAAGGACCGGGAAAAGGCGCTTGGGTGAGGAACTGGCAACGCGCATATTCTTGTACTTTGCGGTGAGTCACTACCACCCGGGGACATGAGCGCCACAAGGGGGGGCGGCAACTGGCGGCGTACCTAGCACAGTCAGGCCGCACCCTGCCCCTATTGCAAATTGATGTCGCCGCTGAATTCGACGGTCAAACTGAGTCCGGCGACCTCCAACGTCATCTTTGCGGGGAACGATTCGGTACCGTCAATGGCGCCGGCGGCGGCAGCGGCGGCCACTGCGTGCTCAATGGCCCGCTGCGAACTGATTCCAACCATCTTCAGGAACTTGCGTATGCTCAAGTTCAGCGCTTCCTCGTTCATCAGGGCGCTCCGTATTTGTGGGACAGGGCCGCGATGCCCGGGCGGTCAGTGCGCGTGGCCTGTAGCGCCACACGTAGCGGATGGAAACACAAGGCGAAACGCCGAGCAAGAAAACTGTGCTGCTGCGCGGCGTTCTTAAACGCGGCGGATAGGCTGCATCACCCTGGTCGAAGGTCTGAAGGAGCGCCTAACACATGCCGCCGAGAGCCACGGTGATCGCCTCGCCGTTAACGCCTGCGGCGGCGTCGCTGCAGAGGAACGCGATCACCTGTGCGACCTCGCGCGGCTCCAGCACCCGATTCTGCGGGTAGATGCTGGCGCGCTCGCGCCATACCTGCTCGATGCTGATTCCACGCCGTGCGGATTCCGCCTGCGCGGAGCGCTCGGCCATGGCCGTGCGGACCCAGCCGGGCAGCACCGCGTTGGAGGTGACGCCGAACGGCCCGGCGTCCTGGGCGACCGCGCGTGCGAGCCCGATGACGCCGTGCTTGGAGGCCGTGTACGCGCTGCCGGAGCGTTCCGCTGTCTCCCCGGCGGTCGAACTGGTGAATACGAGGCGACCGAAACCGCGCTTGCACATGCCGCCCACCGTCAGCCGGGCGAGCTCGAACGGGCCGTCGAGGTTGATTCGCATCGTCTCGCGCCAGACTGCCGGATCCTGTTCCCACACCAGCCGCTCGTGGGCGGAGCCGATGCCGTGGTTGACGACCAGCACCTCTACCGGCCCGAGCCGTCTCTCAGTCTCCGCGACGGTGAGGGCGCAGCCCTCGGCGGTGCCGAGGTCGGCCGCGACATATTCGAGGCCAACGGCCGCCAGTTCTGCTGCACTGCGCGACACGATCATCACGCGCGCACCCGCAGCCGACAGTAGGAGTGCTGCCTCCCGCCCAATCCCGCGGCCACCGCCCGTCACCAACGCCACGCGTCCGTTCATCCTCAGCTCCCGTATTCGCAATCGCGGAATCGTCCCACCACGGCTGCTGGCGCACAATCGTTCCCACCAGCTCTTGATGCTTCCTGCAAATCAGTTCACCGCGGGGGGCTGCCGCTCAGCCGCGCGAGGACGTCCGCTATGAGATGGCGAGCTCCCCCGGGGTTGCAGCACAACCCGGGGAGCCTCGCGCCTCAACCATCGCAGCCGCACGCGGTCGAACCGCCTTCGGGACGGGTGCAGGCGCAGTCGGCACCACAGGCGCATTCTGTGCCACAAGGGCATGCCTGATCGTGGGCCGAGGCGACTTTCCCCTTCACAACTGAGGCACAGGCGCAAGTCTCGCGATTGCTTTCTGATGTCATGGAAATCTCCGTGTAGGTAGCCTTGATTCGCTGCGCGTCGGTACGCATATTTGCGGTCCGATCACGCTGGGGCGCAGGATAGGCTCTGTACCGTGGTACGGAGTCAAGGGGTTTCAATGAAGCCTGATGCGCCGGCGCAGATGACGATCGGCCGCCTTGCCAGGGCAGCGAACGTGGGCGTCGAAACTGTGCGCTATTACCAAAGGCGTGGCCTGTTGCCAAACCCCGTGCGTCCCGTTGGCGGCTTTCGATACTACGGACCGGAGGCGCTGGAACAGTTGAAGAGCGTCAGGCGAGCTCAGCAGGCGGGTTTCAGCCTGTCAGAAATCGCCATCCTGCTGCGGCTCGACCGCGTTCGGGACCGCGATGCAGCGCAACGGCTGGCCAGACGCAAGGTAGCCGAGATCGATCAACAGATTGAGACGTTGCGGACGCTGCGGGAAGCACTCGGCGCGCTAACGCTCGCATGCGAGCGCAGGTCAGGGGCTGTTCCGTGCCCGATCCTCGAGGCGTTCCGAAGTGCATCCCCGCCCGAGCTGCCGCGCGCGCGGCACCCTGCTGCAGCCCCTCCAGAAAAGTAGTCCCGCGTGTTTCTCATCGACCCTGGGCCCAGAAGCGGCCGTCACGGGCGCTCGGTCGCGCGGCGGGTGCTGGTGAGCGACCCGCCGCCGACCGGCATGGTGTGGTGGAACTGGGTCAGTCAGTGTCGCTGACAGTGCGAACGGTGCCCGTCGCGATCCAACGACCAACTGCCCCCGCGACCGGGAAGCTAGGTCCGATACGCACCAGGAACAACGGATTGGCGCAGGGGGAGGGAATTCCGTTGAGCTCGCCACGGAAATGAGCGTCTCCCTGCTGGCTGAGTTTTACCTCGGTTGTGTCGCGGATGACCTGAGTGCCCGCGCCCGCGTTGCACACCAGCGTGCCCGTAACAGTGTTGATTGTCCCTGGCGTTCCGCTCGAGTTGCTGCCGTTGAGTACCAGCCCGCGTACTTCAAAGCTGACCTGCCCGTTCGATAAATCTATACGGGCGTGGCCCTCCTGGACCGACCACGGCCCCGCTCCGGCATTGATGCCAGCCACGGGGTTGTTCACGCCGGGGGCGGTGATGACACCGACGATGTGATTCCATTGCACGACGGAGTCGAAAGACTCCTCAGCGAGCCCGATGGCGGGAGCCACCAGCAGTGCCAGCGGCCAGAACTTCTTCATGCGCATTCGATTCTCCAGGATTTGAGTGATTGGTCTGATTTGAGCTCAGAGGCGGATCGTCGTCTCCCTGATATCGCGAGCTCGGAGCGTAAGTGCGCCGTGGGGCGCCACGCGGTTCGGCACGGAACGGACTTATCGACGCTCCCAGGCAGCGCAGGAGCGGAAGCGACCGGAATTCGATCGCTGACGGTGAAGCCATCCTGGCCACACTGGGGTGCAGCGAGCGCCGCATGAGTTGGTGGCGCAGCGGTTCGTAACTAGGTTTCGTGACGCCGGCGAGCGCGGAGACTTGTGATCAGAATCGGCTGGACTGACCGGTTAGGCTGCTCCGCGCAGGCCGCGTGAGCGGGGTGAGCTGCGTCTCAGTAGGCGCCTGCGGCGGGCGGTCCCGGCGTCGCTGCCGGCTTGAACAGGCCGAGCAGCTGCGTGGCCGCTTGAATCAGCATGGTGGTGTCCACACCGACCGCCACGAAGGTTGCACCCGAGTCCAGATAGCGTCGCGCCAGGGTGGGATCAGCACTTAGCACGCCAGCGGCTTTTCCGGCGTGTCGCACGGCCTTGATCCCTTGGGTGATGGCGTCCTGCACCTGCTGATCGGCGGGGCGTCCCAGCACGCCGAGCGATGCGGCCAGATCGGCGGGGCCAAAGAAGACCCCGTCAACCCCCTCGGTGGCGGCAATGTCCGGAAGATTCGTCAGGCCCGCGACGGATTCCACCTGGACCAACACGCACAGTTCGCGCGCGCAGTCGCGCAGGTAGCTGCCGATCAGGTTCCAGCGCGAGGCCCGGGCGAGCGCACTGCCCACGCCACGGATGCCGGCGGGGGGATAGCGCGTCGCGGCCACGATGTGCTGCGCCTGCGCGGCGGACTCCACCATCGGCACCAGCAGGGTCTGCGCGCCGACGTCGAGGTATTGCTTCAGCAGCGTGGCGTCGGCGGAGGCGGTACGCACGACGGCCTGCGCCGGGTACGGCGCCAGGGCCTGCAGCTGCGCCAGGACGCTGCGCGGATCATTAGGGGCGTGCTCGGCATCGATCGCCAGCCAATCAAATCCGGTGCTGGCAAGCAGCTCGGTCGCGTACGCGTCAGCGAGCCCGAGCCACAGGCCAATCTGTGGGCGCTGCGCCCGCAGCGCCTCTTTGAATGTGTTCCGCGGCAGCTGCATGACAGGAGTTCCCTCAGACGAAGTGGACCGAGATGCTTCCCAAGCGGCCAAAATCTGCGTGCAGGACGTTGCCGCCCTCCACATCGGTGGGTCGCGTGAAGGAGCCGCTGAGCACCACGTCCCCGGCATTGAGCTGTTCGCCGTATGGGGCGATCTTGTTGGCCAGCCAGGCGATGCCGGTGGCCGGGTGGTTCAGCACCCCGGCAGCGAGCCCGGTTTCCTCGATCACTGCATCCTTGTAGAGCAGGGCGCCGACCCAGCGCAGGTCGAGCGCATCGGGACGCACCGGCCGGCCGCCCAGGACGATGCCCGCGTTCGCCGCGAAATCCGCGATGGTGTCGAAGACCTTGCGCGGGGCATGCGTGTCGCGGTCGAATCGCTCGATGCGCGCATCGATGATCTCGAGCGCCGGGGTTACATAGGCGCTGGCCTGCAGCACGTCGAGGAAGTTCACGCCCGGGCCCCGCAAGGGCCGATCCAGCACGAACGCCAGCTCGACCTCAACACGCGGTGCGATGAATTGGTCGGCGCGGATCTCCGCGCCGCTCTCGAAGAACATGTCGTCCATGAGCGGTGCGTAGTCCGGCTCAGTGATCTGCGACGCCTGCTGCATGGCGCGCGAGGTGAGGCCGATCTTGCGGCCCTTGATGGTGTGACCGTTGGCGAGTTCCAGTTGCACCCAGGCGCGCTGGATGGCATAGCCATCCTCGATTGTCATCTGCGGATGCTCTTTCGAGAACTGCCGCAGGACGGTGCGGCTCCTGCGCGCCTCGAACAAGCGACGTGCCAGGTCGGCAACGAGAACTTCTGACAAGCTGCTCATGGGGTGCGAAACAGCGGATGGATGGTGCTGTGCTTGGCGTCGAACACTTCCTGCCCCTCGTCGATCTGTAGGGTGATGCCGATGTGGCTGGTGGCGAACAACGGAGCAAAGTGCGCCTTGGCAGCGGCGAGCAAGACCTCCCCGGCACGCTGCTTTACCGGGTCGCTGCGCCCGCGCCCCATGCGTAAGTTCAGGTACACGAAGGCGTAGTCACGCTGTCCGTCGGCCACCGCGTAGTGCTGCGCCGGATAGGCGAACACGCGCACGCCGCCGGTGGGGTAGACCTGTTGCGAGTGCTCGTCGCGCACACTGAGCATGGCGTCGGCGAGGCTGCGGCACAGCACGCTGATATTGGTCTGCGCTTCCAGATTGCCGGTGTAGAGGATGACGAGATGGGGCATCGAACGCTCGCTGCGACCGCTAGGCCGCGATCTCCATGGTGGCGATCGTGCAGCCGACCGCAAAGATTGGAATCGGCGCGTAGTGCTGTACGTGGCCGCGTCCGCGCGCCGCCGCCGCAACGCTGATGAAGGTACGGATCTCGAAGCCGCCCTGGCCGGCTTCCCGATAGGTGTCGAGGTCGGAGTACGACAGCAGGGCCTGCTTGTCGTTGCGCGCCCAGCGCTCCAGTAGCTGCCGGTCCCAGGCTTCATTGATCTTTCCCGAGTCGGGCGTCGCCGGCCAGTGTGAAATGCCGCCGGTGCCGATCACCGCGATGCGCTGCGACACGCGGTCAGCGGCGCGGCGCAGGGCCTCGCCGAACGCCCAGGCGCGGTGCAGTGGCACCAGCGGCGGCCCCTGGCAGTTGATGTTGACCGGCACGATGTCCAGGTTGTAGTCCGGAGTGAGGAAGTGCAGCGGCACCATGATGCCGTGGTCGAACTTCCACTCCTCCGCGAAGGCGACATCCACAGTCTGCATGATCTCGCCGATCAGCTGCTGCGACAGGGCAGCATTTCCCGGAACGCTGGTCCGCGCGATGCCGAGCCAGTCCGGATCCTCGATCGGACCACTGTAACGGTCTGCCATGCCGATCGCGAAGCTCGGCATGTTGTTCATGAAGAAGTTGGCGAAGTGCTCGGCGGCGACCACGATCAATGCATCCGGGCGCTGCGCCTGCAGTTGCTCGTGCAGCTCACGGTAGGCGGCGTAGAAGGGCTCACGCAGCGCCGGATCGGCCATGCCCGCCCGACCAGTGATGCCGGGGGCGTGGCTGCAGATGGCGGCAAACACCAGGCTCATACGCCGGCCACCTTTTCGTTTATCTGGGTGGTCATGGCGTAGATGCCGGCACGCACCGGCCCGTGCCGGGCCACCCCGTCGCGCAGCGCCTGGATGTACGCCGGCCACGAGAGGCCTAAGAACGCGGCGAAGTGCATGAGGAGCTGCCCGTTCGCGCCCAGCACGTAGAGCAGGCCGATGTCGCCGCCTTCGAGTGCGGCGCGCTCGTCCTTCGTAAGCTCATACTGGGCCAGCAACCCTGCCGGGTCCGCGCCGTAACCGAGCTGCACCTTGGGGTCGCGATTGAGCTCGAACAGGAATTTTTGCAGCTGATACAGACTCATGGGCGGGGCTCGCGTGGCGGCGGGCTGCCTCAGGCGCCCCAGCGCGGAATCGGGTGCGAGCCTAAGCTCACGCAGACGTTCTTCGGCTCAAGGAATACCTCGTAACTCCAGGTGCCACCCTCGCGCCCTATGCCGGACGCCTTGGTGCCGCCAAAGGGCTGCCGCAGGTCACGCACATTCTGGCTGTTGACGAAGCACATCCCGGCCTCGATGGCAGCGGCCACCCGGTGTGCGCGCCCGAGATTTTCGCTCCAGACGTAGCTGCTGAGCCCGTAGCGGACATCGTTGGCCTTGGCAATGGCGTCGGCCTCGTCGGTGAAGGGAATGAGGCAGGCCACGGGCCCAAAGATTTCCTCCTGGGCAATGCGCATGCGGTTGTCGACGTCGGCAAATACGGTGGGCCATACAAAGTTGCCCCCACGGACTGCCTCTGGGAGCTCGTCCGCGTAGGACGGACGTTCGAGGCCGCCGCATACGAGCGTGGCGCCCTCCCTGGGGCCGTCTGCGATGTAGCCGCGCACCTTGGCCAGGTGAGCATGGCTGATCAGGGGACCGACCAGCGTTCCTTCCTCGAGTGGATCGCCCACCCTGATGCGGCGCGCGCGCTCGCCGAAGCGGGCCGTGAAGTCAGCGTAAATGCCCTTCTGGACCAGGATCCGCGAACCGGCGGTGCAGCGCTCTCCGTTGTTCGAGAACACCATGAAGAGCGCCGCGTCGAGTGCGCGCGTCAGGTCCGCGTCCTCGAATACCACGAACGGGCTCTTGCCCCCCAGTTCCATGCTGAATTTCTTAAGGCCGGCCCCCTTCACGATGCGACTGCCGGTGAGCGTGGAGCCGGTGAAGGAGATGGCGCGGACGTCCGGATGCTGGCACAGGGGCTCACCGGCCTCCTGCCCCAGACCGTGCACGACGTTGAGGACCCCGGGAGGGATCCCGGCCTCGAGCGCCAGCTCGCCCAGACGTGAGGCGGTGAGCGGCGAAAGCTCGCTCATCTTCAGCACGGCGGTGTTGCCGAAGGCGAGCGCCGGCGCGACCTTCCAGGTGGCCGTCATGAAGGGCACGTTCCAGGGCGAGATCAGGGCGCACACACCGACCGGGTGGAACAGCGTGTAGTTCAGATGTGTGGACGTCGGATAGGTGTGACCATCGACGCGCACGCACATTTCAGCAAAGTAGTGGAAGTTATCCGCAGAACGCGGAATCAGCTGCCGGCCCGTCTGGGCGATCGGCTGCCCGGTATCCTGGGTTTCCATGCGGGCCAGGAGCGGCGCGCTCTGCGCGATCAGATCGCCGAGCTTGCGCAGCAGCGCTGCCCGTTCGCTCGCCGGCCGGCCGGCCCACGCAGGAAAGGCCGCCTTGGCGGCCGCCACGGCGGCGCTGACCTCGGCGGCGCCGCCGCTTGCCACCTCCGCCAGCACTTCCTGGGTGGCCGGATTGAGGGTCTCGAAGTAGCTGCGGCTGGCTACCGGCTTGCCGTTGATGAGGTGCTGGATTTTCATGCGCAGGCCTTAGCGGCCGAAGAGCTTATCCCCGACGATCGTGTTCTGCAGGCGACCCAGGCCGTCGATTTCGCACACGACCTCATCGCCGACCTCCACATTGGTGACCCCCTCGGGCGTCCCGGTCAGAATTACGTCCCCGGCACTGAGCGTCATGAAGGAGCTCAGGTACTCGATGAGGCCCGGAACATCGGTGATCATGTCGCTGGTATGGCCCTGCTGGGTCAGCTTGCCGTTGACGTAGGTGCGCAGGCCCAGCTTCCCGGGGTCGGCGATCGCCGCGGCATCCACCAGCCAGGGGCCCAGGACCGTCGCCCCGTCGCGGTTCTTGACCCGCAGATTGGGCCGGTACCAGTTTTCCAGGTAGTCGCGGATCGCATAGTCGTTGGCGATGCAATAGCCGGCAACGTGCGCCAGCGCGGCATCGCGACTAACACCCCGGGCGGTTCGACCGATGACGACCGCGAGTTCACACTCGTAGTGCATGAACTTGACCTCGGCTGGACGGCGCGTGACCCCCCGGTGGCCGAGCAGGGTTCCCGGACCCTTGAGAAACACCAGAGGCTCCGCCTGAGCGCTGAAAGCCAGCTCCTTGGCGCGCTCGGCGTAGTTGAGGCCGAGCGCGATGATCGTGCGTGCCTCGACCGGCGGGAGCCACACGACGGCGTCCTCGGCCAGCAGGCGTCCATCCGTGAGCCGCACCCCCGCGCGCCCGTCGGGCAACGGGTGCGGTTCAGCGGCGTGGATTGCCCCGGCGCAGGCGACGCGGGCGACTTTCATGCGGGCCCCTGCACGAAGGGGCTCTCCAGCTGCCCGATGCCATCGATCTCGATGCGCGCCTGCTGGCCGGCCCGCACCCGCGGTGCCGGCGCTGCGGCACCCACGGCGAGGATGTCTCCCGGAGAGAGCGTCATGAAGTCCGTGACGTCAGCCAGCAACCTTCTGATGTTCCGCACCAACTGCGAGGTGCCGGTCTGCTGCCTCAATTTCCCGTCAATGAAGACGCGGATGGCCAGGTCATCGGGATTGGCGATTGCCGCGCACGGCACGACCCGCGGTCCGACCGGGCAGAACCCGTCGCGTGCCCGGGCGCGGATCGAGGGGCGGTAGTAGGGCCGGTGCGGGATGCTGACGTCGTTGACGATGAGATAGCCCGCGAGATATTCCAGGGCACGCGCTTCCTCGAGGCGGCAGGCGGGTCGACCGATGACGAGTCCCAGGCCTGCCTCGAGCTCCAGCTCAGTAACCCCGGCCGGGACGGGCACGGGATCGCCGCTGGCGGCCAGCGTATTCCGCGGCTTCACGTACAGGACCGGGGCCTTGGGGGGCGCGTCGTAAGGAGGATGGTTTACCGCATCGCCCAGGTCCTGCCACGCCGAGCGGTGGTTGAGCAACGTGGCATACACCACCCCGGAGAGCTGGTACGGCGGGACCTCGATTGGCACGGCGACTTGCGGCATCTCCCGCCCCGGTGGCTAGGAAATTTGCTAATAGGTTAGCAAATCGATTACTAATGTGTGAGTATATCCGCGAATCGCTCGCTGAACACTTTGCGCGCGCCTGACCATGACTGTGAAATCAACCAGGCTGCAACATCGCAATCTGCCGCTCGTGCTGCTGCAGGCACGGGAGCGCGTGTTGTCTCACTTCCGGCCCATTCTCAACGCCCACGGCATAACCGAGCAGCAGTGGCGTATCGTGCGCGTGCTGTACGAGAAGCCCTCGCTCGAGCCGCGTGAGATCGTCGAATTGTGCCGCATCTCGAGCCCGAGCATGGCGGGCGTGCTGGCCCGTATGCAGGAGCTCGGTCTCGTGCACCGCCGGCGGGTCGACCACGATCAACGCCGGGTACGCGTGTCACTCACGCCGCGAGCGCGCGCCATGGCGGCACGCATGGCGCCGCAGATCGAGGCGACCTACCGCCGCATCGAGCAGCGCATCGGCGAGCACTTCAGCGAGGGCTTCCAGCAGTCGCTCGATCAGTTGCTCGCGATGCTGCCGGAGTATGAATCCGGGCAGGCCGCTGGCGATCATCCATTACAATCCAAAGACGGCGGCGCTGCAGGCAGCGTCTCCGATGCGGCGCAATAAGAACCACGGCAGGAGGGGGAGGGCCATGAGTATGCACAAGCCGCGATTCGTACTGATCGCAGGGGTATGGCTGGTCACGGCAGCGGCGCCAACGCGGCCGCGGAGACCGCGCCGGCCACCGGCGCGCTCGAGGAAGTGATCGTCACGGCGCAGAAGCGCTCCGAGAGCGAACAGACGGTCCCCATGTCCATCACGACGTTCAGCTCGGAGGCCTTGCAGCAGAAGGCGATCAACAACTTCTTTGATTACGCCACCAAGGTCCCGAATCTGGCGTTCGCTCCGACCGGCGACGGCGTCGGCACCGCCCGCACGGTCTCGATCCGCGGGATATCCGGGGACAATGTCACCGGCTTCTATATCGACGACACGCCGCTCCCGGACTCGGTTGACCCGCGCGTGCTCGATATCGACCACATCGAAGTGCTGCGCGGGCCGCAGGGCACCCTCTACGGCGCGCGCTCGATGGGCGGCACGGTGCGCGTCATTACCAAGGAGCCGGAACTGTCGAAATTCTCCGCCGTGGTGCATGGGGGAGTGTCGGACACCGAGCGCACCGACCAGCCCAACTACACCGGCGATGCCATCGTCAACATTCCGCTGGTGCAGGACCGCCTGGCGTTGCGCGTGACGGGGTTTTATGACTACGAGGCGGGATATTTCAAGCGCAGCTGGTGCACCGACCCGGCGTCGGCGGGGGTGACCTGTTTCCCGCTGTCCGGCAGCGGGCGCACCAGCACCAGCAATGTCGCGGCCATTGATACCTACGGCGGGTCGGCGAGCCTCACGATCAAGGCGACCGATGCGTTGACCATCACCCCGCGTGTCATGCTGCAGCGCGCCAACTACAACGGCTTCCCGCTTGGGGACTTCAACAGCATGCCGGACAACGGCATCGGCTTCCCGGCGCCGTCCGGTCCCTACACGCTGCCGCAGCCGCTCGTCACTGATAACTTTACCCAGGCGCGCTTCTTCAACGTCCCGGAGGGCGGTTCTGACTGGTGGGACCTGTATTCGCTCAACCTGCACTGGAAAACCGGCCTCGGCGAGTTCGTCTCCTCGACCGCGTACTTCGACCGCCGGGTGGATGAGACCGAGGACCAGTCGGAATTCGTCTGGGCGGCAATCACCTCGGGCGCCTGCGCCAATCCTGCGCCCTACTGCAATCCGCCGTCCCCCGGTCCAATCCAGGAGATCAAGTCGTACCAGCGCTTTGTCGAGGAAGTGCGCTTCGCCTCGCAGCTCTCCGGGCCGATCCAGTTCGTGGTCGGCGCGTTCTACTCGGATTTTCATGGCCGCGTCCCGTTCGCATCGCTCTACCCCGGCTCGCAGGTTCCGAATCTGGACAACCAGCTGACGGGCGGCCAGCCCAACAACCCTGATGGCATTCCCAACCTCATTTTCGCCCAGGACTTCCATACTGAGGTGCAGGAGCCTGCGGCCTTCGGTGAGGTGTCCTGGGACATCAGTACGGCGTGGAGGGCGACGGCCGGGCTGCGCTGGTACCAGGTGAAGACCACCTCACAGGGATTCGAGGAGGGACTGGCGGTGGGCGGCGGCAAAATCGTGAGCCCGCAGGCGACCGTCAAGGAGAGCGGCGTCAACCCGAAGTTCGAGCTGGATTATCACGTCGATCCCGACAAGATGGTCTACGCACTGGCGTCCAAGGGCTTCCGGCCCGGCGGCGTGGTGCCGATCGTTCCACCGGGAACGGCAGGCACGCCCAATGACTGCGTGGCGGCGCTGCAGCAAGTGAACCCAAACCTCACGCTGGACGATACCCGCAGCTTCCATTCCGATTCGCTGTGGAACTACGAGCTGGGAGCCAAGACCGGCTGGCTGGATCACCGGCTGACGCTCAACGCGGCGGCGTTCTACATCAAGTGGGACAACATTCAGCAGGCGGTGCTGCTGCCGTGCGGCTTCCAGTTCATCGCCAATGCCGGCGCCGCCGAGAGCAAGGGCGGCGAGCTGGAACTGCGCGCCGCGGCCACTGAGCACCTGCAGGTGTCCCTCGGTGTCGGCTACCAGGACGCGAAGATCACCGAGAAGGGTGAGTCGGCGCAGGCGGTGGGATCGCCGGTCTTCAATGTGCCCGACTGGACCGGTAACGCTTCACTCTCGTATACGCTGCCGATCACGACCTCGTGGAACGCCGCGAGCGAGGTTGATTTCTCCTACATCGGGCGAAGCTTCAGCTCCAGCAACGCCTCCGACTTGTCGCGCGAACGGCCCTCGTACCGATTGCTGGATGCGCGCATCGCCTTCACCAACGGGGCCACGGAACTCGCGCTGGTCGGCAAGAATCTCACCAACGAGGTGACGAACCTGGGCGACAACCGCTCGATTGCGGCGGAGGTTCCGGGCCGACCACGGTTGTTCATCAATCAACCGCGCACGATCGGGGTGGAGTTCGTACAGCGTTTCTGAGGCCCGCGCGGCGCGGCCTGGTGCGGCGCATGCACCGGCCCTGTAGTGTGAAGCTATGCGCGGGCCGGTGTACGCCGCAAGGCAAGACTGGGGGAAGAGATCATGTTTCTCAAGAACTGCTGGTATGTCGCCGCTTGGGATTACGAACTGATCGACGGGAAGCTGTTGGCCCGCACGATTCTGGGCGAGAACGTGCTGCTCTATCGGGGCGACAGCGGCGAGGTCTTCGCGCTCAACGATCGTTGCCCGCATCGTGGCGCGCTTCTGTCTCAGGGGAGGCGCGAAGGCGACAGCGTGCGGTGCATGTACCACGGGATCAAGTACGACCAGACTGGCCGCTGTGTCCAAATTCCAGGCCAGGACATGATTCCGCCCAAGCTGCGGGTCCGCAAGTATCCGATCGTCGAGAGCGGGCACCTGATCTGGATCTGGATGGGGGAGGCGGCGCGTGCGGATCGCGCTCTCATTCCAGAGTACGCACCGCTGCACGATCCGAAGTGGAAGGGTCTGCCCGCGTATCTGCACTACGACGCCAACTACCTGCTCATCGTCGACAACCTCAGTGACTTCGCACATCTGGCATTCGTGCATACCCATACCCTCGGTGGCTCGGAGGAGTACGCGTACGTCACCAAGCCGGTCGTCGTGGAGAAACAGGAGCGCGGCTTTCGTGTCGAGCGCTGGCACATGAACAGCGAGGTACCGCCGTTTCACAAGAAGGTCATCCGCGAGAAGGACATGCGGGTGGACCGTCGCAATCACGTCACCATGCTCATTCCGGGGATCTTCTACATGGAGACGATGTTCACGCCGGCGGGTCAGGGTGCCGAGAAGGGCAACTTGCAGAACGCCCGGGAGTATCGCAACTGTCAGTACATGACGCCCGAGACCGAGCGTACGACTCACTTCTTCTGGGCTTATCTGAACAACTTCGAAGGGGACGACTCGACCATTTCCCGCTCGCTGCTCAACAGCCTGATTGAAGGGTTCATGGAGGACAAGGCGATCATCGAGCGGCAGCAACGGACGCTCGATGAGGATCCGAACTTTCAGATGCTGGGGATCTTGGCGGATGCGCCGCTTGCGCACTTCAGGCGCGTTCTCGCCAAGCTCATCGAGGCCGAGCAGCAGGCACCGGCGAACGCCACCGTTGCCACGAAGGAAACCTCGCTCGCGTAGCCAGCGATGGGAGCAGATCGCGCCGCGCGCGCACCACCTAAGCCACGAACCATTGCCATCCGTGCGGTCGGGTGCACCGTTGCAAAAATGAATCCCCGCGAGACCGAGTGAACGCACTGCACGTGTCCAGCGCCGAGTTTCGCGCGCTTGCGGAGCGCGTAACGCAGCTCGCCGCGGACCTCTATGAAGGGCTGGATGGCGCCCGTGCGTACCCGCAGACCACGGGAGCTCAGACGCAACGCGCGTTCGATGAGCCGGTGCCGCAGCAGGGTCTCAAGGGGGCGGCGCTGGATGCCCTCACTGATGTGCTCCAGATGTCCCGCCTTCCGACACCGCGCTTCTTCGGCTACGTGCTCGGCTCGGGCGAGCCGGTGGCCGCGCTGGGGGATCTCCTGGCCAGCGTGCTCAATCAGAATGTGACGGCTTGGCGCTCCGCGCCGGCGGCGGTGGCCATTGAGCGGCAGGTAGTGCGTTGGATCGCCGGAGCCCTGGGCTGCCCGGGATTCACGGGGAGCCTGTGTGGCGGGGGCTCAGCCGCGAATCTCATGGCGCTGGCCATGGCGCGCGAGGCCAAACTGCCCGCTAATGAGGCAGGTGCCCGGCCGGGCGTCATCTACTGCTCGGGCGAAGTGCACATGTCGATCGCCAAAGCGGTGGCGCTCCTGGGCCTGGGGCGGCGCAGCCTGCACGCGGTGCCGGTGGATGGGCAGGCGCGCATGAGCGCCAGTGGGCTGGAGCAGGCGATTGCCGAGGATCGTGCCGCCGGCCGTGAGCGTATCGCGGTCGTGGCCTCGGCGGGAACCGTCAGTACGGGTGCGATCGATCCTCTTGAGCAGATAGCGCAGATCTGCGCAGCGAACGATCTTTGGCTGCACGTCGACGGTGCGTACGGGGCGCTGGGCGCACTCGTGGCGGCCGAGAAGTACCGCGGTCTCAACCGGGCGGACTCGTTGTCGGTGGACCTGCACAAATGGTTCTATCAGCCGGTGGATTGCGGGCTGCTCCTCTTTAAGGATCCGGCAGTGGCCAGGGCGACGTTCTCGCACACGGAGGATTACGCCCGGGTCATCGACTCAGGGCCGGGCGAGGACTTCGCTTTCTTCGAGGAATCGCTGGAGCTATCGCGTCGCTTCCGGGCCCTGAAGGTGTGGCTGTCGCTGCGTTACCACGGACTCGAGGCCTTTCGTGCCGCCATCCGCGCCGACCTGGAGCACGCGCGCCAGCTCGCCGACGCCATCCGGGAATGCCCGCAGCTTGAGTTACTGGCGCCGGTCGAGCTGAGTGCGGTGTGCTTCCGGTACCGCGGCAGCGGCAGCCAGGCGGACGTCAGTCAGCTCAATGCGGCCGTCTTGCGGCGCGTCATCGAAAGCGGGCGTGTCTACCTCTCCAATGCCTCCATTGCCGGCGCGTTTGCGCTGCGCGCCTGCTTCGTCAATCATCGCAGCGGCAGTTCAGATGTCAGCGAAATCGTCGCCGAGGTGCTCAAGGCAGCCCGATCAATCGGGATGCAGCGATGACCGCCGGCCCGGCAGGCGGGATTATCAGGCCGGACCGGTTGCGCGGATGATCGACTCTAATAAAGGACAGCCGAGACGGGTATGACGTCAACCACCAAGGCCAAGGGGCTTCTCATGAAGCAGGCGCCCCGCAGCGGTGAGCGGCTGCTGCCGATTACCGACGCGGAGCGGCAAGCGCGTGTCCGGCTTGCCGCGTGCTATCGGATTTTCGACTACCTGGGCTGGACGGAGCTGATCTTTAATCACATTACCCTGCGCGTCCCCGGGCCCGAGACGATCTTTCTGATCAACCCGTTCGGCCTGCACTACCGCGAGGTAACGGCCTCGAATCTGGTGGCCGTCGATCTGCAGGGGCGGCCCGTGCGGCCCACGGACTATCCGGTCAACCTGGCCGGCTTCGTAACCCATAGCGCGATACATGGAGCGATCGAGGCCGCCCACTGCGTCATGCACACGCATACGACGACGGGGAGCGCCGTGGCCTGCCTGGAGGAGGGGCTGTCGCACGATTCGTTCTACGGTGCACAGCTGCACGGTCGCGTCGCCTACCACGTCTTCGAGGGTGTCACCGTCAACCCGGACGAGCAGGCTCGAATGATCGCGAGCATCGGCGATAAGCGAGTGGTTATCCTGCGCAATCACGGTTTGCTGACCTGGGGAGAGACGCTCGAGGAAGCCTTCATGTGGCTGTGGTTGCTGCAGCGTGCCTGTGACATACAAGTGGCCGCTGCACAGACCGGTCGGCTCGGTCGGCTGCCCGCGCACGTACTGACGCAGACGCACCTCGAAGCAGCCGGCCGGCAGCCCAAGACCTGTAAGGCGGCGTTCGATGCGCTGGTGAGGCAACTGGACCGCGTAGACACCTCGTATCGAGACTGACGGGCCCCGTTTGGGAGCACTCTCCATTGAGAAGAATGAGCCGAGGCGCGACATGGCAGCGTATGTACTAACCATAGACGGCAAGGCGGCCACGGTCGTCGGGACGTTTGATGTACTCAATCCTGCGGACGAGTCGGTCGTCGCCAGGTGCCCGCAGGCAACGCCCGAACTGGTCGACGCGGCCGTGGCGAGCGCGCGTCGCGCACTGCCGCTCTGGTCTGCGGTACCCGATGCTGAGCGTGCGGCAAAACTCATGGCGATCGCCGCGCTGATCGAGCAGCACCACCCGGAGCTCTCCGAGCTCGTGACGCGCGAGCAGGGCAAGACGCAAAGCGGTCCGGGTGCGAACTATGAGGTGGGCGGTGCCGTTGCCTGGACGCGCGTCACGGCAGGCCTCACGCTGCCGGAGGAGACGATTCAGGACGACCAGGCTGCCAGCATCGTCGTGCATCGCAAGCCCGTTGGAGTGGTGGGCTCCATCACACCCTGGAACTGGCCGCTGCTGATCGCCGTGTGGCACATCATGCCCGCCGTGCGGGTGGGGTGTACCGTGGTGATCAAGCCCTCGCCCTTTACTCCGTTGTCGACGCTGCGTCTGGTGCAGCTGATAAACGAGGTGCTCCCCCCGGGGGTCGTCAATGTCGTGACGGGCGGGGCGGAGGTCGGCACACACCTCGCAAGCCACCCGGGGGTCGGCAAGATCGTCTTCACCGGCTCGATCGCCACCGGCAAGAAAATCATGGGTAGCGCCTCGCAGACGGTGAAGCGGGTCACCCTGGAGCTCGGTGGCAATGATGCGGGGGTGGTGCTGCCGGGAACCAATATCGGACCGCTGCTGGAGAAGCTTTTCTGGGGCTGCTACATCAACGCCGGGCAGACTTGCGCCTCGCTCAAGCGCCTGTACGTGCACGAAGGCCAGTACGACGAGGTGGTGCGGCGGTTCTCGGACTTCGCCGCGACGATTCCGGTCGGCAACGGCCTTGATCCGAAGAATCTCATCGGGCCGCTGTCGAATCGCATGCAGCTCGACAAGGTGATGGGCTACGTCGCTGACGCCCGCGCCCGGGGCGCCAAGGTAGTCCTGGGCGGCGAGCGCAGGGAGGAACCCGGCTACTTCTATCCCCTGACGGTCATCGCCGAGGCGACGGATGAGATGCGCGTGGTGAGGGAAGAGCAGTTCGGACCTGTGATCCCGATCATCAAGTACCGTAGTGTGGAGGAGGCGATGCGGCGTGCGAACTCCCTGGAGGTCGGGCTCGGCGGATCTGTGTGGGGTAATGACCCACAGGAGGCCGCCAGGTACGCGCGCCAGCTCGAATGTGGGACGGCCTGGGTGAACCAACACGGAGCGCTGCACCCGTTGGCGCCATTTGGCGGGGTCAAGAGTTCCGGCTTGGGAGTGGAGTTCAACGTGGACGGCTTGAAGGAATACACCACCATACAGGTGGTCAATGTGGCCCGCTGAGGTGCGCGTCGCCTGGCTAGCGCGCCAGCATCGTCGCCTTCGCTGCGGCGCTCGCGGAAATCACGCCAGAGGCGAAGTCACTCGAAGTCGCTTCACCGGGTGGGGGCCGGCACTTCTCGGGGCGATCCTGGGGCTCGCCGGGCCGCGGGCATCGATCGCGGAGCTCGCCCCGGAGCCGCTGATCAACGAGGGCCCCTTGCCCGCGCACCCGGGCCCGCACTGGGTGTGGGTCAACGACATCGTGTTCGACTACATGGCGGACGGACGCGCCTATCTCATTGACGCCGACACGGGTACGTTCCGCGGCATGCTAAGTACCGGCTACGGCTACCTCGGGATCGTGCCGGCGCGCTCCAGTGAGACTCTGTACTCGCCCGAGACCTATTTCTCCCGCGGCACGCGCGGGACGCGCGCCGATGTCGTGACGCTCTACGACCCCAAGACCCTCAGCCCCGGCGCGGAGATCCCGATCCCGCCCAAGCGTGCGGCGATCATGCCGATGGTGAATGCGGCGGTACTGACCGACGATGAGCGTTTCCTGCTTATCTACAACTTTACCCCGGCGCAGTCGGTCAGCGTTATCGACACCCGCAACCGAAGCTTCGTCGGTGAAATCGATACGGCAGGCTGCGCCTTGGTCTACCCGACGGGCCCGCGGTCATTTTTTTCGATCTGCGCGGACGGGTCACTGCTGCAAGTCAGCATCGACGAGCATGGCAAGCCGACGGGCAGCGCGCACACGCCGAAGTTGATTGACGCGGAGGCTGATCCAGTCACTGAGAAGGGCGTTCGCAGCGGCGACACCTACTGGTTCGTTTCGTTCAAGGGTGAGGTGCTGCCCCTGAAGGTTTCCCCGACGCAGATCTCGGCGGGGACCCGCTGGTGGCTGACGAGCGCGGAGGAGCGCAAGAAGGGGTGGCGACCCGGGGGGCTGCAGCACCTTGCGATCCATCGGACCCTGCACCAGCTCTACGCGGTCATGCACCAGGGTGGGGAAGGGACGCACAAGGACCCCGGCAGCGAGGTCTGGGTGTTCGACGTCGCACAGGGCAAGCGCCTCAGGACGCTGCCGCTGGCAAGTCCCGCCGGCTCGATTCAGGTCACCGAGGACGCCAGACCGCTGTTACTTGCCGCCTTTATAGGCAGTCACGACCTGGAGGTCTACGAGGCGCTGTCCGGCAAGCACCTGCGGACGGTGTCGGCTATCGGGCTGACGCCAACAACGCTGGTGCTGCCCTGAGCGGCTCCCGGGAGGGTAGAGCATGAAACGGGTCGATCGGTGGGTTGAGGACGGCGCACGCGGCCTTGCGCGCCGCACCAGCCGGCGCAGCGTGCTGGGGCGCCTCGGGCTGATTCTGGCCGGCGCGGCCACGCTGCCGTTGCTGCCAATGGCGCGCGGGGCTCCCGGCAAGACCGAGTCGACCAAGGATCCGGGGGACCCCACCAGTTGCGACTATTGGCGCCACTGCGCAATTGACGGGTTTCTCTGCAGCTGTTGCGGTGGCACCCAACACAGCTGTCCGCCCGGCACCGAGCCGTCGGCCGTGACGTGGATCGGTACCTGTCACAATCCTGGCGACGGCAAGGACTACATCGTTTCCTACAATGACTGTTGCGGAAAAGGCAGCTGCGGCCGTTGCCTATGCAATCGCAACGAGAACGACAAGCCGCTCTATGAACCGTTCCGGGCCAATGACTACGACTGGTGTGCGGGAAGCAAGGTCGGAATTGCGTACAACTGCTCGGTCGCGCGCATCGTGGGCACGGCCAAGTGAGGGCGATAGACGCGCTGTCAGCGATGCCCTGGCTTCTTGGGATGCTGGTGGCGGCGCATGCGGCGCACGCCTATGAGCCAAAGGCCAATTACATGCTCAACTGCATGGGGTGCCACCTGGAAGATGGTTCCGGCGCGCCCGGCAAGGTGCCCTCACTGCGCACTACCCTCGTCCCCTTTGCACAGACACCGACGGGACGCCGTTACCTCGTGCAGGTTCCCGGGACCTCGCAATCGGCGCTTTCGGATCGTGAGATTGCCGAGCTGCTCAACTGGATGATTCGCAGTTTGAGTGATCGGGCGGTGCCGCGCGGCCTGGAAGACTTCACTGCGGGGGAAGTCGGCAGCTATCGCTCGGAAAGGCTCCGGGATGCCGCTGCTACCCGGCTGCGCCTACTGGCGACGGCTGGTAATCGGGGATAGCGACCCCTCCGGACAAAATCCAACCCGGATTTAGCTGAGAGACAGCTGCTCCGCCAGCCAGCGTCGGGAACGGTTCACCGACTGCTTGCGGACTTTGCTTTCTTCGCAGGTTTTGAGGTGCCGGAACTGTTCAGCGCGATCGCCTGGCGAACGAGCGCCTTGAAGGCGGACTCGTCAACTTCTTCTCCTTCGTGAATGTCGATCGCGCGCCGTACGTTTCCCTCGAGACTCGAGTTGAAGAGACGGGCTGGATCCTTCAGAGACGCGCCCTTGGCGAAGGTAAGCTTCACGACCTTCTTGTAGGATTCACCGGTGCAGATGATGCCGTCGTGCGACCAAACCGGAGTGCCCATCCACTTCCACTCCTCAACGACGTCCGGGTCTGCTTCCTTGATGAGCTTGCGCATGCGACTGAGGGTTCCACCACGCCAGTCCCCGAGTTCGGCGATTCGCTTCGAGATGAACTCCGACGCCGGCTGGCCTTGGCTCGCGCTCGACTTCTTCATGTCCTCATCCTCGGGAGTGAGCCTTAGGGTAGGGTAGCGACGGGGAATCGGGTTTCCCGCTATCTACCCCCGAGGGCTCTCGGGCGTCAAGCCGCGGAGCGCGACGCCAATCTCCCCCGACCAGGTGAGAATGTCAGTGTCTAAGCAGTGAACGTGCGATGAAGGATCGCGCCGAGTTCAGTTGCGATGCGGAGAATGGTCGTGATGGCTCCATGGGCTGCGGTCATAACCGGCTGAGACCTTGTAGGTATGCTCTAGCCTGAGTCGCGTACTGCGCGTCTTGCCGGCAGTGGCGCGCTCCCGCCTGGATTCACCGCGCAGCTGCAGCTGGGGCAGGCGATGTGGTCGGGGTCGACGTAAGAGTCTGCATGCTGTCGCCCTGAATGTATGGGGTGTGCGAAGCGTCGGAATTGAATGTGCCAGTAACCTCGACGAGGTCCTTCTCGCGTAACGCGAACAGCCGCACGCGCATATCTTCGCCGAAATAAACCAAAGCCAGTCGTGCCTCGTCGCCTGGTGTCGGAGTGATGGCGAGCGCAATTTTCGTTCGAGAGACATCGGAATTGCGGACGTACGCCACGTACCCGCGCCATCGAATTTTCTTGCCTTTCATGCCATTCACGAACTGTTCCTGGTCGCTAACCCGGCCCGCCAGCTGATCAAACGTAGCGAAGTAGCCGCGGAAGTCGATGTCCGTGCTCGAAGGAGTCGACGGCGTACCGGGGGTACTCGGCGGGGTACTGGGGGAATTGGGGGTGTTCGGCGGGGTACTGGGGGGCTTATGCCCGGTATTGAAATACAGCCAGCCGCCAGCCGCTACGATTGCCCAAACGATCAGGGAAAAGACAGCTTCCTTAAACCTTGGGAACAATCCGGCCATGCCGCTGGATTATAGCTACCGGCGAGGAGCGTTCGGGGTTGCTCGATCCAGTCGAATCAAGGATCTGCGTAACCGAGCCATTGGGTCGAGTTGCGTCCCCTTCAAGGGGGGCACCGGCTTCCGGCACGGGTTCCGGGCGACGAGGCGCTCTACCGGTCGAGAGAGATTTAGTTCGCTAATACGACCAATTTTCTCGCGAAGCGGCAGTGTGTACAAAGGTACCAAGCGCGTGAGTTTTCATTGCGTTGCGGGACCTGGCAATGCGAATCATCCCAAAACAATTGCTACTGATCGGACTCGTGATCCTGGCAAGTACCGGAGCGGCTCAAGGGGAGGACCCGAAGTCGTACCCGCCGAGCACGGCGAGCACCTCATCGCTAGCCGTGGACGTCGCTCCGACGGCGGAGTTGCGCTGCATCGAGACGAGTCCGCAACGCGCCCGGGAAATTGCCGAACAGGCTTGGCAAGACGGCTCGTACCAGCTAGCGGGCGAGTGCTATCTGGCGGCTGGCGAGCCGGCAATGGCCGATCGCGCCTTCTTAAAGGCCGTGGCTCCACAGGCTGCGGTCACTTCCCAGCGAGTGGCCGAAAATGGAGATCAGGTGAAAGCCCAGATCCGCCGGTGGAACCAGGCGCTTCGGTCCCTGCAGCGCGCAAATTGAGCCGTGTGCAACGGACACGGGCAAGTTGCTTATTGCAACGCTGCATGCAGAGAGGTCTCGTCATCCAGCATCAAGGATTCGATGACGGACAGGGGCAGGCTTCCGTAGCTTATAAGCTGGTCGTGAAACGCCCCGAGGCGAAACTCCGCACCCTGACGGTCGCGATAGCGACCGAGCAGCCGCATGATCTGCCACTTGCCCGTGATGTAAGAGATCTTCTGCGTGGGTGAGGAGGCAGCCCCGGCTGCTTCGCCCTCGGCTGCCTCGCGGTCCAGTCCGCCGGCCTCCATGAAGTAGCCCACCGCCTGCTCAAAGTTCCAGCGCCCAGTGTGAAGGTTTACGTCCACCCCGATGCGCGCCGCCCGGTAGCGGCTAAGGCGCAGGACCTGAGCCTGTGCTGCGGAGTTATCCGGGTACAAGCCCTCACGCGAGAGCATCTCCTCCCCGTATAGCGCCCAGCCTTCCGAGAAGACACTGTCTGAATGCTGACGCCGGATTTCGTTCTGGAGGTGATTTGCGATTGAAAGCTGCAAAAAGTGTCCCGGAATTCCCTCGTGCGCCAGGATTGGACGCGGATCTTCGATGGCGGCGCGTATATAGAAATTGCCGCTGTTGGGATTATAGGTCGGGATAAAGTAGAAGCCGACGGGGTCCTTGTCGTAGATACCGGGCGGATTCATAAAGCCACCGGGGGCCGTAGGCTTGAATGCTTCGGGAAGCTCGCGGATCTGGAAAGCCCCCATATAGCCCGGAATCGTTACCAGCCGATTCGCCTGGAGGAAGCTTACGACTTCCTTCAGGCGTGACTCGTACGCTGCAAGAAACTCGGCCTGGTCCTTGGGCACATGCGCGGCGCGTCGCGGATCGGGCGAAGCAAGGGTCGGATCCTTCAGCATCGCTTCCAGTGCCCGGTAACGCGCCAGCTCCACCTCTCCTAGATGCGCGACGTCATGCGCGTCGAACGGTAGCAGCAGTACATGCTTGAGCAGGTAGTTGTACTTTGCCTCTCCCATGGGCTGCCATTCAGGCATCTTGGGTAGACCGGCTTGTAACCAGTCGGCATAGTCATGCAACGCCTTGAGTGCCGCGTCACGCGCCGTATCCAGCCGCTTGCGCTCCGCCGGCGACATGCCCTCGGCCAGGCTCATAAGGCTGACCGTGTACAGCTCGTCGCCCCCGCGCACTGCCTCGATTGCCAGTGAGGCGTACAGTTTGACCGGATGGGTCAGATTCGCGCGCGCAGTCTGCAGCAGTCCGGGCATCCGCTGAAGGCGGGCAGTGGCGGCGAGTCCACGTGTGCGCGGCGACGCGTAATCCTTCTTGAGCAGACTGAAAATCGCGTTGGTGCACTCGTTGACGTACACCTGAGGATCTGAACTTTCAGGATCTAACTGGCGCCCGAAGAAGTCCGCTCCGGCAAGTTGGGATTGAAACAGGATGCGGTCTATGCGGTCGTCTTTGCCCCACCCCTCCGTGGTGAGCGCGCCCACCTTGGTAAGCAGATCGCTTACGTGTTCCCGCCGGCGCAGGACCTCACTCATTTTGTAATCAGCCAGGCGATTGTCGTAGCGGTGATCGCCCTGGTCGCTGGTCGCCACCGGATAAGCCGCATCGCGCCACTGGTAGTACTCGTGTGCGGTGGCGCGCAGGTCCGCCGGACTGGCCGCAGCATGACCAGCACAGAGGAGCAGGATCGCGGCAAGGGACAGTCGCAGCGGGCTACACATCGAGATCTCTCGCTTCGGGGTGGGAGCGCTAGTGTATCTGAGGCCTCACGGGATGTTGAGGTCGGATGCCGCCGAAAAAAGGGCGGTGGTGGCCGCATTCGCGCGGGCGAAGGACCGGAGGTTCGCGTACACGCGCAACATGGGCGCCTGCGTCGGTATGCGATCAAAGTCCAGACGCCAGCGCTCGTTCTGCGCCCTTTCGTTCTACCAGTAAGTGCGATGCGCCTGGCGTGCATCCACCGCACCTCAGCAGGTGTTCAATCGAGAACTGCTGCGGCGAGTGCGGTCAAGATCCGAATCACTCGGCACGGTCGGTCGGCCGCGGCCCTGACAGCCTGTAGGACAAGTCGAGATTGTCATGCAGTTGGCCGAAGAAACCCGTGTCCATCGCTGCATCATGTGCGAGCGCGTGGTTCATTAGCTTAAAGACATAGCCGCGCTCATCGGCGATGGCTATGCTGCTGTCATGTTTGAAGTTGTGTCGCACTCCCTGTCACCGTGATCACGGCCAGCGCATCCCGCGTTTCATTCTGTGCGTCGGTCGTGTGGCGCGCGGTCGTGACTGCGGGCTGGCAATGGCTCGTGGTTCTCGTCGCCCTTGCAATGGCTTCTGCGGCTCACGCCCAGGAGATATATATCTTCGCCGGCGCACAGCGAACCGTTCACCAGGGGGAGGGCTCATACGCCTATGGGTTCGAGTATGCGCACAATTTGAGCGAGCACTTCGTTCTGTCATATGACTATCTGAATGAGGGGCACGTTACTGATAACCATCGTGATGGCGTCAGTGGGCAGCTCTGGTTTCGGCTGCTGAGCCCCTCACGCAAGCTGGATTTCGCTGTCGGCGCCGGTCCTTACCGCTACTACGACACCACCACCGCTCAGAGTTCGGGACAGACCATCGATGCACATGGCTGGGGCGGACTATTTAGCGCGGCCGTGCACTGGTATCCGAAGTCCCCGTGGATCGTTCAACTGCGCTATAACCGCGCTCAGGTAGGCTCGAGCTTCAGTACGGACTCGGTGCTGCTGGGTATCGGCTGGCAGCTCGACGCGGCAAGCCGCCCCGGTCCCGTCGTGCCGCCTGCCAGCTACGGATTTGCGTCACCCGATCGCAATGAGATTGATGGCTTCATCGGCAAGACGGTCGTCAACAATTTCCAATCACCCGAGGGCGCCGCATGGATGGTGGAATATCGGCGCAATCTCAGTCCCTATGTTGATATTACGGGCTCGATCCTCGATGAGGGTGACGCCAAAGCCATAAAACGCCAAGGTGTCGCGGGCCAGCTTTGGCTGACCCGCACCTTCTTCGACCAGCGTGCCAGCGTCGGAATTGGCGCCGGGCCGTATTTCGCGCGCGACCAGGACCAAACAGACCATCGCACGCACGTACTCGGTCTCGGGACGACGACTCTCAGCTATCAGTTCGCTGCCCAGTGGGTGCTCCGGGTCTCTTGGCATCGCACGCTCACCTCGTACAGTCGTGACACGGATGTCCTACTGGTGGGACTTGGGATGCGCTTCTAAATTACGGGCGACGTAATCGACGGATTCAGACTACGCGCTCGTCGTCGTCATTCCTTCAGTATCGCAATCTGTTGGTCGGCAGAGCGGAGGGCGGACTCGATTGCACTCGCCCATCGCTCAGCGTCTCGTCGGTTGCGGAAGGCTTCGCTTTGCGACGCGTCTCCTCTTAGTCGCATCTGCCTGCACCCGATACGATATCCGGCCGGTGAGCGGGCTGGTGAGGCGCTTGATCGACGCCATGTCCTCTGCGGACCTCGCTTGCGATAGGCAGACCGGGAGAACTTTGATCCCCCCCAGGGAGGCGTGAAATCGACGGGATCGGCGCGTTGTGACAGAAAGGCTCCGATCGGATCGTGATCTGGCGGGCAGCACGATCGGGCTCGTTTACGCTCCTGAAAGCAACGCAGAGCTTGATCTGCGAAAATCTGTCACGATATCGCCTACATGATTCCGTTCTCGTTACTGGATCTGGCACCGGTTTCGATGGGCAGCGACGTCGCTCACGCGCTGCGGAACACGCTAGACCTCGCGCGCAAAGCCGAAACGTGGGGCTACCACCGCTACTGGCTCGCTGAACACCACAGCCTGCCGGGCGTTGCCAGCGCGGCCACCTCTGTGGTCATCGGGCAGGTGGCCGCGGCAACGTCGACCATGCGCGTAGGGGCGGGCGGGGTGATGCTCCCGAACCATGCTCCGCTGGTCATTGCCGAGCAATTCGGCACGCTGGAGGCGCTTTTCCCCCGCCGCATTGACCTCGGGCTCGGTCGTGCCCCCGGATCGGACCAGTCTACGGCTCGCGCGCTACGCCGGAATCTGGCAAGCGATCCCGAGAAATTTCCTCAAGATGTGCTGGAACTCATTCAGTACTTTGCCCCCGTTGGGCCTGGTCAGCATGTAGTGGCCATTCCCGGGGCCGGACTGAATGTGCCACTGTGGATTCTGGGTTCCAGCCTGTACGGTGCGCAGGTTGCCGCAGCACTGGGCTTGCCGTTCGCCTTTGCCTCGCATTTCGCGCCGGCCGCCATGATGGAGGCGATGGAAACCTACCGCACTCTATTCCGCGCCTCGGCCCAGCTTGAACGCCCCTACGTAATGCTCGGGTTCAACGTGTTTGCGGCAGACTCTGACGAAGACGCCCAGTTGTTGGCAAGCTCGATGCAGCAGGCTTTTGTGAACCTGCGCCAGGGAACTCCCACACAACTTCCTCCCCCCATCGCTGGCTATCACCAGCAACTTCCGGACGCCGCGAAGGCGTTGCTGGCAGACGTGCTCTCGTGTTCGGCCATCGGGTCGCCGAGCACGGTAGACGCGGCACTCAAGCGCTTCATCCAGAGAACCGGACCGGATGAAATCATGCTCACCTCGCAGATATACGATCACAGCGCGCGGCTGCGCTCGTTTGAAATCGCGGCGCAACTCATGAGAAACGGCAAATCCCGCGCAGCTGCGAGCATTCCGGCTGCTACCTGATTCTAGCTAACGCGGCCGCAAGGGCACGTTACGGCGAGGTTGAAGCGTACTCGCGGTCCGGAGCGTGGACAGAGTCTAATCTTCGCTGCTCACTTTGGTCTGAGGTGGCATTGAGATTAAGCGGTAAATCGATGTTTGAGGGGACGCCAGTGTCGAAAAGATGCTGACTCGTTGCCCGAGTTAGGCCTCCTAACATAATTCAGACAAGACAGTTCGAGCCTCCTTGTCATTTCGGACCACGATGCGCCGACACCCTGATAATGTGTCGTTCACACGCATTCCGGGAGGCGCTCATCATGTCATCAACTATCACCGCAGATCCGATTGTTCGATCCGGAGCGAGATGGTTTTGGTGGATAGCGGGTCTCTCACTCGTGAACGTGGTGATGTTCTATTCCGGCAGCAACACCAACTTCGTGATCGGGTTGGCCATGACGGCGCTGGTCACCGTCGCGTTTGCAAGCAATCTTCCCGTAGCCATCGGGCTCGCAGGTTTCACAATCGCCTTCTACCTTGTCATCGGTCTCTATGCACAACGGAATAAGCTTTGGGCGTTTTACCTCGGATTGGCCGCCTACGTTGTGGACGCGTTAATTTATGTCTACGTTCAGGATTGGATGTCTGTTGGCTTCCACGGTCTCGCTGCATTCTTCATATTTAAAGGCATGGCGCGAGCGCGAGAGCTGGGACGGGGGAGCGTCGAAGCAGTGCCGGGCACCTGACGCCAGGCCCTCCCATGTTTCGGTTAAGCCAGCTCGTCGACGCCCAGTAGTCGATCTCCCTGCGGGCGCAGATGATCTTAGGTGCGAAGCCTTGCGCGCTTGCCAGCACGAAGAGGGGAGCGAGCCACGGCTCGCTCCCGCCCGGTCAAGAAGCCCTGCTACTTCAGGAACAGTGTACGTCGTGCTCTATGCAGTCGTGCCATGCCTGCTCAGACCAATAGCGATGGTGCTCACGATCGTAGTAGCCTTCCTTGTATCCCTGAGCGTAGGAGCCCGAGCTCCCCCCGTCATGAACTACCTCGCGTTCGTGTGTTACGCAGCCCGACAACCCCATCACAAGGGCGGTCAGCACAAGCGTAGCGGGTACGGA
Source organism: uncultured Pseudomonadota bacterium (assembly GCA_963781815.1). Classification (GTDB taxonomy): domain Bacteria; phylum Pseudomonadota; class Gammaproteobacteria; order Steroidobacterales; family Steroidobacteraceae; genus 13-2-20CM-66-19. Next base: position 537,867 of record CAWAHK010000003.1, on the reverse strand, counting down.
AAAACGGCTTGGTACCTTCATATCGACAACCTCACAGGCAGTTACTATGAGGTCAGTAGATCCTTCCGCTGCCGCTCGCGCCGTCCGCTACTTGCGTAAGAATTAGTGAGTCATGACCTACACGCGCGCACCGCGCTTGCAGCAACTGCTCTGCGTAAGAAATTTCCCTACAGGATTGGGTTCAGCTTCCAACAGTGTCGCAATCTGTTGGTGTCGATCTTCAGGGTTTCAGTAGAAGCGTCAAACACCTGTCAGACGCTCCCTGCGAGGCCAGAGCGTTGCCGCGTCTATCTCGCGCCAGACAGCCGGCGCCAAGCCATCGACGCTTACCTGCCCGATTTTCGCCCGCACCAGTCGCAGTGTTGGTAATCCGACGCGCGCCGTCATGCGGCGCACCTGGCGGTTCTTGCCCTCTCGCAGAGTCAGCTCAAGCCATGCCGTCGGAATGTTGGCGCGCCAGCGAATGGGCGGATTCCGCGGCCAAAGGGTGTCAGGCTCTTCAATGAGTCGTGCGCCAGCAGGCGCGCTAGTAAAGTCTCCGAGGTCTACGCCACTGCGCAGCCGGGCGAGTGCTTCCTCGGTCGGCGTACCTTCAACTTGCGCCCAATAGACCTTTGTTAGCTTGAAGCGCGGATTGGAAATCCGAGCCTGCAGCGCACCGTCGTCGGTAAGCAGGAGCAGGCCTTCGCTATCGGTATCCAGCCGACCGGCGGGATAGACGTCTTTGACGTCGATGTACTTGGTCAGTGTGCGCCGACCGGGTTCAGGGCCGAACTTGCAGATCACGTCGAAAGGCTTGTTGAAGGCAATCAGCACGCGCGAGTCAGCCGAGGAAGTGCTCGATCAGATCGGGTGGTACCGTTGCAGGGGGAACGGAGGAGGACGAGGGCGAACGACCGCGAGATCGGCTGGCCCGTCGCAGGCCTTTGCGGGGCGGATCAAACCACTCGCGAACGTCGGCGTCGAGGCCGACGCCGTGCATGTAGTTGTAGAGGGCCTTGCGCAGGCCGGTGCCCAGGAAGTCGTGATCCGTGCCAACGGGGTCGTGGAACGCAATGTCGTTGTGGGCAAAGGTGATGCTTTCCGGCGGTTGCAGGGTGATCCCATACTCCTCAGGATGCAGTCCGATGGGGGAATGGGCTGTGGCGGCGAAGCGGTGCCAGTACGCTGACTGGATGCATCCGGCTGCAAACAGCTGGCGCACACGCTCGAGCGCGTCGATCGTGTCCTGCACCGTCTCCGTCGGGAAGCCGTACATCAGGTAGGCATGCACCATGATGCCGGCGTCGCTGAAGGCGCGAGTTACCTTCGCCACCTGTTCGACGGTGACACCCTTCTTCATGAGCTTGAGCAAACGGTCAGAGGCCACCTCCAGACCGCCGCTCACGGCGACGCACCCTGAGGAGGCGAGCAGGCGGCACAGGCTCGGCGTGAAGGTTTTTTCGAAGCGGATGTTCCCCCACCATGTGATGCTGAGTTTTTCATCGAGAAGGCGCTCCGCGAGGGCGCGCATGCCCGCTGGCGGGGCGGCTTCGTCGACCAGATGGAAGCCCGTTTCGTCCGTCTCCGCGATCAGGGCGCGGATACGCTGGATGACGATGTCCTCGCCGGGCCGATCGTACCGCCCGATGTAGTCAAGGGAGATGTCACAGAACGAACACTTCTTCCAGTAGCAGCCGTGCGCCAGCGTGATCTTGTTCCAGCGCCCGTCCGACCAGAAGCGATGCATCGGATTGAGCATTTCTATGAGCGACACGTATTCCCGGAGCAGCAGGCCGTCATAGGTCGGAGTACCCGTACTGCGTTGGGGAATATCGTGCTGGGTGGGGTCGTTCCTTAACACGACAGCCCCACGTTCGCGCACGTACGTGCGCACGAGTGGCGCGTCACGGCCCAGCAGCCGCTTTAGGAGATTCAGCAACGGGCGTTCGCCATCGTCGAGCGTCAGATAGTCGAAATAGTCAAAGATGCGCGGGTCCCGGAGCGAGCGGAGCTCGGTATTGACCCAGCCGCCACCCAGAATCAGGGTCGTATCGGGAGCGGCCGCCCGGATCGTGCGTGCCATCCGGAATGCGCCGTAGACATTGCCCGGAAATGGCGCAGTAAGTGCAACGACGTCAGGGGCCTGCGCGACCAGCTCGCGCGTCAGGTCATCCAGAGCGGTGTCCACGAGTGTCGGCTCGCCGTGCAGTGCTTCGCACAGCGGGTCGAAGGAGGTGGCACTTGCCGCAAGTCGTTCACCGTAGCGCGCAAGCTCGAAGCGAGGGTCGATGCCGAGCCGCCAGACCTCGGCGAGGTCGTCGATAAAGAGGCTTGCCAGATAGCGAGCCTGTTCGGTCGTGCCGAGTGCGCCAAATGCGTTCAGCAGCTGCTCGTCAGGGTACGCGCCTTGCTCGGCCGAGGAAGGTGTCAGGTGCTGGAACCGGGGGCCTTCGGGAAGGAAGGCGCGTCCGACGATACGAAAGGCCAGGCTCGGATCCCGCCGCTGCAGGAACCGCACCGCCGGCTCGACGGTATCGGCATATTCCGTGGCGTTACTGAGGAACTGAGCGATGGCTGGGGGCACCGGGGTACTTCTGCCGTGGCCGCGCGCCCGGTGCTGCAGGACGTGGGCCATTTGCGCCACCAGAGGCGCCGAGAACAATCGCAGGAATAAGGCCAGCGAGGCGTCCGCTTGGACGAGTTCGAGCCCCAGATCTTGAGCGTGCAGCCTCAGGAAGCCCATCAGATACGCCGTAGCAGGGTACGGGGTATTGAGCTGGGTCATCGGCGGCGTGAGGAGCAGCAGACGCATCGTGCACGGATGTTAACGCAGGCGATACCTCTCGGGCGGCTGCCACCGAGCGGTGCGCCTGGAGGTCGTCGGGAGAGAGCTGCCGCGGCCCTCGAATCGGCGCTGAGCGTCCTTCTTGAGCGGCAGCCGCGGGGGACCCGGGCTGCGCGGATTCGCTCGAACGGCTGGCTCGGGTGCGAATGCCCCCGACAACCGTATCCGCCGCATCGCGTGGGAATTATCAGCCGCCGCGTCAGCCTGCCGCGAGGCATCCCCAATCCCTTGGCGTTGAGTCCGGCGTTAGTGATTCCGACTCTCTCGCCGGCGGCGGAACAGGCGCTAGTGCAAATTCAGTGTATCGGCGGCGCCCGGTTCACACCCCGGCGGCGAGGGCGTGCCGGACTCGCAACTGGGTTCGTTGGGGTAGACGCGTACGCAGTTGTCTTACGGTGACAGCGGAATGCCAAAGCCCGGTGGCTCGCCCGTTACGGGTAGAGGTTCCCTCCCGAGGGAAAGGCGATCGATCGGTCGCATCTGGTGTCTGCGTCGCAGCCCCTAGCTAGGGAGGGTTGCCGGCGGCGGGGGGACACCCGAGGCCTCGACGCCAGAGACTCGTGTGCCACACGACCAGCCGCAGCCTGCACGGCGGCGTTCCAAAGCGTTGCATAACTCCATGCATACACGTTCATGCGCGCCTCCGATGCCGGGACTCCTGCGAGATCGTGGGGTGCAATTCAACTCTCATAGTGGTCGCGCCTCAAACGATTTGTTGCCCGCGCTCAGATAACTTAAACTCATGCGACCATATGCCGCCCCGCCCGCCCTCGCTTCTCGCGTTGCGCGCCTTCGAGACCGCGGCGCGCCGCCTGAGTTTCACCGAGGCCGCACGTGAATTGCATATTTCCCAGGCGGCGGTAAGTCGGCACGTTCGAGCTCTGGAAAAGGATGTCGGACGCGAGCTTTTTCGGCGCTTGCACCGTGCCGTTGAGCTTACCGACGCAGGTCGGCGGCTCGCCTCCGAGCTGAGCGGCGCTTTCCTTCAGATAAATCGCGCGGTAGAGGCGGTTCGTGGTGTGCGCGCCCAGCGCCTGCGAATCACGGCGGAGCCCGCATTTGCCTCGCGGTGGCTGGTGCCGCGCCTCGGAGGATTCTCACTTTCGCATCCTCAGATCGAACTCGAGGTTGAGACCTCCGACGAGTTTCGCACGCTCGGGCGCGACGCCGATCTGGCGATCCGCTACATCTCCGTCGGTGCGGCGCTGCCGCGTGGCGGAGCGCGACGGCTTTTCTCGATGGAGGGTGTGCCGGTGACGGCGGGCGTGCGTCCGCGGCCTGCTAAGTGGCGGCGGGACGACGCAGTGCGTTCATTTCGCCTGCTGCACGATGACAATGGCACCGCCTGGAAGAGCTGGTTCGCGACCGCAGGCCTGGACGGGTTCGAGCGCGCGCAGCACCTCTATTTCACCGATTACTCCCTCGCCATCGCGGCGGCTGAGCGCAGTCAGGGTGTTGCCTTGGGAACGCCCGCCTTTATCGCGAACGAGCTGCGCACCGGGCGCCTGGTGCAACTCGGTCATACGCGGGTGCCGTTTGGCCAATACTTTCTGCTGGAATCGCGGGAACGCTCGAGCGCGCCGCTGCGGGAGGTGTTCGTGCAGTGGCTCATGGGACAGGCAGCGCGGTCCGCCGATGGCTCGACCGCGGAGCACGCGTCGAGCCGAGGGTGAAAGTCGAACCGCAACCGACGCACCGATCACAAATTCGATACATGAGAGCGATAACATGAACGACGACTGTGCTCTTTGCCTCACCCCATCCGCTTCGCGTACTCCGATGAGAAAGCTGTCCCGCGTCGTCCTCTCCCTGGCCACACTAATGCTGAGCACTGGGGTGGCTCGGGATGCCGCTCCGGGTCCCTTGGACATTTACTTCATTGACGTGGAAGGGGGGCAGTCAACCCTGATCGTGACGCCGGAGAAGCGCTCGTTGCTCATTGACACCGGCTGGGCCGGGCAAGGCACGGGCTTTGCGCCGGGCGACCCGCATCAGGCACGGGACGCCAACCGGATTGTTGCCGCGGCTCAGGATGCCGGGATCGCGCGAATCGACTTCCTGCTCATCACGCATTTTCATCCCGATCACGACGGTGGGGTCGCGGAGCTCGCGAAGCTGATGCCCATCGGCACCTTCATCGACCACGAGCGCCCGAGCCGGTGGGCGCTGGCCACGGGCCCAGACATCAAGCCGGCCTTTGATGCGTACAAGTCGGTGCGTAAAGGGCATATTCACATCGTGCCCAAGCCCGGTGATCAACTGCCCATCCCGGGCATCCAGGCTACCGTGGTCAGCTCCGCTGGTGCGATCCTCACGCAGCCACTGCCGGGTGCCGGTGCGCAAAGCCCGCTGTGTGCCACCGGGGGGATCGCGGCGGCTGATCCGTACGAAAATCCGAGGTCGACCGGCGTAGTCCTCCAGTTTGGACGCTTCCGCTTCCTGGATGTCGGTGACTTGAGCGGTAAGCCGCTCTTTGGGCTGGCGTGCCCGAGGTCCCTGGTCGGGCCGGTGGACGCGTATCTGGTTGCTCACCATGGGGGAGCGGATGCTGCCGATCCAGCCATCTTTGCGGCGTTCAGCCCGGTGGTAGCGATCCTCAATAACGGGGTGAACAAGGGCGGCGGTCCAGCTACGTTTCAGTCACTGCACCATGTCGCAGGTCTTAAGGACGTATGGCAGCTGCATGCCGCGAGCAGTGCCGGGACAGACAATTTCCCGGCGCCCTTCATAGCGAACCTTGATGATGAGAAGTCCGACTGGATCAAGCTCGAGGCGCAGCCGGACGGTTCGTTCCGGATCTATAACGCGCGCACGGCCCAGTGGAAGAGCTATCCGCCGCGCGATACCGCACCGGCCGATTAGTTCGGGATCAGGCGTTTGCCGCACAACGAACGGGCGGCGCCAAGTTGCGCTGCTCAAACGTACCGGTGCTCACTGCACTTGCCACGCGACCAGCGAGTTTCCAGCGCGGAAAACGAGCACGTTTTCGCGGGCCATCGGGCCGGGGGGCGACACGGCTCCGCCGTTTTCGACGCCTATGCCAAGGGCTCGTCAGGGATGGCATTGCCGCAGGCAGCGGCGTCGTTCTACAGTAGAAGCATCACTTCGAAGGATAACGCCGTGCGACCAGCTACAACAGCGATATGGGCATGTATATTTTTTCTGAGTGCATCGAGCAGTGATGCAAAGCCCGCGGATCACGATCGAGCAGATGCGCAAGCGCTCGATCTGGCAAAGCAGGCCATCGCCCTGCGCTCAGTGCGCGGGGACGGCAACCAGGTCCCGCAAGTGGCTGCACTGTTCAAGTCAGCTTTGGTGGCGGGCGGTTTCGACGCCGCCGATGTAGCGATCATGCCGGTGGATGACACGGCATTTCTTATTGCTCGCTGGAAAGGCCGCGATCCGAAGCTCAAGCCGCTCGTGATCTCGGGACATATGGATGTGGTCGAGGCCAAGGCCTCGGACTGGGAGCGCGATCCCTTTACTCCCGTGGTCGAGAACGGGCTGCTGTACGGCCGGGGATCCAGCGACATGAAGCTGGACGACGCGTTAGCGGTGGCGACGCTCATCGAGCTCAAGCGTGAGGGTTATCAGCCCCGGCGCACTCTGGTGCTCGCGCTTTCGGGCGATGAAGAGACCGCCATGAAGACGACCCAGATGCTCGCAAGGGAACTCTCAAGCGCCGAAATGGTGCTGAATGTAGATGGCAGCGGGGGGCAATTGGACCCACAAGGAAAGCCGCAATACTTCTCCTGGTCCGGCGCGGAAAAGACTTACGCGGATTTCGAGCTCACGGTGACCTCCCCGGGGGGCCACAGCTCGCGGCCGTATGATCCCAATGCCATTAGTCAGCTCTCTGCTGCGCTGGTGCGCCTCGGCCAATACAAGTTCAAGCCGGAACTAAGCGATTTGACGCGCGCGTATTTCAAGTCGGCGGCCGACTACGAGCGTCCCGAGATAGCGGCAGCCATGCGTGCATTTGCGACGGATCCGACCGATGCGAAGTCTGTTGCCGCTTTGCAGGCGAATCCGGCGACCATCGGCAAGATAGGCACGACCTGCGTCGTGACAATGATAAACGGGGGCCATGCCCTCAACGCGCTGCCACAGCGGGCTACTGCGAACATCAATTGCCGAATCTTTCCCGGTCATCCGCGTGCGGAGATCATGGAAGAGCTCCGGCGCGTCGCAGCGGACCCCGCAATTCAGTTCAAAGACGTCTCCACGGGAAGCGTTGCGACCGACGCTTCGCCGATTCGGACCGACTTGGTTGACGCCGTCACGAAAGCTATTCGTCTCGGCTATCCGAAAGTGCCGGTCTTCCCGACGATGTCAGCCGGTGCAAGCGACAGTATGTGGTTTCGCAATGAGCATGTTCCCAGCTATGGAGTGAGTCCGCTGTTCATGAAGGACAGCGATCGATTCGCCCACGGGCTCAACGAGCGCGTTCCAGTAGGAGACATCCAGCCGTCGGTGACATACATGTTGTCGCTCTTCACTGACCTGTCGAAGTGACATCGTGAGGCGCGGCTTGGTGGCAATCCTGTGCCTGGGCCTGTAGTCAGCCGAACGTTCGAAGTAAATCGGCGGATCGGAGTATGGATGGGCTGCGGGTGAGTGGGGCCCGTTTTACAGGGCCGGAAGCACAACGACCTATGCTCCGTTAGAAGCACCCGTGTGAGGCGCGCTGAAGCTGCGGCGGTGGCTAGGGCGGGGCGTCTGCAATGCGAAATGTTCCCTTCATGGCTCTTCCGATAGTAGGCTCATCCAACTGGCGAAGAGATGGAGACCCAAGGTGGCTAAGAATGTGATTTGCCTTTGGTATGACGGAACAGCAGAAGAAGCGGCGCGGTTCTACGCCCAAACTTTTCCGGACAGCACCGTAACAGCGGTGCACCGCTCACCCGGCGACTACCCGGCTGGCAAACAGGGGCAAGTGCTCACGGTTGAGTTTACGGTGGTGGGAGTGCCCTGCCTCGGGCTGAATGGCGGCCCGGCGTTTAAGCATAGTGAAGCGTTTTCGTTTCAGATCCTCACCGAGAATCAGGCCGAGACCGATCGTTACTGGAACGCCATTGTCGGAAATGGAGGTGCCGAGAGCGCATGCGGATGGTGCAAAGACAAGTGGGGCCTGTCTTGGCAGATCACGCCGCGCGTGCTGATGGAAGCAACGACCGATTCTGACGGTGCGGCCGCGAAGCGCGCGTTCGAGGCGATGATGACGATGAGAAAAATCGATATCGCCACGATCGAAGCAGCACGACGCGGACCGGTTGGGCGGTAGCCAGCGCGGCGTCTGCCTGTCTCGCGATCCGTTGAGTATCCGAGCAGCGATCGGATGTCGACTCGCTCGCCGAGACGGCTGCCCGCTCGTTGGTAACAAGTAGCCCGAAGGTCCCATGGCATCTTCGCTGCATTCGGCAAAAACTAACTTGGATGCCATGGACGGAACGCACTCTTACCGTGAGTCGGCCAATGCGCCGCCCGGGGGTCCTCTGGGGGCCACTCGTGGTGGCGGCGGGCGTGGTGCTGGCCCTGGCCACGACCGCCCCTGCACATGCGGGGGAGCCAGTGGGGGCGTCAGAACCCGTGTCGAAGCAGCAGGACGACAAGGAGGAGAATAAGGACTCCCCATCGCCCTGGCTGCTGGTGCCGACCGTATCCTCGAACCCGAAGCTGGGCACCTCATTGGGCGGGATGGGCGCCTATATGCATTACTTCGACGCACAATCGCGGGCGTCTCTGTTCGGCGCCGCCGCGCAATATACTTCCACCGGTTCGCTTATCGCGAGCCTGTTCGCCAAGACATCGTTCGCCGCGGATCACCACCGGCTGCTCGCGCTCGCCGCCGGCGGCAACATCAAGAACGACTATGAGGATTTCCTGGGCACCGGCATGCCGCTCAAGAGCGAGGACCACCTGCGATTCTTTGCGCTGCGTTATCAGTATCGCATCTGGGGCGACTGGTTCGTGGGCGCCCAGGCGGTCACCACTAACTATGAGATGCTCGGACAGACGACGCTCGACGACGAGATTTTACAAACGCTCGGGCTGACCAAGCTCAGCGCCGGCGGGATAGGCGTGAATCTCTACTTGGACTCCCGCGACAGCGAGTACAGCCCGCATCAGGGTTGGCTCGTTAACATCAACAATCTTGCCTATCGCGACTGGATCTCCGGCCATGAGAACTACGACGCGTACCGGGCGGACCTGCGTTACTACTGGGGACACGGTAACGGTAACGTGCTCGCGCTGCGTCAGAACAATCAATGGACCTCTGACGCGCCTTCAAGTGCGTATGCGCCGATCGTGCTGCGCGGGTACAAATTCGGGGAATACCTCGCCAGATACATGTCCTCCTTCGAAGCCGAAGAGCGGCTGCACCTTGCTGCGCGATGGACGGCCACAGTGTTTGCCGGCATCGCCTGCCTCTACGGTGGTGACCTCAAATGTAGCGACGATGCCAATGTCTATCCGGACGTAGGTGCCGGGGTTCAATACGTCCTCAAAGAGAAAGAGGGCATGGTACTGAACTTGGAATACGCGAAGGGCAAGGGTGACAACCAGGGCGTATATCTGAAATTCGGCTACGGCTTCTGAAGGCGCATTTCAGATGGGTCGCATCGAGGTCGACCGTTCGGGCTAGGTATGAGGCCCCCGGGATGCATGTTCGACGGTTCTTCGCGCGCCATCAGCCCGTCCCGCGCACCATCTGCTCGCTCTTGTTCCAGAGCGCCTCCGCATTCTGAGGATCCAAGGCATATCCGCGCACTCCCTCGCTGACGACGCTGATGACCGTGTTGTCAGCAACGACGCGGCCGACATGGCAATTCTCGCAATAGCGCCCGCCGACGTCGTCAGGCGAAGCGACGACGGCGGCCCATACAGAGGTGGCGGCTCCTTGAGGAATCGTCTTCCACTGGTAGGGCGGCTTGCCCTCGGCGGCGAGCTGCTTGTCGATCTGCTCGACCATCGACTGTGCGTGGCTGGGATCCATGTGGCGGCCCAGCTCTGTGTGGATCCCGCCTGGATGGACCGCTGCGGCGCGTATGCCGCGTGCGCGGTGGCGCTGATCGAAAGCCACTGCGAAGAGGATGTTCGCCGTCTTTGATCGACCGTACGCGACAAAGGGGTCATAGGGCGTCCGCTCGAAGTTGGGGTCCTCAAGATCGACGTTGGCAAAGCGATGTCCCGCGGACGACAGATTGACCAAGCGCCCGCCCGCCCGGATCAATGGCGCGATCCGATTGACCAGTACAAAGTGTCCCAAGTGATTGGTGCCGAATTGCGTTTCGAAGCCATCTGCGGTGTGTCCGAATGGCGTCGCCATGACACCAGCGTTGGCGATCACCACATCGAAGGGCTCGCCCCTCGCTAGCAAAGCGTCGGCGCACGTGCGGACGCTCTTGAGATTGGCGAGATCAAGAGCAACCATCTCGAAGCTGCCCCCAGCGGTTGCTGCGGCGTCACGCACGCGTGCGGTCGCGACTTCAGCTTTGCCGAGGTCGCGGGCGGCACCGACCACCCGCGCACCGTGCGCAGCGAGGGCGCGCGCAGTTTCCACGCCGAGGCCCGCGGAAACACCCGTCACGAGAATTCGTTTGCCCTTGAGGTTCACGCCGGACAGCACGTCGTCCGTGGTCGAGGTCGCGTCAAATGTGCTTTCCATCTTCGGAACCTCCTCGCTATAGGAAAGAATGCCGTTGCGCTTCAGGATGAACGCGGAACCTGCGGCGATTGCCCTGGGGGCCGGCGGCGGCCGCAGCGGCGAATGCTACACCTTCGTCAAAGCCCGGTCGAAAGCGAAAACTACAACCAATGGACAGGCAGTCCGTTGGCCACAAATGCGAATCGGCTTCGACCGGCCGATCGATCGTTCCTAGGCGGCCGTTGCGGGGCAAATTCAGTGCGACGCCCGAACTCGTATGTCAGGAGTTCCGCTCTCGGGGTGCCGCGGGCGACTGGCGCCGCGGTCATTCGTCGCTGGTGCGGATCATTTCCGTCCCAGGTCGGCGACGGCGCGACTTATCTGTTAGAGCTTGGCCTCGATGGCCTCAAGAGAGGTCGTTCGTCACTTGCCGAGGCCGAGACGTCGCATAAGATCTATGAATCGCGGATCGCGCCGCAGTGGATCAAACTGCGGACGGACCAGCATGACTGGCTCAAAGCGAGCCTGGTAGGCCTTCTCGAGCCAGTCCATCGCCTGGTCATTTCTCCCGAGACCCACGTAGATCAGGGCAATGTTGGCATCGAGGGATCCGTTGTGGTGCTGCAGCTGCGCCAAGTCCTTGGCTATCCGCTCTGCGTCGGCTGAGCGCCCTGCAGCAGCGTAGGCGTTCGCTAAGTTGGCATCAATGGCCGGACTGTGCCCAGACAGCTCAATCGCTCGCTGAAACTCAGCGATTGCGGCATCGAACTTGCCGCCGTATGTAAGCACCTGCCCCAGCTGATAGTGCGCCATTGAAAAACTCGGGTCCATTTCGAGGGTCTTATGCAGCTGGCGCGTGGCGCCATCCGCAACGTGGGCGATGTAGAGAGCATCGGCTACGCCGGCGCTGATAATCAGCGACAGGGGATCTAGTCTCTCTGCCGCCTTGAGCTCGGCTATGCCCTCATCATTGCGGCCGACCGTCAGCAGATGATAGCCATACCAGTGATGGGCGGTGGCATAGCCCGGATTCAGCTCGAGGGCACGCCGATATTCACTCTCGGCACCGCCCCAGTCCCATGTGGACATCTCGAGAGCAAAGGCAAGTGACGTGTGGGCTTCGCTGAGGTCCGGGTCCAAGAGCACCGCTCTGGTGGCGGCCTCCTTGGCCCGCGGCGCCGCTTCCTGCGGTGGCAGCACGCCGTATTCCCAGCCACCCGCCAACGCGTAGGCATCAGCAAGTCCGGAATAGGCTGCCGCGTAACCCGGATCCACGGCGATCGCGCGCTGAAAGTACTCGATGGCCTTATTGAGGCCAGCGGCATCGCGCTTGTTCCAGAAGTAGCGTCCCTTTAGGTAGGCCTCGTAAGCCTCCGAGCTGACTGGCTTCGGCTTTCTCAATACCGTTTGCTCTGCCCCGCTGACGGCCGCCTGAATCTGGGTGGCGACCGCCTGTGAGACCTGGTTCTGCAGCTCGAAGGCGTCGCTGAAACTGCCTTCGTAGGCGTGGGCCCACAGATGCTCGTCTGCCGGCACCCGGATCAGCTGTGCAGTGATCCGTACCCGATCCCCCACATGCAGCACGCTTCCCTCCACTACCGCTTGAACATCGAGCTCGCGGGCAATCTCGGCCAGGGACTTGAGCGTGTTTTTGTAGCTCATCGCAGAGGTGCGGGAGATCACCCGCAGCGCACGAATCTGCCCGAGCTGCGTGAGCAGCTCCTCCGTCATCCCATCGGCCAAGTATTCCTGGGATGGATCGCCGGACAGGTTGGCCAGCGGCAGCACGGCCACTGAGTGAATGGTGGCGGCCGCGCGCTGCCGATAATTGAGCAGCCAGGCTGCTGACAGGAGCACCAGCGCCGCGCCGCATCCGACCCACAGAGCACGGGATCTCCTCGATGGCAAGCGCCTTGGGCCGCCGGCCGAGCCTGAGTTCACGTCACTGGACGTGCCTCCATCAAAAGCCGCGGGTTGACCCAGCCTCGCGATCGGAGGTTCCGGCTCACGCCTTTCCCTGGCATCGGCGAGGAATCGGTAGCCGCGCCGCGCAACCGTCTCGACAAAGCGCGGGTTCTCCGCGGAATCCCCCAATGCATCGCGGATTTTACTGATGGCCTTGTTGAGGCCGTGGTCGAAATCCACGATCGTGCGCGGCCAAAGCTTCTGACGTACTTCCTCGCGCGTGACCAGCTCGCCCGGCCGCTCAAGCAGCATTGCGAGCAATTGGAAGGGCTGCTCCTGCAGCGGGATACGCTTGCCTTGCTTGGTGAGTTCGCCGCTGCGCAGATCCGCTTCGAAGAGGCCGAATTTCACGCATCGCGGCGCTGCGGCGGGTTGGTCCACTGACGTGTGCAGCCCTGATTCAGCTCTCGGAGAGGTCGGAGTGGTTCCCAAGCAATTCTACTCTCCACCCGCGGCTCGGCTTATACGGGACTTCGGGGAATAGGCTGTTGATTCTGCGCGCATTCTCAGGGGAGCGTGCGAACACTTCAAAGAGGAGCCCGGATCCATTGATCGGGCGGCGCCCTCTCGGAATAGTGCGCGAGCTCCCACCCAGCTCAAAGGAATGTGACATGCACTGCCAGACCGAGCGAACGAGCGACGCCAACGCGCCCCCTGTCACGCGCGAACTACGGGAGCCTGAGAATGGAAGGGCCCGCTGCGATGCAGCAATGACGGTCAGGCGGCCGATCGCAGATGTCGCCGACAGACGCTTGCTTACAGCCATGGCGAGCGGCAGCCGATCCGCCTTAGCTCGCCTGCATTCCCACTATTTTTCGCGCCTGGTTCGTTTCTTCGTGCATTTGATGCCGTTTTCAGCGCCGGAGGTCGTGGATGACCTCATAGCGGACACGTTGTTCGAGGTGTGGCGTCAGTGCGTGACCTTCGCGAGCGATTCTTCAGTTCACGTTGCGATCATGCGCGTTGCCTGGGGACACGCAAGCAGGTGCCTCGCTAACAGCGAGGCGCGGCGTCCCTCCCCGGAGGCGCTCTCCGGCTGTCGGGCCGCAGAGACGCGGCTCACGAGCCGACCTGCAGTGCCGCAACTCCTATCTGAGGAGTTTGAAGCACTTATCCCTTCCGCACGCGCCATCATCCACCTTGTGTATTCGGGACACTCGCGGCAGGAAGTGGGAGAGGTACTGAGCATTTCCTGCGAAGCCGTGGACGCCTGTCTGACCAGCTGGAGGGCCGCACATCCCGGGCGGTTGGTCTCCAGTGACTCGCACACCACTAGGGCGCACTGGAACGCGGAGCACTGAGGTGGACCCGATGGGCAGCGTCACTGGCTCTCTGCTGACGGACGGGTGGGACTCGGTCATGCGCGGCTCAGCCCTTGTTTGCTAAGGCGCAAGCGGGCGGGGCCCCGGAGGTCTCACAACTGCATGTTGTCCAAGGGAATGGGTTCGGCGTTCCAGCTCGTGGTGCATACGTTCGTGGGGTACTGAAAATCGAACACCACGTTGCGTTGTGAATCCAGACCGACGAGGCGCGCGTGAGTTCGGGTGTCCGCCACTGCGTAGTTGACGAGCACCGACTGATCGGACGCCTCGTAGGCGCTCCCGCAGATGTCCGAGTAGATCGTCTGCCCGTAGTCGAAGTGCCACACTTCTGTGGCAGTGTTGGCCGCGGCATCGATGGAATAGGCCGACACGGCCGAATACGTGCGCGTCTCACCGGTCGGAGCGCCGCTGGGCTGGCTGGCACTGCCGAAGCCGTCGTTCATCACCATGACCAGGCCCTTGCTGGTGATGGACACGCCATGCTGTCCAATGGGGTAGAGGCCACCGGCCTGAAGTGTCAGCGCCTTGGCACGCAATGACGGGAACGTGTACCAGTACTTGGTTGGATCACCGAGGATCCAAATGATGTCGCCGGTGTCATAGTCCAGCTTGATCAGAAAATCCTCGCGGCTCGAGACAATGATTGAATTGTCCGACGGGTCGTAGGTCGCTGCATTGCTGTGGAACCAGTCGTATCCCGGTCGCACAAACAACGTGGGATCGTCCCCGTGAGCGCTCATGTAGTTGGACAGAATCGCCGCAAGGTCCCAGGTCTTGACGAAGCCGTCAGCGAGCGTGAATTCGCTGATGGTGCTCTCGAGGTAGGTGCCGACGTTCAGCTCGGAGAGTACGCCCACCTTACCGAGATCGAAGTTGTGATGAAATATCACATTTCCGCCGGGCGGAGGGGTAAGCACCTTCGAGCTTAGCGCGCCACTGAGTTCGGCGCGGTAGACGGTAGTGCCATTCGGGTCCCCGACGTAGAATCCGTTGTCGCCAAATACCGAGATGTTGCCGAAGGCGACCCCCGTGCCGACCCAGCGAACCTCGCCGTCGGTATCCACGATCACCGGCAATTCGATCATCGACTTCATTGCGAAGTAATCGAAACCCAGGGAGCTCCCCGCGGCGCGTGCCTTGATCACCGTAGGCTTGTCGTAGATCCCGTTTGGATCGGTATACGCAGCGGCGGCAAACTGTAATGTCAGGGGAGCAGTGGAATTGTCCGTGAACGTAAGCGTGAGCGACACATTATTTGTGTAACCCGCGTATAGGCCGAAAATCGGCACTTGTGCGGAGGTCGGGGTCGGTGCCGTCGGCGCCAGCCGGGCCAGGGCATCCATCGAATAGCTGACATGGACCGGCTTGGAAACGGTCCCGGCCTTGGCCGCTATCGTGTAAGCGATCGATTTCAGGGACGCCACGCTATTGCCAGTGAGCTGCGCGAGCGCAATGAACGGCGTAGCGCCCGCAGAGGCATCTGAAACGACAACGTCGGAACTCGATGCAAGAGAGGGTGGCGTGGAGTTTGAGGTGCCGTCGCCACCGCCGCAGGAAGAAAGAAGAAAGACCACGAGAACCAAACACCAAGCGTTTCTCATTTGCTCTACACCCCTTGAGCCGTCCGTCCAGCTAGCTTGGTAAGCCCAGTTCTTTTGACCCATCGATGCTGGCGCACCGGGAGTATGGCGTATCAGGGTGCCGCAGTCGTCCTTGCTCGCGCTATGTCAAACGCGGGGCTGCGCCCAGCTTGAGCTTTGTAAGTGGGCGAGAAGGCAGAGCCGGCCGTGGCGCAGTGGTCGCGAGAGGTCGCCTGTGTTGGGATCGTTGTCCTACGGTGACGGCGCCGGGAGTACAAAAGCAAACGCAACTCCGAAAGCGAAGCAGACGAGCGCAAGTCCATATAGCACCGCACCGAGGCGTCGCAGACGCCGGCAGGCTTGCGCGGCCCCAGCGTCGGTCGGGCAGGGGAGGCTCCGCCCGTGCCATAGCGCAGCGCCGCTCACGATGAGTAACGCGCCGGCGATTGCGAAGACGAGCGGCTTGTGCTCGCTCAGCCAGATGAGCTGCGGCACTGCGGTTATGAGCCCGGCAAGGGCGGCTCCGGCTCCGAGGGCGACAAACACGGCGGGCAGTACGCAGCAGACCAGAGTTGCCGAGCTGGCGAGTAGCGCGCCCGCGGCAAGACCTGCATTGCGTGACAGCGTAGGGTCGGAGCGGCTCATGGCTTTGCCTGCTTGAGGCGATCGCGCACCTCCGCGATAGGTGTTGCGGTGCGCTGGATGCCCTTTACCGTGTAGCCGGCGTTTGTCAGGGCCCGGCGCAGTTCAGTATCCGGGATGTCCTGGCCCTCCTTCAGAGCGACGACGACGAGCTTATGTTCGAGGCTCACGACCACGTCGGCAGTCGCCGGAAACTTGCGCAGCTGCTTTTCGATACCCTGTGCGCAGAACGCGCAGACGAGACCGTTGACGTTCATCTCTATCGTCTCGGCCTGTGCCACTGCACCTGCCAGGATAAGCAAAGAGGTGAGAACAAAGATTGGGAGCTTCATGAATGCCCTCCTCAGAAGTTGAACATGGCCATGGCCTGCAGCTTGCCGCCGTTCGTGACGCCGGCCTCGACCCAGACACCGCCCTTGAACAGTCGCAGCAGCAGCGCGGTTTCCGTCCCGCTGTGAATCCCGCCGGTATAGTCGCGAGCCTGGAGCAGAATCCAGGTCGCAAGGCCACCGTAATCGTGCTTGTAGGGTGCAAATCCCAGTTGCAGCGTGTCGATTCGATGCGAAAACTCGGAGCTTCCCTGCCAGTCGGTCTTGAGGGAGGCGTAGACCCGGCGGGTTTCGTAGTCCGCCTGCGCTCCGGCGTTTCCGGTGAAGACACTGCCGCCGAAGGTATTGCCTGTTGCGCCGCCCATCCCACCCCAGACAAAGATGTTTGCCTGGGCGTCATCAAGATTCCAGCGGTGAGCGAGGTAGTTCAGTCGAGCATAGGTAATGTTGCGGGTCTTGGTGGTCTCGTCACTGTCGAGCCGGAGATGGCCACCGCCGTAGGAGAAGTCATAGCGCGGGGCGTAGAAGACCTGTAGCTCCTCCATTGTCCCGGCTCCGTATTCCGCCATCACTGTAGAGCCGCCCGTGAAGGCGATGGGCTTGGCCACTGCGTCTGCGGACGCGGCAAGCGCGACTGCGCTTGCGAGCGCTAGAAACCAACGAACCATGAGACTCTCCAAGGCCACCAAGACTGCAACGCGCGGACGCGCGCAGCGCGACGCTCAGGGGCGCATGCGCCACCTCAGCTCACTCGATCGACGATGGACTCAGCGGATGGGAGGTCGGAGAGGAGGGGCGGGACGTTCCGTGGCGAATGCCGCGGATGCCGACGCTGCTGGGAGTAGACGCGCCCGGATCGCAGGGCGTGCAGCGAAGGCTCCGGGCGGCCCCGACAAAACCACGCCGCCGGGGCAGCAAAGGCCCGGTGCTATGCCCTGCGGGCAGCACGAAGATCCATCCTGGCTGCCCTGACCCAGCAGGTGGCCCGCGCAGGAAGCAGGCATGGTCTTAGCTGTCACCGCCGCTGCGTAAGCGAGGCGCGGCCCCTGAAGTCCGACCGCGAGCATGATCAGGAACGCGACAAAGCGGTATTTCACGCCGCCAGTCTAGCCCTTCCGGACCCTAAGAGGTGTGCGATCTGTCGGAGGTCCGGTACGCCTGGCTGTGCTTTTGCATTCAAATTCAGTGCGCGAGGCGAGGTCAAGGACGGGAATGCTCGCACAAGCGCCACACCCGCGGCGTGCGCTTACTGTTGGGCCCAGTCAAAGCCAGACATGGTCTTCTTGTTCGCTGACCTCAGCGCCGCGTCGAAGTGCGTGGGTGTCACCGAATTGTCCAATGTCCCCAGGCCACTTAGGGCGACACCGTTCAATGCGGCAGCCCCACCCGTGCAACCCGAGTAGGTGGCGCTGACGTTGTAGAGATTGACGGTCGTATCACTGACCGATACCTGCCCGCTGATCGTGCATCCGGTCGCAGCGTCGTGCGCCGCGATCACACCGGTGCTGCTGATTGAGGCGACGGAGCCCCCCGGCATTCCCCAGCTGCCGGCAATCAGTGTAAGCGCTGAAGGATGCCCGTAGCTCGGATCAAACGTCCAGGTGATCGTGGACGTGGTCGCACCACCACCGCTCGGGGTCGCGGATAAGGTCATGGACACACCGGGGACTAGAGAGCCGGAATAGTTTTCGTGCACCGCTGCTGGACATCCAGAATTCGGGCCAAAGAGATAGGGCGCGAAATCGCCTGCGCCGCTGACGGTCGAGCCGGCGACTGACAGGGTGCCGTTGTAGAGTCCCAGGCAGGTCGCAGTCGATGTGAAAAAATAGAAGTTCCCGGCTGCGTCCGAGATCATGCCGGCGGTCTCCCCGGGCGCGGCCGTCGCCGTCCAGACACCCGCTACTCCCGACGTGGCCGCCACCACGGTCAGGGTCGCACTGGGCGACGCGACCGCGTTGTAGCTGGCGCTGATACTGGTGGATCCGAGCCCCGCCGAGGTCGCAAGGCCGTTCGACCCGGCCGCATTGCTCACGGTTGCAGTGGCCGCGCTGGAGGACGCCCAGGTCGTTACCCCGGTCAGGTCCTGCGTCGAATTATCCGTGTAGGTGCCGGTGGCGGTGAACTGCTGAGCCGCGCCGTTCGTGATACTCGCGCTCGACGGTGCTACCTGGATGGACACCAGTGTTGCCGGCGTGACGCTCAGTGTGGCATCGGGCGACGTCACCCCGTTGTAACTAGCGCTAATGCTGGTCGTCCCGACGGCCGCCGCCGCGGCGAGGCCGTTGGACCCGGTGGCATTGCTGATGCTCGCGACGCCGGCGTCGGAGGACGTCCAGGTCACGGCCGTCGTCAAGTTCGCAGTGGAGTTATCCGTATAGGTGCCCGTCGCAATGAACTGCTGCGTCAGGCCCTTGGCGGTGCTCGGGGTCAGGGGGCTCACCTCGATCGACAGGAGCTTCGCGGCCGTGACGCTGAGCGCCGCGTCGGGGGAGGTCACTCCGTTGTAACTCGCACCGATATCGGTCGAGCCAACCCCCGCAGCCGTGGCGAGTCCGCTTGACCCCGAGGCGCTGCTGACGGTTGCGACGCCCGGGTTCGTCGAGTGCCAGGTTGCAACGGCGGTCAGATCCTGCGCGGAGTTATCGGTGTAGATGCCGGTGGCCGTGAACTGCTGCGTCAACCCATTCGCAACGCTCGGGCTGGGCGGCGTCACCTGTATGGACACGAGCGTCGCGGCCGTCACGGTCAGCGTAGCATCGGGCGAGGTGACGCCGTTGAGGTTGGCGGTGATTGAGGCGGCCCCGACCTTCGTCGCGGTTGCCAGGCCGGAAGAGCCGCCCGCGTTGCTAATGCTCGCGACGCTGCCGTCCGAAGCCATCCAGGTCACCGTCGCCGTCAGATCCTGCGTCGAGTTATCCGTGTAGATGCCCGTGGCCGTGAACTGCTGGGTGAGCCCATTCGCAATGCTCGGGCTGGGCGGCGTCACCTGGATTGAGACCAATGTCGCGGCGGTCACGGTCAGCGTAGCATCGGGCGAGGTGACGCCGTTATAGCTTGCGCTGATGCTGCTCGAGCCAGCGCCCGCCGCCGTGGCGAGACCGGTTGACCCGGCGGCGCTGCTGATGCTCGCCACGCTGGTGTCGGATGAGCCCCAGGTCACGAACGTGGTGAGATCTTCCGTCGAGTTGTCGGTGTACACGCCAGTGGCGGTGAACTGCTGCGTCAGCCCGTTCGCGATGCTCGGGGTGGGCGGTGTTACCTGGATGCTGGCGAGTGTCGCTGCCGTCACGGCGAGCGAGACGGTCGGCGACGTGACTCCGTCGAAAGTCGCGCTGATGTAGGTGGCTCCCGTACCGGTGGCAAATGCCACGCCGATGGAACCGGATGCGTTGCTGATAGTCGCCACGGCGGAGTTCGACGATGACCAGGTCGACGCCAGCGTCAGGTTCTGACTGGAACCATCCGTGTAGGTGCCGGTCGCCGTGAACGGCTGCGTCAGCCCGGCCGCGACGCTCGGGCTCGGGGGCGTGACTTGGACGGAAACCAGGGTTGCTGGAGACACGGTCAACGTTGCAGCCGGTGAGGTCACTAGCCCAGAGGCCGCGGTGATGCTGCTCGTTCCGACCCCGTCGGCGACGCCGAGGCCATTCGAGCCCGGTGCGTTGCTGACGGTGGCAACGGACGCGTTCGATGACGACCAGGTCGCTGCGGACGTCAGGTCCTGCGTGGACTTGTCGGTGTAAATGCCGGTGGCGGTGAACTGCTGCGTCAGGCCGCTAGCGATGTTCGGACTCGGCGGCGTCACCTCGATCGCAGTCAGCGTCGCTGCCGTCACCGTCAGGTTCGCGTTGAGCGACTTGACGGCGCCCAGGCTTGCCCCGATGGTCGCCGAGCCGACGCTCGTCGCGGCAGTGAGACCGGCAGAGCCAGCCGTATTGCTGACGCTGGCCACGCCCGGGTCGGAGGATACCCAGGTGACCATCGAGGTCAGATCCTGCGTCGAGTTATCGCTGTAGATGCCGGTCGCGGTGAATTGCTGCGTCAGGCCGTTTGGGATGCTCGCGCTCGGTGGCGTTAGCTGGATAGACGTGAGCGTCGCGGCGGTGACGGTCAGACCCGCGGCGGGTGAGGTGACGCCGTCGAAAGCGGCGGTGATGTGCGTCGAGCCGACATCCCTCGCCAGCGCGAGTCCCGCGGAGCCGGCCGCGCTACTGATTGTGGCGACTGCAGGGTCCGCCGAAGACCACCGCACCTGGGAAGTCAGATCCTGTGTCGAGTGGTCCGAGAACACACCGGTAGCCCGGAACTGTGCCGTGGTCCCTTTCGCTGCCGTGGGACTTGGCGGGGTCACTTGGATCGATGTCAGCATCGCCGGCGTAACGGCCAGCATGGTCTGACCCATGACTCCGCCGGTGGCCGCGGAGATGGTCGTGGAGCCTGGGCTGAGGGCCGTCGCCATACCACTGGACGGTGCGGAGCTGCCGATGGTCGCCGCGGTGGTGTTGGAGGATGCCCAGGCAACCTGCGCAGTGATGTCCTTGTGGGTGTTATCGCTCAATACCGCTGTCGCGGTGAGCTGTGCCTTCGTACCGGCTGCCAGGTGCGCATTAGCGGGCGTGATCTCGATCGACCTGATGGTCGGTGCACTATTCGTGGAGAGCATGGCTGCGCCGCCACTCCCACCGCCGCCTGAGCAACCCGCCTCGAGGCCCAAAAATCCACACAATAGGGCGCATGCAATCAGTCGGGCAGAGTACGTGTCGGGACGAAGGAGAGGCATTTCCTGGCTTTCGGGCTTTATTTTGAAAGCCCAGTATCAACAGTTCGCATCCGAAACTAGCCAACCGGCGTCACAGGCGTCTGTTGCTGGTATGTGAGAGCAGTCGCCGAACGAGCGCTGTGTTGGCCACTCCGGGGCCTTTCGTGACGGGCGTCGCGCGGCTGATCACATAACGCCGTGATGCTTTCCCGACACGAGGTTCGCACCTGCCGCGAGCGTGGGATTGCCGACATCGGGCCTAACACTGGGTCCCTGCACGTACCAGGTCGCCCGCTACGTTTCTCGGTTAGAACCGGTCTAGTTGGTGACCCATGACAATATCGCGTGCGGCATCATTGCCGAGGCGACTCTAATGAATTCCTCGCGATTCGCGGCATCGGCCCGCGGGCGCATATTTCGCCCCGACAGGCAATCAGGATGTTCTTCATGCCCAGACACCTGCTTGCACGCCGCCACGCGCTGCTTGCCGCGAGGCCACGTGGGAGCGAGCGCGGTTGTCTTCGACTGCACCTGATTGATGAGCCGATGGTGGCGTGTTAGCGTAAGCGTGAGCCTGATCTTAAGGGTATTACGCGCACCAGCAAACAACGACAACGGGCGCGGCAGCGGGCGAGGGGCAACGACATCATGAGACTGCTTGTGCGGGTCCGCCAGATCGGGATCGCCCTACTCGGATGCGGAGCACTGTCTGCCTGCGGAGGCGGCGGAGGCGGCGGTGGGGGAGACGGCGGGGGATCGAATCCGCAGCCGACCATCGTCGCTAGTGTCCTGAGCTTTCCCACGGGCGCCAGTCCGCCGGGCTTCTTGCCGACCGGTTTCAACACCGACGCGGGCCTAAAGGTGACTGCCCAGGATGGTTCACCGATCACCACTGCCGTGGTGAAGGTAAATGGCACGACCTTGAACTATTCGAGTGCGGCCGCGCAGTACCTTGGGGCGATCAACGTCACCCCGGGGGCTGACGTCGCTGTCAGCGTAAACGTCGGAGGCGTTGCCTATAACGCGTCCGGGAGACAGTTCAGTGCATACCCGACGATCTTGAGCCCTGCATCCGGCAGCACATGGTCCAGCGGATCCGACAACCTCGTAAGCTGGTCAGGTGCAACGCCGGACAGCAGCTCGCGCTATGCCCTCGGCGTGTTCGATACGAGCGGCAATCTGGTTTTCCCCGCTGACGGCAGCTTCCTGATCTTGCCGGCGACGGACAGTGCCAACACAATTTCCGGTAACAGCATCTCGGCCGGCGATCGCTTTCTGCTCGTCGGCATCGTCGATGTCGTGCCAGTAGCCGGAGCCGCGCAAGGCTCCGCCTTGGTGATCGGTGGTTTCCACTACGCCGGGCTCACCCTGCAGGACGCGAGTTCCACACTTACGGGCGTCACCGTGGCGCCGCAAGCCGTTACGGCCTCTCCCGGCAAGACGGTTCAGCTAACGGCGCAGGGCGTTTATGCGGATGGCTCGACTCGCGACATAACGGCGCAGGCAACCTGGACTTCATCTGATCCCACCAAGGTGACAGCCAGCACCAACGGCGTGATAACCGGCGTCGCGGGCGGGGATGCATCCGTGACTGCAGTGCTGGGCGCGTTCTCGGCGACTGCCAAAGTTCACGTCTTTGTAGCAAACCCCTCCCCGACACCGCCGCTCAGTCAGTCGGTGGCGTTCCAGATCGATTACGCGCATTCCGGGCGCGCGACAATGGGCGCCAACGGGCCCACGTTTCCGCCGACGGCAAGCTGGTCAATGACGCTGAACGGTCCAGTCTCCTACCCGATCATTGCGGGGGGGCTTGTGATCGTCACGACCGGGGCAAATGCCACCGATCCAACGGCGTACGGAACCTCGCTATATGCGCTGAGTCTCAGCACCGGCGCAATCGTGTGGGGGCCGATCACCATTCCGGGTACGTACGAGTTCTCCGCGGCCGCGTACGATCACGGCACGGTATTCGTCGTGAATTTTGATGGGACGGTTCGAGCCATCGATGCGGCGACTGGGTCGTCACTGTGGACCGTGGCGCAGCCATCTGTCGTTTACTCGACGAGCCCGCCGACCGCTGTAAACGGCGTCATCTATCTGGGTGGACTCACTGCCCTCGACGAGGCCAACGGTAACGTACTGTGGACGACGGGAACAGGCAGCGGCAAGGGTCCCCCCACAGTTTCGAGCGACGGAGTCTTCGTCTCGGTACCGTGTAACGTTTACAAGTTCGACCCGCTGGTGGGCACACCTTTGTGGCATTACGCGGGCGGATGCGCGGGCGGTGGCGGCCTCACTTCCGTCTACGCAAACGGCAAACTCTATACCCGCGACTATGCAAGTTCGCCATCGGATCAGATCTTCGATGCCGAAAGCGGAGCGCAGCTTGGGTCCTTTGGCCCTTCGGCAATGCCGGCATTCTCGTCAGATGGCGGCTTTTTCCGGAGTACTGACAGCCAGACAAATCTCTCAACCCTGACGGCCGTCGACCAAACTAGCGGCAGCTCACTATGGACATTCCAAGGGGACGGCAATCTTACGACGGCGCCGATCGTTATCGACGGCGTAGTCGTTGTCGCTTCCTCGTCGGGCAACGTGTACGCGCTGAACGCTTCCGACGGAGCCGTCGTTTGGAGCGGCAGTACCGGCACGCCGATCAACGGGCCTGACGAGCAGAACGCCGATCAGCTGACGGGCCTCGGTGCGGGCGAAGGTTGGCTCGTAGTTCCGGCCGGCAACAGCATCGTCGCGTGGAAGATCGTTCCCTGAGTCTGTGGACGGCCGTCGCCATAATTGAGCGGACGACGCACATCGGCCCGGCGACGGGTAGTCACTCGCTGAGCCGCCACCACGCTGCTACGCCTGAAGCCCGGGGGACCTCCCGCGCCGACCAGAAAGGGCGGGCATACCGCCCTTTCTGGGTTTCGACGCTCAGGCTAGGGATGCCTACTCGTCTTGAAACGTGGGACAAGGATTGAACGGCAGAATCTGGCGAAAGTCCTCGTAGATGAATTGGGGCTGAGCGTTCGAGGCAGGGTAGAAGAGCGCCAAAATGGGCCCGAATTCCGTCGTTGAGCTCCCGCCGAAATCGTCCAGCGTTCCAGGAATGAACGGGCCCCCCTCCTGCCATCGGCAGCCGGTGCCATCCAACCGCGTGCTGAAGAAGGGATAGAAGGCGGCGCCCTTGGGCGGGTTGACGCAGCCGTGTCCCGGATGCGCGTCAGCGGGGTTCGACAGATGCCGCTGGCACAGCGGGGTTGTGCCGAACTCGATGCGCGGCAGGTCGGCTTCGAAGGCAATGCGGCTGAAATTCACCTTGCGGCCCGCGCTGTCGGTGAGCAACGGACTGGAGAACATCACCGGCTCGGTATGGAACAGCGCATCCTGGACGGGATCCTTGAATGTGCCCGGCCAGGTATTCTTCCGATAGGTAACACCGTCGAAGTCCGCATCGCCATCGATGCAGCCGCCGATCGGAATCAATCCGAAGCCCGCGAGAAATCCGGCATCGACACACAGGAGGTCATCGAGTCCCGGCTTCTTGTCCTTGCCCTTAAGGGACGTACACGCACCGAACTCCTGAGCGACCGAGCTGCAATACTCGAAGTGTCCGATCTCGTCGGAGAAGGCAATGTTGTAGGAATGGGCCGCGCCCGGCACGCGCGTGTGCTCACTCGAGGTAGCGTACGCCGGATGGAAGTCGTGCGCGAGGTTGTGAGTGGCAAAGGCGCAGTCAGTTCCGTTGGGATCCCACTTCACCGAGGCAAACCCATTGGCGCCGCTCGCGACCATGAAGCCCGTTTGCCCGGTGGTCACATCCTCAACCGTGATCCTGAGTCCGTGCTCGGTATCGGCGAGTGTCACGATCAGTTCATCGCCGGGATTCATGAGCAGCGTCTTGTCGTTGGTTGACACAGCCGGACCGAGCGGGCTCGGTGAACCCGGGGGAAATGGCATGCCATCCGTTTGGATAAAGGCAAAGTTGACGTATTCGCCGTTAGTGATCGCCTGGCACGCCGGGTTATTGTTCTGGCCCGTGTTGGCGTTGTCCTGGAAACTGTCAATATTGAGCGCCGCGGTCCATTGCGTCGCCGTGCCTTCGCCAAAGAGGGCGAAGAGCCAGCCTGGCGGGTAGAACTGCATTTCCATGAATGCGGTACCCGGGTGCCTCCCGATGTAGTCGGGCGCGGCCGGGTTGGGACTGTCAAAGATGTTGCTGTCGCTCGCCGGAGCGCAAGGAATGTTGGGGCCGGCGCTGGGAGACCCTCCCGGATTGGGATCACCCTGATCGTCGCACATAGCCATCCCGAACCAAAAGGTCGGGCGCAGCTGAAAATTCCAGGTTCCTCCGCTGGCGTCCTGTTTGGGCAGCATTGGCGGATCCTTTGGGAGCCTTAATCTGTAGACATTGTTGGAACCCGCGCCCGGACTGTTCGAGTAAAAGAGCACAGCGGGCTCGTCGTGACCCACGTAATACTCGCTGCCGCCAGGATTCTCGCGCTGCTCCGCGCATAAAACTCCCGACGGTTCATTGCATTGAAAGAACTCGCGGTGAGGTGGCGAAGCCTGCACAAAAGAACCGCTCTGCAATAGAAGTCCGGCGCTGAACACGGCCCGGCGCAACCAAGTTTGCATACGCATGAACGAAAACTCCCCTGTGAGGTAAGCGCTGTTTGGTGTTGCGATCAGGTGCTGTCGCGTTCGCTGCAGTTTCGACAGCACGCGGAAAGTGCGAATTGTGCGCGCACGATCGTTGGTTGCAAGCGGAGTAATCTGCGCGGGAACGCGCATTACCTGCCACGCGCGTGTCGTGCCTTGAAGTCACTACATCGAAACGTCGCCGCAACGCTTGCGCTCAGGTAGGTGTTGGAGACTTCTGCTACATCCGGCGCGCATCGTGCGCCGGTCCCGATCTCGGTCGAGTGTCGGCAGGATTGTGAGTGATTGTTAACGGGCGGACACTGCGTCTCGCAGGAGTCGCTGACGGACGTTCTTGCGCGCCGGCGAAGTCTAAAGCGACACAGTTTGGAAGGTACGACCGTGGGGGAATATCCTTAGTCGATGATGGCTTCCCGGGTTGTGCCAGCGGAGTCTTCTGAGTTATTGCCTGCATGAGAGTTGCGCGATCTGGCGGATCGAGCCAGCTCGAGCCGTACACGGCAGAAGGCGCGCCGCGAAGGTCGCGCGTGAACTGCGTTGGCCGCTCGTGCCAGTTATTCTCGGGCTACAGCCACTCGCCCGTGAGCAAACAGAGGACACCGTCGTGTGGGTGGTATGCGCGTTCGAGCGACTGAAATGCCTGATCCTTCCGCCACATCAGGCGTAGGCCGCGGCAAGCGGATACGCGGATCCGTTTGCAAATCTGGCGATCGCTTCCTCGAGCGCTCGCTCGATGTCCACTTGCAGGACTTCCGGGGCTTTACATCGGGCGACAGGAGCGCAACCCATGTCCAAGGTCAAAGTGAGCTTCTCCGTTTCCATCGACGGATTCGGCGCCGCTCCGCAGCAAAGCTTCGAGAATCCGATGGGGGTCGGCGGGGAGGCGCTGGCTGAGTGGGCCTTCGCCACACGAACATTCCAGCGCATGCACGGCAAGGACGAAGGAACCAGCGGGATCGACGACGACTTCTTCGCTCGGCGCTTCCTGAATGTGGGCGCCCTGATCTTCGGCAGAAACATGTTCGGACCCGTGCGAGGGCCGTGGCGTGACGACTCATGGAAGGGCTGGTGGGGAGGCACGCCGCCGTTTCGCAACCCCGTATTCGTGCTGACCCACTACCCGCGCGAATCGATCCCGATGCAGGGAGGAACGACGTTCCATTTCATGACGGATGGAATCCACCGCGCCCTCGAGAGAGCCACCACGGCCGCGAATGGCAAAGACGTTTGTATCGGAGGCGGCGTAGCTACTGTTCAGCAGTATCTTCGCGCCGGACTCATCGATGAGCTGAATCTGGCGATATCCCCAGTGCTCCTCGGCTCGGGCGAACGCTTCCTTGGCGATATTGATCTCGTCAAGCTCGGATACACCTGTACGGAGCACGTGGCGGGCGAGCGTGCCACGCATGTTGTTCTAGGGCGTCACGCAACCTAGTGAAAAGACGCGGACATCTCATGCCCTTGCGGGCGGCGCAGCGGGCGGACTTTTGCGAATCCGGGCCGAGTATCTGGTCGGGTGCGCCGGCGGCCGCAGCCTGATTCGCAAGGCGGCCGGCATCGAGTTCGCCGGGTGGGGTCCGACGACAAGCTATAAGGGAGCGCGGCTATTCGCTGCTTCGAACGTCGTTGGCAGCTATGCGCTGCTGCTGATCCGCAACGCGTTCCTGGCGGTCAGCGCACCGAGCTGCGCTCGCACTCAAGTGCTCCGCGCACCACTCGTCGGTCATGTTGTATACGCCTGTGCTCGCGCAACATGCCAACAGAGGAACGATCGCAGCGATTGCGATGACTCTCACGCTGGTCATTTGGAGGTGCTTCATCGGATTTTTAGCCCCTGGTTGTAGCCCCAACGGTTCTTCGTGACCGCTTCTAGGGCGCGCACCATTATCCTACCCCGACTGGATCCGTGCCGCCGGAATGGATGATGGCGCTTTTTTATGTCTCATCCGCCCGGCGACATAATTTCGCAGGTTCTGCGCAAAGGACTATGCACGGGAGTACCCCAGAGCTCCGAGCAAATCAGGGGCGCGTTTCGCCCATTTGCATCCATTGCATATCCTTTGGTACTTTCATATAATTGAAAGTATGAAACCGAGTGAAGCGATTGCGGCATTGAGTGCCCTGGCGTCTGAGCCCCGTCTGACTGTCTACCGCCTGCTGGTGAAGCGCGGTCCAAAGGGATACACGCCTTCCGAGCTCACCGAGCGGCTCGAATTGCCGGCGCCCACGCTGTCCTTTCACTTGAAGGGGCTGCTGCAGGCGGGGTTGGTGGGTAGCCGTCGGGACGGAAGAAATCTCTACTACCGCCCGAACTTCGAGCGCATGAACGGCCTGGTCGCTTTCCTCACGGAGAACTGCTGCAGCCTGGCGGATGAGATCTGCGGGCCGGCGTGTCAGCCCCAGTCCGCATCCGGTTCTCGAAGGAAGACAGCATGAAACGCTTGCACGTCCACGTATCGGTTAAGGACATTGGCACCTCGATCCGTTTCTATTCGAAATTGTTCGACGCGGAACCGACGGTTCAGAAGGCTGATTACGCTAAATGGATGCTCGATGATCCGCGGGTGAATTTCGCCATTAGTCGCCGGGATGGCAAACCAGGCGTCCAGCATCTAGGCATCCAAGTGGAAAACCGCGCCGAGCTCGCGGAAGTGTACGGTAGGCTGCAGGAGGCCGATGCACCCGTCCTTGAGGAGGGCGAAACGACCTGTTGCTACGCCCACAGTGAGAAAAGCTGGATCGACGATCCGCAGGGCGTGCAGTGGGAAACCTTCCTTACGACCGGGGAAAGCACGGTCTACGGCACGGACGTAGTCCGCGCAAGGGCAGAGAAGCTTGCCGAGGCGGCATGTTACGCCCCGAGCTGCTGCGCGCCCAAGACGCGCTGAAGCTGTTCCTTTCGTGTCCCTGGTCGCCTCCTCAGCCGATCTCGGCCCAATCCGGGCCCTCCTCGAGGCCTCCGGTCTGCCGACCGGCGACCTGGCATCAGCGGCTCCGCAATTCGTTGTATTCCGCCATGCCGGTCAGATCGTCGCCGCCGGCGCGCTGGAGCGTTTCGGCTCGGCCGCGCTGCTGCGCTCGGTGGTCGTCGCCCCCGATCAGCGAAGCCGGGGGCTCGGACGGCGCATGACTTGGGAGCTCGAACGCCTCGCGCAGAATTCTGGCGTCACAGAGCTGATTCTCCTCACACAGACCGCCTCGGACTTTTTCAAGCGCCAGGGATTCCGGGTTATCGAGCGAAGTGCGGCGCCGGTGGCGGTTCAGCAGAGCGCCGAGTTTCGCTCCCTCTGCCCAAGCTCTGCCACGTGCATGGCGAAGAGCCTGCGCGCCCGGCAGTAGATTTTTTGATATGGCCGAACGTCCCTACAACGTTTTGTTCCTGTGCACCGGCAACTCAGCGCGCAGCATCCTGGCTGAAGCGCTGATCAATCAGTGGGGACGGAGCAAGTTCCAGGGCTTCAGTGCGGGTAGCCATCCGAAGGGCCAGGTGCATCCGATCGCCCTCGAGCTTCTCCAGCGCATGAACTTCCCAACCGAGGGATTGCGGAGCAAGAGCTGGGACGAATTCGCCATGCCCGGTTCGCCCCCACTCGATTTTGTCTTCACGGTTTGCGACAACGCGGCCCGGGAGGTGTGCCCGTACTGGCCGGGGCAGCCGATGACGGCCCACTGGGGCGTACCGGATCCCGCGGCGGTTGAGGGCACGGAGACCCAGAAGTGGGTGGCGTTCCGTAATACCTTCAGACTACTCGACAATCGCGTCAAGCTCTTCACGAGTCTGCCGCTCGGCTTGCTCGATCGGATCAAACTGCAGGAGAGTCTGGACGCGATCGGCAACGCCGACTAGAGAGGGGCGCGATGAGTCCGATCGGGCCTTTGACTGCGGAAGGAATGAGTTGTTCCTTGCCGGATCTCTCTTTGGCGCTGATAGACCAACAACGTCACTGACCGGATCGAGAAGGGGAGACACCATGCTCAGGTACGCGATCGAGATCACCGGCTGGCTCGCCGCGGCGATGATGCTCTCGGCCTACCTACTGCTCACGATGGGCAAGCTCAGCGCTCGGGCTAAGCTCTATCAGTGGTTTAATGTCCTCTCCGGCGCGGGCTTCATGATCAATAGTGGCTGGAACGGCGCCTATCCCTCTGCGTTCATCAATGTCGTTTGGATGTGCATAGGTCTCTACGGCCTGTTTGGTGGGGGCTTGCCCGGGCGTACGTCTCCGGGGGCATAACTGCCTGCACGGCCTTCGGTCCTGATGCGAACGCAGAAGGATAATCGTCGTGGCGGCAGCGCTGCGCGCGGCGGGCCGGCATCAAATGGAACCGAGGAACAACGGACTGGCAATCCGTTGCGGCATCGAGCAAGAAGGGGGCGATCCGTGTCTGTGCGATTCACCAGGCGACTCAGTGCGGATTTGGTGCACTGATTTCCGCGTACCGCATGTCGGCATTGTGGCGATCGTTTTCGTCGCCTACAAAATACTCCAGTGTAGGTGAGCGCTTACTTCCAGAGCAGGCTTGGATTTACGGCGAATTCCTCGGCCCAAGGCGCATGCTGTGCAATACAGAACTCCTAGGGGATGTAACGATGAAGTCCGCGGTAATCGGTGCATTAGTTGTAGGCGTGTCGTTGGGCCTCACGGGATGTAATCAAGCCAAGTCTCCCGATCAAGTGCAGGCGGATGTAGCGAAGGCAACTGCCGACGCTGCTGACAGCAGCGCGAAGGCTGACGCAGCACGACAGCAGGCTGAAGCCCAGGCATCTGATCAGCTTGCAAAAGATAAGGCGGCCGCCGCGGCGAAGGCCACTGATACGAGCGTGGTAGCGGTGGCGGATGCCGCAGTGGCAGATGCGGAAGGCGAGACTAAGATTGCTCTAGCAAAGTGCCAGGCGTTAGAGGGTGATGCTCAGCGCCAGTGCAAGGATGACGCAAACGCTCATCTCAAGGCCGTGAAGGAGCGTGCGGAAGCGGCGAAGAAGGGACCGGTGGAACCGTAGCGGGTGGCTGATCCGAGTGAGGTGCTCGCTAAGTAATGCAACGTCCGCCAAGGCTCTAGCGACCCCGCGTGAGGATGGCGTTTCCTGCGCACAGTCCCGGAAACGCCCCTTCGTTTTGGGTGAACGCGCGCTTGGTGCGTCAATGCTTTGGAAATTGTGGTCATGAGACCTATTGATCAGCGCGCTAAGAATTCGAGGACTGCGCGGTTGAATGCTTCCGGATCCTGAATCATCGCGAAGTGACTGGAGTTTGGAAGTATTATTTGGAAGTATTACATGGGTATCCACGGTTGCTGACCCCACGGCCGATCTGAGGTAAGTGGCCGTTTCAGAAGACATGGGGATCCGCCCGTCAGTTCGTCCACCACACGACGAATTCCTTGAACCCGATGTAGCCGTCTCCTTCGGTATCGGCGACATCGAAGTCTAGAAGGCACTCTTCCCTTGAGACGTCGCCGTCCAGCTTGATCAGAAGAACGTGGAATTCTTCAGGATTGATAAAACCATCGCCGTCAAGATCGCACGAGTCGAATGTCTGGCGCAGTTCCGCGAGCTCCTTGTCGTTCAGTACTGACATCGGGCCTCCTCGATGCGGGGTGCGGCTTTGTGATGGTCCTTTAAATACAGTCGTTTGCGGTATCTACGAAACAGCTCAGTGGCAAAATGTGAACCAGGTCATAGTCCGGGCGTTCCGGTCCGCTTCGGTCGAGCCGAGACATGAGATTTCCGATGGATCAGCCGACCGCAAGTGACCGGTGCAATTCAATGAAGGCATCGAGCTTGGACAAAGCTATCTACCTGCTTGGAAGCCGAAGATTAAGCGGCGAATGGGCGGCGCGTCGAAGCAGCGAGGAACGGACTCGCAATCCGTTGGCGACCGTGCCGGGACTATGCACTGCGCGAGTGGTGAATGTTTGGTCGATGCATCTGGAGCACTCTCAGTATCGCGCGTGCCTTGGTCGATGAGTGGCGCCCGATTCAGGGCAGGGCCAGTGTGTCGCGCCGCCACTTGCTGTCTTGCGACCGCCGGAAGTCCAGGAGCAGGTCCGGGCTGCTGGCCTGTCGAATCGGCGCAAGATCTTCGAGGCGCAGCACCTCGAAGCGTCGGCGGAAGGTTCCGCGTTCCTTGGCCTCGCGCACGATCAGCAGGCGCCTGGTATCGGGCGCATAGCCTGCGAAATCCACGTAGCCGGCTTCAGGACTGTCGATCCCGGGGGAGAGGATATCGACGCTCCAGTGCCCCGCCTGCGAATGGAAAACCCACAGTTCGCGCCAGCCCGGCAGCGGTTGCACGGCGAGGACCAGTGCCCGTCCCTGCGCAATGGTCTGTGCTGACGCCATCCATACAATTCCATAGGTGCAGCGGTGCGCCAGCTGCACGTCCTGTTTGTCCCGCGCCGCGAGGGCGAGGCAGGTCTGTCCGGGCTCGCCGCGGCTTGCCGTGAGAATCAGCGGGCCGGTCTGGGAGGTGACAGGCGCGGCAGCCCAGCGGATGGCGCTCACCCGCACCAGGGCGTCCTGGTACTCGGGGCGGCGGTCGTCGCCGAGTTCGTCTGCCTGCACGGGCAAGAGCGCATCCAGGGCGCGGTGCGCAGCCGCGGCGGGCGAATTCCCGGTGCGTGCCCGCTCATAGGCAATGGCGGCCCATACAGTGGCGCGCCTGAGATCAAGCTGTATGCGGGTCATCCCGCTTAGTCCGTCGCCCGAGATTCCTTCGAGGAGGTTTGCGTGTGCGTTGTCGACGGACTCGCGCAGCAGCGGACTCAAGGCGGGATCGACGCAGTCCGGGCGGGTGAGGCCGAGTGCGGCATGTGCACGCTGCTCGGTCGTGGCTCCCGGCAGGGCGAGCACCCGTCGGTACATCTCGCCCTCGTAGCACACCCGCACGCGACCGTTCTGCTCGAAGGCCTGCGTGCGGATGCCGAACTGCGCCACTACGTCCAGGTGCGCGTTCGCTTCGAGGACGCGGGGGCCGCTGCCGGAGGCCTGGTCAGCCAGCCGCTCTGCCATGCGCGCGATGGCATCGAGGGGCTCCGCGTCGAGCGTCGCTGCAGGCACTGCCTTGAGGTAGGCGGCTGCGTAGCTGATCCCGAGTGCCTCCGAGCCCGGCGTGTCGCGCAGGAACCGCGTCACGGCGAGAAGATCCGGGGCATCTGCCGCGGTGAGGCTCACCAGATGGAGTGCATCGCTGCGCAGGTAACCACCCCGTTCGAGCCGGTAGTCCCAGACCTTGAGATAGCCGCCGCTCTGGCCGCGGACCTCGAGCAACTCACCCTGCCACAGCCTCGTCAGCTCCGGAGCGCTCGCGCGGGGTGCGGCGCGCAGCGGGACGCGATCCTGGACCACGATCGTCAGGGCGGCGGCAAGGGCAACGATCACTGCGGATCTTCCGTGCCGCCGGCTTCAGGGGTGGCGGCGACGGGCTGGGCAGCAGCGCGTGTGCCGATGAGGTTTGAGCCGATGAACTGTCCGGCGGCCGGCGTCGGGGCAATGATGACCTGCACCTTGTCTGAGAGCTTGTCGGCCAGGGTCTTTTGGATGAGCAGCGGGTAGCGGGCGAGCAGGACTCCCTCGCGCTGCATCTGACCGGCTGATGCCTTGCCGACGAGCTCCAGGCGATATGCCTCGGCCTCCGCGAGCTTGTGCCGCGAGTCGGCTTCGCCGCTTGCCTCGATACGCCGCGCCTCAGCGGCGCCCTCGGCGGTGCGGATGCGCGCGACCTTCTCTGCCTCGGCCTCGAGCTGCCGTTGCTCGATCTGCTTCTGCTTGAAGGGCAGGATGTGCTTCATGGTCTCCTCCTGCGCCTTGGCGGCAATGACCTGCTGCTCGCCGGCAGCCTCGGCTGCCTTCTGCCGCCTGATCTTGTCGGCCTCGCCCTCGAGCTCGTTCTCCCTGACCTGCGCTTCCTTTAGCTGCATGTTGTAGCGGATCTTTTCGGTCTCGAGCTCCTCGGCGAGCAGCTTCTCCATTCCGGCGCGGTAGTCCGGCGGCAGGTCGACCTTGCCCATATCGACTCCGCGCAGCCGCAACCCTAGAGCTGCCAGTTTCGGCGCCAGCTCGGTCATGAGCTCGCGCTGGATCTCAGCGCGCTGGCTGGAGAAGATCTCGCGCACCGTGTGGCGGGCAAAAAGGGGATAGGCGATGCCCTGCACGGCCGGGCGCACCAGATCAGCATTGAGATCGTCCGGGAAGTCCCGCGACATCTGCGCCACGCGCTGCGGATCGATTGCCCAGCGCACCGCAAGGTCGACGCCGATCGACAGGCCCTCGTTCGACTGGAAGGGTCCCTTCCCCGTGGCGCTCGCACTATCCATCGGTCGAAAGACCTGGTCGTGAACCGAATAGCGCCGCAGCTGATAGATCCCGGGCAGGATCACAACCGTGCCTCGGTCATAGGCGCTCGCCGAACCGTCGAGCACGTTAGTGCGTACCAGAATCTCACTTTGGTGCACGGAGGCGAATGGCGGGTGGGCATAAAGAGCGTACGCAACTACGCCGAGCGCCGCGGGGAGCACCAGGCGTTTCCGGAGGCCACCGGCACCCGTAACAAGCGATCGGATAGTGGCCCTTGCCGCTGTTACCAGGCGCTGGACCGGTTGGATCAGCGCCCGGCGAAGTAGATCGACCAACGCACCGAGGCGACTCGACATGGACCTGCTCTCCCGGGACCTGAGGTGGCCCGCAGGGAACAGTCTCTTGCCGCATTGTGGCGATGCAGTGAGGCAATTGTGGCGCGGCAGGGCAGCAAGGGGGGGGACTGCCGCCTTGGGCGCACAACGAGCAGTGTTCACACCGGTCCGGGGGGTTCGCCTGTGCATCTGGCAGTGGATCCAGAGCGCGCAGCGTAAATTCGAGGCATCTCCGCCTCACGGGTTCTGTCAGTGCGATACCGGACTCGGGCAAGTGGATAACCGCTGCGGTAGAATTTGATTAATACAGTGGATTCGAAGACTCGTTCGAATGGGGAATCAAGATCATTGGCAAGGTGGCGCCACTCGTTTATTAGCGTCGAGGGAAAGGTCGCTCGGCTCATGCGGATAGAGGCACCGTGATCACCTCAACTCGCCGATCGTTCATTGCTGCCGCCGCTGCGTTTGGTGCTACCCCTGTCTGGGCGCTATCCAACGCAGCCGCTTCTCGACGCCGTTGGGTAGAACGGCGCGATCTCTACCCCGAGGGGGTCGCGTCCGGCGATCCGGAGCCCACCAGCGTGGTCCTGTGGACGCGCCGGCCGTTCAGTGACGGCCGAGCGCAGGCTACGCTGCATGTGGAAGTAGCGGAGGACGCCGCGTTTCATGGCGTCATCGCGGCGGCAGAGGCGGGCGTATCCGAGGAGTCAGACTGGACCTGCCGCGTTCTGGTCGGCCGGCTCAAGCCCGACCACGTCTATTGGTACCGCTTCAGCGACGGCGACGGCCACGGCAGCCGCGTCGGCCGAACTATCACCGCGCCAAAAATCGATGACCCACGGGCGGTGCGCTTCGCGTTTGTTTCCTGCCAAAGCGTCAACGAGGGCGCACAGAACGCATTTCGTCGGATGATCTGGGAGGACCAACGCGCGCCGGCCGAGCGACGGCTGGGATTCGTCCTGCACTTAGGCGATTTCATCTACGAGGTGGTCGAGTACCCAGACGAGGTGCCGCACCGGTATGACCGCACTGTCTATGACATCGGCCGGGTGCCCGACAGCCGCAAGGTGCACAACTTCCACGTGCCGACGACGCTTGACGGTTATCGGATGGTCTACCGCGCGCACATACGCGACCCGGACATTCAGGATGCCCGCGCCTGGTTCCCGTTCGTCTGCATCGGCGACAACCACGAGTTCTCGTGGCAGGGCTGGCAAAGCTTCATCAAGTACGACGGCAAGGCGGAGCCGGCGCAGGCGTTGCGCGTGGCCGCCAACCAGGCCTGGTGGGAATACATTCCCTCGCGCGTGCGCAAGGCTTCCGGACCCGCCTTGGACAGGTTCGATGGCCCGAAAGTCGAAAACGCGCCGATCACGCGCCTTGATAGGGACGGCTTGGGCGAGGAGACCAACAACCTTGCGGCGATCTCCAGCATGATCGGTTACCGCGCAATGCGGTTCGGGCGCCACGTCGACCTGATCCTGACCGATTTCCACAGCTATACCATGGAAGATCCGACGACGCGGAACGAAGCTGAAGCATTCGATCTAAAGGCATTTCCCGAGCTCTTTCCGCAGGAGGCGCTGGAGATTCTGGAGGCCGGGCGCACCTACAACGGCGGCAATCCACCTCAGAGTATTCCGCTGGGTAGCTCCAGCGTGGAGAATTTCGCGCGGAATGATCCGGCGTATACGGTGCTCGGCCGCGTCCAGAAGGACTGGCTGAAGCGGACGCTCGCTGCCTCCACGTCGACCTGGAAGGTTTGGGGCGCCACCAACGGGACTCTAGACATGCGGACGGATCCGCTGAACCTGCCAGCGGGGCTGACGACGCCTTGGCCCGGACAGGGCTACGCCACCTTCGGCGGCGGTGATTTCAGTGCTGCGCTCACTGAGCGGGGAGAACTTTACGACTTCGTGCGTGAGGCCAAGATTACCGGGTTCGCTGTCGTATCTGGTGATCGGCACAGCTTCTGGGCTGGCTACGCCGCAAAGGCCCTGCCGCCTAAGAGCTTCGATCCGGTCGGCGTGGCCTTTATCTGCGGCTCAATTTCGGCGCCTGGGATGGCTGAGGCCTTCGAGCATCGGCTGAAAGGCCATCCGCTCAGGCCTCTGTTCGTGAGCGAGCTCCAGCCGGGGAAGTTCGAATCTACGATCAATCTGACCGTGAAGCATGGCGTCAGAAGCGCGCTCGAGTATGCACGCACCGGCAACCTGCAAGCCGCGCACGCGGTAAGCAATCCAGACAACGCGCCCCATCTGGAGTTCGTTGATATGGGTGGGCATGGCTACGCGGTCGTCACCGCAGGATCAGAGACGCTCGAGACGGAGTTTGTCTGCATCCCCCGGCCGATTGCGCGAGCGCAGACCCCGGATGGCGGCCCGTTGCGCTATAGGGTTCGGCACACCGCAGGACGGTGGAGGGCAGGCGAGAGACCCAAACTGGCCCAGCATGTGTTGGAGGGAGACCCGGACGTGGCCGTGTGACCCGTCAAATGAGGCTCATCACATTCGCTTCAGCACAACTACCGGAATCTGTCGGTCAGTCTTGGTCTGGTAGTGCTCGTATGGGCCGTAGATCTCCACCATCATCGGCCACAGAGCGGCCCTTTCCCGGGCGTCGGCTGTATGGGCGCGAGCGGCAAACTTGTCCGCCTTGACCTGAACTTGGACAAGAGAATTGGCCTCGAGGTTCAGATACCAGGCTGGATGCGCGGGCGCTCCGCCCTTGGACGCCACCACGACGTAGTCGGCCCCCGAACGGCCAAAGATTAAAGGTAGTGTCAGGGCTTTCCCCGACTTGCGGCCGGTCGTTGTCAGCAACAGAGTAGCCACCATCCCCTTGCCGCCGCCCAGACTCGCATCCCACATATAGCCGTCCTCGCCATTGGTCGCGATATAGCGGGATATATGCTCTTTGATCCACGACGGTAACTCGCTCGGCCTGTTTGATTCGGGCATCGCGTTCTCCAATCGTTCCCTACGTGACTGTATGTTCGGCCTGTGACGGCAGCGCGTCCATCCTCCCTGCAATCAGGGATGGCCGCTGCAATCGACTCGCGTTGACCGGAGTGGCTTAGTGGGGGCACCGATGCATTATGTCGTTTTAGACTGATCTCGAACCAAGTAAATCAATGACATAGTGACAAATGGGCTGCTCAAACTTCGCAAGACCGCGTTTCACGAGAATTCCGATTTGCCGACTACCAACGGGTTCACAATCCGTTGGGATCCGAGGGGCTGCTGCTGTAATGCGTATTCGGAAAGACCAATGCTCCGTTGCCGGTGCAGATTCAGTGCAGTTCGTTTTCTCTAGAACCGGTCGCCAAGTCACGAGCCGTAAAGCGTCGATCAAACGCCACCGGTGACTTCCGTGGTCGAGGTCGCGCCAAATGTACTTTCCCTGTTGGGAACCTGCTCGCCAGGGGAGGGGATGTGGTCGCGCTTCACCATCGATGAGCTGCCCCATCCGCTTTAGCCGATTCATTGAGCGGCTAAGCGCTTGCCGAACGAGACCGCGTACGCGGGGGAGCGAAACAGCAATATAGGATCGTTGGTCGGGCGGATGCCGTCCGCCATTATCAAAGGATCGAAGTTGATAGGCTCACACGCGACGCCCTTTTGTTGCGGTGTCGCATCGACGATGGTGAGAGTTCCTGCGGTCAAATGCCTGCGGCTCTCGGGCCAAGCCAGAGTGGGGTTGTCCTCAGGGTCCCCTGGTTCGCCGACGTAGACAATCATGTCCCACACGGCCGGGCCTTTGCGAGTGCGCTCAATAAGATTCCTCTCGAGGAAATCATGGGGTGCTGCCTTCATCTCTGCCGCAGTCATCTCCTTCGTGCCATCGCGGGGAACGAAGCGCCACTTCACCAAGTGCTCAGTGCCTTTTGGATCGATGAACTTAAACGTGTGAATGCCGAAGAAGGTTGTCTGATAGTAGTTCGCAGTCGGCTTGTGCACGCTCGCCAGTTTGGTGAGAGCGATCGCGTCCGGGTGCGTTGCCGCATAGGCCTTTAGCTTTTCCGGATCCGGCTTTCCCGTCTTGGGATCGGGTCTCGCAGCCAAAATGGCGTCTCGGAACGAGGCTGGCGACGCTGCGGCGAAGATCGGCACATTGATCATTGTGATGTGCTGCAAGGCGCCGGCAGGAAGATGGAACTCAAGCGCCATGCCGCGTGGAGCGGGCGCCGCGTCTGGTACTTCGGGGTCGCCACCCCCCAGTGAGAAGCGCGCCACTACAGGAATGGGCTTACCTGAGAAGAGAGCGGAACGGCTGAGGGTAGCCGCATCGCTCGTCCCGACAAACTGCCCGACCGCGCACGTCCCCTTGATGTGGTTTCGGCGCTGGCCGGGGTGGACACCATAGGTGCCTTCGAAGGCATCGATCATTTGTGGCGCAGTCACGTCGGTGGCAGGGGCTGGTGCCCCGAAAGCGAACGCGGGACTTGCAAAAAGACATGGAGCAACAGTCACCAGGACGACTCGCGGACCGCCAACGCGATGAATTGCTTTCACTTCAGTGCACCTCCGCAGTAGAGCCATGTTAGTCGTTCACGCCGATGCGTGTCATGCTTCAGTTGCAGCAGGTGTCGTCCGCAACAGGGCCTCAGCCGTTGACAGGTTCCTGTACACGAACTGCGGGGAATCAGGTAACTAGGCGCAACCTGCGTCGCAGCGCTTGAAAGCGCGCGTCGCCCCGCAGACTCGCAAACAGCACATCCGTCTGGAAAAACACGAGCCCTGGATCGCGCTGTTGGGCGGCACGATCTAGCCACTCGAATGCCTTGTCGCGCTCGCCCCGGTAGGCGTACAGCTGCGCGATCTGGACGGCCGAACTCTGCTGGTGCACGTCTATCAGGCGTTTCAGCGCCGCGTCCGAGTCGCGCCAGCGCTTAGCGGCGAACGCGACCATGGCCTGGCCTTCCAGCCGATACCACTCGCCCGACTCTTGGGCCATCTGCGCGCTCGCGGCGTCGAGATGGCTCCTCGAGAGTTCAACGAGGCCCAGGAGAAAGTGAGCCTTCACCGCCGTTGGGTTTATGGCGAGTGCGTCCTCTGCGGCTGCGCGTGTCTCGTCTAGCCACCCCAGCGAGTGCAGCAGCATCGCAAGCTGAATGTGATC
Source organism: uncultured Pseudomonadota bacterium (assembly GCA_963781815.1). GTDB lineage: Bacteria > Pseudomonadota > Gammaproteobacteria > Steroidobacterales > Steroidobacteraceae > 13-2-20CM-66-19. Next base: position 498,384 of record CAWAHK010000003.1, on the reverse strand, counting down.
AATGACCCGTAGTGGATCGAGGATCAACGCGCGGCGGTAGAGTTCCAGGGCCTCATCGGGACGACCGAGCGCGCGTTCAATTACCCCACGGCGGTATAAGGCATCCGAGTTGCGCGGATCCAGTTTGAGCGCCTGCTCGGCCTCTGCCTCCGCGGTGGGCCAGTCGTACGACACAACGGCGAGATTCGCCCGCAAGATATGGAGCACCGGGAGCGAGGGATCCAGCCGCTGCGCCCTGTCGACCTCGGTGCGGCACCGCTCGATCATCGCATCTGCCGAGCCAGTCCCGAACGTGCCCATAAAGAAGTAGGCGGATGCGAGCTCGGCGTGTGCGGGCGCGAAGTCGGGGTCCATAGCAATTGCCTGCTGAAGATAGCTGATGCCCTGATCAACGTCAGCGGAGCTGGCCCGGCGCGCGAAGTACTGGCCCTTCAGGTACAGGCTGTACGCGTCTGTATTGTGCATCACCGACTTACCCGCCAGGCCGGCGGGCAGAAGTTTCAGCTGCAGCGCCTTCACGACGGCTGCCGCTATCTCGTCCTGGACCTTGAAGACATCCTTCAAGTCCCGGTCATAGGTTTCCGACCACTGGTATGCGCCGTCGCTCGCGCGGATCAGCTGCGCCGTGACGCGGATGGTGGTGCCGGCTTTGCGAACGCTGCCTTCGAGCACGTGCGCAACGCGCAGCGTGCTCGCAATCTCGGGGATCGTGGCTTGCTTACCCTTGAAGTAGAAGGACGAAGTTCGGGCAATGACCTTAAGTCCCTCGGTCTTCGAGAGGAGATCGAGCAGCTCCTCACTGAGCCCATCCGAGAAATACTCCTGATCCTTCTTCTCGCTCATGTCGAGAAACGGCAATACTGCGATTGATTTCTCCGGTATCGCGTTCTGCGCGTTGACTGAGGAAGCCGTTGTGACTGCGGTCGTTCCTCCGACGTCGCGCGTCGCTTTCGAGAGCACCAGTCGGTCTAAGGCGATGTAGCCGCCCGCGATGACCGCCAGCGCGAACGCCAGCAGCACAAATTTCGATCCCCAGGACTTTGCGCCACTTCGGGGTGGCTCCGCGGCGGCAGGGACGGTGCTGGCCGTCGACCACTGCGTCGGTATCGTGGGAAGCTGGTGCGCAGCCGACAGCAGGCGGGCCACGTGCTCGACGAAGGCCGGCGGCGTGTCGCCGCCCGGCAACCGCGTCCACTGCAGTTCGCGGAATCGGTCCGGGATGCGCTCGTCCGTCTGCAGCGTGCCGTCAATGACGACCGGCAGCAGGAAGGCTTGGTCCGCCGCGATCAGGTAGGAGCGATCGATCGCCAGCTTCCACTCGAGCCGGAAGTACCCTTCGATGCGATTATGGGTATTGGTGGAGATGACCGGGACGAACAGGGCGCAGGATTTAATGTGCTTGCGAATCGCGGCGTCCCAGGCGTCCCCACCGCGCAGCTCGCTTTGATCGAACCACACCTCGATGTCCGCGGCACGCAGCGCAGTGCAGATCCGCTGTGCGGCAGCGGCATCTTCGGACGCATAGCTGAGAAAGACGGCTCGCTGGCTTTGCCCGGCTGTGGAGACGCCATCAGGCACCGCTTCGTTCCGCAAGAGGTCGATCCCGGGGTCGGTTTCCTGGAACGCCCAGAATGGACTAGGCGGTATGGCAGCGCAAACGCACGCCCTTCCCGGGCGGGGCCTGGTCGACCGTGGCGGCAGCATCAAGAAGGAGTTGCGCTAAGCCCGTGCTAGAACAGGAAGACGGAAATCACCCACGCCAGTTGCTTGGATGTCATTGATTTTGTAAAGGAAGCGCTCGGGTCGGCGGGTGGGTAGTGAGTGGCCCTCGTACCTGTTTGAGTGAGTGAGAATTCCAACATCGGGTCTTCGCAGTTCCCCTCAACCCTTAGTGCCCAGGGAGTGGCCGCGAGCAGCGCTCCCAGTCCCGCGGTGGCGGCGGCCGCACGCACGACGAGCCCCGTTGACACCCCGAGTGTCACAAGAATATCGAGCGCGTTCCGTGTGGATGAACCTGGGGCTCAGCCACCACCAACGGGGGTCGTAGATCCAGATGCCTCGGCGCGAACTACCGCCAGTTGCTACCCGCGCAATGCAGTGTCGCACTGGGGTCGGGTGCGACGCCGTGTGACGACCGGGCACGCCGCTTGGTGAGCGCAGAAAGGTTCTCTCCTGTTAGCGGAGACCAGGGTGAGCGGGGAGGAGTTGCATCCCGCCAATCCCTTGGGCATACTGAACCACATGGTTCAGTATGCCCACCTCGATGCCTCGTTCGCTGCGCTCTCGGACGCCACCCGACGGGGCGTTCTGGAGCAGCTCGGCCGTGCCGACGCCTCGATCACGGACCTTGCCGAGAAGTTTCACATGACCCTCACGGGCATGAAGAAGCATATCGGCGTCCTGGAGCAGGCGGGGCTTGTCACGACCGAGAAGGTCGGGCGCGTGCGTACCTGCAAGTTAGGCCTGGGCCGACTGGAGGAAGAGGTGGCATGGATCGAGAGATACCGACAGCTCTGGGACGCTCGCTTCGACGAGCTGGACAAGGTTGTCGAGGAACTGAAACGGAAGGAGAAGGTCGATGGACGCAAGAAAAGAGAGTGAGCTTACTCCCATGAAGAACCGCACGACGGTGGAGCGGAAGTCCGAACGCGAGCTCGTTGTTGCGCGAACCTTCAACGGCCCGGCACGCATCGTGTTCGAGGCTTGGACCAAGCCCGAGCTGCTCAAGCGATGGTGGGCACCGAAGTCGGCGGGCGTGTCCCTACTTTCCTGCGAGGCGGATGTTCGTGTCGGGGGCAGGTACCGTTTCGAGTTCGGCCACGAGGGCTCAAAGACTATGGCGTTCTTCGGGAGATACATCGAGGTGACACCGCACTCGCGCCTCGTCTGGACAAATGAGGAAAGTGACGGCGGTGCCGTGACGACGGTGACCTTCGAGGAAAAAGGAGACAAGACGTTGCTGGTCATGCACGAACTCTATCCCTCGAAGGAAGCTCTCGACGCTGCCGTCGCCGGGATGGAGGGCGGGATGCCCGAGTCGTTTGCGCAACTGGACGAACTTCTCGTCACCCTGGGCGCGAGCGTGGGACGGTCATGAAGCCGTCGATCTCGCTCCAGCTTGCCGTCGCGCTGACCAACGGTTGGGCAATCCGTTGGTGGGCGGGGTAAGCCGCTGACGCCGTGGGTCCTGAGGCTGTCCCGGCCGTTGACCCGTGCGCATTCCGGGCACCCGGTGTCTGCCCGCGTTTTTGCACGAGCACGCTTATCTTGAGCTTGGCCGTCTAGACCGCGCGCGTCGCCGCGCGGGACCGGCGCCAAGGAGGAGGAGTGAGGTCAAAATGCCGCGACATCCGCGGCCTTGCTTGAATCGGACCGCTCGCCAAGACGGTAATGTCGGAACAGGGTCGAATCGGAGGCGGTCCGTTCGTCTTAGGTTCATACAAGGCAAGGAAAAGTGACCCATGCGGAAAATAATCGCCGGCGCCATGGTTTGCATTGGCCGCGTCATGCAATCACCCGGAGCCTTCCAGTGACCCCGACTATTACCGCCTTTGAAAGGTCGCCCGATCGCGGCAGGGGACTGGCGCGTGACATGCGCGTTCGCTGGGCGCTTGAAGAAGTGGGCCAGCCTTACGAGGTTCGTCTTGTTTCGTTCGGTGCGATGAAGGAACCTGCGCATCGAGCGCTTCATCCTTTCGGGCAGATTCCGACCTATGAAGAAGGCGATCTTGCACTGTTCGAGTCGGGGGCGATCGTGTTCCATATCGCAGAGCGCCATGCAGGCCTGCTGCCGGACGATGCGAATGCCCGGGCGCGCGCGATCACCTGGGTGTTTGCGGCGCTCAACACGGTTGAGCCGCCGATCCTCGATCTCTCAACCACCAGGCTTCTGGAGGCCGACAAGCCCTGGTACGAGCAGCGCCTGCCTGTCGTCGAGGCTCGCGTCCGTGACCGCCTGGGCGAACTCTCCGGTCGCCTAGGCGATGCCGACTGGCTCGATGGTGCGTTCAGCGCGGGCGACCTGATGATGGTGGCGGTGCTGCTTAGGTTGAAAGCATCGGGTCTGCTGGACAAATATCCAAACCTCTCCGCCTACGTCGCCCGCGGCGAAGCACGGCCGGCCTACCAGCGTGCTTTCGCCGCTCAATTGGCGGTGTTCACTGGCAAGCCACCGATCGGCTGATGAAGGTCGGCGCTGGGCTCACTTGAGCCTCATGGCCTGACCTGTGGACCGAAGCAACGGGTCATTGACCGCCCATAGGGAGTGCCGACGGCTTCCCCGCGGTGCGACCGCGCATCGCCCACAAGCCGCTGAGTCCGTAAGGATTGCGCGATCTGGTCCAGAAAACCTACCCGAGCGTTACCCCGGGGAGAACGTGCGCTCGGACGGCCGCGCGTGAGATGCATCGGGACAGCGCGGCCGGAACCGGCCCAAACCAGACCCTCAGCCCAACGAATTGGGTTCCCTGAAGCGGCCGTTGAGGGGCTGCATTCCCCTCGGGTTGCCAACCCCCAAAGCATCCGCGACCATGCCTCACAACCGGCGGGGTGGAGAGGGCCGAAGGCGGCGAGAGTGCGAGCGGTAGTGCGCACTGCAGGTGCAGTAAGCTCTCCGGAAGTTCTTAAGCGCAGAGGGATCAATGGCGATCAAACGTCCGTCCAAGAGCAAGGGTACGCCACTACGAAGGCCGGTGGCCTCAGTTGCCGCGCGCCGTGTCGACCTGAGGTCGAAGCAGCAGATGGTTCCAGGGGATCGCTACCTCGGGTGGTTGTGTAAGAGCCGGTCATGCGGGGTCGTCATTGCCATTGCACTCCCACCGGCAGGAGGCAAAGTGACCGTGCCCGAATTGGAGGATCAACTGACGGCGCTCAAATGCCCCCATTGTGGGGAGGAAGACCTGTATCGCTGGAGCGCTCGCAGTGAACACGAATACACTCCGAAAAGCGTGGCAATCTGAACTAGGGCACGCAATCGAACCGCTACTAACCCGCTAGAAGCCGGCGGGAAGCGGGAAATTCTCGCTAACACGTAGCTGCCGTACGCGACAGGCAGGTCTGGGTCAGCACCGGTCCTAAGCCGCAAATCGTCGGTCCGGATTGCAGTCATTGCGCCGACGAAGGCGCGAGCTACTAACCCGACTACGTCGCGCGAGGCAAGATCATGGCGATTATCGTAACTGGAAGTGGCGGCCACCTCGGCGAGGCCTTGGTTAGGAGTCTTCGCGCCGCTAATCGACCTGTTACCGGGATCGACATCAAGCACTCCCCATTTACCGATCAGGTAGGTTCCATCTGCGACAAACAGTTCGTCGAGGCCTGCATGAAGCACGCGAACGCCGTAGTTCACGCCGCAACGCTGCACAAGCCTCATGTCGCAACACATAGCTGGCAGGATTTCATCGATACAAACGTCACCGGAACGCTCGTTTTGCTTGAGGCAGCCGTTGCTGCAGGCGTCCAGAGCTTCGTATACGTTAGCACCACCAGCGCATTTGGTTCGGCGCTGACTCGCACTGAGTCCGCGCCCGCCGTTTGGGTCACCGAAGACCTGGCACCGGAGCCGAAGAACATATATGGCCTCACGAAGCTAACGTCAGAAAACCTGTGCGAGTTGGCGCACAGGCGGCATCGCTTGCCCATCGTCGTCTTGCGCACATCAAGGTTCTTTCCCGAGGACGACGACGATCCCATTGTCCGCCGGCGGTACGTGACCGAAAACACCCAAGCAAATGAAATGCTGTATCGGCGCGTTGATCTAGAAGACGCCGTCGGCGCAGTAATGCTGGCCGTTGAGAGAGCTTCGGACATCGGCTTTTCCCGCTACATCATCTCGGCAACGACTCCGTTCAGGCCTGCAGATCTGCCGACGTTGGGTAGTGACGCCCCGCGTGTGGTGCGCCGAATCTTTCCCCAGAGTGAGGCGCTCTACGCCGCTCGCGATTGGAAGCTCCTCCCGAAAATCGATCGAGTCTATGTGAATGATCGCGCGCGAGCGGACCTGCGTTGGCAACCCAGGTACGACTTTGCACACGTGCTCGAGTGTCTAGGTGCGGGCCGGGACTTCCGCAGCGCACTGGCGCGGGAAGTGGGAAGCAAGGGATACCATGCTCGGAGCTTTTCAGAGGGTCCGTATCCGGTTGAGTAGCGCACACCGCGCAGGTCGTCAAGTCCCGATGCCGACAGTCCGCTCCAGATCGTGTGATCGCTGCTCAAGCGGACAGTCGTCACGGACCGTTCAGCGTCAAAACCGGAAGTACAGGCCAATCCGTAAGCAGCCGGCCAGAACGCATCATTGACCGGCCCTAATTCCTTGCCACGAAGCGGTCGCTCGCAGCCTGCGGTAAGCTAACGTCTATGTTTCGTACTTCATCAGGGCACTTACGAGGAGAACGCTGCCGATGACGATCCATTTCAACACGCCGCCCGTCCACAACGGGATTTGCGCGAAGCACACAAATTCGGCCGAGTTTCGCGTCCTCGCCGCCGCGCTGGTTGCTGCAGCTCTGGGCTTGCATAGCGGGTCGTCGCAAGCGACCGAGTCGGCTGGGCCGCCTGCGATGGCGCCGATGGCAGCACCCCCAGCGGGCACGTACAAACTCGATAAGTCCCACGCCAGCTTGGTGCTGCGTGCCAGTCACATGGGCTTCTCCACCTACACGACGCGCTTTAGCCGCTTCGACGCGGACTTGACGTTTGACCCTGGTAATCTACCCGCCTCCAAAGTGGTGACGACCATCGACGCTTCATCATTCGAGATGGACGCCGCGCCGCAGATGTGTCTCGACATCATGAAGGGGCCGCAGATGCTCGACACCGCGAAGTTTCCACAGATTGTCTTCAAGTCTGAAAAGATCCGGATGACAGGGGCGAAGACGATGGAGATCTCCGGCACTCTCACGCTGCACGGCGTCACACGGCCGACGGTGCTCGTGGCGACCTATAACGGCGGCTATGCCGGCATGCCGACCATGGATCCGCAGGCGCGCGTAGGGTTTTCTGCGCGCGGCTCGTTCAAGCGCTCAGATTTTGGTATCGCCTATGGCGTGCCTGCACCGGGTACGACGATGGGCGTTGGTGACTTGATCGATTTCTCGATCGAAGCGGAGTTCACCGGACCGCCGCTGGCAACGCCGGCGGCTCAGACGCATTGAGGCGATTCCCCGTATGGAGCCGGGTTCACAGGTAATCTGGGTGCTATTGCCGTAGGGAATGACGCGTTTTCTCTACTGCCCTAGAGGAATTCGGTGGAGGCCCGCGGAAAGCGTCTCGTGCCCGAGCGAGAGATACAGTTGCTGTTCAGACACCGTCAGTGCGAACTGCGTTCGTCGCTGCAGCCGATGCGCGAGGCCTGCGAGCCAATCGAAGTCCATTGCGTAGAGCTCGAGCGCCTCGATGCGATGGATCCGCTCCCCGCGAAGCCGTGCCGCCAGTTGCATGGCATCCTTATGCGCATAAACGGCTACGCGCGGCGCTGCCTTGCTGGCGCGATGCAACCGCATCGCGTCGGGGGCGCCGACATCAATCCAGGCTTTCAACACCCCTGTCAGGTCGCGCACTGCGATCGCCGGCTCGTCAGGCGCGGACAGCCCGTTCGAAAGCGCGATCCCTTCGGTGTACTCAAGACAATAAGCTAGCACGCGCGCCAACAGATGCTCCGGCGTCTCGGATGGATGACGCGCCACGCGAAGTCTCAACGACTCGTAGACGCTAGTGTCGGAGTTCGCAAGCTCGACGTCGAATATGTAGATAGTGTCGCCGAGTGCCATTGAGCGTTCGCCCCTCCCACGTTAATTTGGTGTTCCGGTTTCCCGCGCGCCGGCCAGTCGCCGAGAATACTCGGCTTTCATGCACGTAGGACGTGGGCTGTTCAGAGGGGGTATCTGAGTTGCCGGCGCGCCATGGGCGCGAGTAGCCCTGTCCTTTGGCCCGGAGGCAACTTCCCGGGTGCCGGCCGGAAGCCTGATTGGGGCTGCACTGGCATGGATGAGAGTCGCTGAGCTGCACGAGGGGTGGGAGCGAAAATTGCCAGAAGCCGCCGCGTATCCTCGAAGATCGACGACGTCTGTGCGGTACCCCACTAGGACCAAAGGCCAATAGCAGCCTCCATCCAGCGCGCGCTATAGTCACATATATATACCGCGTAGCGAACGCGTGTGATCAGTGTGCCTGCAGGGAGAGCTGGGAGTAAATGAACACGAATCAGGTCCACCAGGGTCTTGGGACGATACCCGCACGCCTGCCGCTCCTGTCGACATGTCCCAAATGCAAGCACAATCAAGTGCACTGGTACACCCGCGGCGCTTTGCGAAGGCTGCTCAACGGCGACCACCCGGTGGAGGGGTACTGCGCGCCCTGCGATGAATACTGGACCATCAGCGCCCACGAGCGCTCAGGGCTTGCTATAGCTTTAGGGTGGAGCCGGTCGTTTCACTGGAGAAGTTAGCGACCTTGTGGGAGAGACTCGTACGTGAGTGAAACCACTGCGTTTTTCTCGACCTGCCCAAGCTGCAAGCACCCGCGGCTGCAAAACGGATACGAACGGATTGAGCTAGTTGAGTCCCTCGGTGCCGGTCAAGCGATCGACGCCTACTGTCTGCCGTGTGATGTGGTTTGGCCAATCAGTGCGCAGGAGCGGTTCCTGATCGCCAGGGGGATCACTCCGCCGCAACACGAGCCGCCCTTTTCGTTACGGAAGCGTCTGCGGTAACCGCTACCAGAGCAGTTCTTGGAGCGGGCACTCGTTCCTTCTTGATGTGAGTCAGCACTCGCACCAGCAATTTCACGATGGGCGTTCCTGTGATTTGTAGGTACGCGTTCAGCGGGACGCGGAGTTCCCACGTGAATTTCCGCTCCGGCCACAAGCGGAAGCTAAGGACCTCGAATCAACTTGCCTTCCCGAAAAGCCCGTGTTCGCGGGCAGCCGCCAGAGCGAGATCTGAACTTAGTAGCTTTGGTAAGTCCACGGGAGTCTCGCGCCGCGGTCCTTGACCTGCTGATCGATCAGTCGCGCCTTCTTCAAGAGGGGCATTAGCTCAATGCCAATCCTTCCGGCGCGGGCATAGGCAAGCCGAGCAATCCCCTCAGCGGCAGTCGAAAAGTGCGCCGCGAGGCATCGACGTCACTCCCTTCGCGTCTCAATGAGTTGCGGGTTGCGGTTGGCCCGTACCGACAACACTTTGGCATGGGATAACAAGACATGAACCCGAGCCGGCATATATAAAGCTGCGCCCATAAACCTTAGCTCGAGACGACACGCGAGCTTGCGACCACGTCGGGCGTGCGACCCGTGCGGCCGCGTTCCGACCACCTTATCAGGGAGGATGCGCAATGCTCATTCTGAGCAGACATCTCGGAGAGTCTGTAAAAATTGGCGATGAAGTTACCGTCACTGTGCTCGGTGTGAAAGGCGGCCAGGTGCGCCTCGGCTTCACCGCGCCGGCAAACATAGCCGTGCATCGCGAAGAGGTGTACGAACGCATTCAGACCGACAGAAACACGAGCATCTCAAAACAAGAACCGTCGCCACTTTAGGTCCAGAAGCCGCACCGGCTTCACGTGGAATCCTGGCAGCAGATTGACCGGCGGATATGCGACTCGCTTGTACTCAAGGGCCCAGCATTCGTCGCGATTGCTCCGTCGTCGAGATTCCCGCGATGCCTCGGACCCTCGTCATCCAACTGTACGCACCGGCTACCTGATTCTCCAGTCTCGCCCGCCAGTGGAAGGTCCTGCAACGCCACGCGCAGTTGTCGAATCAAACGCTCGACTGACTCGTGGACCTGCGACGACTGATTCGGGGCGATTGTCGGCACCCTGAACGAGGGCGGTGTCCCGGTCCGTCTTGGCGAGCGGCACGGTGAAGCGGACTACCGCGCCGCCCTCCGGCCGGTTTGCCGCCCATATCTGACCGCCGTGGCTCACTACAATGGTACGTGTAATGGCGAGCCCCATTCCCATCCCCGCCTCTTTAGTGGTGAAGAACGGTTCGAAGATCTGCTCCACTTTGTCAGGTGGGATGCCGGGTCCGGAGTCTTCTATCGCCACTTCTGCGACGGCACCCTCAAGGAGCGCGGTGCGAGCAGTGATCCTTCGCTCGCTGCTTGCGGCGCCACCTATCGCCTCTATGGCGTTCATGAGGAGATTCAGGATTACCTGCTGCAGATGAATCGGATCGCCGCTCACCAACAACGGTCGCGCAGAGAGACTGGTGCTCAGGGTGACATCGTGCGCAACGGCTTGCGCCAAGATAAAGTCAAACACTTCCCGAACCACGGCACTCAGATCGACCAGCTGAGTCTCGGTAGGGCTTTTGGCGAGCAACCTGCGCAAACGCTTGATCGTCTCGATTGCACGTCGCTGGTCACGCGCAATATCGGAATTGATTTCCTTGAGTTCGCCGAGATCTGGTGACGGCATGCCTAGAATGAGCTCAGCAGCCTCGGTGTTGTTGCCAATGGCGCTCAGTGGCTGAGTGAGTTCGTGGGTTATTGACGCCGACAATTCCCCCACCGTCGAGCGGCGGTTCAGGTGGGCAAGTTCAGCCATGCGCTGCTGCGCGCTCATTTCGGCGATGCGCCGGCGCCGGCGCTCGCGCAGCAGACTGACAATCAATGCACTCTCCAGCGCGAGAACAATGGCAAGCGACACGATTTGCCAGCGGTATCGGTCCCAGGCGGACGGCTCTCTAAAGAAAATTGTGCTGCCTGGAGGCAGGTCGGATTCGCTGATGTTCCACCGCCTGAGCTCCCGCCAGTCGAATTCTGGCTTCCCGAGCCCGATCGGTGGCGTTTTGATGTCCGAGGCGTGCTCGCCCGAGAGCAGGCGGGCGGCGACACTTATCGTTTCGCGGCCCTGCTGCTCGCCGGAGATCAGTGGTCCGCCCACGATTCCCTTGCCGAGGTAGGCATCGGTGTAGCTGAACATCGGGGCGCTCGCGACCGCGTGCAATTGAGCAAGGGCCGAATCTTCGTCCTGCGGGATACCTTCAATGTCGGGAGAGAGCAGGACATAAAGAATGGCGGATCGTGCGGGAAGTGATGCGGCATGCCTCAGCACCTCTTTGAAGGGCAAGTCAGTCAGAAACGTCAGGGTGACGCGGTTATGGAGTGGCTCGAGCGAGCCTCGTATCTGCTGGACCCAATACTTCTCGATTGGTGAGTTTCCGATCACTACCGCAAGCAGGCTGGTTTGCGGTCGAAGACGTAGAATGTTCTGCACCAGAGCAGGAAAACTCACCGCGATCGCAACGACAGTCTCATTGGGAGTAAGGCTTGGACCCGACGCCCTCCGTTCCTCCACGTCGGTGAGCAGCTCCGGAGTGGTGGGGAACACCGACTGCTGATACCTCTGTACAAAATTTGCAGCGGGTGCGCCGAGGGTGATGACCAGATCTATCGGATGATCGGCGAAAAGCGAATTGAGGTAGCTGGCGAACGCTGCGTCTTCCTGGCGGTCCGCGAAACGCGCAGACACCAGCCACTCCTCGTAGAGCTCGAAGCGCCCGGGCAATTGCCGGCTGAGCTGCACACGCATGTCCCTTGCGTATAGATCGCCGAATTCTGGACCCCAGGAGTGCAGCATCAGCACGCGCTTCGGCGGCTGCGCGTGCGCCACGACGGCTGCGGTGAGCGTCAGCAGTAAACCGCCGATCAATCTCGCGCTAAATGACTGCACCTTATCCTTTCCCCGGCCGATCGTACTGCACCTTCGAACCCGACCCTGCGCTTCGGTGAGGCAGGTATACACCGGTGCTGGCAAGTTAGCGTCTGGGATGACGTGTTACGGTAACTTGTGGACTCTTATTGAGTCATTGAAAACAGCTGATCCTCTTACGATTTAGTTGGTAACCGAGGACCCGTTCAAAGAGGGCGCTTGGGAAATAGGCGGCATGGTGGAGGCTACTGCAAGGGCGACGCAGTGAAGGTTAACTCCGACCACAGCGTCAGGGTTCACTGTGACGCCGGATGACGTTCAAGACGTCGGTTCGCAACCACCGACACACCTATTCGACAATCGCAAGCCCAGCACCGCCGACGGTTCCGTCTGGGAATTGCGTCCCCTGCCCATTCAAGGCGACAGCTCCGGCGTTGACTCCGCTGGTCGTAATCGTGTACGAAGCCAGGTCGCTCCAGCTTTGCCCCCCAGTAAATATTGCTCCTGAAGAACTGCCGAGAAATAGGAAGGCGCCTGAAGGGTCGCAAGCCGCGGCCTGCGGCGAACCGCCAATCGGAACTGCCGCACCAATCTGCGACAGTGCCCGGCCAGATGGATCGACGGCGAAGGCGAGCACGTTGCTGTAAAAGGCGCAACAGCCGGAGTAGGCGACGTAGAGGTACTTGCCGGTCGGATCCGGGGCCATCCAGCTGGCGCCATTGGGCACTACCGTACTAGAGCCAGGCGCGGGCGCACCAGTCATCGGGTCGAGGATATAGGACACGACGGTTGCAGATTGAGAGGTCCCGTCGGGCGTCCCGTCTGGTGATACTGCATTGGCCACGTACAGAAATCTGCCCAGCGGGTCGATTGACATGTTCGTGCCCGCTGCGTTGGTAGGGAACGTGATGGCAGTGCCGCCCGTCAGGTCACCCGTCAGGGGATCGATCGCGTAGGGGGTTACGCTGGTGGTGTTGTTCACTCCATCGTAAGTGAGTACGTAAAGGTACGTGCTGTCGGAACGGATCGCGAAGTCGCCGCCCCCCGGACAGACGCTGGCGGTGCAGTTTGGGTGTGGGAGCTGCACAATGCCGGCGGCCGTCAAGGCTCCAGTAGCCGAATCGACCGCGAAGGACTGCACGCTTTGGCTGTTGTTCGTTTGGATGTTGTACACGAACAAGAAGGAACCGTTCGGACTCATAACCATGTGCAGAGACCCTGCGCCCGTGGCCAGCGGGGCATTGACCGGGGTCAGTCCGCCTTGGTTCGACTCGATCGTAAATGTGGAGATTTGGTTCGGCTGCTGACTTAAGACGTAGAGATAATTGCCGCTGGGCGCCGCCACCATTACCTGCACTAGTGGGGTATATCCACCTGTGAGTGGAATCGCGAAACTCCCGTCCGGGATTGGCGCACCAGTAGCCGCAGTGATGCCATAGGCGGCGATCTGACTGTTGGGATCGACTACATAAACGAACCCGACTGCGTTCGTGCACTTGACCGAGACGTTACTGATATCGGTGGTCCCAACCAAGCCCGCTCCGTTTGTAACTGTGCAGATCTCACGCCGCACGGCCGGCTGTTGCCTAATGTTGATGCTGTAGGCGGTGCCGCTCGAAAGCGAGCTGGAGAACGCGAACGCTCCGTTTGCCTCTATCGGTAGCTCGGATCCACCATTTAGCTCGAGTGTTAGTCCATTGCCGGAAAGGCCCGCTACGGTACCGCCGAGCGTGTAGCCGTCGGGGCGTTTACTGGCGTTGTTCCCGGCACCGTGTATCAGGTTCGACTGGGAGGCACCACCACAGGCGGCTAGCGCGAGCACAGATGCTAGAACGACCACTCGGGTTGCGATTGTCATGTGCTGCTCCCATGGGCGCCCGCGTTCTAGTTCTCGGTCAGATCGACGAAATCACTAGACTACTGCAAGAGTTAGAGTTCTCACAGATCGGAACGGAAGCGGTGATGTACAGCGCGGTCGCTGTCGCCGGGCATCGCTCGCGTCCTTATACCCGTTACCGCTGCTCCCTTATCCGCCTCAGACGCTCGCACAGGATTTTGACTCTGGGGTACGGCAGTGGGTATGACACCGTTAAGGTCTGATAAAATACTTTTTACTGTCAAGCCCGTAGCCGCAGACGTGCAGCTCCGGCCGGGCGTCATGGCTCAACAACTTACGCCGCAGGTGCGATCCTGACTCGAGGTTGGACGAAACTCGAAGCCGCGATCAGCTTCCAGTCTCATATTTGAATGAGACACTGATGCGTGATCGATAGGCTTCGATCTTTCCGTTCTTGAGCTGAACATCGAGCTTGACGACTTCTGCAACCCTGAGGTCTCTCAGGGTCTTGCCGGCCCGACTGATTGCAGCAGCCGTCGCTTTTTCCCAGGACTCGGAGCTCGTTCCGACGAGTTCGATTACCTTGTAAACATTTTCGGCCATGATCATTGCCCCTCTCGTTTGAACTGGGCCCACGGTGCCCGACTGCACCTCGCCTGCCCGTTAGGCTGAAGCCGAAGCTTGCTCCCAGCCGGTTGACACCTTGCGGACATCCTCCACGGTCGGGTTTGCGCTAAAAGCCGACTGAACCGTTCTGCTGAAGCGCAACGAGTCGCGGACCGCAACAGGGTAACTCCTGTGCCGTTCCCGCGCCAATGGTCGGCGCGGAATTCCGGAAGGATGTTGGCTCGCGAGCTGGTGGAGGTGGCCATACCCGCAGGTCGAGCAAGTCGCCGATGCGAGGTGTGTGTGCAGGGATCCTCCGGCCGACGGTTCGATCGTCACCCATGACATTCTCGACGCGTAGGCATCCAAGTCTTGGGCCAAAGAAGTCGACACCCGTAACAGAGGTAGTTGGCACTCCGGCGACTGGATGCGACGCTGTCGCGTTGAATTCGCTTCGAGGAGGATCCCGTGTCGGAGGGCCGATGGTCAAAGAACCAGCCAAGATACTTGCTTAGTTAACGATCGCGTTCATGCATGGATGCATGGTTGTCAACGGAGCACCACCCGCTCGCGAATTATCTGCGGATCGGGATGTCGATGTAACTGTCGCCGTACCACTGGATTTTGAGCGGGATCCTGCCGTCCGCGATGGTCTCCTCGCTCACGTCGTTCCCGGTGCCGTAATTAATCTCGCGATCCGGCCGCTTGTTCACGCCCAGAATCATGACCAGCCGGCTCCCCGATTGGAGCTGGCGGCTGGTCATGCGCTCACTCTTGAATGCTAGCTGTTCGCGCTCCCCGGACTTTAAGAGATGACGATGGACACGGTCGCGTACATAACTGGCCCGAAATTCGTAGGACGGATTGAAAAGGTAAATGTAGTCGCCGCTGGGCAGCTGCTCGTACAGAGTCACGTTGAGATCGACGTCCATCTTGTTCACCGTAAAGGCGAGCTGGCCGGAGAACAGGCCGCTGAGTTCGGCAGGCTTCGACAGCGGCTCACTCACGAACATCACCGAATTGTGGGTTGCCAAATTTCTGCTCGTGAAATCGGCTGGCGCCATCCAAGCATCGTCTCGGCGGTCCGTCAGCTTGACGATCTGCCGCCAAAGCGCCGGATGCGCGGCTTTGCGCTCGGTAAGCCGATGCTTGTCGCCCGAGCCCGTACCGTCCAAATAGAATCGCAATGATCCGTTGCCCATTGCTTCGAGCGATGCGGCGTGCCGCCATGCGTTTGCCCCCATGACTTCGTAGTTGACGCGATCCTTCAGCAGTGGCGGCGCTGCGCTGCCCTTCAGGACAAAGTCAAACCACTGATACATTAGTTCGCGAAGATCGACGAGTGCGGCCAAATCGACTTCATAACTCTGCAGCATCGCGGACGGCCCGCGCTGCATCGCGGTGTCGTCGTAGGGTCCGATGAGCAGCGTGTGGTCGGCGTGCGGATTGAATCGATGGTGCTGGGTGAAATAGTAAAGGGCGCCGGGTTCGCTTCCCGCGTAGTAGCCCGTGATCGTCAGCACCGGGATGTTGATGTGCGAGAATTCTTCGCGGTACGGGACCATATTTTGCCAAAACCGGTCGTAGCTGGGGTGATTCAGCCAACGGATGAAGATCGGATTGGATTTTCCGTACAGGAGGCCCAAGTCCCGGTATCGCCTTCCGCTTCTGTACCACTTCTGATCGAGTAAGTGCCACGGGGCATCGTCGTAGTAACTCTTCTCTTGCGATGCATCCGTGTTGGTCACGAAGGACGACCAGCGGTACGCGGGGTTCTGAAAGATGCTGCCCGCCATGGGAAAATCGATTCCCGGCGCGTCCGAGACCGAGGTGGCAATGGCTTTGAGCGCGGCCGGCGGGCGCTTCGCTGCAGCCCACGGGGTAAAGCCGCTGTAGCCATCGCCGTACATGCCCACGCGGCCATCGCTCCAGGCTTGCCTGGCTATCCAGTCGATCACCGCCCGGGCATCGTCCCCGTCATGCTGGTACGGGACCACGGTGCGGGGATCCGTATGCTTTCCCCGCGTGAAGGCCACCACGCCGGCATATCCGTAAGATGCGCACTCCATGGCGTAACTCTGCGTGTCGTAAATGGTGAATTCGAGCAGTGCCGGGAGCGGCTTGCCGGCTCCTTTCGGGCGAACTACCAAGGCCGATATTCTTGCGCCGTCCGCGGTCTTGACCAGAACCGCATCCTCGATCGAGTAGCGCCGGCGATCGTCATCAGCCGTGAGCGGGCCCACCAGGGGACCGAAGCTTCGGTACGCATCGAACGCGAGGTACTTCCAGAGCAGCTCCACGGCGTCCGACTGATCGATGATGTCCTTGGTTCGCTGTTGATCGAGTGATTTTTGCAGCGCCTCCCGAAACACGGCTAAAGACAATCCCAGCCGTCTCGTGACCGCGTAGGCGTCGTGATCGTTGAGGCGGCCAATCACTTCATGGAACGACCTCGCGAAACCGTCGGTGAATGAAACTCTATTCTCCACCTCGAGAGCCTTGGCGTGGGCATAGAGGTCGTAAACGCTGTCCCGGTCAATCGGCGGATGGGTGTTCGACTTCCGCCGCCGCTCACGCAGCGATTGCCGCGACACCTCGGCCGCGGCATAGTTGCCGGAGACCATTTGCAAAGCGAACAAATTCGCTAGATAGCGGTCGCGGTCGGGTTCTTCATAAATGGGAACGAGCCGCGTCGCCAGGTCGCGCATGGTCGCGGCGGCCGCGGCATCGGTGGGCGAAGAGGGCGCATGAAATTCCAGAGCCGGCGCCGCGGCCCATGATGGAGAGGCTGCAAAGAGAAGCAGCCCAAGAAGGTAGCTCGCGCGCCGCTTTTCACTCATTCGTGAGATCCGGGTGCGTTCGCGGGTGTCGAATTCGCGCCAATTCGCCGCGCCTTGATCAAATGCAGGCCGCGGGTGAACAGCGGGTGCGCTTGAGCCGGCCCCCCGATATGAATGACGCCGGTGTGCTGTAGCTCATTCGTAAATACGCCGACGACGAGATCGAGAATGTCGTCGTCGAGTGCTCCGAACGTGCCATCGATGAGTACCCAGGGCGGCGACTGCAGCAGCATGCGTGCAATCGCGAGGCACAACTGCTCGTCCTGGCTCAATTCGCGATCCCAACGGTGAGTCGTATCGAGCAGCGGCGCGAGGCGCTCGAGGCCGAGCCGGTCGAGCGCGTGTTTGAAGGCGCTCTCCTCGAAGCTCTCGGCCTTCAAGGGATAGGCGAGAACTTCGCGCAAGGTTCCGCGCGGCATGTAGGGTGCGCCTCGAGGCAGGTAGAATATCTGTTCGCCCGCCGGGCGCGTGATGCGCCCGGCACCCCACGGCCAGAGTCCTGCCAGTGCCCGGAAGAGCTGCGTCTTGCCGGTTCCCGGCGCCCCCAGAATGAGGACGCGCTCGCCGGCCTTGACGATGACATGGGTCTCCTTGAGGGCGTCGGCGTTCGCGGAGGAGACGATCTCGAGACCCTCGATTGAAATGGCGCCCGGTTCACCGTCGGCGTAAATGATGCGGCTTTCAAATCCGCGCGGCTCGTGGATGCGCATCAGCGCGTAGCGGAAATTCGCAACCCTGAGCAGCGTCGCGCGCCAGTCCGCGATCGCGCTGAAATTGTCCACGAACCATCGCAGCGACGACTGGGCCTGAGTAAATGCGCCAGCAGCCATCATCAGACCGCCGAAAGAAACCTTGCCGTTGAAATACAGAGGCGCGGCGACGAGAATCGGCGCCACCAGCGTGATCCACCCAAAGCCGGCGGTGACCCAGGTAAGATTGGCGTGGCCCATCACGATGCGGCGCGTTGCGGTGAGCACATTGGCGAGATGCATGTGGATGCGGCGTTTCTCGTCTGCCTCGCCTTCCGCCAGGGAAATGTCATCGACGTGCTCGTTGACCCGCACCAGCGAAAATCGCAAGTCGGCCTCGCGCGCGTAGCGCTGCGCATTGCGGCCGATGAGACCTCTCCCAACCCAGTAACTCAACAGCGAACCTAAGCCCGCATAGAGGATCGCCGCCCATACCATGAAGCCTGGAACCGTGTAGTCGCGGTCATCGAACCTGAATACGAAGTCGGTCGAGAGTCCCCACAGTATGTCGGCGAAAATCAGGAACAAGATCGACGCCTGCAGCAATCCCACGCTGAGGTCGGCGGAAAGCTCGCAGAGTTTGCGTGCATCCTCGTGAATACGCTGATCCGGATTGACGCCTATCGTTCCGGCATTCGCAAGCCAAAAGGCGCGGCGCGGCGATAACCAGTCGTCCAGGAGGCTGAGCACCAACCCCTCACGCAGCTTGAGTTCCAAGGTTTCGATCAGCCACCGTTGCACGACGTTCAGAGCGAGGAGAAATCCTGCGATGAGGAAGAACACGCCGAGCTGGAACAGGAAGTCGCGCAGGTCGCGGCGCGATAGGGCGTCGTAGAAGGGTTTATTCCATCCGTTGAGGCGGATTTGTCCGTAGGCGGTGGCGGCGACGACGAGAATGATCGTGGCCAACAGGGGCGTGAGCGTCTTGCGCACCGGCGAACCGAAGATCGTGCGGCACACGAGGCGGACCTGTCGGCCAAGCCCCATATGCGCAGTCTCACCTTCGGATGCAGTGCCGGGGACTTCTGTTGAGCGTTCTATCACCGTGCTCAGTACTCTGCCACGCTTTGACAGCACAGGCAGTGCCTTTCCCGGCGGCGCCTCGAGCCGCTTCGGCGACCGCTCAGAAGATCACGCCAATGAGAAGGTGTATGTGTTTCCGAGTCGTCATGGTTTCATTCCTCCGCGCGGTTGGTGACCACCTCGTGCCCGACCCGAACGCCGACCTTGGCGGGGGCGGAGTATCACGCGCTGCCTGAATGTGCGGAATCGGAGGAGAGTGCCACTGGCCAGCTGGCGCAGGCGTCAGCGAGAGCTTGGGAGGGGTTACTTTGAAAGGTCAGCCTACGGAGTGGATGGCGGTCATTCCGGAGAGACTCGTACGCGGGGCTGCCTCGCGCCTGAGGAGTCCTCGCCGCAGCCATGATTCCGACCTGGGGACATTAGCGAGAGCGTCCCTGCTGGATCAGCGCCCGAGCGCCTGTTAGCGTTTGCAAACACAGGTGCGGCGTGGAGGGCTGTCGGTGGCCACGAAACAATCCAAGCGGAAATCGACGGAGCGGAAATCCGCCCACGGGGCATCCAAACGGGCTCCAAAAGGGCCTTCCAAACAGGCGGCGCGGCTGACGGACCGACCCGAGAGCATCGCGCACTGGACAAGGATCGAGGGAGCGGACGATTCCCACTACGATGGCGATGACGAACTCATGAGCATCGGCGCGCCGTTCGGCCGGCACTTCGGACTCACGCGGCTCGGCATTCACCATGAGCGCCTGCTGCCGGGTCGGCGCACATCCTATCCACACGCCGAGAGCGCCGAGGAGGAGTTCGTGTACGTGATCGCCGGCACACCCGATGTCTGGCTTGACGGTGAGTTGCATCGGCTGCGGCCCGGCGATGCGGTTGGATTTCCGCCCGGCACCGGCATCTGTCACTGTTTCCTGAACAACACCGCAGGCGAAGTGCGTTTGCTCGTGATCGGCGAAACGCGCAAGCCGGAGAACCGCGTCTTCTATCCCTGCAATCCGGAGCAGGCGACGCGCAGGGACTGGTGGAGCGATCCGCCCGCGCGAGCCATAGGCGCTCACGACGGCCTAACCGACAGGTTGCGTGCGGGCCGCACACGCGCCAACGTGTCCCGCCGGCAGTCGTAGACTGCGCCCGGCGCGCACGATCAACGCCAGATTCGACCGCCAGCTGATGCGCGACGCAGGATGGCGCACGCCTGTCCGGCCGCCGATTCATTGCGCGTCTTGTCCTTAGGAGTACCTATGCTGGACAAAATCGGCCATATCGCCCTGATCGTGAAAGATTCAAGCAGAACGGCCACGCTGTTTAAGGACTTGTTCGGCGCGGCGATTCTTGCGCGCAAAGATGTCGATGGGCACGAGGAGACCTACGTGAGACTTGGCCGCACGTGGTTTGTCCTTGCACAGGCGGAAGTGGTTCGTCCTCGCAGTGGTGATCACATCGCTTTCTCGGTTTCAATGCCCACGCTTCTAGGAACTGCAGAGAAACTCAGGAGAATGAACATCGAGTTCTTTCTTGCCAGATCGGACACCGCGCTCTATTTCTTCGACTACGACAATCATGTCTTTGAGCTGGATACGACAGACCTGGACCGTGAGTTGGCAGGATGACTGGATGAACTGCTGCCTTTGACGGCGGGTAGTCGGGTGCCGGAAGCGGCGGACTATGTGCTTATATTTCGGAGTCTTGGGGCCCGCGCGCGGGCGCAGTCACCGGGACGAGGTACTGGACGGTGTCCGATATCGTTGCGAGCGCCGCAGTAGCTAACTTCCTCGTGGACAGCCGCGCGCGGAAGGCGCGAGTGCGGCCGCTGCGAGGGCGCCGCTGGTCGCTGCCGCCACCGCGTCCGACTGGAGAGGCGCCTTCGGGCGGCGCTATTGCGCCCTACGTCATTAGCTGCAATTTGGGGAACGACACCCGCGCCGCGGTCTCCATCGGCGTACACTGCGCCGCGTGCCCAACCGCGCATCACACCACGCCGACGCACGACTGACCGAGGTCGCACCGTGCGAGTGCTGCACATTCGCCCAGCGCTGCGCGATCGAGCACCGAGCGTGCGCGGCATTCGGCATGTACTTAGCCAACGAGCCAGCGATGCGCTGGCGCCTCGCACCCCGAGCGCCGACGACCGCGCGGTACACGGCACTGCTGGGTTAAGGGTAGCGCCGGGGTTATTCCGAGTAATAGCGGCCTTGTGTGCGTCGCGTTCGGAGGGCGTGAGCCATCGGCGATCAGTTCGACTCCGATCCCATTCGGCGTGGAAACCGGGACGAACCTCCCGCTGACTGGCCCTGCAGGTTCTCGCGATTTCACGCCGGGGGCGAGCAGGAGCCTTGCGGCGGGAGAGTCGGTAAGACGCACGCCGAGCGGTGGTTTCACGGCGGGCTGATTCTTGTGTCGCATAATTGGTGCCGTCCGAGCGGTGACGTTGCTGGTCCTGAGGACCGGCACAGCAATTACCATTAAGATAGGAACACCGAATGGCGACGATGGAAGGCAAGCGGATTCTGACGTCCTTGTATCTCGATCCGTCGGTCGCAGACGAATTGCGGCAGCTGAGCGCAGGGACTCGGTTGCCCCCGGCTGTCTACCTTCGCGAGGCTGTCGATCTCTTGCTGGCTCAGTATCGGCACGTCTGTGAGCTGATTGTTAAGGACAGATCGTCATCCAGGCGAGCTAGGCCGCCGGTTTTTGAGCGGCTGGTGAACGCGGCGGCGAGGAAGCCCAAGTGAGCGGCAGCGAAGAAAGCTATATCCCGTACTTGGTACTGGTACGGTTTGACAAAGACGGTGGCGACTTGAAGGCGCGCGTGACTGAATCGGCGCCTGCTTTGAAGGACGCCTTAGCGGAGATCGGCGCCGTTCAATCCGTGGAAATGTCCTACGACGGTTCCATGGTGGCGTACCTAGTGGCCGCTAATCCGCGCTTTGAAAATTCATTGCAGGTGCAAATGCACCTTCAGTCACCGCGTTCCCGTAGGTCCTCGCCTTTGATAGGGCACGACCAGGTGCTTGTCGTCTCGATCGAAATGGGCTCCGCGTCGCGTCTCGAGCGCGTGACAAGTTGGCTTCGTGAATGTGAACTGCTTGTAGAGTGAGTGAGGGCGCGACCGCGCGAAAGCCCGCATGAATCAGGACATTGCCCGACATTTGGCGAGCATCGTCACCGGGGCATTTCCCAAACACGCTGACGTGGCGCGCACAGAGGAAGGGGGGGATCTGTGCCTGTACCTCGATTGGCATCTGCGGACAGATCCAACGCGACCCAACCGGCGCTCGAAAGTCATCCTCGTATGCATCAGTCGCGAGGCGATCAGTGACTACGCGAATAGGGATGAGGAGCAACGCAAGTCAGCAGACGCGCTGCTCAGGGAATTTCTCTCGCATAGGCTGGCCGTTCTGGCCCCAGAGCCCGCCGCCCCCGCTCATGTCGTTTCCACACCCGAAGAATGGTTCGTGGACACTGGGATGATCAATCTATGAGAGCCGCCCTGTACGCCGCCCGCTACTCAACCGAGAGCCAGTCCGCCGACTCGACTGGAGAATTCTAACTGGCGCGTGGGTCGTCGACGTGTCGGATGGCCGGAGAAGCGCCGGCGCGCGATCAAGACGAAAGTGCGCGGGACTCGATTTAAAGGCCGACGTACAGCCGGAAGGGTTCTTTCTTGTTGATCGACGGCTTCCCCAGTGGAGTATCGCCGCTCCATCGCCGCGGGCGCGCCCTGCGGGCTTACCGCTGCGCGGCCTGCACTCATGCTCAGCTAGCACCAATAGCATACGGCTACGCTTAGGCTGTTCCCCTTCCCCTCATCGCGCCCACCGGCGCTGCCTTGTAGGCCGGAAGTCTGATTGCCGGCCGGGGGTGCCGCTGTAGACTGATTGGTTCCTGCGATAGCCGATGCAGCCAGATCCGGGGGCAAGCGACGGTCAACAACCCCGAAAGGACACGATGTCGCGGCAATTGTCTGCTCGAGGGCTCCGGTACCGTTGCCTGTCCATGTGCGCCGTCATGGTGCTTGCGGCGGGTGCGGCGGCGCAGGAGAGTGGGCCCCCGGCTCGCGCTCCCGATGCCGCCGCACAGAGTACCCCGAGCGCGGCTCAGGAAGCCGCGGCGGCGGCCGTGCCCGGCAGACGCCCGCGCGTCGCACTCGCGCTGGCCGGCGGCGGGGCGCGCGGCGGGGCGCATATCGGTGTGCTGAAGGTCCTGGAGGAACTGCGCGTCCCTGTTGATTGCATCGCGGGGACGAGCATGGGAGCGCTGGTCGGTGGGGGTTACGCCTCGGGCCTGCGGCCGGCGGAGATCGAGCAATTCGTCACACACGTCGACTGGAAATCGGTCGTCGCAGGCGTCGGGAGTCGGCACCTTGTGCCCGCGGAGCAGAAGCGCTTCAACGACACCAGCGGCTCGATTGATCTGGGCTTGAAAGACGGCAAGATCGTTCCCCCCAGTGGGCTCATCGCATCGAGCCGCATCGAGGACGTGCTGCGCGCGTACGTGGCTAAGGCACGTGCGGTGGCCGATTTCGACCGGCTGCCCATTCCCTACCGGGCGGTCGCAACCGACATGCTGAGCGGGAACATGGTGGTGCTCGATCACGGTGACATCGCGACGGCCATGCGCGCGAGCATGGCGATCCCGGGCGCGTTCGCCCCCGTCATCACCGACCAGTACGTCCTCTCGGACGGCTACGTCGTGCGCAACCTGCCGATCGACGTGGCGCGCGAGCTGTGCGGCGACGTCGTGATAGCCGTGAATCTCACCAAGCAGACCACGACACGCGAGCAGCTGGTCGGCCCGGGGAGCCTGATCTCGCGCAGCAGCGACATCTCGATGGAAGCCAATGAACGCGTGCAGCTGGAGACGCTCACCGATCGCGATATCCGTATCGATGTCGATCTGGGCGGTTTCAGTTCCGCGGATTTCGAGCGCACGGCGGAGACCATCCCGTTGGGCGAGAAGGCTGCCCGCGCCATGGCGGCACGGCTCGCGACGCTCTCCGTGTCGCCGGCCGAATACGCCGCGTGGCGCAGCCGCGTGACCGTGAGCCAGGAACTCGAGATCAGGATCGCCGACGTCCAGTTCCGGGGCCTCAAGTACGTCAATCCGCAGTACCTGCGCACGCTCACCCGCGTGCACGCCGGTGATACGGTCGACATTACCGCGATCAGCGCCGATGCCGCACGCCTCGCCGTGCTGGATGATCTCGACAGCGTGGAATACCACTTCGAAGGCAACCCCGAAAATCCGGTCCTGGTGTGGGAACCGCGCGAGCGGCAGATCGGGCCGGACGTGCTGCGGCCGAGCATGGGAATCTACTCCGCAGGCAGCGGTGAGCTGCGCTTCGAGCTCGAGGCACAGTATGTGCGCCGCTGGCTGAACCCCTATGGCGGTCAGTGGCGCAACCGTGTGCAGCTTGGCACCTCATCGCTCTTCCAGACCAG
Source organism: uncultured Pseudomonadota bacterium (assembly GCA_963781815.1). Lineage (GTDB taxonomy): Bacteria > Pseudomonadota > Gammaproteobacteria > Steroidobacterales > Steroidobacteraceae > 13-2-20CM-66-19. Next base: position 474,230 of record CAWAHK010000003.1, on the reverse strand, counting down.
CCTGTACCAACCGCTCGAAAAGACTCAGACCTTCTTCATCGAGCCTGGTGGGCTGGCCGGGCGCTCCACCGAGGACATCTACAACGACTACAAGCGCATCGCACAGTACTTTTTCATTGACTACGGCGGCCGGCTCGACGTCGGTGTCAACCTCGGATCGAACAGCCAGCTTCGGGCCGGCTACTGGATCGACGAGCGGCGCGTCGAGGTCGACACGGGTCTCTCACTGCTGCCGACCGGCAGGAACACCGACGCGGGCCTGCTCGCGTCGGGATATTTTGACAACCGCGACGCCTCGACCTTCGCGACCCGCGGCACGGCCGCCGAGATCCAATTTTTCCGCTCCGACAGCGGTCTCGGCGCAACGCGCAGCTGGGAGATACTGGAGGGCGGCGCGCGCCAGGTGGTCCGCGCCGGGGTAACAACACTGTCGCTGACGGCAGCCGCTGGCTCCAACCTCGGCAGCACGCTGCCCGCGGACCGCGCCTTCTCGCTGGGCGGGCCGCAGAGCTTTCCCGGCTACTCGCCCGGTGCGGTGCGCGCCGATGCGTACTGGGTCGTACAAGGCGCTGTTCTATGGAGTATCGCCGACATCCTGCCGATCGCGAATCAGGCGCTGTACGGCGGGATCGGTCTGGAGGGCGGTCATGTGTACGATCGCCTCGACCCCGTGCCGGATGGAGCGCTGTACGGTATCTCGGGCTACATCGGAGGGCGTACCCCCGTTGGAACCCTGACCCTCGGTTTCGGCAAGGCGACCGGCACGTGGGGCGGATGGATCACGATCGGCACGCCGGTGGGCTCAGGGTCGATCCTCGACCATCCCATTTTCCGCTGAGCGGTCTGATGGTCACCAAGGCATCTGCCGCTCGTCCCGCATCGGCCCTTCTGCGGCGTGCCGCGCGAGCGGCCGGCCTGCTTCTCGTTGGCCTGCTGATGCTCGGCATAACCGGCTGGGGAGTGCTGGCACTACACTACTGGGATCATGCCGACCCGGGACTGCGTAACGCGCTGGCCGGGGCCTGGGCACTCGCTTGTCTGGCGCTCATCGTCGGATTCTTGTTCTCGCGCTGGCGCTGGCGCTCGCTCGGTGCTTTTACGGTCCTGTTCGCGCTGTTGCTCACAGCCTGGAGCGCGATCGCTCCGTCCAACGATCGCGAGTGGGAGCCTGAGAACGCCGTGCTGGCGTACGCGGATATCGATGGCGAGCGCGTCACGCTGCACAACATCCGCAACTTCGATTACCGCAGCGCGAGCGAGTTCACGCCGGCGTATTACGACCACACTTTCGATCTGCGCCAGCTCAACAGCGTGGATATGTTCACGGTTTACTGGATGGGTCCGGACATCGCGCACGTGTTCGTGAGCTTCGGCTTCACCGACGGTGCACACGTGGCGTTCTCCATCGAGACTCGCCGGGAAAAGGGTCAGATCTACTCCTCGGTCGCGGGGTTCTTCCGGCAGTACACGCTTTACTATGCCGTGGGGGACGAGCGCGACATCGTGCGCCTGCGCACGAACTACCGTAAAGATCCGCCCGAGCAGGTCTATCTGTACCGGCTGCGCGGCAGCGCCTCTGCCGCGCAGCAGTTGTTCCTCGAGTACCTGCGGCAGATCAATGCGCTCAAGCAGCACGCCGAGTGGTACAACACCCTCACCAGCAACTGCACGAACAGCATCTGGCTCCTGGCGCGCCTCAATCCCGGACGCGTACCCTATTCGTGGAAAATCCTGCTGAGCGGCCACGCGCCCGAGTATCTGTACGAGCAGGGCAGGCTCGACACCCGCATGCCGTTTGAGGAGCTGCAGCGGCACGCCTACATCAACCCGCTGGCGCAGCCCGCGGACCAGGCGGCGGACTTCTCGCAGCGCATTCGTGCCGCGGAGCCCTAGCCCGTCCGTCCCGCCGCGTCGGATGCGCCGCCAGCCGAGGCGGCGTACTGCGCGGCGCGCGGACGGCGATTCAGCCTGGCTAGAGATAACGCGGGTAGGTCATTGATCTTATGGCTCACCGGGGTTGCAGTTTAGGCCGGTCCGTAAGGTATTGAGCGCACGGAATTGTCCTCCCCGCTTCGTCATGCAGTACTCCGAGTTTCTCCCTGTGAGGGCGGTATTGCGGCGGGATCAAGTGCGACGCGCTGCGACTCGGGCTCCTAGGTCTCGCGCTTTAAGGTTGGATCAACGAAGCCCAGGTGATTCCGGCTCCCTGACCTCGACCTAACCGCAAGCGATGAGCTCTCGGGCGCTTACTTGCTGTGCTCGTGTTCAGTTCCGGGCGACGTTGCGAGTGAGCCGTCCGACCAACTATGCACCGGGATATAAAGTACCGTAGGTTCGAATTGGCTGCCGTCGGTCCCGAGGACCGGCGAGCCTTTCAATCCCGCAGCCCACGCAGCGGCCTGGCCGTGTGACACGAAGAACATCACATGCGGGTACCAGGGACCGCCCGCTTTATCGCCCAAATAGCCTTGCTTGGACAGCATAAAGGAGAACGAACCCGCTTCAGGGGCGGTGAAGCGGCGGCTCATAAATTCGGCGCTGGCCTTTTTGACTACTTGCGCTTTGTCGGCGCCGGCCAGTACCCACTCGGTCCGTCGCAGGTATTGCGGCAGTACGCTACGCACCGCGGGCGGATTGAAGCAGTTCGGCGCGCGAAGTCTCGGATTCCAGAATTCACCATCATCGAAACCGGCAGCCCAGGAGCGCTCAACAAAGCACACAAAGCCGTTCTCGCCCTTTACGGCAGTTGTGTAGCCGTGTCCGGCGAGCACGAGCACTTCGGCATCCGCCGAGATCGATGCCGGTGCCGCGCTGCGTGCTAGCGCGATCTCGTCCTGCACGTTGGCGATAAGGTATTGTTCTACCGGCGCCATCACCGCGTAGGGCGTGGGCTTCCGCTCTTGCGCTTCAGTCGTCCCAGACAGGCCGAGCAGCAAAAGAATCGACAGCACTTCAGGCTTGTTCACGAGCTCCTCCGGGGATTGGGGCCAAGTCAGGGCAGAACGTGTGCCAGCAAGTGCACGCGAAGGTATCCACCGTCGCTTCGGCCCTGCCTTCCTAGTAACGACGAACGAGCCGGTCGGGGATCGACACGGGTGAGGCACCACGTTAACCGCAAGCGTACCCTTGGCTGTAAATGCGAAGTCCAAGTAGCGAATGCCAGGCATGCCTGGCACGCGACGGTGACCACTGACAACGTATTCGGAAGTCTCTGTTCCGCTTCCGGACAGAAGCACGCTCGCCGCGACACCATCGGGCACCGGACAATCGACCAACGTTGGGAATTCGGCGGGACGAAATCTACCGAACGCTATTGGCATCGAAACCTATGCAGCGGAAGGCCGCCAGTTCGTCATCGCTGCTGAAGCGCGGACTGCCTCGCCCGCAGGCATGCCGCCTGCGAGCCTTGCGGCTATCCAAACCGGCTCCGTTTCCACCTGGGAAATCAACGCCGATGGCACGCTGCTGCCGCGATCACAGGACTATCAGCTCGGGCCGTCGATCAACTCCGGCCCCATGCAGGCAGGCTTCCTGGCTTACTCCCCGGGCTATTCCGTGTTCTGGGTCAGCAGCTCAGCTGGAGCGACCATTTCCGGCTACGGTTTGTACGACGAGGGCACGATTGCTCGTGGGGAGTTGATGGTGCGCGGTACGCCGGCCGATATTGCGTCGGCCAGTCTTTTGGATAACGCAGACGGTTTTGTGGACCTCGCCGTCAGCCCGGACGGCCGGTGGCTATACCAACTGGTCGGCCTGAAGGGCCGGATCGATGTCTACGAGATAGACACGCTAGTAGCCTTCAATATCGCGCTCCGTCAGAGGGTGTTCTCGGAATTGCTTCCGATCGACAACCTACAGGGGTTGGCCGCGGTCGGGCCGTCTTGACGCGAGCCTCGAAGGAGTTCAGCGGCACGCGACGTTCATCGGCCGAGAAAATGGCCAAACTCGCTGGGCCTTCGATTTGGAAAACAGAGGGGAAACAAGCGACTCCGTAGGGCCTGCGTCGAGTTCGCCGAGACCTGCGGCGACGCCTTCACCACCGAATAGCCAGACCTTGCCCGCGTGATCGACCGCGACCCGGGCATCGCTTCGCGACGGCGGCCCGCCCGACAGAGCGGGTGGCAAGCCCCGAGTTGCGAGCCAGATACCCCCGGCGCATCCTCTGGCACACAATCGGGGGAGTGCAGGAAATGTCAGGAGAGGCGCCCGAGGCGCAAGAGGGACAGCCGGTGAGCGAGCTGGCCGCCGCGGCAGTTCAGCTCCCTCCCACGCCGAGGCACGACGGCGACCCTCACGCATCAGCGGGCCCCGCGCTGGCAGTGGCCGCCATGGGCGCTCTAGCAGGTGCGCCAACTCGCGCCGTTTGGGAGCGGATCAAACATCACAAGGTGGTGCAGTGGACGCTCGCCTATCTGGCGCTGGCCTATACGTTGCTGCACGCCGCCGAGTTGCTCGGCAGCTCGCTGGGTTGGTCACACAGCTTGCTACGTCTGTTCACAATGCTGCTGATCTTGGGCGTTCCTGTTGTCGTGATTGTCTCCTGGTACCACGGCGCACGCGCACTGCGGCGCGTAAGTGGAACGGAGCTGACGATCATCGCAATCTTGTTGGCAATTGGCGGAACCTTGCTGTGGCGGGACAGCAAGACGGAGCGTGTAGCTGAGCGAGAGGCGAGCGCTGTCGGTGAGCATGGCAAGGAAACCGGCCCGCAGAAATCAACCACGACGGCGCCTGCGCCACCCGCCGCATCCGTCGCGGTACTGGCCTTTTCGGACCTCTCTGCAGAGGGAAATCAAGGTTATTTCTCGGACGGGATCGCGGAGGAAATTCTCAACGTACTCGCCCACGTCAACGGGCTCAAAGTAGCTTCGCGTCAGTCCTCGTTTCAGTTCCGGAAGTCCGATCTCGGTGCTCCTGCTATTGCCCAAAGACTAGGCGTACGCCACATCCTCGAAGGCAGTGTACGCAAGGCCGGCGATACGGTGCGCATCACGGCGCAGTTGATTGATGCGAGCACGGACCAGCATGAGTGGTCACAGTCCTTCGATCGGCCATTGAGCACGGCAAATCTTTTCGCGATACAGGACGAGATTGCGAAGAGCATCGTCGATCATCTCGCTGCAACAATGGGCAGCGCAGCGGACACTGTCGGACCCACGGCGCGCAAGGCAGATACGGCCGATGCAGACGCATACGATCTATACCTCAAAGGCCGCTCGCTTTTTTTGGACCGCACTACGCAGAACCTGATCGCGGCGGCTGTTCCCTTGAAAGCGGCGGTCGCGAAAGACCCTAAATTCGCACGCGCCTGGGAGATGCTCGGTGCCGTGTTAGTGACTTCGGAATCCTGGAACGTTGGTGACCAACGCGATTTTCAAGCAGGAGTGGACGCGGTCGATAGGGCGTTGCGCCTGGATCCAAATCTGTCGTTGGCGTACGCCGTACGTGGCGAAGCTCAATTGGACATGATCCCCAGCCGCGGCGCAGTCGGCTGGGAGGATTCATCGGGCAACTATCTGCGTGCAATCGAGCATGACGGCACAAATGCCACGGCCTACGCGTGGCTCGGTTCAAACAACGCCGCGCTGGGATATTTAGACCGCGCAATACAGGGCTACCAGCGATGTCTGGATATCGACCCCACCTATGAACTCTGCCGGCGCAAGCTTGCGGCCCTGTACTTGTACGTCGGACGTACGGACGACGCTCTCCGGTTCTATGGAATTGGACTAGAAAATGGCTACATCACAAACGACATACCATTTGCGCCCGAGCTTGCAGCGCGCGGCGATCGCTTCGGTGCGCTCAGTGTTTTGGCGGGAACATTTCAAGGTGACCCGCAACTGATTCGTCCGCTGTTTCGAGCATTGACCGATCCGACATTCAGCGAACACGACCGACAAGATGCGCTTGTGCTCGTCGGCAGAGCGAAGAATTCGAGCGTCTGGGTTCCAACTGCGCTATGGATGTTGAAAGCCTACGACAAGATCCTTGCCGTCCCCACGTACACCGAGCCTCAATTTTGGTGGGCGCGGGATGACGCAGCGTGGCTCAAATCCCAAGATCGGAAGCAAGTGATGCAGCATTGGCGTCTGCCTGAGTATTGGCGAAAGCACGGATTCCCGCCGCAGTGCAGACCAATTGGAGAATCTGATTTCGAGTGCCGTTGAATAGGACCGCATTTCTCCTACCGGAAAGCGGCTAGTCGCAGATGACAGCAGAGGGTCAGGAGCGGTCGACAGGCGGCTTCCGGGGGAGACTGGCCATGCAAACGGTCAGATTGATTGCACGGAGGCAGCCATTCGAGACTGGCTAACGGAGAATCACAAATCCTGAGGGCGTTGTCGCCTCGCCGAAAGCGCGATGTTCCTTCGAGAAGGTCTACCGATTCTCTACGGCGGAATGCTAGCCTGCGGCATCCCGATTGCCCGGATGGGCGGAGGACGGAACGAGCGGACGCAATCGCATGAAGCGCAATGAACTCTCCGTAGCGATCATAGGCGGCGGTATCGGCGGTATCACCGCAGCGTTGTCGTTGCTGCGTGCGGGCGTGGATGTTCATGTCTATGAGCGCGCCAAGACGCTGAGCGAGGTCGGCGCGGGCATCCAAGTCAGCCCCAATGCTTCGCGTATCCTGCATCGGTTAGGCCTCGCCGACGCCCTTGCGAACATGGGCGTGAAGCCACTAGCAATACATCAGCGCCGCTGGGACGACGGCAGGACCCTCCTCCGCACGCCACTTGCCGAGGCCATGGAGGCCGCATTCGGGTTTCCGCACTACCAGATGCATCGCGCGGACCTTCTGAACACGCTGGCGTGCGCCTTACCCGCAGAGCGCCTGCATGTGGGGCACCGCTTCACGGCCCTGGTCGATCACGGGGATCATGTCGAGGCCACGTTCGAGAACGGCACGCGCATTGGCGTTGACGTGCTCGTGGGGGCCGACGGTATCCATTCGGCGGTGCGTCACGTTGTGTTCGGACCCGAGAAGTCGCACTTCACTGGCTGCATTGCCTATCGCGGCCTGGTGCCGGCCGATCGGCTCACGCACCTTGATCTTGAAGTGACATGTCAGGTCTGGATGGGGCCCGGCAAGCACTTCGTCCATTACTACGTGCAGAATCGGCGTCTGGTCAATTTCGTCGTCGCCATAGAACAGGACAGTTGGACGCGTGAATCGTGGATCGACCGTGGTGACGTGGCCGACGTGCTCGCCGCGCACGAAGGGTGGCACCCGCAGGTCCGGGGCATTCTCGAGGCGGTCGACGAGACTTTCATATGGGCACTGTTCGACCGCAGACCGATGACGCATTGGTCGATCGGCAGGGTGACGCTGCTCGGCGATGCGTGCCACGCGATGCTTCCGTTCATGGCGCAGGGTGCAGCCCAAGCGATCGAGGACGGGGCCACGCTGGCGATGTGCCTGTCGGAGATCGCGCAGCGGAACGTGCCCGAAGCGCTGGGCCGCTACGAGGACCTCCGCCTGACAAGAGCGTCGCGCGTTCAGGGTCTCGCAGAGGCCAATAAGACGCGATTCCATCTACCCGATGGGCCGGCGCAACAGGCGCGCGACGCCGAGATGGCGCGTGGCACGACCGACTTTTCGTTGAAGGCGGTCGGCTGGATTTATGGGCATGACGCGGGACGCCCAGAAAGCAGTCCGATCGACTGAGGGCACGGCTGCTACGGGATCGGTGGCGGCGGGGTCACCTGCAATCCGATAGAGTTAGCGGAGGGCCAGAACGTCTGAGGACCGTTTGATTTCGCCTGCCCGATAGTTGACGTTCACGAGCGGCGACTTCGGGGTCAATTGCGGATAATGGGTATACCGGCGAAAGTGCAAGGGACTCGGTTTAAAGGCACAACCTCGAGCCGGAAGGCTATTTCTGTCGATCGACGGCTTCGCGGGTGCAGCGCTCGGCAATCATCTCAACGAGATCTCGATAGCTCGAGCGATACTTAAGGTACCAGCGCACGCAGAGCTGGTTGGTTCGGACTGGAATCTGCGACGCCGGTAGATTGGATCACGAGCGATGGCTCTGGTCATTGTGCATTCTCGCAAAAGCCCGAATTCGGGGAGGAGCGCCGCAATGCACCAACCGCTGCGAGGGGCTGTGCCTGGCGTACGCGCTGAATTCCAACCCAGTGGCCGCCTGCAGCGCCTCCAGCCCTGTCCGCTGGCCGTCGGATCCTTCGCCATCACGCACCTCCGCCATATCCGGCAGAGATCGTGCCCGCTCAGCAACCAGACGGGAAGAATGTGCTTGCCCTGCGCGCTTTCGTCTATCGATTCTCCTGTATGTAGACGGCGCGCTCGTGAGAGAACGTCCTGAACCCAAAGACCCCGTGGTAGCTGCCCATGCCGCTTTGATTGACGCCACCGAAAGGCAATTGGTTCTCCAGGTAATGAGAGAAGAAGCCGTTGATCGTCACGCCGCCCGATGAGGTTCTGCTGAGCACCTTCTCGATGTTGTTTGGACTATTGCTGTAAATGTAGAGCGCCAAGGGCTTGGGGCGGCTCGAGATGTATGCGATAACATCATCGATGTTCCCGTAGGTCAGGACAGGCACGACCGGCCCGAAGATCTCCTCCTGCATGATGAGCATGTCCGGAGTTACGTCCGTGAGCAGCGTCGGATGGATCGTGCGGTCAGCTTCTTCCAAAGTGCCGCCCACGGCAATCTTGGCGCCGTTGGCCACCGCATCATCGAACAGTTTCTTGATGCGGCCGAAGTTCTGAGCATTAACGATTTGGGCGATACTTTCCTTCTTGATGCTCCCGTCGTCCCGGTACAGGTTTTGCCTCACCTTGGCTCGAAACTCCTCGACCAGGGCGTCCTTCTGGTGCTCCTTGATGAATACATAGTCTGGGGAGATGCACGCCTGCCCCCCATTGAATTGCTTGGCGGCCGCAAGATCCCCGCCGACCTTCTTCACATCCGCGTCTTCATCGACGATGACCGGAGATTTCCCTCCCAGTTCCAGGGTTACAGTGGCCAAGTGCTTGGCGGCCGCCGCCATGATCAGCTTGCCCACTCGCGTGCTTCCCGTGAAGAAGATGTGGTTGAACGGGAGGCCGAGCAAAGCGGTCGTCACATCCACACCGCCTTCAAATAGGGCAACCTCCTTTTCCTCGAATGCTTCTCTGACGATCTTGGCGGCCACTCGGGCCGTAGCCGGGCACAAGTCCGTGAGCTTGACCATGCAGCAGTTTCCGGCGGCGATGGCTGCCGCCAGAGGGCCCATGACCAAGCCAAGCGGAAAATTCCAGGGGCCCAATATGAGGCATACCCCTCGCGCCTCGTAGACGATCTTCGCTTTGTCATTCTTGTTCTGGGATGGCGGCACCTCGACCGGCTTCATCCAGTCGTCGAGATTGTTGATGTTCCGCTCGATATTGGCGATCACGTTCAGGAGTTCCGTGACGCGTATTTCGTTCTCAGGCTTGCGGGTGTCCTGCTTCACTGCGGCCACGATCTCATCACCGTGAGCTTCCACGGCCGACTTGAGCTTCCTCAGCTTGTCCTTCCGCTGTTCGGCGGGCGTGCTCTTCGTGACCCATTGCTGAGCTTGCTGCAGAGCAAAAGTCCGCTCGATGTCTGCCAACACGCCTTGAGAACTCTGTCTAGCAGGAGTGGACACAGTACTTCCTCCAATCGATGAGCGCGGATTCCCCAACGAGGCGGCGATTGTAGTCCATTGCAGCGGACCACCTGATCTGCAGCGAGCGAAGCCGTGGCCGGCGTGCTTCTTTGCCTGTAAACGCGATCTGCAGTTAAAGCGAAAGCGCGGCAGTAAATCCGCTTGCGTCAGATGTCGATTCTCGTGGCTCTCGATCGTCGTATCGAGGACGGGCTCACCCGCTAGCGGTGAGCTGGAATGCGATCGTCAGCAAGGGCGCCGGAAGTCTCAATATCTTAGGAGTATTTATGACCGCGACCAATACCTATCTGGCTGTGTTTACTGGCAGTAAGACCAGTCCGCGTCGAAAAGCATGGGATGCTCTGTCGGACGGGGAGCGTCGAACGAAAGAACAGGAGGGCATCGCGGCCTGGAAGGCCTGGGCAGACAAGTATCAGGGTGCGATCGTTTACATGGGAGGACCGTTGGGCAAAACCAAGAAGGTCTCCTCCGGCGGTATCGCTGATGTGAGCAATGAACTCGCCGCCTTCACGGTCGTACGCGCCGATTCACAGGAAGCTGCGGCCAGGATGTTTCAGAATCATCCACACTTTGCGATCTTCCCCGGTGATGCCGTTGAGGTCATGCCCGTACTGGCTGTACCTGGTGGCTGAGTAAGGGGTGAGCTATACGTGCGTGAGGCCGGCCTACGCCTCTGCTGGTCGTCGCTGCGCCTGAGACTTTCACCACGACCTCAGGGGGTGGCGGTGCGAACCGCTTAGACTCCAGCGTTTTTCTGGAAGGGTGAATGGCTCGCCGCCCTGGACGATTTCCGCAACTGGCTCATCTTCGAGGCCGCCTGAACCGCCGGCTTGCATCCCTTGATCAGGTCATGTCGAAGCCCGTTCGTCATTCAGCTCAAGCCTCTTCCGCAGCTCCGCGACGACGCGGCGAGTCGTGTCGATCTCCTTGATCGCCAGGCCCTCGGAAAGGCCGTTGGCCCACGGCGCTTGCACACGGCTGGCCTCGTCGAACGTCCGGCGCCCCTTATCGGTCAGCACGACGAGTGACGCTCGGCGGTGATGCGGGTTCACTTCGAGTGTCACGAGCCCCATCTTCTGCAAGTCGTTCACGATTCGTTGCACATTCTGGCGATTTCCACCCATGTCGCGGGCGAGCCACGCAACGGGCTGGGCGCGTTCGGCGTAGGCAATGGCTCCGGACCTGCCAGCGGGTGCTCGTCAGTCCGAGCCGCGCCACCATCCGGTCGCCTGCCGTCAAGAGGAGGCCGTTCAGCCTGAACGCGACACTACTTTGACCCCGAAACAGTCAGCGACCGGCGTTAGGCCGGTGCGCCCCGATGTCCAAGGTCAGCTTCTGAACGTCAGGCACCGAAGCCAGTTATCGGTCTGGCCTTTTGCTCATGTGCTATTCAGCTCGTGTACGACGTGGCTGAGCGCAAGTCCGGACAAATGCCGGACAAACGGTGTCAAAGTGAGTAGAGGTAACGTGGGTAACTCATTGATCTAATGGCGCCCCGGGTTGAATGGGATTAGCAAGCCCAAGTTTCTGATGCGCTGATGGATTCGTTTTTGGGAATTTCGCCTCGGTCCCCGCGAAGTCCCCCGGACCGGTGGGCTGGCAGGTTACCCGCACAAATTTGTTGCTACCTCGTGATCAGGGGTAGCGTGACGGCTTGGCTCACCGCATCCTTATGCAGCCGCGCGCCGGGAGCTATCGTAGTGCCTGGCAACTACCCGGCGGGTGAGGGGGTCGAGTGGCAAAGTCGAATGATGCGGCTTTGAGGGCGCGTCGGGAATTCCTTCGCGCGGCAGCGGCAGCGGGGATCTCGACGTTCATCGGCGTACGGCCCGCGGGGGTTTTTGCCGCCGCCGGCTTTTCGCTACCGGTCTCCAACGGGGACCGCCTGTTAGCCCAATTCCCGCAAAAGCGCCCGTTGATCCTCCAGACTTCGCGGCCACCGCAGCTCGAAACCCCTTTCGAGATATTCGATCAGGGAGTGATGACTCCCAACGATGCGTTCTTCGTCCGGTACCACCTGGCCGGCATTCCGACGGAGATCGATCCCGAGACCTTCCGGCTCAGCGTCAAGGGCAAGGTCAATACCCCGCTGGAGCTCAGCTTGGCTGACCTCCGGAAACTCGACCCGATCGAGTATGTGGCCGTCAATCAGTGCTCGGGCAACAGCCGTGCTTTCTCCGCTCCGAGGGTCGCGGGAGGACAACTTGGCAACGGCGCGATGGGGAATGCGAAGTGGCGGGGCGTAGCACTTAAGACAGTGCTCAACATGGCTGGCATTCAGGCTGGGGCCAAGCAGGTCCGGTTTGATGGTCTCGACGGACCGGTCCTCCCAGGCACACCGGACTTCGCCAAAGCGCTTGATGTGGAGCACGCGGCGGATGGGGAGGTGATGCTTGCCTATTCGATGAACGATGCCGACCTGCCCATGCTGAACGGTTATCCGGTGCGACTGGTCGTCCCGGGCTATTTTGGTACCTATTGGGTGAAGCATCTGAACGAAATCACGGTGCTTGATTCCGTTCTCGATAATTTCTGGATGACGACCGCCTACCGGATACCCGACAACCCGTGCGCGTGCGTGGCACCGGGAACCGCCGCGAAAAAAACCGTGCCAATCGCTCGCTTCCCTGTGCGGTCGTTCATCACGAACCTGAAAGACGGCGCAAAGGTGAAAGCCGGGCGGCCCTTGATGCTGCGTGGGATCGCGTTTGACGGGGGCTACGGCATACGCGAAGTCGATGTGTCGATTGATGGCGGCCGAACCTGGAAGCCGACCCGACTCGCTAAGGATCTTGGCAAATATTCTTTCCGACAGTGGGAGGGGGCCATATCGCTCGCGCCGGGCGCCCGCGTGATCCAAGTACGTGCGATCAACAATATTGGTCAGTCTCAACCTATGGATGCGCTGTGGAACCCCTCGGGCTACATGCGTAACGTCGTGGAAACGACCCACGTGACAGCGGCTTAGTTGGCGGTGACCATGACGCGCACAGGAAAGACGTTACTCCTCGCAATCGGGGCGGTGGCCGCAGCCGGGAGTTTCGCGGACGCTCTCAAAATCGATTTGCCCAAGGAGACAGCGACACTGAAACCCGGGCCTGGGGCCGAGATGGCCAACGGTCAGTGCTTAGTCTGCCACTCGGCTGAGTACATCACGACACAACCCCGCGATAAGCCGCTCGCCTTCTGGAAGGCCGAAGTCGAAAAAATGAAGAAGGTCTATGGGGCCCCGATCCCCGACGACCAAATCGACGCCATCGCAGAGTACCTAGTGCGAAACTACGGTTCTCAAGCGCCGTGAATTAGACGCCCCGTACCGGAACGGCTCGCGGAGGCCGCAGCGCCGCCTGAACCTGCCCGTATCTTCCGCTGAGGATCGTGCACCGATATGATGTCTGTATTCATATCGCGTGTCCATCGGCCGCCGAATGCGGACCCATCGCCATTTTCCCGATGCTCAGCGTGTCGCAGCTCGTATCAACGAGGTCCCTAAGCAGACTCACTCACCAATGAGCCCCGCAAACCGATTTGGGCGAATGGAGTGGGCAGGAGCCTTCGGCGACTTCGGTACGCTACTTCCGTTCGTCGTTGCGTACATTGCGGTCGTTGGGCTGGAGCCGTCGGGCGTTCTGTTGGCTTTCGGCGTCGCCTTGGTGGCTAGCGGCCTCTACTACCGTACCCCGTTCCCGGTGCAGCCGATGAAGGCAATCGGAGCGGTAGCTGCCTCCCAGGCCGCGCAAACGGCGACGATTACAGGATCGACCGTCTACGCCGCGGCACTTGCCACCGGGACAATCTGGCTTGCGCTGGGCACGAGCGGCGCTGCCCAGAGGATCGCCGCACTCGTTCCCGGCTGTGTGGTCTCGGGCATCGTCCTGGGCCTCGGGATCGCCTTCATGACAGAAGGGATCAAGCTCATGAGCGACGGCTGGGCAATCGCGGCGATTGGATTACTCGCATCAGTGCTGCTCACGCGCAATCACCGCGTGCCAGTGATGCTCTTGCTGCTCGCATTTGGCCTGTTCTGCGGCGCCCTACAGCACCACGACCTGCTCGCCGCCCTTGGACACGCCCAACCCGCAATACACGCGCCGGCCCTGGCGCTGCTGTCGATCAGCTGGCACGACCTCCTGATTGGGACGACGTTGCTCGCTTTGCCGCAGGTGCCGCTCACTTTGGGAAATGCCGTGATCGCCGTAACGGCCGAAAACAACCGAATGTTTCCAGATCGGCAAGTAACGGAAACGCAGGTCGCGACGTCCACGGGCATTATGAATCTCTTCAGCGCCACCGTAGGTGGTGTTCCGATGTGTCACGGCGCCGCTGGGATGGCCGGCCACGTGGCTTTTGGCGCCAAAACAGGCGGCGCCCCAATGATCATTGGGGTGCTTCTGATTCTGCTCTCTGTATTTTTCAGCGACTCCGTGGTGCTTGCGTTCCAGCTCTTCGCGCATCCGGTGCTCGGGGTAATGCTGCTGATGAGCGGTGCCCAACTTGCGCTCGGCGCGAATACGTTCAGCTCCGATAGGACGGAGCGTTTCATCACGCTGGTCGTAGCCGCCTTTTCGATATGGAATGTAGGCGTTGCCTTCGTGATCGGTATGGCGCTGATTTACCTCTCACGCCGCAGTTGGCTAAGCGTTTAGATCGCGCGTCGCGCCGGCGCGCTTTGGACGTGCGGACCGATGCCTGCGCTAGCGGTATAAGTGAGCCGACGCTGGGAGGGAGGCTGGAGTGTGCCACGCAGCGCGGCGACGGGAAGGGAACCCGCCCAGGCAGAATCCTAATGGAATCAGGCGAGCCAGAGCGGGAAGGTCGCAGGCCCGGACGAGACGATTTTCGAGCGAAGCTCCAGGTGGCCGGGGGCTGCGCGACCACGTGAACGCACTCATCAGAGCCGAACCAGATCGGATGAGAGCAGGGCAAGGCCTATAACCCTTTGTTGAAGAGGGGTCGGCCCGGCCGATCAGGTGAACAATTCGTCCAAGTCCTGTGAACCGACAGGCTTGATTAGGTAGCGCTCGATCCCGGCTTCGCGCGCGAGTTCGCGGCCGGGATGCTCACTGGAAGCCGTCAAGGCAATCAGTCTCAGGTTCTGAAGCTGCGGATGTTGAGAGAGATGCCGAGCAACCTCGTAACCGCTCATATCGGGCAGTTCGAGATCCACCAGCAGGACCGTAGGCACGAAGTCGACGGCGAGAGCAAGAGCAGTCTCGCCGGTGTACGCGACGCGCGCATCACCGTGCCCCGTCGATTGCAGCAACGACGCCAGAGCGTCGGCGGCATTGACGTCGTCATCGACTATCAAAATGCGCGGCATCTCGCGCTTGGCGGCGCTTTCGCGCTGCGCCCTTGATTGTGTCGACGGCTGCGTGCTCACGACAGTTCACTCAACGAAAGCTCACGGGACGTGGGTGCTGGTTGCGTGCTTCGAAGCTCTGAATCTGCCGCTCGGCTTCGTCGCCCGTGACGCCATACGCCTCTTTAATCTTAGTCGCAAGACGCGCACGCCGCCCCGCAATCAAGTCGAGATGAGCGGAGCTCAGCCTCCCCCAGTTTGCGTGCACTTCGTCCCTGAATCGCTGCCAGCTGGCTTCCACGAAATTCCAGTCCATCCAAGTCTCCTCTTATGTCCCGTCGCGCCGGTAGTTTGTTGTAGCGCGGCGCTCGCGTTTTCACTACACCGTCACGCCGACCGAGTCACTCGACCAAAGTCTTTTTAATAGGGGTAATTTCGGATCGCACGTCGAACCCTTCGACAGGGTGCCCTTGGACCTCAACTTGAAGTCGTCCCGCCTTCATCTTCCCAAGTAGCCAGTGGTGCCGACTGCCGGATTGCCCTCACCGTCGCGATCGGTGCGGCCACCTGCAGTTGCGGTTGCCAGATGAGGGGCAAGGACGAGGCGGGTGCAGCTTCTACTTCTCCAAGGCTCACTAAGCCTGGGCGCGCCATGGCGGTCCGAGCCCCGC
This sequence comes from uncultured Pseudomonadota bacterium, assembly GCA_963781815.1. Lineage (GTDB taxonomy): Bacteria > Pseudomonadota > Gammaproteobacteria > Steroidobacterales > Steroidobacteraceae > 13-2-20CM-66-19. The sequence continues at coordinate 458,597 of CAWAHK010000003.1, read as the reverse complement.
GGGGTTCTCAACCGCGACGGCCCCGCGCTTCGTCTGGGGGAGGGCCCAGGGCGTCGCTGCGAATGGCTCGTCAACGCTTATGCTCCACAATGCATTCATCTTAAGCGCCTCCAACTCGTCGTCCCCGTATCGTCGAGCCTGCTTGTCTCCTTGCACGCCATCATCCCCTTGAGTTCCAGACGCCCTACGGGCAGCCCCAGTTGACGGGAACGGCCCGCGTGGCTGACGACAGCACTTTGTCGCACGCCACGGCCGAATATCTCGAGGCTGGACTTAGCCCAGGTTGCCGGACTTCAATTGACGGTTACCAGAATTCGCTTGGCCTCGACTCGAGGCTGCTTGGGGATTTCGATCTCGAGCACGCCATCGGCATAGCGCGCACTGATTGCCTCAGGCTGTGCCGAATCCGGTAGGGTGAAACGGCGCAGGAAGGTGCCGGTGGCGCGCTCGATGTGTTCGAAGGCGTCGCTGCTAACGCGCTCCCTCGCCGCTCGTTCGCCGCGAACGGTCAAGGTGCCGTCTTCGGTCGAGACTTCGATGTCCTTGGCCGAGACGCCCGGAACATCGGCACGCAGAACAAACCGGTCCTGTTCCTCCTGCAAATCGACCGACGGACGCCAAGCCGTGCCATTGGTCACGGCACCTTGTAAGGCATCCGAGCCTCTGAAGAGCTCGTCGATCTCGCTTTGCCAGCGATCCAGTACGGACCACGGTTGATAATACACAAGATTCGTCATTTCGCTCTCCAGTCAATTAGCAGATCTATTCTGTGCTGCCTCGCCAATATTGGGGCGGCGCGCGCCTTTAAAAGGTACGAACCGACACTTAGGTGCACTCTGCGGGATCATCACTGCGTACCACGGGCAGCCGGACAAGTACATCTGCGTGCGTCGTTTGGCAGGAGTAGTCTGCATGTCACCCAGCCGAGCAGTCGCAGGGCGCAGCCTTAACATGTGTGTCAATTCCCCGTCGGAGTTTCGATGAACTCACTTCTTGATGCCGGCAGGGAAGCCGTCAGGCACGAGCGTGCGATCACCTCTTTGTGCGACCGTACTGGCGCACCGCTGGCGGTGGTCCGGAGTCTGTTTGCTCAGGAATTGTCCAGACTCGAACTGGGCGCCAAAGTTCGCTCGTACCTGGCGGTGCTTACGGCGTCCAATGTACGCGCAATGCTGCCCCGGAAAGCCGCGTAGTGCCCAGCGCCGCATGACTTTACGGCGCCAAGCAGGTGGAAGGGGTTCACCCACGAGTCGAAATAGCGGCGGAACGAACCGAGTGCCGCTGTGACGCACAGACAAATCCCGAAACGGGCTAAAGCCACCTCCCGATGACCAGCGACCGCAGTTCGCCTTGGGCAGACGAGCGCACAGACAGCTTGAACGGGCGGCATTCACGCCTTGCTCCCGAGTGGCCGATGTCAAGCGCTGCGACGGACTGGTTTGCGAATCTGTGCCCGCGTAAACAGTAATGGCAACATTTCCTATCGTAGGCGTGGCCTCCTCCGCAGGCGACCTTTCGGCCGTCTCCGAACTGGTATCCGCTTTACCGGCTGAATGCGGTGCAGCGCTTATTATCGTTCAGCACCTCGATTCGGGCCGCGAGAGGTTGCTGCTCGAAGCTCTCGCCAAGAAAGCGATTCCCGTTATGCACGCGCACGACGGGGCGGTAGTGGAGCAGGAGCATGTCTATGTGATAGCTGCAAATACGACGCTGACTATCACCGGTGGCCGCATTCGCCTGATACCCGATACAAGCAGATCACATGGTCCTGGGGATATTCTGTTCACCTCGCTCGCGAAAGAGCATGGTTATAGCGCTGTCGGAGTCGTGCTCTCGGGCGAGGGCTCCGACGGTGCGCTCGGCATCCAAGCGCTCAAGCAAGCTGGTGGCCTAACATTTGCGCAGTATCCAGGATCTGCACGGTTTCCCGGCATGCCCATCAGCGCCATTGAAACCGGGTGCGTGGAGTTCGTGTTGCGCCCGAATGAGATCGCCCGCGAGTTGGCGCAGCTGAGCCGCCACGCTGCGCTTTCGGCAGGCATTGCGCCTTGCGCGCTGGTCATCGACGACTATGCGGCACTTTCTCGCGGGCGGGTCATGGCACCGGGGCGTTCCGGAAGAGAACTCTGACCGGGGCGATAAATTGTTCGGGAATCGAGCGCTTGGCGCGGTGGCAGGTTGCGTTTACCCAGAAGCGCGCCGGCACCGGTGCAATATCTGCTGGCACTGCGTGTTGTTTCACGCGAGGGAAAGCGGCCGAACTTCTCGCTCTTGCGTCCCACCTCTGTCGCGGCGTCCACTCCCTCCGCAGCTTGCGACACGAGGGCGGGTAGGTTGACGCGTTTTTGATGCCCTCCGAGGTGCCCGAGGATGAAAATCAGGATCGAAGTGGTTGAGCGCGCCGGCTGGTGGCAGGTTAAGGTCTGCAGCCTGCGCCATTCGCGATACCGCTCTCAGGCGGCGGCTAAGCATGGTGCGAAGCGACTCGCAGCGCAGTTGCGGAAGCTCAGCGTGCAAGCGCGCAGCAGGGCGGGCCGCATGCAGCTCGGACAGCGCCTCCGAGTCGCGCACTGCGAGTTGTACTGCATTCGGACACTGCTGCGAGGGCGCCGCTGACCGCAACCGCCATCGTCGGCTTTCTGCCGCAAGGCCCCGGCCGATCTGGAACGAATGCAGAAGATCGCTCAGCTGCAGAAGGATTACCTGCAGGCGCGGCTGGACTGCGACAAGACGGGATTGGTTGCTCTTGTTACCCCACTCACCCCTGCAGGAGATCGAGTGCGGTTGATTGTGTATCTCCAGAAAACCCGGAGTACAAGGCGCAGGTCGGGGACGTGGATAAGAGCGTGCCGCTCACTGATCTGGGCCCTCGGCTGCAGGCGTTGTTAGGCCAAAACGTCAACGCTGCGATTACTCGAATTGGCGGCCCTCAGGGGGAGCCGATTGTTAACGGCGACGTTGTTTACGAATGGAGTTCCTCGACGCAGACCTCGGTGCGACAGTGATTTACAATGTGGAATTGACTACATCCTGCGTCATCCGACTTACGACGGATTTCAAGACCAGAGTCATCAAGAGCTTTGAGGTGAACGAACGCCGCGGGGGTTGCGCGGGTTACGCTAAGAGGCTCGATACTCCGCCGGTCTAGATCTCCTGTTCGCAGACTGACGCTCATGCGACCCCTCGCAGTACACGACGGATCTGCTCGACGCTCACTCCACACGCCTGGGCGATCGTGTGCGCAGAGACTCCTGTGGCATTGAGGCGCCGGATGGCGGCAATTTTCTCTTTGTGGGGCAGAGCATCGAAGTACCTGCGGCGGGCCGTGGCCTCCTCACCAACCGTGAACCGCGCGATGTCGGGGCTGACCCAGTGGCCAGTCACGCTGCGCTTCCCATGACTTCCCGAAGACTGCGCACGTTGCGGGCCTTGCGGTCGAGTCCGAGGGACTTCAGGACCCCGACCAGGACGTTGACGTGATTGCTATAGGTCCCGTTGTCGAGGGGTGAGTCCCGGCCCGCCAGCACTGTCGACTCGTCCTGCCGGATGCGCAGGATTAGGAAGGCAGCGCGCTCCACGAGGGCAAGCTGCTGGGTGCTCAGAGCCTCAAGGCCCCCGAGGTCCGTCGCCAGGCGCCAGTAGTCGGCCGCAATCTCCCGGGCCAGCCTCGAGCGACGGTCGACGTTCGCCCAGGGGAAGCGTGCGGTGCGTGCCGGCAACTGGGTGAGCAGGGCAGTGGAGACGCCGCGGGTCATACGGCACCCGAAGGTAAGGAGTAGCATCCCCGTCCGTGACCATCCGCGACTACCTGAGGCGACGCGAATTGCTCGCCCGGTGGGTCGGTTGGACGTGCTTGGTTCTGATCCTTGCCGGGACGTGGTCGCTGGCGAGGCCCAACGTAGGGCCGTATGGGCTCTACCTTGTCACGAGCGTTGCCGCCGCTCTGGGGGCCCTGTGGGTGGTGCAACAGCAGCTCGTGCGCTGCCCGCGCTGCCGTGGAAGCCTTATCAGGCTCTACACGCAGATCACCTTCGGAGACGTGACCTCCTGCCCGCACTGCCATGCGGGTTTCGAGGAGCCGTACCGCGCCTAGTTGGAGTCGCGTCACGCAGCACCAGGCAATTCATCGTCGAAGGGCAGGGAAGGCTCAACGACTGCCTTGCGCTTGCGAGCGACGTGGTATTCGGTGAGAACCGAATGGGCCAGCAGGTTGAGCACAAGCGCGCGGTCAGCCACGGGAAACCCCTCACCCCGATGGGGTGCGTGAGTCCGAATGATCGCCAAATGCCACGACCACACACCCGCTGCTCACAGGGATGCACAGGGTTAATTCGTCCCCCTCCCTCACATGCGCGCGCGCGTATAGGGGCAGAATTGAGGCGTCGCGCCCCGGCGAGGCAGCGGCCACCAAGACCGAGAGCAGCGTGCGGCCGATCCGCTACCCGCTTACCTGATCCCGGAGCTGAAGCGGTGGAAGCTCGCATGCCCAGTCCCCGACCGGGGGCTGGTGTTCCGCGGCGAACCCAACGCTCGAGGAGAGCACGATCCGATAAACGCGGATGTCCCGCTGCGCCACGTCCTCCGACGTGCGCTGCGCCGGGCGGGACTGCCGCTGCTACGCTTCCACGACCTGCGCTACGTGGCCGGCACGCTCATGCACGAGGCAGGGGTTCCGCTTGAGCGTGCCCGGCAGATCCTCGGGCACGCCAGTGAGCGCACGACGCTCGCGCTCTACAACCCACTCGATGCGTGCACGCGCGACGACTCGGCCGACAAAATCGCCGACTTGGCGGGGCTCTCTGACTTGGGAAACAAACGGGAAACAATTGGCTCCGTAGAGTCTGAAGAAGCGGAGCTAAGTGATTGTTTTGATGGCTCCCCGGGTTGGAATCGAACCAACGACCAACGGATTAACAGTCCGACGCTCTACCGCTGAGCTACCGGGGAACAGGCGGGATGCTCGAAGGGCGCGGATTCTCCGGTATGGCCCGCGCCGGAGTCAAGGAAGCGGTTTCTGGGAGCGGTGCGCTGCGTCCGCCTTCGCCAAGGCACGTGCCTTGGCCAGCCGGTGTCGCAGCTCGGGTACGGCCCCGGCCGCGGACGGATTCTTTGCCAGCTTGTCGATCGCCTGATCGATGCTGTCGAGCCCGAGCGTAAGTCCCGTATGCGCCGTGGCCTGTGCCAGCGCACTCTGGAACTTCGGGTCTGCCTGCAGCTCGGTCTCGCCTAGGACCTCTGCCTTCCCGATCAGGTCCGTCAGCACTTTGACGGCCCGCGCGGCATTGGCCGGATCGGTGAGACTGCCCTGCGTGAACTGCGCGACCTCGGGCAGGCTCGTCGCAAAGTTGCGCAGCGCCGCTGCCTGCTGCGCGTTGCGCGGATGGTCCTGATGCATGATCGCCTGCGCGGCGCCCATGATGGCAAACGGTGCCATCGCGGCGTGATTCAGCAGCGGCGTGCCGGAGACTACTCCGCCTGCGGCGAGGCCCACCAGGCCGAGCGCGCCCAGCCCGTGAGCTGCGTGCAGCACCTTGCCCTCGAGGCGGAAGAATTCCCCCAGCAGCGCCCGGACCGGTGAGAAGGCGAGCACCGCGGCGGCCACCAGGCTCACGGTCGCCGCGGTCGACTGGCCGTTGAGCTTGAAGTGCTGGTAGGCCACGAAGGCGCCCGCCGCACACCCGAGTGACAGGGTGTGAAGCAGGATACGGCCAAGGAGATTCCGCGCGGGAACCTCCCGGGAAAGGGCCTCGGCGGGCACCGGTGAGTTGTGCATCGGGACGGCCCCGGCGCCGCAGAACCGCTGCGGCGTTCCCGGCAAGTGTACGCCGGCCGGGGCCTTCGCCTGCAACAGCACTGTCTGGAGCAGCCCGCTTCACGCGCGCGGCGCGGAGAGGATGACGTCCGTGACATGCTTGGGCGCCGCCAGCATCGCCAGGTGGCCCGTGTGGAGCGTGAGGGTCGTGGCGTTCACTTTCTGGGCAGAGGTGAGCGCTGCCCTTGATCTCGACGGCGCCGGTGACGCAGCAGTAAGCCCGCATAGGCGAGGAGATTTACTGCGATCAGTATCGTGGCGAGCAGCATCTGGATGTGTGCCGTCAGACCCACCGGGTAGAGCAGGGCGCCGAGGTAATGGGCGAGGAACCCACCGGAGTAACCCGTCTCGCCCCCCAGCGCGCGCCAGTGATTCTCGAGCGGCGTCAGCGGACAGACCCGCGAGGTGAGCTCGACCCAGATACCCCAGGCGAGCGCCGGCAGATGCAGCAGGGCGATCCGCGGCCAGCGCCATGCGAGCAAGCCGCCCAGCACCACGAACGCCACGAAGGCAAAGTGCAGCGTGACGAGCGCATCGGCGAGGAGCGACCAGGCCATCGCCCGGAGCCACGCGGCCGCTAGGCGGCGATGCGCTCGGTCAGCAGGCGCGCGATGCGCGCGAGCGCCTTTTCCAGGGTCTCCATGCTGCAGGCAAACGACAGGCGCATGTGCCCGGGCGCCCCAAAGCCTGAGCCGGGCACCACGGCGACTCCCGCCTCGTTAATCAGCAGTTCCGCGAACTCATTGTCGTCACGGCAGCCCAGCGCCGCCATGGCGCGCGAGACTTCCGCGAAGGCATAGAACGTGCCGGCGCCGGGCAGGCAGCTCACCCCCGGGAGGTTGTTGAGCGCGCGCACCACGAAGTCGCGGCGCTCCTTGAACGCAGTATTCATGGTGCCGACGCACGCCTGGTCGGCGTTCAGGGCCACGGTCGCGGCCTTCTGGGAGATGCTCGAGGCATTGGACGTCGACTGCCCCTGGATGGTGCCCATCGCGTGGATGAGTTCCTTCGGTCCGCCGCAGTAGCCGATGCGCCAGCCGGTCATGGCATAGGCCTTGGAAACGCCGTTGATGGTCACGGTACGCGGGTAGAGTTCCGGCACCGCGGTGACCAGGCTGCAGAACGCCTCCGGCTCCCAGTAGATCTTCTCGTACATGTCATCGGTGCCGATGACGATGCGCGGATGCTCGAGTAGCACTTCCCCCAAGGCCTTCAGTTCCGCGCGCGTGTAGGCCGCGCCGGTCGGATTGCAGGGACTGTTGAGGAGCAGCAGGCGAGTCTTGGAGGTGATCGCTGCTTCCAGCTGCCGCGGGGTGATCTTGTAGCCCTGCGCCATGCCGGCAAACGGCATCACCGGCAGGCCGTCGGCGAGCAGCACCATGTCGGGGTAGGAGACCCAGTAGGGCGCCGGGATCACCGCCTCATCGCCCGGATCCAGCAGCGCCATGCACAGGTTGTAGATGGTCTGCTTGGCGCCGGAGGACACCAGGATCTGCGAGCGCTCGTAGGTGAGGGCGTTGTCGCGCTTGAATTTGGCGATGATGCCGTCTTTGAGCTCATCGATGCCATCGACGTTCGTGTAGCGCGTGAAGCCGCCCCGGATGGCCTCGATGCCCGCGTGCGCGATGTGCGCCGGGGTATCGAAGTCCGGCTCACCGGCGCCCAGGCCGATGATGTCCTTGCCTTCTTTTTTCAGGCGCGCGGCCCGGGCGGTGACCGCGAGCGTGGGGGAGGGCTTGACGCGCTGGACGCGCCGGGACACGGGGACCGTCATATTTTATTTCCTGCCGTTCGCTTCAAATCCGGCGGCGCGACTATATTAAGAGATTACGCCTGCCGCGGCCACGCGGCACGCGTACCACCACCTTATACAGAGCAGCCTGATCCCGCATGGATTCTCGACCTTTTGAGCTGGTAGCCGATTTCTCCCCCGCCGGCGATCAGCCCCAGGCGATCGACAAGCTGGTCGAGGGGATCGAGGAGGGCCTGGCGCACCAGACCCTGCTCGGAGTGACGGGAAGCGGTAAGACATACTCAGCGGCCGGAGTCATCCAGCGGGTGCAGCGCCCCACTATGGTGCTCGCCCACAACAAGACCCTCGCCGCGCAGCTGTACGGGGAGTTCCGCGAGTTCTTCCCGCACAACGCGGTCGAGTACTTCGTCTCCTACTACGACTACTACCAGCCGGAGGCCTACGTTCCCTCCTCGGACACCTACATCGAGAAGGACTCCTCGGTGAACGAGCACATCGAGCAGATGCGCCTCTCGGCCACCAAGGCGCTGCTCGAGCGTTCCGACTCGATCATCGTCGCGACCGTGTCCTCGATCTACGGCCTGGGCGACCCGCAGGCGTACCTGGCCATGGTGCTGCACTTGAAGCGCGGTGATCGCATCGATCAGCGCGCGCTGCTGCGGCGCCTGGCGGACATGCAGTACACGCGCAATGAACTCGACCTCACCCAGGGAACCTACCGGGTGCGCGGGGATGTCATCGATATCTTCCCGGCCGAGTCCGAGCGCGAGGCGGTGCGCGTGGAGCTGTTCGATGACAGCATCGACTCGATCACGCTGTTTGATCCCCTGACGGGCGCGATCAACCGCAAGGTGCCGCGCTTCACCGTCTATCCGGGTACGCATTATGTGACACCGCGGGAGCGGCTCATCGGCGCGGTGGACCAGATCCGCGATGACCTGCGCGAGCGGCTGAAGGAGCTGCGCGAGGCGGGCAAACTCGTGGAGGCGCAGCGCCTGGAGCAGCGCACGATGTTCGACATGGAGATGATCAAGGAGGTCGGCTACTGCGCCGGCATCGAGAACTACTCGCGCTACCTCTCGGGGCGTGCGCCCGGGGAGCCACCGCCGTGCCTGTTCGACTACCTGCCGAAGAATGCGCTCCTGTTCGTGGATGAAAGCCACCAGACGCTGCCGCAGCTGGGCGCCATGTACAAGGGCGACCGCTCGCGCAAGGAAGTGCTGGTGGAGTACGGGTTCCGGCTGCCCTCGGCGCTCGACAACCGCCCCCTGCGGTTCGAGGAGTGGGAGCAGCTCGCCCCACAGATGATCTTCGTCTCCGCCACCCCGGGGAAGTACGAGTCCGCGCACACCTCCCAGCTCGTCGAGCAGCTGGTGCGGCCGACCGGGCTGGTGGATCCGGAGGTGGAAGTGCGCCCGGTGGGAAGCCAGGTCGATGACGTGCTGTCGGAGATCAAGAAGTGCGTAGCCGCCGGTGAGCGCGTGCTCATCACCACCCTCACCAAGCGCATGGCCGAGGACCTCACCGAATACCTGAACGAACACGGGGTGCGGGTTCGCTACCTGCACGCGGACATCGAGACGGTGGAGCGCACCGAGATCATCCGCGACCTAAGACTGGGGAAATTCGACGTGCTGGTCGGCATCAATCTCCTGCGCGAGGGCCTGGACATGCCCGAAGTTGCCCTGGTCGCGATCCTGGACGCGGACAAGGAAGGGTTCCTGCGCTCGGACAACTCCCTCATCCAGACCATCGGCCGCGCGGCGCGCCACATCAACGGCCGGGCCATCATGTATGCCGACCGCATGACCGGCTCCATGCAGCGTGCGATCGAGGAGACCGACCGCCGGCGCAAGCGCCAGGTCGCCTACAACCTCGAGCACGGCATCATCCCGCGCGGCATCACCAAGGCGGTGATGGACATCATGGAAGGGGCCCGCTCGGAAGCGCCCGTGCCCGGGGAACGGGGCCGGCGCGGCAAGGCACTCACGGCGGCGGACTTGAAGCCCGAGGCGCTGGTGAAGCAGATCAAGCGCCTGGAAGGGGAGATGTTCAAAAAGGCGCGCAATCTTGAGTTCGAGGACGCCGCGCGGCTGCGCGATGAGATCGAGCGCCTGAAGCAGCTGGAACTGGGGTTCCCGGCGCCGCTGACCCAAACGTAAGTGCTTGGAAATTATCGGATTAGCTTGCGCGCAGAGGCCTGCTCTTGTATCGTTCGCGCCCCCTTGTTGTGCTGATGGCTTAAACGCAGGCGCGTAGCTCAGTGGTAGAGCATCACCTTGACATGGTGGTGGTCGGTGGTTCGATCCCACTCGCGCCTACCAGATGAAGAAGAGGGCGCTCGCGGCAACACCGCGGCGCCCTTTTTTTCACTGCGATCACGCCGCAGGCGCTTTGGGGGAATGCCCGGAAGGTTGGTCCTATGCCCGTTGTCACATTGCCCGATGGCAGTAAGCGCCCCTTCGATCACCCGGTGACGGTGGACGAGGTGGCGGGCAGCATTGGCGCGGGCCTGCGCAAGGCGGCACTCGCCGCCCGCGTCAACGGCCGCCTGGTGGATACCTCCTACGTGATCGCAGACGATGCGCAGCTCGCCATCGTCACGGACAAGGATCCGGACGGGCTGGAGGTGATCCGCCACTCCACCGCGCACCTGCTCGCGCAGGCGGTGAAGGAGCTGTTCCCGTCCGCCCAGGTGACGATCGGGCCGGTGATCGAGGATGGCTTCTACTACGACTTCGCCTTCGAGCGGCCCTTCACGCCCGAGGACCTCACGGCGATCGAAGCCAGGATGACCGAGCTTGCCAAAAAGGACCAGGCCGTCAGCCGCCGCGTCATGCCGCGCGATGAGGCCGTGAAGTTCTTCCGCAGCCTGGGCGAGCTCTACAAGGCGGAGATCATCGCCGCCATCCCGGACAAGGATGAGATCAGTCTCTACGGCCAGGGCAGCTGGGTGGACCTGTGCCGCGGCCCGCACGTGCCTTCCACGGGCAAGCTCAAGGCCTTCAAGCTGACCAAGGTTGCCGGCGCCTACTGGCGCGGGGACTCGCGTAACGAGATGCTGCAGCGGATCTACGGCACCGCCTGGGCCGACAAGAAGCAGCTGGACGAGTACTTGCACCGGCTGGAGGAGGCCGAGAAGCGCGACCACCGCCGCATCGGCAAGGAGCTCGACCTCTTTCACCTGCAGGAAGAGGCACCGGGGGCGGTGTTCTGGCACCCCAAGGGCTGGACCGTGTTCCAGGCCCTGATCAGCTACATGCGCGAGCGCCAGGGGGCGGCGGGCTACGAGGAAGTGAGTGCGCCGGAGCTCCTGGACGCGCAGCTGTGGGCGCAGTCCGGGCACCTGGAGAAGTTCGGCGAGAACATGTATCTCACCAAGACCCCGGATGAGCGCACCTACGCCATCAAGCCCATGAACTGCCCGGGCCACGTGCAGATCTTCCGCCACGGCCTGCGCAGCTATAAGGAGCTGCCGGTGCGCCTGGCGGAGTTCGGCAAGGTGCACCGCTACGAGCCCTCCGGCGCACTGCACGGGCTCATGCGCGTGCGCGCCTTCACCCAGGACGACGGACACTGCTTCATCACCGAAGGGCAGATCACATCCGAGTCGGTGGCGATCACCAAGCTCATCCTGGATATCTACCGTGACTTCGGCTTCGAGGACGTGCGCATCAAGTACGCCGACCGCCCCCCGCAGCGCGTGGGGTCGGATGACATCTGGGACCGGGCCGAGGCCGCCCTCAAGGCCGCTTCCGCCGCCGCCGGCATCGAGTACACCCTGAACAAGGGCGAGGGTGCCTTTTACGGCCCCAAGCTCGAGTTCGTCCTGCGCGATGCCATCGGCCGGGACTGGCAGTGCGGCACGCTGCAGGTCGACCTCAACATGCCCGAGCGCCTGGGCGCCTATTACATCGACGAACACAGCAGCAAGCGCACGCCGGTGATGCTGCACCGCGCGATGTTCGGCTCGCTGGAGCGCTTCTTCGCGATCCTGCTGGAGCACCACGCCGGGCGCCTGCCAGCGTGGCTGGCGCCGGTGCAGGTCGTGGTCCTGAGCATCACCGACCGCCAGGACGAGTACGTCCGCAAGGTTACGGAATCCCTGAAAAATCAGGGATTTCGGGTGGAGTCCGACTTGCGTAACGAGAAGGTCGGCTTTAAAATCCGCGAGCACACGCTTAAGCGTGTTCCATATTTACTGGTCGCGGGCGACAAGGAAGTAGCCGCAAACCTGATCGCAGTGCGTACCCGCAGCGGCAAGGATCTGGGCACGATGGTGCCGGAGACGTTCGCCGAACGACTCCGCGTCGAGCTCAAAAGCCGCGGGCGCACAGTAATGGAGGGATGACGAATCGCTAGTGCAACAAAGCGGGTCCGGCGCAACGAGGACATCAGCGCGCCGCAACTGCGTGTGATCGCGGCCGATGGGTCGCAGGCTGGAGTGATGTCCCGCTATGACGCCCTGCAGATGGCGTTGTCCGCGGAGCTGGATCTGGTTGAGGTGTCGCCGACCGCCGAACCGCCGGTCGTGCGCATCATGGATTACGGCAAGTTCCTGTTCGAGCAGAACAAGAAAGCCCACTCCGCCAAGCGCAAGCAAAAACAGATTCAGGTAAAGGAAGTTAAGTTTCGTCCCGGTACGGGAGAGGCGGATTACCAGATCAAGGTGCGTAATCTGACCCGCTTTCTGACCGAGGGTGATAAGGCCAAGGTGACCTTACGGTTCCGCGGCCGCGAAATGGTGCACCAGGACATCGGGCGCAAGCTCCTTGACCGGGTTTCCACTGACTTGGCGCCGCACGCGGTGGTCGAGCAGAACCCGCTCATGGAAGGCAAGCAGATGATCATGGTCTTTGCACCGAAGAAGAAGTAACGCTCGCAAGCCCGCCCAAGGGGCCTGCGCTCGTTCGCCCGCAAGCGGGTGCCTGCCTCAGGCGCCTTGTGAGCGGTTGCTACACAATTAGGAGTGATTCGATGCCCAAGTTGAAAACCAACCGGGCTGCGGCCAAGCGCTTTCGCAAAACGGCGAAGAGCTTCAAAGGCTACGCGGCCAATCGTCGCCACAACCTCGGCCACAAGACCCGCAAGCTCAAGCGCCACGCACGCTCGGGCGGCTCGAGCCTCGTGCACGAAAGCGACAAGGGTCGTCTCGTGCAGCTACTTCCCAATCACAAGTAATCGAGCACCACCATGGCACGAGTAAAGCGTGGCGTGACGGCCGGGCGCCGTCACAAGAAAGTTCTGGGCAAGGCGAAGGGTTACTACAACGCCCGCCGCAAGGTGTATCGCGTAGCCAAGCAGGCCGTCATCAAGGCCGGCCAGTACGCCTATCGCGACCGGCGCGCCAACAAGCGTGAGTTCCGTGCCCTGTGGATCGCGCGCATCAATGCCGCGGCGCGCCTGTACGGTCTCACCTATAGCCGCATCATCAACGGCCTGAACAAGGCTGGCGTCGAGATCGACCGCAAGGTCCTCGCGGACATCGCGGTGCACGACACCGCGGCGTTTGGCGCGATCGCGCAGCAGGCAAAGACCGCCCTCGGTATCACCTGAAGCCAAGGGAGCGGGTCGTGTCGGACCTGACCGCCCTGACCGGCCAGGCGCTCGCCGAGGTGGCCGCTTGCGGCGACCTCGCGGCGCTCGAGGACGCGCGCGTGCGCTGGCTGGGCAAGAAGGGCACGCTCACGGAGCAGCTGAAGTCACTCGGGGCCTTGCGTGCCGCCGAGCGACCCGCCGCGGGCGCGCGCATCAACCAGGCGAAGCAGGACCTGCAGGCGGCGCTTGAGGCGCGGCGCGCCCAGCTGCAGCGGGCCGCCATCGAGCGCGAGCTCGCCGGCGGGCGCATCGACGTGACGCTGCCCGGGCGCGGCGAGGGGCCGGGCGGCCTGCACCCGGTCACCAGGGCGCGCCTGCGCATCGAGACCCTGTTCCGCCGCGCCGGCTTCGAGGTCGCCGCGGGACCTGAGATCGAAGATGACTTCCACAATTTCGAGGCGCTCAACATCCCGGCCAACCACCCGGCGCGGGCGCTGCACGACACCTTCTACTTCCCCGACGGTCGCCTCCTGCGCACGCACACCTCGCCGGTGCAGATCCGCGCGCTGCAGGAACGTGGAGCGCCGCTGGCCATCATCGCCCCGGGGCGCGTGTACCGCTGCGATTCGGACATGACCCACTCGCCGATGTTCCACCAGCTGGAGGGACTGGCGGTCGGGGAGCAGGTGAGCTTCGCCAACATGAAGGCGGTGCTGCACGGCTTCCTGCAGGCCTTCTTCGAGAAGGACCTCGCGATGCGGCTGCGCCCGTCCTACTTCCCCTTCACCGAGCCCTCCGCCGAAGTGGACATGTCGTGTGTCTTTTGCGACGGGCGCGGTTGTCGTACCTGCAAACACACCGGCTGGCTGGAGATCTCCGGCTGCGGCATGGTGCACCCGAACGTGCTGCGCGCCTGCGGCATCGATCCGGAGCGCTTCAGCGGCTATGCCTTCGGCGCCGGCATCGACCGCCTCGCCATGCTGCGCTATGGGGTGAATGACCTGCGCCTGTTCTTCGAGAACGACCTGCGCTTCCTCACGCAGTTCCGGGCCTTCAGCGCATGAAGGTGCCGTACTCCTGGCTCGCGGAATGGGTGAAGCTGCCGTGGCCACCGGCCGAGCTTGGCGCGCGCCTCACCATGGCAGGCTTCGAGCTCGAATCCCTGGCAAGCGCCGCCCCGGAATTCACCGAGGTGGTGGTGGCGGAGATTCTCAGCGCGGAACGCCACCCGCAGGCTGACAAGCTTACGGTCTGCCGCGTCTCGATGGGGCGCGGGGAAGCGCTGCAGATCGTGTGCGGCGCGCCGAACGCGCGCGCCGGACTCAAGAGCGCCCTCGCGCAGGTGGGAGCCGTGCTCCCGGGTGAGCTCGCCATCCGCGCGGCGACGCTGCGCGGCATCGAATCGCAGGGCATGCTCGCCTCCGCCAAGGAGCTCGGGCTGGCGGAGAGCTCGAACGGCATTCTCGAGCTGCCGCCCGATGCCCCGGTCGGCAAGTCCCTGCGCGAGTACCTGGGCCTTGATGAGGCGGTGCTGGAAGTGAACGTGACGCCCAACCGCGGCGATGCCATGTCGATGCTCGGCATCGCGCGCGAAGTCGCGGCGCTCACCGGCACGCCGGTCACGGGCCCCGCGATCCGCGCCCTGACTGGCGCGGCCGGTGATCCGCTCACGGTGCGACTGGAGGCGCCCGCGGCCTGTCCGCGCTTCGCCGGCTGCATCGTGCGCGGCATCGACAATCACGCCACGACGCCGCTGTGGATGCGCGAGCGCCTGCGCCGCGCGGGCCTGCGCCCGATCAGCCCGGTGGTCGATGTCACCAACTACGTCATGCTCGAACTCGGGCAGCCGATGCACGCCTACGATCTTGCGAAGCTTCAGGGCGGCATCCGCGTGCGGCTGGCGCTGCAGGGGGAGGCCCTGGTGCTCCTCGACGGCAAGGAGATCCGCGCGGAGGAGGACATGCTCCTCATCACAGACGAGGCCGGTGCCGTGGGGCTCGCCGGCATCATGGGCGGGCTGCGCACGGCGGTCAGCGCGGACACCCGCGACGTCTACCTCGAGTCGGCCTTCTTTGCCCCCGCGGCCATTCTCGGGCGCGCCCGGCGCGTGGGCCTGGTGACGGATGCGGGCCAGCGCTTCGAGCGCGGCGTCGACCCTTCCGGCCAGGCGCGCGCCATCGAGCGCGCCGTGGCATTGCTGAAGCCCTTTGCCGGCGGCGCCGCGGGCGCCGTGCACGTCACCGAATCCGCACCCGATCTGCCGCGGCGGCTTCCGGTGTCGCTGCGTGCCGCGCGCCTGCAGAAACTGCTCGGGGTGGAATTGCCCGCGGCAAAGGTCAGCACGGCGCTCGCGGGCCTGGGGCTGCAGGTGGTCGCAGCAGCGGACGGCTGGCGCGCCACGCCCCCGGCACATCGCTTCGATCTCACGATCGAGGCGGACCTGATCGAGGAGGTGGCCCGGATCGTCGGATTCGAGGCGATCCCGGAAACCGAGGCCGCGGTGCCCCAGCACTTTCGCGCGCTGCCCGAGGCACAGCCGGCGGAATCGGCCTGTCTTGAGGCACTCGCCGCGCGCGGCTACCAGGAGGCGATCACGCTTGCGTTCGTCGACCCGGTGTTGCAGTCGCAGCTCTTCCCCTCAGTGCCGGCGCTCGCGCTGTCGAATCCGATTGCGAGCGACCTGTCGGTGATGCGGGTGTCGCTGTGGCCGGGACTGCTGCGCGCGGCGCTCGAGAATCAGCATCGCCAGGCCGACCGCATCCGCCTGTTCGAGCACGGCACGCGCTTTGAATTAAGCGGCGGCACCACGCGCGAGATCGACTCGCTCGCCGGCGTTGCCTGCGGTGCACGGCTGCCGGAACAATGGGGCATCGCGAAGGAGGGCCGCGTCGCGCTCGATCTCTTCGACGTCAAGGCGGACCTGATGGCACTGATTGCCGCGACCGGCGATGCGGGGTCCTTCAGCTTCGAGTCCGCGGCGCACCCGGCGCTGCACCCGGGGCGCAGCGCGCGCCTGCTGCGCCGCGGTGAAACGGTCGGGTGGCTCGGGGACCTGCATCCGACACTGGTGAAGTCGATGGATTTTACATATACGCCGGTGCTCTTTGAGCTTGACGCAGCGGCCCTTGCGGTCCACCGCAGCGCCTACCAGGAGATTTCAAGGTTCCCGCAGGTGCGGCGCGATCTTGCGATCGTGGTCGACGAGTCGGTGACTTTAAGTACGATTGCCGAGCGTGTAACCTTGTCCGCCTCCAGCCTCCTGCGTGAACTCCGCGTTTTCGACGTCTATCGGGGCCCTGGCCTCGAAGAAGGTCGAAAAAGCATTGCTTTAGGCTTGATTTTTCAGGATATTTCTCGCACTCTTACCGATGATGATGTGGAGCGCCTGATGAGCTCCGTGGTCGCGGATTTGCGTGAGAAACTGAACGCAAGAATTCGAGAATAAAGAAATGGCCCTGACTAAAGCGGAGATGGCGGAAGCGTTGTTTAACCAGCTCGGGCTCAACAAGCGCGAAGCACGTGAGCTGGTGGATCTATTCTTTGAGGAGGTTCGCGCCGCGCTGTCGGGCGGTGAGCAGGTCAAGCTCTCCGGTTTCGGCAATTTCGACCTGCGCGATAAGAACCAGCGCCCGGGTCGTAACCCGAAGACCGGCGAGGAAATCCCGATCAGCGCGCGACGCGTGGTGACGTTTCGTCCAGGGCAAAAACTGAAGGCACGGGTCGAAGCCTATGTTGGAGCCAAAGAATAACGCTCAGCTGCCGGCGATCCCCGGCAAGCGCTACTTCACGATCGGTGAGGTCAGTGAGCTGTGCGGGGTGAAGCCGCACGTACTGCGCTACTGGGAACAGGAGTTCCCGCAGCTCAAGCCCGTCAAGCGCCGCGGCAACCGTCGCTATTATCAGCGCCAGGACGTGATCGTCATCCGCCAGATACGCAGCCTGCTCTATGACCAGGGCTTCACGATTGGTGGTGCGCGTAACAAGCTCGGCGGCGAGGAAGCGCGCACCGATGTCACGCAGAGCCAGCAGATCGTCAAGCAGATGCGGGTCGAACTCGAAGAACTGATGAAGATGCTGCGGCGCTGAAGCTGCCGCATTCGGCGAGAAATGGCGTATCATCGGCGCCCCGTGCGGCATCTCCCCGGCCGCCCGGCAAGCCTTCAAGAAGAACAATCGTGTCGGAGCGTGGCGCAGTCTGGTAGCGCACTTGCATGGGGTGCAAGGGGTCCCGAGTTCAAATCTCGGCGCTCCGACCAAGAAAAACATGTAAGGTCTCAGGACTTCGGTGACACGCTGGCAGGATCTTTCTTTGTCAAGAGCCGCTCGTAGGGGGTCTGCCCATCGAGGGCTCCGTGGGGCCGATGATAATTGTAGTAGTCCTCCCATTCGCGAAGCTTGTCATTGAACAGATGGATATCGTCGGCGATGCCGCCTTTATCCAACAGCTGGTAGAACTCTTGTTCGTCCACCCGGTGTGAGCGCTCGACCTTGCCGTTCAAGTGGGGCGTCCTGGGTCGGATATAGACATGGCGGATGTCATGCTCCTCGAGGTGCCAGTGGAAGTGAGACTGGAACTCGGCGCCGTTGTCGGTCTGGATAACCAGCACCCTGAAGGGGAGCCGCCGGATGACCTCGTCCACGAAGCGGATGGCTGCGGTTTGGTTGCAGGCATCGTAGATCTTGAGCACCCGAATACGCGTACAGTCGTCGATGGCTGTGAACTGATAGAGGCGCTTTCTAGAGCCTGCGATCCGCTCGAGGAACTTCACATCCACTTGTACGCGGTGCCCGGGCTGTGGCTTCTCGTATCGCTTCCAGGGCCGGCCTGTCGGCCGACGCTTCTGGTTGGCCGGTAGCCGGTTCATCCCGTAACGGATCAGAATGCGATGTACCGTGGAGCGTGCCACCGTCAGATGATGAAAGCGCTGCAAATAGCTGGCGGTCCTGCCGGGTCCAAAGTGATAACGATCCCGTAGGTACAGGATCTTGGAGATCACCACACGGGGCGTGGCCTTCGGAAAGTGCTGCGGGACTCGCGGTCGGTCGCATAAGCCGGCCTCACCGTGACTCTTGTATCTGGCTCTCCATTTGTAAAAGGTTTTGCGAGAAAGGCCAAAGTGTCGACAGGTCTGGGCGACGCTCCTGGGCATGTCACTGGCTTGCCGCAACAGCTTCAAACGCCAGGCAACCACTCGGTTCTGTTCGTTCTTGTTCATGGGCTCTCTCCTGGTTCGAGAAGGGAGCCAGAATGTCACCTTAGTTCTGGGACTTCACAACAGCCACTTACGAATTCCAGCCAGCCGCGAAAATCGCTTGAGGTACAGCGTGAGGTACAACTAGATGGCTCCGCGGAATAACGAACTGCGACCGCGCTCGTACAACGAACTGATGCACGCGGCAGGCGATCGCCGTGATGAGGATGCGATCGCGGCGCTGCGTAAGTTTCAAGCCATCCGAGACGCCGGGCACACTCCCGAGATCCAGTACAGCGAGGATCACGGTTGGGTCGTCACTGATCCGATGAAGGACACGCCCTGATCGAGGCGTACACTGCCGCGCGATGTCCGCGCACGCGCAGCTCGATGTCATCACCGGACCCGCGCCTTGCGACTGCTGCCGGTTCCGCGAGCGCTGCGGCGTGGAGCTGCGCGCCTGCAGCGCGTTCGCCATGTTCGTCGCGGGCGAGTCCGAGAAGCGATGGCGGGCGGCACCACGGGCGCCGACTCACGCGGTGTGGCTCGTGACCTACTTGAGAGGTTTTGCTTCCCGAACGGCGGATCGGTTGGAGTCGTCTACAACGTAAGCGCATATGAGCCGCCGCCAGCGAAGCAAGGAAATGCTCGCTTCGTCGAGGGCGGACGGGACCTACTCGCGTCGGCACCGGGACTGCGGGCGATTACATTGGGTGTCCACGAGCAAACGCGTCTTAGAGTTTTCACTGATACGCCCGCTCAACGTCAGGCTTAGAACGGCGCACCTGAACCGTGACGGAACTAAACACAGTGCGAACAATGAACGGAAAACCCAATGGCAACTCCTAAGGGGATGAGAGCTACCTCATACCCGGTCAATGCCTCAGACGCCATACACATTTACAGTGATGCCACGCACATTTGGATTCAGTTGCGCCGTGACGTTCCGACGGAGGACGACATCGGACGCTCATCGTTCAAGGTAGCTCTATGCATGCAGCCCGGCACCGCTCAGAAGCTGGGGTTGGAGCTGCTGAATCTTGCAGAAAGGCAGCGTGTTAAAGCTAAAGTTGCGTCGGCGTCGCTGCCTAAGCCTGGGAAGCCCAAAGCATGATTGATCAAGCGCCTGAGTCGGATCTTTGGTCTCGGGGCCAGCGGCAGACCGGTTCATAGTGCCCATCGACTGAACGTCACCACCAAACCATGCCCGGCGCGCATCCCCACCTTCTGAGCGGGTTATCAAGCGGCTGACAAGAAATCCGTTACCCAGTACCAGGAGGGTGCGGCAAATTCTGAAGGAGCGCCGCTCCGCGCGTGGGTGAGATAGACCTGCTATAAGCGACAGATAGAGGCAGCCTAACGCTTGCACCGGCCAGCAAATGGGTAACCCGACTTCTCGCGCCTGGGTACCTGGGCGCAATGGCATGTGCCACGACTTAGAGCTAGGATCCTGCCGTTATTTTCAAAACAAATAGAGGGGGCGGAATGGCCAACGCCTCGCGAAAGCCGCATTCCTACCCAACGCCAGTAGCAATGATGCTAATGAGTGTTCTTGTATTCCTGAACACTGGGTGCGCTAAAGAGCCTACAACCGACAATCAAACCAATCCGCACTGGGTCGCGCGGCAGACTCCGCACACACCACATTCCAAGACCGCCGTCGTATTTGTGCACGGAATCTTTGGCGATACAGATGGCACGTGGACGGCCGCCGATGGCTCAACTAGCTTTTTCAAGCTTATCTCCGATGACCCAACTGTCGGCAGCTTTGTCGACGTTTATGCGTTCGGGTTCACTTCGAAGATGTTCGGCAGCGGGTCGTTCGACATTCAGCAAGCGGCTGACAAGATGAATGAGTACTTGGTGTCGGCCGTTCCCGAGAATGACTACGATCAGTTGGTGTTCGTCGGGCACAGCATGGGTGGCTTGGTCATTCTTCGGTATCTTGTTACATACCGCCCAATGGATCGTGTGCCTTTAGTCGTCCTTTATTCAACGCCACAAGAGGGTGCGCAGATCGCGAACATTGCCAACATTGTTGTCGGCAATCCCGCGTTGGCCGAGATGATCAAAGGAGACAAGAATGTATACCTGTCCATCTTGAACAGCGAGTGGAAGGCGATCAAGGGGGCTCGGCCTCACGTCGTGTGCGCCTATGAAACGGAGAACACACACGGCTTCCTTATAGTGGGTAGAGGCTCTGCTAATTACTTCTGTGACGATCCCGGAAGCCCAATCGCAGTCGACCACATCAACATCGTTAAGCCCACGAAGTCGGATGATCAGGCGGTCATTGTGCTCGTAAATGCGCTGAACCGATACGCTGTCGGGCCGCAGTACGCAGCAAAGCTTGAAACGCCCGACTTTGAGACTATCGGCGACCGCAGTATGTTTGTTATGGCGGGCAACCACGTTGCCCGCTTGAAGAACTCCGGCTTCAGACCCTTGACTTGGTACTTCGGGGCAGTCTCTGCCCCAAATCGGCTGTACATTGTTCCCGAGGATGCGCCGCTCCCGGTTTTAGCAGGGCGGCGTCGGTATGGGATCAATCCGAGTAGGACTGCAAATGTCGACATCGTCATTTCCCTCGATGCACCCGTAGGAGAAAAGTACTCTTTTGTCCTGAGTTCCAGTGTTACGGCCGATCAAACTGTTGATGTGCAAATCCCAGAACGTGTCGCAAATGAGCATAGACTTAAGCAAGCGCAAAGCGTAACAGCGCAAATCAACGCTATGTTGCTTCGTCGCCTCGCAGCGCGTTCGATTTTGAAGCCCGCACATCAATGCGGTATGTCAGAGAAAGGGGGCGATGACGCGACGAATGAGCTTGTCCAAGCCGTCCGACACGGCTTGGCAGCCGTCGATCCGGACCTCGGAACCGCAGCCCAGCTTGTTTCAGCCGCGGACTTCTTGAACTCGATTAATTGGTCTCCGCTCTCAGCGATCGCCTTGCAAAAACTGGAGCGGGAGGCGCCCGCTAGCGCGGTATTGCCCAGTGTGGCAGCGCTCGAAGCTTCCGTGTCCGCGCGCTCGGGGATCGAGCACATATTCAAGGGAACCGACGAGCGCCAGGGTGCAGGTCCGGCACGAGATCTCGCGTCTAGGAATCACATTTTTCTTACGCCCGCATTGTCGCGCGCTAGCGCAGAATTAGCGCTCCGCATGCAAGGAGTGCCGACGCTTGCGTACTACGGTTGGAGCCTGCAGGGAGACTTGCTATGGACGCGGGGAGACTTAATGGGCGCGCGACAAGCCTATGAAGCGGCCGCGCAACTGCGGTCCAATCCGTCAATCTCATCTCGCCTGCAGGAGGCGGGGGCTGCGACGCCGACTGCGAAGACACCAGCGATCTCGTGTCCAAGCGCAATGCCGTTGGATGTGACGGACTCGCACACCGCTCCCGATGGCGGACGCGATCCTTCTTACCTTCAGGCATTCACGAGTAGCAATCCTCCCGTGCCCGAGGATCAGAGGTTCTATGCGATTGTTCGGGATTCTGGAGAGTCGCGAGTGGCCGTAAGCAAAGTCTATCTCGAGGGCAAAGGACTAAAACAGCTGGCAATTCGCAAGGATCGTTGCTCTGGCTCGACCTTGGAACCAGGGGCAAGTTGTGCCGTTGCGGTTCAGTGCCTGACAAACGACGTGATCCAGGACCTGCGCGTTCAGCTTTGGTCTCACGATCCAGCTGGGCGATGTCCCGATCTCCACTCTGAGAGCGATTTATCGGAGATCTGCAACGTAATCAGGCCACGTGCCCCAAGAGGCGTGGCGATTCACTAGCAGCTAACTTTAGTATGCGAATCAACCGCCACGCCGGTTAGCACCCAAATAAGAAATGCACCGTCGTAAGTAAATTCAGACTCCGCAACTGTGGATGAGGTAGTCCGCTCGAGCGTGGAGGAGACGCTGAACGGGCTAACTGGATGCGGAGGCCGACCAGATCTGCCGGGCACAGCGTTACGAGCGCTCGGCGGAGCGGGTCGATGGCAGAGCCGGCCACTACGAGCGCAAGCTCGAGACCAAGGCTGGGGAAGTGACGCTGCGGGTACCGAAGCTGCGGCGCCTGCCGTTTGAGACCGCGATTGTGGACCGGTATAAGCGGCGGGAGTCCTCCGTGGAGGAGGCACTCGTGGAGATGTATCTGGCGGGAGTGTCAGTGCGCCGAGTCGAAGACATCACCGAAGCGCTGTGGGGCACGCGGGTGAGCTCCGGCACCGTCTCGCGGCTTAACCAGAAGATCTACCGGCACATCGAGGCCTGGCGCAACCGTGAGATCACGGGGGAGTTTCCGTACGTGTATCTGGACGGGGTGATCTTAAAGAGAAGCTGGGCGGGTGAAGTGAAGAACATCTCGGTGCTGATTGCGATCGGCGTCGGGACCGATGGATTCAGCAAATCCTAGGGGTTGCCGAAGGCGAGAAGGAAGATCTGGAGGGTTGGCGCGGCTTCCTGTGTCACCTCAAGGACCGTGGCCTGAAAGGCGTACGGCTGATCATCTCGGATGCCTGCAGAGGATTGGTGGAAGCGGCTGCCGAGGTGTTTCCCAAGACAGACTGGCAGCGCTGCGTCGTGCATTTTTACCGCAACGTCTTCAGTCACGTGCCCAACGGCAAAGTCGCCGAGGTGGCGCGCATGCTCAAGGCGATTCACGCCCAGGAGGATCGCAGAGCCGCCAAGACGAAGGCTACTGAAGTCGTCGAGCGATTGAAGGCGATGAAGCTGCGCACGGCTGCCGAGCTGGTGGAGCAGAAGGTCAGCGAGACGATGACCTACTATGCCTATCCGTCGACCCACTGGCGACAGATCCGAACCAACAACCCATTGGAGAGGATCATTCGGGAAATCCGAAGACGCACTCGAGTCGTTGGAGCATTCCCTGACGGACGCTCGGCACTGATGCTGGCCGCGGCGAGACTTCGACACATCGCCTCGACCAAATGGGGCAAGCGGCGCTACATGCTGATGGACTCGCTGCTTAACCCCGCAAAGCAGGAGGCAGCAGCCTGAGAACCAGATCCGAAACCACCGACTCGAAACAGAAAGTGCGAAAGATCCGTTGCACTACCTACGCTCACGCCATTTATCATGTGCTGACATGTGGACCGCGCATGTAATTCAAGGATTCCTGGATTATGGCGGCCGTTTCTATTGCTAAGCTCAAGCGCGCGTCCGCCGACCGCCGCGCCCCGTCGTCTTTCGATTTCGGCCGCCGCAGGTATAGCCGGTACTTTGGCCGGTGAACCCGCTCGAGTACTACAGTCGGGTCTCGACTTACGCCGAGCGACGGGACGGCCTTACACTCTGCTGTAGGTTGGGCTCCAAGTGCTCTGGTGCAGTCATGTAGCGGACAATTGGTGGGTTAGGTGAAGGTGTTTTCGCCGTTCCGGCTCGATACGCCGAACCAGTGTCTGTGGCGGCTTGGTGAGCGCGGTGCTGCGGAACGCGTCCTCATGACGCCCAAAGCCTTTGCAGTCCTCGAGTCATGGCGAGCATACCCGGGTTGAACAAAAAACCGGTGCCATCAACATTTGGGGCTGGGGTCAGAATGCTCACGACGTTGCCCGCTGCAGTGGGCGCCGGAGCGCCGCCTGTTGCGCTCGCTGTGAAGGAAAAATCACTGAACATCACGTTGTTGGTAGTGCAGGTGAACGCGTCGGAGAGGTATTGATCGAAACCACCGGTGGGCACGTCGTCGCCGCCATTGCCCCGATCGGTTCCGCCAGTAGCGCCATCGCAGTCAATCCGAGAATGCGCGATTTCACGGAGATGCTCCCTATGACTAGGGCAGCACGCGGCGTGCCGCCGTCGTTCGGCCGATTGTAGCGCTCTGTCATGTCGGCGGCAGGTTGGCTGAAATGTCTTTGGTTCCCCGCAACGCAGCCTGCGGCTCGGCAAGACCGCAGGCAAGGCATTGGGCGCCAGGCTACGCGAGGCGCACTTCCAGATAGCTGGCCCTCAGCTTGAATGACCGTCCGCGTCCTCCCATAGCTGGCGTACACGATAGACGCATCAACTGATCACTCAGGACCGCGAATCGCACTCCTGCGAGCTCCGTCTGATGGCAACGGCGTCTTAAGCTTAAGTTTACATTCCTTCGTATGAAGCGTTGGTGAGCGTAGCCTGTGCGTTAGCGGAACTCACAAAACAGCAGGGGGCTCCGATGATCATTCCAGCCCATGCGAATGCACTCCGTGCCATAGTCGGCGCCGCCATGGTGTTGCTCACCAGCGCGGCTGTGGCTGATCAATTTTATGACGTGACCGACCTCGGCACGTTGGGCGACGGGTTCGTCAACGGCATCAACGCCAGCGGCCAATTGGTCGGGGTGCTGTACGAAGGCTCGACCTCTCATGCGTTCATCACGGGTCCAAACGGCATTGGGTTTACGGAACTAGCGGCCGGCAGCATAGGCTACGGCATCAACGATCTAGGCCAAGTTACGGGCCACTCATCCGCTGGTGTCTTCGTCACGGGGCCGAATGGGGTCGGGACAACAGACCTCAACATCAATGGGTTCGGCAAAGCGATCAACGCGAGTGGGCAAGTGACGGGTTACGCGTTCCCTCGCGTCTTCATTACCGGGCCGAACGGCGTTGGGATCGCTTACCTCAACCTGCCGGATGCGGGCAATCCTTTTGCCATTAACAGTAGGGGCCAGGTGGTGGGCGAGTTTCTTACCAGCCCAAGTAACGGGTTTCAGCACGGCTTTGTCACCGGTCCGAACGGCGTAGGGGTGACCGACCTCGGTGTGGGAAGCGCGAATGGTATCAACGCGAGTGGCCAGGTGACGGGAGCAAATGCGGCCGGTCACGCCTTCATCACCGGTCCGAACGGGGTCGGCATGACCGACCTCGGTACACTAGGCGGCGATGAAAGTGTCGGCTTTGGCATCAACGACCTTGGTGAGGTGGTTGGGAGCAGCCAAACAGCTGGCGAACACGGCCCCAACTTCAGCCCGTTGTTAGCCACCGCGTTCATCTACGACGGCGGGCCGCTCGTTGATCTGAATACGCTCATTCCGACGTTCGAGTCCGACTACTTTCTGATGTCGGCAACAGCGATCAACGACGGTGGCCAGATCGTGGCCTTCGGCTACGACTGCAACACCCGTCAAGATGAATGGCTTCTCCTCACACCTGAATCCAGTGCCGCCGCTGGTCAAAGCGGCTCGTGTAGTTTACCGACAGGCGTCCCCGAACCCGGCACGCTCTCGCTGCTCGGCTTAGGCTTAGTCGGCGTTATGGTGCGGGCACGGCGGGGGCGCAAGACACACTTGTGTAGGCTTGTCGGACTAGCTGAGCGAGAGCCTCTGCTGACGTAGAGACTCGCGCCAGTTCGCGAAGCAATGGGTGCCTAAGGCGACCGTCAGAGTTGGCCGGGGTCTTGTTTTGAACTGGGGTGAACTGCTGCGATTTTTGTCGGATCGGGGATCAACCTGAACCAATTTGTCCGCTCAGAAGGCGGCTATATGCATCAATACACGTTCCGCAATAACGGGCCGGATAGGAACGATCACATTCTCGCCGCGAACGTTTTTGTGAATTTCTAGCGTCACAAATAGCAACTATCGTGAAGGAGGAACTCAAATGAGAATAGAAATTCTACTTGCGGGAACTGTCACGATATTCGCCGGCATGATGGCCCTGGGCAACCTCAGCAGCGTATCGCCGGACGCTTCGCACGCATCGGCGGACTACACGAAAATCTCTCCGCAAGACTTGGTAAAAAGCACGCCCAAGGGAAAGTTGGTGAATCCCTACAAGGATCCTCAAGAGGGAATTGTCGCGCAGGGAGGTAAGGACTTTCAGCGATATTCGTGCGCCGGGTGCCACGGCGGTGGTGGTGGCGGCGGTATGGGTCCGCCGCTGACCAACGACATTTGGATTTACGGCGGTGATGACGACACGCTGTTTCGATTGGTCACGCTCGGGAGCGAGGAACTACAAAAACAGGGTTACACCCGTATAGGTCGAGAGAACGTCGTTGGCTCGATGGCGCCGTTCGGTACAATCATTAAGAGTTCCGACGATCTCTGGAAAATTCTCGCTTTTGTGCGCTCCAAATACAGCGGTGACCCGGCCCACAAATTCGGAACGCCTGCCGCACCTTAGTGCGCTGAGACTGGCAGGACGTCTCTCTGGACGTGTATCTGCCTGAAAAGAAGGCGTGTGAAGACTATGATTCTATGCGGGTCCCGTCATCCGCAGAGTTCATCAGACACCTTGATGCCTAAAGGCTAGCATCACGATGTGAGGACCACGCTTACCCTTAGCGTCGTCAGCCGGCATCCCCGCCCGGCGGTTCCAGGCTTCCGTCTTTGTCTATGAGGGCTTCCTCACCCGGAAATTCGTAGTCCTTCCGCGTGACCGGCGTTGATTTGGGCGGCGAGTCCGCACTCGGCACGGTCCCCGGGGGGGCAGAACAGATTGATCCGGAGGCTGCCCGCGTTGCTGATAGCGACCTTCACCCCAAGGACCCGGGCGTCCGATGTCTTCGTCCGCCGTTTTTTCATCGTGTGCCATAGGCCACCTCGTTTACAAACAAGAAATGCTCCGCGAATGCTGAGCGGCCGGTAAGGCGTGCCTTCGCTGTCCGTTCGTAGGCAGCGGAAGAAAATCCCGACGGGCGTCGAGCCGCTGCATCGAACCATCGTACCGATAGTGCCGCAGCCGAGCTCGAGGACGCCGATTGCACGATCGATCTAACCTGACAGGGCGATCCAGCCGACGAGTCCTAGGGTTTAGGCGGATCGATCAAATCCGGCCTACGCGCTCGATAGGCAGAAAAAACCGCCAGCTCGGTGCTGCGCTCGATATCGATGAATCCGGCCTCGCGCATGGCGTCCTGTATCAGTTCGGGAGGCACGCAGGCGGCGACGGTATCCCAGTGGTATCGCATTAGAGTCGGCGCATCGCTGCGCCCTGAGAGAATGGATGCGATGCACGGCATGACGCCGTGCATCCAGGCCTTCAAAAGCGCGCGTGCCGGGCGGCCCTCGGGCGCGGTCATCTCCAGCACGCACAGTCGTCCACCCGGGCGCACGACCCGGAAGAACTCCGTAAACGCCGCTGTCAGATCACCGATGTGCCGCAGCGCGTACCCCATGCAAACGAAATCCGCTGCGGCGTCATTGGCGGGGATCTTTTCTGCGCTCCCAACTAGCAGTTGGAGTCCGACAGGCACTCGCGCGTGAGCGAGCATCCCGCCGCTCGGGTCAACGCCTGTTACCTGCGTGGGGTCACCGACGATCTCCGCGGCGGCACGGGCCAGGAGACCCGTGCCGGTGCCAATATCCAGAACCGCCATTCCAGCCCGGAGGCCTGCATCTTTCAGGGCACGTCTCCGGTAGCGCAATCCCATCCC
Source organism: uncultured Pseudomonadota bacterium (assembly GCA_963781815.1). Taxonomy (GTDB): domain Bacteria; phylum Pseudomonadota; class Gammaproteobacteria; order Steroidobacterales; family Steroidobacteraceae; genus 13-2-20CM-66-19. Next base: position 430,939 of record CAWAHK010000003.1, on the reverse strand, counting down.
GAGGCCAAGGATGGCTTCCAGCCGGTCGTAGTCTCGTGCGGTCCGATCGAAGAGCCCGCGCACCCATGTCTCACGATCGCTGTCGTTTTTGTAGTAGTTCCGCAGCGGTGCGTGAGGTGCCGACATGGTTCGCCTACCATACGCTAGCAACGCAAGTACGGGAGGTTCATTACTAATAGTGAACGCAGGCGTAGTCCGGAGCCTACAGGCGGCGAGGGTCGCGGTCCCTTTGCACCGCTAAGACATAGGCAGACATTACACCCACAAATCGCGGATCCACGCGATGGGGGGCGACATGTCGACTCGTACGATCGTCATTGTGCTGGTGGTTCTTCTCCTCTTAGGTGCGCTGCCCACATGGCCCTACAGCGCTGGTTGGGGCTACTATCCCAGCGGCGGACTGGGTCTCGTCCTACTCGTTCTCCTGGTGCTGCTTTTGATGGGGCGCCTGTAACTCGCCACGCGTACTAACGGCCGAGCGGGCGGCGTCCGCCCGGCTGTTGGACCCAGAACGTTCGCGTGGATTGGACAAACTGACCCTGGTCTGCCGTCTGCGAGGGGTGTTGGGTTGAAGAATCATCGCTCCCGCACGTTTGCTGTGGAGCGCGTAAGAGTCGCGTCCCCAGCGACGCCGGAGCTGGGGTGTCTGAAGCATGGGAATCGCCTCAAGACTCAAGGCCGAAGCGGCCGTGCTGCGCGAACATGGGCTGGCTGATCTGCTAGTGCGGATACCACGGCATGCGGCCCGTCTGATTGAGGAGAAATACTTCGAGCGGCGTTTCGGAATTAATACGCGGGGCGACCTGATGCAGGACGCCCTCGGCGTGCACGACCGGGACGCAGTGCACTACGCTCCGAGCCCTTACCTGGGCTTCTTCAAGGCGATGAAGCTCGTCGGCGCCGACCTCCCTTCCAGCACCTTCGTTGACTATGGTTCAGGTCTCGGGCGCATCGTCGTTTGCGCAGCCACGCTGCCTTTCAAGCGTGTTATCGGTCTGGAACTCGTCGAGGAACTGAACCGGCGCGCCAGGTTGAATCTTGGCGGGGCATGCAATCAATTCATCTGCAAAGATGTCTCGGTCATCAGCACGAATGCCACGCAGTGGCGCGTGCCGGAGGATGCGAAGGTCTTCCACTTCTACAATCCTTTTCTCAACGAGACGCTGCGCAGGACGGTCGCGGAGCTGGTGCGTTCATTGCGCGAGTCGCCACGAGAGGCGTGGATCGTGTTTGGCTCGCCCTGGCAAATGAGCCGTCTGCTGGCAGCCGGTGAGATCATCCCGCTGTCTTGGCAGAAATGGTCCGGCAATGTTCGCTGGCCGTTTCATAGGGACATCAGCAGGGAAGACCCGTACGCGTGCCGATATTTCATCTATCGGATCGATCCGCGCTAGCAGGAGGTGCTGCGCCACGGGGGGTCAGGTACCTCGGGGAGCCCGCGCGCCGAATCCAAGGAATCATCGCTACCTGGCTAATGTCAGCCGGCCCTGTGGCAGGGCAAGCGCTAATCTCCGGGTTGACTTCCGCCCCCGCGGCGGGCTCTAGTTAGGCCGATGGTCATTGAGCGGCATTTGTGATCTGGCAGGAGTGCGGGGGCAGCGGGGATCGCACCATCCTCTTATTACACGGCCTCGGTGCGACCGCAGCGGTGTGGACCGACCTGCGTACTGCCATCGATGAGCGTGGTGGGATGCGCTGGGTGGCGGTCGATCTTGGCGGCCATGGCGGTTCGGACTGGCAGACTCTCTATAGTGTGGGTCAGTTGGCGGCTCAAGTCGCGCCACGGATCGCGACGGAGTCCGCGCCGGTGATCGTCGGTCACTCGCTCGGCGCCTACATCGGGCTCGCCCTGGCAAGTGGCTGGTTCGCGGCGCGCGTGCGCGCCGTCCTCGGCATTGGTCCGAAGATCGCCTGGTCTGCAACCGAGCTCACCGCGGCGCGCGATTTGGCGGCACGTCCGCTGCGCTGCTATGCCTCGGAGGATGAGGCCGTGGAGCGCTATCGGCGCGTTTCGGGACTCAACGAAGTCCTCGCGCCGGAGCGCACCTCGCTGGCGCGCGGGGTGCTGCGCACCTCCGAAGGCTGGCGGCTGGCCCAGGATCCAGGCACGTTCGGCGTAGCCGGCGCTCCGTTCGCATCGCTGGTGGCCTCGGCAACATGCCCGGTGATCCTGGCTCGGGGCGAACACGATCCGATGGTCTCGCTGCAGCAACTGCGCGCCCACGCCCGAGCGGCGCATGACATTCCCGGTGCCGCACACAACGTGCACGTGGAGGCGCCGCACGCCGTGCTTGCGCTCCTCGAGCCATTGCTGGAGTGCGCCTAGCCCGTCCATGGACGCGCAAGAGGCACGCGCGCTGGCTTATACCTTTGATCCGCGGAGCTTGAGCGCTGCTTTCTACGAGAGCCCTTATGAAACATATGCGGCGCTTCGCGAGTGGGATCCCGTGCATCGCTGCGCCGATGGCAGCTACTTCCTAACGCGCTACGCGGATCTTGATCAGGTCTATCGTGACCGCACGCGCTTCAGCTCGGACAAGCGCTCCATATTTGGTCCGGCGTTCGGCGCGGACTCGGCGCTGTACGCGCATCACACGACAAGCCTCGTATTCAACGACGCGCCCTACCACACGCGGGTACGGCGGCCGATAGTCGAGGCGCTCACACCCGCGGTTTTACGCGGGCTCGAGGCCGGTATCACGAGCCTGGTCGACTCCCTCATCGGGCGCCTGCAGGGCCTGCGCCGGTTCGATCTGGTCGAGGACTTCGCCGCGCGCATCCCCGTCGAGGTGATCGGCAATCTCCTGTGCGTCCCACGCGAGGAGCGGGTTCCGCTGCGAGGCTGGTCCCTGGCGATCCTGGGAGCCCTTGAGACCACCACCACCGCAGCACAGCGCGAGCAGGGCAATGAGGCGGTCCGCGAGTTCACCCATTACCTGCGCGAATTGGTCGCGGTGCGGCGGCGGCATCCCGGGCCGGACACGGACCTGCTCACGCGCCTGCTGGCGCAGCCGGAATTATCGGAGCACGAGCTGGTGCAGAACTGCGTGTTCCTGTTGAATGCGGGACATGAGACGACCACCAACCTGATCAGCAATGGCTTATTTTTGTTCCTGGGCACACCGGCAGCGGCGCAACGTCTGCGCGCGAATCCGGCGCTGATCGCTTCCGCGGTCGAGGAGTGCCTGCGGTTGGAGAGCCCCAACCAGCTCGGCAATCGGCTGGTGAGCGAAGCGCTCATGATCGGTGGCGTGCCGCTCGCGGCCGGCACCTATCTCACGCTGTGCATCGGCGCCGCCAACCGCGATCCGCAGGAGTTTGCGCAGCCGGATCAGTTTGACATCACCCGCCGGCCCAAGCGGCACCTGGCGTTCGCCGCCGGTGCGCACGCCTGCGTCGGGATGGGAGTTGCCCGCCTGGAGGCTCAGGTGGCGCTGCTCAGGGTGCTGCAGCAGCTACCCACGCTGCGACTGCGCGGGGACGCGCGACGCAGTGCGCGGGCACGCTTCCGCGGCTTTGTCTCGCTGCCGGCTGAGATCCCCTGAAGAGCGACTCGCGTGTGCGGTCCCGCCTACCGCTACTTGATGGGTCGAACCGTGTCGAGCGCCTTGTGCAGCTCCGCGGCCCACCGTTGCATGAGGCGATCGGCGGCGGCGCGATTGCTGACGCTGCTTGATATCTGCCCGTAGCTCTGAGGGTCCGCCTGCGCGTCGACCACGCGCGCCAAAATGGTATTCGTGGCGGAGTCCCACAGCTCCAGATACAGTGTCATTTCTCCGGCGGACTGGACATAGGTAGTGCTCCGGCCGGCGGTCATCAGGTCCGGGGCGCTGACGCGGATGTTGATCAGTGCCGGTCGCAGCACGAGGACATCGGGAGCCGCGGTGTCGGTCACCTGGTAACTGCCGTTCTTCTGGAGCTCCTTCGAGAAGACCTTCTTGAACTGCGCGGACAGGTCGTTCTTCGCCCTCTCGAGGTCGCTGTCGTCGATCCGACCCGACAGATCCCGCCGGCTGCTGTTGTAGTCGCGCACCCAGTCCTTCGAGAACTCCACGTGGCAGTCGAGGATTGCGACGCGCTTGTACGGCGAGAAATCGGCACCGGGCTTCACGTACACGAGCCGTTGCTTGGTCTCTTTCTTAAGCTCGAGACCGTCCTGGCTGACTTTCGGCGCCGGCTCCTTCGCCAGAAGTGCCCCGGGACAGGCGACTGCCAGGGCCACAAGCAACCCGGTTATGAGCGCGAACCTCCGCACTGCGATTGATCGCGTCATGGCGTCCTCTTCGTTGTGCTCTCTCTGGGGAAGCGAATTATAGGCGGGCGATGCGGGCGGTTGCTTTCGTTTTCGCCGTACCGTTGCGCGCCGTGATGACGTTCCCGCCGGACTACGCCGCAGCGCCGTGTCGCAGTGAGAGGCCCGACCTGGAGGGCGATCGCATCCGGAAACCCAGTCTGGAGCGTGAGCGGAAGCATTGGCAGCCGGCACCGCCCTGAGGGGGGCGCGCAGTGAGTCTGCTGAGGCAGACAGCGGCGAGCGCAGCCCCGCAACGCGCCTCGCCATCGACGGAGTGCAAAGGGCAATTTCGTAGCGCGGCTCAATCACTGAACGGGGTCTCATCGTCCCGACGTCGCGCTTGCCCGAGCGGGGTGGCATCCGCGTCAAGGCCGTTCCCCTGGGAGACGCTGCATGGATGACGGCACGCGCAGGGCGGGAGAGTGGAGGCTGCGGCTCGCGCGCTACGCAACACCGAAGCCCGCCGCCGCCACGGGCTTCGGTCCCACAGGTACTAGGCGGTCACTGGACCGTGAACGATGAGGGCGGGTTCGGCATCAAGGTGCTGCCGCCGGCCGTCAGCGCAAGCCCGGTCGCACTCACCGTGCCGCTGGCGTCCACGACAAACAGGTACGCCGCCTGGCCCTGGGTGAACTTGCCGAGGTTCACCTGCGCGGTGATCGAGCTGTCGCTCCAGGCGCTCGGGATCTGGTTCTCCACGATCGTGGCCTGGCTGAGCACCGGCTTGTCCGCAAGCACCACGCGCGATAGCGTGGTGTCCACGTAGACGTCATCGAAATAGCGCCAGTTACTGGTGTAACCCTGCATCCGTGCGTAGCCGCCCACGGCGATGGCGCGACGCGTGCCGCCATAGTTGTCGGTGATGCCGGCGTAGTTCATGACCTGGTGGCCGTTCTCCCAGATGTTGATGTAGCCATCGGACTGGTTCGACAACTTGATCGCGATTTCGACCTTCGACCACTTGCCCGCGGTCGGGTTGACCGCGTTTCCCCACCAGGCGTTGTGCCCGTTCCGGTCCGGGTTGCTGAGTGGGGTACTCGTCTGGTTGGTCCACTGGACGCCGGCATCGGTGTTGCTGTCCGGATGCGGCGGCCCGTAGCAGATGTACCAGCTCTTGCTGACATCGTACGGTTCATCGCCATCGGAATAGTCGAAGGTCTTGAAGTTGTTGTCGCCGCCGAAGTGCCACAGGTCATCGGCGCGCTGGTACCAGCTGGCATAGATATAGTAGGGAAGCGCCGGCAGCGCGATGCTCTTGAACATCAGCACATCGTAGCCGGCGTTCGCGCCTGTCATGGCCGCGTGGGCGCCGGCGATGTAACGCGTGACGTGCGAGTGCGGCAGGCCGATGCCGCGCATGGGCGCGTAGTAGCCGAGGTTGTAACCGGGCAGCTGGCTCGGCCAACCGCCCGTCCATTTGTCATTGATCGCATTGCCGCTGGCGTTATCCCATACCAGAGGGGCGGCCTTGGCCTTGGAGCCAAAGCCCGCACCGGTGATGGTGACAGTGCCGCCGTGGCTCAGTGTGCCGCTGACGTTCTGCACGAGCGGAGTGGCGAGCGCCGGCGGCGTGGACACCAGCGTTCCCAGAAGGGCGGCGGCGGTGGTCAGCAGGCGCGGGCGAAGGGCAGAGCGCAGAAGGCATGTAGGCATTACTTAGGATCCCCGGTTGCACACGTGGTAGTTATGTCATCTAAGAGGCGGCACAGGTTGATACAAATTCCGTGCCCGCGAGGCGAAATGCGCGCTCGTCGCTAACTCGTTGTTAAACAGGGCTTATATCCGTGCCCAAAGCGCATCCAATCTGCTCCATCGATCCGTGGCGTCTGGGTTCGACGACACCGGGGGCCGCGCGGAGGCGGGTAATATCCCTAAGCGCCTTGAATTATCACGGGAAACCCATCGTCGCTGGATCCCGACACACGCGGCATCGCGATTCGGCGGGTGTAGAGACGGTGTCCCGTGATCCGGGAGGACTTTATACCCGGCGCGACTGCCAGCGCCAGCAGGTGTGCCATCGTCCGGTTCCGGGCCGCGGTGGCTGCCTCGGAGTTTGCTGTTCAAAAAACGATATAGAAGTCGATCCCGGCCGAGTGGCCGGTAAACCTGTTGCCCCAGTAGTACGAGCCACCGAGGCCGATCCATTGCGTGAACGGGAGCTCATTGAGGAAATCGAGCACCAGGCGCCCATGAATTTCATTTATGTAGCTCGCGTTGTTGAGCCCTTGCTTGATGTCGCCATAGAAACCGGTGCGCTCGTAGTAACCGCCGGTACGTAGCTCGTGGCCAAACAACATATGACCGAGTGGGATATCGATGTCGATCTTGTTGTTCCAGGTCTCCGAGTCGCCGTTGACGTTGACGTTGGGGCTGGAGCTCTTGAAGCTCTCGGTATGGAAATAGGTGATATCGGACGAGAGTGTTATCAGCGTGCGGTCCCACGCGAAGAGATACTGGACGTTCAGCGAAGGCCTTACCGTCCAGGTGTCCGCAGACCAGTCAACAAGCCCTACCGCCTTGGCCGTGGCGAGGTTGGCTACCATGAAAGCGCTGTTGGCGGTGTACTCGTTGGTGGTGTGTCCGTACATGCCCACGAGGGTCGGTGCCAGGCTGAGCTCGTCGGTGAACCAGAGGCGCGCGCCGCCGCCGAACTGGATCCCAAATGCCTTCGACTTACTGACATCACCCTCGAGCAGGCCGGCACTGAAGCGATTCGTGACGGTGTCCGTACCCATGTTGCCCATGACCCTGGGCCGCCAGGCGATGTTCAGACTGCCTAACTCCTGCAGGGTGCCGAATTCCCCGGAGCCCCCGAACTTTGAGACATCGAAAGTTGCCTCATTGTCACTCGTCCGGGAGTGAAAGGTGCCCCCGCCGAGCAGATAGTCACCGCCGAGCACGGTCAGGGCCTCAATCCGATGGCCAATCTCCGCCCGCAGCTGATCCGCCTGGGCAGGACTTATCTGGCACTGCCCGCAAATCGGGAGCAGCAGCGCCACGATCAGCCCCGCCGAGGCGCAACACTTGGGTAATTTCACAATGCTCTCATTCTGCGCCTGGACTTTCCCGATCGCGTTTCTGACTCAGTGTTTTTTCACGCGCAGGGCGAGCAGCTGCGTCGTCTGGATGACCACGTCATCGCCGGCCTCCATCGCAAACAACTTGGTGTTCAGACCGACTTTGACCGTCTCGGCCGGGTGACCCGGATATTGCAGTGTCAGCAGTCGATAGGCGGGTTCGACGACCAGCACCCTGGCATCAGACTTGATGGACTCGGGCTTTCCGTCGGCACCCGGCAGCGCGCCATTCTTCAAGACGTATACAGTGAGTTCCTGGGCGACTTTGACGCGCACCTTGTCGCCGGCACGAGCTTTCGCGAAATCCTTTACATCCGGGCCGGCCTTGACCGTCGCCGTGGTGCCGTCAGAGAAATTGAGGACCATCAGGCGCTGGTCTGCATCGACCGACTGCACGGTCGCGTCATCTTTCACGGCCACCACCGGGATCCCGCTCTGGATCAATCGAGCGTCGCCCTTGGGTTGCACGGTGGCCACCGGCGCCGTCCAGCATCCCGCCAGCGCAACCGCCGCGACGGCAAGCAGCAGGGTGCCCGCAGTGGCCCTCACCATCGCCATACAGTTGGTTCCATTGGGCACGCGGCAGGTCCTGTGAAGAGGAATCGCTCAGTCATCCGCGTCTCGCTTGCTTGCCTTCCCTACATCCAGCGTTCAGAGGAGTCTGTTCGGCACGCCGCTCTGCTGAATTGTGGGTCGAGCTTAAGCTGCAATATCGTCGAGCCGTCCACGCTTGTCAAAGTAGGCGTCTCTGGGATCGCAAAGCGACAGCGCGCTGATCGCGCGGCCCGGGCACCTCGGCGGCGACCCCGATACTTAGCGCATTGACTGACAGCCGACCGCGCGCCATGCCCGCAAGCCGAACATCGGCAGCTTAAGCGCGATGCACGCCCGGCGGCACGGGGTGCATTGCAGCGGGTTGCGCCTGTTGGCTCAGCGCCCGACGGACTTGTCCGTGCCCTCCCTCCCGACCCCGTTCACCCGGGGCACACGCGGGGGCGGGGCATCCCGCCCCCGCATTCGGAAGGGCCGCTCAATCAGGCGAACGGATTGTAAGCAACCATGCTCTCACGCGTGCGCGGCGCACCCTCGAAGATCGGCTGGGCGTCGGCGCACCTGCATCAAGGTTCGCTGGGGGCGCTGGCCGGTTCAATGGTACCGAACAACCCGTTGGTCTCAGCATTGGGTCCCGCGGTGAAATACAAGGTGTCCGATGCGGACCCGCGGCCGCCGCCCAGGGTGAGCGTCCACAGCCCGTCGATGATCAGTGGTTTGCCGTGAGTGCCTTCCAGCTCATCGATGAAGCGACCGTCGGCGTCAAATACGTTGATGCGGCCGTTACCAAAGTTGCCGATCAGGAGCTTGCCGCTGAAACGCCCAAAGGCGAACGATGCCCGGGTGACGGCCCAGGGTGAGTTGAGCGGTCCACGGCTCGCAAAGCGGCGCAGCAGGTGACCGTCGGTATCAAACACATCGACGAACCCGTGACCCGGGCCCGCGACGTCATCGTGCTTCTCTCCGTCCTGTTTCGCGTACGTCACGAACAGATCCCCGTCGACGTTGGCGATGCCAAACGGGGCATAACCGGCCGGGATGCTGGGATCGGTGAAGCCACCATCGGTGGTCGCCGGCGTAAACAGACCATTTGTTCCGCTCGGTCCGAAGACGTCGATGGTGCCGGCGTGGAAATTGGTCGCGAACAGAAACCCACCCTTGGCGTTCAGTCCGAACACGAGGCCCTTGTACACCGCGCCGCTCGTGGAGTTGTCGGCCGCAATCACGGCGTTATCCGCCGGGTTCAGCCCGCCGGCCCAGGCGGAAAGAGTCCCATCCTCGGTGGCGAAGATGAAAACCGCGGGCAGTTTGGTCCCCGGAACCAAAAAACCTGCCGAGGGATTCCACACGATCCCGGTCGGCGTGGCGGGACCGGGATTGCCCGGTTTGCTGGGGTCAGCCGCGTGACAGGAGCCACTCGGTACGATATTGCCCGGCAGGGGTATCGAGACCTGCAGCGGCACCTGAGTGCCGTCACCGGTGTACAGCGTTGAGCAGCCGGTGCCGTTGTCATTGACCCAGAAGGGGCTGCCGGCAGGGCTGAAGGCTACGCCCCAGGCGTTTTGCAGCACAGGATCCTGAACTCTGGCGTGGCCGGGAAGGTTCGAGACCAGCGAAGTGACGACATACGCGTTACGGCCGGCTCGTCGTTCGTCCTCGTCCGCGCGCGCGAGGGTCGAGGCTGCGACGATCCCGATCGCTGCGGCGAGGGTGAGATGGCGAGTGAAGTGATTCATGACTGCGCCTCCTTGAAGTTAGGAATTCTCCTTACGTCAGTGCCGCAAATGCGCAGGCGGGTTCAGGGTCGAATCACATATAACACCGGTAGCAATCCCGCCCCGTAGCCGCGTCAGAAAGAGTCTGCGCAGGCGTGTGCTTGACCGATGGGCCGGATCTGAATCCTTATGGCCGGCGAACTTTGAGCGCTCCCCTGAGCTCAGACCCGGATCGGGCGCTCTGTGGCGACGCTTCCCGCCTCGGCACCGCAGCATGGGCCGGTTTGGCGTTCCCGGGGGCGCGTAGTATCGTCAGGGCATGACAGGGGGGCGCAGATTTTCCGGTCCGCTCGAGCGCCTCGTAGCCAGCGCGGTCACCGAAGCGCTGACCCAAGCGGCCCAGGATCCTGCGGCAGGATGCGCGAAAGTCGATCCCGAAAAACTGGTTACAGCGCTGAATTTCTCCCTCCTTGGCAGCGACAGCCGGGCCTTTCTCTGGAGGTCCCCGGAGGCTTGCGTGGTGGTCTCGGACAGCTTCAGTGCCGATGGGACTTGCCGGTTCACGGAGGTGCTGCATCTGAACAATGACGACGTTTCTCGCCCGGAAATTCAGCAGTATCAGGCGACTATCGCGGGCCGGATCGAGGAATGCGTCGAAGCGGAACTTCTCGGCCCGGGTGAAGCGTCGGGGCCGGCGGATTCCTAGCGATCACGCTCGGGAAGCGAAGTCCGACGAGCGGGCCGTGGCGGGCCGGACTACTTTGACTTGCTGTAGTCGTACCAGACCGCCTCGATGTTGTTGCCGTCCGGATCGTGCACGAAGGCGGCGTAATAACCCGGCCAGTAGTCTCGATAGCCGGGGCCACCGTTGTCCTTGCCGCCCGCCGCCACGGCCGCCTTGTGGAACGCCGCCACCTGCTCGCGGCTGCCGGCTTCGAAGGCGATGTGCGTGGGCACGACCGAGCTCTCCTTGCTGATCCAGAAGTCGGTGTTCTTGCCATCGTTGAAGCCTGCCGCCTGCCCGTATTCCATGTTGTTGCGGTAGCCGAGCGGGCTCAGCGCCTTGATGTAGAAGGCCTTCGATTTCTTGAAATCCCGGACCGGCAATGAGGTATGGGCAATCACGTGGTGCTCCTCAGCGGGCGCTGCAGCGAAGAGCGCTAACGCTACCAGCTTGACAGCGGGGCGCTGAAATGCGTCGCGCGTGGTTTCCGGTTTTGCCTGAGCCTGGCTGCAGCGGGGCCGCGACAGTGACGGGTCCTCGAATTATGGCGCGGCCGTACTCAGGGCTTGCATAGGGGTCGACTCAGGCTGCCGGGTGGCGACGGCGCGACCTTGCGTGGTGGGCTCCGACGGACACGAGGCCCAGGAGCATCAGTGCCAGGATGGCCGGTTCGGGCACACCGAGGGGCGTGAACTTCACGTGCACCTCGTCGCCCAGGAATGCCTTGGGGTCCCCGTTGACCCCGATCGCGATCTGGCTGTCGGCGTAGAACGGTGCAAAGGATCGCGTCAGCAGAGCGAGCAACGGATCGTCGCGGTTGGTAATGGTGACGGATTCGGTCACGTCCAGGTCCCACAGCAGGCTATCCGGTCCCTGGGTGAGCAGTTCCGCAAAGGGGGACGCACCCTTGGTCAGCATGGCCGAAGTTGCCGGGACGCTGAAGATGTTCACGCCGTTCACGTCGGCAGTCAGATTCGTGATGGCGAGCGAGATGGCCGCGTACGAGACCAGCGGACTGTCGACGTTGTAGATCTGAATTCCGCTTAAGGTATCAACGTCGAAGCTGACCGCGAACGTTCCGAAACTCTGCGCCTGGGAGTCGAAGGCCCGTCCGGTGATATCGACCTGCAGTTCCGCGGCAGATGCCGGCAGCGCAAGAAGCATCCATAGCCACAGGTAACGCATAAACCTCCCCCTGGTCTGTGGCGCACTTTAGCGCGCCTGGCGCTCTTGGTGTGTGGCGTAAAAGAGAATCAGGCCGGCGCGCGTCGCCGGCGCCGGGCGCGCACCAGCGCGCGCACCGCGAAGCCTGCGGCCAGCAGCAGGACCAGCATCGCGGCTGCCATGGCCATGAGGACGCGGTTCTGATTTTCCAGGATGTAGTCACCGTCGCGCCCGTAGAAGCCGTTGAAGCCCGCGACAATCTCGGGCAGCGCCAGAAGGTCAGCCCTTGACAGTTGCAGCGGTCGCTCGTCCGGATGGTAATGATCCCCGAGAAACGTATGGCCTGCCCGATCCAGTTCGATATGGCCCCCGAGCACATGACTTACGGGGTGCTCTGCGATGAAGGCGGCCACTCGCCGCGCGCTGGCGAGATCGGCTGCTGCGTCGGCGATCAGCAGGCGGCCGGGCAGAAAGAAGTCTCCGGAGAAGAAGAGGCCGGTGTTGCGATCGTAATAGGACAGCTCGGAATCGTAGTGACCGGGGGTCGGTAGCACCTCGACGATCCGCTCCCCGAGATCGATCGTGGCGGTCGCGTTGGGCCAGTCGACGAAACGGAACTCGCGGCGCACCTCCTCCAGTGTCGTGCCGACCACGGTGGCGCCAGGCACGCCGGCGAACTGCGCATCACCGGAGCGATGATCCAGGTGGCCGTGCGTGTGCACGACCAGGAGCGGGAAGGTGCCACCGTCGCTTCCCGGCAGCAGCGAGCGCACGGTCCGGGCCAGCGGCATTGCCGCGGCCTCCGTGACCGCACCGGTGTCAATCAGCAGTGCGCGCGTTGACCCCACCAGCAGGTACAGGAAGGGCGCCTCGTAGGTGGCGCAGGGGTTTTCGCGCAGGATGAAGGTCCCGCTGTTATAGCGATGTACCTGCAGCGGCGGCTGTGGAGTCTTGTTGCAGTCCTCGGCACCGACGTTCCAGGACACATCCAGCGAGCCGGTCGTGAGCTCGGCGCGCGCCGGAAGCGACAGGCTCATCAACAGAATCGCCAGTGCCACGCGCACTGCGGCATAGCAAGGCGCAGCTGGCATTGACAAGACCGTCGCGCCGCGGCGCACTACTTCATGGGGACGCCGCAACGGGCGAGCACGACGCGCAGATCGCGCAACGGCGGAAAGACCTCATTGTTCCAGTCCGCTCCCTGCGCATCATAGGCCCGCTGCTCGTGCTCCACGATGTCCTTGTCTTCGCGGAAGATGTTTTCCGTAAACCAGGTCACGAAGGGCCACACGGCGTGGATGATCCCCGGGATGCGCGGCTTCTTCACGGACAGGTAGCCGTAGGTGCGGTTGGTGCGCTGCTGCGCATCGAGCGGCGTATAGCCCAGCCAGACATCGAGCACCGGATCGTGGGACTGCTGGATGTCCCGCCCTACCCACACCTTCAGGTTCTGGTACGGGTAGTCGGTGCGGATGCGCATGTGATCCGAGAAGTCCTTCTTGGCCTCGCCGCGCGTGCGCATGAGGTCAACGATGACCTGCTCGCCCACCGAGGGCTTGCCCGCGGTGCGACTGAAGCTGTACTCGACCTGCGCCCAGTTTTCGCCGTGATCGCGGCCGAGGCAGCGTGCCCGGATGGAACCCATCTGCTTGCGGTGCATGAACTGATGGTTCATGTCGAACAGGTTCTCGTGCATGAACGTGTAGTGACAGGCGACCTCGCGGTTGAGCCGGCGCGTCTTGTAGTCGCGCCGCTGTGAGGAGCCGAGCGTGCCGGGCAGGCGGCTCTCGGCGAGCGCCGCATCGCCCGGGAATACGAAGATGAGTCCGTCGATCTCGCGAGCCGGGTAGCTCCTGACGCCACTTGGCGCCCGGTCCGGCCCAAGATAGGGCACCCCGACGCACTTGCCGGTGCCGTTGTAGGTCCAGCCGTGGTAGTGACACTTCAGCTCCTCGCCGCTGACGACGCCCAGATGCAGCGGCACCTGACGATGCGCGCAGCGATCCTCGAGCGCGAACACCTGGCCACTGCTGCCGCGGTACAGAACGATCGGCTCCCCGGCGAAGCGCCGACCCAGGGTCTTACCGGCCGCCAGTTCGTCCGACCAGGCGAGTGGATACCAGTAGTCCGGGTGCGTGCCCACGCGTCGCAGGTCGGGGGCCGGTGCGGCGGCCGTGCGCAGTGTGAACAGGTTTGAGGTGTCTTCGGACATCAGGGACTCCTGCCAGCAGGCCCCGCTATTGTGGGCCAATTTGACCTGAATTGGCGGACGTCGGGAAATTTTCCCATTTCACATCCGCTAGGCTCCGCAAGGCCTGCGGCACCAATCGGACTGCCGGCAGGGGAGCCGGCCCGGCTGCGATGCGCGCAGGGGCGGCGCCGGGTCCGCAAGGCAGAAAGGATCAAAGGTGCTCAGAGCCAAGACCACCCGGGCGCTGGTGGGTCTCATCGGTATTGCCGGGTTTTACGGGAGCGCCGCGATCGCGGCCGAGTCGGACGCCGCGGACACGCCCCGAAATTCCGGCAGCGTCCAGGAGCTGCCCCAGGTCGTGGTCATCGGCAACGCGCCACTGCCGGGTTTCGGCCTGCCGCTGAATGAGGTACCCGCGAACGTCCAGACCGCCGACAGCCTCGACCTGAAGCGTGCCCAGACGACGGATATCGCCGACTACCTGAATCGCAGCTTCAGCGGGGTGAACGCCAGCGAAAGCGCGGACAACCCTTTCCAGCTGGACATCAACTATCACGGCTTCACCGCCTCGCCGCTGCTGGGTACCCCCGAGGGCCTCTCCGTGTACGTCGATGGCGTGCGCGTCAACGAGTCCTTCGGTGATACGGTGAACTGGGACCTGATCCCGCAATCTGCGATCTCGACCGTCTCGCTCATGTCAGGATCCAACCCGGTCTTCGGCCTGAATACCCTCGGTGGCGCGCTGTCGTTGCAGACCAAGAGCGGGCACGACAATCCGGGCACCGAAGTTGAAGCCTACGGCGGTTCCTTCGGCCGCCGCGCGTTTGCAGGCGAGAGCGGCGGTGCGCTCGGGGCCTTTGACTACTTCGCCACGGTCAGCTACTTCGACGAGACCGGCTGGCGCGACATGTCGCCGAGCACGGTCTGGCAGGCGTTTGGCAAGATCGGCTGGCAGACGGAGAGGACCGATCTTGATCTGAGTTACACCTATGCCGACACCAGCCTGTTCGGCAACGGGGCCACGCCGCTGAGCATGCTCGAGTATCGCAGGCAGACCAGCTACACCCCGGACTTCACGCACAACCTGCTGCATTTCGTGAACCTGACAGGCACGCAGTCCCTGTCGGGGAGCCTGCTGCTCTCCGCGAATGCGTTCTACCGCCACCTCATCACCGGCAGCAGCAACGGCAGCAATAACGACAACTACCTGAGCGAGGACTATGAGGGAACCCCACCCGACTGCAGCCTGCCGCTCGGGGACCGCATCGGAATCGCCTACTGCTCCCAGGCGGCCACCCAGGTCTCAAGGCTGGTGCAGCGCGTGGCCGGAGCGGGCGTGCAGCTGACGGACTCGCGTGACCTGTTCGGCTGGAAGAATCAGGGCATCATCGGGCTTGACTACAGCGACGCGCACGATGAGTTCGAGCAGGCGTTCCAGTACGGGACGTTCGCCCCCGACCGGACCCTGATCTACCTGCAGAGTCCGCTCAACAACGAGACCGTGATTTCCCTCGGGGGCACGAACAAGATCTTCGGCGCGTATCTGACCGATACCCTTTCCCCGAGCGAACTTCTGCACGTGACGATCTCCGCCCGCTACAACCGCAACACCGAGACCCTCGACGGCTACAGCGTGGAGACCGATGTGAGCGCCGGCGCAGGCTTCGATCAGGCCAGCCCGGTCGTCGGGCAGCACACCTTCAGTCGCCTGAATCCCGCCATCGGCTTCACCGTCACGCCGACGGAGTTGCTGACGTACTACGCGAACTACAACGAGGCCAGCCGCGCCCCGACAGTCATCGAGCTCGGCTGCGCCGACCCGGAGCGGCCCTGTGGGCTGCCGAACGATTTCGCGAGTGATCCGGACCTGAAGCAGGTGGTGGCGCGCACCCTCGAGGTCGGGCTGCGGGGAAATCTGGCGGATCGCCGCCTCAACTGGAGCGCGGACCTGTTCCGCACGGTCAACCGCGACGATCTGCAGTTCATCGCCACCCGCACCAACTCTGGCTATTTTGACAACGTCGGCAATACCCGTCGCCAGGGCCTCGATCTGGCGCTCGGCGGCACCCTCGGCGGACTGCAGTGGCGCGTGGCTTACAGTTACGTCGATGCAACCTACCAATCGCAGTTTGTCGTCAGCGCCGAATCCAACAGCACGGCCGACGTCAACGGCGACATCGTGGTGCACCCCGGCGACCGGCTGCCGCTGATCCCGCGCCATACCGGGAGAGTGGTGCTCGACTATGCGGTCACTCCGACCCTGGAGGTCGGCGGCAACCTCATCGTGGTCTCATCATCCTACCTGCACGGCAACGAGAACAATGCCAATCAGGCCGGCGGCACGAACGGCGCGGGCGACCTCATCATGGGCACGGGGACCAATTCCAGGCTACGCGGTGGTGAACCTGCAGGGCACCTGGCACCTGGGGAAGTCCGTCGAGCTGTTCGCGCGCCTCGTCAACGTGTTCGACAAGGAGTATGCGACGGCCGGCTTCCTCACCAGCAACACCTTCAACCCGAACGGTTCGTATCGCTCCGATCCGGACGACTGGACCAACGAGAACGCCGTCTCCCCGGGCGCGCCCCGCGCGCTCTGGGCCGGATTGCGGGCGCACTTCGACTAGACACGCGCGGGCCGTCAGCGGCGCCGGCGCAGCGGCGTGATCACCGTCGGTGGCGCCTCGATGCTCGGGGCTGCGCTGCCGTCGGCGTTGAAGTTGGCGGGGTTGAGGAACATGACCGAACAGGCACTGCAGGCGTAGAAACTGGTTTCGTAGCGCGAGCCGTCCTTGCGCAGCACGCTCACCTGGTGGTAGCGCTCGAAGCGGCACATGCGACAACGCCACTGACTACTGACTGGCACCATGGTGCCGATCGTAGGGAGGGGCACGAGCACACGTCCATTCAGTAGCGAGGCCGGTCGCGCACTGGATACCGCGGGGCCGCCGGGCCGCGGCAGCCCACTGGCTGAGCGAAGAATCCTGGCTTGCCCGGCCGCCGCAGCGCCGCGGCCTCAGTCGATCTTGAGCACCACGCGAAAGCGGGCCTTGCCGCTCATCATCCGCTCATACGCTGCCTGCGCCTGCTCGAGCGGGTAGACCTCGTTCATCGATTCGACCTTGTTCAGCTGGCTGAAGCGCAGCGTGTCCTCGGAATCCACGCTGGTGCCGGAGTACCAGCCCTTGACCGCGGCGCGCTTGCTGAGCAACGCGAACGAATCAACGCTCAGCATGCCTACCCCCCCGATCACCAGCATCGTGCCGTTCGGGCCGAGTCCTCCGACCACCGCTTGCATCGCGCCCGCCTCCGTCACGGTGGCGAGGATTGCCCGCGCTCCGCCCAGGCTGCGCAGCGCGGCGGCCGGGTCACCCCGCTCGGTGTCCACGTACTCGTGGGCGCCAAGGGAACGCGCCAACTCCTCCTTATCGCTGCCCCGGCTCACCGCAACCACGCGAAAGCCGAGGCGCGCGGCGAACTGGATACCGAGGTGCCCGAGGCCCCCGACCCCGTGGATCGCAACCAGCTCGCCGGCGCGCGCGCCGCAGTGGCGCAGGGCGTTGAAGGTCGTGATGCCGGCGCACAAAAGCGGCGCGGACGCCACCGAGTCCAGTTCCGCCGGAACCCGCGCCAGGGCACTGGCATGCGCCAGCATGTGCGTGGCATAGCCGCCATCGCGGCTCACGCCGGTGGCGCCCTGGAAGTTGATGCACGCGAACGCATCACCATGACGGCAGTTGAGGCAGTAGCCGCACGCCCCGCTGGACCAGCCCACACCGACGCGCGTCCCTGGGGTCCAGCCCTCCACGTCCGCACCGATCGCCTCCACGATGCCGATCACCTCGTGCCCCGGAATGCGTGGATATTTCAGGCCCGGCATGCGACCGCCGACCGTTAACGCATCGCTGTGGCACACGCCGCACGCCTGCACGCGCAGGCGCACTTCATGACGTGCGGGCTGCGGCAGCTCACGTTCTTCAATCCGGAACTTCGCTCCGGCCTGCGGTATGACCGCCGCGCGCATTGCTGTCATGGAATCTCCTCCTGAGGACGTGAACGCGCAAGGCTCCTTCGCGGCCAGTATACGCGGGCGCTGCTGCTCTGAGGCCGGCGGCGCGGCCCGATGGGTAGGACGAAGCTCGCCATCCCGCCCTTGCGCTGGCGCGTGAGCGCCGTTGCCCGCGGCTGTTTGACATCCAAGAATCGCGTTGTTTAAATCCCCGCGCAATCAACGGCGGAGCCCAGCGCGTGCGAACAGCGACGGCGGCGTGGATAGTGCTGCTGGGGAGCGTGCTGGGCGCGGTGCAGGCTGCCCCCGAGCTCAAGATGGACCTCCCCGACTGGAGCAAGACCGCCGTCGCCGATCGCGATCTCGGCCACGGCGTACACATGCTGGAGAGCTACGGCGGCAACATCGGCGTGCTCGCCGGCGAGCAGGGCGTGCTGCTGGTCGATGCCGAGTGGCCGGAACTGAACGCGAAGGTGCGCGCGGCCGTAGCGCGCATATCACCGAAGCCGGTGCGCTACGTCCTCAACACCCACTGGCACTGGGATCATGCCGGCGGTGATGCCGACTTTGCCCGACGCGGCGCACTCATCATCGCCAGCCAGGAGACGCACGACTACATCGTCGCGGCACAGCACGAGAACGCGACCAGCAGCGGCCAGTACCTGCGCGATCCGGCCGGCGTGCCCGGGCTCGCACTCGGCGCGGGTACGCAGCGGATGTATCTTGCCGGGCAGACGATCGAGATCATCCATGCCCCGCCGGCCCACACCAACGGTGACCTGATCGTGCACTTTGTCGAGGCCGATATCGTGCAGACCGGCGACACCTTCTTCCATGGGTTCTACCCCGACATCGACTTCGAGCACGGCGGCACCATCGACGGCATGATCGCCTTCTACGATACCCTCTACGGCCTGTGCGGCCCGCGCACACGCGTCATTCCCGGGCACGGGCCACTGGCCACCCGCGAGGACATCCGTCAGTACCAGGCGATGCTGCGCGAGGTGCGGCGGCGCGTCGCGCGGGCGCTCACGGCCGGGATGTCCGAAGAGGCCCTGATCCAGTCGCATCCGCTCGATGATCTCGACCAGCTCTGGGGCGGGAACCTCGTCAAGCAGCCGTACCTGCTCGCGATCGTCTATGAGGACCTGAAATCCCGGGGCCGGGCCGCGCACTGAACGTGCAGCGGCGCTTGCGTCGCCGCCGCCACCTCCTCGGGCTAGGCGTCCGCTATGACGGCGGTCGCCTCGATCTCGACCTTCGCCTGCGCCTCCATGAGCGCCACCACCTGTACCACGCTCATGACGGGGAAGTGCTTGCCCATGACGGCGCGATAGGCCGCCCCGATGTCCTTGAGTTGCGCGTAATACTCATCGCGGCTGGTGAGGTACCAGGTGAGCCGCACCACGTGCGCCGGCGTGGCGCCGGCCTCGGCGAGCACGGCGCGGATGTTTTCGAGCGCCTGCTTCACCTGCGCGGCCAGCGTGGCGCCGGGGAAGTGCCCCTGCGCGTCCCAGCCGACCTGCCCGGCAACGTAGACCTGCCGGCCCGAGGCCACGATCCCGTTGCTGTAGCCGCGTGGCGCGGGCCAGCCAGGCGGTTGCAGCGGCCGGGGCAGTGTGGCGCTCACGGCCGTCCCGCCGCGTTCAGCAGCTCGCGGGCGATGATCAGTTTCTGCACTTCAGTGGCTCCCTCGTAAATGCGCAGCGCGCGGACCTCGCGATAGAGGCGCTCGGTAATCTCCCCCTGCACCACACCGCGCCCGCCGAACAGCTGCAGCGCCTTGTCCACGGCCCGCTGCGCCGCCTCGGTGGCGGCCATCTTGGCCATGGCGACTTCCTGCGTGACCGGTTCGCCCCGGTCGCGCCGCCAGGCGGCGCGGTAGGTCTGCAGGCGCGCCGCGTCAATCTCCGTGGCCATGTCCGCGAGCGCCGCCTGCGTCAGCTGCAGGTCCGCCAGGGTCTTGCCGAACATGGCGCGCGCGAGCGCATGGCGCAGTGCCTCATCGAGGGCGCGTTGCGCAAAGCCCAGCGCGGCCCCGGCGACCGAGGTGCGAAAGACATCCAGCGTGCGCATGGCGATCTTGAAGCCTTCACCCTCGGCGCCGAGCCGGTTGGCCGCCGGTACGCGGCAGGCGCTGAAAGCGAGCCGCGCCAGGGGATGCGGGGCCAGCAGGTCGATGCGCTGCGCGATCGTGCAGCCTGCGGTGTTGGCATCGACCACGAAGGCGCTGATGCCGCGGGCGGCGACGGTGCCGTCCGGGCGCGCCTCCGCGGGGCTGGTGCGCGCGAACACGCAGTAGAAGTCGGCGATGCCGCCGTTGGAGATCCAGGTCTTTTCCCCGTCCAGCACGTACTCCCCGCCGTCGCGGCGCGCGGTGCACTGCAAGGCTGCGACATCCGAGCCCGCGGCAGGCTCGGACAGCGCGAACGCCGCCACCGCCGCGCCGCTCTCAACCCCCGGCAGGTAGCGCCGCCGCAGCTCCTCGGAACCGGCCAGCGAGATGGCGCCGCTGCCCAGGCCCTGCATGGCAAAGGCGAAATCCGCCAGGCCGTCGTGCCAGGCCAGCGTCTCGCGGACCAGCGCCAGCGCACGTACGTCAAAGCGCCCGGCCGCCGCACCGCTGCCGTGCGGCACGCAGTAGCGCGTCCAGCCCGCCTCCCCGAGCGCTACGACCAGCGCCCGGCAGCGCTCATCCACCGCGGCCCGCTCGTGCGGGTGGGGCGCGTCGGTGAGGTGTTGCGACGCCCAGGCGTCAAGGCGCTGCACCAGCTCGCGGTGCTCAGGGGCGAAGAACGGCCACTCGAGGTAGCGCCGGTCGCGCGCGGGGGCGGCGCTCATGCGTTCAGTTTCCTTCAAACTGCGGGCGCTGTCTGGCCACGAACGCGCGGTAGGCGCGCCGGAAGTCCTCGGTCTGCATGCAGATGGCCTGCGCCTGGGCCTCCGCGTCGATGGCCGCATCGAGGGGCAGGTGCCACTCCTCGTGCAGCATCTTCTTCGTCATGGCATGCGCGAAGGTGGGCCCGGTGGCAATTTCGGTCGCAAGGGCAGTGGCCGCCGCGAGCAGCTCCTCGGCCGGCAGGAGTCGATTGAAGAATCCCCAGGAGGCGCCTTCCTCGGCCGACATCGAGCGGCCGGTGTAGAGCAGTTCCGCGGCGCGACCGTGCCCGATGAGGCGCGGCAGCAGCGCGCAGGCACCCATGTCGCACCCGGCAAGGCCGACGCGTGTGAACAGGAACGCGGTCTTGGCACGCGCCGTCGCCAGGCGGAAATCCGCCGCCATGGCAAGGATCGCCCCCGCGCCGGCGCACACGCCGTCCACCGCCGCGATGACCGGCTGCGGGCAGTGGCGCATCGCCTTGACCAGATCCCCGGTCATGGTGGTGAAGCGCAAGAGCCCGGCGGCATCCAGCTGCGTGAGGGGACCGATGATCTCGTGCACGTCGCCCCCGGAGCAGAAGTTGCCGCCGGCGCCGGTGAGCACCAGGGCGCGGATGTCGGGGGCGTCGGCCAGGGCGCGGAACAGGTCGCGCAGCTCCGCATACGACTCGAAGGTCAGCGGGTTCTTGCGTTCCGGGCGGTTGAGCGTCACGACCCCGACGCGACCCTCGCGGCTCCACTGAAAATGCTGCGGCTCAGGGGTGAACTGTGTCATGCGCTTAGGGCTCCGCTCATTCGCTCGGCGCGTGGCTGATGTGGCGCTTCAGGTCCCCGAGGAGCTCGGCGAGCTGCTCCTTGTGCCGGGTACTCATGCCATCGAAGAGCTCGATGACCCACTGCTCGTGTTCGGCGGCCATGCGCCGGAACTGGCGCTGGCCCTCGGCCGTGAGCTTCACCCGGAACACGCGCCGGTCGGCGCTGTCGACCTCGCGCACTACGAGTCCTTCCTTCTCAAGACCGTCGGTGATGCCGGTGACATTGCCGCCCGTGACCATCAGGCGCTGGGACAGCTCGCTCATCTTCAGACCCTGGCGCGCGCGCTCCAGCTGCGCCATGAGGTCAAAGCGCGGCAGCGTGGTCTGGTAGTTCGCCTGCAGGTTCTGGCGCACGACGCTCTCGATGCGGTTGGTGCAGCTGAGCATCCGCAGCCACAGCCGTACCGACACGTGGTGATCGTCGTGCACGCGGGTCTCGGCATCCACACGCGGTTCGATGAGCTTGAGGCGGGCTTTTTCCTTGGGCATGACCCTCACTCCGCTAGGTAACTTCGCCGCCGGAGATGATCAGGCTCTGTCCGGTGATGCTCTGCGAGCCCGGGCGGCACAGCCACAGCACCGCATTGGCGACTTCCTCGGGCGTGATGAGGCGCTGCTGCGGGTTGGTTGCCACCAGCGCCGCCAGCGCCTCACTCTCGCTGCGACCGGTCTTGTTGCGGATGGTGGCGACGGCCTGCTTGACGATATCCGTGTCGACGTAGCCCGGGCAGACGGCATTCACGGTGATGTTGCGGGTCGCGTATTCGAGTGCCAGCGCGCGGGTGAGCCCGATGACGGCGTGTTTGGAGGCGACGTAGGCGGAGATGTACGCCGCCCCGCGCAGGCCGGCGATGCTCGCGATGTTGACGATGCGCCCGTACTTGAGCTCCAGCATGTCCGTCACGGCCGCATGCGCACACAGATACGTGCCGGTGAGGTTCACCGCCATGATCCGCTGCCACAGCGCCTCGTCGGTGTCGGTAAATTTGGCGCTCGCCGCCTGGCCCGCGTTGTTGATAAGAATGTGCACCGGGCCGAAGCGGGCGCGTGCGGCGGCAAAGGCGCCGCGGACGGAGGCGCCGTCGGTGACGTCTGCCGCCACGGGCAGGGCGCGGTCATTGCCGAGCTGCCCCGCCAACCGGGCGAGGCTTTCCGCGTCGCGCGCCAGGAGCGACACGTGGGCGCCTTCCGCGGCGAGCGCGGCGGCCACCACGGCGCCGATGCCGCGACTGGCCCCGGTCACGAGCGCATGCTGGCCGCTTAAGGAAGCTAAGGTCACGTCCCACCTCCGGCCTGCGCCGCGCGCTGCAGGTTGCGCTCGAGCTGGCTCTTGCCTGAGAGGTACTGGTTGGGCCACCACTGCGGTTCATAGCCCTGGCGCGCCGCCGCCTCGAGCGTCCAGGCCGGATTGGTCAGGTGCGGGCGTGCCAGCGCACAAAGGTCCGCGCGTCCGGCCGCGATGATCGAGTTGACGTGGTCGGGCTCATAGATATTGCCCACCGCCATGGTCGCGATCCCCACGGTGTTGCGGATCTCATCGGCGAACGGCGTCTGCCACATGCGCCCGTACACCGGCGTCTGCCAGGGCACCGTCTGCCCGCTGGAGACGTCGATGAGGTCGGTGCCGGCGTGTTTGAAGGTGCGCACGATGGTCAGCAGGTCGGTTTCACTCAGGCCGCCGTCGGCCCAGTCGCTCGCCGAGAGGCGCACGGACAAGGGCTTTTCCGGCGGCCATTCGCGGCGCACCGCGGTCAGCACCTCGAGCGGGAAGCGCAGGCGGTCCTCGATGCTGCCGCCATACTCATCGCTGCGCTGATTGGTGAGGGGCGACAGGAACGAGGCCAGCAGGTAGCCGTGCGCCATGTGCAGTTCGAGCATGTCGAAGCCCGCTTCGAGCCCGTGCCGGGTGGCGCGCACGAAGTCCTCGCGCACCTTGTCCATGTCGGCGCGGCTCATCTGCAGCGGCGCCTGGCTAACCCCGTCCAGATACGGCAGCGGCGAGGGCGCCAGGATCGGCCAGTTGCCGCGCGGCAGCGGATGGTCGGGCTGCTCCCAGCCCAGCTGGGTTGAGCCCTTGCGGCCGGAGTGCCCGAGCTGCAGGCAGATCTTGGCCGGAGAGTTACCGTGCACGAAGACGACGATGCGCTGCCAGGCGTCGCGCTGCGCCGTATTCCACAGCCCGGTGCAGCCGAGGGAGATGCGGCCCTCGGGAGAGACACAGGTCATCTCCGTGTACACCAGTCCCGCACCCCCGAGGGCGCGGTGGCCGTAGTGCACCAGATGCCAGTCCTCCGGCATCCCGTCCACGGCGCTGTACTGCGCCATCGGTGACACCACCACACGGTTCACGAGGGTCATGTCGCGCAGCCTGAACGGTAGAAACATCGGCGGCCGCGCCGCACGCGCGCCGTCGCGCTGCGCCAGCCAGCGCTCGTAGTCGGCGACGAAGAGCGGATCGCGCACCTTGAGGTTCTCGTGGCCGATACGCTGGCTGCCGGTCAGCAGGCTGTAGGCGAACTGCTCGGGCGGCAGGTGCACGTAGCGCGCGACGTGCTCGAACCACTCCATGCGGTTGCGCGCGGCGCTCTGCAGCTTGAGCACCTCGAGGTGCCGCTCGCGCTGGTAGGCTTCGAGGGCCGCCTCGAGCGGGCCGGGCGAGGTCACGTGCTGGTTCAGGCAGATGGCATCCTCCATGGCAAGCTTGGTCCCGGAGCCGATCGAGAAGTGCGCCGTGTGGGCGGCATCCCCGATGAGCACGAGCTTGCCGTGGTGCCAGCGCTGACAGCGCACGCGGTGGAAGTTCAGCCAGGCCGAGCCGCGCAGGTGGCCGGCGTTGCTCTGCAGGCGGTGTCCGTCGAGGTATCGCGCGAACAGCCGCTCGCAGAAGGCGACCGACTGTTCAGTGGTGCAGCCATCCAGGCCGTGCGCGCGCCAGGTCTCCTCGCGGGTCTCGACGATGACCGTTGAGAGCTGCGCGCTGAACTGGTAGGCATGGATCTGGAACCAGCCGTGCGCGGTGGGCTCGAAGGCAAAGGTGAATTCCGCGAACGGGCGGGTCGTGCCCAGCCAGATGAAGCGGCACTTGCGCACGTCGATATCCGGCTGGAAGACACCGCTGTGGCGCGCGCGCGTGCGGCTGTTCACGCCATCCGCGGCGATGATGAGATCGGCGTCGGCGAAGGCGGACTCATCCTCGACCTCGTGCTGGAATGCCTGCTGCACGCCGAGCTCGCGCGCGCGTTCCTGCAGCAGTCCGAGCAGGCGCTTGCGGCCGATGCCGCAGAAGCCGTGGCCGCCGCTCACCAGCCGCGCACCGCCGAAATAAATGGCAATATCATCCCAATGATGGAAGTTGGCGAGAATCGCGGCATGCGACTCGGGGTCGGCGGCGCGGAAATTGGCCATGGTCTGGTCGGAAAACACCACGCCCCAGCCGAAGGTGTCGTCGGGCCGGTTACGCTCGAAGACCTCGACGCGTGCGCTGGGCTGTGCCTTGCGCAACAGGATGGCGGCGTACAGCCCGGCGGGGCCGCCACCCACGCACACGATTCGCTTCATGCTGCTCGGTTCCCTCGCGCCGCCCGTATCGCGGGCCTGGCGCCTATGTTATATTGCCAGTTACTTCAGGTGTCAATCATTTCTCCACCGGGTGCCAACCCGCAGCCGCATCAAGAGAAGTCATGAGCACAGCAACGCCGTCTCCGGGGAAGTCCTCCACCGCGCTGTCCGATCTGGTCGCGGGAATCGTCGGTGGCAAGATCCGCGTCGTGGACCTCACGGTGCCGCTGGAAGCGGCGACTCCGACTATCCAGCTGCCGCCGCAGTTCGCCCCGTCCAAGGCATTCGCGCTGGAGGAGATCTCCCGCTATGACGAGCGCGGTCCCGCCTGGTACTGGAACAACATCGCCTGCGGCGAGCACACCGGTACCCATTTCGACGCGCCCATCCACTGGGTGACCGGCAAGGACTACGCCAACAACGCCACCCACAATATTCCGGTGGAGCGCTTCATCGGCCCCGCCTGCGTCATCGACGTGGCGCAACAGGCCAGAGCCAATCCGGATTTCCTGCTGACGCGTGAGGCGGTGCAGGAGTGGGAGCGCGAGCACGGGCGCATCCCCGCGCACGCCTGGGTGCTGGTGCGCACCGACTGGTCACAGCGCACCGGCGCTAAGGAATTCCTCAATATCGGCAGCGATGGCGCGCATACCCCCGGATTTCATCCGCAATGCGTGCCGTTCCTCGCCAAGGAGCGCGACATCCTGGGTGTCGGGGTGGAAACCGTCGGCACGGACGCCGGCCAGGCGCCCACCTTTGAGCCGATGTTTCCCTGTCACACGATCATGCACGGCTCGAACCGTTTCGGCCTGGCGAGCCTGACGAACCTCGACCAGTTGCCCGCCACGGGCGCGGTGGTGATCGCGCCGCCCCTGAAGATCGTCAATGGCTCCGGCAGCCCGCTGCGGGTGCTGGCACTAGTCCCCGCCTAGCAGCGGCGCGCCCATGGCCGAGCGCTCGTTCACCAAGGAAGTGCAGTCGCTGCGCCTCGCCCAGGGCGAGGAATTCCGTGGTGAGGGGATCCTGGCCGTGACCAAGGCGCTGCTGCAGTCCGGGGTGGCGTACGTCGGCGGCTATCAGGGGGCCCCGATCTCGCACCTGATGGACGTGCTCGCGGACGCGCACGAGATTCTTACCGAGCTCGGGGTGCACTTCGAGGCGAGCGCCTCGGAGGCGACCGCGGCCGCGATGCTCGCCGCCTCCATCAATTACCCGCTGCGCGGCGCGGTCACGTGGAAATCCACCGTCGGCACCAACGTCGCCTCGGATGCGCTCTCGAACCTGGCCTCCGCCGGGGTCAAGGGCGGCGCACTCATCATCCTCGGGGAGGATTACGGCGAGGGCGCGAGCATCATGCAGGAGCGCACCCACGCCTTTGCGATGAAGTCGCAGATATGGCTCTTGGATCCACGCCCGCAGCTGCCGCAGATCGTGCGCGCGGTCGAGCAGGGCTTCGAACTCTCCGAGGCGAGCAACACCCCGGTGATGCTGATGCTGCGCATCCGTGCGTGTCACGTGTACGGGCACTTCACCGCGCAGGACAATCGCCGCCCGCCGTTCTCGGGGGCAGACGCCCTGGCACACCCGTCGCGCGACTACGGACGCATCATCCTGCCGCCCTCGACCTATGCGCAGGAGCGGGAAAAGATCCACACGCGGCTGCCTGCCGCCCAGCGCTTCATCGCCGAGCGCGGGCTGAACGAACTGATTGAGGCCGAGGACGGCGACATCGGTATCGTGGTGCAGGGGGGGCTGTACAACAATACGCTGCGCGCGCTGGAGCTGCTCGGCCGCGCGGACGCCTTCGGCACGAGCCAGGTGCCGTTGTACGTACTGAATGTCACCTACCCGCTGATCCCGCAGGAGTGGGAGCGCTTCTGCAGTGGCAAGCGCGCCGTGCTCGTGATCGAGGAAGGGCAACCGGAATACATCGAGCAGGCGGCGAACCAGATCCTGCGCCAGCGCAACATCAGCGCGCGCCTCCTCGGCAAGCAGGTGCTGCCGATGCAGGGCGAATACACGGTTGACGTGCTGCGCCAGGGGCTGCGCGAGTTCCTGGATGAATACTCGCCCTCGCTGCCGGCCGCCGCCATCCGCGCCGTGACCGAGGTGCCGCTCGTGCCCCTGGGCAAGCTCGCCGCGCTGGTGCCGGCACGGCCTTCGGGCCTGTGCGTCGGCTGCCCGGAACGGCCGTTCTTCGCGGCGATGAAACTGCTGCAGAAGGAAGCCGGTGCGCTGCACATCAGCGCCGACATCGGCTGCCACTCGTTTGCGACGCTGCCGCCGTTCAACATGGGCAACAGCATCATGGGCTACGGGCTCGGCGCCGCCGGCGCCTCCGCGTTCGGTTCCGGCAGCGGTAGGCCGGCGGTGTCGATCATGGGCGACGGGGGTTTCTGGCACAACGGCCTCACGAGCGGCATCGGCAACTCGGTGTTCAACAAGCACGATGACCTGACCATCATCATCGACAACGGCTATTCGGCGGCGACCGGTGGCCAGGACATCCTGTCCTCGCGGGCAGCCGACGCGCACCGGCAGGGCAATCACTCGATCATCGATGCGGTCAGGGGTGTCGGCATCCGCTGGGCCAAGCGCACGCACACCTACGACATGCGCGGCACGCTGAAAGTCCTGCGCGAGGCGCTCAGCGGCAACTACCGCGGGCCGAAGGTGATCGTGGCGGACGGGGAGTGCCAGCTGAACCGCCAGCGCCGCGTGCGTCCCCTGATGCGCCAGGCGATCCAGGCGGGCAAGCGCGTGGTGCGCGAGCGCTTCGGTGTCGACCCGGATACCTGCACCGGCGATCATTCCTGTATCCGCCTCTCCGGCTGCCCGTCGCTCACGGTGAAGGCAAACCCGGACCCGCTGCGCCCCGATCCGGTCGCGCACGTCGACAACAGCTGCGTCGGCTGTGGTGTCTGTGGCGAGGTGGCTGACGCTGCGGTGCTGTGTCCGTCGTTCTATCGGGCGGAGTTGCTCTACAACCCCTCCGGCTGGGACCGCTTCCTCAGCCGCGTGCGTGGCTGGGTCATCGGCACGCTGCAGCGGCGCAGCGAGCGCCGGCGTCTGCGCTACGCGCTCTAGGTCAGCCCGAATGGATGAGCGCACGCTCAAGCTGACCATCGCTGCCCTCGGCGGGCAGGGTGGCGGGGTGCTGACGGACTGGCTCGTCCAGATCGCCGAAGCGAGCGGCTACATCGTCCAGAGCACTTCCGTGCCCGGGGTCGCGCAGCGCACCGGCGCTACGATCTATTACCTGGAGTTCTTTCCCCGTGCGCGCGCCCAGGAACTCGGCCGCGAGCCGGTCATGGCCCTCATGCCGGTCGCCGGGGACGTCGACTGCGTGGTCGCCTCCGAACTGGTCGAGGCGGGGCGTGCCATCCAGCGCGGACTGGTCAGCAAGGAGCGCACGACGCTCATCGCCTCGACGCATCGCTCCTACACGATCGGCGAAAAGAGTGCGCTCGGGCAGGGCGCGACGGACCCCGCTGAACTGATTGAACTTGCGCGCCAGCAGGGCAAGCGCGTCATCCTGTTCGATATGGAAGCCACTGCCGAGCGTCACCACAGCCTCATCAGCGCGGTGCTGCTGGGAGCCATCTGCGGGGCCGGGGTGCTGCCATTTACGAAGCAGGCCTTTGCGGAGGCGATCACCCGCAGTGCTCTGGCAGTGAAGACCAATCTTGCCGCCTTCGAGGAGGCGTGCCAGCAGGCCAGCAGCGGGGGTACGGCGGTCCACGCAGAAAAGGCGGCGGCGTTCGCCGCGCTGCCGGCACAGGCGCGTACCGCGCACCTGCAGCCGCTGCTGGAGCGGGTGCGCCGGCTACCCCTCAGCCTCCAGCCGCTGGTATTAGAAGGAGTGCGGCGCACGCTCGACTACCAGGATCCGCGCTACGCGCAGCTTTACCTCGAGCGGGTCGAGGGCATCGCGAAGCTTGAACCCGGGGCGCCGGCTGGCGGGGCCGCGGCGCTGACGGAGGCCACGGCACGCGGCCTGGCGCTGTGGATGAGCTTCGAGGATACGATCCGCGTGGCGCAGCTCAAGACCCGCGCCGCGCGCTTCGAGCGCGTGCGCGAGGAGATTCGCGCCGCGCCCGGGCAGCTGTTCGGGATTACGGAATTCATGAAGCCGCGGGTCGCGGAAATTGCCGGCACGCTGCCGGCGCGCCTCGGCGCCTGGTTGCTGCGCTCGCCACGCGCGCGCGGCGGCCTGCAACGTTTCACCGGCGGCAAACAGGTGCGCACCGGAACCGTGAGCGGCTTCCTGCTGCTGTACACGCTCGCCGGGCTGCGGCGCTGGCGCCGCGCCACGCTGCGCTTCCAGGAGGAGGACGCCCGCATCGAGGCGTGGCTGGCCCACATTCGCACCCTGGCCGGGCGCGACTACGGCCTGGCGGTGGAGCTGGCGCGGGCGCAGCGGCTCATCAAGGGCTATGGGGAAACGCACGAGCGCGGCTGGCGCAGCTTCTGCCTGCTCGTGGAGCAGCTTGAATGGCTCGCGGCGCGCTCCGACGGCGCGCAGCTGCTCTCGCGACTGCAGACCGCGGCGCTGGCAGACGAGGAGGGCGCAGCGCTGGCCCGCGAGATCGCCGCGCTCGCGGCCACGCCGCGGGCGCCCCAAACCGTAGAGGGGTCGGCCGTCTAACGGGACCTCAGAATCTGGGCTTACAAGGACTAAGGCGATGGGTACGCGAACGACACAGCTGCGCATCCTGCAGGCGGCGCTTGAACTGTTTAACGAGCAGGGCACGGCCGCGGTCTCGGCCAACAAGATTGCCGAGCGCTGCGGCATCAGCAAGGGCAACCTGCAGTACCATTTCAGGAATAAGCGCGACATCATCTGTGCGCTGTTCCAGCTGGCCATCGATGAAATGGACTCGGGCTGGTACCGGGATCACCTGGCGCCGACGCTCGAGCACATGGCGGCCATGTTCGTGCGCCAGCTGCAGCTGATCCGCAAGTATCGGTTTTTTTATCGCGAGATCGCCGATCTGCTGCGCCAGGACCCGCGGCTGCGCCGCCGCTTTGCCCAGAACCGGGAGCGGCGCCTGCTGGATCTTGAGAAGTTCATGCACGCGCTGGCGGGTCGCGGTCTCCTGCGGCTGCCGCAGGACGCGCGTCGCCTGCGTTCGATCGTCGACGTCACCTGGATCGTGTCGGAGAACTGGCTGAACTACACCGAGTACCACGATCGGGAAATCACGGTGGCCACGATCCTCGACGGCTACTACGAGATTCTGGAGGTGCTGCGCCCCTACCTGTGCGCCGATCCGCAGCAGATCACCCAGGAGTCCTACCACACCATCGAGCGCCTGGCGGAACCGCCGGGGGTGACCGCCAAGCAGATCGCCGTCGATGCACCGGCGTGGGGCGCCGCGTCGCCCAATTAGGCCGGTCAGCCTAAAGCGCAACTGTACAACCGCCGCCTCGTTGGGGAGAGTATCGCGGCTATGGCAGAACCGGTTGTTGCGCGGCCGAAACCTTGTCTGGTGACGCTCAAGGGCGGGCGGACCTACTTCTGGTGCGCCTGTGGTCGCTCGGCCAACCAGCCGTTTTGCGACGGATCCCATAAGGGAACTGGCCTCGAACCCAGGAAGTTCGTCGCCGACGCGGACGAGGAAGTGCTCCTGTGTGGTTGCAAACAGACAGCCACGGCACCCTTCTGCGACGGGGCGCACACGAATCTTCCGGAAGGCTCGCCCCTGGATGACCCGGACAGTGCGGCCAACCGCGCCATCCCGCTCGTCACCGACCGCGACGGCGCGCGCGCGCAGCTGAACGGCACGTGTTACGTGGTCTCGCCGGCGCTGGCAGCAAAGATGACGCGTGGCTCCCTGACTTACCGCTATCTCGTCACGGCAGAACTGGGCGCGCTGTATCAGACACAAATTCACCTGGAGGTTGCCGGCCCGAGCTCGCCGGTCATCGCATTCGGCGATCGCGACGTCATCCTGTTCGTCGTTTCCGGCAGCGGTACGGTGAACATTTCGGGCCGCGAGTTCGAGGTCGGGGCGACCGACGGCGTCTACGTCCGTCCCGCGGAGGCGATGCAGCTGACGGCGACGCCGGGCGCGACCCTGCAGGTCTTCGCGCTGGCCGCTCCGCTGGGGGACCTCCAGTGGCCGGCGGATCTGCCGCACAACTTCGACGCCGCCTATCCGCAGCGGGTCGTGTCGGTAGATGCCGAGCAGCGCACCGCGATGGGCCCGCGCTACTTCCAGATCCTGGTCGACAAGCGCATCGGCTCGAAGGTGATCACGCAGTTCATCGGCCACATCCCGCCCTCCAAGGCGGCGCCCCATCGCCACCTGTATGAGGAGGCGATCATCGTGCTCTCGGGCGAGGGCTGCATGTGGACCGAGGACCGCAGAGTCAATGTCAGGGCGGGGGATGTGATCTTCCTGCCGCGCAAACAGCTGCACTCACTCGAGGCGACCTCCGCAGAGGGCATCGACGTCGTCGGCGTGATCTGCCCCGGCGACAATCCCAGTATCAATTACTACGACTGAAGCGGGCCGCGTCCGGTCCACTTTGGCCCATTGCATCATTCCTCAACCAGTCAGGGCTTTACGGGGTTTCAATCGTGCCAAAATCAGCGGCGTTCGGATCTCGGGTCATCACGGTGGGTTTCCTGTCGCTGGTCATGCTGCGCGGGCTGGCCGTTGCGGCCGAGGCCAGCCCGGATGCCCTGGAAGAGGTGACGGTTACGGCCACCAAGCTCAAGGCCGAACGCGTGCTGGATCTGCCGGCATCGGTGCAGGCGATCTCCAGCGAGTCCCTGCAGCGCGACATGGCCTCCGGAATCATGAGCATCGCCGGTCAGGTGCCCGGGTTTTCCATTCAGGACTTAGGTCCGGGTGACAAGAAATACGTCATCCGCGGCATCAACTCGATCGGCGATTCCACCACCGGCGTCTACTACGGCGAGGCGGTGATCACGCAGGGCAACAGTGACGACGGTGGCGGCTTCCAGCCCGACATTCGCCTCTACGACCTGGATCACGTGGAAGTCCTGCGCGGTCCGCAGGGCACCCTCTACGGCGCCAGCTCCATGAGCGGAACGATCCGCTATATCCCCAAGGACCCGGTCATGGACAAGGTGGAGGGGTACATCAACCTGGAGGATTCCTCAACCACGGGCGGCGGAAACAACTACAACGTCAACGGCGCCCTGAACCTGCCGATTCTGGACAATGTCCTGTCACTGCGTCTCGTGGGCTGGAAGCTCTACGACAGCGGTTACGTCAACCAGATCCGTGTCGGGGCCGGCGTTACGGCGGAATCCAACGGCGTCGTGCTGCCGGTGAAGGGGCTCGGCTACGTCAAGGGCGTCAACGATGACGATGTGGGCGGCGGGCGCGCCATACTGCGTTACCAGCCGACCGACAGACTGTGGGTGGACCTGGACTATACGGCGCAGTCCGAGAGCTCCAAGGGCTCCTCGCGCTGGACACCGCCGGGCGTCACCGCCTTTAACGGCGGCCCCATCGCGCCGGTCCAGGGTTGCGACCTGTGCAACACCGACGTCACCCAGAGCCCCTGGACCGACAACACCAAGGTCTTCGGCGGCACGATCAATTGGGATACCGGCAAGGGCGTGCTCACGGTAACCGACCATCAGTTCAACCGCGATACCGGCTTCAGCTTCGACTCGACCCCAGTGCTGGTGTCGTTCGACGTGCCGGTGCCTGCCGAGACGCTCGAGCCGCGCGAGGTGCGGGTCAACGCCGCGGAGGTGCGCTACGCCAGCGCGCTGGATTTCCCGGTGAATTTCGTGGCCGGCGCCTATCGCAATCAGTCAAGCCAGGATCTCACGGTCCAGGTGATCACGACCGGTGGCAACGGCCTGCCGACCGGACCGTTCAGCGAGGACACCGCTCAGGACGCGCTCGCATTCCCCGGGGTCGGCAACACCTTCTTTGGCCGCACGGATCATCGCACGGTGGTGCAGTGGGCAGGGTTTGGTGAAGCCACCTGGAAGATCACCGACGCATGGACGGCGGTCGCCGGTTTGCGCTATTTCACCGAAACCCTGAATGGCGTGCAGGTGCAGACGCACCCCTTCGGCGGGTTTCCAGGCTCTCCCAACCTGGTACCGCTGCCCGATCCCGAGGAAACCTTCAACAAGGTCACCTGGAAGGCCAATCTCAGCTACAAGTTCAACGAGGGCCTGCTCGCCTATGGCACCGTATCGACCGGCTTCCGCGGTGGTGGCCTGAACGCCGTCAGCGAACCGTTCGAACCGATTCCTGCCTCGTACGAACCCGACTCCCTCACCAACTACGAGCTCGGCGCCAAGGGGCGGCTGGCGAATGGTCTTTTCGACTATCAGCTGGATGCCTTCTTCATCAACTGGAGCAACACCCAGGTGCAGCTGACTACGCCGGACGGAGCGTTTGTCTACATCGGCAACGTGGGCAGCACGCACGTCAAGGGGGTGGAATTCGAACTCACCGCGCGCCCCTTCCAGTACTTCACAGCCTCGCTCGCCGGTTCGTGGCAGGACGCCGTGGTGCACGAGGGTGCCACGGACGAGGAAATAGCGGCCAATCCCACGCTGTGCAAATCAGGCGCCAAGGTTCCGAATGTCCCTGACTTCCAGGTCAATCTGAACGCAGACTATACGCGCCCCGTCGCCAGCGGCTGGCAGATGAGCCTGGGCACGAACGTGAGCTATCGCGGCTCGGTGAACGCCTATTGCGAGAGCAACCCGTTCAACGTACCCCTCTCGTCGTACACGCTGTGGGATCTGCGGGCCGGGGCCATCTACAATCAGTGGACCTTCACCGTGTTCGCCCGCAACGTGACGAACGAGCGCGCGCAAGTCTCCGCCATCAACTCGAGCCAGGACCCGGACGCGCTGCTCACCGTGCGGCCCCGCACGGTCGGGCTGAGCGTCACGCGCAAGTTCTGAAAGTTTCCGCCCACCTCGAAGCTGTCTCCGGAGCGTCACGATCATCGGAATCGTGCCGCCCCGGGGGCTCGATGGCTATCATCCGACCATGACACCGCCGCAAGCTGAAGAGGGCGCATGAATCCGGTCTCGATCAGCGAGCGTGAAAGCGGCCTGCATCGGGGTCTTTCCAAGACACAGATCGTCATGATCGGCCTCGGCGGGGCGATCGGCACCGGCCTTTTCATGGGCAGCGGACTTGCCATCGGCTACGCCGGCCCGGCGGTGATCTTCAGCTATGCCCTGGCGGGCTTCGTCGCGCTCGTGATGGTGTTCAGCCTGTCGGAGATGGCGGTGGTGCATCCAACGGCGGGCTCCTTCGGCACCTATGCGGAGACTTACCTCAATCCCTGGGCGGGCTTCGTCGTGCGCTACACCTACTGGATCGCGCAGGTAATCGCCATTGGCGGGGAGGCGGTCGCGGCCGGGCTGTACATGACGTTCTGGTTTCCCACCGTGCCGGTGTGGATGTGGTCGCTCGGCTTCTGCGCCATCCTGCTGTACTTCAACTCCCGCGCGGTGAACAATTTCGGCACCGTCGAGTCTTGGTTCGCGCTCATCAAGGTGACGGCCATCGTGCTGTTCATCATCCTCGGGGCAGCCAGTATTTTCGGGCTCGGCCTGCCGGCGGTGGGCTTCCACAATCTCACCGGACTGCCGGGCGGCTTTCTGCCCAAGGGATTGAGCGGCCTGTGGATGGCCGTGATCGTAGGCATCTTTTCCTTCAACGGCATCGAGGTGATCGCGGTGACCTCCGGGGAGGCCAAGAACCCGCAGGCCGCGATCCCGGCGGCGCTGCGCACCATGGTCTTCCGCCTGTTCCTGTTCTACATCCTCTCGATCACCATCATCGTCACGACCATCCCGTGGACGGCGACCGGCGTCACGGTGGTCGCGCAGAGTCCCTTCGTCAGCGTGTTCCAGCACTCCGGCATCGCACACGCGGCCGGCATCATGAACTTCGTCGTGATCAGCGCCGCCCTGTCGAGCATGAACACCAACATCTACCTGTGCTCGCGGATGCTGTTCTCGCTCTCGCGCGGCAACTACGCACCGCGGCGGCTCGGTACCTTGAGCCGCAAGGGCGTGCCGCTGGCGGCCATCCTGCTCTCGGGGGCGGGAATCCTCATCGCGGCGGGGGTCTCGATCTTCACCCCGAACGCGTACTCCTATCTGCTGGGGGTGGCGCTGTTTGCCGCCATTCTGGTGTGGATGTTCATCCTGGCGAGCCATCTGAGTTTCCGGCGTCACCACGACCCCAGTAAGCTCCCCGTGCGCATGCCGCTGTTCCCGTGGATGCAGTATGCCGGCCTGCTGCTGCTCGCCGCGATCCTGGTCACCATGGGGCTCGACACCAACCTGTACGTGTCGTGGCTGTACGGGGTCCCCTGGCTCATCCTGATCTCCGCCGCCTACTTCATCTGGAAGCTGCGACACCCGGCCGTGGCCCCGGCGGCGATTTCCTAGGCCGGGACGCGGCCGGCGAGAATGGTAGTGAGCACCTCAGGGTCGAGATTGCCGCCGGAGACCACCGCACACACCCGCTTGAAGGGGTGGCGAGCCGCGAGCGCGGCCGCGACCGAGATGGCGCCGGCGCCCTCGGCGATGACCTTGTTGCCCTCCGCCAGGGCGCGGATCGCCGCGGCCACCTCCGCGAGCGAGACGCTCAGGGTGCCGTCGATCAGGTCGCGGCTCAGCGGCCACATCTCCGGCAACAGCGAGGCGAAGCCCACCCCGTTCACAAATCCAGGCGCGCTCGTGGTCGTGACCGGTTGCCCGGCACGCAGCGCCGCGGAGAATGGCTGCGCGGTGTCCAGCTCGCAGGCGATGACCTTGACCGCCGGCTGCAGCGCGCGCAGGGCGCTGGCGATGCCACAGGCGAGCGCGCCGCCGCCGAAGGGCACCAGCACCGCCTCGACATCCGGCACCTGTTCCAGGATTTCCAGCGCGATCGTGCCATTGCCGGCCAGTGCCGCCGGATCACGCACCGCATCGATGTACTCGCCCACGACCTGCGGGTGGCCGCGCGTCTCGACCGTTTGCCACCAGCGCGCCAGGGGCTCGGGAAGTATCCGGGCCCCGAGCGCCTGCAGCCGCGCGAGCTTGGCCTGCGGGGTCTGCTGCGCGAGTACGATCACGGTTGCGGCGATGCCCAGACGCTGGGCCATCCAGGCGAGTGCCACCCCGCTGTTGCCCGAGCTGCAGGTGTATATCCCCTGCGCGAGTGCCGCCGCCGGCCGGCTCAGCACCGCGTTGCCCACCGGGCGCAATTTGAAGGAGGCGACGGGTTGCAGGTTCTCAAGCTTAAGAAAGATCTGCAGGCCCGCCGGCGCCGCATGCAACGCTACGACCGGGGACTGCGTGACCAGCGCCCCGAGGCGCTCGCGGGCGCTGCGGATGGCGGCGAGCGAGGGGCGGGTGGCTTGCAGGAGTGCTCCCGGTGCGAACGGTGATGGCTGCGGAGGGATGCAATGAGGACGGATTTTAACGCGCTGCGCAGCAGGTTTCCCGTGCTGGCGCGCAAGACCTACCTTAACAGCGGCTCATACTGCGCGCTCGCGGATACCGTCCGGGACGCCATCCACAGCTACATGGACGATCGGCTGCTCGTGGGCGCGAACTGGGACGTGTGGGTCATGAAGAACGAGGCGGTGCGCACCGGCATGGCTCAGGTGCTGCGCGCCCAGCCCGATGAGATCGCCGTGACCGCTTCGGCCTCGGCGGGCCTGAACGCACTCGCGAGCGCACTGCAGTTCAACCCGCCGCGCAACAAGGTGATTGTCAGCGATTTCGAGTTCCCCACCAACGCGCAGATCTGGCACGCGCAGGAGCTGCGCGGGGCGCGGGTGGTGCACGTACCGCGCGCGCCGGATGGCTACATTCCGCTGGAGCACTTCGAGAAGCTGATCGACGAGGACACCCTGCTCGTCGCCGTCACCCACGTTTGCTTCCGCAACGGCGCCAAGCTCGACATCCCCGGCATCGTGCGGCTGGCGCACGCCAAGGGCGCGAAGGTGCTGCTCGACTGCTACCAGGCGGTCGGTGGCATCACGGTCGATGTGAAGAAGCTCGACGTGGATTTCGCGGTCGGCGGGATGCTCAAGTACCTCCTGGGGACCGCCGGCATCGGCTTCCTCTATGTCCGCGACCGCCTCATCCGTGAGCTGACCCCGACCAATTCCGGCTGGTTCGCGCAGGAACAGATCACCGCGATGGACATCACCGCGAACCGGCCCTCGCCGACGGCACGCCGTTTCGAGGCAGGAACGCCGCCAGTCGTGAACTGCTATGCCACCGAGGCGGGGCTGAAGATCATCCAGGAAGTGGGCACCGATGCCATCGAGGCGCGCGTCAGGCAACTGACCGCGCGCTGCCTCGACGCCCTGGCGGGGATCGCCTGGGAGGCCGTCACGCCCCGCCAGGACGCACGCCGCGGTCCGATGGTCGCCGTACCGTCGCGCGACCCGGCGCGCCTGTTCGCAAAGCTGATGGACCAGGACATCGTCACGTCGTTCCGGGACAGCAATATCCGGGCGACCATCCATTTCTACAACTCCGAGGACGACATCGATACCTTCGTTGCGGCCCTCAAGGCGCACCGTGCGGAGTTTCACCCTGCGCCGTGAGCCATCCGCCGCAGCTGCCGCTAGTACCTGCGGCCTAAATTCGGGCCGGGGCGCCGCAGCCGCTCACGTATCATTTCGGGCTCCAATGGAACTGAGACCGGAACGCGGGGACCCTCCATGAGTGCAGCGATCGCCAGCCACGCGGCGAGCGGCGTGCCGTTTCCGGCCGAGGCGCTGCGCGCGCAGTTTCCCGCGCTGCAGCGGGCCGGCTCCTTCATTTTCTTCGACAACGCCGCCGGGGCGCAGGTGCCACAGCGGGTGCTGGATGCGGTGAACGAGCACCTGCTCGAGCACAACGTGCAGCGCGGCGGGCGCTACCCGCAGAGCATCGCCGTCGATGCCACCATCCGCCGTGCGCGCGAGAGCGTGGCGACCTTCCTGAACGCGCGCCGCCCCGAGGAGATCGCCTTCGGCATGAACGCGACCTCGTTCATCCGCCTGGTGAGCCTTGCCATCGGCCAGATGCTCGGGCAGCGCAACGAGATCATCGTCACCGACCTCGACCACGAGGCGAACATCGCCACGTGGCTCGTGCTCGAGAGGATGGGCGCGAAGTTTCTGTGGTGGCGCATTCGCGAGGATGGCTGCCTGCACACGCAGGATCTTGAGCCGCTGCTGTCATCGCGCACCCGCCTGCTCGCCTGCGCGCTGGCCTCCAACGCCTTGGGGTCAATCGTGGACGTGCGCACCGCGGCGGACCTGGTGCACGCGGTCGGCGGGGAGATATTCCTCGACGGCGTGCACTACGGACCCCACGGCCTGACCGACGTGCAGGCGCTCGACTGCGACTACCTCGTGTGCTCGGGCTACAAGATCTTTGCGCCGCACATGGGGTTCTTGTGGGGGCGCTACGAGCTGCTCGCGCAGCTGCCCACCTTTCGCGAGGACTTCATACCGGACGAGCCGCCGGGCAAGATTGAGGCGGGCACGTTCATCTATGAGAACGTCGCGGGCATGGCCGCCGCCGTGGACTACCTGGCCGGCGCCGGGCGCCAGCTGGCCGGCCGCGCGGGCTCAGGCGAGGCACGTGACCTGCGTGAAGACACCCGCAGCGCCATGGCGGCGATCCGGGACTACGAGCAGACGCTGTCGCTGCAGCTGCTGCGCCTGCTGCGCGACTGTGGCGCGCAGATCTACGGCATCCGCGAGGATGCGCAGCTCTCAGGGCGCGTGCCGACGGTGTGCTTCAACCTCCCCGGCATTGCGCCCGCGGCCGTGACGGAGGCGGCCGCCGCTGCCGGCATCGGCATCCGCGACGGCCATATGTATTCCCCGCGGCTCATGCGGCGCCTGGGGTTGCCGGTCGAGTCCGGTGCCGTGCGGGTTTCGCTGGTTCACTACAACACTCCCGCGGAGCTGCAGCGCCTGGGCACAGTGCTCCAGGGGCTGCGGGAACGCTAGATAGCACCGTTGCGAATCACGACCGCGAGATAGCCGATCAAGAGCGCAAGGGTTGCGCCGATATCAAAAAGCACGAATTCCATGGTCCACCACCCGTCCAACATAGGAGGGGAGTGTAGGCGTCGGCCGCCGCGCGCACCGCCCCCGGGCGAGAGACCCGGGGCGGGAATTCGGGAGGAGGCGACTTCATTATTTGGGGGTATTGCAAAAGGCGCTCGGCCCGGCGCCGTGGCGGGTGGTGCCAGCGGTGAGGTTGTGACGGACTGCCGGGCGCTGGCGTCATCCGCGCCGGGGAGGCTGCGTTTCCGATGATGCCAGGCCGCGATAGCGGCCCTCAGGAGTGCAGGCCAATGGAAGCGCCGGAACTGTGCGGATGAGGCGCATGGGGCACCGTCAACTTTTGATCGCGGTCGGCTTGCTGGCGGGACTTGCGCCAGGATCGGAGCCACGTGCGGACGTGCTCGGCGCAGTGCAGACACTGCGGGAGGGCGGCTGTGGGGGCCTGGTGCCGGCAACGCGCCCGCTGCAGCACAGCGCGTGGCTCGACTGGGTCGCCGAGCGCTGGTCGGCCGGCAGGTCGCTGGCGGGCGCGGCGGAACAGGGCGGCTATGGCTCCCTCGACACCCGCGGGGTGCACGTGAGCGTCTCCGACGCCGCCCTGTTGCCGTTACTGCGGCGCTCCGAGTGCCGCACCCTGACGGCGCCAGGCCTGCGCGAGGTCGGGTTCTACCGCCGGGGAAGCGAGACCTGGATCGTGCTCGCCGCCGGCTCGCGCGGCGTGCCGCCGAGCGCACCTGCGGCCGCCGCGGCCACCCCGGACGCACTCGCCACGCGCGCGTTGCAGCTGATCAACGAAGCACGCGCCCGCGGCGCTCGCTGTGGCAAGCGCCAGTTCGCAAGCGTGCCGTCGCTGAGGCTGTCGGCGACGCTGGCGCAGGTCGCCCTGGGGCACGCGACGGATATGGCCGCGCACAATTACTTCGAGCACGAGGACCGTGCCGGGCACACGCCGGCGCAACGCGTGCGCGCCGCCGGCTATCGCGAGACGCTCGTGGGTGAAAACATCGCCTATGGACCCAAGAGCATCGAGGAGGCGGTGCAGGGCTGGCTCGACAGCCCCGGCCACTGCGAAAACATCATGGATGGGCGCTTTGCCGAGATGGGTCTCGCGAACGCGCCCGGGCTTACCACGCGGCACGGGCTGTACTGGGTGCAGGTCCTGGCCGCGCCGCGGGCCTGACGGGTTCGCTGCGCCGCTGCGTTCGGGAAATTCTCCCGCCGCCGCGACGGGCCGCCCGCGTGGCGCTCACGCGTCCCGTACTCAGCCGCAGACGTACTAGACTTGCGAAGGTTGCGCCACAGCTCCAATCCACTTCAGGGCGCCGCGGGGCACCCCGCGGCGTACATGCGAGGATGCGCGGATGTACTTGCACACCCGACTGCTGCTGGGAATTCTGGGCGTCACGCTCTTCGCCTTGCTGGTGAGCGTGTTGGTACCGCTCGGGTCGCTGCGGCAGGACGTTTCCCGGGAGACCGACGCCTCCATGCAGCTGGCAAGCCTGCTGCTGGACATCGAGGCGAGCATCCGCGGCAGTGAGGACGCCGGGGAGGCGCGCGCCGCCGCCGCGCGCGAGCTGCGCCGCGCCGAGCATCTGCGCCACGTGAGCCTCGCGTTGCTCGACGAGCACGGCGCCGCCATCGCCACGACCCCGAACGACACGCCCGCGGGCGGGTGGCTGGCGCGGCTGCTCCTGCCGTACGGGACGGAGCGCACCCTGGCGTACCCGCTCTCCTACCGCGGTGCGGCGCTCGGAGCACTGCGGGTGCGTTCCAACCCCCTGTCAGAATTCGAGGAGCTCGAAGACCGCGTGAGCAGCGATATCGCGCTGCTCGCCGTCGCCATCGTCGCCATGGCGATCAGCATCTACTGGATGGTGCGGCGCGGCCTGCGGCCGGTGGGTGAGATCAACGGCGCCCTGACGCGCCTCGCGGACGGGAATCTGGAGACCCGCCTGCCGCATTTTCGCCTCAAGGACCTGGATGAGATCTGCGATCGCTTCAACCATTGCGCCGCCGCTCTGCAGGAGTCAGCCGCCACGCGGCGTGAGCTGATGCGCCGGGTGATCGACGTGGAGGAGGAGGAGCGCACACGCCTGGCACGTGAGCTGCACGATGAGCTCGGTCAGAGCCTGACGGCCATCAAGGTCGACGCGGCCTACATCGCGCGCGAGGCGGCCGGCAAGGCACCCATGATCCAGTC
Source organism: uncultured Pseudomonadota bacterium (assembly GCA_963781815.1). Taxonomy (GTDB): domain Bacteria; phylum Pseudomonadota; class Gammaproteobacteria; order Steroidobacterales; family Steroidobacteraceae; genus 13-2-20CM-66-19. The sequence goes on along the minus strand of CAWAHK010000003.1, from coordinate 389,720 downwards.
CTGTGCGCAGGGGATCGAGCGGCTGTGCCGCGAGGTGATGGAGCTCACACGCGGCATGCTGGCGCGCCTGCGCCCGCATGGACTTGAGACCGTCGGCCTGCGCGCGTCGCTGCAGGAACTCGTGAGCGGCTGGCAGGCGCGCGTCGCCGAGCGTTTCAGCTGCACGCTGGTGGTGAACGGACCGGTGGAGTTGCTCGGGGCTGATCTCAACATCACGCTCTATCGCCTGGTGCAGGAATGCCTCACCAACGCCGTGCGTCATTCCAGCGCGAGTGCCGTCGCCCTCGAAGTCATCGTCGATCCGGGGGCCTCCGGCGCGCCGCCGCGGGTGTGGCTGCGGGTGCGTGAGTCGGGCGTCACGGATGCTGCGGGCGTGATGAGTCCGCACGGCATGGGCCTGCTCGGCATGCGCGAGCGGGTCGAGGCCCGTGGCGGGCAACTCAGTGTCAGGCTGCAGCCCGGAACGGGCCTGCTGCTCGAGGCCTGGATGCCGATCGAGGCCTGGCGCCGGGAGGGCGTCGATGGCTAGCGCGCCGGCGGTGCGGATCGTGCTGATCGATGATCACGCGGTCGTGCGCGCCGGCTACCGGCGCTTCCTGGAGCAGGAACCGGGCTACGAGGTCATCGCCGAGGCCAATTCCGGCGAGGAAGGCTACCTGTTGCTGCAGGGCACGACGCCGGACGTGGTGATCCTGGACCTGAGCATGCCCGGCGGCGGCGGACTCGCCGCACTGCGGCGCTTCAAGCTGCGCTGGCCGCTGCTGCCGGTGCTGGTATTCAGCATGCACGACCACCTCGCCTTCGCCATCCAGGCATTGCGCGCCGGGGCGAATGGCTATGTCACCAAGAGCACTGACCCGCAGCACATGGTGAGCGCGGTACGGCGCGTGCTCGCGGGCGAGCTCACCACCAGCCCCGACATTACCGCCAAGATGTCCAGGGCGGGCACGGGGGCCGGTGCGCAGCCGACGCTGGGCCTGTCGGTACGTGAGTTCGATATCTTCCGGCTGATCGCCAGCGGCAGGTCGCACGAGGAGATCGCGACGCTGCTGTCCATCAGCGTCAAGACGGTCACCAACCAGCATTCGCTCATCAGGCAAAAGCTTGCCATCGGCAGCGACATCGAGTTGTTCCAGCTGGCCGTGGAGTGCGGCGCCGTCGAGGCGCGCGCGCGGCGCTCCTAGGTCATCGCCCGCGGATGGCTGCCTCGGGCGTTGCGCCGGTGCGGACCATGGCTCATGCTGCAGGCTCCTTACGCCGCATACATCGGCGGCGCTCGCTTGCGTAAACGATTCCAGCAAGAGGATCGAATCATGGCAGAGCCAAACAAGGTGAGTGCGTCGCTGGCGGCATCTCTGGATCAGGTGCGCCACTCCTGGGGCTGGTTCGTGGCGCTGGGGGTGGCCCTAGTGGTGCTCGGGATCGTGTGCATCACGGGCGAGGTCGCCACGACCCTGATCTCGGTGATCGTGCTGGGATGGCTGCTGCTGCTAAGCGGCGTGATGGCCCTGGTACACGCCTTTCGCACCCGTACCTGGACCGGGTTCTTCCTCTACCTGCTGAGCGCGGTGCTGCGGGTGTTCGTCGGTTATACGCTGGTCCGCTACCCGCTGATCGGGGCGCTGAGCCTCACGCTGATTCTGGCGGCGCTCTTCATCGTCGGCGGCGTGTTCCGCGCTATCGGGGCTGCCAGCCTGCGCTTTCCACGCTGGGGCTGGACGGCGGCCTCCGGGCTCATTGCCGTGCTGCTGGGCCTGACGCTGCTCGCGCAGCTGCCGGCCTCGAGCCTCTGGTTCCTGGGGCTCGCCGTGGGGATCGACCTCCTGTTCGAGGGCACCGGCCTGATTGCGCTCGGAAGCGCGTTGCGGGCGCGCTCAGGCAGCGTCGCGGGCGCCACCGCGTAACACCTCCCGGATGGCGCCGGCACCGGCAAGGCACTCGCAGGCGGCGCACTAAGGACGCCCGAGGAACGGCGAGCACCCCAACACAAATCCTGGCGGCTCGGTCGTGGCCAAACCAGCGGCGCGCGGTGAGGCCTTCGACCCAGGAACGCACCCTTGATGTTCCCAGGGCTGCTGCGCAGGATAAGCGCATCGCCCCGGGCCTGCCCCAGCGCGGCACGGAACAAGTGCCGCATGCGCGCGTCAAACTAACAGAAGCCCTTCATTCGAGCCTTGCGGAGTCAAACCATGAAGTTCTCAAAGTCCCGTCAGTGGCGGCGCCTGCTCGTGGCGGGGGCGGCCATCGCCTGCCTGGGCGCCGGCACCGCCGCGCAGGCTGCCGAGGAGGGGGTAGCAGCAGTATGGATCCCGAAGGAGCTGCGTTTCACCTACATGGGGTTCACGTCCCACTATTCCTGCGACGGGCTGCGCGACAAAATGCGCGCCGTGCTCCTGAAGCTCGGGGCGCGCAAGGACCTGAGCGTGACGGCGACGGGCTGCTCTGAGGGTTTCGGGCGCGTGAGTCCGTTTCCGGGGGTGGTGGCGAAGCTGCATCTGCTGCAGCCGCTGACCGAGGAGAACGCGCCCAAGGAAGAGACCAAACCCGTGAGCGCCCACTGGCAGAATGTGGACCTCGCGCCTACCGGCGATCCGTTGCGGGCCGCAGGGGACTGTGAGCTCACCGAGCAGATCAAGCAGCGCGTGCTGCCGCTCTTTAGCACCCGCAACATCGCCTACAGCTCCACCTGCGTTCCCAACCAGCTCACCGTGGGAGGCACCAAGCTCGCGGCCGAGTTACTCATGACCGATCAGACCAGCGACTCCAAGGCGACGAGTGAGTCCAAGGCTCCCTGAGACCGCTCAGGCGAATTCGTCCGGCATGGCGGCCTTGCGGCGCGCGATGAATTCGCGCAGCGCCTCCTCGCGCGCGGCATCCAGCGGCGGAGCCTCATAAGCGGCCAGTTGCGCACGCCAGCGTCGGGCGGCCCGCTGCAGCTGATCCTGGGAGCCGTCCTGACTCCACTGCTCGTAGGAGCTGTTGTCCGCCAGCTCGAAGTCGTAGTACGCGCTCTCGTAGTTGGCGAGCGTGTGCTCGGCGCCGAGATAGTGCCGGCCGGGTCCGATCTCGCGGAAGGCCTGCATCGCGAAGGCGTTGTCATCGAGCGTCAGTCCGCGGGCGAGGGTGTGGAAGGCGCCGAGCTGGTCCACGTCCATGACGAATTTCTCGTACGACATGGCGAGCCCGGACTCCAGCCACCCGGCGGCATGCAGGATGAAATTCGCCCCGGCGAAGAAGGCGGGCCACAGCGAGTTGGCGCTTTCCGAGGCTGCCTGCGCATCCGGAACCTTGGACGCGCACAGGTTGCCGCCACAGCGCAGCGGCACGCCCAGGCGCCGCGCCAGCTGGCCGATGGCGAGGTAGGCGAGGGCGGGCTCCGGGGTGCCGAAGGTGGGTGCGCCGCTGCGCAGCGACATCGAGGAGAGGAAGTTGCCGAGAATGACCGGCGAGCCGGGACGTTCCAGCTGTGCCAAGGCGACGCAGAAAGTCGCCTCGGCAAAGCACTGCGCCAGGGCGCCCGCCGTGGTCACCGGTCCCATCGCGCCGCCCAGGATGAAGGGCACACACACCGGCGCCTGGTTGGCGGCAGCGTAGGTACGGATCACGCGGCTGGCCTCGCCGTCAAGGACCAGGGGTGAATTCACGTTGACGTTGCCGAGGATCACGCAGTGATCCTCGAGGAAGGCGCTCCCGAACAGCACGCGGCACATCTCGATCGAATCCGCCGCGCGCGCTGCGCTGGTCACCGAGCCCATGAAGGGCTTGTCGGAGTAGCGCATGTGCGCATAGAGCATGTCGAGGTGGCGCTTGTTGACCGGCACGTCGACTGGCTCGCACACGGTGCCGCCCGAGTGATGCAGCCAGGGCGCGACATAGGTGAGCTTCACGAAGTTGTGGAAGTCCTCGAGCGTGCCGTAGCGGCGGCCGCGCTCCGCGTCGCACACGAACGGCGGCCCGTAGGCCGGAGCGAACACGGTGTGGCGGCCGCCGATGTGCACGCTGCGGGCGCTGTTGCGCGCGTGTTGGATGAATTCCCGCGGCGCGCTGCGCTGCACCAGCTCGCGCGCCATGCCGGCCGGCACGTGCACGCGCCACTGATCGGCGATGCGCGCGCCGGCACGCCGCCACAGCTCGATCGCGGCCTCGTCGCCGCGGATCTCCATGCCGATCTCCTCCAGCAACCGGTCGGCGTGCGCCTCCACCGCCCGCAGGCCTTCCTCGGAGAGCAGCTCGTAGGGCGGCAGCGTACGCGTGATGTAGGCCGGTGCGAGCGGCGGCTGCGCACGGCGCGCCTTGCGCGCCGCACGGGTGCTGCCGCGGAGGCCGCGTGCGGGAGGGTCGGTGTCAGCCATGGGCTGCCGTCATGGTAGCTCAAGCCTCGCCGTGCCGCGGGCGGCGCTGCAGCAGGGAAAGCCGGCACCGCGTCGCGGGGGCGCAGGCGATGCCGCAACGGCGAGGCGGCGCAGCCGGGAGCTACTTTTCAAGAATGACCAGTGAGATGCGCAGATTCTTCTGACGCCCCTCCTCGGTCGCGTTGTCGGCCGCCGGATGCTCTTCGCCGTAACCGCGGGACTCCAGGCGCGCAGGATCCACGCTCAGGCGGGTGAGCTCGCGCATCACGGTGTTGGCGCGTGCCTCGGAGAGGACGAGGTTTGAGGCTGCATCGCCGGTGTCGTCCGTGTAGCCTCCGAGGCGCGCCCGCACCTTCGGGTACGCCTTCAGGATCGCGGCCACATTGTTGAGCTGCTCCTGGGATTGCGGCTGCAGTGTCGCCTGGCCGGTATCAAAGAGCAGCCGGTCAAAGTCGAACCACTTCTCATCGCTGACGACGACCGTGCCCTCATCCAGATACTTCACCAGGCGCGCCTCCATGCCGAGCCCCGGCGCGTGCAGCGAGCTGCCGTCGGGCAACTTCACGGCCATGATCTGGCCCAGCGACTCCCGGGCGGAGTGGGCGGCAGTACCTGCCGCGCTGGGCGCGGAACTCGTGGCGTAGGCTGCGCTCTGCGCGGTGCCCTTCGGGCTATTCATGGAACGAAACACCAGCCATGTAATGGTGAGCGCGCCGAGCATCACGAGCGGCACGAACCAGCGTGAAGGGGCCTGGCCGGCACCCGGACCGGCCGCGACGGCGCCAGCCCGCCGGGCCACGCCGCCGCCCGGGTTGCTCACAAGTCCGCCGGGGAGGTAACTCGGCAGGCTCGGGGCTTCCGCCCGGAGCAGGCTGCCGAGCGATCCTGCCGTGAGGGAGCCGCTCGCCTGGGCGCGTCCGAGGAAGGCCAGCACCAGGAGTGCGGCCATCTTGAGCAAGCTGGTGACCGAGGAAGCGCTGAGGCCGGCGTGTTGCGCGATGGTGCTCACGACCTCACCCTGCTGCGCGCCGAAGACCATGGGCAGAAACCTGTCCGCCAGCTCCGCAGTCGCGTCGCTCGGCGTGCCGGAGGCCCTCGTCGTGAGACTGCCGAGCACGTTCTGGGTGTTGGCCGTGGCGGCAACATTCATGATCTGACTCAGGAAGCCGCTGTCGCCGGCTTTGACAGCGAGTCCCCCGAGTGTTGCCGCCGTGGTGGCGCTGAGCCCGCTCTGTACCGTCTGCGCGGATTCGCCGAGTCGTGATGCGACGGCCTGCTGCAGGTCGGGCGTCACCAAGGCAAGGATCGCATCCATCATTGAGCCGGCCATCTTGTTCCCCTGTCGCTGGTGGTCGTAGTGCTCACGGGGCGTAGTGACAATCGCGGCTGCATTCTGGCTCCAGTGGCGAGCCGGTCGCCATCGTCACTGGGCGCGACGCGCCACGCGCGCCTCGCTGAGCCTACGGCCGCGCTGGCGTCCGCGCCGTGCAGGCAGAGCGCGGGAGGCGTGTTAGGTGCTGGAAGGAGAAGGGCGCCAGTAATGCTCACGGGGGCTGTTGCGCGGCAGTCCCGGGGCGGGCAGGGCGCGGGCGACGGCAAGCCACTTTCGCCCCGGCGCGCCCGCGATGCCTGCTGCGCCGCAGGCTCGCGAGCTTTGCAGCATCGCGGGGGGGCCTGGTCTTTACTAGGGGAAGGTGCGCGCCCGCTGTTGGTCTTTCACCAAGTCGCGCGCCGCGAGGAAGTAGTGGAATGTTGCCCACAATCCCGTGGGCACGAGGCACAGCATTGCGAGGCGCAACGAGGCGGCGTCGGTCACGTGGTTGGGCGCGAACCAGTCGCTGAGGGATCCGATCAGTGGCGGGGCGATGACGAGGTTACCGACGTTGGCCAGAAACAGCGTGGTGGCGCAGAACATGGCGCGCATCCGGCATTGCGCGAGGTTGTTCAGCAGCCCGAAGCAGGGGCCGATGTAGAAATAGATCGAGGGGATATAGATCCAGAACATGATCTTCGCGAGCGCAAGATCGTGCGTGTAGTAGGCGACTCCGGAGGCAAGCGTCGCAATGCCGATGCCGGCCCCGAGCAGCCATACGATGCGACGCGAATCCACCATGAAGGGCTGCGCCATGAGCCAGCCGGTGAACACCGTGGCCGCCGCGCCCCCGAACAGATGCGCGTAGCCGGTGACGTTACCGGCCTCACCGAGAGACATGTGGTAGGTGCGCTGCAGGAAGGCGGGCGTCCAGAACATGAGTCCCCACCCCCACAGCGCGCAGATGGCGCTCGCTGCCATCAGATGCACCGCCGAGCGCTGTTGCCACAGGAAGCGCATCGTGGTCATGAAGGAAGGGGCGCTCTCGTCATCTCCGCGGTCGAGGCAGCCGCGCCTGGGCTCGCGCACCGTGAGCCACACCGCAAGCCCCGCCAGCACGCCGGGGATCCCGAGCGCAAAGAAAACGGCGCGCCAGCCGTAGTGATCAGCGATCACGCCGGCGGCGTTGTAGCCGAGGTAGGCACCAAAGGGGGCGCCGAGCGAGAACACCGTGAGTGCCATGGCGCGTCGGCTGGCGGGAAAGTAATCCGACAGCAGCGAGTTGGCTCCCGGCGTGCCACCGGCCTCCCCGACACCCACCCCGACGCGCGCGAGAAAGAACTGACCGGTGGTGCGCGCCAGGCCACAGAAGGTCGTCATGATCGACCAGGCGACCAGACAGATGGCGATGATCTTGCGGCGGCTCTTGCGATCGATGAGCCAGGAGAGCGGGAAGCCGAGGATCACGTAGAAGAACGCCAGCGCCACCCCCGTGAGCCAGGCGATGCCGGCATCGCTCAAGTGCAGCTCGAGCCGTATCGGATCCAGCACCGTGGAGACCACGTAGCGATCGGCGATGCTGAGCGTGTAGACGAGGCACATCATGATGAGGACGTACCAGCGCTCCACGAAGGAGGCCGACTGCGCCGGCGCGACGCCCAGGTCCACAGGATCGGAAGCCACGCCCGCCTGCAGTTCGCTCACGCCTTGGTGCCCTGGGTCATGGCGATGAGGTTACGCCAGCCCCGCGCCACTGTCTTGGAGAATGAGCTCGGCAGCCTTCTCGGCCAGCATTATGGTGGGTGCATTGGTGTTGCCGGAAGTGACGTTGGGGAAGGCGGATGCATCCACCACGCGCAGCCCGCTGACGCCGCGCACCTTGAGGCGCGCATCCAGCACCGAGGTGTGCGGGTCGGCTCCCATCGCGCAGCTGCAGCTGGCATGGAACACCGAGCCGGCACGCTGGCGGAAGTCCGCGAGCACCTCCGCATCCGAGAGCACCTGCTTGCCCGGTTCGCGCTCGGATTCGGTGACGGCGGCCAGCGGCCCGGTCGCGGACAAGCGCCGCAGCAGGCGTGCGCCGTCGTAGACATCGTGCACGTCCGCGGCGGTGGTCAGAGAGTTCGGGACGATGAGTGGTTTCAGCTGCGGATCGGGCGAGCGGATGTGCACCGAGCCGCGGCTCGTCGGGCGGCAGGTATTGAAGGACATGAGGAAGCCGGGGTAGGGGTCCGGGTTCAGCAGCCGGCGCCGGGAGCCGAGCGTCGTGGTGCTGTAGCTTGCCGGATTGAAGTACAGGTGCAGGTTCGGCGCGGACAGTCCCGGGCGGCTGCGCACGAACGCACCCGCCTGATTGACACTCATGGCCAGCGGTCCGCCGCGGGAGAGTGCGTAGCGCCAGGCCGCGCGCACCTTGCCGAACAGCGGTGCGAGCTGGTTATTGAGCGTCGGCACCCGCGAGCGATAGAAGTAGGAGACCCCGAGGTGATCCTGCAGTCCCTCGCCCACTGCCGGGGAATCGGCGATGACCGCGATGCCGAGCTCGCGCAGGCGCGTGCCATTGCCGACACCGGACAGCTCCAGCAGCTGCGGGGAATTGATGGCTCCGCCGCACACCAGCACCTCGGCGCCGGCCTGCGCGGTGCGCGTCGCCCCCGCCTGCAGGTATTCCACGCCGCTCGCGCGCGTGCCGCTGAACAACACCCGGGTGGCGAGCGCCTGGGTGTGCACCTGAAGGTTGGCGCGTCGCCGCGCCGCCGCCAGGTAGGCACTGGCGCTCGAGACGCGCACGCCGTTTCTGATGGTGACCTGCCACAGGCCCGCGCCTTCATGGTTCGCGCCGTTGAAGTCCTTGGTGCCGGGAATGCCGAGCTCCTCGCAGGCACGCAGGAAGGTGTGACACAGTGGGTGCACGCTTGCGGATTCATCGCTGACGTGCACCGGTCCGCCGGCGCCGTGGTAGGCAGACGCCCCCCAGGCGTGATCTTCGAACTTGATGAAGTAGGGCAGCACGTCGCGCCACGACCAGCCGGGGTTGCCCGCGGCGGCCCAGTCGTCAAAGTCGGCCGGCTGGCCGCGCACGTACACCATCGCATTGATGGAGCTTGAGCCGCCGAGCACCTTGCCGCGCGGCCAGAATTGCCGGCGGTTGTTCAGGGCCGGCTCGGGCTCGGTCTCGTACATCCAGTTGTAACGCGGGTCGTTGAAGGTGCGTCCATAGCCGATCGGCACACGGATGAGCAGCGAGCGGTCGGCGCCGCCAGCCTCGAGCAGCAGCACGCGGCGCCGGGGGTCGGCGCTCAGGCGGTGGGCCAGCACGCAGCCCGCGGAGCCGGCGCCGACGATGATGTAGTCATATTCGGTCATTCTGTGATAAGCATCCGGCGATGAAACTGACTGACATCAAGACCTTCGTCGTGGGTAACCCGCCGCCTGGTAATGGCGGCCGCTATTTCGTGTTCGTGAAGCTCAGCACCGAGGGCAACGTGCACGGTGTCGGCGAAGCATACTGCGTCCCGTTTCACCCCGACCTCGTCGCGCGCCTGCTGGTGGACACCTTCGAGCGCTACTTGCAGGGGGAGGACCCGCACGACATCGAGAAGCTGTGGCGCCGCGTCTACTCGGCCGGCTACACGCAGCATCCGGACCTGACGCTGATGGGGGTGCTGAGCGCGCTCGAGATGGCCTGCTGGGACATCATCGGCAAGGAGGCGGGTCAGCCGGTTTACAAGCTCCTCGGGGGCCGCGTGCACGAGCGCCTGCGCTCCTACACTTATATCTATGCCCGCCCCGGGGACAAGGTGAATGTCTACCAGGACCCGCAGCTCGCCGCGCAGCGTGCCGCCGAGTACGTCGCGCAGGGATTCACGGCGCTCAAGTTCGACCCGGCGGGGCCGTATTCGGCTTTTGACGGCCGCCAGCTGTCGCTCGCGGCGCTGGACCTGTGCGAGCGCTTCATGCGCGAGCTGCGTGCCGCGGTCGGCAGCAGCGCGGACCTGCTGTTCGGCACGCACGGCCAGATGACCGCGGCGGGCGCGATCCGTCTGGCGCGGCGGCTTGAGCCCTATGACCCGCTGTGGTTCGAGGAACCGGTGCCGCCGGATGCGCCCGAGGAAATGGCGTGCGTGGCGCGCGCCACCAGCATCCCGATCGCGGCGGGCGAGCGGCTCGCGACCAAGTACGATTTCGCGCGCGTGCTGCGCGCCGGCGCGGCTGCCATTCTGCAGATGAACCTCGGGCGGGTGGGGGGCCTGCTGGAGGCGAAGAAGATCGCAGCGCTCGCGGAGGTGCAGCACGTGCAGCTGGCGCCGCACCTGTACTGCGGGCCGGTGGTGGGGGCGGCCAACATTCAGCTTGCCACCTGCAGCCCGAACTTCCTGATCCTCGAAGGCATCGAGCGCTGGCAGGGCTTTCACGCCGACCTGCTGGTGAAGCCGATCCGCTGGGAGGGTGGGTACGTCATCCCGCCAAGCGAACCCGGGCTCGGCGTGGAGCTGAATGAGGCGGTCATGGCGCGTCATCCCTATCAGGGCACACAGCTGCACCTGGAGTCCGCCGGCTCCCCGATCGGCTGACACGCGCGCGCACCGCTTCAGAGCTGCAACGCGGCACGCATGCGCTCTTCATACCAGGCGTGGAACATGTTCACCATGTACTCGTTGGCGCCGATCGGCCCGGGCAGGTAAGCCGGGCTCGTGACGCCACGCTGTGTCTCGGCGACGAAGGCGGCATCCTGGGCATTGGTGGCGTTCCAGACGCTCGTCAGGTTCTCCAGATCGTAATCGACGCCTTCTTCGGCATCCGCGTGCACCAGCCAGGTGCTGCGCACCAGGGTGCTGTCGCGCGCCAGCGGCAGGGCTGCGAACGTCAGTACGTGGTCCGAGAGGAAGTGGAACCAGGCGTTGGGCTGCACGTGGTAGTGCAGGGAGCCCAGGCGTGCCTGCGTGAAGTCACCGAGCAGCCGGCGCGAGGCTGCCCTGGTATCGCGCGTCATGGATTCCCCGGCGCCATCGAGCACCAGGCGCTCGGTGCGAAAGCCCGTGGTGCGCCCGTGCAGCTCCTCGATCGGCTGCCACGGCAGCGCGAAGCGTTTCCACAACGCTTCGGATTCTGTGCGGGCGCCAAGGTAGCGGCAATAGTTGGCCTGCTCGTGTGCGGACATCCGTGACTCATCGACTTCCCCAAAGAAATCGAACAGTGAGCGCAGCAGTTCCGGGTGGCCGGCACAGTGAAAACACTCGCGGTTGTTCTCGATCGTGAGCTTCCAGTTGCCGTGCTCGATGATGTCGACCTGCCGGGCCACCTTGGTGTGCCTGAGCGCATGCGGCGCCAGGTACGGCGCCATGCGCTGTGCCATGTCATCAAAGTCCGGGGGCGGAGCGTCCGACATGCACACGAAGATCAGCCCGGCGAGCAGCTTCACGTGCACCGGCTTCAGCGGCGGCTGCGCCCGCGGCAGCTCGCCGGTCGCCCCGCAGCCGACGACTTGCCCCTCCAGGTCATAGCTCCAGCGATGATATGGGCACATGAGCGTCGCCCCGGCGACGCCGCTGTCCTGCTGCAGAATGCGCGAGCCGCGGTGACGGCAGGTGTTGTGGAAGGCCGCGATCGAACCGTCATCGCGGCGCAGCACGAAGATCGGGTAATGCCCGATCTGGTAGGTGCGGTAGTCACCGCCCTCGGGGATTTCCGCCTCGCTGGCGAGGAACAGCCAGTGGCGGCCAAAGATGAATTCAAGCTCGGCCGGGTAGAGCGCCTCGTCAGTGAAGAAAGCGCCCGGCAGGGCAAAGCCTGATTTGCGTTGCGCCAGCAGCGCGGCCACGTGCTCGGGAAGATTCATCGGTAGGCGGTCCAGATGGTTTTTAGGTCGCAGTACTTGTCGATGGCGTGCGCGGAGCGATCGCGCCCGGACCCGGAGAGTTTGAAACCCCCGAAGGGAGTGGCCATGGTCGAGCGATCAAAGGCATTGATCCACACCGTGCCGCCCCGCAGGGCCCCCGAGAGGCGGTGGGCGACGTTCATGTCGGCGGTCCACACGGCGGCGGCCAGTCCGTAGGGCGTGTCGTTCGCCAGCCGCAGCGCCTCGGCTTCCTCGCGAAATGCCATGACGCTCAGGACCGGACCGAAGATCTCCTCGCGCGCCACCTGCATTTCGGGGCGCACCCCATCCAGCACCGTCGCCTCCACGTAGAAGCCGCCCGTCTCGGGCAACGCCCGGTGACCGCCGAGCGCCAGGTGAGCTCCGGCGGTGACGCCGCCCTCGATGTAGCCGAGCACCCGCTGCATGTGCTTCTCATCGATCACAGCGCCCATCTGTGTGGTCGCCTCCAGCGGGTGCCCGAGGGTGATGGTGGCGGCGACCCGGCGGATGCCTTCCAGCAGTTCCTCGCGCACCGTCTCGTGGACGATGAGGCGCGAGCCGGCATGGCAGGTCTCGCCGCTGTTGTAATAGATGCCCCAGGCGATGTCGTAGGCGGCGGCTTTGAGATTCGCGTCGGCGAATACCACCTGCGGGGTCTTGCCGCCGCACTCGAGCGCGACGCGCTTGAGGTTTGATTCGCCCGCGTAACGCAGCATCAGGCGGCCGACCTCGGTGGAACCGGTAAAGGTAACGAAATCGACATCCGCGTGCCGCGCCAGTGCCTGGCCCGCCTCCTCGCCGAGGCCGGGGACCACATTAAGGACTCCGGGCGGCACACCGGCCTCGAGCGCCAGCTGTCCCAGGCGAATGCCCGACAGCGGCGACTGCTCGGCCGGTTTCAGTACGATGCTGTTGCCGGTCAGAAGCGCCGGGCCGATCTTCCAGCAGCTGATGATGAGCGGGTAGTTCCAGGGCACGATGGCGCCCACGACCCCTAAGGGTTCGCGGCGGATGAGCGCCAGGTCATCCGGCCCGGTGGGAGCGACTTCGTCATTGAGCTTGTCGGCGTACTCGGCGTAATACTCGATGCAGTCCGCGCAGTTGGCGACATCGACGCCGACCGAGTTGCTGATCGGCTTGCCGACGTCACGGGTCTCCAGCAGCGCCAGCCGCGCCGTGTCGGCGCGGATGGCTTCCGCGAAGCGCCGCAGGATGCGCTTGCGCTCCTTAGGTTCGGTGCGGCGCCAGCTGCCCGCCTCGAAGCTGCGCCGCGCGGCCGCCACGGCTAGATCGATATCGGCGGCGGCGCCGCGCGCCACCTCGCAGATGAGGCTGCCGTCGATAGGGCTCACGTCCTGAAACACGCGCCCGTCCTGGGCGGCCTGCAGGCGCCCTGCGATGAGGGCGCGGCCCTCGGGGCGCAGCTCGCCTGCGAGGCGCTCCCAGCTCTGGCGGTCGTGGGGGATGGCAGAGGCGTTCATGTGCTTAAGCTTTCATGGTCCGGGCGCGCGTCGCAGCCTAGAAATTGAATAGCCCCATCTAAAAGAGGCATCGGCCGTGCGGGGACCCTGATTAGAATGGTGCGCCCCGGCGACGGGGCGCGCACCTGAGATCCGAAGCGGAGATCCACGCATGGCGAACCGAATCAAAGCAAAAGCCAAATCGAAACTGAAGTCAAAGGCCAGGCCCAAGGGCCGCTCCGGGCGGGTCACCGCAGTGGTGCCGCGCGCGTCCCAGCCGCGCGCCGCCAAGCAGGACCTGCTGGCGCGCCTGAACAAGGGCGCGGTGATCTGCGCGGAGGGCTACGTGTTCGAGCTCGAGCGCCGCGGCTACCTGCAGGCCGGCGCGTTCGTGCCGGAGGTACTGTTCGATCATCCGGAGGTGGTGGAACAGCTGCACCTTGACTTTGTGCACGCCGGCTCCGATGTCACCCAGGCGCTCACCTACTACGTGCACCGCGAGAAGCTGCGCGTGATCGGCCGCGAGCAGGATCTGGTGCCGATGAACCGCGCGGCGCTGAAGATCGCAAAGTCGGTCGCCCGGCGGACCGGGACGCTGTTGGCCGGGGACCTGTGCAATACCAACATCTATGACCCGGCGGACAAGGGCTCGGTCAGGGAGATCGAGCGTATCTTCGCCGAACAGGTCGGCTGGGCGGTCGACGCCGGTGTTGACTACTTCGTCGCCGAGACTTTCTCCTGGGGCGCCGAGGCGCTGCTGGCACTGGCAGCGATCCGCAAATACTCCCAGGTCCCGGCCGTCATTACGATGGCGATGCATCGCGAGGAAGTGACCCGGGACCGCTTCAGCGCTGCCGAAGTGTGCCGGCGCCTGGAGGCGGCCGGCGCCGACGTGGTCGGCATCAACTGCCACCGCGGCCCGCTGACCATCATGCCGATGCTGCGCGAGGTGCGCGCCGCCGTGAAATGCCACGTGGCAGGCTTGCCGGTGCCTTACCGCACCACGGCCGCGCAGCCGTCCTTCATGTCCCTCACCGACCCGTGCTGCGGCGATGCGCGCGCCTTCCCCGTGGGACTGGATCCGTTCGTGTGCACGCGCCAGGAGATCTTCGACTTCGGCAAGGAAGCCTACGGCGCCGGCATCCACTATCTGGGGGTGTGCTGCGGGGCCGGTCCCCATCACATCCGCGCGCTGGCCGAGAGCCTCGGGCGCAAGCCCCCCGCGAGCCGCTACTCGGTGGACATGTCGCGGCACGCGTTCTTCGGCAACAACGAGCGCATCAAGAAGATCCAGACGGACTACCGGGCGAAGCTCTGACCGGGCCGTGAAGTACTCCGCTCTCGCACTGCTGCGCGGAGCACTCTCGGGGCAGCGCAGCTGGACTCAGGCGTGGCGCTCGCCGGAACCCAAGGCGGCCTACGACGTCATCATCGTCGGGGGCGGCGGCCACGGCCTGGCGACGGCCTATTATCTGGCCAAGAACCACGGCATCCGCAATGTCGCCGTGCTGGAGCGCGGCTGGCTCGGGGGCGGCAATACCGGCCGCAACACCACCATCGTGCGCTCGAACTACCTGTTCCCGGAGAGTGCGCGGCTGTACGAGTTCTCGCTGAAGCTCTACGAGTCCCTGTCGCGCGAACTGAACTTCAACATCATGCTGAGCCAGCGCGGCCTGGTGCTGCTCGCCCACAGCCGCCATGACCTGGAGGCCATGTCGCGCTGGGCCAATGCCATGCAGATGAACGGCATCGATGCCGAACTGCTGACGCGCGAGGCCGTGGCCGCGCGGGCACCGCTCCTGGACATGTCCCGCGAGGCGCGTTTCCCCGTGCTGGGCGGATTCATGCAGCGGCGCGCCGGCACGGCGCGGCACGACGCGGTCGCCTGGGGCTATGCACGCGCCGCGGATGCCCTCGGGGTCGACATTCTGCAGAACTGCGAGGTCACCGGCTTTGTGAAGGGGGCGGCGGGGGACGTGACGGGTGTGGACACCAGCCGCGGCCGCATCGGCGCCGCGCGCATCGGCATCGCCGCCGCCGGGCACAGCTCGGTGCTCGCCAAGCTCGCCGGCTTCGCGCTGCCGGTGACCAGCTACGGCCTGCAGGCGATGGTGACCGAGCCGGTGAAGCCCGCGCTCGACACGGTGGTGCTGTCACCGGGCACCGGCGCCTACGTCAGCCAGTCCGACAAGGGCGAGATGGTCCTCGGGGCGAGCCTGGACCTGTTCCCCTCGTACGCCCAGCGCGGCAGCTTTGCGGTCACGCAGAGCATCCTCGCCGCAACGCTCGCGATCTTCCCGAGCTTCAGCCGCCTGCGGCTGCTGCGCCAGTGGGCCGGGATCGTGGACGTCGTGCACGACTCGAGCCCCATCATCGGGGCAACACCGGTGCCCGGGCTCTTCATCAACTGCGGCTGGGGCACGGGGGGCTTCAAGGCGATCCCGGTCGGCGGCTGGACCCTGGCGCACGTGCTTGCCAGCGGCCGCAGCCACGAGCTCGCGGAGCCCTTCGGCCTGGAACGTTTCCACACCGGCCGCCTCATCGATGAGGCCGCGGCGGCCGGCATCGCCCACTGAGGCAACTGCCCCCATGATGCAGCTGAAGTGCCCCTGGTGCGGAATGCGTGACGAAAGCGAGTTCGTGTGCGCCGGCACGACACACATCGCGCGCCCGGATCTTGACGTCACCGATGCGCACTGGGGGCAGTACCTGTTCTTTCGCGACAACCCCAAGGGGGTGCACCGCGAGCGCTGGCGCCACGCATACGGTTGCGGGCAGTGGTTCAACGTCGCCCGCCACACGGTGACGCACGAGGTACTCGCGGTGTACGCGATGACCGCGGCCGCGCCGGACGTGGGCTAGGAGGCACGGTGGGCAGCGCACGCCTGGCGGCACCCGCGGGGAGCTACCTCGATCGCACCCGGGCGGTGTCCTTCACCTTCAACGGGCGCACGCTGACCGGGTTTGCAGGCGACACGCTCGCCTCCGCGCTGCTCGCCAACGGCGTGCGCCTCGTCGGGCGCAGCTTCAAGCTGCACCGGCCGCGCGGCATCTGGTCCTGCGGCGCGGAGGAGCCGAGCGCCCTGGTGGACGTGGGCGCGGGTGCGCGCCGCACGCCGAACCTGCGCGCGACGCTGCTGCCGATCGCCGAGGGCCTGAACGCGGTGAGCGTCAATTGCTGGCCGGGTGTGGGGCTGGACCTGGGCGCACTCACCGGCGCCTTCGCCGCACTGTTGCCGGCGGGCTTCTACTACAAGACCTTCAAGTGGCCGAGCTGGCAGCTGTTCGAGCCTGCCATCCGCCGCATGGCGGGCCTGGGGCGGGCGCCTTGCGAGCCCGACGCCGATCACTACGAGGAAGTCGCGGTGGCGACCGACGTGCTCGTGGTCGGGGCCGGGATCGCGGGGCTTACGGCTGCGGTGGCCAGTGCCGAGGGCGGCGCGGGCACGATACTGCTCGCGGCCGGCCCACACCTCGGCGGGACGCTGGGCTGGCAGGGCGATCCGGCCCTGGCGACGCTGGCGCGCCGCGCGCGCGAGTGCGGCGTACGCATCCTCACGCGCACCGTCGCTTTCGGGGTCTACGACCACAATCTCGTGTGCGCCTGCGAGAGCGTGAGCACCGAGGGTGATGCCGCGCTGCCCGCCGGCGCGCTGCGCGAGCGCCTGTGGAAGATCCGCGCACGCGCGGTAATCGCGGCGACCGGCGCCCTGGAACGCCCGCTGCTCTTTCCGGACAACGATCGCCCGGGCGTGATGCTGGCGGGGTCCGCGGCGCGCTACGCCGGCGCCTTCGGCGTGCGCTGCGGCGAGCGCGTGGTGATAGCCGCGAACAGTGACCACGCCTATGCGGTGGCGGCGGCACTCGCAGCGGCCGGGGTTGAGATTGTCGCGATCGCCGAACGGCGCCAGGCGCCGGCGGGTGCCGCACCGCCGCCGGGAACAACCCTGCTCGTGAACGCCGCGCTCAGCGGCGTGCGCGGCGGGCGCTCGGTGCGCGGCTGCACGGTGACCGAGCTCGCCTCCGGCCGCGCGCGCCGCTTTGCCTGCGACCTCATTCTCAACGCCGGGGGGTTCGCGCCCGCCGTGCACCTGCATTCCCAGGCGGGCGGACGGCTGCGCTGGCTCCCTGACTGCGCCATGTTCGTGCCCGAGGGCAGCGCCGGTGCACTGTGGAGCGTCGGGGGCTGCGCGGGAGTGTTCGACCGCGAGGCCGCCGCCACTCACGCCGCGGAAGTGGGGCGCGCCCTGGGCCGCGCCCAGCCCCCGCCGTCCTGCGCCCCCAGCGGCGGCGCCGGGGTGTCGCTGGCGCACACGGCCGTGCCGGGCGTGCATGGCAAGCAGTTCGTCGATCTGCAGAATGATGTGTGCGCCGGGGACGTGGCGCTCGCGGCGCGCGAGAACTACCGCTCGGTCGAGCACCTGAAGCGCTACACCACGACCGGCATGGGGACCGATCAGGGCAAGACCAGCAACATCAACGCGCTCGTGCTCATGGGCGAGTACACGCAGCAGGCGCCGCCGCAGGTGGGCACCACGCGCTTCCGCCCGCCCTTCGTGCCGGTCACCCTCGGTGCGCTCGCCGGGCGGCGCGTCGGGGCGCTGTACCGGCCATTGAAACGTCTGCCGGCGCACGCGTGGCATGCAGCGCACGGCGCCTTGTTCGAGATCTTCGGCGACTGGAGCCGGCCGGCCGCCTACCCGCTGGCGGGCGAGTCACTCGAGGCCGCGGCGCAACGCGAGGCGGCCGGCGTGCGCGCAGGCGCGGGACTCCTCGACGGTTCGCCGCTGGGCAAGCTCGAGGTGTTCGGGCCCGATGCGGCGCGGTTCCTGGATCTGATGTACGTGGGCACCATGTCGACGCTCGCCGTCGGCCAGGCGCGCTACGGAGTGCTGCTGAACGAACACGGCACCCTGGTCGATGACGGCATCGTCGCGCGCCTCGCAGCGGAGCATTTCTGGGTCAACACCACCACGGCCGGTGCGGAGCGCACCGCGGCGGCGTTCGAGGAATGGCTGCAGTGCGAGTACGTGGATTTTCGGGTGCTGGTGACCCCGGTGACCCCGCGCTGGGCGAACGTGACGGTGGCCGGCCCGCGCGCGTGGGACTGGCTCGCAGCGGCCGGCCTTGCGCCCGCACTCGCGCCCGCGCGAATGAAGCACATGACGCTGCGCGACAGTGCGCTCGAGGGGGTGCCGCTGCGGGTGCTGCGCGCCAGCTTCAGCGGCGAGCTGAGCTACGAGGTGAATGTCCCCGCCGCTCAGGCGCCGTGGCTGCTGAGCCTTTTGTGGGCGCACCACGCGGCCTGCGGCGGCACGCTGTACGGCATCGAGGCGCTGCAGATTCTGCGCATCGAGAAGGGCTACCTGCACATCGGCACCGACACCGACGGCACGACCCTGCCTTCGGATGTGGGGTTTGGGCGCGGCCTGGAGCGCAAGTCAGCGCAGTTCGTCGGCCGTCGCTCGCTGCTGCGGCCGGCCGCGCGCGACCCGCAGCGCCTGCAGCTCGTCGGACTCGTGCCGGCCGACGGCCGCACGCTGCTGCCGGTGGGCGGCCAGCTCGCCAACGCGCCGCCCCCCACGCTGACGCAGGGGCACGTCACCTCCAGCTGCGTGAGTCCCGCTCTCGGGCACCCGATCGCGCTCGCGATGCTGCGCGGTGGCGCGCAGCGGCTCGGCACAGAGGTGTCCGTGTATCACCTGGGCCGGCGCTTCGCCGCGCGGGTGGTGAGCCCGCTATTTCTGGACCCGGGCGGGGAGCGGCTCCATGGCTGAGGCGCAAGAGTCGCTTGAGTGCCGCGGTCTGCGGGTGCAGCTTAAGTGGCCGGTGCCCGTGGCGGCACTGCGTTACTTCTCGCCCGCCGGGGACTTCGCCGGCCGGCTGCTTACGAGCGGTCTCGCCTTGCCGGAAACCGGGGAGGCGCTCGAGAGGCACGGGCTGATTCTCGCCTGGCGCAGTCCGACGGATACGCTGTGCCTTGCGCCTGCGGCGCACTCGCTCACCGACCTCGCGCGGACCCTCGCGGGCGCCGCCGACGGCTGCCTGGTCGATCTCAGCGGGGCCTTGGCGCTCGTGCAGCTGGCCGGTGAGCGCATCGCGGACCTCGTCTGCCGCCTCGGCGGCAGTGCCTCGCTGCCGCGGCCGGGCGAAGCACGACGCAGCCGCATGGCGGACGTGCCGGTGCTGGCGCTGTGCCGGCAGGAGGGCGAAGTATGGCTGCTCGTCGAGCGCGGTTTCGGCGAGCACCTGCTCGGGTGGGTGCGCGCGACCGTGCGGGATTTTCCCTAGCGCGGCGGGGGGGCAGGAGCGCCCGGCGCGCGGCTCGTGGATAATCCGCGCCCGGGACCGCAACAAAGCCTAAAGGGGATCTCGCGTGGAGATGGTCGTGAGTCGGACCGGGCGCTGCGGCCTGCTGCCGCCCCTGGCAGCCGCCGGGCTATTCGCGATCCTGGCCTGCAGCGCGGGCACGGCCGTGGCGCAGCCGGAGCGGGCCGCGCAGATCCAGGCAAGCCTGCCGGCGGCGCAGCAATCCCTTTCCAAGGCCGCACTCAGCCACGGGGCGCTGGAGGCGCTGCAACAGGCGTATGCCGAGCCCGGGGCGGCGCTGCTGTGGAGCCACGATGGTCGGGAGACCGCGGAGGCGCGGGCCTTGGTCGCCGAGTTGACGGCGGCGGAGAGCTACGGCCTGCGCGCACCGGACTACGGCGCTCAGCTGCTCGAGCAGTCGCTCGCCGCCATCACCGCGGCGCGCGCGGCGCCCGAGCCGCTGCTGGTGCAGTTCGACCTACGCCTCTCGGCCGCCGCGCTGCATTTCCTTTCGGACCTGCACTTCGGACGCGTCTCGCCGCAGGCCGCCGGCTTCAAGCTGCAGGAGGCGCGCGAACCGTTCGACCTGGGCCTCGCGCTCAGCGACCTTGCCGCGGCCCCCGATGTCCCCGGCGCGCTCACGGGGGCGGAGCCGCCGTTCTTTCACTACAAGCTCCTGAAGGAAACGCTGGCGCACTATCACAAGCTGGCGCTGCAGGCGCCGCTGCCGGCGCTGCCGCCCATCAAGGCGACGCTCAAGCCCGGTGACACCTATCCGGGTGCACCGGCGCTGCGCGAGCTGCTTGAACGGCTCGAGGACCTGCCGCCCGGCAGCGGGGGCGGCGAAGCTGACCTCAACTACGACACGCACTTGAGCGCCGGCGTGGCGCACTTCCAGAACCGGCACGGCCTGAAGGCCGACGGCACCCTCGGCAAGTCGACGCTCGCGGCGCTGCAGGTACCGCTCGAGCGACGCATTCGCCAGATTTCCCTCACGCTGGAGCGGTGGCGCTGGCTGCGGCCATTCAAGACGCCGCCGCTCATCGTCAACATTCCCCAGTTCCGGCTGTTTGCCTTTCGCACCACCGAAGACCGCGTCGCTGACATCCTGCAGATGGACGTGATCGTCGGACGCGCCTATGCAAACACCCAGACGCCGGTGTTTGAGGGGGCCATGACCTACGTCGTGCTGCGCCCGTACTGGGACATACCGCGCAGCATCCTGCGCAACGAGATGCTGCCGAAGATCCGCGCCAACCCGGAGTACCTGCGGGCGCAGCGGCTGGAGATCGTGGACGGGCAGAGCGACTCGTCACCGGTCGTGCCACCGACGCCTGAGAGCATCGAGGAGCTGGCGGCCGGGCGGCTGCGCCTGCGTCAGCAGCCGGGCGAGGACAACGCGCTGGGGCTGGCGAAGTTCATGTTCCCGAATGTCTACAACGTCTACCTGCATTCGACGCCGGCGCACAATTTATTCAAGGAACCGGTGCGCGCCTTCAGTCACGGCTGCATCCGCGTGGCCGACCCGCTGGCACTCGCCACGCTGGTGCTGAAAAATGCCGAGGGGGACTGGAGCCGCGAGCAGATCAAGGCGGCGATGAACGGCGCCAGCACCCAGCGCGTGCCGCTCAAGCAGTCGATCGACGTGCTGATTCTCTACGCCACGGCGCTGGCCAGCGAGGACGGGCCGGTGTTCTTTTTCGAGGACATCTACGGCTACGACCGCAAGCTCGAACAGCAGCTTGCCCTGGCCCCGGTGGGGCGCTGACCGAAGGCGGCCTACCAGTAACGCACGCGTCCGTTGTCGAGGTGCACGAAATCCGACGCGGCGTAGAAACCCACGCCGCCGCGATTCATGCCGAGCGCCAGCTGATGCAGGCGCGCGGTCGAAAATCCCGACAGCCGCACGTCGATGGCGCGCCCTTGCAGATGCAGGCTGTGCTCGGCCACGGCGCTCGAGCGGCTGTGCAGCAGGGCGTTGGTCTGCGGCGAGCGATAGCCGCAGATGACTTCGAACGGCGCATCAGGGTCGGCGAGGGTGCGCAGATCGGAAAGTATGTCGAGCACGCCCGGATCGATCGGGTGTACGTCGCCGGTACGAAAGTCCCGCATCAGCCAGTTGATGCGCGCCAGCTCTGAGGCGACGTAGCCACCGTCGCGGAAATAGACGCTGGTGGCCGCCTCCCCGGTGTGGGTGTGGACGAAGGACAGCGAACGCCTGAGCGGTGCATTCGCCCAGAGCGCCCCTGCCGGCAGCAGCGTGACGGCGACGGCGCCCGCGCGGCGCAGAAACTGGCGCCGCGAGGCTTGCAGGGCAGGGAAGCGTTCAGGGGGTGACGGCACGGGCGAGCTGGCGAAGTCCGGAGGCACCGATCATACGTGAGCGTCGGCCTCGCCGGCACTTGTCGCGTGTCACAGACGCCGGATTTCGCCTCGGACCCCCCTGAAATGGCCCCGGCGCCGCCCGGGCGTCCGGCGAATCGGACTTAACTCAGCGTGCGCTTGAGGGCCCGCTGCCAGCCGGCGACCAGTTGTGCCCGGTGCGCCGCCGCCATCCGCGGCGTGAACACCGCGGCGGCCTTCCAGGTGGCGGCGAGCGCCTCGAGGTTTGCCCACACTCCGGTGGCGAGTCCGGCCAGGAAGGCGGCCCCGAGCGCGGTGGTCTCCAGCTCCGCCGGCCGCTCGACGCGGGCCTCGAGGACGTCGGCGAGGAACTGGCAGAACCAGTCATTGGCCGCCATGCCGCCGTCGACCCGGATGGCTTCCGTGCGGCGCGCGCCGTCGCGGCGCATGGCATCGGCAAGGTCGAGCGTCTGGTACGCCACCGACTCCAGCGCCGCGCGCGCCAGATGCGCGCCGGTGGCATCGAGGGTCAGCCCGCACACCAGGCCGCGAGCATCCGGATCCCAGTGCGGTGCGCCGAGGCCGACGAACGCCGGCACCATGTAGACGCCGTGGTTGTCGGGAACCGTAGTCGCGGCGGCCGCCGTGTCGGCCGCCGCCGCAATCACCTTCAGTCCGTCACGCAGCCACTTGATGGCCGCGCCGGCGACGAAGATGGAGCCTTCCATCGCGTAGCTGATGCGCCCGCCGATCCGGTAGGCAGGCGTGGTCAGCATGCGGTTCTCGGAGCTGACCGCGACGTCGCCCGTGTTGAGCAGCACGAAGCAACCTGTCCCGTAGGTGGACTTCGCCATGCCAGGCCTGAAGCAGGCCTGGCCGACGAGGGCCGCCTGCTGATCCCCGGCGATCCCCGCGATCGGCAGCGCCTGGCCGAAGAGCGAACCTTCCGTGGTGCCGTAAACCTCGCTGCTGTCACGCACCAGCGGCAGCAGTGGCCGCGGCACCCGCAGCAGCCGCAGCAGCTCCTCGTCCCAGTCCTGCGCGTGGATGTCGAACAGCAGCGTGCGCGAGGCGTTGGTGACATCGGTCGCATGCACACGCCCCCCCGTGAGGCGCCACAGCAGGAACGTGTCGATGGTGCCGAAGGCGAGCTCACCGCGCTCCGCGCGCAGGCGCGCGCCAGGTACGTGATCGAGGATCCAGGCAATCTTGGTGCCGGAGAAATACGGATCCAGCAGCAGTCCGGTCTTGCGCCGCACGAGCGGCTCGGCACCCTCGGCCTTAAGGGTGGCGCACACGTCCGCGGTGCGCCGGTCCTGCCACACGATGGCCCGATGAATGGGCTTGCCGCTGGCGCGCTCCCAGATCACCGCGGTCTCGCGCTGGTTGGTAATGCCAATGGCGGCCATGCCCGCCGCGCCCACGCCGGAGCGCTCGATTGCCTCGCGCGCGGTGGCGAGCGTGTCGCGCCAGATGTCCTCCGCGTCGTGCTCGACCCACCCGGAGGCCGGGTAGTGCTGCGCGAATTCGCGCCGCGCCGTGGCCACGGCACGCGCGCCCGCGTCGAACACCATGGCGCGCGTGGAGGTCGTGCCCTGGTCGATGGCGAGAACGTGGGTCTGGCTCATGGCAGCGTGCCTCTGCGGTTCGGGCGGTGGCGCTGGCGCGCGCTGTTCTAGCGGCGCGCCGGCAGGAACGGGCGGATCGCCACCTGGTACAGGCCGCCCCCGGCGACGCCTCCCAGCAGCGGACCGGCGAGCGGCACCCACCAGTAGTTTTGCGGCGCGGGGAAGGCCTGCGCCCCCCAGCCACTGAGGTAGCAAAATATGCGCGGCCCGAGGTCGCGTGCCGGGTTGATCGGCCATGCCTCGAGGTAGCCGGCGCAGGCACCGATGGTGGCGACCAGGAGGCCGATCATCAGAGCCCCGCTGTTGGCGGAGGGCGCGAGCGTATTGAACTGTTCGGTGATCGCAAAGATGCCGAGCACCAGGAATCCGGTGAGGATGATTTCATCGATGAAGGCGTGGCCGGGTGTGATGCCCTCGCCCGGGTGCGTGAAGAACACGCCCGCCGCCCCACCATCGCCCGCGCGGGTGAGATGATGGACGAGGTTGAAGTGATCGATGACCGGGCCGAACAGCTGGTACACGAGCGCGGCGCCGAGGAAGGCTCCGGCCACCTGCGCGGCGACGTAGGGCAGTACCTTGCGGCGGGGAAAGCCACGATACAGTGTCAGGGCGAGCGTCACGGCGGGGTTGGCATGCGTGCCGGACACCGCGCCGGTCACGTAGATCGCCAGCGTCACCGCCAGTCCCCACGCGATGCACACGCCCCAGTACGCATGCTGGTACGGACTCGGGTCGTAGAGGACGTACATCGCCGCCACCGAATCGCCCAGGCCGAGGATGATGAAGGTGGCCATGCATTCGGAGATGAGCTCGCCGGCGCGCACGCGTGTGAGGTCCGCGGCCGCCGCCGCCGCCTTGCCGTCCACGATCGTGGCTGCCTGTGTCATGGTTCCCCCCGAAGCTGCAGCCTCGCTGAGAACCCCGCCTCGATCAAGAGCCGCCCCGGGTTGCACGCGGTCCGTATGTGCCCTGATGCAAATGAAACCCCGACGCTGCACACACCACTGCCGCCCGACGTGAGCGCGCTGCGGTCAGCATCAACTCCACGAGGTCGGAACTCGCAGCGCGTGCGCGCGGGCGGGGCGTTACTGCGGGCGATGTGGAAGTCCCCTGCCGAGGCACGCCGTGCCGGGCGCGCTCGTAAATCACGGGGCGGCACCACCAAAACCGGCTGTGGCGCGACGGAGGTCGGCAAAGCGGAGGGCCCCGGGCAGCGTTCTAACGTGATGCCTGCGCGCAACACCGGCGCTGGCCTGCGGGCGGCACGCTCCCATGTGTGGCGCGCGTGGATTGGTATGCCTGAAGCTTTCGCAATGCAGTCGGGGGCGCGCCGGGTGGTCCCTGCCATCCGCATGACACAATCCCTTTTTAAGATAGGCCTATACAATTTCTCGACTTTCCGCGCTCCCGGTAGCATGAAAAGCTACCGTGGCGGGGATTTTCCGCGCGGCCGTCCAGCGCAGCTTGGGGATCGAAAATCGGCTGCGTGATGCGCGGATGACGCGTTTATTCAAGCGCGCTCCGGCAGAGTGGTATAGAACTCGCGCAGGGACCCGCCTGCGCAGGCGGAGCGCGCTCGAGTGGGGAAACTACAACCAATGCCTCAGGGGGCAAAGAATGAAGCCTAATCCGAAGATCGCTGCAGCCGTGGCGGCCATACTGAGTGCGCCGAGCACCATGATTGTCTATGCGGCACCGGCCGATACGGAGACCGCGACCGCGGGCAACGAAATCACCGAGGTGGTCGTCACCGCGCAGCGCCGCTCTGAGAACCTGCAGGACGTGCCGATCACGATCCAGGCGATGAGTGGCCAGCAGCTGCAACAGCTCAACGTCGTGGGCTTCAATGACCTGTTGAAGTACACCCCGAACGTCACCTTCAGTGGCAACGGTCCGGGCACCGGCAACATCTTCATGCGCGGCCTGGGCGGCAGCGGCTCGGGCAACCAGTCCCAGTCGACCACGGCGCCGTTTCCGAACGTCGCGCTGTATCTCGATGATCAGTCGATGCAGTTCCCGGCCCGCAACAACGATGTCTACCTGGTGGACATGGAGCGCGTCGAGGTTCTGGAAGGTCCGCAGGGTACCCTCTTCGGTGGCGGCGCCCAGGCGGGCGCCATCCGTTACATCACCAACAAGCCGCGCCTGGATGCGACTTCCGGCGAGGTCACGGCCGGTTACGGCATCACCGCCGGCGGGGACCCGAACACCGCGTTGAACGCGGTGCTCAACGTGCCGGTGGTGGACGGCAAGTTCGGTCTGCGCGCGGTAGTCTTCTCCGACCGTCGGGGCGGCTACATCGACAACATCCCGGCAACCATCGGCTACATTCCGGGCACGATACCGCATGACCTGGGAGGTAACCCCACGGCGAACAACGGGCCGGTGCAGGGCACCAACACCAACTCGTTCGATGTCCAGGGCCTGCGGGTCTCCGCGCTGTGGAGGATCAACGACAGCTGGGACGCGCTGCTGCAGCAGAACTACCAGGACATGCATTCGGACGGTTATTACTATGCCTATCCGACGGGCACCGACGGCCGGGCCCTGCAGCAATACCAGATCACTGCCTTCGCGCCGGGGTTCAACAAGGATCGCTACGAGAGCACCGCGCTGACCATCAACGGCAAGATCGGCAACATCCTGGACGTGGTCTACAGCGGCAGCTACATGACCCGTCACATCGAGGGCCAGCAGGATTACTCCAACTACATGCGCAGCTCGGTGGGCTCGTACTACGCCTGCATCGGCACGGGCGCCGGCTATTTCAACGAGAAGAACTTCCCGTCCCTGACCGGCCACCCGCTGCAGTGTTCCAGCGCGGTGGGCAACTGGAACGACAAGACGTCCAACAAGCACCAGAGCCATGAAATCCGCCTGAGCACCAATGCCGAGAACCGGCTGCGCGGCCTCGTGGGCGGCTACTGGGAGAAGTTCGTCATCAACGACAACATGAACTTCAACTACCTGGGGATCCCGCAGTGCGACCAGGCCAATCTGGACGCCGCTCTGGCCGGCGGCGCGGACTGCCTCTCGGCCGTCGGGCCGACACCGGGCGCGTTCGCGGGCACACCGGGGCTGCGCACCGACTCGAACACGGCCTTCGGTGAGGACGTGCAGCGCGGCTACAAGCAGACCGCGGCGTTTACCTCCATCGACCTCGACATCATTCCCAAGGTGCTGACCATCACCGGTGGCATCCGCTGGTACCACTACGATGAGTTCGAGCACGGCTCGGAGTACTACAGCGAGAGCACCAGCACCGGGCTCGTGGTGAACCACATCAACGGGGCGTGCACCGCGGCAGGCCTGTGCGGCTTCCCGATCAACCTGGATAAGTCCGAGTCCGGGCACCGCTGGCGCGGCAACCTGACGTGGCACGTCACCAACGACATCATGGCGTACTACACCTACTCGGAAGGGTTCCGCCCGGGCGGCTTCAACCGTACCAATTCGCCGGTCGGCGTGGACCCGATCCTCTCTGGCGTGGCGCGTTACTGCGGCAACATCAACGGGGCGCAGACCGCCCCGGATCCGCGCTGTCTGCCCGGTGGCAGCCTCGCAGGGCTCAACACCAGCCAGTTCAACAAGCCGGTGGGCTACGAGTCTGACTCGCTGACCAACAACGAGATCGGCTTCAAGACCGAATGGTTCGATCACCGCCTGATCGTCAACCTCTCCGGCTACATCATGAAGTGGGACAACGTCCAGCTGCCCCTGTTTGATCCGGTGCACTTGGGTAACACGACCTTCGATATCAACGGGCCAAGCTACAAGGTCAAGGGTTTCGAGATCCAGTTCGTGGCGCGCCTGTTCGAGGGTTTCACGCTGGAGGGCTCAAGCTCGGTCAACAGTCCTGAGCAGACCAACGCGCCCTGCCTGCCGAGCAACCGGCCCACGGCCGGCAACCCGACGCCGATCGGCCAGTGCATCAGCGTGGTCAAGGAGAACACCTACACCAACCCGTACGGCGTGCTCGGCACGCGGCCGCCGTTCTCGCCGCCGTGGATGTTCAACGCGCGGGCCCGCTATGAATGGAGCATGGGCGGCTACCGGCCCTTCGTCTGGGTCGGCGCCAGCCACATCGGTCCGCAGAGCAATCAGCCACAGAGCTTCCCTGATGGCAATGTACCGCCGGACTCGATCAATCCGACGACCACGCTGCTGCGGTACGAGATCCCCGGCTCCACGACCTACGACGGCGCGATCGGCGTCTACAAGGACGCCTGGACGGCCTCGCTCAACGCCAGCAACTTCACCAACGTGTACGGGCCCTCGAACGTCTCGTCCGGGCAGTTCATCAAGTCCGAGATCCCACTGCGTCCGCGCGTGCTGACGTTCCAGTTCGGGTACAAGTTCTGACCGGCCACGGTCGCGGCCGACCGCCTGCGGGTCGGCTGGGCTAATATGAAGGGCGGACTCCCTCGGGTCCGCCCTTTTTTTTAGCGCTCATGGAACCCGCCTCCGCCACCACCGCCTCAGGGACGACACCCGCCGATGCAGGCCCGCTGCGCCAGCTGCTCAGGGAGCACCGCTTCCCCGAGGCGCTGGCGGCCGCGCAGGCGCTGCTCGCGCAGGCGCCCGCTGAACGCGACGCGCTCTTGTGCGCGGCCATCGCCCAGCGCTTCCTCGGCCGCATCCCCGCCGCGCTTTCGACCCTGGCGACCCTCGAGGCGCAGCACCCGCGCTTCAGCCGCCTGTATGAGGAGCGTGGCCGCTGCTTCATCGAGCAGCGCCAGGCGCAGCCGGCGATCGAGGCGTTCCTCAAGGCGGTGAACCTCAACCACGCCCTGCCGGGCAGCTGGGGGATGCTCGAGGGGCTGTATCGCATGCGCGGGGACGCAGGCAATGCCGCGACCGCGGCGGGGCAGGTGCGAACGCTGCGCGGCCTGCCGCAGGAGGTGGTGGTCGCGACCGGCCTCTTTGCCGATGGCGATCTGGAGGCGGCCGAGGCGCTGGTGCGGGCCTACCTGCTCAAGCACGGCGATCACATCGAGGCGATGCGCCTGCTGGCACGCATCGGCATTGCCCACAGGGTGTTCTTCGATGCGCAGGTGCTGCTGGCCGCCGTGCTGGAGCGGGCGCCGGAGTACCGCGCCGCACGCCAGGAGTACGCCTTCGTGCTCATCGAGATGCACCGCTATCAGGAGGCGCGCCGGGAACTGGAGCTGCTGCTGCAGGCCGAGCCCGGGAGTGCGGCCCTGCAGACGCTCTACGCCGCCAGCTGTGTCGGCCTGGGCGAACACGAACGGGCGATCGGCCTTTACCGGGAACTGCTCGTCGGCTCGCCGGCGGATGCCGAGGCACACCTGTCGATCGGCCACGCGCTGAAGACCCTCGGGCAAGCCGAGGCGGCGGTCGCCTCCTACCAGCGGGCCGCCGATTGCCGGCCGGATTTCGGGGACGCCTACTGGAGCCTTGCGAATCTGAAGACGTACCGCTTCACGGACGCGGAACTGACGCAGCTGCGCGCGGCGCTCGCCGCGCCGGCCACGCCCCTGGCGGATCGCTACCATCTGTGTTTCGCGCTCGGCAAGGCGCTCGAGGATCGCGGGGAGTTCGGCGAGTCCTTCCGCCACTACGAGCGTGGCAACGAGCTCAAGCGCCCCGAGTGCCGCTATCGCGCGGAACTGATCGAAACCAACACCGAGCAGCAGATCAAGGTGTGCACGGCGGAGTTCTTCGCCAGCCGCCGGGGGTGGGGCAACCCGAGCCCGGATCCGATCTTCATCGTCGGCCTGCCACGTTCCGGCTCGACGCTGCTCGAGCAGATCCTGGCCTCGCACTCGCAGGTCGAGGGCACGCAGGAGCTGCCCGACATTCAGCAGTTCGTCAGCCGCCTGCGTGGCTTTGAGCCGGAGTCTCAGGAGCCGCGCTATCCGCGCGTCCTCGCGAGCCTCGGCGCGGATGAGCTGCGCAGGCTCGGCGATGAATATCTTGCCAACACGCGGGTGTATCGCAGTGGCCGGGCACATTTCATCGACAAGATGCCGAACAACTTCAGGCACGTGGGTCTCATGCACCTCATGCTGCCGAATGCACGCATCATCGACGCCCGGCGCGAGCCGATGGCCTGCTGCTTCAGCAATTTCAAGCAGTTGTTCGCCAACGGCCAGGAGTTCACCTACAGCATCGAGGACATCGCCCGCTACTACCGCACCTACCTTGAGCTCATGCGCCACTGGGATCGGGTGCTGCCGGGGCGCGTGCTGCGCGTGCATCACGAGGATGTCGTCGATGACCTCGAAGGCAGCGTGCGCCGCCTGCTTAAGTTCTGCGGCCTGGAATTCGAGCCCCAGTGCGTCGCCTTCCACGAGACCAAGCGCAGCGTGCGCACCGCGAGCTCCGAGCAGGTGCGTCAGGCGATCTATCGCGACGGCCTCGAGCAGTGGAAGCACTTCGAACCGTGGCTCGCACCGCTGCGCGCGGCCCTCGGCGACGCCCTGAGCGGCTACCGGCAGGACTGACGTGGCGAGCAGCCCCGGCCGCAACGATCCGTGCCCGTGCGGCAGCGGCCAGAAGTTCAAGCACTGCTGCGGGCAGGTCGGGGCAAGGGTCACGGCCGGGTCGCCGCCGGAGAGCCCCGAGATTGCCGCCCTGCTGGCCCTCATCAATCGGGGTCGCACGGCCGAGGCCGAGCAGCGCGCGGCGGCACTGCTCACGGCACGGCCGGATGCGGGGAGCCTCTGGAAGATCCTCGGCGTCGCGCTCCTGCGCCAGGGCAAGGATGCGCTGGCGCCGCTCACCCGCGCGGCCGAACTGCTGCCACAGGATGCCGAGGCGCACACCAATGTCGGGGCGGTACTGGGTCAGCGGGGACAGTGGGAGGCGGCGCTGGTGAGCCTGCGCCGGGCGCTCGCGCTTGAGTCGCGCAATCCCACCGCCCTCATTCTCGCCGCCAACGCCCAGCGCGTGCTCGGGCGCGCGCGCGAGGCGGTGACGCTTTACCAATGGGCGCTGCAGCTCGAGCCGCGTCGCTACGAGGTACACAACGACTTGGGGAATGCGTTCCTGGACCTTTCCCAGCTCGCGGAGGCGGTGCGCTGCTACCGCGGGGCGCTCGAGCTCAAGCCCGACGATCCGCAGCTGCTGTGCAACCTCGGCAACGCGCTGCGCCAGCTCGGGCAGCTGCAGGAGGCGTTTGCCTGCACGCGCAGGGCGCTCGCGCTCGCCCCGGGGCTGAGCATGGCGCACAACAACCTCGGACTCCTGTATGCCGCCGCCGGCGAGCGCGCCCAGGCGCTGGGCTGCTACCGCGAGGCGCTGCGACTCAATCCCGGGTACGTGGACGCGTTGAACAACCTCGGCGCGGCGCTCCAGGCGCAGGGCGAGCGGCGTGAAGCCCTCGCGCTGTACCGGCAGTCCGTCGAGCTTGAGCCGCGGCGTGCCGACAGTCACTGCAACCTCGGCTACGCGCTCCTCGACTCGCGCCGCAGCGCGGAGGCGCTGGCGAGCTTTCGCAATGCCCTGGCCGCGCAGCCGGGCAGCGTGCCCGCGCACCTGGGCCTCGCGGCGGCGCAGCGCGTACAGGGCCAGTTCGAGCAGGCCGAAGCGAGCGCCGGGGCAGCCCTCGCGCTCGCGCCGCACAGCCCCGAGGTCCTCGCGCTGCTCGGCGAGCTGCGCGCCGACCGCGGCCAGTTCGGCGAAGCGCAGGAGTTGTTCGAGCGCGCGCTCGCCGCCGACCCGCAGTTCGCCTCCGCCTACGGCAGCATTGCGGCCCACCGGCGCATGACCCGGGACGATGCCGCCTGGCTCAAGGGAGCCGAGGAGCTCCTGGGCCGGCAGCTGCCGCTCGACCAGGAGATCCACCTGCGCTATGCGCTGGGCAAGTACTTCGATGACACCGGCCAGTACGAGGAGGCGTTCCGCAACTATCAGCAGGCGAATGAGCTGTCCAAGCGCCAGGGCGCACGGTATGACCGCACGCGCCTGACGCAATTGGTCGACCGCATCATCGCGTTCTGCGATGCCCGCTTCGTGCGCCAGGAGCGCTCCGGCGCCTGCGACTCCGCGCTGCCGGTCCTCATCATCGGCATGCCAAGGTCGGGGACCTCCCTCACCGAGCAGATCCTCGCCTCACACCCGGCGGTGTTCGGCGCCGGGGAGGTCAGGTTCTGGGACCGGGCATTTGCCAACCTGGAACCGCTGGGGCGCGAGGGCGATGCCGCCGCGCAGGCCTTAGGCCTGGTGGGGCGGGACTACCTCGCGCAGGTGAGCGCGCCGGCGGGGGCCGCCGTGCGGGTCACGGACAAGATGCCCGCGAACTCTCTGTACGCCGGACTGATCCATGCCGCGCTGCCGCGCGCACGCATCATCCACATGCAGCGCCATCCGCTCGACACCTGCCTGTCGGTGTACTTCCAGAACTTCTTCAACGTGAGCCCCTACGCCAACGACCTCGGGGACCTCGCGCACTACTACGGCGAGTACCGGCGCATCAGCACGCACTGGCGAGCCGTGCTGCCGGCGGAGAGCCTGCTCGAAGTGCCCTACGAAGAACTCATCGCCGACCAGGAAGGCTGGACGCGGCGGCTGCTGGACTTTGTCGGGCTGCCGTGGGATCCGCGGTGCCTGGAGTTTCATCGCACCGAGCGCGTGGTGATCACGGCCAGCAAGTGGCAGGTGCGGCAGAAGCTGCACTCCGCCTCGGCCGGGCGCTGGCGCCACTACGAGCGTCACCTGGGGCCGCTCCTGCCCCTGGCGAGCGCACCCGAGTCCTGAGCCGACGGGGCTAGCCGATGCGGGTCGCGAGCAGCCGCGCTTCATCGAGCGCGTAGCCCATGCCCGGCGCATTGCCGAGGTTGATCCAGCCCGCCTGATCGACGATCAGCGGCTCCGCCAGGATGTAGTCGCGGCGCGCGAGGCTCCAATCGGGCGGATCGTAGGGGAACTCCAGGAACGGCGTGTCGCCGAGACCTGCGATCAGGTGCGCGTTCGCCGTCACACCCATGCCGTTGGTCCAGGTGTGCGGGGTGAAGATCAGGTGGTGCTCCTGGGCCATGATGGCGATGCGGCGCAGGCCGGTGATGCCACCGACCAGTGCCACGTCCGGCTGCACCACGTCCACGCAGCCACCGGTGATCAGATCCCGCAGCTCGTGCAGCTGCCGGGTCATCTCCCCGGCGGCGACCCGCACGTCGGTCGCCTCGCGCAGTGCCCGCATGCCGGCGTGGTCGGCACGGTGCAGGGGCTCCTCCATCCAGTAGACCTCGAGGCGCTCGAGTTCGCGCGCCACGCTCAGGGCCTCCTTGAAGGTCCAGGCCGCCTCGGTGTCCCAGGGCAGCCGCCACCCCTGGTTACAGTCAACGAGTAGTTCGAGACGGTGGCCGAGGCGGGCCCGCACCGCTTCCAGTGCCTTGACGTCATCGCGCCAGTCGCC
Organism: uncultured Pseudomonadota bacterium; assembly: GCA_963781815.1. Lineage (GTDB taxonomy): Bacteria > Pseudomonadota > Gammaproteobacteria > Steroidobacterales > Steroidobacteraceae > 13-2-20CM-66-19. The sequence continues at coordinate 357,077 of CAWAHK010000003.1, read as the reverse complement.
GCGATGAAAGCGCAGCTTGACCGCCGGAAATCCCTGGGCGAGGTAGCGCTCGGCGGCATCGGCCTGCGCGGAAGGATCACGCAGTGTCCCGGAGGAGGCATAAGCGCGCACGCGACTCGAGAGCCCGCCGAGCAGCTTCCAGCACGGCGCGCCCAGGATCTTGCCCGCCAGGTCCCACAGCGCCAGATCGAGCGGCCAGCAGCGCCCGTAGTGAAAGTCGAGGTTCGAGAGCACCCGGTAATGCCGCTCGAGCGCGAGCGGATCCTGGCCAACGAACAGTTCCTCGTGACCTTCAAAGCCCAGCATCCGATCCCCGGAACCGCATCCGGTGAGCCCGGTATCGGTGGTGACGCGCACCACGGTGGCATCAAAGTGCACGCGTGGCTTGGTGTCCCAGCTGGCGTTGAAGGCCGGCACGAGCGGCAGCCGGTGGTGGCTGATGCTGACCGCCGCGATCTTGTGAGCGGCCGGGGCGTGGGGCAGGGCTGGCGCGGGGCGTGCATTCATGGTGCGGCGGGGCCTTGGATGCGAAAGCCTTCCACAGTCCGCCGGGCGCGCATAGCCGAGAAATTCACTACCCGCATCGAAAAAAAGCATTGGAAACAAGGGTCGCTTGGCGGGACGCTGCACTCTGGGCGAGTATGGCGAGGCGCCGGAGGGCCGGCGGGGACCCGTAAACCGATGAGCAAGAAAACTATCGACCGGCGCTGGCTGCCGCTGAACGCGCTGCGGGCCTTCGAAGGCGTCGCCAAACACGGCAGCTTTACCGCCGCGGCCAATGCGCTGCTCATCTCGCAAAGCGCCCTGTCGCGCCATGTCATTGCGCTCGAGCGCCTGACGGGCGTGCAGCTGTTTGACCGCCGCCCGCATGCCCTCACGCTCACCAAGGCCGGCCAGCACCTGCTGCCGGCGGTGGTGAAGTCCTTCGACCGGCTCGAGTACGCACTCGATGACATCCGCAACGAGGGCGCGCCGACGCAGCGCACGCTGCGCGTGCAGATGCCTCCGAGCTTTGCGGTGCAGCTGGCCGTCCCGATCCTGCGCGACTTCCGCCGCGCCAGCACCGAGGTGGACATCGATCTCATCAGCCCCTACGGCGTCGGACCGCCGCTCGGGGACGTGGATGTCGCGGTGGTGTATTCGAAGCCGGCGGTCACGGATCTCGTGACGGACCTGCTGTGGCCGGTGCGGCTGAGCGTACTGTGTCACCCGAACATCGCCGCCAGGCACCGCGGCCAGGAGCTCGCGGCCTTCATCGAGCACAACGAGATCGTGCACGTGCGGATCGCCGACCTGCCGCGCCACCACGTATGGTCGCAGTTCGTGGCCGCGCAGGGCCTCACCGGAGTCAACATCGAGCGCGGGCTGGTGTTCGACACCGCGGTGCTGGCGGCGCAGTACGCGCTCAGCGGCCAGGGCATCGCGCTGGTGGACACGAATCTGTTCGCCGAGGAGCTCAGCAGCGGGCGCCTGGTGAAGCCCTTTGGGGCGACGCTCGATGACGGCTACGGCTACTACCTGACGACCCACCCAGAGGCGCTCGGTGACACGGCCATCGCGCTGTTCCGCTCGTGGCTGATCGAGCGCTTCGGCAGGCGCGGCCCGGCGCTGCAGCCGCCGGTACAGCTGGCCGTGTCCAACGAGTGACCCCGGAGCACACGTGAAGAGCGATGCCAGGGTGGTGGTGATCGGTGGCGGCGTGGTCGGCGCAAGCGTGCTGTATCACCTGACCAAGGCGGGCTGGCCGGACGTGCTGCTGCTCGAGCGTGGCGAGCTCACCTGCGGCTCCACCTGGCATGCCGCCGGCGGCATGCACACCATCAACGGTGACCCGAACGTCGCGAAGCTGCAGCAGTACACGATCAACCTCTACAAGGAGCTCGAGCGCGTCACCGGTCAGTCCTGCGGCATGCATGTCACCGGCGGCATTATGCTCGCCGGCACGCGGGCGCGCCTGGACTGGCTGAAGATGGCCAAGGCGCGAGGCCGCTACCTCGGCATGCAGCTCGAGCTGATCTCGGTCGATGAGGCCGCGGAGCTGTTTCCGCTCCTGAACAAGAAGCACTTCGTCGGTGCGCTCTACGACCCGATCGAGGGGCATGTGGATCCCTACGGCGTGACGCAGGCGTACGCCAAGGCGGCGCAGATCGGCGGCGCGGAAATCGTGCGCCAGAACCGGGTGACCGACCTCAGACAGCGCGCCGATGGCTCCTGGGACGTCATTACCGAGAAGGGCAACGTGCACGCCGAGCACGTCGTGAACGCCGGCGGCCTGTGGGCGCGCGAAGTCGGGCGCATGGTGGGACTGGAACTGCCGATCCTCGCCATGGAGCACCAGTACCTGATCACCGAGGACCTGCCGCAGCTGAAGGGCCGCAAGGAGCAGCTGCACTGCATCGACTTCGAGGGCGAGATCTACACGCGCCAGGAGCGCGGCGGCATGCTGCTCGGGACCTACGAGCGCGCCGGGGTCCCCTGGTCGCCGCGGGAGACTCCCTGGGACTTCGCCCAGAGCCTGCTGCCGAATGACCTGGAGCGCATTGCGCCGAGTCTGGAGATCGGCTTCGAGCACTTCCCGGCCCTGGGGGAAGTGGGTATCCGCAAGGTAGTCAACGGCCCCTTCACCTTCGCCCCCGACGGCAATCCGCTGGTGGGCCCGATCCGGGGCCTGAGGAATTTCTGGGTGGCCTGCGGGGTCATGGCCGGTTTCAGCCAGGGCGGCGGCGTGGGTCTGTCGCTCGCGCAGTGGATGGTGGAGGGGGATCCGGGCGCGGACGTGTGGGCGATGGACGTGGCTCGCTACGGCGACTGGACCACGCTCGCCTATACCAACGCCAAGGTGCGCGAGAACTATTCGCGCCGCTTCCGCATCCGCTTCCCCAACGAGGAGCTGCCGGCGGCGAGGCCGCTGCGCACCACGCCGGTCTACGAGCGCCTCGAGGCGCAGCACGCGGTGTTCGGCGACTACTGCGGGCTCGAGCATCCGCTGTGGTTCGCCCCGAGCGCCGCGGAGGCGAAGGAGGAGATCACCTTCCATCGCTCCAATGCCCACCCCTACGTGGGCGCCGAGTGCCAGGCGGTGCGCCAGGGCGTGGGCCTGCTGGAGATCTCCAGCTACGGCAAGTTCGAAGTGACCGGCCCCGGGACCGAGGAGTGGCTTTCCTACGTGATGGCCAATCGCGTGCCCCAGGCCGGGCGGATCGCGCTCACGCCGATGCTGAACGAGCGCGGCAAGCTGATCGGTGACTTCACCATGTGCCGGGTGTCGGCGCAGCGCGTGTTCCTCATCTGCACCTACGCCGCCGAAGTGTATTACCGGCGCTGGTTCGAGCGCTTCGCACCCCCGGCCGGGGTCAGCGTGCGCCCGTGTGCCATGGAATACGTGGGTCTGTCGCTCGCCGGCCCGCGCTCGCGCGAGCTGCTGCAGAGCCTGGTGCGCGAGGACCTCTCCAACACGGCCTTCCCGTTCCTGTCGTTCCGCCCGCTGGACGTGGGCATGGTGCCGGCGCTGATTGGCCGCATCAGCTTCACCGGCGAACTCGGCTACGAAATCTGGGTGACGAGCGAGTATCAGCGCGCACTCTATGACCTGCTGCAGGCCGCCGGGCGCGAGCGCGGCATGAAGCTGTGCGGCGCCCGGGCCCTCAACACCCTGCGCATCGAGAAGAGCTTCGGCACCTGGGCGCGCGAATTTCGTCCCATCTACGGTCCCCACGAGGCCGGGCTCGGGCGCTTCGTGGACTTCAACAAGGGCGACTTCGTGGGGCGTGCTGCCGCACTCGAGGAACGCGACAGCGGCGGGAAGCTGCGGCTCGTGACCTTCAGCGTGGATGCGGCCGATGCGGATGCCTCCGGCGACGAGCCGATCTGGCACGCGGACAAAGTAGTCGGCTGGGTCACCTCCGGCGCGTACGGCCACAGCGTGCGCCGCTCGCTGGCACTCGGCTACGTGCCCGCCGCGCTCGCGCAGGTGAACGCCGGCTTCGAGATTGAGATCCTCGGCGAACGGCGCACGGCGACACTCGAAGGCGCCGCGGTGGTTGATCCCCAGGGCGCGCGGATGCGCGCCTGAGATGGCGCGCTAGGCCATGAAGATGGCGAGCGCGCTGGCAGTCAGGGCCGGGCGCGTCTCACCCTCGATCTCGATCGAGTTCTCGGTCGTCACGAGGTAGCGGTTGGAGCCCTTGTGCTCGACCGCGGCAAGCTTGATGCGGTTGCGCACGCGCTTGCCCGAGCGCACCGGGGTCACGAAGCGCACCTTCTCCAGCCCGTAGTTGACGACGGACTTCAGCTGCACGCGCGCGACCAGCAGCTCAAAGGCAGTGGGCGCAATGAGTGACAGTGTCAGGAAGCCGTGCGCGATGGTGCCGCCGAAAGGGGATTCGCGCGTGGCGCGCTCGGGCTCGACGTGGATCCACTGGTGATCGCCGGTGCAGTGGGCGAATTCCTGGATCCGGCCCTGGTCGAGCGTCACCCACGAAGAGACGCCGACCTCTTCACCGACGTGCTTCACCAGCTCAGCCACTGACATTTTCTCATCCGCCATCGCTAATCCTAACCCTCAAGCGGATCAACCCGCCGCGTGAATGCAAATCTTACCAAGCCGCGCTGCGCTAACGGCCGCCGCGGCACCCGAGTCTCCGGGAGTGCACGGAGCATATAAAGGAGAGGGCCGGGGACCCCGGAGGGCACTAATATCGAGGCAAACTATACTAAAATCAGCATTATGAACATTCATTCTCGTGTTTCTTCACGATGAATTTCGCGCCGCGGTGAGCGGCGCTGTGTATCGCGGGCCGCAGCGTGCGCGCGCCGCCGCAGGGCTTGGCGGCCTGCTGCTCGCCGCCTATCTGCCATGCACCGCGGCGCAGGAGCTCGCCGCTGCCGGGGCGGATGCTTCTATGGCCGGCTTCTATGGGGCCTACCCGATGTCGCGCGAAGGCTCCGGAACCAGCTGGCAGCCGGAGTCCACGCCGCTCTCGGGCCTGCAGCAGATGAGCGGCCCGTGGATGCAGATGGTGCACGGCTTCGTGAATCTGATCTACGACGAGCAGGGCGGCGCGCGGGGTGCGACCAAGACCTTCTCCTCAAGCATGCTCATGCTCATGGCGCGGCGCGAGCTCACCGACGGTGCCTTCGGCGCACGGCTCATGCTCTCGGCGGACCCCGTGATGGGCAAGAGCGGCTATCCGCTGCTGTTTCAGAGCGGGGAGAGCGCCGATGGCCACACGCCCCTCATCGACCGCCAGCATCCCCACGATCTGCTGATGGAGGCCGCGCTCACCTACAGCCACGAGCTGAACAAGGACGGCGCGCTGTTCGTGTACGGCGGATTACCGGGCGAACCGGCCCTGGGACCGCAGACCTTCATGCACCGGCTTTCGGGCATGGACAACCCGGAAGCACCGCTCGGGCATCACTGGCTCGACTCCACCCACATCAGCTGGGGTGTCGTTACCGCCGGCTACACCTTTAGGCAACTTAAGCTTGAGGCCTCGGGCTTCAACGGGCGCGAACCGGATGAGAACCGCTACAACATCGAGCTGCGCCCGCTTGACTCGTACGCCGCGCGAGTCACCTACAACCCGACCGCAAACCTGTCCATGCAGGCGAGCTTCGGCCGCCTCGCGAGCCCCGAGCAACTCGAGCCCGACGTCAGCGTGCGCCGCAGCACGGCCTCGGTGAGCTACAACGCGCCCGTGGGCGTGTGGTGGCAAACCACCGTCGCCTTCGGACACAACAGCCCCTCCAGCGGCGCCGGCAGCAATGCGTGGCTGCTCGAGTCGGCGCTCAAGCCGGCGCTCGCCCATACGCTGTTCGCCCGCCTCGAACGCGTCGACAAGGACGAACTGTTCCTGCCGGGTGAGCCGCTCTTCGGGCACAGCTTCACGATCGAGAAGCTCTCGGTGGGCTACATCTACGATTTCCTGCGCTGGGGGGCGCTGGATCTCGGGCTTGGCGGCCTCATCAGCAGCTACAGCTTCCCCTCGACACTGAACGGGACCTACAGCTTTCGCCCCACCTCGTTCATGGTGTTCGTGCGCGCGCGGTTGTAGCATTCTCGGCCATGAACGCATCGCGGTTGACGCGCAGACAGGTCCTCGCCAGCAGCCTGGCGGGCGTGACGGCACTCGTGACGCCGTGGGAATCCTCGCGGGCCGCGGCGGCCCCCGCGGCCGCTGCCGGTACGGTGAAACTCGGCGGCGACCTCGTGGTGAATCGCATGGGCTTTGGCGCCATGCGCATCACCGGCCCGGATATCTGGGGCGAGCCGAAGGATCCGGCGGAGGCGCGCCGCGTGTTGCACCGCGCGCTGGACCTGGGCGTGAATTTCTTCGATACCGCTGACGCCTACGGGCCGAACGTGAGCGAGCTGCTGATCGGTTCGACCCTGTATCCGTACCCGCGCGGGCTCGTGATCGGCACCAAGGGCGGTTTGACGCGGCCGAGCGCCGGGGAGTGGACCCCGGATGGGCGGCCGGCGCACCTGCGTGAGGCCTGTGAGGCGAGCCTGAAGCGCCTGAAGCTCGCGCGCATCGATCTGTACCAGTTTCACCGCATCGACCCGAACGTGCCACTCGAGGACTCCGTCGGCGAGCTCGCGCGGCTGCAGAAGGAAGGCAAGATCCGCCACGTGGGCGTGTCGAACTTCAACGTCGAGCAGCTCGCGCGGGCGCGCAAGATCGTACCGGTGGTCTCGGTGCAGAACCGCTACAACGTGGCCGACCGTGCCTCCGAGGACGTGCTGCAGGTGTGCGCGCGCGAGGGTATCGCCTTCATCCCGTGGGCACCGATTGCGCGCGGTTCGTCCGATCGCCTGGAGCAGAACGCAAGCGGCAAGGGACTCGAGGCAGTGGCGCAGGCACGCGGGGTGAGCGTGTTGCAGCTGGCGATTGCCTGGCTACTGGCAAAATCGCCCGCGATGCTGCCGATCCCCGGTACCTCCTCGGTGGCGCACCTGGAGGAGAACGTCGGCGCCGCGCAGCTGCAGTTGAGTGCCGCGGAGATGACCGCGATCGGCTAGCGCCTGGGCTGCCGCTACGGGACCACGTGCGAGGTCCCGAGATCCTTCCACTCGTAGCGCGGCACCTGCAGCCACTTGCCGTCCTTGAGCTCGGGCACCTTGTGCACCCGGGTCTGCTCGATGGTCATGGTGCCGTCCTTGTCACTGACCCAGAAGTCGATGTCGTAGATCTGGTCCTTGGTACCAACCGCACGGAAATCAGTGCAGGCGAAGTAGTGACCATTCTCATCGAGCTGGCGTATCGGCTGGTGGGTGTCGACGAACTCCAGATCCAGCACCTTGCCGGTCTTGTCGTCCTTGAGTTTGAACACGCCATTGTTCTTGGCCGCCTCATTGAGCGCACCCTGCTCGACGGCTGACATCACTTCCCAGCCGCGCTTGTTGGCCATTTTACCGGGATGCTCGGAGGCGGGGATCCACCACCAGGGGATCGGGCTGCGGGCGGTAGTCACCCAGTTGCCCTCCGCCTGCACGGGCTCCTTGTAGATGCGGATCTCCTGCACCTTCAGTGCCCCCTGCACCGGAACCACCCAGAAGTCGATCAGGTAGTTCTTCTTCGCGTCCGCCTGGTCGTGGAATTTAACGCTCGGGAAGAACCCATAGCCGTCGATCGTGCGGGTGAAGTCAATGGCGTCGAAGACGAGTTTCAGCTGCGCGCCGTTGAGGGGGTCTTCCAGCGGGAATACCCCGTTGTTGGCTTTCGAGGTGGTTTCGATTTGTTCCTTGACCACCGCCTCCGCATCACTGCTGGCGAAGGACTGCATCGCCTTCTCGGTGGATTCGGTGCTGCCCGCGGCGATGAAATCGCGCGCCTTCTGCAGGTTGGCCGTCGGATTCTCCAGGAAGGTCTTCTTGGCCGCCTCGGTGGCGAAGCAATAGCTCTTGCCGTCCTTGTCGGTCCAGGTGACGGCGCAGTTGGTCTGCACATGCTGGCCCTCGGCCAGCGCTTCCGCACACTGGCCGCCAAACTGTACCTGCGAAGGTGACGCTGCCGGCGCCGGCGCCGGGGCACTCAGCGCCACCGGGCTCAGGACAGCGAGCAGCAGCACGCCAAGGGTCAGGCACCGGGAGGAGAGTGTCTCGGCATCGCGTTTCATGGGGGGTCTTCGTGTCAGCGCGCCGCGCCGGGCGCCGGGCACGCTCATCGTACTCCCCCCATGGAAAGCTGTCTCACACCGCCCGGTGCGCCCCGCGCCAGCGGGCGAACGCCAACGCTCGCCCGCTGCGCAGGTGCCGCCGCGGCATTGCTCAGCGGCGGGAAGCCAGGGGCGTGCTGTGCACTTCGCGTACCGCCTGGGACACGGCGTCACGCTCGCAGGCGTACGTTGCGGCCAACGCCTTGAGGTCGCGGATATCGCTCGCCGCGCACACCTTGTGAGCCGCCTCGCTGATGCGCCCATAGAGCGCCGTGCTGCCCTGCGTCGTGGCCAGATCAAGATCGTGGTAGGTGACCGTGACCGCAGGGGTGTCCGAGCGCGCGGCAGCGGCGCTGTCGCCGGGGACCCCGCCGTGCGCGGCGGCACACGCGCCGATGAGCACGCAGGCGGTGAGGGCGGTGAGCCACGCGGAGGAGGCGGGGTTGTGCAGGTTGGCAGTCGTCATGAGAGTCTCCTGATTGATTGGGTTGTCTGTCGTCCCAAGCGGACGCGACATATGAGACGCCACCGACGCGCCGGCGCGAAGCCGGTAAAGAGCGTGTTGATCCCTGCCGCTGACGGGTTCGTACCGCCGCCGCCGCGCGCGCCGGCGCGTGCTCGCGAGCCCTGAAAAACAGCCACCTGCGGCTCGCCGGTGCTCGAGGCCGCGGCCGCCTGCGAACTCGTCCCTGCCGCTGACGCGCTCGTCCCCGAGCGCCCATCAGGGTGAGCATTGCGGGTGCCGTTGGGCGTACGCTAGCGTCCCATGGGGCTGCTGCAGCCCCGGACCCTGGAGCAGTAACGACGATGAGCGCCTCACCACTGGAACGCATTGCGCCCACCTTGGCCGCCCTGGCCGGCTCGGGGCGCGTGCGCGTGGCCGACGCCGAGGCGCGTTCCAACTTCAGGCGCTTTGTGTGGCTGCTGACGGCCTTCTGGGTTTACGTGGCCCTCTCGAATGTCATGTACGCCACCAACATGCAGGCGAGTCTCTCCTCGATGAAGGTCGAGCACGTGTTCGCACCGGCCGACGCGCGCCTGGTGCAGCACCTGCTGCTCTACCCGCTGTTCATCTTCTTCATGTGGGTTTCGCTGCGCGCCGGCTGGCAACCGCTGTGGCGCAAGCTGCCTCTGCAGCTTTCGTGCGCGCTGGTGTTTGTGGTGCTGGCTTCCCCGGCGCTCGTGCTCGGGGAGATCGTCACCAACAAGTGGTATGGCTACGCCGATCACATGAAATCCCACACCTGGTCGAGCCTGCAGGAATTCGTGACCGGACCGGAGATTCCGGTGTGGATTGCGAGCGCCACCAACTTCCTGGCCACCTACTGCTTCGGTGTCGCGCTGATGACGGGCTTCGCCTTCTACCAGCGCCTGCGCGATGCCCAGTTGCGCTCCGCCGCGCTGGAGCGCGCGTTGACGCGCGCGCATCTGGCGGCGCTGCGCATGCAGCTCTCGCCCCACACGCTGTTCAACCTGCTGCACACCATCCGCGGCCAGATCATCTGGGATCCGCCGGCGGCACAGACGATGGTGGTGCAGCTCGGGGACCTGTTGCGCCGCCTGCTGAGCGCCGGTGAGCGCGAGTTTTCACGCCTGTCGGATGAGCTGCAGTTCGTCACCCTGTACCTGGAGCTGCAGCAGAAGCGCTTCGCTGACCGGCTCACCGTCGCAGTCCCCGCGCGCGAGGCACTGCAGCGGGCCTGGGTGCCGAGCCTCATCCTGCAGCCGCTGGTGGAGAACGCGGTGGTGCACGGTCTTGCGGGTCACGACGGACCGGTCGAGATCCGGGTCGAGGTGAGCGTCACCGGGGAGACCCTGGTGCTGCGGGTGCTCAACACCATCGCCCCCGGCAAGGTCGCCGGCCAGACCGGCATCGGGCTTGCCAACGTGCACGAGCGCCTGCAGGTGCAGTTCGGCACGCGGGCGAGCTTTGAGGCGGGACCGGCGGAGGGCGACCTGTGGATCGCCGAGATCCACATGCCGCTGCTGCGTGACGGGCCGGAAAACGCGCGGCCCGAGACCGGGGTGATCCTGTAAATGGACGTGATGATCGTCGATGACGAGCCTTCCGCTCGGCGGGCCGTGCGCGAGTGCTGCGAGCGTGAGCCGGATCTGAAGGTGATCGGCGAGTACGGCGACGCGCGGGCGGCGCTGGAGGGGATTCGGCAGCAGCCACCCCAGGTGTTGTTCCTCGATATCCAGATGGACTCGATGACCGGCATGGAGCTGGCGCGCGCGCTCGACCCGCTGACGCTGCCCCTGATTGTGTTCGTCACCGCCTATGATCACTACGCGCTCGAGGCGTTCGAGGTGAGCGCGGTGGATTACCTGCTGAAGCCCTTTGATGATGCCCGCTTCCGGGCGACGGTGGAGCGGGTGCGCCGGCGGCACCAGGCGGCCAGTGGCTTCGATCGCCACAGTGCGCTCGCGACCCTGCTGGAGCAGCTGGAGAGCCGCGCGCGCCTGCGCGCCGACGCCCAGCCACGCGTGCTCGCCGAGGCCGGCAGCCGCATGCATATGCTCGACGTGTCGCAGGTCGAGGTGGTGGAGGCGGACCGCAACTACGTGCGCCTCATCATCGGGCGCGAGACGTTCCATGCGCGCAGCACCCTGCAGCAGGCCGAGAAGTCCTTCCAGCATCAGCCAATGCTGCGCATCAGTCGCTCCTGCCTGGTGAACATGCGGCACGTGCGGGAAGTCAGCCGTACCCCGCGCGGTGATTTCATCCTAGTGCTCGCCGGCGGTACCACGGTGACGAGCAGCGAGGGTTATCGCGAGCCGGTGCGCCAGTATTTCGAGCGCCTGAAGCTCGCGCCCGCCTGAGCCGGCAGGGTAAAGTCCCCCGCGTGGCAGCAGGCGCGGGACAATTAAAGCCGGACCCCCGCGTACCGACGCGGCGCACGGCCTACTGGGCGCTGGCGGTACTCACCGCGATCAATCTGCTCAACTACCTTGATCGCTACGTGGTCGCACCGCTGACCTCGGACTTGAAGAGTGCGATGGGTCTCACCGACACGCAGCTGGGGCTGCTGCTGCCGGTCTTCATCCTGGTGTACATGCTCGCCGCGCCGCTGTTTGGCGCCTGGGGGGATCGCGGCTCGCGCACCCGTCCCATCGCCCTGGGCATTGGCATCTGGAGCATCGCTACCGTGTTCTCAGGCCTGGTGCACAGCTACCCGCAGCTGCTCGCGGCGCGCGCCGTGGTGGGCATCGGCGAGGCGGCAGTGATCGCCATCGCCCCGGCGCTGCTGGCGGACTGCTTCCCGGTGGCCGGGCGCGCCCGCGTCTACGCGGTGCTCAACATGGCGATCCCCGTGGGGGCCGCCCTGGGGTACGTCGTCGGCGGCCAGATGGGCGAGCACTTCGGCTGGCGCAGCGCCTTCTTCGTCGCCGGCGCGCCCGGTTTCGCGCTGGCGCTCGCCGCCTTGTGGCTGCCGGACCCGCCCCGTGGCGCCCAGGAGGCCGCCGCTGCGCAACCCCTGCCGGTGCGCGATCCGTCCCAGGGTGCGCTCGGGGTTTACCTGAGCCTGCTCGGCCGCGCGCGCTTCATGCTCGTCGTGCTCGGCTACGCCGCCTACACCTTTGCCCTCGGGGGCCTCGCGTACTGGATGCCGACCTTTCTGGAACGGGTGCGCGGCATCCCCAAGGCGGCGGCCTCCACCGAATTCGGCCTCATCGTGCTTTGCACCGGCATCGTGGGCACGGTGATCGGGGGCTGGCTGGCGGACTACTTCCTCAGGTACTCGCGCCAGTCTTACCTGTGGTTCTCCGGCCTGGTCACGGTGCTGGCAGCCCCCGCGGCGCTCGTCGCGCTCACTGCCGCGGCGCCGCGGGTCTACCACCCGGCGATCGTGGTCGCGGAGCTGCTGCTGTTCATGTCGACCGGGCCGATCAACGCGGCCATCGTCAACATTGTCTCGCCGCTCGAGCGCGCCTCAGCCACCGCGCTGACCATGGTCATCATTCATCTGCTCGGGGACGTGCCCTCGCCGGTGCTGATCGGCCATCTCTCGGACACCGGCACGCTGGCCCGGGCGGTGCTGGTGGTGCCCGGGGCGATCCTGGTGGGCGGCATCGTGTGGCTGCTGGCGGCACGGGTCAGCAGTGGCCGCGTGCCGGCGCCGGCGTGAGACGCAGCCGGCAGGTGCCGGCGGCCGCGCTCGCCCCCGCGCAACGGCCACTCGCGCCGCTGCGGCCGCAGCAACTCGAGGCGCGTTTTGCCGAGGCGCTGGGCGCGCGCGACGGAAGTCTCGGTGCGCACTGCATCCACGAGCTGTGGATGCGGGGCGAGTTCGCCGCGCACGTGGAGCGCGCGCTGGTTCTGCTCTGGGAGCAGGCTGCTGACTCGATACCCGAGTGGCTGCCGATGCGCTACATCGACTGGCTGCCGACGGTGTACGAGGTCACGGCCGCGTTCCAGCCCCGCCGACCGGGACGCTCCAACCTCTACCTGATATTGCTGGACTTCGAGGATCGGCGCCGCGGGCCCTATGGCATTTACGTCGGCATGAGCCGCTACGCGCCGGCGCAGCGCTTCGATCAGCACAAGGCGGGCATCCGGGCGGCCGGCAGCGTGCTCAAGCGCGGCATCGAGGTGCTCACCGGTCCGACGCTGCACCTGCAGCACGTCGCGCGTGCCGAGGCCGCCGCCATCGAGACCGGGCTGGCACAGGCGCTGAGCGATGCCGGCCTGCTCGTCGAGGGCGGCCATTAGGCGATCAGGCGTTGGCAGTGCTCGGGTTCAGGGTAGACTTCCGCTCGCAGGGGGCCCTGTTTGATTCTTGCCGGGGCGAATATGTCAGCCAGCCAAACAGTGTATGTCGCCGTGCGGGCCGCGCTCTGGATGCTCGCCATGTGCCTGCCGACGGCTGCGGCATTCGCCGCCAAGCCGCCCGCGCCACTCGCGCTCGCCGCCGGCTCGCGTGTCGGTATCGTCAGCCTGCTCGATGCGGAGGTCACGCACTTTCACGCTGCCCGCCAGGTGCAGGGAAGTTTCCTCAAGACCTACGCGGTGAAGTGGCAGGGCAGCGCCATGCTCACCGATGCCGTGCGCGAGCAGCTCGCGAAGATGGCCCTGGTGGCTGTGCCGCTGGCCCCGAGCGATGCCTTGAGCCGCGGGCGCGAGGACTGCTTCCTCAAGGCCAATCTTGCCAAGGCGCTTTCCAAGGAGTGTGCGGCGCCTTATGCGCTCCTCGCCGCCAGCGAGCGTCTCGCGGCGGTGATCGTCCTGGGACCGGGGCTGAACGACTCCACCCACGCCCAGGGGAGCCGCCGCAAGGACCTGCCCGAGTACCTGCGCGGCTGGTGCGTCGTGAGCAGCGAGGGTGACGGCGGTGCCCCGGTGCTGCTCAATCTCACCGAACTGCTGCTCATCGACACCGCACCCAACGCCATCGCCATGGTGGATCGGGAGTGGGGCGGGACGATGACGCAGCCCTGGATCGGCTATGCCGCCCCGGCCAATCTTAAGGCGCTGCCCGAGCAACAGCTGGATCAGCTGCAGCCGCTGTACGCGGGGCTGATCAAGCAGCAGGCGAACGCGCTCCTCGGGCACCTGGTGAGCCCTTGAGCCCTCAGGGGTACAGGGCCCAGGCACAGACGGCGGCGGCGAGCACGCCGAGGGCAAGGTAGAGCCCGGCAAACGCCCGCTCACGCGCCACGAGCTGCGCGGAACTCAGCGGCGCGATCACGAACGGCTCGTCATTGAGCGGCTGGGAGATCACGCTCACGCGCGCAATCGTTGCCGCTAGCGTCTGGGTCTGCGATTCCTGCGCGGCCGCGGCGCGGGCCGCGTCCCACTCGCCCGGATCGATGCGGCCGTCGTGGTTGGCGTCAAAGCGCGCGAGCAGATGCACCTGGTCTGCCTTCCACAGCCGCAGCTTCTCCTGCGTCACGCGGTTGACATCGCCGACCTCGGAGTGCGAACGCAGCTCCCCCGCGACCAGCACCCGCGCGCCGACATCGAGCAGCCGCTCGGTGTAGCGGAAGGCGCCAAAACGCATCGGCGGGGCGAGCAGCGGTGGCGCGGCCAGGGGGCGCGGCGTGGAACCGTACCAGACGCTGTGGGTCGTGGGGGTGATCTCGGCGCGCACCGGCCCGACCAGGCAGCGCGCCCCATCCTCATCGGCCAGCACGAACAGCTCGACGCTCGCGGCGCTCTCGACCGTGTGCCAGTCGCTGACCTGGTTCTCCTGGCTGTCATCGCGCGCAATGTCGTACGACCACCAGACGCAGGAGCGGCCGCTGAGCGGCGCCTGCGCCGGCGCGGCGCCCGCCGGCAGCGCCCGGCCGCTCACTTTCACGTAGCCCTGCGCCGCGGAGCGCAGGCGCGCGGCGGCGGTGTCGGCGAGCAGGCGGTCGCGGCGTACGCGGCGCAGGAAATTCCACAGCGCGAACAGGGCAACAGCCGCGGCCGCCGCAGCGGTGAGGGGATGCATGGGCGCCTTCAGCGCGAGAAGGCCGCTTTCAGGTCCACGTCGCTCTTCTGCTCGGCCTGCACGTGCAGCAGCTGCGCCGGCGGGAAATCCCCGAGCCGCGCCACGAAGGCATCGGGAAAGGCGTCGATGCGCACGTTGTTGGTGTTGACCGCGTCGTTGTAGACCTCGCGCCGGTCGGCGATCGCGGTTTCCAGAGCGCTGATGCGCTCCTGCAGGTGCCGGAACGGCTCGCTCGCCTTCAATTGCGGGTAGTTCTCCGCCACCGCGTACAGGCCATTCAGGCCGTTGCGCAGCTCGCGCTCCGCCACCCCGACACTGTTGACGTTGCCGGAGCTGCGGGCCGCATCCACCCCGGCACGCGCCCGCATCACCCGCTCGAGCGTCTCGCCCTCGTACTGCATGTACTGCTTGCACACTTCCACGAGCTTCGGCAGCTCATCGTGCCGCTGCGTGAGCAGCACGTCGATGTTGGACCAGGCAAGCTTCACGGCCGCACGGATGCGCACCAGGCCGTTGTAGATGCCGATGAGGTAGCCGACCAGGGCCACGATCAGAAACAGGAGGATGAAGGCCGCCAGCATGTGACTGCTCCGCAACAGGGCTTCGCAAGACCGCCGCACAGAATACTCCCAAGCGCTGACCCGGGCGGCAGCGCACGGCAAACTCGCGACACCGGTCACGCCGGCGGTCACACCGCGGCGGGTTCCTCGGCGCTGACCCGCAGCGCAAGGTCAATGCCGGCGAGCTCGTAGCCGCGCTTGAAGTCGCGGATGTGGCGGGCCATCCAGCTCTCCGCGGTGGCCTCATCGCGTGCCCGCAGCGCCTCCAGCAGGTGGCGATGGGCGGTGGCGATGCGCGAGGGCGCCTGCGGGACCTTCCCGATCATGACGCGCAGCGAGGGCTCGAGCAGCTGCAACAGGGGCTCCTGTGCCAGCTGCAGCACCGGGTTGTGGGTGGCCTGGCCGATGCAGCGGAACACTTCCGCCGTGGCATGCGCGGCCTGCTCGGTATCCGCGCGCCGAGCATTGAAGGCCTCGGTGGCGGCCACGATTCGCTGCAGATCCTCCGCCGTGCGCATGCGCGCCGCGGCCTGCGCGATCGGCGGCTCGAAGATGGTGAGCGCCTCCCACAGGTCGCGCACCGTCACATCGTGCAGCAGCAGCGCGTCGCTCACGCCGGCGGCGACCGTGTCGCGGTGCGGACGGCTGACCGACATCAGCTTGGAGCCGGGGCGGCGCTGCACCAGGCCGCGGCTCTCCAGCTCGCGCAGCGCTTCGCGCACGGTCGAGCGGTTGACGCCGAACTGGCGCGCGAGTTCGGTCTCCGAGGGCAGGCGCTGCCCCTCGCGCAGCGTGCGGCCGAGGATGCGGGCGCCGATCGCCGCGGCCACCTTGCGGTAGGCCGGTTCGAACAGGATTTGCGCGAACTCGACGCTCACGCCGCGGCCTCGAACAGTTCGCGCCCGATGAGCATGCGGCGAATCTCCTGGGTTCCGGCACCGATCTCATAGAGCTTCGCATCGCGCAGCAGCCGCCCGGCACTGTAGTCGTTGATGTAGCCGTTGCCGCCGAGTGCCTGAATTGCCTCGAGCGCACAGCGTGTGGCGTGCTCGGCCGCGAACAGGATGCAGGCGGCCGCGTCGCGCCGTTGCGCACGACCCGTGTCGCAGGCGCGCGCCACGGAGTAGACATAGGAGCGCGAGGCGTTGAGCGCCGCATACATGTCGGCGAGCTTCCCCTGCATGAGCTCGAAGGTGCCGATCGGCTGCCCAAACTGCTTGCGCTCGCGCACATACGGCAGCACCACGTCGAGCGCGGCCGCCATGAGCCCCAGCGGACCGCCGGCGAGCACCACGCGCTCGTAGTCAAGGCCGCTCATCAGTACGCGCACGCCGCTGTTCTCGGCTCCCAAGAGGTTCGCGGCCGGCACGAAACACTCATCCAGCAGCAGCTCACAGGTGCCCGAGCCGCGCATGCCGAACTTGTCCAGTTTCTGCGCGGTACTGAAGCCGGGGGTGTCGCGCTCGACGATGAAGGTCGAGATACCGCGCGGGCCGGCGCTCGAGTTGGTCTTGGCGTAGATGAGGAAGACGTCCGCGTCCGGGCCGTTGGTGATCCACATCTTGCGGCCGTTGAGCAGATAGCCGTCGCCGCGCTGCTCGGCGCGCAGCTGCATGGAGACGACATCCGAACCGGCGCCCGGCTCGGACATCGCGAGTGCGCCGACGTGTTCACCGCTGACGAGCTTCGGCAGGTAGTGCGCGCGCTGCGTGTCGCTGCCGTTCAGGCGCAGCTGGTTCACGCACAGGTTGGAGTGCGCCCCGTAAGAGAGGCCGACCGCGCCCGAAGCGCGCGAGATCTCCTCCATGACGATGACGTGCGCCAGGTAGCCGAGCCCGGCGCCGCCGTAACGCTCCGGCACGGTGATGCCGAGCAGCCCCTGGGCCCCGAGCGCCGGCCACAGATCGCGCGGAAACTCGTTGCTGCGGTCGATCTGCGCGGCGCGCGGGGCGATCGCTTCGTTCGCGAAGCGCCGCACCTGCTGGCGGATCTCCTCCAGCTCCGGGCCGAGACCAAAGTCGCTGTCGGTGCAATCAAGGGTATTCATGGGCTTGCCTTCCCGGACAAGAGGATCGTATGATTGTCGGACAAATCGGCAACTCTGGCAAGCCCCATGCCCCGCATCACTTCCCGGGTCGATCCGCACTGCGCGGAGTTCCGCGACAACGAGCGTGTCATGCGCGCCCTGGTCGCGGACCTGCGGGGTCAGGTGGCGCGCGTGGCGCGCGGCGGCTCGGAGGCCGCCAACCACAAGCACCGCGCGGCCGGCAAGCTCAGCGCACGCGAGCGCATCCGGGTGCTGCTGGACACCGCCAGCCCGTTCCTGGAATTCTCCCAGCTCGCCGCCTATGGCCTGTACGGCGGGGACATCGCCGGCGCGGGCATCGTGACGGGCATCGGCCGGGTGGCGGGGCGCGAGTGCGTCATCGTCGCCAATGATCCGACCGTCAAGGGCGGGACCTACTACCCGCTGACCGTCAAGAAACACCTGCGCGCGCAGGAGATCGCGCGCGACAACCGCCTGCCGTGCGTCTACCTGGTGGAAAGCGGCGGCGCCTTCCTGCCGGCGCAGGACGAGGTGTTCCCCGACCGGGACAATTTCGGCCGCATCTTCTACAACCAGGCAACCCTCTCGGCCCAGGGCATCCCTCAGATCTCGGTGGTACACGGCTCCTGTACCGCCGGCGGCGCCTACGTGCCGGCGATGTCGGATGAGAACGTGATCGTCAAGAACCAGGGGCGCGTATTCCTCGGCGGGCCGCCGCTGGTGAAAGCCGCCACCGGCGAGGACATCGATGCGGAGTCCCTCGGGGGCGCCGACGTGCACTGCCGCGAATCGGGCGTCTGTGACCACTATGCGGAAAATGACACCCATGCGCTGGCCATCGCGCGGCGCATCGTGGGCCGACTGCGCGCCGCTGCGATCACTACGCCGCCGCGTGCAGCGCTGGAGCCGCGGCATGACCCGGCGGAACTCTACGGGGTGCTGCCCGCTAACCTGCGCAAGCCCTACGACGTGCGCGAGGTGATCGCACGGCTGGTGGATGACTCGGACCTCGATGAATTCAAGCAGCTCTACGGCACGACGCTCGTGTGCGGCTTTGCGCACCTGGCAGGCTACCCGGTCGGCATTCTCGCCAACAACGGCGTGCTGTTCTCCGAGAGCGCGCTGAAGGGCACGCACTTCATCGAGCTGTGCGCGCGCGAGGAGATCCCGCTGCTGTTCCTGCAGAACATCACCGGCTTCATGGTCGGCCGGCGCGCCGAAGCCGGCGGCATCGCCAAGGACGGGGCGAAGCTGGTGACCGCAGTGGCGTGCGCCAACGTGCCGAAGCTCACCGTCATCATCGGCGGCAGCTATGGTGCGGGCAACTACGCGATGTGCGGCCGGGCCTACTCGCCGCGGCTGCTGTTCCAGTGGCCGAACGCGCGCATCTCGGTGATGGGCGGCGAGCAGGCCGCCAGCGTGCTCGCCACCGTCAAGCGCGAGCAGCTCAAGGGACGTGACTGGCCGGCCGCGGACGAGGAGGCCTTCAAGGAGCCGATCCGCCAACAGTACGAGCGCCAGGGTCACCCCTACTATTCGTCCGCGCGCTTGTGGGACGATGGCGTCATCGATCCCAAGGATACGCGCCGCGTACTGGCACTAGGGCTGGCGGCGGCGCGCCATGCACCCCAGGAGCCGACCCGTTTCGGCGTGTTCCGGATGTAGGCGAGGAGGGCGTCCTGATCAAGAGTCTCCTCGTGGCCAATCGCGGCGAGATCGCCTGCCGGATCTTCCGTACCGCGCAGCGCCTCGGGATACGCACGATCGCGGTGTACTCGGATGCGGATGCGACGGCGCGCCACGTGCGCATGGCCGACCAGGCGCTGCGCCTGGGACCGGCGCCGGCGCGCGAGAGCTATCTGGACGCCGCCCGCATCCTGGCCGCGGCGCGCGCCAGCGGCGCGGAGGCGATCCATCCGGGCTACGGCTTTCTTTCCGAGAACGCGCCGTTCGCGCAGGCGTGCACGCAGGCCGGCCTCGTGTTCGTCGGTCCCCCCGCGCAGAGCATCGCCGCCATGGGCTCCAAGATCCTCGCCAAGACGCGCATGCAGGCGGCCGGCGTGCCGGTGCTGCCCGGGTACGCAGGCCAGGAGCAGGATCTCGCGCACCTGGCGCGCGCGGCGCAGGAGGCGGGACTGCCCCTGATCATCAAGCCGGCCGCGGGCGGTGGTGGCAAGGGCATGCAGATCGTGCGCCACGAAGCCGAGCTCGCCCCGGCGCTCGCGGCCGCGCGGCGCCTCGCCGAGAGCGCCTTCGGCGACGGCGCGCTGCTGCTCGAGCGCTACCTGCCCGCGCCGCGGCATCTGGAGGTCCAGGTGTTCGCCGACACGCACGGCAATCTTGTGCACCTGGGCGAGCGTGACTGCTCGATCCAGCGGCGTCACCAGAAGCTCATCGAGGAGGCGCCCGCGCCGGCAGTGCCGGAGGCGGTGCGCGAGCGCCTGCGCGCCGCGGCGCAGATCGTGGCGCGCGAGATCGGCTACGTCGGGGCGGGCACGGTGGAGTTCCTGTTCGATGGCGGCGAGTTCTATTTCATGGAGATGAACACCCGCCTGCAGGTCGAGCACACCGTGACTGAGGCGATCACGGGGCTTGATCTGGTGGAGTGGCAGCTGCGGGTCGCCGCCGGCGAGCCGCTGCCACTGACGCAGCAGCAGGTGCGCTTCAGCGGCCACGCCATCGAGGCGCGGGTCTGCGCCGAGGACCCGCAGCGCGGCTTCCTGCCGAGCGCGGGGGGACTGACGCTGCTTGAGTGGCCGCAGGGTGAGGGCGTGCGCGTCGATGCCGGGTTCCTCAGCGGCGATCGCGTGCCGGAGAGCTACGATTCGCTCCTGGGCAAGGTCATCTGCTGGGGCGGCACGCGCGAAGAGGCCGCGGCGCGCCTCGCCGGGGCGCTGGAGCGCACCTACAGCGCGGGCGTGCACACCAACGAACACTGGCTCGCCCGCATCCTCAAGGAGCCGCGCTTCCTGGAGGTGCGTCACAGCATTGCCTTCCTCGATGAGGCGGCGATGCAGGCGCTCGCGCCGCGCGCACCGGGTGCGGCGGCGCTGGGCCTCGCCGCGCTCGTGGCCGCGGAACGACCGGCGCCGGCGCTGGCAGGTCCCTGGGACCTCGCCGACGCCTTCACGCCCAACCTGCCCGCGAGCGTGCTGCAGCGCCTCGCGTGGGGTGGAGAGGTGCGCTCGGTACAGCTGCTCTACGAGGCCGGCCGCGTGGTAAGCGCGTGTGTCGACGGCGGGCCCGTCCTGCCCGTGAGCGATCTTGCGCGAACTGCCGGGGACGTGAGCGCCTGCATCGGGGCGGAGCGCTTCAGCGCGCGCTGCCTGCACGAGCGCGGCCGCGTGCACCTATGGCTCTCCGGGGAGCACTACGAATTCCTCATCGATGATCCGCGCGAGCGGGAGTTCGCGGCGAGCGCCGCGACCGGCGGGCTCACCACGCCCCTGCCGGGTGTGGTCGTCAGCGTCCCGGTCACGGTCGGCCAGCAGGTGGAGGCGGGCGCGGTGCTGATGGTCATCGAGGCGATGAAAATGGAGCACGCCATTACCGCGCCCTACGCCGGCAGCGTCACGGCGATCCACTTCACGCCCGGGGAGCGGGTCCCTGAGGCGAGCCCGCTGCTCGAACTCGCCCGCAGCGCCGCCCCGTAGCGCCTTATTTCTTGGCCGCGGGAGTGGCGCGCTCGGCGTGCACCTTCGCGATCAGCTTGTCGGTGTTGGCGAGAATCTCGGTGAAGCTGTTCCCCATGGCCACGTACTTGCCGGCCACCGACAGCGTCGGAATGCTGCTGATCTGGTAGTCCTCGGCCAGCTTGTCCGCCTGCACGGTCTGGTTGTTGACGCCAAAGGAGCTATAGGCGGCCGTGAACTTCTCCGCGTTGCCGCCGTTCTTGCCCACCCAGTCCGCCAGGCTCTGCGCGTCAAACAGCGGCAGGCGTTCCTGGTGGATGGCACGGAACAAGGGGCCATCGAGCTTGGCGAGGTCGCCGCTCGCCTGCAGCGCGTAGTAGGCGCGCTCGAGATTCACCCACTGCGGGCGGTTGAAGCCGACCGGCACGCGGCGGAACACCGCATCCTTCGGCAGGGTCTTCAGCCAGGTCTCCACGATCGGAAAGAACTCGGAGCAGTGCGGACAACCGTAGGAGAAGAACTCGATCACCTCGATCTTGTCGGTCGGCGTCGGCTGCGACGGTGTCAGGACTTTGTAGTCCGTGCCCTCGGTCTGGGCCCGGGCCGCCGGCAGGCTCAGGGCCGCGGTCAGCGCCAAGGCGCACCAGGCGAGTGTCAGGACGCGGTAACGACCCCTCATGCGTACGTTCCTTTCCGTTTAGCGGGCAGCGTGTGCCCGTAGTTTAGGCAAATATCGGTCGCGAAGTTCCGTTTGCCGCGAATGCATCGACTGGCGCACACCCTGGATGAAGACTTCATCGGCAAGGCTGGTCACTTCCAGCGGGTCGCCGCTCCAGAGCACGAGGTCTGCGACCCGACCGCGGGCGATCGAGCCGTTGCGATCGGCAACGCCGAAGATTTCCGCCGGATTGCGCGTGAGCGCGGCCAGCGCGGCCTCCCGGGGCAGGCCGTGGGCGACGGCGATGCCGGCTCCCTGGCGCAGCTTGCGGATATTGTGTGGCTGCGGGTCGTTGAAGCTGAAGGCGATCTTGACGCCGGCGCGCTGCAGGCGCGCGGCGTTCTCCAGCGTGGCGCCGACGGAGTCAAAGCTCTCCGGCAGGTCATCGAGCGGATCCAGCAACACCGGCACACCCGCGGCGGCAAGCTCCGCCGCCACACGCCAGGCCTCATCCGCGCCTCGCAGCGCCGCGCGCAGGTGCTCGCGTTTTGCGAAGGCAAGGACCTGGCGGATGTCGGAGGCGCGGTTGACATCGAATACCACGCGCCGCGCGCCCGCGGAATAGTCCGCCAGCGCCTGGCGGCCGGCCGGCGTCAGCAGGCGCGCGTCGTTGGCGAGCAGCAGCTTCGGCGCGTGCACTTCCGTGAGCGCCTGCTGCAGCAGCATGAACTGCGCGGCGCGCGTGTCACCGGACAGGGCGTTGGCGGCGCCACCGGTGGCGATGAAGAGCGCGCGGGTGTTGGCGACCGTGCCGTCCAGGCGCACGAGCGCGCCCTGGCCGGCAATGATCGTGCCGCCCGCGCCCTTGCCGCCGCTTTCCGCCGTCGGCGCCAGCTGTGCGAAACTCACCCCGCCGAGGCGCCCGACGCCAAGCACCACCGAGTCCGGATCAAACGCCGGCGTCACATCAAACTCGGGGCGCATCGAGCCCAGCTTCAGCGCGTAGTCATCCACCGTGGGCTCAAGGCCGATCTCCTCGATCCCGAGGTGTCCGGCCCCCCCGAACAGGCCGGGAGTAACCGCGCGTCCGGCCGCCTCGATGAGCACCGCGTCCGCCGGCGCCCGCAGCGCTTGGCCAAGTTCCACGACATAGCCGTCGCGGATGAGGATGTCGGTATGCGGGCGCACGCCGGCATCCGTGACGGTGTGCACGGTGGCGTCCCGGATGAGGACCGTGGCCGCCTGGGCGCCGCCGCCGAGGGTGAGCAGCAGCGCGAACGCGAGCAGCCGCGGCCTCATGGGCTCGCTCCGGGCGCCGCGGGCTGGCCGAGCAGGAAGTCCGACGGCGGCGCGCTCTCCGGATGGGCGCGATCGAAGCGCAGTGCCCCGTCGATGAACACCAGGTCAGCCTGCGCGTAGACACTGAAGGGGGTGCCGTTCCACACCACGAGGTCGGCCATCTTGCCCGCTTCGAGCGTGCCGACGCGTGCGAGCAGTCCGAGGGACTTGGCCGGGTTCGCGGTGAGCCAGCGGATCGCGCGTTCGGGGGGCACGCTGAGTCCGGCGCGCGCGCCGTAGGTCATCGCCTTGGCCGCCTCCTGGTTGAGGCGCTGGATGCCCTCCTCGGAGTCGGAGTGCACGATCGCGCAGCCCTGCGGCGCGGCATCGATGAAGGCGATGTTCTCCGGGATGCCGTCGTAGGCCTCCATCTTGAAGCCCCACCAGTCGGCCCACATGGCCGCGCACACGCCGTGCTCGGCGAGCAGGTCGGAGATCTTGTAGGCCTCGACCGCGTGGTGAAACGCGGCCACGTGGTAGCCAAACTCCTGCGACATGTCGAGCACGGCCGCCATCTCGTCGGCGCGGTAGCAGTGCATGTGAACGATGATGTCCCCGTGCAGCGCCGCGGCGAGCGTGTCGAGGCGCAGATCGCGCTTGGGCGGCTTGGCGTCCTTGGCCTCCTTGCCGCCGGCGGCGAGCTTCTTCTGGTACTCCTCCTGGTCGCGCAGATATTCCTGGGCCTCGGCCCACTGCGCACGGTAGCCGGCCATGTTGCCCATGCGCGTTTCGGGGAACACGCCCTTGGCCTTGCCGTAGACGCGCTTGGGATTCTCCCCGCACGCCATCTTCAGTCCCTGCGGCGCATCGGGAAATTTCATGCCCTGGTAGGTCACGCTCGGCACGTTCTTCAGCACCACCGAGCGCCCGCCGATCAGGTTCGCGGAGCCCGGCAGGATCTGCAGGGTGGTGATGCCGCCGGCCAGCGCGGTGCGAAATCCCGGATCCTGCGGCCACACGGAGTGCTCGGCCCACACGTTCGCGGTGCTCGGGGCGGTGGCTTCATTGCCGTCCGAGTTCGCGTCCACTTGCGGGCTCGGATACACCCCCAGGTGCGAATGCACGTCGATCAGGCCCGGGGTCACCCAGCGGTCCGTGCCGTCGATCTCAAGCGCCCCGGCCGGCGCGCCCAGCGCCGTGCCCACCGCGCTCACCTTGCCGGCGATCATGAGCACGTCGGCATGCTCGAGGCGCGCGCCCGTGCCGGTGAGCACCGTGGCATTGCGTATCAGGGTCGGGGCGCTCTGCGGAACCTGATAGGTCGAAGGATAGAGCCCCACGTGCGCGGGGACCGCCGCCTGCGGCGTCGGCGCCGCGTGCGCGGGTTTGGATGCCGGCGCGGCGCAGCCGCACAAGAGGACGGTCGCGATGAACGACAACAGCTTCGTCAACTTCGGGTGCTCCCTGTGAAAGGCGCGCCATTATTCCCCAACCGCCCCGTGCGACGCACGCGCGCGTGCGCGCACCGCGGCGGACACCGTGGAGACATGCACCGAGCGCGCATCGAAGAAGCGCCAGCGGCGCTGCGCCCAGTCGCCGGCGTAGTCAACGCCGATGCGCACGGCGCGCCTGATGCGCGGCGCTGGCGCGCGCGCCGGCGCACGCTCGAGCCACAGCACGTTCCCGAGCAGGTCGACGCCGTTCAGCCGCCCATCGATGCGCATCGCGCGGCACAGCAGTCCGGGACCCCAGGTGCGCTCGCTGAGGCCGGAGACCGGCTCCAGCGCCCGCAGCAACACCGCGTGCGGCACGCCGGCGCGTTGCGTCACGACATTCAGGCAATGCCAGAACCCGTAGATGAAGTACACGTACGCGTGCGCGGGTGGCCCGAACATCACCTCGGTGCGCGCCGTACGTCCGCGGGCCGAATGCGCCGCGAGGTCGCGCGGACCCAGGTACGCCTCGGTTTCCACGATGCGCCCGACGCGCAGCTTCCCGCCCTGCGCGTGCAGCAGATGCATGCCGATCAGCCCGCGCGCCACGCGAAGCGTGCTCTGCTCGAAGAAGCGGCGCGGGGGCTTGCGACTGCGGCTCACCGCGCGCGATGGTAAAGGAATCCACTACAATGGCGCGAGGCAGGGGAACCGGAGGACCGCTTCGCTGTCTGATCAATAAGATACGAAGGCTTTACCGAAAGGACATGAGGCAGGACGCACGCTTAAGGGTTATGGGGATGCTCCTCGTGGCGCTCACGGGCGGCCCGGCCTCGGCCTCGCTATTCCCGCTGCCTGAGGATGGCTCCGCCGTGGTGGGCGCGGATTCCAGCGTCACGACCATCTACGAGGACACGCTGCCGGATCTCGCGCATCGATTCAGCCTCGGATACTACGAGATCATCCGCGCCAACCCGGGCGTGGATGTGTGGATTCCGGGCGCGGACAAGGAGATCGTGTTGCCCGGGCGGCGCATCCTGCCGCCGGGTCCGCGCGAGGGCATCATCGTCAACCTGCCCGAGCATCGGCTCTACTATTTCCCGAAGCGCAACGGGCGCGACAAGCCCGTGGTCATCACCTATCCGGTGAGCATCGGCAAGATGGACTGGCGCACGCCCCTCGGCGAGACGCACGTCATCGCCAAGATCAAAAACCCCTCGTGGTACCCGCCGGAGTCGGTGCGCAAGGAGCACCTGGAGAACGACGACCCACTGCCGAAGGTGGTGCCGCCCGGGCCGGATAATCCGCTCGGGGACTTCGCCATGCGGCTCGCCGCCGGCGGCGGTACCTACCTGATCCACGGCACCAACAATCCGACCGCCGTAGGGATGGCGGTCACGCACGGCTGTATCCGCATGTACCCGGAAGATGTCGCGGCGGTGTTCGCGCTCGTGCCGGTCGGCACCAAGGTGCGCCTGATCAATGAGCCGGTGAAGGTTGCCTGGGTCGGCGGCAAGCTGTTCGTCGAGGCGCACCCGCCGGTGGACGCGGAAGGACAGTCGACCGAGCCGGACCTGAAGCTGCTCTCGAAGATGCTCACCCATGCCCTGGGTAACAACAAGGCCGCCATCAACTGGGACCTGGCGCGCGCGGCACTCACCACCGCCACCGGCATGCCGACCCTGGTCGGCGTCGCCGCGCAGCACTCGGACCCGGTGGCCGCCGCCGTGCGGCCCGCCCCCCAGGAGCGCTGAGGCGGTAACTTTCAGCAGGCGTCGGCCTCATGACGGGGGCGGACGCCGCAGGATCTTTAGGAACATCAGCGCGTGTTGGCACGCGACAGGGAATCCCAATGCTGCATTACGCCGTGGTCTTCTTCATCATCGCGATCGTCGCGGGCGTGCTCGGTTTCGGCGGCATCGCCGCCGGCGCGGCCGGGATCGCCCGGATCCTCTTTTTCATTTTCCTGATCCTGGCGCTGATCACTTTCCTGCGTCGCCCGAGGAGCTAGGGGGCCGCGGCCCGGCGTGCCGGCCGCGCCCGCGCAGTGTCGCCGCGCGCGCCGCGCAGTTGCCCGAGCAGGCGCATGATCAGCGTCGCGCGCGAGCCCAGGGAGGCCGCCGCACGCGCCCACATCAGCAGCGTCAGCACCTGGCGTGGGCGACGCAGTAACACCAGGCCGGCGAGCGCGGCCGCCCAGGTGAGCGGGCGCGCCAGGGGCAGCCCCTTGCCGTCCCCCGCGCCAAACATTTCCCCGGCCACGCGGGTGAGGGGACTGTCCTTGAACTCCCCGAGCCGCTCAGAGAGCTCGGCACGCTGCAGCTCGCAGCGCGCCAGCAGCCGTCGCCGCCGCGCCTGCAGATCCGACAGGCGACTCATGGCGAGCCCCCGACGCTGCGCTCATCCGCGGCCAGCTGCGCGAGCGAGCCATCCAGCGGGCCGGGGCGGTTGCGCAGGCTGCGCACGCCGGCGTAACCGAGAACCGCCGCCAGCACCACGAACAGCGCGCTGCCGCCCAGCAGGCCGAGCATGCGGTGTGAATCCCATAACGCCACGATCAGCGCAATGACCCCGAAGGCGAGGGCGAGCAGCACGCAGGCAATGGCCCCGACGATCCAGGCGAGGGTGCGCGCCAGCAGCAGCAGGTGGATCTCCAGCTCCACGGCGGCCAGGTCCACGCGGGTGCGCAGCGCCTCGATGCCGGCGGCGAGCAGTCCGCGAGCCGAGGGCGGCGCGTGGTGCGGTGCGGAGTCGTCCACTACTTGCGCGCCATGATCAGGCCGAGCAGCAGCGCCACGCCGCCGGCGACGGCCACCGCCTGCCACGGGTTGTCGCGCACGTAGTCATCCACCTCGTGCACGGTTGCGTTCAGCTGCTGCTCAAGGCTGCCGAGGCGGCCCTTCAGATCCTGCAGCGTGTCCTGCGCGCGGTCCTCCAGTTCGGCGCTGCCGGCACTCACCGTGGAGCGCAGCAGCGCTTCCGCTTCGCTCACCAGCGCCCGCAGCTCGTCGGCGATTTTTCCGGTGTCGAAGGTCTCGGTCATGACGGCGTCCTGTGAGCGTTCGCGGACGCAAGATTTACGCATATCCGGACCGAAACCGCGAGACTGACGCAGCGCGCTGCGCTACTCTTTGGTGGTCCGGTGTCCCATGAATGCTACCGCGCCCAATCCGCTGCTCGAACTGCGCAAGCTCGGCGAGAGTGCGTGGCTCGATGACATCAGCCGCAGCATGCTCGAGGACGGCAGCCTGCGGCGCCTGATTCATGAGGACGGCATCGCCGGCCTGACTTCCAACCCGGCGATCTTCGCCAACTCCATCATGAGCGACCCGCGCTACGCTGAGCCCATTGCGAAGCTGCTGCCGAGCGTCACCTCCGCCATGGCGCTCTACGAGGAGCTGGCGCTCGAGGATCTTAAGGACGCGGCCGGGCTGCTGCGGCCGCTGTATGACCACAGCGGCGGCGGCGACGGTTACGTCAGCATGGAAGTCTCCCCGCACCTCGCCTACGAGGGCCCCGGCAGCCTTGCCGAGGCCAAGCGCCTGTGGCAGCGGCTGCAGCTGCCCAACGCGCTCATCAAGATTCCCGGCACCGAGGCGGGTCTGCCGGTGATCCGCGACCTGATCGCCGCCGGCATTAACGTGAATGTGACGCTGCTGTTCTCCCCGGAGCGTTACCGCGCGGTAGCGCAGGCCTACATGCAGGGCCTGAGCGCACGCGCCGAGGCGGGCCTGCCGCTGAGCTCGGTCGCCTCGGTGGCGAGCTTCTTCCTCAGCCGCATCGACACCGCCGTGGACAAGCTGCTCGATGCGCTCGCCGCCCGCGGCCAGCCGGCCGCGCGCACGCTGCGCGGCAAGGCGGCGATTGCCAGCGCCTGCCGCGCGTTCGAGATTTTCGAGGATCTGACCGCGACGCAGCAGTGGCAGGACCTTGCCGAGCGCGGCGCGCGCCCGCAGCGACTGCTGTGGGCGTCGACCTCCACCAAGGACCCCGGCTACAGCCCCATCAAGTATGTCGAAGAGCTGGTGGTGCCCGGCACCGTCAACACCATGCCGCTCGAGACCCTCGATACCTACCGGCGCCTGGGGCGTCCGGAGCTGCGCCTTGAACGTCACATTGCAGAGGCCAGCGACACGCGCGAGGGCTTCGAGCGTCTCGACATCGACCTGGAGGCCGTCGCGCAGCAACTCGAGCGCGAGGGCGTCACCAAGTTCATCGAGCCCTTCGACAAACTGCAACAATGGCTCGAGGACCAGCGCCGCGGCCGGCGCGCATCCTGACCGAGCCGGGCACGGCTTTGCTTGTGGGGGCAGATGTGAATACCAACGCGGTACGGGAGCAACTGCTCAGGCGGCGCGAGGAGCTGCGCCAGCGGGCGCACGACGCCAGCGCCGACCTGCGCCATGAGTCTGATCCGCTGTCGGCGGACTTCGCCGAACAGGTGACGCAGCGCGAGAACGACGACGTGCTCGGCGCCATCTCCGATTCGGCGCGCGTGGAGCTGGAGCAGGTGGACCAGGCGCTGCGTCGCCTTGCCGCCGGCCGCTACGGCATCTGCGTCGTGTGCGGCGAGGAGATCGAGCCGGAGCGCCTCGTGGCGGTGCCGTACGCGGACCGCTGCTACGCGTGTGCGGAGCGCGCCGCCAGCCGTGCCACGCGCTAGCTAAAGCGCAACCTTGCCCGCATGAATCCGCCCGATCCCTCCGGCGTCATCACGCTGACGACCGACTTCGGCGACCAGGGTCCATTTGTCGGCGTGATGAAGGGGGCCATCCTTACGCGGTTTCCGCAGGCGCGCCTCGTCGACCTCACGCATCAGATCCTGGTGCACTGGCCGGCGGAGGCCGGGTTCTGGCTGGCGCGCGCCTACCAGTACTTCCCGCCCGGCACGGTGCACGTGGCGGTGGTGGACCCGGGCGTCGGAACCGCGCGCAACATCATCGCCGTGCGCGCCGCCGGGCACGTGTTCCTCGCCCCGGACAACGGCCTGCTCGCCCCGGT
Source organism: uncultured Pseudomonadota bacterium (assembly GCA_963781815.1). Lineage (GTDB taxonomy): Bacteria > Pseudomonadota > Gammaproteobacteria > Steroidobacterales > Steroidobacteraceae > 13-2-20CM-66-19. Next base: position 327,871 of record CAWAHK010000003.1, on the reverse strand, counting down.
GGTTGCCCGCCTGCGCGAGGCGCTCATCGTGAAGCTCTCGGCGGCGACGCTCGCGGGGCTCGCCATCCAGCGCCCGAGCGCGACCTTCCACGGCCGCGATATCTTTGCCCCGGTGGCCGCGGAACTCGCCGCCGGGCGCCTGCGGTTCGAGGCCCTCGGGGTGCCGGTGGACACCCTGGTGCCCGCGTGGGTGGAGGAGCCCGCGGTGGACTCCCGCAGCGTCACCGGGATGATCATCACCCAGGATCACTTCGGCAATCTCATCACGAACATCGACCACGGCCTGATCGAGCGCTTCCGCCTGCCGCTGGTGCACGCCGGCAACCATTCCTTTCCCCTGCTGCGCACCTACGGGGAGAGCCGGCCCGGGGAGCACCTGGCGCTGGTGAACTCCTTTGGCGTGGTGGAGATCGCCCGCGCGGAGGGCAGCGCGGCCGAGAGCCTGGGGCTTAGCCGCGGGGCCCCGGTGGTGGTGCGCGACCGCACCGATCAGCCCTGAGACCGCCCGCCGCACCCGCCGCCGCATCGCGGGTCCCCGCCGGCGGGGCCCGCGACCAGGGCCTGGGCCGCAGGGCCGAAAAGCGACCAATGGTTAAAAGTTGATCGCTGGCGTGAATCCGCTATAGTTCGCAGCCTTGTCCGTGCCGATTTAGGCACTACTCATTGAATTAATTCAGGATTTACGCGGCCAGATGTCTGAACGAGACAACGAGAGCTTCGATATCGACGACGAATTCCTGACCAGTGGTCCCACCGAGGACGGCACGGATTACGACCGGCTGCTTGATCGGGTCGACAAGCGCGTACGCAACCAGGGCAAGCGCGGCAAGGCGGCGTGGAGCCGCCTCGAGGAAGTGCTCGCCGACAAGCAGCTGGAAAAAGATCTCAAAGATTTCGACGACGAGCTTTAGCGGCAGCTCCCGTACGGTACGCTTGAGACCTCAGGCGCTGCCGCGACGATCATCGCGTCCCCGGTACGCTGCAGGGATTTGAGCGCCTGGAGAGACTAAGTCAGTGACCGCGCCTTCGGCCTGGATCGTCCTGAAATTCGGCGGTACCAGTGTCTCGAGCCTCGCTAACTGGACCAATATCGCGCGCATCGTGGCCGAGCGCCGCGCCGGCGGCGCGCGTGTGCTCATCGTGCACTCAGCCCTCTCCGGGATCACCGACCGGCTCGAGCGTCTCCTGGATGCCGCCATCGGACAGGCGCCGGAGGAGGAGCTGCGGGCGATCGAGGAGCGCCATCGCCGGCTTGCCGCGGAACTCGCCGTCGCGGTGGGCGAGGATGTGGAGCGGCACTTTGCGGAACTGCGCGAGATCGCCGCCGGGGTGTCCCTGGTGCGCGAGGTGAGCGAGCGCACGCGGGCGCGCGTGCTGGCGACCGGGGAGCTGATGGCAACCCAGATCGGCGCGCGCTTCCTGCGCGCGCAGGGGCTGGAGGTGACCTGGACCGATGCGCGCACCATGCTGCGCGCGGAGCGGGCGCCGAGCGGCACCAAGGCCAGCATGCTCTCGGCGGTGTGCAATTTCGCGCCCGATGCGGCACTCGCCGCGCAGCTGCACGCACTCACCCCGATCGTCATCACCCAGGGCTTCATCGCCAGCGACGAGGACAACAACACCGTGCTGCTCGGGCGGGGCGGCTCGGACACCTCCGCCGCCTACCTCGCGGCGAAGCTCGGCGCGCAGCGGCTGGAGATCTGGACCGACGTGCCGGGCCTGTTCAGCGCCGATCCGCGCGCCACGCCGAGCGCGCGCCTGCTGCGCTCGCTGCACTACGACGAGGCGCAGGAGATTGCCACCAGCGGTGCCAAGGTGCTGCACCCGCGCTGCATCCTGCCGGCGCGCCAGTACCGCATCCCGCTGCACGTCTATGCCACCCAGGCGCCCGAGCTTGAGGGCACGGTGCTCGGACCGGAGGGCACCCCGGGCGGGGCGCAGGTGAAGGCGGTGTGCACCAAGAAGGGCATCACGCTCGTGTCGCTGGAAAGCCCGGGGATGTGGCACCAGGTGGGCTTCCTCGCCGACGCCTTCCAGATCTTCAAGCTGCACAGCATGTCGGTGGACCTGGTGTCCACCTCCGAGACCAACGTGACCGTCTCGCTGGACCCGGCCGCCAACACGCTCGACAACACCCGCGTCGCGGACCTGGTCGCGGACCTCTCGCGCCTGTGCCGCGTGCAGGTGATCGGCCCGTGCGCCTCGGTGAGCCTGGTGGGGCGCAACATCCGCGCGATCCTGCACCAGCTCGGCGGCGCGTTCGAGTTCTTCGAGGAGCAGAAGATCTACCTCGTGAGCCAGGCCGCCAACGACCTGAACTTCACCTTCGTGGTCGACGAGAACCAGGGCAGCCGCCTGGTGGAGCAGCTGCACGAGCTGCTCATCCGCCCGGTGCCGGGGGACCGCGTGCTCGGTCCCACCTGGCAGCAGCTGTTCTCGCAGCCGGAGGCGGCGGTGGCGCGCCGCGCGGCGTGGTGGCGCGCCAAGCGCGCGCCGCTGCTGAGCGCGCTGGGGAACGAGGAGGCCGCCTTCATCTACGACCTCGAGGTGGTGCGCGCCGCGGCGCGCTCGCTGCGCTCCCTGAGCGCCATCAGCCGCGTGCACTACTCGATGAAGGCCAATCCGCACGCGCAGATCCTGCGCACGCTGCGCGCGGAGGGGATCGATTTCGAGTGCGTGTCGCGCGGGGAGATCGAGCGACTGCTGCAGACCTTCCCGGACATCGAGCCGCAGCGCATCCTGTACACGCCGAACTTCGCACCGCGCGCCGAACTTGACTGGGCGCTGCAGGCCGGCGTGCGCGTCACGGTCGACAACGCCTACGTGCTCGCCAGCTGGCCGCAGCTGTTCCGCGACCGCGAGATCTTCGCGCGCATCGACACCGGGGTCGGCCGCGGCCACCACGATCACGTGCGTACCGCCGGCACGCGCTCGAAGTTCGGCGTGCAGCTCTCGGAGCTGCGCGTGCTGGCGGGACTGGCGCAGGCGGCCGGCGCGCGCATCGTGGGACTGCAGGCGCACGTCGGCAGCGGCATCTTCGATGTCACCAGTTGGGAGCACACCGCGCGGGTGCTGGCCGGCGCGGCCAAGGGTTTCGAGGACCTGCGGGTGATCGACGTCGGCGGCGGCCTGGGGGTGCCCGAGCGGCCGGACCAGCCGGGCCTGGACCTCGCCAAGCTCGATACGCTGCTGCTGGCGGTGCGCGCGGAGCACCCGCGGCTGGAAGTCTGGCTCGAACCGGGGCGCTACCTGGTCGCCGCCGCCGGGGTGCTGCTGGCGCGCGTCACGCAGCTGAAGACCAAGGGCGGGGTGCGCTTCGTCGGGGTCGCCACCGGAATGAACTCTCTCATCCGTCCGGCCCTCTATGGCTCATACCATGAGATCGCCAACCTCACGCGCGCGGATGAACCGGCGACCGAGCTGGTGAGCATCGTCGGACCCATCTGTGAAAGCGCCGACGTGCTCGGTCACGACCGCCTGCTGCCGGTGACGCGCGAGGGCGATGTGCTCGTCATCGCCAGCGCCGGGGCCTACGGGCGCGCGATGAGCTCGCACTACAACCTGCGGGCACCGGCGCCGGAGCTCTTCATCTGAAACGCATCCTCCTGTTCAGCGCCGGCGTGCTGGTGCTGGCGCTTCTCGCCTACCTCGTCTACCTCGACCGCCTCGTGACCCGCCAGTTCGAGGGCCGCCGCTGGACGCTGCCGGCCCAGGTGTACGCGGCGCCCCTGGAGCTGTACGCAGGACTGCCCCTCACTCCGGCGGACCTGGAGCAGGAACTGAAGCGCCTGCATTACCGCCGTGCCGAGCAGGCCGATCACCCGGGCAGCTACCGCGTGAGCGGGGATCAGTGGGAGCTGGCGCTGCGGCCGGCGCGCTTCGCCGATGAGAGCCGCCCGGCGCAGCTGCTGCGGCTCACCACGACCCCCAAGGCGCTTGAGAGCCTGCACGATGGCGCCGGGCACGAGCTGCCGGTGCTGCGCCTCGAGCCGCTGCTGATCGGCAGCATCTTCCCGATCCATGGCGAGGACCGCATCGTCGTGGGTCCCGAGGAGGTGCCGCCGCTCTTGCCGGCCGCGCTCAAGGCCGTCGAGGACCGCAAGTTCGACACGCACCACGGTGTGGACCCGGCAGGCATGCTGCGGGCGCTGTGGGTGAACGTGCGCGCCGGGCAGATCGAGCAGGGCGGCAGCACGCTCACCCAGCAGCTGGTGCGCAGCTACTTCCTCAACTCGCGCCAGACGCTGTCGCGCAAGCTGCGCGAGGCGGTGATGGCGATGGCGCTCGATGCGCACTTCACCAAGGCGGACCTCATGAACGCCTACATCAACGAGATCTTCCTCGGCCAGGACGGGGATCGCGCCATCCACGGCTTTGGTCTGGCGAGCCAGTTCTACTTCGGCAAGCCGCTCGCGGAACTGGATCTTCCGGAAGTGGCGCTCCTGGTGGCGATCGTGCGCGGGCCCTCCTACTACGATCCGCGCCGGCACGCCGAGCGGGCGCGCCTGCGGCGCGACCTGGTGCTCAAGGTGATGGCGGAGCAGGGGATCGTGAACGCCGAGGATGCCCGCGCCGCCGCCCGCCGGCCGCTGGGAGTCACGGCTCGCCCGGCCGGTGCCTACTACCCGGCGTACCTGGATTTCGTGCGCCGCACGCTGCGGCGCGACTACCACGAGCAGGACCTGACCGAGGCCGGGCTGAAGGTCTACACCAGCCTCGAGCCGCGCGCTCAGGAGGAGGCCGAGCGCTCGCTCGAGCGCGAGCTGGCACGCCTGGACCGCCTGCACAAACAGACGCAGGCGCCGCTGGAGGGCGCGGTGGTGGTGACTGCCCCGCAAAGCGGGGATGTGATCGCGATCGTCGGCGGGCGCGATGTGGGTTACGACGGCTTCGACCGCGCACTCGATGCGCGCCGCTCGATGGGCTCGCTGGTGAAGCCCTTCATCTACCTCACCGCGCTCGAGAGTGGCCGCTACACCGCCGCCACGGTGGTGCAGGACGCGCCGGTGGACGTGAAGCTTCAGAACGGCCAGCACTGGAAGCCGGAGAATTTCACCCGCCAGGTGTACGGCCCGGTGCCCGTCGTGCGTGCGCTCGCGGACTCGCTGAACCTCGCCACCGTCGGGGTAGGCCTGGATGTGGGCGTCGCGAAAGTGGCGCAGACCCTGCAGCGCTTCGGCCTGGCGGCCCCGCCGGCGCCGGTGCCGGCGATGCTGCTGGGGGCGGTCGACGTCACCCCGCTCGAGGCCGCGCAGCTGTTCAACGGGCTCGCCAACGGCGGTTTCCAGAACCCGCTGCGCGCGGTGCGCGCGGTGATCGGCGCCGACGGCAAGGCGGTGAAGGCTTTCCCGCTGCAGGTGACCCAGATCGCCTCCCCGGAGAACATCTACCAGCTGGATCGCATGCTGGTGGCGGTCATGGATCATGGCACCGGGCGCGCCGCGCGCGCGCTGCTGCCGCCGTCGCTCGTGGTCGCCGGCAAGTCGGGTACTTCCTCGGATTACCGCGACAGCTGGTTCGCCGGCTTCTCCGGCAGCCACCTGGTGGTGGTGTGGGTGGGGTACGACGACAACGGGCCGACCGGCTTCACCGGCTCCGCCGGCGCGCTGCCGGTGTGGGCGCGCGTCATGGCAGGCCTGGGCTCGCGCTCCTGGGACGCGGCCCAGCCCGAGTCGCTCATCGAGGTGCACCTCGAGTACGCGAGCGGCCTGCGGGCGCTGCCGGGCTGTGCCGAGGACCTCATCGCGGTCTCCGTGCCCGCCGGCGCGCAGCTGCCCGGCAAGCCCGGCTGCGGCTTCCCGGACACCCCGGCGGCAACAACCCCGAACCCGCTGAGCACGCTGAAGGAGAAGGCCGAGCAGTTGCTGCAGCGGATCGTGCACTAGCGCGGCAGCCTGAGGGCCCGCCATGCGAGCGGCTATGATCCGCGCCATGTCCCTGAGAATCCTGCTTGCCGCGACCCTCACCGGCGGCCTCCTGAGTGCGTGCACGCTCACCCGGCCGGCGCCCTTTGCCCCCGCGAACCCGCCCGCGACGCCCCCGTCCGGCTCCGCGCAACCCGCGCCCGGAACCCCGGCAGCCCCCAGCGAGGCCACCCCGGCGCCCCCGGAGCGGCCCGCCCCGCCGCCGCGGCAGTTTCACCTGGGAGCCGCCTCGAGCGCACTCGTGTCCCAGGCCCATACCCAGGCCGCGAGCGGGGATTTCGGGCAGGCGGCGGCGACGCTGGAGCGGGCGCTGCGCATCGAGCCGGACAACCCGCTGCTGTGGATCGAGCTCGGGCGGGTCCGCCTGGCCGAGAGCAATCCGGCGCAGGCGGACTCGATGGGCCGCAAGGCCCTCGCGCTCGCCACCGGGGACGCCGCCGCGCAGGCCTCCGCCTGGCACCTGATCGCCGATTCGCTCAAGGCCCGGGGCAGGAACGGGGAGGCGGCCGAGGCCGAGCGGCACGCGGAAGGCCCGGCCGCGCACTGAACGGGCGCGTGCGAGCCGTCACGGAACGGCAGGCCCGCGCCCCCTGGGGCCTGCGGTGCTTGCGCTCCTCCGGGACTCCCCCTAAACTCACAGGCACTCATCGAGACCGGCTGAGGGTAAGGCCCTTGGACGCCGGAGCAACCGCCAGGCTTAACCACCCTGGAAAGGTGCTAACTCCTGCGACGTGCCCCGGGCGTCGACAGATGAGCGGTCAGCGTGGCCCTTAGGTGTAAAGCCCGAGGGGATGGACGCGACAAGCCGGCCCACGGGTCCCCGTGGCCGGCACGCTCCGCAGGAGACCGGTGAAGACGGTCTTTTTTTTTAGCGGAGCTTCACCGATGTGTGCCCCCGATTCAAAGATAACCTGCCGTGGCGCTCGTGCCGGGTGCGTGCCATGAGCAAGCCGCCCGAAATCCTCAGGCACCGGAGCGCGGCCAACAGCGGCGCCTCGGATGTCACGCGCGCAGTGCGCGCCGGCATCGAATGTGACGATGACAGCGGTTGCGTCGTGCCGCCGCTGCACCTGACCTCCACGTTCGCCTTCCGCGGCTTCGGCGAGAAGCGCACCTACGACTACACCCGCTCGGGCAACCCGACCCGCGACCTGCTCGGGCAGGCGCTGGCGGAGCTCGAGCACGGCGCCGGCGCGGTCATCACCGCGAGCGGCATGGCGGCCATCACCGTGACCGGTTACCTGGTACCGGCGGGCGCCCGCATCATCGCCCCGCACGACTGCTACGGCGGCACCTACCGCCTGTTCGATGCCTGGCGGCGCCGCGGCGAGCGGCAGGTGGAGTTCGTCGACTTCGGCGACGCGGCGGCGCTGCGCGCGGCGCTGTCCACGCCCGCGGCGCTGCTGTGGATCGAGACCCCCAGCAACCCGCTGCTGCGCATCACCGACATCGCCGCCTGCGCGCAGCTCGGGCATGCCGCCGGCGCCCTGGTGGTGGTGGACAACACCTTCCTCTCCCCCGGGTGGCAGCAGCCCCTGACCCTCGGCGCCGACCTCGTGGTGCACTCGACCACCAAGTACATCAACGGTCACAGCGACGTGGTGGGCGGGGCCGTGATCGCCCGCGATGCCGCGCTCGCCGGGGAACTCACCTGGTGGGCGAACTGCCTGGGCCTCACCGGGGCGCCGTTCGACAGCTTCATGACCCTGCGCGGGCTGCGCACGCTGCACGCGCGCCTGGAACACCACGGCCGCAACGCTCAGGCGCTTGCCGAGTGGCTCAACGCGCGCGCCGAGGTGCGGCGCGTGTGGTTCCCGGGCCTGGCGCAGCACCCCGGGCACGAGCTGGCGAAACGTCAGCAGAAGGGCTTCGGTGCGGTCGTCACGCTGGAGCTGGAAGGCGGCCACGAGGCGGTGCGCGAATTCGTCGCCGGCCTTGAGTGCTTCTCGCTCGCGGAGTCCCTGGGCGGCGTGGAGAGCCTCATCGCCCACCCGGCGAGCATGACACACGCGGCCATGGACCCGGCCGCGCGCGCCCGCGCCGGCTTGAGCGATGGCCTGGTGCGCCTGTCCATCGGCATCGAGGGACTGGAGGACCTGCGCCAGGACCTGGCGCGCGCGCTGGAGCGGGTGGGGCGGGTGATCGCGCGGCCGAGCCTCAGCCGCGCCGCGTCAGGTTGCTGAGCACGGCCGCGCCGGCCTCAGCCGAGGACACCCCGGGCGCCCCCGCCGGGGCGAGGTCGGCGGTGCGCACGCCGGCATCGAGTGCCTGGTGCACGGCCTGCTCGAGCGCGGCGGCCTCGCCCTCAAGTCCGAGCGAGTGCCGCAGCAGCAGCGCGCAGCTGAGGATCGTGCCGTAGGGGTTGGCGATGCCGCGTCCGGCGATGTCGGGGGCGGAGCCGTGAATGGGCTCGTAAATGCCGCGCGTCCCCTCGCCGAGGGAGGCCGACGGCAGCAGCCCCAGCGAGCCTGCGAGCATGGCAGCCTCATCGGTGAGGATGTCGCCGAACATGTTCTCGGTCACCAGCACGTCGAAGTCGCGCGGCCGGCGGATAAGGTGCATGGCGGCGGAGTCCACCAGCATGTGCTCGAACGTCACGTCGGGAAATTCCGCGGCCATGACCTGCGTGGCCACCTCGCGCCACAGGCGCGAGGTCTCCAGCACGTTCGCCTTGTCGATGGAGGTGAGCCGGCGCCGCCGCGTGCGTGCCAGGCGCGCCGCCACCCTCACGATGCGCTCGATCTCCGCACTCGTGTAGGTGCACAGATCGGAGGCGCTCGTATCATCGCGGCGCTTCTCGCCGAAGTAGATCCCGCCGGTGAGCTCACGCACGAACACGAGGTCGACGCCCTCGATCACCTCGCGCCGCAGCGTGGAGGCGTCCACGAGTGCCGGGTGCACCCGCACCGGTCGCAGGTTGGCGAACGCACCGAGCGCGGAGCGCAGCCGCAGCAGCCCCTGCTCGGGACGCACAGGGGTCCGCAGGCCTGACCACTTGGGACCGCCGATCGCCCCCAGCAGCACCGCATCGGCGCTGCGGCACGCCTCCAGGGTGTGCGCGGGCAGGGGGTCCGCGTGCGCCTCGATGGCCGCGCCGCCAAAGGGTAACTCGCTGAGCTCGAAGTCGTGCCCGAAGCCGCGCGCGATCGCGCTGAGACATCGAACGCCCTGGGCGATGACCTCCGGACCGATGCCGTCACCGGGCAGGACCGCGATCCGCGCTCTCATGCGCGGTGCTCGAAGGCCTCGATGTCGGTGGCGTGGGCGAGCAGGTAGCCGAGTTCATCCACGCCCTGCAGCAGGCAGTGCTGCGCGAAGGCCTCGAGCGGAAAGCTCGCCGTCACGCCCGAGGGCAGCGTGAGGGTGCGCGTGGCGACCTCGAGGCTCACCTCGCTCCCCGGGTGCGCCAGCAGCCAGGCACTCACCGGCTCCTCCACGATCACCGGCAGGAGGCCGTTCTTCAGCGCGTTGCTGCGGAAGATATCCGCGATCTCGGTGCTGATGACCGCGCGGAAGCCGTGCTCGATGAGGGCCCACGGCGCGTGCTCGCGCGAGGAGCCGCAGCCGAAGTTGCGCCCGGCGACGAGAATCTGGCAGCCGGCCGCTTCCGGGCGGTTGAGCGCGAAGTCCGCGCGCGGTGCACCGCTCACCTCGTAACGCCAGTCGGCGAACAGCTGCGCACCCAGGCCCTCGCGCGTCGTGGTGGTGAGAAAGCGCGCCGGGATGATCTGGTCGGTGTCGATGTTCGCCGCCGGGAGCACCACGGTGCGCGAGGTGAGTCGGGTGAAGGGTTGCATGGGCCCGCGCTACAGCAGCTCGCGCGGATCGCTCACGCGCCCGGTGAGCGCGCAGGCGGCCGCGGTGAGCGGGCTTGCCAGCAGCGTGCGCGCCCCGGCGCCCTGGCGCCCCTCGAAGTTGCGGTTGCTGGTGCTCACCGCATATTCACCCCGCGCCACCACATCCCCGTTCATCCCGAGACACATCGAGCAGCCGGATTCGCGCCACTCGGCGCCGGCCTCCAGGAACACCCGGTGCAGGCCCTCGCGCTCGGCCTGGCGCTTCACTTCCTGGGAACCGGGGACGACGAGCATCGTGAGACCGCGCGCGATGCGCCGCCCGCGCAGCAGGCGCGCGGCTTCGCGCAGGTCCGACAGGCGCGCGTTGGTACAGCTGCCGAGAAACACCACGTTCACTTTCTGATCCTTGAGCGGCTGCCCGGGCGTGAGCCCCATGTAATTCAAGGCGCGCGCGAAGGCCGCATCATCGGGGCGCACCGGAATCTGCCCGCCGATCGGCATCACCATGCCCGGGTTGGTGCCGTAGGTGATCATCGGCTCCACCGCCGCCGCGTCGATCGTCACTTCGCGCTCGAAGCGCGCCCCCGGATCGCTCGGCAGTGCGCGCCAGGCCTCGAGCGCGCGCTCCCACGCCTGCCCCTGGGGCGCGCGCGGGCGTCCCGCGAGGTAGGCATAGGTCACCTCGTCCGGGGCGATGATGCCGGCGCGCGCCCCCGCCTCGATCGACATGTTGCACACGGTCATGCGCTCCTCCATGCCGAGCGCGCGGATGCCCGGGCCGCAGTACTCGATGACGTGCCCGGTGCCGCCGTCGACACCGATGGTGCCGATGATGGCGAGGATCAGGTCCTTGGCGCTGACCCCGGCGCTCAGGAGTCCTGAGACGTTGATGGCGAGCGCCCGCGGTTGACGCTGCAGCAGGCACTGGGTGGCGAATACGTGGCCGACCTCGGTAGTGCCGATGCCGAAGGCAAGCGCGCCAAGCGCACCGTGCGTGCTCGTGTGGCTGTCGCCGCACACGATGGTCTGCCCGGGCTGGCTCAGGCCCAGTTCCGGACCGATCACGTGCACGATGCCGCGCTGCGCATGCCGCAGCGCCAGCAACTCGATCCCGAACTCGGCGCAATTGCTCTCCAGCTGCGCCACCTGCCGGGCGGCCGAGTCAACCGCGATCGGCGCCCCGCCGAACACCTGCGCGGTTTGGGTCGGGGTGGAGTGATCCATGGTGGCGAGCGTGCGCTCGGGGCGACGCACGCTGAGGCCGCGGCTCTTGAGCACCGCGAAGGCCTGCGGCGAGGTGACCTCGTGGATCAGGTGCAGGTCCACGTACAGCACCGCCGGCGCGCTCGCGCTCTCGGGTACCACGACGTGGGACTGCCAGACCTTCTCCAGCAGGGTGCGCGGCGCGGCGCTCATCGCTTCAAGCCGGCCGCCTCATGCGGAGGCGGCCGCGCGCGGGGCGGCGGACATGTCGACGTAGTCGAGCCAGCCCCACTTGTCCTGCGTCTTGCCGGTGAACAGCCCGAAGAAGGCCTTCTGCAGGGTCTCGGTGATCGGGCCGCGCTTGCCGGAGCCGATGTTGAGGCGGTCCACCGAGCGCACCGGGGTGATCTCCACCGCCGTGCCGGTGAAGAAGGCCTCGTCGGCGATGTAGAGCAGCTCGCGCGGAATGGCGCACTCCTTCACCTCGATGCCGCGCTCGCGTGCCAGGCGCATGACGCTGTCGCGTGTGAGTCCGCCCAGCACCGAGTGGGCGAGGGCGGGCGTGAGCAGCACCCCGTCCTTGACCAGGAACAGGTTCTCCCCCGAGCCCTCGCTCAGGGTGCCGTCGGCCGACAGCCCGATGCCCTCGGCGAAGCCGAGGCGCCGCGCCTCCGCGCCGATCAGATAGCTCGACAGGTAGTTGCCGCCGGCCTTGGCGAGCGCCGGCAGGGTATTGGGTGCCACCCGCTGCCAGGAGGAGATGCAGGCATCCACGCCCTGCTCCTCGGCCTCCGCGCCCAGATACTTGCCCCATTCCCAGGCGGCCACCGCCACTTCCGTCGGCGGCTCGTGCTTGGGGGTCACGCCGATCTCGCCGTAGCCGCGGAACACCACCGGCCGCAGGTACGCGCCGCGCTTCAGACCGTTGGCGGCGATGACCTGCCGGCAGGCCTCATTCAGCTGCTCGGGTGAGAAGGGCATCGGTATGCGATAGATCTTGGCCGAGTCGAACAGCCGCCGCGTGTGGTCGCGCAGGCGGAAGATGGCCACGCCCTTGGGCGTCTCGTAGGCGCGCACGCCCTCGAACACCGAGGAGCCGTAGTGCAGGGCGTGGCTGAGCACGTGCACCGTGGCCTTCTCCCAGGGCACGAGCTTGCCGTTGAACCAGATGAATTGCGTGGCCGGAATGGGCATGGAGTCTCCTTAAGCGCTGCTCGCGGCGGTGCGCTCCTCGCGGGAACGGGCACCGGCAGCGGCCAGCTCGATGCGGTTGATCACCTCGAGAAACGCGCGCGTGCCCGACTCGACGATGTTGGTGCTGACGCTCGCGCCCCGGTAGGTCTTGTGATTGTACTCCACGTACACCCGCGCCTCGCCCTGCGCGTCCTCGCCCTCGCTCACCGCGTGCACCTCGAACTTGCGCAACACCACCGTGATGCCGGTCGCCGCCTCGATGGCCTTGAAGGCGGCATCCACCGGCCCGTCACCGGCGGCGGTGCGCTCGGTGAGGCGGCCGTCGGCGTGCTTGAGCGTCACCACCGCGCGCGCAGTGCCGTTGCTCTTGGCCTCGGTGGTGAGCTCGAGGAGCTCCCAGGGGCCGCTGGCGGCGCCTTCCGCGCGCAGCACCAGTGCCTCGATGTCGCCGTCGAAGAGCTCCTTCTTCTTGTCGGCGAGCGCCTTGAACTCCTCGAACACGCGGTTGAACTCGAGCTCATCGAGCTCGAAGCCGAGCGCCTGCACGCGCTCGCGGAAGGCATGACGCCCGGAGTGCTTGCCGAGCACCAGGTGGCTGCGCGACAGGCCCACATCCTCGGGGCGCAGGATCTCGTAGGTGGAATGGTGCTTGAGCATCCCGTGCTGGTGGATGCCGCTCTCGTGCGCGAAGGCGTTCTCGCCCACGACCGCCTTGTTGCGCGGGATCGGCATGCCGGTGATGCTCGAGATCAGTCGCGAGGTCGGGTAGAGGCGGTTGGTCTGGATGTTGGTGGCGACGTTGAAGAAGGCGGCGCGGGTCTTCAGCGCCATCACCACCTCCTCCAGGGAACAGTTGCCGGCGCGCTCGCCGATGCCGTTGATGGTGCACTCGATCTGGCGCGCCCCGGCCACCACCGCGGTGAGGCTGTTGGCGACCGCCATGCCAAGATCATCGTGGCAGTGCACCGAGAGGCGCACGCCCTCGATGCCGCGCACGTTCTTGCGCAGGTAGCGGAACAGCTCCGCGAACTCATCCGGCACCGTGTAGCCGACCGTGTCGGGAATATTGACGGTGGTGGCGCCGGCGCCGATGGCGACCTCGACCACCTGCGCCAGGAACTCCAGCTCGGTGCGCGAGGCGTCCTCGGGGGAGAACTCCACGTCCTCGCACAGCTCGCGTGCCCGCGCGACCCCGCTTGCCGCCAGGCGCAGGATTTCCTCCTGCGCCATGTTGAGCTTGTGCTGGCGGTGAATGGCGCTGGTGGCGAGGAACACGTGGATGCGGTGGCGCGGCGCCGCCGCCAGCGCGCGCGCGGCGAGTTCGATGTCATCCGGGCTGCAGCGCGCCAGGCCGCAGATGATCGGGCCGTCCACCTCGCGCGCCACGGCCGCGACGCTCTCGAAGTCCCCGCGCGAGGCCGCCGGGAAGCCGGCCTCGATGACGTCCACGCCGAGCTCCGCGAGCGCGCGTGCCACGCGCAGCTTCTCGGGGCGGGTCATGCTGCAGCCGGGGGACTGCTCGCCGTCGCGCAGCGTGGTGTCGAAGATCAGTACGCGGTCGGGATTGGCGGCCATGGGTAGTTTCCGGGATTGCAGGTTAGGGGAGGGCACGCCGCGCCACCGGGGGCCGCGGCACGCCCGGATCATCAGCTGCGCTTTTCCTGCAGCCAGGCCATGCGGCCGCGCAGCGCCGCGCCCACCTTCTCGATCGGGTGGGCGATGTCAGCGCGCAGCAGCTTCTGGTAGTTGGCCTTGCCGGCCGCGTTCTCCTTGATCCACTGGCGGGCGAACTTGCCGTTCTGCACTTCCTTGAGGACCTTGCGCATCTCGTTCTTGACGCGCTCGTTCACGATGCGCGGCCCGCGCGTGAGATCGCCGTACTTGGCGGTCTCGCTGATGAACTGGTGCATCTTGGCGAGTCCGCCCTCGTAGAGCAGGTCCACGATCAGCTTCAGCTCATGCAGGCACTCGTAGTAGGCGACCTCGGGCTGGTAGCCGGCCTCGACCAGCGTCTCGAATCCCTTCACCACCAGCTCCGTGGCGCCGCCGCACAGCACCGCCTGCTCGCCAAAGAGGTCGGTCTCGGTCTCCTCGGCGAAGGTGGTCTCGAGTACCCCGCCGCGCGTGCCGCCGATGCCGTGGGCATAGGCGAGGGCGCGGGCGTGTGCCTTGCCGCTCGCGTCCTGGGCGACCGCGAGCAGGCAGGGGACGCCGGCGCCCTCCTGGTACTGGCGGCGCACCAGGTCCCCCGGACCCTTGGGGGCGATGAGCACCACGTCGAGGTCCTTGCGGGGCTTGATCTGCTTGAAGTGCACGTTGAAGCCGTGCGCGAACAGCAGGGTGGCGCCCTTTTTCAGCTGCGCCTTGATGCTGTGATAGAACTCCTTCTGCGCGGTGTCCGGGATCAGGATGGCGACGAGGTCGGCGCCGGCAACCGCCGCGGCGGGCTCTGCGACCTTCAGGCCTGCCTTCTTGGCCTTGTTCCAGCCGGCGCCGTTCTTGCGCACGCCGACGACGACATCGAAGCCGCTGTCCTTCAGGTTCAGCGCATGCGCACGCCCCTGGCTGCCGTAGCCGAGGATCGCGATGCGGGCGCCCTTCAGGGCGCGCTTGTCGACGTCTTTATGCGAATACAGCCTCATCTGAATCACTCCTCGAAAGCCTCGTGAGGGCGGTTTGCAAGCTAAAAAAAACCCCGCAGCGGCTTGGGGGCCGGTGCGGGGTTCTTTGGTGTCTTACTTCGCTCGTGCCTGGTTTTTGTCAGGCGTTCGCGAGTGCCCCGCACCGCGCTCCGCTAAGGAGCCCCGGTACGGGAAGTGCCAGCAGCAGCGGCCGCAGAGCGCTCAGGGGCGCTGCGTTGCTTAAGGCCGAGGCGTGCGGGTAGTTCATCGGTTGCGAACAAATCCTGATGCGCCCGATAGGAGCACAGCGGGCCGGAACTTGTCAACGAGACCTAAGGCGCGCCGCGCGCCCCGTGCGCTAAGCTTCGCGCCGTGCCCGAAGGCCGCATCGTCCAGCCCAGCGCTCTCGCCGAGGGCATCTTCCGCCGCGAGATCCTGCCGTGGGGGCTTTTGGGTCTGGCGCTGGGCCTGGTCGAGGGCGCCACCGCGGCGGTGCTCGTGAAGCAGCACTTCGCAGGAGCCGCTTCCGTATTCGGGGTCAACATTGCGGTCGCGCTCGTGAGCGGCGCGCCGGCCTTCTCCAATGTCCTGAGTTTCGTGTGGGCGAACGTCGCGCACGGCCGCGCCCGCGTGCAGCTGATGGTCGCGCTGCAGGCCGCCTTCGCGCTGCTCGTCGGTTCGGTGGCCTTCGGCTCACGCGCCGCTTCCGGGCTGGCGCTGACGGTGGGCTCGATCATCGCCGCACGCGTGGTGTGGGCCGGGATCCTGACGGTGCGCGCGGCGGTGTGGACGGCGAACTACCCGCGCCGGGTGCTGGCGCGCATCACCGGTCGCATCGTGATCGTGAACTCGATCGCCGTGGCGATCTCGGCCGCACTGGTGGGGTGGGCGCTGGAGGCGCGCGCCATCGATGCGCGCTGGCTGTACGGCATGGGGGCGCTCGCGGGCCTCCTCGGCGCGTGGCTGTACCGCGCCATGCGCGTGCGGCGGGAGTTCCAGCTGCTGGCTGCGGAGGCGGCGACCGGGGCGAGCCGCGAGCCGTTCAGTCTTGCGATGCTGACGCAGATTCTCAAAGGGGATCCGGCCTACCGCGAGTACATGCTGTGGATGGGTATCTTCGGCGGCGGCAACCTCATGCTGACCGCACAGCTGGTGCTGTTGTTTTCCGAGCAGCTGCACCTAACGAGCGCGCTGCAGATCGGCCTGCTCGCCGTGGTCCCCCTGATCACACAGCCGCTGTTCATGCCCTGGTGGGCGCGGCTGTTCGATGGTTCGCACGTGGTGCGCTACCGTTCGCGCCAGGGCTGGGCACTGGTGCTGGCGTGCTGCACGCTGTGCCTGGGCGTATTCACGCGCTCGCTGGTGCTCTTGTGGGCGGGCGCGGTGCTGCTGGGCGCGGCCAACGCCGGTGCTAATCTAGGCTGGAACCTGGGCCACAACGATTTCGCCTCCATCGGGCGCGCGCAGCACTACATGGGCGTGCACGTCACGCTCACCGGCCTGCGCGGCGGCATCGCGCCGCCGCTCGGCGTGCTCGCTTACATGGGGCTGGAGTACTGGCACCACGGAGCCGGCCGCTACGCGCTGGTGCTGCCCGTGGCGCTGACGACCGCCGGCGCGCTGGGCTTCTCGCGCATGGGACGGGCGCTGGCCGGGTAGGCAATCGCAACCACACGAATCACGGGACTCTAAGGAGCATGGCAAAAAAGAAGACCGATCCGCGCGCCTACTCGCGCGTGGTGATGGACGGGGACAAGCAGGCGCCCTCGCGCGCGATGCTGCGGGCGGTGGGCTTTGCGGAGGCGGACTTCGCGCGCCCGCAGATCGGCGTCGCCTCCACCTGGGCCAACGTCACTCCCTGCAACATGCACATCGGTGAGCTGGCACGCGAGGCGTGCCTCGGCGTGGATGCCGCGGGCGGCAAGAGCGTGCTGTTCAACACCATCACGGTCTCGGACGGCATTTCGATGGGAACGCCGGGGATGCGCTATTCACTGGTGTCGCGCGAGATCATCGCCGACTCCATCGAGGCGGTGGCCGGTGCCGCCGGTTTCGACGGCTTGGTGGCCGTCGGCGGCTGCGACAAGAACATGCCCGGCTGTGCCATGGCCATGGCACGCCTGAACCGCCCGGCGATCTTCGTCTACGGCGGCACCATCCGTCCGGGCGCGCAGCGGCGCGATATCGTCTCGGTGTTCGAGGCGGTCGGTGCGCACGCGGCCGGCAGGCTCTCGGATGCCGGCCTGCTCGACATCGAGCGCACGGCGATTCCCGGTCCCGGCAGCTGCGGGGGCATGTACACGGCCAATACCATGGCCTCCGCGATCGAAGCCTTGGGCTTGTCCTTACCCGGCAGCTCCGCGCAGGAGGCGGTCGGACCGGACAAGCGCTCCGACTGCCGCCGCGCCGGAGAAGCCGTGGTGCGCCTGGTGCGCGAGGGTTTGAAGCCGCGCGACATCCTCACGCGCCGCGCGTTCGAGAATGCCATCACGGTGGTCATCGCGCTCGGCGGCTCCACCAACGCCGTGTTGCACCTGCTTGCGATCGCGGACGCCGCCCGCGTGCGCCTGACCCTCGATGACTTCACGCGCATCGGCCGCCGCTCGCCGGTGCTCGCGGACCTGCGCCCGAGCGGGCGCTACCTGATGTCCGAACTGGTGGCGATCGGCGGCATTCAGCCCCTCATGAAGATGCTGCTCGAGGGGGGGCTGTTGCACGGAGACTGCGTGACTGTGACCGGCCAGACCTTGAAAGAGAATCTGGAAAAGACACCCATGTACATGAGCGGGCAGGACATTGTCCGCCCCCTTTCGGACCCGCTGAAGAAGGACAGTCACCTCGTGGTGCTGTACGGCAACCTCGCGCCCGAGGGCGCGGTCGCCAAGATCACGGGCAAGGAGGGCGAGCGCTTCGCCGGCCGGGCGCGCGTCTTTGACGGCGAGGAACGCGCCACCGCGGCGATCCTCGCCGGCCGCGTGCGCGCGGGCGACGTGGTCGTGATCCGCAACGAGGGCCCGCGCGGCGGCCCGGGCATGCGCGAGATGCTCTCCCCGACGGGCGCGATCATGGGCCGCGGGCTGGGGGACAAGGTGGCGCTCATTACCGATGGACGTTTTTCCGGCGGCAGCCACGGGTTTGTGGTCGGACATATTTCTCCGGAAAGTGCCGTGGGCGGCCCGATCGGGCTGCTGCGCAGCGGCGACCGCATCACCATAGATGCCACGAAACGCGAGCTTTCCGTGCAGCTGCCGGCGGTTGAACTAAAGCGCCGCCGCGCGGCCTGGAAGCCGCCGAAGCCTTACGCGACCACGGGCGTGCTGGCCAAGTACGCACGCCTTGTCGGCAGCGCCTCGCAAGGAGCGGTGACTGAGGCGATACAGGCACGTCGGCGTACTTCTTAAGCCTTCGCCGGAGTTGTCAGCCCCAAAGGCAGCGGTTACAGTTCGCGCAAGCGTTCGTTGCTGCGTGAGCTGCGCGCACCGTCCGGGGCCGATTCCTATAATCACGCGCCCGCCGGACCGGATGCCGGAAAAGGTTTGCTGGCCGATATGATGCAAGGGAGTCCGCAGGGATAACTGCTGCGGGCCCGAGGTCCGGGTTCTTCGGTTGGAGCGCCGACATGACAGTCGGTGCGGCCCGGGGGCGATCCGGTGTGTTTGGATAGCTGACGACGATTAGCAACACATGGCAGCCCATCTCGAAGAAGACTCTGGTTTTTTCACGCGCCGCGGAATCGTGGTGGCCGCCATCCTGGCGCTGCACGTGTTCATCGCCTGGGCGCTGGCCACGGGCCTGGCGCGCCGCGCAATTGAAATCATCGCGCCGCCGATCCAGACCGTGATTGAGACCGAGACTCACAAGGAAGCGCCGCCGCCGCCGCCGCCGCCGCCGACCTTCGAGCGCCCGCCGGTGGAAATCCCGCCGAGCGATACCATCGTGGAGATTCCGGCGGCCGTGACCACCACGGCGATCAGCAACACGACCACCAAGCCGGTCGCAGCTCCCGCCCCCGTGCATCAGGGGGCCAGGACTCCCCCGAAGATCGGCAAGGGCTTCCCGAACACGGAAGACTTCTATCCGGCCGCCTCAAAGCGCCTCAATGAGGAAGGCTCGCCGACCGTGCACGTGTGCATCGGCGCCAGCGGCAAGCTCACCGCAGCGCCGACGATTGCGCAAAGCTCGGGCAGCACGCGGCTCGACGATGGCGCGCTCGCGCTGGTGAAGGCCGGCGCCTCGAAGATTGTCCCGGGCACCGAAGACGGCAAGCCGGTCGATGCCTGTTTTGACTTCCGCATCAAGTTCCAAATGACCAGATGACCCAGCCGCCGCCCCGCAACGGGCGGTTTTTTTCGAGGAAACTATGGAAAACCAAGTCCAACCAGCCGTTCCCGTTGTCCCCACCGTGCAGACGGATAATCCGTATGGTCTTGCCGCGCTCTGGCAGACCGGCGACATCATCGCCCGTTCGGTGCTCGTTCTCCTTCTCATCATGTCGCTCGCCTCCTGGTACGTGATCCTCACGAAGCTGTGGGACCAGAACAAGCTGAAGAAATCCGTGAAGATCGTGGAAAAGCAGTTCTGGACCGCGCCTTCGGTCAAGGACGGCGTCGAGCGCCTGAAGAAGGGCGATGAGTTCCGTGGCATCGCCGAGGACGGCCTGCGCGCCGCCTCGCACCATGACGGGCGCCTGACGGACCGCATCGACCTGCACGAGTGGATCACCATGTCACTGCAGCGCGCGGTCGACGGGGTTATCAGCAAGATGCAAAGCGGGCTCGGGCTGCTCGCGACGGTCGGTTCGGTGGCACCCTTCGTCGGCCTGTTCGGCACGGTGTGGGGCATCCTGAACGCGCTGGTCGGGATCGGTATCGCCGGCCAGGCGAGCATCGACAAGGTGGCCGGCCCGGTCGGCGAGGCGCTGATCATGACGGCGATCGGCCTGTTCGTCGCAGTCCCGGCGGTCATGGGTTACAACTGGCTGCTCGGCCGCAATAAGTCACTCCAGGACTCCCTGCGGAACTTTGCGAGCGATCTGCATGCCTATCTGGTAAGCGGTGCCCGCATGCCCACCGAAGGGGTGGGCGGGGCCCGGCCGGCGGCTGCGAAGGCTTCAGCGGTCAACAAGTAAGTTGCCGCGGTGTGCTGGGAGCGGGGCGCCTTAACGGCGCCCCGCGTCTTCCGGGCAGAGCGCGTTGAGGAGTAGCTCTCGATGTCAATGAACGTCGGCGGTTCCGGCGCAGAACGGAACACAGAGGTGATGTCGACCATCAACACCACGCCCCTGGTGGATGTGATGCTGGTACTGCTCATCATCTTTCTCATCACCATTCCCGTCATCAACAAGACGGTGAAGGTGAACCTTCCCAAGGCGGTGAATATCCCGACGCAGACGAAGCCGGAGAACATCACGATTGCCATCGACAAGGAAGGCGTCGCGTACTGGAACGACAAGCGGCTCGCCAGTCGCGAGGACCTGCTCGCCCAGGTCAAAGCGGCCGCGGTAAGAAAGCCGCAGCCGGAGATTCATATTCGCGGTGATAAGGACACGCGCTACGAGGCCATCGGGCGGGTCATGTACATGATCCAGCGCGGTGGGGTGCAGAAGGTCGGCTTCCTGACCGAGCCCGACCACGGCGTGCGCGGTTATCGCTAGGGTTCCCGAGGAGTTCTACCCATGTCAATGAGTGTTGGTTCCAGCGCGGGCGAGGCGATGTGCGACATCAACACCACGCCCCTCATCGATGTGATGCTGGTGCTGCTGGTGACCCTGATCGTATCGCTGCCGGTCATGACCCACGCCGTCAAGCTGGACATGCCCAATCCGAATGCACAGCCGCCGCCGCCGGAGACGCCCCCGGAGGTGATCGATCTTGAGATCGACTCGGACGGCACCGTGGCCTGGAACGGCACGCCGGTGGCGGGCATGGACCAGCTGGAGGGTTATTTCCACAACTCCGCCACCAAGGAACCGCAGCCGGAAATCCACCTGCGGCCCGACCGGCGGGCGCGGTATGGCGTGGTCGCGCAGGTGCTCGCCGCAGCACAGCGCAACCGCATGGTGAAGATCGGCTTCACCAACGTGGCGGAATTCAGCAACTAGTCACCAGCAATGCGAAACATCACCATGAAGGTCACAGTTAAATTGGCGCTCGCGCTCGCGGCGAGCCTCGCTCTCCTGGCCAGCGGCGCGCCCACCTGGGCTGCCGCCAAGAACACCAACAGCGAAAAGGTCGCTAAGATCCTGAAGCCGGCGCAGGAAGCCCTGCAGCAAAAGAAGTACGCCGACGCACTCGCCAAGATCCGCGAGGCGCAGGCGCTGCCGGAGAAGACGCCGTTCGATCAGTACACGATCCACGAGTTCGCCTGCCAGGCGAACATCGGCGCCGGCAACTACGCGGAGGCCGCCAAGGAGTGCGAGGCGCGCCTCGATGACCAGTTCATGCCCGAGGCCGACAAGCCGCAGATGATCAAGCTGCTCTTGGCCCTCAACTATCAGCTCAAGAACTACGACAAGGCCATCGACTACGGCCAGCGCGCGCTCAAGGGCGGCTTCGCCACGGAAGAGAACAAGAACTTCCTCGCGCAGGCCTATTACCTGAAGGGCGACTGGAAGAATTCACTGAAGATGGAGGAGGCGCTGGTCGATAGCGACATCAAGGGCGGCCAGGTCCCCAAGGAGCAGCAGTTGAGCCTCGTGCTGAGCTCCTGCGTGAAGCTCGAGGACAAGGCCTGCCAGCAGCATGCGCTCGAGCGCATGGTGGCCTACTACCCCAAGCCCGAGCACTGGAAGAACCTGCTCTTCAGCGTGCAGCAGCAGGCTTCCGGGAACGATGCCAACACCCTGCAGACCTTCCGGCTGATGTCGGAAGTGGACGTGCTCGAGAGCCCGAGCGACTACAACGAAATGGCGCAGCTCGCGCTCGAGGCCGGCTCCCCGGGCGAGGCGCAGAAGGTGCTGGAGAAGGGCTTCGCCGCCAACGTGTTCAACGAGCAGCGGGCCAAGGACCGCAACACGCGCCTGCTCGAGACCGTCAAGAAGACCGCGGCCAACGACCAGGCCGCACTGCCGAAGATCGAGAAGGAGGCCGAGGCCGCCACGACCGGTGCCAAGAACGTCGGGGTCGGTCTGGCCTACTACGGCTATGGCCAGTACGACAAGGCCATCGACCAGATCTCCAAGGGCCTCACCAAGGGTGGCCTGCGCAACGATGCCGAAGCACACCTGCTGCTCGGCATCGCGCAGCTGAAGGGCGGGCATAAGGACGAGGCCGTCAAGTCGTTCAAGGCGGTGAAGGATCCGAGCAATCCCACCATCGAACAACTGGCGAACCTCTGGGCCCTGCACGCGCGCCAGGCGTGAGCTCAGGCGGTCGGTTGCCGGCCGTCGCTGACTGACACTTCCCAGGGCCGGCGAGAGAGGATCTCCCGGCCCTTTGCATTCCACGCGCGCCAGGGGATTGGCGCGGCCACCGATAAGGAGCCAAGCAACATGACGATCAAGGCAGGCGAGAAGATGCCCGCGGGCACGTTCAAGCGCATGACGAAGGAGGGCCCGAAGGACCTCTCCAGCGACGAGCTGTTCAAGGGCAAGCGGGTGGTGCTGTTCAGCGTCCCGGGTGCCTTCACCCCGACCTGCGATGCCAAGCACCTGCCCGGCTTCGTGGAGCTGGCCGATCAGATCCGCGCCAAGGGCGTCGATACCATCGCCTGCATGGCAGTCAACGACGTGTTCGTCATGAACGCCTGGGGCAAGTCCTCCAGCGTCGGTGACAAGATCGTGATGCTCGCGGACGGCAACGGCGAGTATGCCCGGGCGCTCGGACTGGAACTCGACGCCAAGGGTTACGGCATGGGCATGCGCGGGCAGCGCTTCGCGATCATCGTCAAGGACGGCCTCGCCACCCACGTCGACATCGAGGCGCCCGGACAGTTCAAGGTGTCCGCGGCCGACTACGTGCTCGGGCAGCTCTAGCCGATCAGACGTTCAATCTCGGGGATGATCTGGAACAGGTCGCCCACGAGGCCGAGGTCGGCCACCTCGAAAATCGGCGCCTCGCTGTCCTTGTTGATGGCGACGATGGTGCGCGCGTCCTTGATGCCCGTCAGGTGCTGGATGGCGCCTGAGATGCCGACCGCGAGGTACAGCTCCGGGGCGATGATCTTGCCGGTCTGCCCGACCTGCATTTCGTTGGGCGCGTAGCCGGCATCCACCGCGGCGCGCGAGGCGCCCACGGCGGCGCCGAGCTTGTCCGCGAGGCTGTAGAGGATCTTGAAGCCCTCCGCGCTCCCGAGCGCCCGCCCCCCGGAGATGACGCGCCGGGCGGTCTGCAGGTCCGGGCGGTCGCTCTTGGCTGCCGACACGGACACGAAGCGGGTGTGCGTTGGCAGCGTGACCGAGAGGCTGGCCTTCTCGATGCTCGCGCTGCCGCCGCCGCCGGCGGCCTCGAAGGAGGCCGTGCGCACCGTGCCCACGAGCTTGGAATCGGCCGCACTTTCCACGGTGAGAATCGCGTTGCCGGCGTAGATCGGGCGCCGGAAGCGGGTCGCACTCTCGATCGCCATGATGTCGCTGACCTGCGGCGCCTCGAGCAGACCCGCCACGCGGGCCATCAGGTCCTTGCCAAAGGTGGTCGAGGGACCGAGCAGGTGCGTGTAGGGGGCTGCCAGCGCTGCGATCTGCGGCGCCAGCACGGCGGCCAGGGCATGTGCGTTCGCCGGGTTCTCCACCGTCAGCACCCGGTCGACGCCGGCGAGCTGCGCGGCCTGGGCGGCCACGGCTGCCGCCTCCACCGCGCACACCAGCACCGTGACCTCAGCGCCCGCCAGCGCGCGCGCGCAGCTGACGCACTTGGCGGTGCTGGCATTTAACGTCGCGCCGTCGTGCTCGGCGACAATCAGGATCTTGCTGCTCACAGGAGTCCCTTCTTTTTCAGCGCCTCGACCAGCTCGGCGGCGTCCTTCACCTTGACCCCCTTCTGGCGCTGGGGCGGGGGCTCGAAGCGCACCAGCTTCAGCTGCTGGCGCGGCTCGACGCCGAGCGCGCTCAGGGTGAGGGAATCGAGCGGCTTCTTCTTGGCCTTCATGATGTCCGGCAGCTTCACGTAGCGCGGCTCGTTCAGGCGCAGGTCCGTGGTGATGACGGCCGGCAGGTCGACCTCGAGGGTCTCAAGGCCGGCGTCCACCTCGCGCGTCACGCGCACACTCTCACCGGTGAGCTCCAGCTTGGAGGCGTAGGTGGCCTGCGGCCGGTTCCACAGCGCCGCGAGCACCTGCCCGGTCTGGCCGTTGTCGTCATCGATCGCCTGCTTGCCGAGGATCACGAGCAGGGGCTGCTCGCGCTCGACGAGCTTCAGCAGCGCCCGCGCCGCCACCAGCGGCTCGATGACGCCGTCGGCCACCACGTGCAGGGCGCGGTCGGCACCCATGGCGAGCGCGCTGCGCAGCTGCTGCTGGCAGTCCGCAGGCCCCACGGTCGCCACGATCACTTCCTCGGCGCCGCCGCGCTCCTTGATGCGCAGTGCCTCCTCCAGCGCGATCTCGTCGAAGGGGTTGATGCTCATCTTGACGCCATCGGTGATGACGCCGCTGTTGTCCGGCTTCACCCGGATACGCACGTTGTAGTCCACGACGCGCTTGATGCCGACCAGAATGCGCTTCATTCCACAGCTCTTTTGCGGGCCCGTTCCGGCGGGCAGTAGGCCTGCAAGTATAGCGGGGGTGAGCGGGCGGTGTTGCCGGGACCGGCCGCGGCGTTGACGAATTGCGCACGCCCTCCCTACAGTGCCCCGCCATGGTGAACTACGTGCTCCGGCGCATTGCCGGACTCATCCCGACTTTCCTCGCTATCGTCACCATCTCCTTCTTCATCCTGCGTCTGGCACCGGGCGGCCCGTTCGACCAGGAACAGAGTCTCGCACCGGCGGTGCGCGCCAACCTGGAGCGTCTCTACGGACTCGATGAGCCGCTGCCCGCGCAGTACCTGAAGTATCTTGGCGCACTCGCGCGCGGGGACTTCGGCGTCTCGCTGCGCGAGCGGGATTTCACCGTCACCGAGCTCATCCGCCAGGGCTTGCCGGTGAGCGTCACGCTCGGGCTCTGCGCCCTCACACTCGCGCTCCTGGGCGGGATTCCGGCCGGTATCGCCGCGGCGCTGTGGCGCCGCCGCCGCGCCGACCACGGGGTCGCAGCACTCAGCGCTCTGGCGCTGGCGTTGCCGAGCTTTGTGGTGGGACCGCTGCTCGCGCTCATCTTCGGGCTCTACCTGCATTGGCTGCCGGTGGCCGGGTGGCAGTGGGGGAGCATCCGCTACCTGGTGCTGCCGGCCATCACGCTCGCGCTGCCGGTCGCGGCGGCGCTGGCGCGCCTCACGCGCGCGAGCCTGCTGGAGACGTTGCGCACGGGCTTCGTGCGCAGTGCGCGGGCGCGCGGACTCGGCGCGGCGCGCGTGCTGTGGCGGCATGCGCTGCCGCCGGCGTTGCTGCCGGTGGTGAGCTACCTGGGGCCCGCCGTGGCCTTCGTGGTCACCGGCTCGCTGGTCGTCGAGACGGTGTTTGCCCTGCCGGGCACCGGACGCTACCTGGTGCAGGGGGCGATCGACCGGGACTATCCGCTCGTCATGGGCATGATCGTCGTCTACGCACTGCTCACCCTGGTGCTGAACCTGCTCGTCGACCTCCTCCACGGCTGGCTTGACCCGGGCGTGCGCCGTGGCTGAGGGCAGCGCGGGCGCCCTGTGGAACCTGGCCGGCCGGCGCCTCGGCGCGCGGCGGGCCGCGCGCTTCGCCCTGACCGTGCTCGGCCTCATCGTGCTCGTGGCGCTCGTGGGCCCGCGCTTGAGTCCCTGGGGCTTTGACAGCCTGGACTGGCAACACCTGGCACAGCCGCCGGGCACGGTGGCGGCGCACTGGTTCGGCACCGACCGCCTGGGACGGGATCTGTTCGTGCGCACCCTTTACGGCGTGCGCCTGTCGCTGCTGATCAGCGTGCTCGCAACGGTCGTGAGCCTGGTCATCGGCGTCGCCTGGGGCGCGGTTGCCGGCTTCTCCGGGCCGCGCACCGACGGTTTCATGATGCGCATCGTGGACGTGCTGTATGCGCTGCCGTACCTCTTCATCGTCATCATTCTGAGCAGTCTCTTCGCGCGCGGCAGCCTCACGGTGCTGCTCGTCACGCTCGGTGCGGTGGGCTGGCTCACCACGGCGCGCATCGTCCGCGGCCAGACCGTGAGCCTGAAGCGGCGCGAGTTCATCGAGGCGGCGCGCGCGCTCGGACTCACCGAGGCCGCGATTCTGGTACGCCACCTCCTGCCGAATCTCCTCGGGCCGGTGCTTGTGTACGCGACTCTCACCGTCCCGCAGATGATCCTGTTCGAGAGCTTCCTGAGCTTCCTTGGCCTGGGCGTCCAGGAGCCCCAGGCGAGTCTGGGCAATCTGATCTACGTCGGCGCTCAGGAGATGCAGTCCGCGCCCTGGATGCTCATCGTGCCGGCCGCCTTCATCGTCGCGCTGCTGGTGTGCCTGAATGTGCTGGGCGACGCGCTGCGCGATGCGCTGGATCCCCGTGAATACTGACGCGGTGCCGGGGCCGGGGCCGCTGCTGGTGCTCGCCGGCCTGGGCGTCACCTTTGAGACCCCCAACGGCACGGTGACGGCGGTGGACGCGGTCGACCTCGCGGTCGGCGCCGGGGAGTGCCTGGGGATCGTCGGGGAATCCGGCGCCGGCAAGACCCAGCTGTTTCTCGCCGTGACGGGGCTGCTCGAGGCCAACGGGCGCTCGCGCGGCAGCGCGCGCTTCCGCGGCCAGGAGCTGCTGGGGCGCTCCGCGGCGGAGTTGGACCGGGTGCGCGGCGCCCTCATCGGCATGGTGTTTCAGGATCCGATGAGTGCGCTCACCCCGCACCTGTGCGTCGGGGACCAGATCGCGGAAGTGCGCGTGCGTCACCTCGGCGAATCCTGGGGCGCGGCGCGCGCCAGCGCGCGGCGGCTCCTCGAGCGCGTGCACGTCGCCGACGCGGCGCGCCGCATGCACCAGTTCCCGTACGAACTCTCCGGCGGCATGCGCCAGCGCGTCATGATCGCCATGGCGCTCGCCGCCGGGCCGCAGCTGCTCATCGCCGATGAACCCACCACCGCGCTCGACGTCACCATCCAGGCGCAGATCCTGGCACTGCTGCTGGAGCTGAAGCGCAGCGCCGAGCTCGCCCTGGTGCTGATCACGCACGACCTGGGGGCGGTGGCGGGATTGGCCGACCGCGTCGCCGTCATGCGCTACGGCCGCATCATCGAGACCGCGACGGTGGCACGGATCCTGAAGGAACCGCGCGATCCGTACACGCTGACGCTGCTGCCGTCCGCGTCGGCCTTTTCCGCGGCGGCGACCGGCACCGTGCCCGCCGTAGCGGCAGCCGCCGCGCTCACCGTGAGCCATCTGACGGTGGACTTCCCCATCGCCCGGGGCCTGTTCGCCCGCCCGCTGCGCCTGCGCGCCGTCAACGACGTCACACTGCAGCTCGCCGCGGGGGAGTCGCTCGCCCTGGTGGGGGAGTCCGGCTGCGGCAAGTCGACGCTTGTGCGCGCGGTGCTGCAGCTGCTCACGCCGCTGAGCGGGCGGGTGGCGTGGCTGGGCAGGGAACTGGGGACGTTGTCAAAAGAGGAGCTGCGCGCCCTGCGTCCGCAGCTGCAGCTCATCTTCCAGGATCCGCTCGCGAGCCTCGATGCGCGCCAGCGGGTGGACGAGATCGTGGGCGAGGGACTGCGCGTGCATGCCCCGCAGCTCACCGCCGCCGCACGCAGCGCGGCGGTTGTCTCGGCACTGGAGCGCGTCGGCCTGGAGGCCGCGCTCGGCGAGCGTTACCCGCACGAGCTCTCCGGCGGGCAGTGCCAGCGCGTCGCGATCGCGCGCGCCATGATCCTCGCGCCGCAGCTGCTGGTATGCGATGAGCCCCTGAGTGCCCTGGATATACCGACGCAGCAGCAGATCGTGGCGCTGCTGGCGCAGGTCAAGCGCGAGGCCGGCCTGTGCCTGCTGTTCGTCAGTCATAACCTCGCGGTGGTGCAGCAGCTGTGCGAGCGGGTACTCGTCATGTATCTCGGGCACATGATGGAGCTCGCGCCGGCGCCGCTCATGTACGCGGCGCCACGCCATCCCTACACCCAGGAGCTCATGAACGCGCTGCCACTGGCGGACCCGCAGCTGCAGCCGGCGCGCCTGGCGCGGGTGCGAGACGGCGAACCCCCGTCAGCGCTTGCGCCCCCGAGCGGCTGCGTGTACCGCAGCCGCTGTGCGCACGCGCTCGCGGTGTGCGCCGCGCACACCCCGCCCTGGGAGGAGGTGAGCGCCGGTCACCGGATCGCCTGCCACCGCTGGCGCGAGCTGCCGGCGTGGAAGCCCGAGATTCCGCAGCCGCGCGAGTAGCCTTGCGCCGGAGCCGCTGCAGCTCACACGCCGCCGCCGCCGCGCGGGCGCGGGCTGCGCCAGCTGCTATTCTTGGGCACATGAGCGAACCGACCATCCGCCCCAGCGAGGGCCTGAAACACGTGCGCTACGAGATCCGCGGACGCCTCGCGCGGCGTGCCCACGAGCTCGAGCGCCAGGGCTACGAGATCATCTCGCTGAACATCGGCAACCCGCGCGCCTTCGGGCTGCGCACCCCCGAGACCATGCGGCTTGCGATGATCGAGAACCTGCCCGAGGCGGAGGGCTACTGCCATCAGAAGGGGATCTTCCCGGCACGCGAAGCGGTGGTCATGCAGCAGCAGGGCCGCGGGGTGAGCGGCGTCACGGCCGAGGAGGTCTTCATCGGCAACGGCGTGAGTGAGCTCATCGATCTGACGCTGCGCGCGCTGCTGAATGACGGCGACGAGGTGCTGGTGCCCAGCCCCGACTATCCGTTGTGGACCGCGGCCGTGACCCTCAATCGCGGCCGCGCGGTGCACTACCCGTGCCGCCCCGAGCACGGCTTCGTGCCCGACCCGGAGGAACTCGCGCAGCTGATCAGCCCGCGCACCCGCGCGATCGTCATCATCAACCCGAACAATCCCACCGGGGCGGTGTATCCGCGCCGCGTGCTCGAGGCGCTGGCGCGGCTTGCCGAGCGCCATGGTCTGGTCGTCTTCAGCGACGAGATCTACGACCAGATGACCTATGACGGCGCCGAATTCGTGCCCCTGGCGACGCTGGTGCACGACACGCTGTGCGCCACGCTCTCGGGCCTGTCCAAGGTCTACCGCGCCTGCGGCTACCGCGTGGGCTGGGCGGTGTTTTCCGGGCGCACGCACGCGGCCGCCGAGTACCTGCACGCGCTCGAGCTGCTCTCCTCGCTGCGTCTGTGCAGCAACGTCATGGCGCAGTGGGCCGTGCAGACCGCGCTCGGGGGCTACCAGAGCATCCGCGAGCTCATCGCCCCGGGCGGCCGGCTGCACGAGTCGCGCGCCACGATCCTCGCCGCCACCGGCGCCAGCGGCTACCTGAGGCTGGCACCGCCCGGGGGGGCCATGTACGCCTTCGTCGGCGTGGATCCTCAGGTGCTGCCGCAGTTCGATGACCAGCAGTTCGCGCTGGATCTGCTCGAGCAGAAGCACGTGCTGGTGGCCCCCGGGGTGAGCTTCAACGTGCCCTACCGCAATCACTTCCGCATCACCAACCTCCCCGACGCCGCCACCCTCAAGGAGGTGTTCGCGCGCATCGAGGAGCTCTTGGCAAGCTATGCTTCGGCGGCGCGCGCGCCGGAGGAGGCGGCCGCGAAAGTCATCAGCGGACGCTTCAAGTGATCCTCTCCCGCGCCCGGACCCCCGCCGCCGAAGTTGTTTAGGCTCGCCCCCGATCTCACCACACACCTGAGGCACGGCGGCACGCTCGTCGTACCGACGCGCCAGCGCCTGCGCGCGGTGCAGCTCGCCTATGCGGCGGCGGCGCTCGCCGCCGGCCGCAGCGTCTGGGGCAGCCCCGACGTGCTCACGCCCGCAGGCTTCATGCGCCGGGAAGCCGAGCGCCTCGCCGCCCTGGACCCAGAAGCCTGGCCGCGCGTACTCACCGCCGCGGAAGAATGGCTGTGGTGGGAGGAAAGTGCCGCCCAGGCCGCGAGCGGCCAGGTGTTCCTTGATCACGGTGCGCTCGCGCAGTCCCTGCAGCGCGCCAGCGAGCTCGCCGCCGCCTACCGGATGAGGATCACTGCCGCGCCCGGCAGCGAAGCGGGCCTGCTCTTTGAGGCACAGCGAGTGTTCGAGGCGCGTGCGCAGGCGCTCAACGCCACCCGGGTCAGTGCACTGTCCGGGCGGCTGTGCGCCACCGCCGGCGCGGGGCGCCTGCTCCTGCGCGGCTTCGATGCCATCCCGCCCCAGCTCGCCGCCCTCGCCGCGGCCCGCCCCACACCCGCCGGTGCGGCGCCGCCCGCGCCGCCGCCGGCGACGGCGCGCCTCGTGCGCCCCGCGGACAGCGGCGCGGAGCTTGCGGCGATCACCGCCTGGTGCCGTACGCGCCTGCAAGCCCAGCCCGATGCGCGCCTCCTCGTCATGCTCCCGGGCGCGGCCGGCGCCCGCGAACGCCTGGCCGCCTTCATCCGCGCCGAGCTGGCACCCGCGGGCCTGCTCAGCGGTGCGCCGGTGAGCGCGGTGGTCGGCATCGAAGGCGGTGACCCGTTAGCCGAGCTGCCGCTGCCCGCGCACGCGCTCACAGGACTTAGCGTGCTGTGCGAGGAGGAGCTGGAGTTTGAAGGCCTTGCCAGCTGGCTCGTGGCGCCGCACTGGGAGGCGCCCTCGGCTGCGCAGCGCGCCGCGCTTGCACTCATGCTGCGCCAGCGCGGTCTTACGAACCTCAACCTGCGCGTGCTCTTTGGCGCGCTGCAGCTGGCACCCCCGGAACTGAAGGCCACCGCACGGGAGCTCGATGGCCGCCTGCACCGCGCGGCGGCGGCGCTGGGGGAGGGCAGCGCCTCACCGCGGCGCTGGTCGGAGCGCTTCGAGCGCGCGCTGGAACTTCTGGGATGGCCCGGCGCGCTCACCGAGGGCAGTGCCGCACAGCAGACCCGGCTGCGCTGGCGCGAGCTGCTGGAGGAGTTCGGCGAACTGTCGCTGAGCGTGGGCCTGCTGCGCCGCGAGGCGGCGCTGCCGCTGCTGCGCTCGCTGGCGGCGCGCACCGCCTACCGGCCGGCGGAGGAGGACGTGAGCATCAGCGTCTCGCCCATGCTCGCCGATCCGGTGGCGTACTACGACGGCATCTGGGTCGGCGCGCTGAGCGCGGAGGTGCTGCCGCAGCCGGTCAGCCCCGATCCCTTCCTGCCGCTGAGCGCGCAGCTCGCGGCCGGCGTGCCCGCCGCGAGCGCCGCGAAGCGGCGCGCACAGGCACAGGCACTTCTGGGCGCCTGGCAGGGGGCCACCCAAGAGCTCATGTTCTCGGTCCCGGTGCACGAGGAGGACCTGGAGGTCCTGGCGAGTCCGCTACTGAGCGCGCTGGAGCCGCAGCTCAGCTACCCCCGCAGCCAGTGGCGGCCGGCGCAGTGGCGGCGCGAGGGGCTCACCGAGGAGTTCCGCGACGAGCGCGGGCAGGCGTGGACGAGCCCGGCGCCGCTGCCGGGCGGCACGCGTGTCCTGACGCTGCAGAGCGCCTGTCCGTTTCACGCCTATGCGGAGCTGCGCCTGGGGGCCGCCCCGCCGGAACACGCCGAGCCCGGCATCGCCATGGACCAGCGCGGGCGGCTGCTGCACGCAGCGCTGCAGGGCCTGTGGGAGCGGCTGCGCGATTCGGCGACGCTCGCCGCCCTGGGGGAGGCGGCGCTCGAGCAGCTGATCGGGGAGTGCGTGGCGCACGCCGCGCAGGCGCTGCAGGCCGATCCGCGCGGGCGCCGGCGCCGCGGGCGGCGCGCGCCGGACACCCAGTTCGATCTGTTCGCGGCCCTCTCCCCGGCGCTCGCGCGCGAGGCGGCCCGCGCCCGGCGCCTCATCCGCCGGCTGTGTGACCTGGAACGCACGCGGCCGGCGTTTCGGGTGGAGGCGACCGAGGCCGATGCGGAACTCGCCCTGGGTGGGGCGCGCATCCGCATGCGCCTGGATCGCATCGACGCGATCGAGGCCGGACGGGTGATCCTGGACTACAAGAGCGGCCGCAGCGGCCACCCGGACTGGTACGGCGAGCGTCCCACGCACCCGCAGCTGCTGGCCTACCTGGCCGCGAGCGGCACGGACGTGGCAGCGCTCGCGACCGTGAATGTCAACGCGCGCGAGGTGCGCTTCACCGGCGTCGCCCGCGCGGGCGACCTGTTACCGCAGGTGCGACAGGTGCGCGGCACGAGCGGCGTGGCCGGCGATGACTGGCAGCACCAGCAGCGCGCCTGGCTTGCGCTGATCGAGCGACTGATCGGTGCGTTCCTCGCCGGGGATGCACGCGTGGATCCGGCCGCGGGCGCCTGCGACTACTGCCACGTGATGGACGTGTGCCGGATCCTGGAAGTGCGCGCGGCGGCGCACAGCAGCGCAGGCGATGACGCCGATGAGTGACGCGCTCGCGCTGGATGACAGTGCCGCGCGGCTGCAGGCGGTGGATCCTGGCGCCTCGGTGCTGCTCGAGGCGCCGGCCGGTTCGGGCAAGACCGCGGTGCTGACGCAGCGCTTCCTGCGCCTGCTCGTCACGGTGGAGGACCCCGCGCAGATCCTCGCCATCACTTTCACGCGCAAGGCCGCCGCCGAGATGCGCGCCCGCGTGACGCGCGCGCTGCGCGGGCAGATCGGCGTGCACGACCCCGCGGGTGCGCAGCTGCGGCAGCTGGCGCAGGCGGCCGTGGCGCACGGCCGCGCGCGCGGCTGGAACATCGACGCGGAGCCGCAGAGCCTGCGCATCCAGACCATCGATTCGTTCAACTACTGGCTGGCGAGCCAGCTGCCGGTGGCCGCGCGCGTCGGCGGCCGCCTGAACGTGACCGAAGCCGCCGCGCCGCTTTACCAGCGCGCCGCGCGGCGCACCCTCATCAGCGCCGAGGCGGACCCGGCGCTGGGCGCCGACACGCAGCTGCTCTTTGAGCGCTTCGACAATCACTGGATCAATCTTGAGCGCATGCTGGCGCAGATGCTGCGCGAACGCGGCCACTGGCTGCGCTTCGTCGTCGACCAGGATCCGCGCGCGCTATGCCGCGAGGTCAACGACAGCCTCGCCGCCATCACGCGCGCGCGGCTGTCAGGAGCGCAGGCGCTGCTGCCGCAACTCTGGCGGCATCGTGCTCAGGGGCTGCCGGGCATGGGGCCACTCGGCGCCGAGCCCGCCGACCTCGGCGCCTGGCAGCACCTCGCGCATCTGACCCTGGCACGCCACGACTGGCGCGCCCAGGTCAGCGTGCGCTGGCTCGGGGACGCCTTTGCCGAGCCTGCCGCCTGCCGCGCGCTGAAGGATCTCATCGCGGACCTGCGCGCACTGGCCGGCGCGAAGGAGACGCTCCTGGAACTGCGGCACTGGCCGCCACCGCAGCTGGCGGGGCAGGACGCGGCCGCCATCGGCGCCCTGTCGCGCCTGCTCAGGCAGGCGACCGCCGAGCTGTACGCCGAGTTCGCACGCGCCCAGCGGGTTGACTACACCTACATCACCGGGGCGGCGCGCGCCGCGCTCACCGAGGGCGGGGCGCCGACCGACCTCGGGCTGCGCGCGGGCCTCAACCTCAGGCACATCCTGGTCGATGAGTTCCAGGACACCTCGCTCGCGCAGTTCCAGCTGCTCGAGGCGCTCACCGCCGGCTGGGAGCCCGGCGACGGGCGCACGTTGTTCGTCGTGGGCGACCCCATGCAGTCGATCTATCGCTTCCGCGACGCCGAGGTGGGACTGTTCCTCGCGGCCCGCCACGCCGGCATCGGCACCGTGGCGCTGACGCCGCTGCGCCTGCGGCGCAACTTCCGCGCGCACCCGGAGCTGGTCGGCTTCGCCAACGAGGTCTTCACCCAGGTGTTTCCGGCCTTGGATGACCTGCGCGCGGGCGCGGTCCGCTACAGCCCCAGCATCGCGGCGCGCGCGCCGGCGGAGCAGCCCGCCGCCGTCCCCGCGGTGACCCTCACGCTGTTCCCCGAGGACCGGCCGGCCGAGGCGCGTGCGATCGCCGCGCGCGTCGCGGCGCTGCGCGCGCAGGACCCGCAGGCGCACATCGCCGTGCTGGTCGTCGCCCACGCGCACGCGGTTGCCATCGTGGCGGCGCTCGAGGCCGCGGGCGTTGCCGTGCTGGGAGTGGATCTGGTGCCGCTCGCCGAGCGCGTCGTGGTGCGCGACCTCGTGGCCCTGACGCGCGCGCTGTATGACCTCGCCGACCGCACCGCGTGGCTCGCGGTGCTGCGCGCACCGTGGTGCGGGGCGAGCCTCGCGAGCCTCGCCGCGCTCTCGGGGCTCAATGACAAGGAACTGATCCTGGAGGCCCTCGGCAACCGTGCGCGCCTGGCGCGCTGTGCCCCGGCGGACCTTGCACGCGTCGCGCGCCTGCGCGACACCCTCACGGCGGCGCTCGCGCAGCGCGGCACACAGGCGGTGGCGGACTGGCTGGAGGCCACCTGGGTGCAGCTGGGCGCCCCGGACGCCTATCGCGCCGGGGAACTGGCGGACGCGCAGGCCTTCTTCAGCGCCCTGGCGCAGCGCGCCGCGGCCTTCGAATGGCGCACGCCGGCGGACTTTGCCGCCCTGCTGCAGGATCTCTTCAGCGCGCCGGGGGCCACGCGGGCGAACCCGGTGCAGGTGATGACCATCCACCGCGCCAAGGGCCTGGAGTTCGATCACGTGTTCGTGCCGGCGCTGGACAAGGCCACCGGCGGCGCCGAGCGACGCCTGCTGCGCTGGATGGACCTGCCACGCGAGTCCGGCGGCTCGGACCTGCTGATCGCCCCGGCCCCGGCGATCGGAGCGGCGGAGGAGGATGACCTCGACGCCTACCTCAAGGAACTCGTGCGGCGGCGTGATGCGAACGAGCGCGCGCGCCTCATGTACGTCGCCGCCACGCGCGCGCGCGAGACGCTGTGGCTGTCAGGCGCGCCGGCGCTGGATGCCCGCGGCGCGGTGAGCCCGGACCGCCGCAGCCTCCTGAGCACGCTGTGGCCGGCGCTGGCGCAGCGCTTCCGGAGTGCGACGGCGGCCGCGGCGGCGGCGGCGCCCGATCCCGGCCGCACCTTCCGGCGCCTGCGGCCCGAGTGGCGCCCGCCGGCAGCCGAGCCCGCCGTGCCGGTGGTTAGTCTGCCGCCGGCGCACCTCACCCTGGAGCCCCCCGAGTTCAGCTGGGTCGGGGAGACCCAGCGTCACGTCGGCACGCTGGTGCACGCGTGGCTGGCGCGCCTGGCGCTCGGCAGCGCGCTCCCCACCGCAGCGCAGATCGGGGCCGAGGGGGGTGCAGTGCGCACCCAGCTCGCGCGCCTCGGGGTGAGCGAGCGTGAGCGCGACGCCGCCGCCGCTCTCATCCTGAGCGCGATCGAGCGCACGGTGAGCGATGAGCGCGGCCGCTGGCTCCTCGATAGCCGCCACGCGCAGGCGCACGCCGAGCTGGCGCTCACCGGCGTGAGCGATGGACGCCTGCGCAACATCGTCATCGACCGCTCGTTCATCGACGCCGAGGGCGTGCGCTGGGTGATCGACTTCAAGACCAGCCGCCACGAGGGCTCAGGACTGGAGCAGTTTCTCGACGAGGAACTGGAGCGCTACCGGGCACAGCTGCAAACCTACCGCGGGCTGGCGCGCGCGCTCGGCCCTGAGCCGGTGCGCGCCGCGCTGTATTTCCCGCTGTTGCAGGCCTTCCGGGAGCTGTGAGCGGGTGGGGGACTAGAACGTGCCCGAGAGCGAGAACGGCCGGCGGCCGGCGGCATCCGGCGAGCCGAGGTAGCGCATGTTGTTGATGAGCTCGGGCGGGGCATCAGGCCGGGCGGCGACCAGGCCTTCGACCTCGTAGCCTCCCTGGTGCGTGAGTTTCAGCGTGCCCGTGACGCTCAGCGGGCCCCCGAGGTCGCGGATCTGGCCGACTGGCTCCCCCTCGCCACCGGGGAAGCGCACGCTGTAACTGCCCAGCGGCGTGCGGTTGCCGGCGTGGTCCTCCAGGTTGCGCACCTCGATCGTGCCCTGCAGCTGGGTCGCAATCCCGTGCGTGAGCTCGGCGAGGCTCAGGTCGAGGCGCGCGCTGCCGCGCAGCGTCGCCGGCAGTCCCGGCAGCAGCGTCGGATCCAGCGGCAGCTCGGCGGTGAGGTTGCGCGCCGTGAGGTGATCGCCCAGGCCCCACTCGAATTCCCCGTTCGCGTGCGCGCTGCCGCGCGTGAGTGTCACGTGCGCGGCGAGCTTCGCGGCGAGGAGCCGTGCGGGCCTAAGTTCCCAGGCGAGGTCCCCGAGTGGCAGGTGTTGCGCGGTGAGCCCGCTGCAGGCGCCGCTCCACAGCGAGCCCTCGACGGCGCTGCAGGCGAAGGGGGCCTTGGGCCCGGAGGGCACCACCCAGCTTGCCGGCAGGCGTGCCACGAGGATCGCCGCGAAGACCACAAGTCCCGCAACCGTGATCCAGATGCCGCGCCTCACATCAGCCCGAGTGCAGGACGAGGGCGGCGTTGACCAGGCCTGGCGCGCCGCCCTTTTCGATGGTGGCGGAGTCCACGTACACGCCGTTCTGCTGCGACAGGCGCGCGAGCCACGCGATGAGCGTGTCGAAGGGCGCCTTTTCCAGGCGGATGGAGAGGCTGCCGGCTGCGCCCGGTTCGCTGCCGGTGATGGAACTGGCAAGCCCGGACTCGCGCGCGGAGCGATCGATGATGACCAGCAGCGATTCGCCGGTGGCCGAGGGCGGCGGTGCGCTGCTGGCAAGCTCCGGGGCGACGCTTTGCATCCAGGCAAGGTCGGCGCGCTTCTGGGTGAGCTTCGCCCGCTCGCGCGCCACGCTGCGGTCCAGCGGGATCAGGATGCCGAAGATCAGTAGTGCGAGCGCGGCGAGGCTGCCTATCAGCAGAATGCGGCGGTCGCGCTCGGACAGGCGCTCCAGTGCCTCGCTGAGCCTGGCAAAGGAGGCGCCGCTGAAGAGCTGCGGGACGGGGAACTTGGAGGGGAACGAGATCTTCACGTCAGCTCCCGCCCCCGTGCAGCTGGATACGCCCCTCGTAGCCGGAACCGCTGTTGGTGCCGCCGAGCAGGTCCGCCTGCCAGCCGTTGCTGCGCAGCGCCTGGTTCAAGTGATCCAGGCTCGAGGCATCAGGGGCCGAGAGCTTCATCTCCATGGCGCCGTTGTGGAAGTTGAGCGACTGCACGTTGGTGCCCGGGGAGGCATCGCGCGCCTGCGCCAGCGCCTGCAGCGCCGGCAGCAGGCCGCCGCCGGCCCCGCGGGCCACCGCCAGGCGCTGCTCCATGCGCCGCCGCGCGTCGGCGAAGTTCGGATCCCCGGGCATGGCGGTGTGGAAGGTATCGCGGATCGAGACGTCCACCTGCTTCTCGCGGCTCTTGAGGAAGTGCAGCTGCGCCGCCTTGCCCCCGATGTGCAGCACCAGCAGCGCCCCCAGCAACATGGCGGCGACGCGCCAGGCGGCCAGACCCACGGAGCGGCCGCTCTTGGGGGCATAGTCACCCTGCAGCAGGTTGATCGGTGTCGCCGAGGGCAGCTGCTGCGCGAACAGCGCCAGGGGTCCCCCGGTGAGCAGCTGGATCTTGATGCCATCGAAGCCTGCGCGCACCGCCTCCACCTGCGCCGAGTGCCGGTGCCACTCGGGCGCACCGGTGTAGAGGATGAGCCCGCGCGCGCCGCTGGCGGTATCGGCATGCGCCTGGGCGATCTCGAGCGCCTGGGGGAGGGCATCGGCAGGCAGTACCACCACCGCCCCGGACGGCGGGCGCACGAACACCGCGTCCTCTTCGAGCAGCGCCACCGAGTGGCCCGGGTTCTCCGGCAGCATGTCGCTGTCGGCGTACATGGCATCAGGCTCGATGCCGTCGGCGCGCAAGGTGGCGAGCCAGTCATTCAGCAGCGTGCGGGCCACCACTGCGACGCGCACGCGCGCGGCCTCCGGGGTGCGCCGCGCGATCGCGAAGTGCAGCGCGTCGATGTCATCGGCGAGGTATTCCTCGAGCGCGTAGGGGACCAGCGCCTGCACCTTCACGCCGCTGCGCGGGGGCAGGTCCGGCTCCGCCAGCAGCACGTCCGTGCCGGGCACCAGCACGCACACGCGGCGCCCGGTGATGCGCGGCGCGGCCAGGTTCAGCGGCCCGCTCTGCGGCGGGCCGACCGGCGTGCCGCGCGCGTCCACGATCAGCCAGGAAGCGGCCTGCTCGGGCGAGCGCGGCAAGCGCAGCAGCAGGGTCTCAGCCATTGGCTGATCCTGTCACTGCGCACGTGAGTCTATGCATCGATTGCGTCACTGTCCGTTAACCGGCGCTACCGGCGCGTAAATCCGGGGTTCCGGGGTAAAGCTGCGCTGCACGGGACGCACCATCCGCAGCTGGCCATCCTGATAGAGAAGACTGTAAAGGTTGAATTCGGTACTGCCAATAGTGACCAGGCTCGTGAGCCCGAAGTAGCTCGACGTCACCCCCACCGCGCCCTGTACCCCCTTGGTCTGGCCGGTTTGCGCCGGTGGCACGACCGCCTGCTGGCCGGACGAACCGGCGGCCGGCGGCGGGGCGGCGCCGGTCCATTGCGTCGCATCCTTAAAAGCAACCGAGTAGTCGCTGAGCTTCGGAAAACACGCACCGGCGTTGGTGCGGTTCTTGGCAAGCCCCTCCGGGTCTTGGGTGAACTCCTCGTGGTCCAGGTAAGCGTCCAGCACCACCGGGGAGGCAGTGCAGAGATTGAGCTTCGTGCCGTGCGGCAGCGCCGTGATGTAAGGGGCGAGCTTCAGATACCGCTCGCGCCCGAATCCGGGCAGCGCCAGCAGTTCGCTGATGCTCGTGATGTAGCGGTTGGGCGGACGATACGGCAGCGTCTGCCCCATGTAGACGCTGTCTTCCGCGCCCTCCGGAATGCTCGGCTGATCGTTCTTGTCGATCCAGTCGACGATGTAGCCGGTCCACTTGGTTTCGAGCCCGACCAGCTCCAGCAGGTGCGTGAAGGCGGCCACACTCACTTGATCCGGCGCATCGTAGTTCGTGACGAGATTGTTGATGTTGAAGCGCCCCTGCAGATCCTCGAGCGAGGCTTCGAGCATCACTCCGGGCACGACCTCCAGGGGACCCAGCGGCTTGTCCCAGCCCTGACCTACGTAGATCTCCTTGGAGTTGCTCTGCGCGATCTGGCGCAGCCCGTAGGCGGCGAGCGCCTCGGCGCCCTCGCCGATGAGCACCGCCTGATCAAAGGCGTAGGTCGAGGTGCCGCGGCGCGCCGTCATGGCGCTTTCATAGGCAACGGCGGCGGCCACGATGGTACCCAGTGCCACGAGCAGCACCGCGACCAGGAGTGCGATGCCGCGCTGATAGTGCGGCGGCGCGCAGCGCTCGCGGTGACGCCGAAGATGCGCTCGGGCGCTCACGTGGCGATCTCGACGATGCGCACGATCTTGCCCCAGTCCTCGGTGTCGATGGTGATCTCGACCGCGAGCGGGCGCTGGCGCAGGCTCTGGTCCTCCGAGCCGCATACCAGACAGCCCGAGGCCGGCGGCCACTGGTCGTTCCAATTGTGATTCACGTCCAGGTAGCGCACGGTGAAGGTCTTGACGTGCTCCATCAGCTCGCGCTTGGCGGTGGTGCTCGCCAGCGTCGGATCGAGCACGTTCCAGTACTCGCGCCGCAGGGTGCCGTTCTCTAAGAAGTAGGCGACGCGCTGCAGTCCCGGACGCTGCAGCCCGGAAGGATTGGACCAGCCATCGCGGGTGAGCGCGACGATCGGTTGCGCGCCCGGGGGCGAACCGACCAGCGCACCCTGCGCCGGATCATCGCCGACCGCCTGGCGCACCGGCCGCGGGGCGGCCTGCAGGAAGTCCTGCTCCAGCACGCGGATCGCGGTCTGCAGGCCGAGCAGCTGCGCCTGCTTCTCCTTCAGGGTGTCATGACTCTTCAGCGCCTGGTTGATGGCCGCATATCCCATCGAGAAAATCACGGCCGCGATGAACAGCGCGACCAGCAGTTCCAGGAGCGTGAAGCCGCCGCTGCGGGCTCTCATTCGCGGCTGCCCGCCGGCGGTTGCCCGGGCGTGGTCGGCGGCGTGACGATCGGCGTGGTGCCCGGACCGGTCGTGGCCGGCGGGGTCGTCCCCGGTGGCTGCGCTCCGTTGGCGGCGCCGCCGGGGCCGATGGGCGGCCCCTGCTGCTGCGCCCCCCACACCGGTGTCGCGCCCCCATCGGGGATGCCGACGGAGTTGCCCGAGATGCCGCTCACGGTGGTCACCCAGCCATTGTCATCACCGCCCTTGACCTCGGCCGGGCGCACGCTGACATCGATGCGCACCACACCGGGCACTTCGGTCGCGACCACCGCCTGGCGCCAGTGCCAGCTGCGGCCGGCGTAGTCGGTGTCACCGTTGCTGTTGCCGGTCGGGGGTTGCTGGCCGGAGATGCGCAGGGTGGCGATCTTGTTCAGGGCCACCCACTGCGCGAAGGTCTTGTCACGCAGGTAGCTCACCGTGTCGGCCGAGGAGGAGAGGGCACTCAAAACCGCCGACATGCCGATGGCGACGATGGCGAGCGCCACCAGCACCTCGATGAGGGTGAAGCCCCTTGCCGCGGTCACGCCAGGCGGCTTCACTTTTTCGCCTCGAGCAGCGGCTGTTCGGTCACGCCGCCCTTGTCATCCTGCGTGACGGTGATGCTGCGCACCCCGTTGTCCCGCTGCAGCGTGGCGGCGAAGGTGGTGAGGTCGCCGTTGGCGAAGATCATCACCTGCGGGGTCTTGTCCTTGGCGTCCGCGGGGCGCTTGAGCACCACGGGGCGCGCCTCGATGGTGAGCTTCACGGTGAGCCCGTCGGGGAGCTTGCGCGCCGAGAGGGCGTCATCCTCGAACACGCCCCTCCAGCTGGTGCGGCGGTGGTCGTACACGAGGAACTCGTAGCCGTCATCGTCGAACAGCACTCCATACTCGCGCGTCT
This sequence comes from uncultured Pseudomonadota bacterium, assembly GCA_963781815.1. Classification (GTDB taxonomy): domain Bacteria; phylum Pseudomonadota; class Gammaproteobacteria; order Steroidobacterales; family Steroidobacteraceae; genus 13-2-20CM-66-19. Next base: position 287,154 of record CAWAHK010000003.1, on the reverse strand, counting down.
GCAGCTCGGCCTGTTCGCGCGCGTAGTTGAGGAGCGCGTACAGCCGGTCGCCTTCCTTCTCCAGTTCATGATCGCGCCCGGTGAGGCTGACCGACAGCAGAATGCCCGCGGCGATCACGCCGATAATCGCCACCACCACCAGGATCTCAACGAGTGTGAAACCCCGCAGCGCACGGCGCGGGCGGCCGCGTGCCAGGCGCGGCGCGCTGCTAATCGCCGATGTTCCAGTTGCCGATGTCGGCATCGATGCCCTCACCGCCGGGTGCGCCGTCGGCCCCGTAGGTGAACAGGTCGTACTCCTTGCCGTGCGTGCCCGGGTTCACGTACTGGTAGTCGTTGCCCCAGGGATCCTTGCTGATGCGCTGCAGGTAGCCGCCGGGCTTCCAGTGCTTGATGGTCGGGTCGGTCGGCTGGGTGACGAGTGCGTTCAGGCCCTGCTCGCTGGTCGGGTACTTGGAGTTATCCAGGCGGTACATGGTGAGGGCGGTCTCCAGGCTCTGGATGTCCTGCTTCGCCTTCACCACGCGCGCCTCGTCGACCTTGCCGATGACGGTCGGCACGATGACCGCGGCCAGCAGTCCGATGATGATCACCACGACCATGATCTCGATCAGGGTGAAGCCGCGCGCGTACCGGTGGCGGCGGTGTCTGCTAACCTCGGGCGTGTTGTAGGTCATGCGCTGTCCGTAAGCGGCGGTAAGGCCGCCGTGTGAGTGCAAAAACGGGTCCGGATCATAACAAATGGGGGTCGGCCGGCCTGTGAACCGCGTGCGCGGCACTGTCGAGTCTCTCAATTGCGACGGGCGCCTGGGGCTGGCGCTGCTGTGCGCCTGCCTGTTGTTGCTGCTGCCCGCCCTGGGCGGGGAGCCCGTCCGGCTGGCGCTGCGCTATGACCGCGCGGCGCTCGCCTCCGGGGAGCTCTGGCGCCTCCTCAGTGCTCATCTGGTGCATCTGAATTTCCGGCACGCCTGCGTCAACGTCCTGGGGCTTGCGCTGCTGTGGGCCCTGTTTGCCCGTGATTACACCCCGCGCCAGTGGCTGCTGATCACCTGCGCCGCGATCGCTGCGATCGATGCGGGGCTGTGGCTGTGGGATTCGACCCTGCCGTGGTACGTCGGTTCCTCGGGCGTGCTGCACGGCTACCTGGCGGCCGGCACGCTCGCGCACCTGCGGCGGCGCGAGCCGGACGGCTGGATCCTCGCCGCGGTGCTCGCCGGCAAGCTGTTGTACGAGCACGCCGTGGGGCCGCTGCCGTTCTCCGGCAGCGCCAACGTCGTGGTGGACGCCCACCTGTTCGGGGTCCTGGGGGGCGGGGCTGCCGCCCTGGGCGTGGGGCGCGCCCGCCTGCCGCTATAATCGCGCCGCCTGCTCGCCCTGGCGCTGCTGCGGAGTCCTGATGTCCTTTGCCTTCGTCTTCCCCGGCCAGGGTTCACAGTCGGTCGGCATGCTCGGTGCGCTGGCCGCGGCGCAGCCGGCCGTGCAGGCGACCTTTGCGCAGGCCTCGGAGGTGCTCGGCTACGACCTGTGGCAGCTCACCAGCGCCGGTCCCGCGGAGGATCTCAACGCCACCGAGCGCACCCAGCCGGCGATGCTCGCCGCCGGCGTCGCCACCTGGCGCACCTGGCAGGCGCGCGGCGGGGCGCTCCCGGCGCTGGTGAGCGGCCACAGCCTGGGGGAGTTCACCGCTCTGGTGTGTGCCGGCGTGCTCGACTTTGCCCCCGCCATCGCCCTGGTTCGTTGCCGCGGTGAGCTGATGCAGGCGGCCGTGCCGGCCGGCAGCGGTGCCATGGCGGCGATTCTCGGGCTGGACGATGAGGCGGTCGAGGCCGCGTGCCGGGAGGCTGCGCAGGGGGAGGTGGTGGAGCCGGCCAACTACAACTCCCCCGGCCAGGTGGTGATCGCCGGCGCCGCCGCTGCGGTGCAGCGGGCGATCGGGGCCGCCAAGGCGCGCGGCGCCAAGCGCGCCGTGCTGCTGCCGGTCAGCGTGCCCTCGCACTCGAGCCTGATGCAGGCGGCCGCCGTGCGGCTGCAGGAACGCCTGGCAGCGCTCGAGGTGCGCGTGCCCAAGATCCGCTACGTGAGCGCGGTCGATGCGCGCCCGCACGAGGACCCGCAGGACATTCGCGCGCTGCTGGTGCGCCAGCTGTCCAGCCCGGTGCGCTGGTCGCAGACCTTGAGCGCGCTCAGTGCGGGCCTCGCGCAGGTGATCGAGTGCGGGCCCGGCAAGGTGCTCACCGGTCTTAACCGCCGCATCGAGAAGCGCGCGGACCTGACGTTCCTCGCACTCGAAGACCCGGCATCACTTGATGCGGCGCTGGCCGCCACGCACGGAGCTGCCCATGCTTGAAAATGACGTCGCCCTGGTCACCGGCGCCTCGCGCGGCATCGGGCACGCGATCGCCCTGGCGCTGGCGGCCGCCGGCGCACAGGTCATCGGCACCGCCACCAGCGCCGAGGGGGCGGCGAACTTCACCGCCGCCCTGGGCGAGCACGGTTACCGCGGACGCGGGGCCGTGCTCGATGCCGGCAGTGCCCCCTCCATCGATGCGCTCCTGAGCGGGCTGGACCAGGCCGGGGAAGCCCCGAGCATCCTCATCAACAACGCCGCCATCACGCGCGACACGCTGCTCCTGCGGATGAAGCCGGAGGACTGGGATGCGGTGATCGCGACCAATCTCACGGCGGTGTTCCGCATCACCAAGGCGTGCGTGCGTCGCATGATGAAGGAGCGCCGTGGCCGCATCGTCAACCTGACCTCCGTGGTCGGCCTCACCGGCAACCCCGGGCAGGCGAACTACGCGGCCGCGAAGGCCGGACTGCTGGGATTCACCAAGTCGCTCGCCAAGGAACTCGCCTCGCGCGGCATCACCGTGAACGCCGTGGCGCCGGGCTTCATCGACACCGACATGACGCGCGGCCTCAACGAGGAGCAGCGCACGGCGCTGCTCGCACAGATCCCGATGGGGCGCCTCGGCACGCCCGAGGACGTCGCCGCCGCGGTCGCGTACCTTGTCTCCCCACAGGCCAGTTACGTCACCGGTGAGACCCTGCACGTCAACGGCGGCATGTACATGCCCTGAGCCGTCGTGGCGGCGCCGGTGCCCGCGTGAGCGTGAGGTCCGCGGAGACCTCCCGTTGCGGCCCGCCTGCGCCGCCCAACAATAGACTGAGTCTGCTGGCCATTTACGGCACCGGCGCAGCGCGTTGCTCGCAAACGACGTGGGCTCGCTGCGATCCCCGCAATGCCGCAGTGCACCCACAGGGCAGCGCCGCACGGCGCACGCTGAGCGCGCCCGCTGCACGTTGGAACGGCGCGACAGTCCTGGGGCGGCGGAACCCTCAGTCGGCCGGCGAGGTGCCAGTTTCGTCAGTAAAAACAACCACTCGCGCGAGTGGCGGCTCGGGGGGTGTTCCCCTACAATACCGCGCCCGCTGCCGGTCGCATGGCCCGGCTGGCCGGGTGATACTTTTTTTACCGCTTATATAAGGACCAATCGTCAATGAGCACAGTCGAGCAGCAGGTCAAGGCCATCGTTGCCGAACAGCTGGGCGTCAAGCAGGAGCAGGTCACGAACGATGCCTCGTTCGTTGACGACCTGGGAGCCGATTCACTCGACACCGTCGAGCTGGTGATGGCCCTGGAAGAGGAATTCGAAATCGAAATTCCTGACGAAGACGCTGAGAAGATCACCACCGTTCACCAGGCGATCGACTACATCAACGAGCGCCGCAGCAAGTCCTGATCCGATCCCCAGGCGCATACGGACAGCGCGTGAGCAAGCGCCGAGTTGTTGTAACGGGTCTGGGAATAGTGTCCCCGGTGGGGAGCACTGTTAGCTCGGCGTGGGAGGCGATCCTGCGCGGTGAGAGCGGCATCGGACCGGTGACGCGCTTTGACGTGTCGGCATTCCCGGTGCGCTTCGGCGGCCAGGTGCGCGACTTCGACGTCAACCAGTACATGTCCTCCAAGGAAGCACGCCGCATGGATGACTTCATGCACTACGGCGTCGCCGCCGGCGTGCAGGCCGTCACCGACAGCGGCATCGACTTCAGCAAGACCGATGCGACGCTGTGCGGCGCGGTGTGCGGCGCCGGCATCGGCGGCCTGTGGACCATCGAACAAGACTACAGCGAGTACCTGAAGGCGAATAACCCGCGCAAGATCTCGCCGTTCTTCGTGCCCGCCACCATCATCAACATGATCGCCGGGCACCTCTCGATCCGCTACGGCCTCAAGGGCCCGAATCTGGGCGTCGTGACCGCGTGCACGACCTCCACGCACGCCATCGGCTTAGGGATGCGCACCATCCAGTACGGTGATGCGGACGTCATCGTCGCCGGCGGCGGGGAGATGGCGACCACGCGCTGCGGACTCGGCAGCTTCGGGCAGGCGAAGGCGCTGTCAACGCGCAACGAGGCGCCGGCCGAGGCCAGCCGCCCGTGGGACTTGGAGCGCGACGGCTTCGTGCTCTCCGACGGCGGCGGCGCGGTGCTGCTCGAGGAGCTCGAGCACGCCAAGAAGCGCGGCGCGAAGATCTACGCGGAGCTTTTGGGCTTTGGCATGAGCGGGGATGCCCACCACATCACCGCCCCGCCCGAGGACGGGGAGGGCGCGCGCCAGGCGATGGCGAGCGCGCTCAAGGATGCCCGGATCAATGCGCAGGACGTGCAGTACATCAATGCCCACGCCACCTCCACGCCCCTCGGTGACAAGGCCGAGACCGTCGCGATGAAGCGCGCCTTCGGCGAGCACGCCCGCCAGGTCGCGGTGAGTTCCACCAAGTCGATGACCGGGCACCTGCTCGGTGCCGCCGGCGTGGTCGAGGCGATCTTCTCGATCCTCGCGATCCGCGACAACGTCGCGCCGCCCACCATCAACTACCGCACGCCCGATCCGGAGTGCGACCTTGATTACGTGCCGAACACGGCGCGGCAGATGAAGATCGATACCGCGCTATCCAACTCCTTCGGTTTCGGCGGCACCAACGGCTCGCTGATCTTCAAGCGCTTCAGCGCCTGAAGTTAACCGCATCCTAAGGATCGGCACACGCGCGCTCCGCTGGTTCGCGAACTCAGCGTCCCGCCGCAGGTCCTCGGGCGCCTCGCGGCCGCCGCGCCGCACGCCTATCCGCTGTTGCTCGACAGCGCCGCCGCCGGCCCCTTGAGCCACGCGAGCGTGCTGCTGGCGCACCCGAGTGCTGCGCTGTCCCTCCTGGCCGATGGCCGCGTGCACGCGCAGGGCGTGGCGCCGCAGGGCGCAACCTTCCTCGGGGCCCTCGAGCACTGGTGGCGCGCGGAGCGCTGCGCACTCACGCCGGAAGCCGCCGCGCTCGCCTTCACCGGCGGCTGGGCGCTCTTCTTCAGCTACGAGCTCGCGCAGGAGATCGAGCCGCACCTTGAGCTGCCGCGCACGCCGCTGCCCTGGCAGGCCTTCGCGCTGCGCACCCGCGGGGCGCTGATCCACGAGCTCGGCACCGGACGCGTGCTGGCGGTCGCCGAGAGCGATGCGCCACAGGTGCTCGAGCAGATCGCCTCCGATGCGCTCGCCGCCGCCGCGGCCGCCGAGGCTCCCGACACGCTCAGGATCAGCGCCGTGCGCGAGGAGGATCCGCAGGCTTACCTCGAGCGCGTGCGCCGGGCGAAGGAATACGTGCGCGCCGGAGACATCTACCAGGCCAACCTCTCGCGTCCCTGGGACGTGCAGCTGCACACCGCGCCCGGCTCGCTGCCCGCCGCGGCCTGCCTCTACCGCCGGCTGCGCGCGGCGAACCCGGCGCCCTTCGCCGCGCTCGCGCAATGGCAGGACGTGGCGATCGTGAGCTCCTCGCCCGAGCGGCTGGTGCGGGTCAATGGGCGCGCAGTCGAAACCCGTCCCATCGCCGGCACCCGGCCGCGCAGCCGCCTTCCCGGGGATGACGCACGCGAGATGAGCGAGCTTGCGGCCCATCCCAAGGAGCGCGCCGAGCACATCATGCTCATTGATCTGGAGCGCAATGACCTCGGGCGCGTGTGCGAGGCCGGCAGCGTGCGGGTCGATGAACTCATGAGCATCGAGTCCTACACCCATGTGCACCACATCGTCTCCAACGTGAGTGGCGTGCTGCGCGCGGAGGTGAGCCCGATCGGCGCGCTGCGTGCGGTATTCCCGGGCGGCACCATCACCGGGGTGCCCAAGTTCCGCTGCATGCAGATCATCGCCGAGCTCGAGGGCCACGGGCGGGGCGCCTACACCGGCTCCCTCGGCTACCTGACGCGCGACGGGCGCCTGGACATGAACATCCTGATCCGCACCATGACCTTGAGCGGTGGGCGGGTGAGCTTCCACGCCGGCGCCGGCATCGTGGCGGATTCGGACCCGCAGCGCGAGCTGCAGGAGACCCGCGCCAAGGCCCGCGGGCTGCTGGCGGCCCTGGGAGCGCTGCCGTGACGATCCCGGAGGGGCTGCCGGATAAGGTCTGGGTGGATGGCCGCGTGGCGGCCGCGGTGTCGCCCCTGGACCGCGGGCTGCACTACGGCGACGGCCTCTTTGAGACTATCGGCTGCGTCGCGGGCCGCCCGCGCTTCCTCGACCTGCACCTCAAGCGCCTGGCCTCCGGCTGCGCGCGTCTGGCGATTCCCGCCCCGGAGCCGGGCACCCTGGCGCAGGAAATCAGCCGTGCGGCAGCTAAACGCGGCGGCGCCATCCTCAAACTCATTGTGACGCGCGGGCCGGCGCACGCGCGCGGCTATGGCGTCAGCGGCGCGGAGCAGGGCACGCGGATATTGCTGCGTTACCCGCCCGGCCCAGCCGCGGCGGGCGAGGGCGTGCGGGTGCGCCTGGGCGAGTTGCGGCTCGGCGAGAACCCGGCACTCGCGGGAGTCAAGCACCTCAATCGCCTGGAGCAGATCCTCGCCCGCCTCGAGTGGTCTGATCCGGGCATCGCCGAAGCGCTGCTGTTCAGCAGCAGCGGCGCGCTCGTCTCCGGCTGCATGAGCAATGTGTTTCTCGTTCACGGGGGCAGGCTTTCGACGCCGCGCCTGGATCGCTGCGGCGTCGCCGGCGTCATGCGTGAGGTGGTGGGCCGGCTGGCCGTCCGGCACGGTATAGAATTCGAGCAGCTTCCCCTCGATCTGGAGGGGCTCAACGCCGCGGAGGAGATCTTTCTGACCAATGCGCTGACCGGCATACGCCCGGTGCGCGAGCTTGAGGGCCGGGCAGTGCCCCTAGGACCCGTGACCCGGCAGCTGCAGCAGGCGCTCGCCCCGTTGTTCCTCGGCAAGGAGATCCTGTGAGCGCCCCGCTGCGCGTCCCCGCTCGCCAGCACGGGCGCTTCGTGCTGCTCACGCTCACCCTGGCGCTGCTGCTGCTCGGTGCCACGGTGGCCGGCGCCTATGCCTGGCTCAAGCACGCCTACCTCGCGCCCGGTCCTGCCACGGCGAGCTCGCGCATCGAGGTGGCCCCCGGTACCAGCCTGCGCACGGTCTTGAGCCACCTGCAGGCGGCCGGCACGATCCGCGACGCGCGGGCGGTGGAGTGGTACCTGCGCCTGACGGGCGCACACGTGCGCGTCGAGACCGGCCTCTACGAGATTCCGGCACAGGCGAGTGCGCGCGAGATCCTGGTGCAGTTCGCCGAGGGGCGCGTCGTGCTCGAGCAGCTCACGGTGGTCGAGGGCGCGACCTTCGCGGACTTCCTGGACGGGCTCGCCGCACACCCCCACGTCGCTCACACCCTGCGCGGCAAGAGTGCGGTGCAGGTGATGAGCGAGCTCGGGCATGCGGGGGAGCTGCCGGAGGGTGAGTTCTTTCCCGACACCTACCGCTTCGCCGCCAACACGGCCGACACGGCCATCCTGACGCTCGCCTACGAGGCCATGCAGCGCGAGCTCGCCGCCGCCTGGCAGTCGCGGCGCGAGGGCCTGCCGCTCGCGACACCCTACCAGGCGCTCATCCTCGCCTCCGTGGTGGAGAAGGAGGCCGCGCTCAAGAGCGAGCGCGCCCGCATCGCCGGGGTGTTCGTGGAGCGCCTGAAGAAGGGCATGCGGCTGCAGTCCGATCCCACCGTGATCTATGGCCTCGGGGAGAAGTACGACGGCTCCATCCACACCCGCGACCTGCAGACCGACACCCCCTACAACACCTACACGCGCGAGGGCCTGCCGCCGACCCCGATCGCGCTGCCCGGGCGCGAGTCACTGGTGGCGGCCGTACAGCCCGAGGACAGCGGCGCGCTGTATTTCGTCGCCACCGGGCTCGGGGACGGCGCGCATCACTTCTCGCGCACGCTGGAGGAGCATAATTTGGCGGTGCAGAACTACCTTGCGCGCCTGCGCAGCCAGGCACGAGCGGCGGCGCCGAAGCCGGCGGTGACGGCGCAGCCATGAACCGCGGCAAGTTCATCACCCTGGAAGGCATCGAGGGCGCGGGCAAGTCAACCGTCGCCCGCTTCGTGTGCGAGAGCCTGCGGGCGCGCGGGCTGAGCGTGCTCGCGACGCGTGAGCCGGGCGGCACGCCGCTCGCCGAACGCGTGCGCCAGATCGTGCTCGAGCGCGGCACGGAGAGCCTCTCCCCGGTGACCGAGACCCTCCTCATGTTCGCCGCCCGCGCGCTGCACGTGGACAACGTGATCCGCCCGGCGCTGGCGCGCGGGGAGTGGATCGTGTGCGATCGCTTCACGGATGCCACGCGCGCCTACCAGGGCAGCGCCCGCGGCGTCGCGAGCACGCTGATTGAGCAGCTGGCGCAGGCGGTGCACGGGGACCTCGCCCCCGACCTGACGCTGCTTCTGGACCTGCCGGTCGCTGCCGGCCTGGCGCGCGCCCGCGCGCGCACCGGGGCGGTGAGCGATCGCTTCGAGGCCGAGACGGTGACGTTCTTCGAGAAGGTGCGCGCCGGGTACCTGGCGATCGCCCGCGGCGAGCCCGGGCGCGTGCAGGTCATCGATGCGGCGGCGCCGCTCGAGGAAGTCGAGCACCAGGTCGGCCTGAGGCTCGCGCTGCTGAGCATTTCGCGGGCACTGGCATGAATGCGCTCACCGAGACGCAGCTGCCGCCGCCGCCCTGGACCGAAGGGGTGCGCGCGGCCCTCAGCTCCGCCCACGCGCAGGATCACCTGCCCCATGCACTGCTGATCCACGAAGCCCCCGGCAGCGGCGGGGAGTGGCTGGCGCTGTGGTGCGCGCAGCTGGTGCTGTGCGCGCAGCCCGGCGCCGCCCCGTGCGGCAGCTGCCAGGGGTGCCGCCGGGTGGGCGCCCGCCAGCACCCGGACCTCATCTGGATCGGCCCGGAGGAGAACTCGCGCCAGCTGCGCATCGAGCAGGTGCGGGAGCTCGGGGAGGCGCTCGCCCTCACCAGCCACGCCGGTGGCTACAAGGTCGGCATCCTCTCGCCGGCGGACCTGCTTAACCGCTTCGCCGCCAATGCGCTGCTGAAGACGCTGGAGGAGCCCGCGGCGCGCACGCTGCTGATCCTCGCGGCGACGCAGCCCTCTAAGCTGCCGCCGACTGTTCTTAGCCGCTGCCAGCGGGTGCGCGTGCCGGCCCCGAGCCGCGCGCAGAGTCTCGCCTGGCTCACCGCCGCCCGCGGACCGGAGCCGTGGGCTGCGGCGCTGGATGCGCTCGGGGAGGCGCCGCTCATCGCCGTGCGCTCGGACCCGCAGGAGATCGCCGCCGTCGGCGCCGAGGCGCGCCGTACGCTGGAGGCCCTGGCGGTTCGCGGCACCGATCCGGTGGCCGCGGCCGAGCGCTGGGCGCGCTCGGAACTGCCCCTGCGGCTGCAGTGCTTTGAGATTTGGCTCACAGAACGCATCCGGCGGGGCGAGCGGGCCGGGGACTTTATGACAGAAATGCGCGCTGGCCCCCACTTGTCACAGGGCACTCCGGTCTTGAATATACGCGAGCTCTTCCAGCTCGTTGACGAGGTGCGGGAACTCCGCGCCACGCTCGACGTCCCACTGAACCGGGGAGTCGCGCTGGAGAGCTTGTTCAGGCGGCTCGCACCCTCACCGGGCGAACCGCACATGAGGCTTTAGCGATGGTGGCACTGCCGGCAAGCGTACAGGACGGGGAACGACCTTTGAGAGCGGGCGCAAATAAACCGGGTCTTCTGACGCTGACCATCAAGGACAAGAGCGCCCTGTACCTGGCCTATATGCCGTTCGTGAAGAACGGCGGCCTCTTTATCCCCACCAACAGCAACTACCGCCTCGGCGATGAGGTGTTCATGCTCCTGAATCTCATGGGCGAGGACGAGAAGCTCCCCGTCGCCGGCCGCGTCATCTGGGTGACCCCGAAGGGCGCGCAGGGTAACCAGGGCAAGCGCACCGCCGGCATCGGCGTGCAGTTCTCCGAGCAGGACCGCGGCCAGACGCAGAAGAAGATCGAGACCTACCTCGCCGGGGCCCTCTCGGGCGATAAGGCGACGCACACGATGTAGTCTGCCGGCTGCGGGGCCTTACCAGGCGAGCAGATCCGGGCCGAACATGGTGGCATCCACCCGCCGACCGCGCAGGCGCACGCCCAGGTAGTCACTGGCGCGCTCGAGCACCTCGACCCACACCCACATCAGGGTAAACGAGACCGTGAACGTGCCCGCCAGCACCAGAAGGGTTCGCAGCATTGCTGATACGTCCGTGTAGGGCCTGAAACGACCGTACCGGGGCGGCCGCTGCCGATCAACGCGAAAGCTCTGGCGTTCATGTAGGCGCTCGCCGATACCGCACGGAACTGCCTGAAACGAGCCGCCAGGCCCCGGCACAGTCCGCGCTGAAGAACAGGGAGGAGCCGCCGCCGGCCCGATAGGAGCCCGTCGGCCGGCGAGCGGGGAGAGGTTGGGGATCGCCCGGGCGCGGCGCCGGACTTAGGGCTTGTCCGCCGCGCCGCCGCGTGTGAGCTGCAGCCCGGCACCGTTGCCCAGACCGCCGCGCAGCACGTAGGCATCGAAGCCGCGCTCGACCAGGATGTAGGCCGCCGCGGAGCTGCGGCGGCCGGTGTCGCAGTACACGATGTAGGGCTTGGCGCGATCAAGCGTCGAGAGCTTCAGACGGATCAGATACAGCGGCACGTTGAGCGCGCCCTCGATTCCGAGGTTCTGGTACTCGCTCGGCAGTCGCACGTCGAGCCAGCGGCCGCCGCGCTCGAGGATCTTGCGCGACTGCTCCGGAGTCACCCACTGCAGCAGCGGCTCGTTCATTAGCTCGCGGAAATCCTGCTTGTTGAGGCGCATGAGCACCCCGTCCGTCACCATCGTCACCGTGGCATTGCGCTTGGCCTCGGCGATCAGGGCCTCCTCGCCGAAGGTGTCCCCGACGTTGAGCTCGGCGAGCTTGATGCCTTCGCGGCTGAGAGGCGTCTCGCGCGTGACGGCGCACTTGCCCTGCACGATGATGTAGAAATAATCGCCCTCGTCGCCTTGCTTGATGACGACTTCGCCGGCCCGGCAGGGGGTGCGCTGCAGGCGCTGGAAGATTGCCTGGATGTTGGCCGGCGGAATGCGGTGGAAGGCGTTCGTCTGCAGCAGCGTCGTCATCCAGTCATCCGAGCCCGCGCTCTGCAACTGCGCCTGCAGCTCCTCGACCTCGTAGCTGCCGGTCTGGTCCCAGGTGATCATGACGTCCAGCAGATCGCTGTCAATCGACAGGAAGCTGATGTCATCGATGGCGCGCACCGTCACGCGGCGCGGCAGGTTGGGGAACAGCGGGTTGCGGGCCTCGGGGGTGCCGCTCTTGACGGTCGCGATCACGCGCTCGGCCTCGGAGGCCTCGACGCGCCCGCTGACGAGCCATACGGTGCGCTTGTCGGTGTCACCCTGGCTGAAGAGCACGCGACCGGAGCTCAGCACCTTCACGCTCACCTTCTTGGCGAGCGCGGCCAGGTTCTCGCGCTTCATCCCGTCCAGCGGTGCGAACGTCTTCAGCAACTGGGCAGTGGCTACCTGCTCTTCGGCCATGTGTTTCCAAATGCCTGCTTCGTCTTTCCGGTCTAAGCGGGCGAAATCTAAAACAAATTCGGGTCGGACACCGAGGTGGTGCGACCTCATTTGGATGGTAACACAGGCCCTTCGGCGCGCCGGACGCCTGTCACGCTTTTCCCTCGCCCGACAGCAGCCGCCAGCCCGCATCCGGCTCAAAACGTGAGCCATAGCGCGCCGCGAGCTCCGTAAGGCGGGCCACGACCGCCGCTATCCCGCGCGCGCGGGCGTAAGTGAGAGGTCCGCCACGAAATGGCGCGAACCCGGTGCCAAAGATGACCGCCGCATCCACGAGGTCCGCATCCTCTACCACGCGCTCGCGCAGGCACGCCACGCACTCGTTCACCAGCACTAGGATCAGGCGGTCGATGAGGTCGGCGGGCGCATCGCCCGAGGCCTCGGGCTTGAGCGCCTTGCCCTGCTCCCAGCGGTAGAAACCTTCACCGCTCTTGCGACCGAACTTCTTGGCCGCGATGAGCTCGCGCAGGCGCGCGACCTGCGTGACCGGGCGCTGCAGCTGCGCGGCGATGATCTCGCCCACGTGCTCGGCCACGTCCAGGCCGACGACATCGACGAGCTCGATGGGACCGACCGGCATGCCAAAAGCGACCGCGGCGCGATCGATCAGCGCCAGCGGCACGCCTTCGGCGGCGGCAAGCATCGCCTCGTAGGTGTAGGGGGTGAGCACCCGGTTGACCATGAAGCCCGGGGCGCTGCGGCAGGGCAGCGGCAACTTGTCGATGCGGCGCGCGAAGCCGCTCGCCAGCTGCACGGCGCCGCCATCGGTGGCGGCGCCGTGCACGACTTCGATCAGCGGCATCTGCGCGACCGGGTTGAAGAAGTGCAGCCCGACCAGACGCGCGGGCTGCGCCAGTTTCTCCGCCAGCGACTCGAGCGTGATGCTCGAGGTGTTGCTCGCCAGGAGCGCGCCGGCCTTCAGGCGCGGCTCAAGTTGCGCGTACAGCTGCTGCTTCGCCTCGAGGTTCTCGAAGATCGCCTCGATCACGACGTCGGCGTCCGGCACCCCGGCGCCCTCGACGTCGGCCCGCAGGCGCGCGCGGGCGGCCGCGTTCTGCGCCGCATCCGGCAGGCGCTTGTCGAAGAGTTCGGCCGCGCGCTTAAGCGCGGGCGCCACGAGTTCCAGCGTGCGGTCCTGCAGGGTCACCGTGAAGCCGCGCAGCGCCGACCAGGCGGCGATGTCCCCGCCCATGACACCGGCGCCAACCACGTGCACGTGCTTCAGATCCCGGGCGGCCTTGCCCCCGCCGCTCTTCAGGCGATCCGTGAGCAGGAAGACGCGTACCAGGTTGCGCGAGGTCTCGGAGAGGAACAGGCGCGCCATGGAGCGCGCCTCCGCCTCGAACGCGGCGGCGCCGTGCGCGCCGTGGCGGGCCCACAGGTCGATGATCGCGTAGGGCGCGGGGTAGTGGGCCCGGGGAGCTCGCTGGGCCACCTGGGCGATGAGCGCGCCCTTCACGAACGGGCGAGCGATGAGGGTACTCAGGAGCCGCTCGCTTAAGGGCGCGCGGCGCGGCGGCGGAGCCTTCAGCACGAACTCGCGCGCCGCGGCGCGCAGCTCAGACTCGCTCACCAGGCGGTCCACCAGACCCAGCTGCAGCGCCTTCGCGGCCCGCAGGGGCTTGCCCGTCAGCATCAGCTGCATCGCCGGACGCACCCCGAGCAGGCGCACCGAGCGCACCGTGCCGCCGAATCCCGGGTGCAGGCCGAGCTGCACCTCGGGCAAGCCCAGCGCCAGGCGCTCATCGGCGACCGCCACGCGATAGCGGCACGCCAAGGCGGTCTCAAGTCCACCCCCGAGCGCGAAGCCATGAATGGCGGCAACCGTGGGGCAGGGCAGCGCCTCCAGGCGGTCGAACACCTGCTGGCCCGCGCGGATCAGGGCGTAGCCGCCCGCCTCATCGGTGATGCCGGTGAATTCGCGGATGTCGGCCCCGGCGATGAAGCCGCTCTTCTTGCCGGAGATGAGAATTAGACCGCGCGGTCGCGCGCGCTCAAGCTCGGCCAGCCGCTCGTTCAGCTCCGCCAGCACCGCGGCCGAGAGCACGTTCGCCGAGGTGTTCGGCTTGTCGAGCGTGAGCCAGGCGATGCCCTCGGCATCCTGCTCCAGTGTCCAGCTGCGGGCGGTGTCGTTCATGCGGGGTTGCCTTCCATCAGTCAGGCGGCGGAGGCCTTGCGCACGCTGGCGCCCGGGGGCACCTGGAAGTCACACACCAGCGGGCGGTGATCCGAGAAGCGCACGTCCGGCACGCGAAAGTCGGTGACCTCGATCCCCTCGCTCACCAGCACGAAATCCAGCTCGATGCGCGGCACCCGCGCGGGGAAGGAGGGCAGGCCCGCCGCGTTGGCGCTGCGCAGCCCCGTGGCGCGCATGAACAGGTAGATCTCGTGCGTGCCCCAGAAGGTATTGAAGTCCCCGGCGACGATCACCGGCTTCTGCGCCTGCATGATCAGGTCGTGAAGCGAGCGCAGCTGGTACTGGCGGTGGCGGTACTTCACCGACAGGTGCACCAGGAACACGCACACATCGGAGAGCTCCAGCTCGATGATGAGCCGCTTGATGCCCATGTCGAAGTAGTGGAAGCGCTCCCCGTGCACCGTGGGCGCCGACAGGAAGGCGTTGCCCTGCTTGCGCACGATCGGCATGAACTGGTTGAGCGAATCCGCGCCGTACTTGGTCTGGTAGGTGGAGTAGTGGCCCAGCTCGCGCGCGATGTGGTCGGCCTGGTTCAGCATCCCGGTACGGATCGAGCCGGTGTCCACCTCGATGAGGCCGACGACGTCGGGACTCTCTGCGCGGATGAAGTCGGTAATGCCGGTGAGCACCCGCTTGTTGCTGCGCAGGTAGCCGGCGCCCGGCAGCGGCAGGTGGAAGGCCGGCCCGGTGCCCGTGGCATAGCGGATGTTGTAGACGAGGAGTCGCACCGGCGCTTCAGGAGTCCAGACCGCAAAGGGGTCATTCTATCGTGCGCCGCGCCGGCGTGTGCCGGCGGCGGTCCGCGTCCGGCCGCGGGTGGCGTCACCGCAGCGCCAGGGGAGGGCCCGCCCAGGCGAGTTTCCTGCCGCGGCCGCTTGTGCCAGACTTCCGTGCGTGTCGCAGGCCAACCCGTTTCGTCTGTTCATCACCCACGCCTGGGAGACGAGCGATGACTACCTGCGCGTGTTCGAATACCTCGAGAGCGCCAAGAACTTCTTCTATCGCAACTACAGTACGCCGGACAAGCCGCCGGGCGGGGACAAGGAGGCCCAGCGCGAGGACCTGCGACGGCAGATCGCCCCGACCGAGGCGGTCATTGCGGTCTCCGGCCTGTACGACACCCACAAGGACCTGCTGACGTTCCAGCTGCTGTTCGCGCAGGCAAGCAAGAAGCCGGTACTGCTCATGAAGCCCTTCGGGGCCAAGCAGGCCACGCCCAAGGCGATCCTGGATCTTGCGAGCGAGGTGGTCGAGTGGGATGAGCGCGCGCTGGTGGATGCCATCCGCCTGCACGCGCGTCAGGAGAAGACCGGGCGCTGGGACACGATCGAGTTCAAACTCGACTGAGCCGGGCCGAACCCTACCCTTCGTGGGCGTAGAGCGAGATCACCTGCGGCACGCCCTTCTTGGGACGCGCACTCGTAGCGCCGTTCACGGCGACACCGTTCAGCATGAGATTGGGCAGCGCGCTCTCACGCGCCGTCTCGCGCGCCAGTGCCCCGTAGAGTCGCACCACGCTGGCGGCGACCTCGTCGGCCTCCTGGCTGGACATCTTGCGCACCGTGGCGCGTACCGCATCCTCGCCGCGCAGCGGACGCTCGCGCGTCAGGGTTTCCCGGCAGGCACGGAACGGGGCGTGAAGTGCCTCGGGCAGTTCTTCCACATCCACCTGCACGAGGTGCTTGCGGAAGGCATCGGCCAGGCGATCCTTGATCGATCCGGAGCGCGCGAGCGAGAGGGCGGCGCCCTCTAGCTGCTCCCATGGAGTGTTCATTGCGACCTCGGTGACGTGGTGTCGCGGTGTGGCTCGGGGTGGTTCGAGCCGGCGCGCAGGCGTCGGTTGCTTCTTGTTGTAGTGCCGTGAAACCGGAATCCCAGCGCGCTCAGGCGGCTGGAGGCGGAATATAGCTCAGACCCTAGAGGAAAAGTATCGCGCGCACGCACTCGGGGCCAGTCGCAGCGCTTGCCGCGCGGGCGGCAGCTCGTTCCCTCAAATCACACTCAATATCACTCGCAAGATATTGATTATTATCAGTTATGCCAGCAGTAGGCTGCCGTCTGGGTGCCGCCCGAGAACTGCGATCCGATCGAGTCCACGCTGAAGGCGGCGCACTCGGTATCGTTCGCCTGGGGCGTGCCCGCCACGGGCGTGGCGGTGAGGATGTAGGAGGGCCCGGGGACCGCGTTCGGTCCGCAATTCGCACCCACCTGGCAGCGGGTGACGGCCAGGGAGTAGTAGCCGCTCGCGATCGGCACACCGAAGGCGGCGTAGCCCAACTCCGCCGGCGTCTGCGAATAGTCCGCCCCGTTGGTACTCAAGAAGCGCTCCTCGCGTCCGGCCAGTTCCAGCAGCGCCGTTTTCGCCTCGACGCGGCGCGAGCGGCGCACCTGGGCCATGTACGAGGGCACCGCGATCGAGACCAGGATGGTGGCGATCACCACCACCACCATCAGCTCGATGAGGGTCATACCGCGGGAGAACTTGGGCGTTCGGAGTTGCATGATGCCTCTTTGAGCGCGTCGCTTTAGCGCAGTTCGATCCAGCTCAGCCGCCGCCCGGTGGTGTTCGGCGGCAGATTCAGGCCGAGCGTGCCCCCCAGGATGTTGTTGCCGTTCGCACCCGTGCCGCTCTCGACCTGGTTGGTCTCGAACACCAGGTACTGCGTGCCGGTGCTGTTGCCGGTGATGAAGGAGCTGCCGGTCGCATTGGTCTGCATGGCGATCGCGTGCACGTCCTGGTAGGCCGCCTGGGCGGCGACTGCAGGATTGGCTGCCTCGCTCGGGGGCAGGAACACGGTGTTGAACGCGCCGCCGGTCATGGCAGAGAGCACGTAGGTGAAGCCCGTGTCACTGTTGTTCGTGCACGAGGCGGGCGAGTTGATCGCCGGCACGATCGAGTTGACGGTGAGCGCCTGCGCGACGAGCTCGGGGCTGAAGATGATCTGCTCCTGGGAGCCGGGCAGGTTCAGGTACCAGCCGAACTGGCGCGCCGACTGGAGCGGGCAGCCGCCGGTCCAGCAGATGGTTGCGTTCACATTGATATCGCGATTCTGGGTCGCGGCATTGATCGTGACGATCTGCTGCTGCAGGTTCGCCGACGTCAGGGTCGTCAGGCCTGCATTGGCCCGGGTCAGGCCCGCGTACTGTGCCGTGGACAAGCCATCCCAGCCTTGCGGGTTGCCGGTGCCGGGGCCGAGGCGGCCACCGTCGGAAGCGGTCTGGTTCCAGTCCCACACGCCGTACAGGTGCTGAGTACCGCTCGCGTAGGTGGCAGCGCTGGCGTTGGTGATCGGGTTCTTCAGCCCGGTGCCGAACAGCACCATGATCTGCGACTGCTGGCCGGGCGTGGGCGCACCGGAGGCCACCACCACCTGCGTGGTGATCGGCAGGCCGCCGGTGTTGAACAACGGCCCCGGGGTCACCATCCAGTTCGCCTCATTCGAATCGGTGAGGTCGAAGCGCCAGACGTTGCCGTGCAGGTCCCCGGCGTAGACGAAGTCAGCGACATGATCGCCATCGAAGTCCGCCGGCGTCGCGTAGGCGATGCCGTTGGGCGAGCCGCTGGTGGCGGTGTTCTGGCCGGTGCTCAGATAGTAGATCTGCGCGCCGCTGGCACCGTTGGTCGGGTCGAGCGTCATCACGAAGATGCCCGCATCACCCGTGGCACTGCCGAAACCATTGCCGAAAATCACCGCCCAGCGGCCGTCGTGCAGGCGACGGATCTGCGGGGTGCCGTAGGTATTTCCCAGGCTCTGGCCGCAGTTGGAGTTGCTGACGCAGGTGATCGTGGTGTTGTTCCACTCGCCCATCACCAGGCTTGCGGCATTGGATTCTGAGAAGTTGCTTGGGGTGGTAACGTCGAGGGCGTAGATCACCGCACCCCCGGCGCCCAGGCCGCCGACCACCCAGGAATGCCACGCGCCGTTGTAGAACACGTCGCCGGCGCCCGGCGTCGCGTTCACGAACATGTTGTGGCCGTACTGCGGGTTCGCGTAGTCGATCGGGATGTTGGCTGCGTTCGTGATGTCCGGATGGATCAGCTGCGAGCTGCCGCCACTGATGGTGGCACCCGGCATGTAGGCGAGCACTTCCAGCCCGTCGTTATTGGTAAAGCAGCTGGCGCTCGGGGTGGTGGCGCAGGTGCCGATGCTGGAGTTGTAGGCGCCGCTGCGGAAGGCATGCACCAGACCGTCGTTGGCGCCCACGTACACCACCTGCTGGCGGTTCAGCTGGGCGGTGCTGTACTGCGCATAGGTCTGCGCACTTGTGGCGTTCTCCGACATGGTGGCCGTGGGGTTGAGGCGATCGTTCCACTTGGTCGCGTAAGGCGCACCGGGGGCACCGACCCAGGTGGGGCTCGAGTCCATGATGTCCGCCAGCACGCTCGAGCGGCGGCGGAATTCGCCCACGCCCGAGGGGTTGATCTCCTTGGTGCGGTCACCGCGCAGGAAATTGACGCGGTCGGCCGCCGTGTAACCGGTGGGGTAGGGGGTGAGGTCGCCCGCATCGATGGCCGCCTTCTGGGCGCTCGTGAGGCTGCTGTACTGGAACGGAATGCCGCTGCTGCCGTCCCAGGTGAGGATCTGGCGGCTGCCAGCGGTGCCCGGGCTGTTCGGCGCCTCGGGAGCGATGAGCCCCAGGGCTCCGGTCGTGCTGCACGTCGAGCCCGTGGGCACCCCGGTCAGGACGCAGGAGGCGTCCCAATTGGGGGTCGAGTTGATCACGACGTTGCCAAACGCATCGAAGCCGAGGCTGCTCGCCGTCACACGGCCGGTCCAGCCTCCGCTCGGGTTGTAGTAGGCGAAGTAGGCCTGTACGCCGGTTTCAAGCTTCGCAGACTGCTTTTCGCTGGCGCCGGCGGAGCTCGAAGCCGACGTGGCCGGATCCGCGCGGAAGCACAGGATTTCGTGAATGTTAGTGCTGCCGCCGGTGGAGCCGGCAAAGCCGAAGAGGAAATTCGTCGGCAGCGGGCCGTTCGAGGCAGTGATGTCCTGCTTGGTGAGCACCGACTGCCAGGCGCCGCAGCCGGCGGCCGGGCAGGTCGCGTAGGACAAGCTCAGCAGGCCGTTCTGCGAGATCTTCAGCTGATAGTAGATCGGCGTGGCCGCACCGCGGGTGGTCGCAGACTCAACGGCGATCTTGGTGCCCGAGAGCACCGTGTAACCGCCCGGGAGGGCTGCGTAGTCCAGGATCCCGGCGGTATTGACCGGATTGCTCAAGGTCGCGGTGCCCGCACTGGTCGGGCTCGCGGCGGTCCCGTAGTTGTACAGGTTGCCGGTCTTACAGGTGTTCTGCACCGCCAGGATCGCATCGGTGACCTTCTTCGACAGGGTGCCGTTCTGCGGCGCGCTCGAGGTGAGCGTCCCGTTCTTGGGCGCACTGGATGCCGGGGTGGTGGACGTCGGTATGTTGAAGGTCGGCGTCAGATTCGGCTTGCCGCCCTTCGTGCACATGTTGAGGGCGGAATTGTAGGCGTAGCCGCTGAGGCACACCGCGCACGAGTTCAGACTCGCGTTATAGGTGCCGGTACTGCACTTCTCGCACGCGTTGGCGGCGGCATTGTAGGTGCCGCTGGCGCAGGTCTCGCACATGTTTAAGCTGGCGTTGTAGGTGCCGCTGGCGCAGGTCATGGTCGGGCAGGAGTTCGTGACCGGATCATAGGTACCCGCGCTGCAGGCCTCGCACATGCCCAGGGTGGCGTTGTACGTGCCGCTGCTGCAAGTGGTGGTCGGACAGGTGTTGGTGGCCGGGTTGTAGGTACCCGCGCTGCAACCCATGCAGGACTTCAGCGTCGCGTTGTAGACCCCGCCGTTGACGCCACAGGAAGTGGCCAGGCTCGCCGGGTAGTAGGGCTTGGCGCTATCGTTCGGGTTGCTGCCGTAGGCCCCGGTCAGTGCCAGGAACGAAATGGCGCCGGCGCCGCGCAGGCCGATACGCCCCGGCTGGTAGCCGCCGCCGGTGTTCGTGTTGTCACCGGAGGCCGTCGTACCGGTCTCGCCCAGGGTGTTCACGGTACCGTTGAGGAAGTTACCGTACTCATCGATGCCGAGCCCGAGGTAACCGCCGTTCAGGCCGTTGTAGGGGTTGTTGTTGTTGGAGCAGCTGTAACCCAGGCTGCCGCCGAAGGAGCCCAGGCCGTTGCCGTCCCCGGCAGCGGTACCGCCGGAGGGAATGATGCTGGTGTCGAGCTTGCTCGAGTCCATCAGGAAGAAGCTGATGCCGTCCGCGCCGTCGCCGCCACCGCCGCCCGAGTTGCCCAGATAGGTCACGGTCTTGAAGGTGATCGACACGCCCTGGCCGGTCGGGAAGGGCGTCGTCGACACGATGCCGCCGCTCTCGTTGTAACCGTAGGGATAGCCGTTGGTGAAGCGCAGAGCACCGTTGCCGGGCGTACTGCCGCTACCGGCGGGGTCGGGGAAGTTGCCGTTATAGCCGCCGGTCAACACTTCCCCGGAGGTCTTGTTGTAGTAGCTGCTGGCAATGGTCGTACAGCCCGGCACCTGCCCGGTGCCGGCACCGGTCGGCTCAACGCCGGCCGCGCTCCCGGCCGTGAGGCAGGCGCCGTTGAAGAAGTACCAGGAGTTCGTGGTGCTTCCCTTGGTGAAGTCTTCAGCGACTGAACTCTGTGCCTCGGCGGCGAGCGGCGCGGCAAGCGCCACCAGCGCGATGAGTACTGCGGCAAAGGTATTGCGGTTCATCACAAGCCACCTCGGTTAACGACGCCCTGCTGGACCTCGTAAGTACTTTCAACAATCGCGACCGTGCTGGCCGCGCTGCCATATCCATAAGCATCAATCAGGTATGCCTCGCCGGCCGCGTCGGCTGCAGTGCCGAGGTCGGTGATGTAGAAGGCGGGCGTGTCGAAATAGACCGGATTGGTGTTGTTGTTCGGGGACGTCTGCCCGAGCGATGCGAGCAGCATGTTCTGCGGCGTATAGGCCACGCGGATGGGCCAGGGGAAGGCCACCTGGGCCATCGAGGTCGCGCCGTATTGCTGCAGCAGCGTCTGGTTGCAGATCTGCCCGAAGGTCGGGGTCGCCGCCAGCACGCCGGGGCCGCACGCGACGGCACCGGTGGCCGTGTTGCCGCCCTGCAGCAGCCACCATTCCGCGTACTGCTGCGCGCTGGCGGCAGCGTGCAGGGCGCGCTCTTTCTCGCGCAGGTTGCCGGCGATCTTCTCCTGCGTCCCGAAGCTGCGGAACATGCTCACCGCCAGGATGGTGATGATGACGAGCAACAGCAGGCTCGTGACCAGCGCCACGCCGCGTTGCCTTGATGCTGAGGAGCCGTGGCCGCTCATGTGTGCATCCCCGCGCGCGACATCACCTCGATGACACGCTCCATCGTTATGGTTGCCGGCTGTCCGGCCTGGCCGGCGAGCGGGTTGGTGAAGGTCAGCACCACGCGTACCGAGCTGATCGTGAAATAGTCATTGCCCTGCATCTGGTCCCAGGTGACATAGGTGTCCACGTTGTAGTCCGCGGTCGCGTTGCGCTTCACGCCGTAGTACACGGCCATGGCCTGCACCCCATCGACGAGCGGCAGCGCGGCGGCACCATTGACCGAGCACATCAGCTGGCTAGTGGCACCCCCGCTCACCGTGAACTGGATGGAATAGGAATTCGGGCCGGGCGGGTTCAGCGAGGTGTCCGTGCCGTCGCACAGGATGGGGCCGTAGCTCTGGTTCGTCTGGAAGCGCGTCGCGAGAGAATCCTGGGCGACGTTGTCGGCGACACCGGTGGCATGACTGCCGGCGAAGACGTAGCCGGCCTGGAACGCCGCAGTGGGCGCCGGATTGCCGGCCGCGGCGAAAGTCGCCGTGGTGTAGTTGATCGGATCAGAGAAGTAGCCGCCGGCCTGGACGGCATCGGTGATCAGCGTCCAGGCGAAGCGCTGCTGGTCCTGAAGCTGCGCCAGGCGCTGCTGGTTGAGGCTCGTGTCACGCACGTTCTGCACGATGGTGACCAGCCCTCCGAGCAGGAACAGGGCGATGCCCACGGTGACCATGAGCTCCACCAAGGTAAAGCCGCCCTGCTGGCGCGGGGACCGCATGCGGGAGATGGCGTGATGAGTGCTCATGGTTCTACGTACAAGGTGAAGATGGGCTGCTCGGAGAGACTTGGGCCGACGGCTTTTTCCTGGGCGGCCTCTTCGGCATTCATGGCGAGCGCTTTTTCGGTCCAGCTGATCTGGACGGTGCAGCTGATCGGCGCCGCATTACCCGCAGGCACCAGGGGACAGGTCACCGTCGCGGTCGGATTGGGCAGCTGCACGGATACTGACGTGACCCACCAGCGCGCGAGATCGAAGGCCGCAAGATCGGACGGGTTATTGCATGCGACGGCGCCGGTGCTGTTACCGATGCAGGCGGTGAGATTGGTCAGATCCGCGGTGGTTTGCGCCTGCAGGCCCCCGTCGCTCGAGGCGACGACTGCGGGCTTACCGCTGATGGACACACTGAAAGGCGTCACGATTGCGAGGGCCCAGTACTGACGGTTCGAGTGCATGGACGCGGCAATGCTTGCCGCATCGATGGCCGCCAGCGAGCGCTGGCGCGACATGTTGGTGTTGGACAGCGCCATGGCCTGCATCTTGGCTATGCCGAGCAGGCCGACGCAGATGACGACCACGGCCACCATCACCTCGACCAGACTGAAGCCCTGGATACGCTGCGGAATTGGGTGTTTGCGTTTCATTAGCATGTCGCCGGGTTACCAACGTGGTTCTGCACGCTCATCAGCCCCACGGCGGTGATGACCAGGCAGCGCGTGTAGGCCGCGTTGTTGGTGGTTTCCTGCAGGGTGACGGTCGTCGTCACGAATCCCGCCGCGGTCGTGGCGAAGCCCTCGCGGTTGAAGGTCACGGCGGTTACGGTGTTCGGGTTCGCGCTGAAGGTGTCCGGGATGGTTCCGGTGAAGGCGCTCTGGACCTTCAGCAGCCGCTCGCCCCCGTCAACGGTGGCATTCGCGTTCGGGTCAGAAAACACGATCCAGCCGGGGGACCAGTTAGCGCCACCGGTACAGCTGGCGCCATCGTTCGAAACGCAGGCCGTGACGCCATTGCCTTCCTTGAGCGCCTCGCTGCGAGCGAACTGCAGGTCGCCGAGCAGGCCGTTCACCTCCGCGGACATGCGGTACGAGGTACTGATGTACTTGTACGAGGGGATCGCGATCCCCAGGAGGATGGCGACGATCGCGGACACCACGATCAGCTCGGTAAGGGTGAAACCCCTTTGGCGGTTCTTCATGGCCGGGGAATGTACTGGAGGCTGAAGCTGAGCAAAGTGGCACTGCGTCACATTGGCAGGCCGGTCCGACAAGCGGCCCATGGCGGCGTATGGACGGTCGTGACGAATCCACATAACGCTGCCCAGGAGGGCCTTGACGGCGGTTTTCCTGCCGGCCGAGCCCTCGCTCGGGCCCAAGGTGGGGCCCGGCAGGGCCACGCGGACGAGGCGCCCGGCCATACGCCAGGCCGTTGTCAGCGTCTTCCCACCGCAAAGGGCGCGGCTCAGGGGTGACGGTTGTCTGCCACACCCTCTAAAAGGAGTGGTTCCGTCAACCGCCAAGGAATGGTGAAGCGCCATGGCACGGGAAACATTGGATGGCCTGAGAGTCGCAATCCTGGCGACGGATGGGTTTGAACAGTCGGAACTCACTCAGCCGCGCAAAGCACTCGATGAAGCGGGTGCGACGACCGAGGTGGTTTCCCCGAAAGAGGAGGCGGTCCGGGGGTGGAATCACACGGAATGGGGGATGGACGTGGATGTGGATCAGCCGCTCGAGGATGCCGATCCGCGCGACTACGACGCGCTGGTCCTGCCCGGCGGCGTGATGAACCCGGACGCCCTGCGCATGCAGCCGCAAGCGGTCGCCTTCGTGAAGGCATTCTTCGACGCCGCCAAACCCGTGGCCGCGATTTGCCACGGTCCCTGGACGGTGCTCGAAACCGGCGCCGCCCGCGGCTACCGCATGACCTCCTGGCCTTCACTCAAGACCGACATCAGAAATGCCGGCGCTGAGTGGGTGGACCAGGAAGTAGTGGTGGATGACAACCTCGTCACGAGTCGCAAGCCGGAGGACATCCCGGCCTTCAACCGCGAAATGCTCGAGCTGTTCGGCCGCTACCGGGCGCGCCGCGGCGGCGGGCGTCCGCGTGCTGCCGCGGAGCCGCAGAACACCCGGAGATAGGAGCAGCGGCGCCCGGTCGCACTGCCAGCAGGACGGCCTGCCCGTTCTGCGAGGAACGGGGCGCCCGGCTAATTCACGGTCAGGTTGTACGAATAAGTCTGCGTGAAAGTGCTCGAGTACCGCACTTCTATCGAGAAATCATCAGCCCCGTGAAAATCCGGACGGGACTGGTAATGGACCTCAGTGCTGCCCACCGGCTGCTGGTTACAAGCCGAGCGTGGGTTATCGGCCGGGTACTGCGGCAGGTTGTCGCCCGTCCCGATGGTCACGGAGCCGTTGCCCGGCGTCTTGGTCACCGTGACCTGCGGAACGCCCTCGGGTTGACAGGCGGCCGTTAGGTTATAGAAGTACGCGATCTTGTCCCTGGCGCCGCTCTGCACGCTGCGGGTCTCCGGGGCATTCTGCTTGGATGCCGTTACCGCACAGGCCGCCAGGCTCGCGGCAACCATTAGGCCAGTCATGGCAAGAAATTTAGGCTTCATAGACTCCTCAAAGCGTGGCGCCCACTCGATCCCGGCCGATGATTCCCTGTAGCCAGCCAGACCTCACGTTCAGCAGAAGCTGAATATGGTGAATGCTCGCCGCGCGGCGCGCCAGTAGAGATCGGTTCCACTTCACACCTTGCGCGTCCAAGGACCCGGCGGCTCGTGCTGGCCTTCCAGCCTGTGGAGTCCGTCCACATCTTGGAGAGCGGCGCTGTGATGTGCATCCGCGGCCACAGCGTCAGGAAAGCGCAACTATGACCCCGTGAACTTACGGCATTACATCAACCTCTATTGAGGTAGGAGTACGGCCGATGATCCCGCTGATCTTCGCGATCTTTGCAGATATGGATTCCGCCGCGGTCGCCGCGCTGACCGTCGCGGCGGACTGTCCGCGGCAGTATGAGTGTGGCGGCGTGATCTATGAAGATTCCACGCACCAGTACCGGGTAAGTGCGCCGCTGACGTCCCACAAGCATTTCGGGCTG
Organism: uncultured Pseudomonadota bacterium; assembly: GCA_963781815.1. GTDB lineage: Bacteria > Pseudomonadota > Gammaproteobacteria > Steroidobacterales > Steroidobacteraceae > 13-2-20CM-66-19. Next base: position 261,834 of record CAWAHK010000003.1, on the reverse strand, counting down.
GAGATTCTGCAGTACAACGAACCTATTCCGGACGGCTGGCGGATCGTGGCCGACTACCACACCCACATCTGCTCGGAGCACAACCGGCTGTTCGCAAATTTCTTCTCGGCCTCTGACGCGTATGTGAACCAGGGCTTCCACACCGTCGGCTACATGCTCAGCCTCTGCGACGGCAACGTCAGACGCTATGACCCCTCGCAGGATGACCGGGACGACGAGGTCGTGCACTTCACCAGCGGACGGGAGATCTATCTCACCTGTGGGCACATCTCCGGCTGGGTAGAAGCGCTGTAGCGCCAGCTGTCGACGGCTTCACTGCGCACTTTCGCAGGATCACCCCGGGCAACAAGGCGGTTGCGCAAGTTGCGGCGCGGGTGCCCGCGCGCTTGATAAACTTCGGCAACTGCGCGTCAATGCTCGGGGCTCCAGGACCGGAGTAGGGGAGCCCTAATAAAGTTTAGCCCGGCCCTCGCACGGCATCCGTGTAAGCTTCCGGCACGCGAACAATAACAGGGGAAACGCGACGTGGTCTCCACCGGCATCTCCGTCCTGCACCGCCCGCATACCTGGCGAGTCACTCTGATCCTCGTGGTTCTGGCCGGACTGGGCCTCTGGTTCGTGAACACCAGCGTGCTGCACTACCTGCAGTACGATGCGAAAGCGTATGGCGACTTTTGGCCGCGCCGCTATGGACTCCTCTTACACATCGCCGGCGGCCTGCTGGCGGTCAGTGTCGGGTTGGTGCAGATCTGGCTGGGTCTCACCGGTCGTACCCGCAAGCTGCACCGCGGCTTGGGCCGCGTTTATGCCAGCGGGGTCCTCGTCGGCAGCGCAGGCGCCTACTATCTCGCCTTCACCATAAACCCGAAGTACGCCGCGTACGCAGCGGGGCTGTTCATGCTCGCGACGGCGTGGCTCATCACCACCGGGATGGCTGTCCTTGCGATCCGTCGTCACTCGTATGAGCAGCACCGGGAGTGGATGATCCGCAGCTACACCGTGACATTCGCCTTCGTAACATTCCGCCTCGTGGGCCAATGGCTCGGGGAATTGCACCTTGCACCTCAGGATGACATCGACACCATCATGGCCTGGGGCTGCTGGGCCGTGCCGCTCTTGATCGCCGAGCCACTCCTGCAGTTGCGGAGGATGCGCATAAGCTGAAGGGACTGGACGGCGTGGGAGCTGCCACCATGGCGCCACTTCTGCCTCGATGGCGGGAAAACGATCGAATTTGTCGCCCCATGATGTCACGGCCGGTGTGACGAGCACCTTAAGCTGTAGCTTGTAATCCCCTTTATGCAGCGAGCACCCTATGAGCGTTACTAACCTCCAATCAGGAACCAACGTCGCCGAAGTTGCGCAAGGAATCTTTCGCATCAACACCCCTGTCGTGATGGCCGACGGACCTGGCGGCTTCTCCTTCAATCAGTACCTCGTCATCGATGAGGAGCCTTTGCTATTTCATACCGGGCCGCGCAAGCTTTTTGCCGTGGTCCGGGAAGCTGTCGCGAGCCTGATGCAGGTAGAGCGCCTTCGGTACGTGGCGTTTTCGCATGTCGAAGCCGATGAATGCGGTGCGCTCAATGACTGGCTAGCGGTTGCGCCCAGGGCGGCGCCCTTGTGCAGCGCGCTCGCCGCGATGGTTTCGGTGAACGATCTCGCGGACCGTCCGGCCCGCGCACTACAGGACGGCGAGACACTGTCGCTTGGCCGACGCTCGGTTCGCTGGTTCGATACGCCCCATCTGCCGCACGGCTGGGAGAGTGGCCTGCTGATGGATGAGGCAACCCGCACGCTTTTTTGCGGCGACCTGTTCACGCAGGGCGGCGCGCACTCTGCGGCACTCACAGAGGCGGACATACTGGGACCGAGCGAGAGCTTTCGCGGTGCGATGGACTACTTTTCGCATGCGCCTGACACCCGCAAACAGCTCGTGCGGCTGGCCGATGCGAGGCCCACGACGCTGGCTTGTATGCATGGCAGCGCCTGGGCAGGAGATGGACAGTCGCTGCTGCGAGCACTTTCTGAACTCGTCTGACGGCTGGTGCGAATTTGTCCGGGCTGTATCAGCCCAGTATCCTGAGACCGTCACACCATGAATTCCGCCGTAATCGCTCCGGTCATATTTGCGTGCACCTTCGGGGCCGCTCTGTTAGGCGTTTTCTTCCGCAGCAGACTGCCGGAGAATCACCTGGATACCGACTCCGCAGACACGGTCAAGCTCGTCATGGGCTTGATAGCGACGCTGACCGCTTTGGTGCTGGGCCTGCTGATCTCCGCAGCGCATTCCGCATATAACGCACAAAGCACAGAGGTTCAGCAGCTGGGTGTTCACATCTACCAGATCGATCGCATTCTCGCCCAATTCGGCCAGGATGCGACGCAACCGCGGGCCCTGCTGCGCAAAGTGGTTGCGTCCGACATCGAACGCACCTGGCGCAATGGGATCGCCCACGCACCGAGCGTTGCGCCGTTGGAGGCGCGACGGGAAGCTGAAGAGCTCTTTAATCAAATCGCGAGCCTGTCACCCACCACGAACGTGCAGCGGTTTGGCCAGGCCCGCGTGCTGGAATTGCTGACGAGTGTCGGAGAGACGCGGCGCCTACTGAGCGAGCAGGCCCAGGTGTCGCTTTCGTGGCTGTTTCTCATCATCCTGGGCGCCTGGCTCACGCTCCTTTTCTTCGGCTTCGGTTTATTCGCTCGATTCAATCCAACGGTCATTGTCGCCCTGAGCGCTGGTGCGATCAGCGTCGCCGCGGCGGTGTTTCTCATTCTCGAGATGCATCAGCCATATCACGGCTGGATGCAGGTCTCCAGCGCCCCCTTGCGCAACGCGCTTAGCCAGATGAATGAATAGCTCGGCCTGGCGTGCGGGTCGAGGAGCCGAGTTCACCCAACGAGTGATCTTGCTTCGCACGAGAGTAAGATCCTGACTGCGTACACGTCCAGGTATCATCGGCAGCAGGAGCCGCTGCTGCACTCGTAATTGGCTCGTCACGACAAATACTACAAGACATCTTCTCAACGACACACTTTTCGGGGGAGAACCATGCCGGTACTACACTCGTTGGCTCACAACGCACACACAAGAACTTTCGGCAGGCGTCAATTTCTCGGTGTTGCCGCGAGTGTTGCCGCGCTGCTGCCTGCCCGTCGCTTGTGGGCGGACGTTGCCGGCTCCGGTACCGTACCGTCACAGTTGGCGGCGGTCTCAGGTGAGGGAAAGCCGGTCATGCTGACCGCAGCAGAAGTGAAGGAGCTGCGGGCGGCCCTCGGGGGCAAGCTGCTTCTTGCCCAAGATGCCGGGTATGACCAGGCGCGGCGTGTATGGAACGGCTCGATCGATCGGCATCCCGCGCTGATCGCCCGCTGCGAGAGCCGCGGGGACATCGCCCATGCGGTCCAGTTCGCGAGCGCGCATTCGCTGTTGACCGCGGTGAAGGGCGGCGGCCACAGCATCTCGGGGCAGTCTACTTGTGAGGGCGGGCTCATGATCGATCTGTCGCCGATGCGCGAAATACAGGTCGATAGGGCGAAGCGCCTGGTCCGCGCGCAGCCGGGAGTGCTGCTCGCCGCACTTGACGCCGAGTGTCAGGCAGCCGGTCTCGTGACCCCTCTTGGGACTGCTGCCGACACCGGCATCGCGGGTCTCACGCTTGGAGGAGGCCAGGGGCGTCTGATGCGCAAACTCGGACTCTCCTGCGATAACGTTCATTCGTTCGAGCTCATCACCGCGGACGGCAAGGTTCGCAAGGTCAGTGCGACTGAGGACCCGGACCTCTACTGGGCGCTGCGCGGCGGCGGTGGGAATTTCGGGGTGGTGAGTGGCTTCGAGTATCGGCTGCACCCACTTGCACATCCGATTCTTGCCGGTGGCCGCATGTATCCGTTCAGCCAGGCGCGCGCGGTCACCAAGGGTTTGGCCGATATGGCAGCGAGTGCACCCGATGAGCTCTACCTCTCGGGCTCAATCGTCAATGCCTCGGGCGAGGGCAACCTACCCAAGGGCACTTACGTTGCCGTCGAGTTCGTCTACAGCGAGGATCCGAAGGCGGGCGAGCGCTTCCTTCCCATGCTGGACAAGCTCGGGAAGCCCCTGAATGACACCATCGCAGCCAAACCCTATGTCGTGGCCCAGAACGGTCCCACGGGTGCAGCACCCCCGGCACTACCGCCGGGTCTGGGCGTCTATGTGCGCTCGGGTTTTGCGCAGACCATTCCCGACAAGTTCATCGACGAATGGATCCATGCCTTCGAACAAGGCCCACCATGGCTCGATGAAATTGGGCTCGGGCCGATCGGAGGCCAGGTCGCCCGCGTCAAGGCGAACGCCACCGCCTACTGGAATCGCGGAGCGCAATACGAATTCATCGTGATCGGTGCCTGGGCTGACCACTCACAAGACGAGCACAACATTGCTGTCATGCGGGACCTGTGGAAGGTCTTCGAGCCCTTCACTCAGGGCTACTATGTGAACACCGAACCCTCTGCGGGGGAGTCGCGCCTGAAAGCTACATACGGTGACAACTACGCGCGCCTGGTGCAGGTGAAAAACCACTACGACCCTAAGAATCTGTTCCGGCTAAATGCGAACATCCGGCCGACTACGCACGCCTGACTTGTCAGCGGTTACGGTATTTTCGATGAAGTACGACGCGGGGCGGCACGTGAGAGCTCGCCACCGCTAGAGGCGTACCCTAAAGGCGACCCATCGGTGGTTCGACGCAGCCATCCCTACCCGCAGTGACTTACGGTCAGGATCCTATGGAGATTCTAATGAAACGAACGCTGATCATCGCTGCGCTCGTGCTGTCGGCCGTCTCGACCACCATCGCGCAGCAGCAGAGCGTACGGACACGCGATGCGGCGAGCACCGAGCACGCAGTTCAGCAGCAGGATCAGGAACGGATTCGCGCCCAGATCGCTGCCGACACCGTCGCGCTTCGTCGGATCTACGCCGATGACTTTTTCGGCATTGGACCGACCGGTGTCGTGCGCAACAAGGCAGAGGTCATCGCTGACTTCACATCGCACGCACTGACGTACCAATCCATCACGACCGCCGAGGTTCGCGTGCGTGTTTACGGGAATACCGCGGTCGAGACCGGCCGCTCCACGATGGTGGGACAGGACAGGGGCAAGGCCGTCCCGCGCGAAAATCGTTTCACGCGCGTCTGGGTCATGACGGACGGGCGCTGGCAGCTGGTGGCTAATCACTATTCCCTGATGACCACGCAGTCGGAATGATGCGGTTTCTGGCGCCCCAGGGCACGTCCCAATGCGCCTGCGGCCTAGCGAACGTTGAAGACCGGAAATGGTTGATTGCGCAGCGGAAATAGGGCGCCACCCGCCGTCGAGGCTGCAGTGCTGTCAATGCTTGCACTGCCGTGGGACACGATGCTAGCATTGCTAGCATCGTAGACAATTCGCGGTGACTACCATGGCGCAGCTGATGGTCCGAAACCTGCCAGATGAGTTGGTTCGCGCGCTAAAACAGCGAGCCGCCAAACGCAACCGCAGTGCGGAGCAGGAGCACCGTGAAATCCTGAAAGCCGCTCTAAAGGGTCCCCAACGGAAACCGCTGGCCGACGTGCTCGCGAGCATGCCAAACGTAGGCACAGACGCGGATTTCGCGCGCGAGCAGGCTGACCGCAGGTGCTGACATGTACCTGGTCGACACCGACGTTATCAGCGAGGCCCGCAAGGGGGACCGGGGCAACGCCGGCGTCCGAGCATTCTTTTCCCGAGCCAGTCAGGAAGGCGCCGAGCTCTACCTTTCGGCGGTAACTGTCGGCGAGCTCAGGCAAGGGGTCGAGCGAATTCGCCATCGGGGCGATAACGCTCAGGCGCGGAAGCTTGAGCAATGGCTGCTGCGAGTGACGTCCGCATACGCCGATCGAATCCTTCCCCTAGACGAGGAGACCGCGCACATTTGGGGCCGTCTGCGCGTCCCCAATCCCGAGAACCCACTCGACAAGCAGATCGCCGCTACGGCGTTGATTCACGATCTTGAAGTCATTTCGCGCAATGTCGCCCATTACGCGCCAACTGGAGTGCGCGTGAAAAATCCCTTTACCTGACGGCCTTCTGAACCTCAGTGCCACCGCCTTTGGATCCCAGCGAGCTGGGCTCGCGTCCTGCGAGCACCAACGCGCTCGGCTGAGCATGTCGAAGAGCGCAGCGTGCGCTACGCCCTCAAATTACGGATCCGGCCTAGCCATCGGTCCGCAGAGCGCAACATTCTACTTCGCATAATGTATACAAGCGAAAGTGGGCCCGACGTCGCAAGTAACTCACTACTCAGGATCTGTGGCGAGATGCCGCTGTACACTTTGGTATGGGAAACACCACCCTCGTCATTAAAGTACTGGCCACGGAGCCATCTGGTCAGCGCCGCGAAATCGTCGCAAGCCAGGTGACGCTACCCAGCTTCTCTCCGGACGTCCTCGACACACAACTGGGGCCGCTTCTGCGCAACGCCGAGGTAGCGCTGAATGCTGCCGGCATTTCCGATCTAAAAGCCTGTCAGCTAGAGCTGTCACTCCAGCTTTCGTCCGGCCGGCACGGGATACGACCGGGTTTGCACCTCTCGCCACGCGTCCTTGAGCAGCTTGCCAGCGTCGGCGCAAGTTTAGACTTTGATCCCTACTGCACGCCGTAGAGTAGCCGTCACAGTATGGCAACCGCTGTTACTTCGGTTTGAGTACTTACCGCTGCGGCAAATGCGATTCGCAAGACGTATCAAACACTTGGCGAAATTGCTCGACCTACTCGAGCTGCTCGTGCTGATGTGTCTCGGGACTTGTTACCTGTTCGACAAGCCCAGAAGAGAAGAAGGCTGACGCCGAAGCGGCTCGGTACTTCCCTGTACCTTTACGCGGCCATCCATGGCCGCGTGACAGGCCGTGCCAAGCGAGCCGAAGAGGTTATGCAAGAAAGCATACCGACGTCTGGGGGGAGGGTGGCAGGGGTCTGTGCGGCCGGCGCGTGCTCCGCTCCGCTGCGCGCGCACCGGTGCGCGCAGAACGCCCTACAGCCCGCGACGCGACACGAGCGAGCGCCCTGTAGCGCACGTCGCGAGCGAGCGGCGGGGGCTGTTATACGACTTCTAGGAGCCTCTCAAACTCCCTGTGGAGCGCCGGGTCATCCCTGTCGTATACCGCGCGCCTCGCCAGCTGAACGATCCAGAAGTAGTTATACAGCTGACTACGGCTGGTCTCGTTGCCCTCCGGGTCCACGAGGCTATCGGGCTTCACCTGCCAACCCTTCCACTGCGCGCCCAGTACGCGCCCCTCCCGGTGCAGCATGAACAACCGGACCACCGTCCGCGACGGCTTGCGCTTACCCGTCTTGTACTGACGAACAGCGGCTGCAGTGATGCCGCACCAAGCCGCGACGACCTCATCCGGGTAACCGTAGAAAATGCTTAGGACAGTTCGAGGGCCGAGTGGCCGCGGTGTCCTGGGGGGCGGTCGAGTCCATTCCGAATCTGACATAGGCTAGGCCCGTGAGCGCGTAAGCGCCCACAAACGAAGCCCATCCGACCGACTAACGCCCAGCTGATCGCGTAATGTTAAACGCTGGCCTTGCGGTCCTATGCCCCACGCGACGCGCGAAATCCTTGCCCGATCGCCTGTGCCAGCCACGATATCAAAATACTGATTTCGCCGGCAATTGGATCGCAGGCCGTCAGGCCGAGAACTTCTTGAGCTGCTCCCGAGAACGATCCGCCGACGCTTGTAGCCCGCTAACCCGGAACCACCAGCCGGCGGCCTCGGTATCCACGGCGCGTAACCCTCGGTACACCCACAAGCAAAGCATCGGATACGGATGCCGCAGGTACAAACCAACGAGTAGCAAAATGCCACGCACGAGACCTCGATCCACGGCGCGGAGCAACGTCCTTGTCGCTACCGAACCGAGGGACACGCGGCGCCACCGTGCGCGGCGGAGTCAGCTGGCCTCAGGCTACTCAGGGTCACCGGATCCCAGCGGACGCCATCCTATATACTTCGCATAATGTATATTATGTTAAATGTTCTATTACCCTAGAATTCTAGACCTAGGACTGCGGGACCTCCCAGGCTCCAGCTCACCTTGCCGAAGTCTCTCGCAGATCAAGACGGCCCGACAACGGGAGGATGACCGCGCACGCTCGGGCCGTGCGCGGTCAGCAAGCCACTAGTCTCGATCGTGGATCGGAACGAGCAGGACTGCCTGTCTGGTCGTCGTGCGGCCTGCAATCTCGCCGCGCTCGTTGATGTCGAACGCGATCTGAATGGGCCCGGTGAGTTCGATATTCGGCACGATCAGATCGTTCAGGTTGACGGTCACACCGCTTTCCCAGATCCAGGGATGGAACTTCGGAACGGCGTCGTTCGAATACCCGACAACCTGCCGTTTGCTATTGATGCTGGTCGCCGTGGCCGCGATGTCGCCGTTCAACATCGGAAGAAATTGGAATCCTGCCTGCCGCGTCCACATAAACGCCGGGGTAAAGTTTCCCTCGGGATCATTTGGCGCCCCGGCGAAACCGACGACGTCACCGCGCTCATTGATCATCATGGGCGTGTTCCAATACCCGGCGTGGTTGGGATTCTTGAGCTCGACCGGAACGCCGTTGTCCCATAGTACTGCGTGCTTGGCCGTGACACTGCCGACCGCCACGCCGCATTCACCTGATATGCCGACGACTTGCCCGCGATTGTTCAACGCAGTGGCGGCCCCGGATGTGTCGCCCGCCAGCGGTACTAGCGCACGGATTTCGTTGCGACCCGGACCCCATACCACGGGGAGGAATTGCAGCAGCTGTGGTTTGATACACGTGGGATCCCTGACTGCCGTCTCCGCCCAACCGACCGTCTCACCGAGGTCATTCGTCCCGGTGGCGAAGCTGTTGGTGCCGCCCAAGGTGCGCAACGCGCGCATCCTCCCCGACAGTGGATTCCAAACGAAACCCTGACAGACGTTGAAGTTGGGATTGCGGATGAACGCGCTGCAGCTCCAGCCCTCGTTGTTGGGATCAAGCTGATCGGTCAGGGAGATGCCGGAAACCAGTGCGATGTGGTTCTTGACCGGCCACTGTACCTTGCTGTTGAGCGCGGCCCCGTTGCCGAGCGTGCCCAAGTCGATCTGCGTCCCGAACGCCCACAGGCTTGCGTGCACGGCACCGCCGGCCACGGTGTAACTGCCGGCCACCAGACCGAGGTCGTCAATGCTATTGGCCGCGGCTCCGGCTGAGCTTAGGACACTCACCCGATAGTGTGTGTGCGGTCCTGCCTCAGTTGCCGATGCGTGGCCAAACGCTGCGCCGCACGCGGCGGCGACCATGAATTTTACTATCTGACGCATAGACAGCCTCCCTCGATTTGAGATCGTCAGCGCACGTCACGCTGCAACGACTCTACTCACGAGGACTTGCCGGAACCGGCTGCCTTCGGACCTCGAATGATTCCCGAGGGAATTCAGGCTTTTCGCATCTGCGCAGGCCGCTGCTGAAAACGCCCGACTGCCTGCGCAGTGATCGCCGGGACGTCAGGATCTGCCGCCGCGGCATTCCAGATGAGAATCGCCGCATATCCACGAAAGGGCCGCCACAGCTCTGCGCGGACCTCCAGTTCAGCCCTGGTCAGCGGAGTGTCACGTAGCGACAGTTGCTGACGGAGCGTGTCGTCGTCACATGGCAATGCATCCGGTTCGCCAAGTCCGAACAAAGACAAGCACTCCTCAGAGCCACCTGTGGGTCTCCCCAGGCCGTGCACAGCCTCGAGCACGGCTTCACCGAAGTGGTGTGTGCGACTGTCCAGGTCCCGCAGGGAGTGGGCGAGCGCCCGTAAGGTTTCGCCCGTCTCGACCGATAATCCAGTGCCTGCAAGATCCGCCCCTGCCATGGCCGCGGCATGTGGGAACAACCACTGCAGATCCTCCGCATCTTCCGCCACGCGTTGGCCGGCGCATCGAACGAGCCGCGCCAGCAGCAGCCTGGTGGTCGCGGGGGAATGGCCGTGACCGACGAGGAGACGTACCGCGCACTCGAACGGATCCCAGATTCCAGCCAGGCGTAGCCCGCGACGCATAACCACCCTCGCCTGCAGCGCCGGATCGCGCTGCAAGACCTCGGAAATTCGCGCAGGGTCCGCAGAAAGATCGAACATGCGCCGCACGGCGGACGCGAACGTGAGCAGATCGGACGACTGCCCACCCCGAATTCTCAGCTCCAACGCGTCGGCGCCGACGATGGACCGGACCTCGATGACGGCATGGCCCCCGCTGGTGCGGACCGTGCGACGGTAGACACCCGGTTCCACGGATTCCACACCGTGAATGGCTCGATCGGCGAGATGGTGAATCACCTGCGGCCAGTCGTACGGCGGTCGATAAGTTAGCCGCAATGCAATTTCGGCATCGCGGCGCCGCCTGGGGGTGCCCACTTTGCGGATTTCGCGCGGTGAGCGCCGATAAGCTGCCTTGAACGTGTCGTTGAAGCGACGAACGCTGCCGAAGCCCGAAGCCAGTGCTATTTCCGTTATCGGTAGCCGGGTTTCGTCCAACAACTGCTTCGCGAAGTGAAGCCGGCGCGTCTGCGCGATCGCAACCGGTGAGGCGCCCACGTGTCTGGTGAAGAGCCGCCCGAGGTGGCGCGCACCGACGCCGAGGCGCTCGGCCAAGCGCTCAACCGAGCTGTGGTCGAGTGCCCCTTCCTGGATCATCCGCAAGGCGCGCCGCACGACTGCGGAAGTTCCCAACCACGCGGGAGACCCGGGTGCGGCCTCCGGTCGGCAGCGCCGACAAGGACGAAAACCGGCCGCGGCCGCTTCGGCAGCCGTCGCGTAGTAGCGAACGTTACAGTCCTTGGAGACTTTTGCCGGACAGATCGAGCGACAGTAGATCTTCGTCGACGTGACGGCGATGAAGAACTTGCCATCGAAGCGCGCGTCCCGGCTGCGGCGCGCGCGATCGAGCACGTCACGAGTCATTCCCGAGCGCTCGAGCATTAGGGCACCATACGCCGCGGGCGGGAGGTGAACTAGCTGTTCCCGGCTGTCAAATTGAGACTTCAGCGCTACCGCCGCTCGCTGCTCGGGGCGGCACAGGGCGGATGACTTCTGGTACGCTAATATTTCGCGGAATCTGATAGTTACACTGATAACGTCGAAGGCACTAGAACCTCATGGCTACGCGATCTCCCCCGCCAGCACCGATGCCTCGAAATCGGGGGTTGAGCGCCTTCACATCCTGGCCAAACATGTCGAACCACGCCGACAGGGCGTATTCGGCTGGATCAGTCGATCGTCATGAATGGCCCAACCCCGTGACTCTTTGCGAGCGATTTCTGGCACGGTTCACAATGCAACTTACCTTGAGCACCTGAGGGCCAAGCATGTCGCTGATGCGGATCTACCTACGTGTCCTGGCGTTGTTGGGGCCCGAGAAGTGGCTGGCGACGGCACTTGCGGTGGCCAACATCGGCCTGGCCGCAGTCTTCCTCATCGAGCCCTGGTTGTTCGGCCGCGTGGTCGATTCCCTGGCTGTGAACGCCTCGGGCGCTGCCTGGTACTACATAGTGTGCTGGACGGCTGTGGGTTTTTTGGGTGTCGCTGCCAATGTGCTGGTGGCTTTACATTCCGATCGACTGGCGCATCGACGCCAGCTGGCAGTGATCGTGGACTTCTTCGAGCATGCTCTCGCCCTTCCTCTGGGCTTCCACAACAACAACCACACCGGTCGACTGCTGCGCACCCTGCACACCGGCAGCGCCAACCTCTTCATGGTGTGGCTCGCGTTTTTCCGCAGTCATCTGAGCACACTCATCGCCATCCTGGTGATGATTCCACTCGCGCTACGGACCAACTGGAAGCTGGCGTTGCTGATGATCCTCCTGATGTTCACTTTCGTGCTGTTCAACACCATAGTCGTGCGTCGCACTGGCACTGCCCAGCGCAAGGTAGAACGGCTGAACCAGGAGATTGCTGAGCGCACCGGAGACGTGTTCGGCAACGTCATGGTGGTGCAGAGCTTCTCGCGAATCGTCACGGAGGTCGCCGCGCTGAAACAGCTGGTCGGGCTGGTGTTGGCGGCGCAATACCCGGTGTTGCGTGGCTGGGCCTGGGTGGCGGTCGCGAACCGCGCCGCCAGTACCCTGACGGTGATCGCAATATTCGCCTTTGGCGTTCAACTTCACGGCAAGGGTGAGATCAGTGTCGGTGAAGTTGTAAGCTTCGTCGGGTTCGCCCTGATGATGATCGGGCGCCTGGAGCAACTGGCAGGCTTCATCTCGGAACTATTCTTCCAGGCTCCGGGACTGGCGAACTTTTTCGCGGTCTTGGACACCAGCAGTGGGCTGCACGAGCTCCCGGGCGCTCCAGATCTGCGCAACGTGAAGGGCGAAGTAGCATTCGAGAACGTGTCCTTCGGTTACGATGCCGCGCATCTGGTGCTCAGGGACCTCACCTTCAAGGTGCCGGCCGGCTGCACCGTGGCGATCGTCGGTCCGACCGGCGCCGGCAAGACCAGCGCGCTCTCGCTTCTGTACCGTGCGTACGATCCCGCTAGAGGCCGCATCACCATCGACGGGTGTGACATTCGCACGGTGACCCTCTCCTCGCTGCGCGAGCAAATCGCCGTGGTCTTCCAGAACCCTGGGCTGCTGTACCGCTCAATAGCCGAGAACTTGCGCATCGGGAAACCAGATGCGAGTGATTCGGAGCTTGAGGCGGCGGCACTGGCCGCTGAAGCCCATCAGTTCGTCAGCGTGAAGCCCGGAGGCTATGCCGCCCTGGTTGCAGAAGATGGCAAGTCGCTGTCGGGCGGCGAGCGACAGCGCTTGTCGATCGCCCGGGCGATGCTCAAGGACGCACCGATTCTGATTCTCGACGAAGCGACCAGCGCGCTCGACAACGCCACCGAAGCGCGCGTCCAGCGTGCACTTAGAGCTCTATTGAAGGGGCGCACGACCTTCGTGATCGCGCATCGCCTCTCTACGGTGCGCACGGCAGATATGATCCTAGTGCTCAAGGACGGTCGGCTCGTTGAGCGGGGACGCTACGACGAACTGGTGAGAGCTGGGGGCCCATTCGCCGAACTCGAGGCGCAGGGTAAGTTCATCGCCGACGCGACGGAAGGTCTGACACCGGAGCTGGAATCCTCAGGCGTCAATGATTTCGGTTGATGCGTGGCAACGCCGCACGCTGCCTGCGCCCCCGGTAACCAGGCTTGCAGCCCGGATCTCGATGGGAGCCCTCATCGTCCAGGCCTCGGCGTCGCGAGCGCTGCATACACACCGAGGCTGATGAAAGTCGCCGCGCTCAAGTACCGACCGAATGGGAGCCAGCGCGACCGGCGCTTGACGAAGCCCGTGAGACTTGAGGCCGTCAAAACGTAGAGTGTGTCGGTGCATAACGCGATGGCGACGAACACAGTGCCGAGCACAAGGCCCTGCGTGAGTGGCGAGGCGGCGCCTGGATCGATGAACTGAGGTAGGAAGGCGGCAAAAAAGAGCGTGGTCTTCGGATTGAAGGTGGCCACGAACATTCCGTCGCGAAACAGAGCGCCGCGCGGAACCCCCTTCCCTGCTGGCGCGATGGCCGTCGGCCGGGCCCGTTCACGCAATGACTTCACGCCCAGGAATACGAGGTAGACCGCCCCGAGCAACTTCACGATTAGAAATGCAGTGGCCGACGCGCTCAGCACCGCCGCAAGGCCCAGCAATGCCGCTGCGGCATTCGCAAGGTTGCCCAGGGCAACTCCGGCGACCGAGGCCATGCCGGCCCGGCGTCCGTGCGACAACGCCTGCGTGAGCAGATAGATCACTGCCGGCCCAGGCACCAGGGCGAGCACCAGGCTCGCCGCCATGAACGCGAGGGTGTGAGGATTCCCGAAGATGCCTATGACGCTCAACGGACTACCCTGACGTTAGGCGCTGATGACCCGACCGCGGCGATTGATCAGGTGCGCCTAGCTTAAGCCGAGCACTGGAGTGCACCGTGGCCTCCGGAGCCAGCGCGAATTGTAACGAAACCGACATAAAGGACCCTCTAAGGCTCTTGTACTAAGTCTCGGCAGGCCGGGGCTTTATTGTGTGTCGTCGCCTATGGAATACTCGCACGCCCCTCAGGGGGGCGTCGGTTTGTGGCGTAAAAACGATAATTCAACGCTCCCGCGACAACTTCCAGCACAACAGGAGCCGTACAGTGGCGACAAGCACCCTGCCCGTCAGTGGTTCGACCGGAATCAGCAAAGCGGACCGTAAGGTCATCTTCGCCTCGAGTCTGGGAACGGTTTTCGAGTGGTACGACTTCTATCTGTACGGCTCACTCGCAGCGATCATCTCGAAGCAGTTCTTCTCCGGCGTGAATGAAACCACCGGTTTCATCTTCGCGCTCCTGGCCTTCGCCGCCGGCTTCGCCGTGCGTCCCTTCGGTGCCTTGGTGTTCGGACGGCTGGGCGACCTGGTCGGCCGCAAGCACACTTTTCTCATCACCATCGTCATCATGGGGTTATCGACCGCCCTGGTCGGTGCCCTGCCCAGCTACGCAAGCGTCGGCGTGATTGCTCCGATCGCGCTGATTGTCCTGCGCCTGTTGCAGGGGCTAGCGCTCGGAGGCGAGTACGGAGGTGCCGCGACCTACGTGGGCGAGCACGCACCGCCGGGCAAGCGCGGCCAGTACACGAGCTGGATTCAGACGACCGCGACGCTCGGTCTGTTCCTGAGTCTGGTGGTGATCTTGCTGTGCCGCAGCTGGCTCGGCCCCCAGTTTGACGCCTGGGGCTGGCGCATCCCCTTCCTGGTGTCGATCGTGCTGCTGGCGATCTCCGTGTACATCCGCCTGCAGTTGGCCGAATCGCCCGTGTTCCTGGAGATGAAAGCGGCGGGCACGACGTCCAAGGCGCCGCTGACAGAGTCGTTCGCGCGCTCGGAGAACCTGAAGCTGGTCATCCTGGCGCTGCTGGGGGCGACGGCAGGACAGGCGGTGGTCTGGTACGGCGGCCAGTTCTACGCGCTGTTCTTCCTCACCCAAGTGCTCAAAGTCGATGCGCAGCCGGCGAACCTGTTGGTCGCCGCAGCGTTGCTGGCGGCGACGCCGTTCTTCGTGGTCTTTGGCATCCTCTCCGACCGCATTGGTCGCAAGAAGATCGTCCTGCTCGGCTGCCTCTTGGCAGCGATCACCTACGTGCCGATCTTCAAGGGTCTCACTCACTTCGCAAATCCCGCGATCGAGAGCGCCTCGTCGCACGCACCGGTGAGCGTCGTCGCAGATCCGAACGCCTGCAGCTTCCAGTTCGATCCGGTCGGCAAGAAGAAATTCGTCCAGTCGTGCGATATCGCCAAGGCCGCGCTCGCCAAGGCTGGCGTGCCCTACCGCAACGAGGCTGCACCGGTGGGCAGCGTGGCCCAAGTCCGCATCGGCGATGCACCGGCAATCCCCTCCGTGGAGGGCGGCACCATGTCGGGCGCGGACTTCAAGGCGGCGACGGAGAAATTCTCCAAGGCACTGAGCGGCGCACTCAAGGAAGCCGGCTATCCGCCCAAGGCAGACCCCGCACAAATCAATTATCCGATGGTCTGGGCACTGCTCTTCATCCTGGTGCTGTACGTCACCATGGTCTACGGCCCGATCGCCGCGTGGTTGATCGAACTGTTCCCGGCGCGCATCCGTTATACGTCCATGTCCCTGCCCTACCACATCGGTAACGGCTGGTTCGGTGGCTTCCTGCCCACCGTGGCTTTCGCGCTGGTCGCACTCTCGGGGGACATCTACTACGGCTTGCGCTATCCGATCATCATCGCGCTCATGACCCTGGTTATCGGCGCGTTCTTCTTGCCGGAAACCAAGGACCGCCCGGTGCGCTAGCGGAGGGGTATCACCGGACCCGGACTCCGCCCCGCAAGTGCCTCGGGTACGCCAGCGGTGTAGACAGAGCTGAGGAGCATTCGCACATGAACGATGCCAAAGACAAGCGTCGCGGCTGGAGCTGGTGGTACCTGCTCTTCGTGGTCCAGTTCGTCGCGGTTCTCTGGCCACCCTTCTACAACAGCATCGAGCCCTCATGGATGGGCATCCCCTACTTCTATTGGTATCAGATGCTGTGGGTTCTCATCAGCGCCGTGTTTACGGCGGTGGTGTATTTTGCGACCCGGGCGTAGCGCAACCTCGAGGGGATCTCATGCAAAGTGTTAACTGGGTTGCACTCAGCATCTTCGTATTGCTGTTCTTGTTGATCACCTGGCTGGGATTTGCCGCGGCACGCTGGAAGCGTGGTGATCTCGACTTGCTGCACGAATGGGGCCTCGGCGGCCGGCGCTTCGGCACGGTGGTCACGTGGTTCCTGGTGGGCGGCGACGTCTACACCGCCTATACCTTCATAGCGGTGCCGGCACTAGCCTTTGGCGCCGGGGCCCTGGCGTTCTTCGCCGTGCCCTACACGATCGTCATCTACCCCATCCTGTTCCTGGTGTTTCCGCGCCTCTGGTACGTCTGCCACAAGCGTGGGTACATCACGTCGGGGGACTTCGTGAAGGGCCGCTTCGGCAATCGCTGGCTGGCACTCGCGATCACGATCACAGGCATCGTCGCGACCATGCCGTACATCGCGCTGCAACTCGTCGGCATCCAGGTACTGATCGGGGCGCTGGGCATTTCCGGCAGCGGCCTCGTCGCCGACGTGCCACTGTTGATCGCCTTCGTGATCCTGGCGGCATTTACGTACTCGAGCGGTCTGCGCGCACCGGCCTCGATCGCGATCGTCAAGGACATCCTCATCTACATCACCGCCTTTGCCGCGATCATCATCATCCCGGCGCAGCTCGGTGGTTTCGCAAAGATCTTCGCCGCCGTGCCCCCGGCCAACGTCATCCTTGCGGTCCCGGGGCCCAACACGACGGGTGCCTACAGCGCCTATGCCACTCTCGCGCTGGGTTCGGCGCTCGCCTTGTTCCTCTATCCACACTCCCTTACGGCCATCCTGAGCGCGAGCAGCGGCAAGGCCATCCGGCGCAATGCCGCCATGCTGCCCGGCTACACCTTCATGCTCGGCTTGCTGGCTCTCATCGGCTTCTTTGCCGTCGCAGCCGGCGTTGCCAAGCTGCCCGAATATGCCGCGGGCTTCAAACAGTTCGGCAACAACTTCGCCGTGCCGGCACTGATGCTGCACAGCTTCCCTTCCTGGTTCGTCGGCGTTGCCTTCGCCGCCATCGGCATCGGCGCGCTGGTGCCCGCGGCCATCATGTCGATCGCAGCCGCCAACCTGTATACCCGCAACATTCATCGCGAGTTCATCAACAAAAACCCCACGGACAAGCAGGAATCGCAGATGGCGAAGTGGGTTTCGCTCATCGTCAAGGTCGGCGCCCTGGTCTTCATCCTGTTCGTGCCGACGCAGTACGCGATTCAGCTGCAGTTGCTGGGCGGAATCTGGATCATCCAGACATTGCCGGCGGTGTTGCTCGGAACTTATACGCGCTGGTTCAACTCCTGGGCGCTATTGGTCGGTTGGGCAGCGGGTACGTTTGTCGGAACGGGGATGGCCATCGCCGTGGGCCTCAAGCCGACGTATCCGCTGGCCTTTAGCGGCCACACCTTCCCTGGGTATACCGCCTTCTACACCCTGCTTCTCAATCTCGCGCTCGCCATAGTTCTGACGCCGATCTTCAACGCCATGAGCGGCGCGCAGCAACGCGTCGATGAGACACTGGCCGCGGATTACCACGCCTGAGACGCCGACGTTAGGGGCGTCCCGTGCAGCCTTGCAAGCCCGCGGCCGATTTCGTTGCAGGGAAAATCGTTGGTGACCCGGCAATCGTGCGCGGAATGCGAATTAGCGAACCAGGCTGAAACCGCGGCTGAACCGCGCAGTATCTAGGCGTTTGGCCGCTTCAGCAGGCTCTCTATTTCGCGAGTAATCCCTGTTTCGCCATCTCGTTGGCGGTGGCGTCAGCAACCTCCCTTATCAATTGGTCGAGATTGCCGGGATTGGTGGTGCGGCTGGTACTCGCCCACAGCAACTTGTCATCCGTCAGGGAGTACACGAGCGTCTCAACCGAAATGATGGTATCGGTGCTGAGGTAGCCAGGGGAGTAGACGCTGTTCCACCCGTAACCCCAGTAGGGCCCGAAGCCCCCGTAGCCTGCCGGGGTCGCCATGCCGGGAGTGTAGTAAATCTCCTGATCCTTGCCGACGACGCGCATCATGACCGCGCCGTTGACGCCGGCGGCCTTCAGCTTCGCCCGGGCTGCATCCGCGTCGGCGCGCAGCTCACTTGGGACGAGCGTATAGGCGGCTACACCGGTGGCGCCGCGCTTCGTGATATCGGCAGCCAGGATATCCTCACCGGCGCGGCGCTTGCTTTCATCGGCGGAAACGAACACTGCGGCCACGGTCTTGCCAATCGGGTTGATCGTGGTCGTCCCTGGCGCCTTCCAGGTGGAGCTAAACGTGGTGCTGCCGCAGGCGGCCAGAAAGAGCGCCGCAAGGGCCAAAGCTACGGTCCGGACATTCCTGTACATGGATGATTTTCCTCCCCCGGGGCGGGAAGCGTACTCCGGCTAGGGCACGACTGTCATCGCGCAGGTTCCGTGCCCCTGACGGTGAACGGCGTGCGTGCCGCCTGTTGCACTGAGCCTCCCAAATGCCGGCCGGCAGGTCGTGGGACGGACTCTCCGTCCGCCCGGCCTCGCTGATCGTTACGCGCTGGCCGTTGGCGGCGTAGCCCGCGAGAGCTGGTCGGGGCGCACGGGCGTTTCGTAAAGGCGGCGTGGCGCAGAGCACGACAGACGGGGCGGACGAAGAGCAGCAGTGAACCATCGCTGTGCTGGTCAGGCCTCGCGCGCACCTCCGCGTGCGCGTCGCTGTGAGTTTGCTGCGTCTCCATACCGGCATCCGGACACAAACCTTTCAGCCCGCCCGCAATCAATGTCATCCCCATCGTCGGCGGGTACGCGCATGGGTCGGCCGGGAAGGACCTTCTGCTGCAGCGGGAACTCAAGGCACGGCGCCTGTTGAATGCGTGCCGCTCCGCGTCCTCATGCCTTGCAACGAACTCAACGTGTCGCACGCGGTGCAACTTGCGCGCAGCCCTTTCGTCGTCCCGTCGCTGGTTGCGTGACTGAGGCTCGGCCGCGGTCGCCGCCGAACTTGAGCCGGGCCGTTCACAACACGCTCACGTTCCCGACCATTGCGCTGGCGGTTCTTAAGGTCTTGAAGCTGTGGTGATTTGAACTCCCGCCCCACGCAGGCGCCGCGCCGTCCGCGCGACATTATGCAAAGTGCCTCGCGCGGGAACACAAGCTGGACATGAAATTCGGCTTGACGCAAAGCGGCACACCCCATACGTTGCGAACCCTAAAGCGCGCAATAGTCCGCAACAAAACGCGCGCACCGGGGAGAATTAGTTCATGCGTACTTATCGATACGTAAGTGCAGCCGTGTCGGCAGCACTTTGCCTCTTAGCCAATGCCATGACGCCCGCCTCTGCGGCTTCCGCGGTACTTGCCGGCGGATTGCGCGAGCTGTCAGCGTCCTATGAGCGCGGCGATTCGCGTCTGCCGTCGAAACTGAAAATGCACATCACTGATCGCGCGGGCGATCCTTTGGTGCGGGTGCGTATGCTGCCAGGCGCCAAGGCTGATGCCGTGATCGCGCAGCTCGCCTCGGTCGGCTTTCGCCTGCAGACCCATAGCACGATCAACCCGTACCTGATGGAAGGCTTCCTGCCGCTGTCTGCGGTCCGGGCGGCATCCAACGTTTCCGGTATTCACTCGCTGCACGCCTCGCAGCGGCCCATGCGGCACGCCGGCTCGGTTCAGAGTCAGGCCGTGGCGCTGCAGAAGGCCGACATCGCGCAGCAGCGCGGCTTTGACGGCAAGGGGATCCGTGTCGCCACGCTTTCTGACAGCTACGATGCCTGCACCGACTGCATCACGCACGCCGCCGACGACATCGCCAGCGGCGATCTGCCGGCTGAGGGCGTGACCGTCATTCAGGAGCTCGATCCGATCCTCTCGGAAGGTGCAACGGGTGAGGACGAGGGACGCGCAATGCTGCAACTGGTGCACGACGTGGCACCGGGAGCGCAGCTCGGCTTTGCGTCGGCCTTCAACGGTGAACTGCAGTTCGCGGAGAACATCCTCGCGCTGCGCTCCACCTTCCACGCCGACATCATTGCCGACGATGTCATTTACTTCGACGAGCCGATGTACTCAGACGGCATCCTCGCGCAGGCGGTGAACATCGTGAGCCAGGCCGGCGCCGCATACTTCTCCTCTGCCGGCAACAACGGCCTCGAGGCCTTTGAGGACACGTACCGGCCGATCTCCTTCAAAAAGGCGCAGGAGCTGGTGGCATCCGGTCACGGCAATGTGAAGCTGGACTCGATCCCGGCCGCCTTGCGGCCCAAGACGGTTCATAATTTCAACGCCAATGGCACCCCGAGCGTAACCACGCGCATCAGCCCCGCGGGGGATGCGCAGGTGGATTTCCAGTGGGATGAGCCCTTCAACGTCGGCAAGGTCAAGACTGACTTCAACGTCTACATCTTTGACAAGGACGGCAACTGGCTCGATCCCAACGTCGCGCCCACGGTGTTCTACACCACCGATGACAACACCCAGACGGACCAGGCCACGGAATTCCTGGAAATGATTCCGTTCCCGAACGACATCGTCGGGGGTGCCAATGTCAGTGACTACCAGTTCGTCATTGGCAATATGAACAACGGCCCGGCCCAGCACATCAAGTACGTGGCGGTAAATACCCTGGCCGTGAGTGAGCGCCAGAATGCCCCGTCGACCTGGGGACATGCCGCAGCCACGGGCGGACAGGGAGTGGCGGCGACCTACTACGCCATCCCGAACTTCCCCGAGGACTACAGCTCGCCGGGTCCCGTCACCATCTACTTCGATTCGAACGGCAAGCGTCTGCAACATCCCGACGTGCGGCAGGCGCCGCAACTGACCGCGGCGGACGGCGTCGACACGACCTTCTTCGGCTTTGACGCCGATGGCAACGGTCTGCCGAACTTCTTCGGCACGAGCGCCGCAGCGCCAGACGCCGCCGCCACCGCCGCCCTGGCACTGCAGGCAGCCGGTGGGCCGGGCAGCCTTGCGCCGCACAAGCTCTACGCGAAGCTGCAGCAAACGGCGACGCCGCTGCCGGTGCCGAACATCCGCTGGATCGCGGGTGGCTTTGCTGGGCCGGTAGCGTTCTCGGCCAACACGGACTGGGTGCGCTTCACGCGCAACTTCAGTCTCGCGGCGGATCGCTTCCTGCCCCGCGGGCGGTCGATCGCGTCGATCACCTTCGATACGACCAAGCCGGGCCTGACCTGGAGTGCCAATCCCAATCGCTTCAGCGTCAGCAATGCTCAGGGCGTGGCCATCACGGACATGACCTGGGCGACGAGCCCTGACCAGACGCAGTTCACCATCACGTTCGCGCCCGGGACATTCCAGGCCGGCGAGTCCTTTGACTGGGGCATGTCGGTGTTCGCGCCCGCCCAGGGATCAACCCAGGAAGACCCGGACCGCTTCCGTGACATGAAGATCACCGTGACCCTCGACAATGGACAGACCTACAAGGGTCAGGTGTTCGCCTTCCCGAAGCTGCAATTCAACAACTTCACCGGCTTTGGTCTCGTGAACTCGGACGCCGCGACGCGTCACTCTCACAACAACTGAGCCTGGGCCGTAGCCTCACAAGGCACCGGGTGCCTGCGGTTCCGCAGGCACCCGGGATGGCCGCCGTTTGGGATGTACTGGCCTGACGGTCGGAATGAGCACAAGAGGGCAGTTCTGACGGCCACCCCGGTCGCTGCGGCTGAAAGCCGCCCCATGGTCTGAAACACGTAGCGGACGGCATCATCGCCGCGGCATCAGCACGAGCCTTCTGTCCACACTCGGTCGCAAGCGCGATCGCAAACCGCCGCCGACAGGAAGGTAGAAGCACCGCGAGTCTGGCGGGTCCGCGCAAGAGCGGGAGCCCGCTCCGCAGCGGGCGAGCAGACAACTACGCCCGCGTGCTTACGAGATTCCTTCGTTGGAGCTCACGGCATGGCCCGCTGCCTCTTCTGCCACGGAGGCCGGCCTGGCGGGCTGCCCTCGCCCCGCGAGCACGGCCGCGAGGCTCTCCCCGAGTTCGGCCGCACGCAGCGGCTTCGCCAGAATCATGTGTACGCCCGCGCCCGCCGCCTGTGCCTGCAGATCCGGGCCGCCATAGCCGCTGACGAGAATGGCTGGGATGTCCGGCCGCAGGCGGCGGATCTCCGCCAGCAGCTCAGTGCCGGGCATGTCGGGCATGATGGCATCGCTCACCACCGCATCGAAGCGTTCGGGAGCCGCCCGGAACACCTGGAGCGCCTGCGTTGCCCCAACGCATCCCACCGGCTCGTAACCCAGGCCAGCGAGCACCTCCTCGGCAAGCTGCACGAGGCTCTCCTCATCGTCCACGATCAGAATCGTCTCGCCGTTTCCCGGCGGCGCGGGCAGCGGCGCCGGCTGCTGCGCCGGTTTGCCGGTCGCCAGCGGCAGGAAAACACTGAACCGCGTGCCGGTACCACGGCGGCTGTCCACCTCGAGCGCCGCCGCGTGGTCCAGGATGATGCCGTGCACGAGCGATAGTCCCAGTCCCGTGCCCTCTCCCACGGGCTTGGTGGTGAAGAATGGATCAAAGATCCGCTCGACCTGGGCACTCGTCATACCGACGCCGGTGTCGATGACATCCACGCGCGCATAGGCGCCGCGCCGCAAGCGCCCCACCGTGCACAGGCGCTCGGTTTCCACGTCGACTTGCGACGCGCGGATCTCGACCCGGCCCGAGGCACCCACGGCCTGTAGCGCGTTGGTGACGAGGTTGGCGAACATCTGGTGCAGCTGGCCCGGATCGCCGGCCACGACCAGCGGGCGCGGCGGCGCCTGCACTTCGACCGACACCCGCGCCGGCAAGGAGGCGGCGTTCAGGTTGCGTACCTCGGTGAGCAGCTGCTGCAGCACGAGCGGGGTGGCACTGCCGACACCCGGACGGCTAAAGGCCAAAATGCGCGCGACCAGCTCCCGCGCGCGGTTGGCGGCCACCACGATATTGTCGAGGTAGCGGCGCTGGTTGCTGCCAGCGGCGGTGTGCTCGATGGCGAGCTCTCCGTAGCCGAGAATGGCGCCGAGCACATTGTTGAAATCATGCGCGATACCGCCGGCCAGGGTGCCGAGCGCCTCGAGCTTCTGCGACTGGTGCAGCTGCGCCGTGACGCGCTCATGACGCGCCAGCTGGCGCAGGAACGCGATGAGCAGCACGGCGGCGAGCGCCGTGATTACGAATGTCCGCAACACATTGGTCCAGGTCTTCTCGCGCCACTCCTTGAGAATGGCGTGATCACTGCGGCCCACCACGACCACCGCCGGGTAGCCGGCCACGCGTCGCAAGCTGACGTGCATGGGGCCGGCCTGCGGCGCATCGAGCGTCATGTGCAGGGCATCGGCTGTGCCCAAGACGCGTAGCGCGTCACGCCATGGGGACGGCCCCGCCTCCAGCGCTGCGCGCTCACGGCTCACGAGTACCCGGCCGTCGGAGCGCAGCAACGCCACGTTGCTGCCATCGCCAAGCTCCAGTGCTTGATAAAAGCGGCGGATGTAGCCGACATCCACCGCCGCCCCGGCGATGCCACGGAAGTCGCCGCCGCCGGGCAGGCGGCGGCTGAGGACGAACGTCGGATCCCCGGTCACGCGACTGATGAAGGGCTCGCTCATGAAGAGACCCAGGTCCGGGTTGTCACGCTGCGCGATGTAGTAAGTACGGTCGCTCAGATCGGGGTTGGAACCGGCCGAGCTCGCCGAGCTCAGGCGCAGCTGGCGCTGCGGATCGAACAGAAAGAGGTTGCGCACCTGCGGCACGCCGCTCATATGCCGCCGCAGCAGGTCAGGAACCATCGCGCGCTCGCTCGTGGCATCGGGGGCGTCCGGGTCCAGCAGCGCCGCCTGTTGCAGGATCAGATCCGTCGCCTGCAGTGCGCGTGCCGCCTGTTCGGCGAGCGCGCCGGCGATGTTGTCGTACTGTCGCTGCGCCTCGGCAAGCGTCGCCGAACGATCATGCAGGGCGTCGAACAAGGCCGACAGCCACACCGCAGCGCACACCGCAACCACGACCAGGATGAGCCGCAGGCGCAGCGCGCGTGCGCGGCCGCTGTCGCGGGCTTCGCTCAGCGCGGTGAAGGGCGGCTTATCAGCCGGGGGAGCGGCAGGTCCAGGGCTGACCATAGGTTTGCGCGGGTAAAGGGCTTGGCAAGAACACGCGTCACTCCGAAACGGGCCGCCATGGCATCATTCGCCATGTCGCCCGCGGTAAAGCGTCCGGAAGCGAGCACCAGCGCCGCGCGCGGGTAGGCGCGCCGCCAGATATCAAGAGTCTCATGAGCCTGCTGCTGACACGACACGTCGATGAGTACTGCGTCAATATCGGCCACGGCCCCCGCGGTGCCCTCGGCATAGACCGCCTGCGCGCCGCCCTCCTCCAGCCATTCGCCAATAAGGCTGCGGTGAAGACTATCACGCTCGACCACGAGCACGCGCTTCACAGCGGGACCTCCACATGAGCAGCCTGCCGGTACCACACATCCTGGTGGTCGATGACGATGAGGCAATGCGCCAGCTGGTGCAGGAATACCTCGGGCACAACGACTTCCGCGTGACCGGTTGCGCGACCGGCACGCAGCTCATGGACGCCTTCCGTGGCGGTGTGGTGGATCTGGTGCTCCTGGATTTGCGGCTGCGCGGCGAGGACGGCATGCAGCTGCTGCGACAGCTGCGCGCCGAGTCGCAGATTCCGGTCATCATCCTCACCGGCCGGGCCGAGGAGGCCGATCGCGTCATGGGGCTGGAGCTCGGAGCTGATGACTATCTGACCAAACCGTTCAGTCCCCGGGAGCTGCTCGCGCGCATCCGCACGGTCCTGCGTCGCACGCACAGCGTTCCCGGAGGGCAAGGGGCACGGGTGTGCCGCGCCTACCGCATTCCGGGATGGGAGCTGAATCTGCGCACGCGGCGCCTCACGGCGAGTGACGGAACCGAGGTGGCACTGAGCAACGGCGAGTTCAATCTGCTCGCGGCGCTGCTGGCCAGCGGCAACCGCGTCGTCAGCCGCGACCAGCTGATCGAGATGAGTCGCCGCTACGACAATGAGGTCTACGACCGCGCCATCGACGTGCAGATCCTGCGGTTGCGGCGCAAGATCGAGGCGCAGCCGACCGAGCCCAAGATCATTCTGACCGAGCGTGGCGTGGGCTACCGTCTCGCAGTCGCCGTCGAAGCTGTGTATTGATCGCCCGTCTGTCACCGTAAAACCCCCGCGCGTGCCCTCCTGAGGGCGCGGCCTGTCCGCTGTGATCCCGGAACAGCAATCTCTACCCCCCGTGTCGCGGGCTGCTTGCGGGTTACATTTCACCTGTAACACGGTGAGGCGCCCGCGTAATCGTCGCTTTCCACGGCGGGACTACCTTTGACGGTCAAATGTGGATCGTCAAACTGGCACTGCGGCGCCCGTATACCTTTCTGGTGCTCGCCATCCTCATCACGCTGCTGGGCGTGTTCTCGATCATTCGCACGCCCACCGACATCTTCCCCGACATCAAGATTCCCGTGGTCGCCGCGATCTGGAGGTACACCGGGCTGTCTCCCGATGAGATGGCGACGCGGCTGGTACTCTCAAGCGAGCGCACCGCCCAGACCACCGTCAATGACGTCGAGCACACCGAGTCGCAATCACTCAGCGGCACCTCAGTCGTCAAGTACTTCTTTCACCCCAACGTCAACGAGGAGCTCTCGTTTGCGCAGATAACCGGCGTCTCTCAGACCGGGCTGCGCCAGGCGCCCCCCGGCACCACCCCGCCCTTCATCCTGGCCTATAACGCCTCCTCGGTCCCGATCCTGCAGCTCGCCTTCTCGAGCGACACGCTTTCCGAAGCGCAGCTTTTCGACCTGGCCAACAGCATCGTGCGCACCGGCCTTGCGACCGTGCAGGGCGCCTCCATGCCCTATCCCTACGGCGGGCTGCAGCGCCAGGTGCAGGTGGACCTGAACCCCGATGCGCTGCGCGCGCAGGGCCTGTCCGGGAATGACGTCACGGCCGCCATCAGCTCGCAGAACTCCATCCTGCCGGCCGGCACGCAAAAGATCGGCGACCGCGAGTATTTCGTTTCCGTCAATTCGAACCCGCGCACGGTGCCGGAACTGAACGACCTGCCTGTCACCACGCGTAACGGCACGGTCATCTACGTGCGTGACGTCGCCCACGTGCGCGACGGCTACCCGCCGCAGACCAACATGGTGCGCCGCGATGGCCATCGCGGCGTGCTCATGAGCGTGCTGAAGACCGGCAGCGCCTCCACGCTTGACATCATCAGCAGCATCAAGGAGCGCCTGCCGCTCATTAAGGGCCAGCTGCCCGCCGGCTTCAACATCGACCTGGTCGGGGATCAGTCGGTGTTCGTGCGTGGCGCCATCAACGGAGTAGTACGCGAAGCGGTGATCGCGGCGCTGCTCACCGCGCTCATGATCCTGCTGTTCCTCGGCAGCTGGCGCAGCACCCTTATCATCGCCATCTCGATTCCGCTGTCGATCCTGGCCTCAATTATCTGTCTCGCAGCGCTGGGCGAGACCATCAACATCATGACCCTCGGTGGTCTCGCACTCGCGGTCGGCATCCTCGTCGATGACGCCACCGTCACGATCGAAAACATCAACTATCACCTGGAGCACGGCGAGGACGTCGAGGAGGCGATCCTCAACGGCGCCCACGAGATCGCGGTCCCGGCGTTCGTCTCGACGCTCGCGATCTGCATCGTGTTCATCCCGATGTTCATGCTCGTCGGCATCGCGCGCTACCTGTTCGTGCCGCTGGCCGAAGCGGTGGTGTTCGCGATGTTGGCCTCGTACGTGCTGTCGCGCACCCTGGTGCCAACTCTGGCGAAGTACTGGCTGCAGAAGCACGACCCGCACGCCCACCTGACGGCACGCGGTCGGCTGCAGCAACTGCAACTGGGGTTTGAGCGCGGCTTCGCGCGCGTGCGCGAGCGCTACAGTGCGCTGTTGGAGCGCGCCCTCAACGCCGGCGGGCGCTTCGCCACGCCGTTCCTTGCTGCCATGGCGCTCACCGCGCTCTTGGCGTTTCCGTTCAGCCGCTATCTGCCCGGGCTCGGCCAGGACTTCTTTCCCGCCGTCGACGCCGGGCAGATCAAGCTGCACGTGCGCGCCCCGACCGGCGCGCGGATCGATGAGACCGCGACGCTGTGCGACCGCGTGGAAGCCGTCATCCGGGAGGTCATCCCGGCGCGCGAGGTCACCACGATCGTCGACAACCTCGGCATACCCTACAGCGGCATCAACCTTGCTTACTCGAGCTCCGCGCCCGTGGGGTCGGGAGATGCGGACATCTTTGTAAACCTGAGCGAGAATCATCGTCCCACGATTCAGTACGTGCACCAGCTGCGCGAGCGGCTGAACGCGCAGTTCCCGTCTACGAGCTTCGCCTTCCTCCCGGCGGACATCGTGAGCCAGATCCTCAATTTCGGCCTGCCGGCGCCGCTGGACGTGCAGGTGGCCGGCTTCAACGTCGATGGCAACCGCGCCTACACCAACACCCTGTTCGCCCGCCTGCATAAGATCCCGGGCATCGCGGACCTGCGCATCCAGCAGGCCTTCGACTATCCGACGCTCAATGTCGACGTCGATCGCAGCAAGGCGGCGCTGCTGGGGCTGACCGAGACCGACGTCGCCTCGGACCTGCTGGTGTCGCTGTCGGGCAGCTCCCAGACGGTGCTGTCCTTCTGGATCGATCCGAAGACCGGCACCCAGTACCCGGTCGTCGCCCAGACGCCCCAGTTTCGCCTGGCGTCGCTCACGGATCTCACCACGACACCGGTCACCGGGCCCGGCAGCCGCACCGCGCAGCTGCTGGCGAACCTGTCCACCTTCCGGCGCAGCATGACGCCCGCCGTCGTGAGCCACTACGACGCCACTCCGGTCATCGACATATACGGCACTGCCGACGGCGCGGATCTCGGCTACATCTCCTCCCAGATCAACAGGCTGGTCGCCGACAGCAAGCACTCGCTGCCGCGCGGCTCGCAGGTCAAGGTGCGCGGCCAGATCAAGACCATGGGTGACTCCTTCACCGGCCTGCTCATCGGCCTTGCCGGTGCGATCATTCTCGTCTACCTGCTGATAGTGGTGAATTTCCAGTCATGGCTGGACCCGTTCATCATCGTCACGGCGCTGCCGGCGGCGCTCGGTGGCATCGTGTGGATGCTGTTCCTGACGGCTACGCCCGTCAGCGTGCCGGCGCTCACCGGCGCGATCATGTGCATGGGCGTCGCTACCGCAAACAGCGTGCTGGTCGTGAGCTTCGCGCGTGATCGCATGACCGCGGGCGATGAAGCCCTGCATGCAGCGCTGCAGGCCGGCACCACCCGCTTCCGCCCGGTGCTCATGACCGCGCTAGCCATGATCATCGGCATGGTGCCGATGGCCCTGGGACTCGGCGAAGGCGGTGAGCAGAATGCGCCGCTCGGGCGCGCGGTGATCGGCGGATTGATCTTCGCCACGATCGCCACCCTCTTCTTCGTGCCGACGGTGTTCACCATGATTCACAAGCGGCGGAGCAGCAAGTGATGCCCGACCAGCCTTCATCCCCTGCTGCCACCGTCACACGAGGCGCCGACGCCCGGCGCTACGTGCTCATCCTCGTCGGCATCGCGCTCATCGTCGCCATCTGGGGCATCGTGAGTCGCATCAGCGCGCGCACCGCGCTGGAAAAGCGCGCCGCGACCGCGGCAGTTGCCACGGTGACCACGGCGCAGCCGCGCAAGGGCCCGGGCTCCGACACACTGGTGCTGCCAGGCAGCGTGCAGGCCTTCTATGAAGCGCCCATCTATGCGCGCACCAACGGCTATCTGAAGATCTGGCATACCGACATCGGCACGCCGGTGAAGAAGGGTGCACTGCTGGCGGAGATCGAGACGCCCGAAGTGGATCAGGAGCTGCGGCAGGCGCAGGCGGACCTGGCAACCGCGCAGGCGAACTACGACCTGGCACGCACGACCAATGAGCGCTGGAAGGGACTCTTGTCGACCGAGTCGGTCTCGCAGCAGGACGCGGATCAGCGCGCCGGTGACGCCGCCGCCAAGGCGGCGGCGCGCCTGTCAGCGGCTGCCAATGTCGCACGCCTGCAGGAGCTGGAATCGTTCAAGCGCGTGCTGGCCCCCTTTGACGGCACCGTGACGCAGCGCAACACCGACGTCGGTGCGCTCATCAACGCCGGGCAAAGCGCGGGCAACGCGCTGTTTCGCGTGGCGGACACCCAT
This sequence comes from uncultured Pseudomonadota bacterium, assembly GCA_963781815.1. Taxonomy (GTDB): domain Bacteria; phylum Pseudomonadota; class Gammaproteobacteria; order Steroidobacterales; family Steroidobacteraceae; genus 13-2-20CM-66-19. The sequence continues at coordinate 232,494 of CAWAHK010000003.1, read as the reverse complement.
CGGCTGCGCATCTACGTCTCGGTGCCGCAGCCGTACGCCTCCGCGGTACATGACGGTCTGACCGCAGCGCTGGTGTTCGCCGACCATCCGGGCAAGCGCTACGAGGCGCAGGTCGCCAATACCGCGCACGCGCTCGATGCCGCCTCGCGTACCTTGCAGGTCGAGCTGCAGATCGACAACGCCCAGGGTGAATTGCTGCCCGGTTCGTACGCGCAGGTCTATTTCACCCTGACGGGCGCGGACAATACGCTGCGCGTGCCGGTGAACACCGTGCTGTTCCGTACCGATGGGCTGCAGGTTGCGGTGCTCGACGCGCAGCACCGCGTGCACCTCACCACCATCACCCAGGGGCGCGACTTCGGCACCGAAATCGAAGTCCTCAGCGGCGTCACCGCGGATGACGTGCTGGTGGCAAATCCTCCCGACTCACTCGCCGACGGCACGCAGGTACGCCTAGCGCCGCCGCAGAACGCCGGCCCACCGGCGCAGGCGGCGGGACATTCCTGATGCGCCGGCTTGCGCTACCGGCGGCCGCGGTGCTGGTGCTGCTCGGCGGTTGCTCGCTGGCGCCGCACTACGAGCGGCCGGCCATGCCGGACCCGCCACCGGCGTTCAAGGAAGCCGGTGACTGGAAGCTGGCCGTGCCGGCGGACGCCGCGCCGCGCGGCGCGTGGTGGACCGTTTTCGGCGATGGCGATCTTGATGCGCTGGAGTCACAGGTAAGTGACTCCAACCAGAACCTCAAGGCCGCCCTTGCGCGTCTCGAGCAGGCGCGTGCGCAGACCCGCGCCGCGCGCTCCGGCTGGTTCCCGACCCTGACTGCGAACGCCAGTGCGACCCGCGAACGCACCTCGCTCAACGTCCCTACTTATGTGCCCGGCAGGGCCAGCACCGGGGACCTCTTTACCCTCGGCGCCGACCTCTCCTACGAGATCGATCTTTTTGGCCGCGTGCGCAACACCGTCGCCGGTGCGCGTTACACCGAGCAGGCCACCGCAGGAGACACGGCAACGCTCGATCTGTCGGTGCACGCCGAACTCGCCACGGACTACTTCACGCTGCGGGGCCTGGACGTCGAGCAGCGGCTGCTCGATCACACGGTCGCCGACTATGCGCGGGCGCTCGCGCTGACCCAGAATCTCTATCAGGGCGGCGCGGTGGCAATCGCCGACGTGCAGCAGGCGCAGGCGCAGCTGGAAACCGCCCGTACGCAGGCCGAGGACACGCGCCTGCGACGGGCGCAGACCGAGCACGCCATCGCCGTCCTGGTCGGGCGCGAGGCCTCCGACTTCTCGATCCCGGTGCGGGCGTCCGAGAAGATGCCGTCGCTGCCGACGGTCGATGCGGGCCTGCCCTCGGAGCTGCTGGAGCGACGCCCCGACGTCGCGGCCGCCGAGCGGCGCGTCGCGGCGGCCAATGCCGGCATCGGCGTGGCGCGGGCCGCCTACTTTCCGGTCTTCAGTCTGGTGGGTACCGGCGGCGCGCAGAGCAGCAGCACGTCCAACTGGATCAGCGCCCCGAGTGAGTTCTGGTCGCTCGGGCCGCAGGCCGTGCTCACGCTCTTTGCCGGCGGCCTGCACGCGGCACAGTCCGCCGCAGCGCACGCCGCCTACGACGAGCAGGTCGCCAACTACCGCGGCTCGGTCCTGGTGGCCTTCCAGGACGTCGAGGACAACCTTGCCGCACTGCGGCAACTGCAACTCGAGAGTGTCAGCCAGGCGGCAGCGGTGACCGCGACGCAGGGCGCGCTCGATCAGGCCAACCTGCGTTACAAGGGCGGCATCGTGACCTACCTTGAGGTGGTGGCGACCGAGAACGCCGCCCTCGCCGCCCGCCTGACGGCAATGGATATCGAGATCCGGCGCGCCAACGCGACGGTCCTCCTGGTGAAAGCGCTGGGCGGGGACTGGAAGAACCCCCCGCCCAGCGAGCCGCCAGGCGCCTAGGGCGCGCCGCGCCGCCTCAGGCCCGCCTACCGTCCCCCGCCAGCCAGCGATACACAACGCCGGCAAGACCTGCACCGATCAGGGGTGCCACCCAGAACAGCCACAGCTGCGCGATCGCCCAGCCGCCGACGATGAGCGCCGGCCCGGTGCTGCGTGCCGGGTTCACCGAGGTGTTGGTCACGGGGATGCTGATCAGGTGTATGAGGGTCAGACACAGACCAATCGCCAATGGCGCGAACCCCTGGGGGGCGCGCGCGTCGGTGGCGCCGAGAATGACGATCAGGAACATGAACGTCATGACGACTTCCGTGACCAGCGCCGAGCCCAGTGAATAGCCGCCAGGGGAATGCTCAGCATAGCCGTTGGAGGCGAGCCCGCCGCTCAGATCAAAGCCCGCCTTGCCGCTTGCGATGAAATAAAGCAGTGCCGCGGCCAATATCGCACCGAGCACCTGCACGATGACGTAAGGCAGCAGCTCGGCAGCCTTGAAGCGCCCGCCCAGGACCAGGCCAAAAGACACCGCCGGGTTCAGGTGGCAGCCGGAGATGTGCCCGATCGCGAAAGCCATGGTGAGCACGGTGAGCCCGAAGGCCAGGGCTACCCCCAGCAGGCCGATCCCGACGTTGGGAAAGGCGGCGGCCAGCACTGCGCTGCCGCATCCGCCGAGGACCAGCCAGAATGTGCCCAAGAACTCTGCAGCCAAGCGTTTGGAAAGCGGCATAGCGTCTCCCCGTCAGTTAGTGTTCTTATCCGTGGTGCCTTGAGGTCACCACGGTGCCCGGTTCACCCGATAACAGACGCACCGGCCCGCAAAGCGAACCTGCCAGGTCCTGCACCGGAACCGGCCGCCTGCTTTTGGCAATAATAGACCTAATCCGCCCCTCTCGGCAGCGCCCTGCCACTACCCGTCGCGGCATCAGCAGCCGCGGCAACGCCCCAGCGGCACCGCAGCACAATCGGTACGCGCGCGTATCTTGCCGGGCTCTTGCTGGCCGTGGGCCTTCGGTTGGTCTGCGTGCCGATCATGTGGCGTTCGAGCACGCCCTGCTCACCAACTCAACAATGGCGCCGGCAAACGGGACTGGCTAGGATCTGCCACTCCCAAGGACCCCGGCGACGGCCATTGCCTTGGGGGCTTCAACACAAGAACAACTCAGGGAAATGCAATGGAATGGATCATCAGTCTGATCACGGGCGCGATCGGCGGGAATGTGGCGGGCGCTATTTTCAAGAATCTGACGCTCGGACCGCTCGGCAACACCCTCGCCGGTGTGGTGGGGGGCGGCGTCGGCGCCGAGATCCTCAATGTCCTGACAGGTGCAGGCGTCGGTGGCGGCAGCGTCGCGGGCAATATCGCCTCTTCGGGCGTAGGCAGCGTCGTGATAATGCTCATCGTCGGCGTCATCAAGAACGCCATGACGAAGAAGGCCTAGGACCACCGTCACTGGGACGGCGCCGAGCGCCCCAGTGAGCGCCGCCGCAGGTCCTAGCCGCGCGGCGCCTGCATGTCGCTCAGGGCCTGCTGCTCGGCCCGATGCTCTTCCGCTGTGGCGTCCACGTCCGGCCTCAGCGCGTGGATGGCGACATTCAGCCGCGCACCGCTCGCCACCTTGGTCTTCAGGTCCGTGAATGGCACCTTCAGGTTCTGCGCCGCGTGTAGCGTCGCGGCACAGAAGTTGATGCTGTTGAAGCCGCTGCAGGCCTCCGTCGAGGACATCCCCGCAGGTACGATCGCGGCGAGGCGCGGATTCGGATCCGACTTCGGGTTGGGTGCCATGCCGTAGGAGGAGCCGGTGCCGGGGGTCGTCCCTGGCGACGTCGTGTGGGCCGGCGGTGCGCTCATATTCGGATCAGTGGGTGCGGCAGGCGTCGGATCGGCCGGCTGTGACGCCGCGTTGTTCTGTGCGACCTCAGGATCGGCCGCGTTGCCGTACGCCCACCCCGCCACCCCCAGCGAAACCGTCGCGATCATCACTTGCGTCATCCCCTTCATCACACACCTCCATTTGTGTCGCTCTCATCCGCGGCGCGCGTCCGCGACCGCCATTGCTCCTGGGGAAGGTCAGCGCGCGCTGGCGCGCCAGACTTCACCGCACGGGAGCCGCAAACGTCCCTGTACAGCGGCTCCCGGCGGGAAGTTCGGTCTGAACCCTTACGCTATCTAAGACCAGCACGCGTGAGGCGGCAAGCTGTCGGTGATTGGCGTCGCGCGCCGGTCGGAGTTGTCTGACAGCAACGCCAGCCGTGGCGGCAAGGGCCACGGGATCAAGGCCAAGGGGTCCCCGCCGCCGTATCGCCGCGACCCAAATGCGTTAGGTGTGCACGCGCGCAAAGTCGATGAAGCCGCGTTGCACGTCGGTGTGCAGCAGCTGCACGCGCGCCGTGTCGCCGACGTCCAGGCCCTCGAAGCCCTTCACCACGCGTCCCTCGGCCAGCGGGCTCATGATGCGCACCCAGGTCCCCTTCTCCGAGGCACCCGTCACGACGGCATCGAACTGCTGGCCGAGGTGCGACGTCAGCAGCATCGCGGCGGCGGACTTGCGCACCGAGCGCTCCACCTTGTCGGCATTGCGCTCCTGCTCGCTGCAGTGGACCGCGAGCGCGCGCAACTCATCCTCGCTGTAGGGCGCCGGGCGGCCACTGAGCGCCGCCTTCAGCAAGCGCTGGGTGAGCACATCCGGGAAGCGCCGGTTGGGGGCCGTCGCGTGCGTGTAGTCGGTGACCGCCAGCCCGAAGTGCCCTTCGGCAGGCTGCCCGGGGCGTTTCAACACGTACTCCCCGGCGCCGAGCAGCTTCACGACCGCCAGCGACAGGTCGGGGAACTGCAGCGGCGCGGCCGCCTGGCGCTGGACGAGAAATTCGCTCAGTGCCTTGGCATCCGGCAGTGCGGGCAGTGTCTGCCCGAGTGCCCGCGCCAGCTGCACGATGCGCGGCCAGCGCTGCGGCTGCCGCAACACGCGCCGCAGCGAGGCCGAACCGCGGGCCTCCAGGTAGCCTGCGACCACACCGTTGGCGGCAATCATGAAGTACTCGATCAGTTCCTTGGCGCGGTTGTCCTCGTCGGGCTTCAGATCGGCAAGCGCACTGCCCTCGTACACCGCCTGTGCCTCCAGGGTCGTAAGCCCGAGCGCGCCCTGGCGCTGGCGCACGCCCTTCAGTACCTGCGCCACCGCATCCTGCAGCCGCAGCTGCGCCGGCAGCCCCCCGACGGAGCCGACCCGTGAGGGCCCGGGCGCCTTGCCATCGAGCCAGGCGGCCACGGAGTTGTAGGCAAGCCTGGCGTGATTTACCACGCACGCGCGGTAGATATCGGAGGCGACGATCCCGCCTTGCGCGTCAATGCTCATGTCGATCACCACCGCCAGACGCTCCTGATCCTCGGCGAGTGAAGTCAGATCCGTAGACAGCTTCTCCGGCAGCATGGGAAAGATCTGTGCCGCGGTGTAGACCGAAGTGGTGTTGTGCCGGGCATGCTCATCGATGGCGGAGCCGGCAGGCACGAGCGCGTCCACGTCCGCGATCGCCACCAGGATCCTCGTGGCGCCGTTTGCCAGACCCGCGGCGACTGACAACTGGTCCAGGTCACGCGAATCGTCGTTGTCGATCGAACACCACAGCAGTGCCCGCAGGTCGCGGATCTGAGCGCCGGCATCGCGCGCCGGCTTGTCAACCCCGCGTAGTTGCTCCGCGACTGCGGGCGCAAAGTCCGGGTCAAGACCGTTGTCAAGCATCGCACGGCGCGCGATGCTCTTCAGTACCCCGCCGTTCGAATTCTCTTGTGGCATCGCATGATGATAGCCGTGAACCGTGCCGTCCGCGCCGCACAACACAGCAGGGCGTCAGGAAACATTGCGCACCCTCCTCCTTCGCAACCAGGGATCCTGCCTGGTCTTGTTCAGTCGCTGCGCTCGAAAAGCTCGGTGACGCAACGCTTGGCGGCGGCGCAGGCCGCCGGCAGCGCCGCACCGCCAGCCAGGTGGGCCGCGATCGCGGAGGCGAGTGCGCAGCCGGTGCCGCGGCGGCTCGCCGCCGCCCGCGGCGCGGAGAAGCGCTGGCTACGGCCATCCTGCAGCGCGAGGATATCCACGGCGTGCGCCAGCCTCGCGTGACCGCCCTTCACCAACACCGCGCGCGGGCCGAGTGCCAGGAGTGCTTGAGCATGCTGCTGCATCTGCTGTTCATCGCGCGCCTCGGGCAGCCCCAGCAACGTGGCGGCTTCCGGCAGGTTGGGAGTCAGCAGCGTGGCGAGGGGCAGCAGCGCGGATACCAGGGCGGCGCGTCCCGGCGCATCCAGTAGCTCTCCCCCGGAGGAAGTTGCCAGGACCGGATCGAGCACGACCGGCACTTCGCGCTGCCGGCCCAGGGCCGCCGCGACCGCGTGCACGGTGGCTGCGGTGGCGAGCATCCCGATCTTCACCGCGCCGATCGCGGCCGAAGCAAAGGCACTCTCGATCTGGGAGTGCACCAGCTCGGGCGGCAGTACGCTCACAGCGAGCAGCGCCTGATGAGTCTGCGCGGTCACCGCGGTCACGGCACACAGCGCGCCGACGCCCAGTCGCGAGAGCGTGCGAATGTCGGCCACGAGTCCCGCTCCGCCGCTGGAGTCGCAGCCGCCGATGACCAGGACCGCCGTCATTCCCCTAGAGCAAGGAGCGCGAGGTTGGTATGACCGTGGCGTTGCAGGGCACGTGCCGCACGCCAGGCACGCACGCCGCTGCGACAGCACAGCACGACGCGCGGCTGCCCGGGCCAGTGCAGCTGCGTCTGCTCCAGCTCCTCGACACCGATGCGCAGCGCCGCGGGAAACGGCGAGACCGCTGCCTCGGAAGTGCTGCGCAGGTCAATCACGACATCCGCCGCATCCACCTCGGCGGGCGCGATGAAGGCGAGCGGCGCGCCTTCCGGCTCACGCGCGCCCTCAAAGCCGAAGCCCCCGACGCGCAGCGTCTTGAAGTCGACCGAGACCAGGCGTCCGAGCGGGCTCGGCTGCCACTGAAGCAACAGCGCCAGAGTGAGGTGGGCCTGCAGCGCGCCGATCACGGCGACCGCGGTACCGAGCACGCCTGCCTGCGCGCAGGAGCCGGCGGCGCGCGGCATGTCAGGAAACACTGCACGGTAGCTGGGCGCACCGCCACAGAAGGCGCCGACGTAGCCGGCAAGCCCGAGGACCGAGGCGCTCACCAGGGCGGTGCCTGAGCGCTGGCAGGCGTCGCTCAGCACGTAGGTTGCCGCGAGACTGTCCGCCGCGTCGATGGCGACCGCCACGCCGCTGATGAGCGCGGCTGCGTTGGCGGCAGTGAGCCGCTCGGGATGCACCTCGATGCGCGCCTGGGGATTCGTGGCCAGCAACGCATCACGCGCGGCCTCGACCTTGAGTCGGCCCACATCGCCCATCCGAAACAGCGGTTGCCGGTGCAGGTTCGATTCCTCCACGCGGTCGTGATCGATGAGGATCAGGTGACCGACGCCGGCGGCCGCGAGGTAGGGCAACAGCGCGCAGCCCAGTCCGCCGGCGCCCACCACGAGAACCGTGGCGTCGCCGAGCCGCCGCTGGCCGGCAGCCCCGACCTCCGGCAGCACCGACTGACGCTGATAACGATCGTTCATGCTGCCTTTGAGGCCGCCCCCAGCCATTGCCGCGCGCGCGTCTCCGGATCGGCGGCGCGCACGATGTCCGACACCACCGCCGCCACGTCCGCGCCCGCGGCCAGCACCGCGGGCAGTCGCTCGAGCGACACGCCGCCGATGGCGACCAGCGGCAGCGCGCCGATGCGCCGCTTCCACACCCCGATGCGCTGCAGGCCCTGCGGCGCCCAGGGCATCACCTTGAGCGTCGTGTGGTAGATGGGCCCGAGCGCCACGTAATCCGGCGCCAGCCCCAGGGCGCGCTCCAGCTCAGCCTCATCGTGGGTGCTGACGCCCACGCGCACGCCCGCGCGGCGCAGTGCCTTAAGGTCAGCGCCCTCCAGGTCTGTCTGACCCAGGTGCACGAAGTCGCAGCCGGCCGCGAGCGCCAGGCGCCAGTAGTCGTTGACGATGAGCTGCATGGCGTGGCGGCGGCAGCAGGCCTGCGCCAGCTGAATCTGCTCGGCGACCCAGGCCTCGGGCCGCTCCTTGATCCGCAGCTGCACCAGGCGCACCCCGAGCGGCGCGAGACGCTGCACCCAGTCAGCGCTGTCGACGATCGGGTAGACGCGTGGCAAGTTCATGCGCGAAATGCGCTGCCCAGAACCGGTGTCGATGGCTGCGCCAGGTCGCGCGCCTCGATGGGGCCTGCGGTGCGCGCGGCATAGCCGGCCTCCACCGCCAGGGCGAAGGCGCCCGCCATAGCCACCGGGTCGCGCGCCTGCGCGACGGCGGTGTTGATGAGGACCGCGTCGAAGCCGAGCTCGAGCGCCTGGGCCGCGTGCGAGGGCACGCCGATGCCCGCATCGATGATCAGCGGCACCTCGGGAAAGTGCGCCCGCAGCGCCTTCAGGCCAAAGAGATTGTTCAGGCCGCGCCCGGAGCCGATGGGCGCGCCCCACGGCATCAGCACCCGGCAGCCCGCCTGCAGCAGCCGCTCGGCGACCACGAGGTCCTCGGTCGTGTAGGGGAACACCTGGAATCCCTCCGCGCACAGGATGCGGGCGGCTTCCGTGAGGCCGAACACGTCCGGCTGCAGCGTATCGTCCTCGCCGATCACCTCCAGTTTGATCCACGGGGTGGCGAACACCTCGCGCGCCATGTGCGCCGTGGTCACCGCCTCCTTCACCGAATGACACCCGGCCGTATTCGGCAGCACCTGCACGCCAAGGTCGCGGATCAGGGCCCAGAACCCCTGGCCGGCACGCTCCCCGCTCGACTCGCGCCGCAGCGAGACGGTGACAACTTCCGCGCGCGCCGCGCGCACCGCCTCCGCCAGCACCGCCGGGGAGGGATAGCGCGCGCTGCCAAGGAACAGCCGCGAACGCAACGCCCGCTGATAGAGCTCGAGCATCAGCCCCCCTGCATCGGCGCCAGCACCTCGAGCTGGTCGCCTTCGGCAAGGGGCGTCGCGGCGCGCTCGCCCACGGCCACGAACTCACCGTTGAGCGCCGTGCTCACGATGCTGTCCGCATAGCCCAGCTCCATCAGCGCCGCGGCCAGTTGCGCCACCGCGGTCTCACGCCAGACGCCGTTGACCTGAATCCTCATCCATCACCTCGGGAAAATGCCGGCCCTCGAGCACCACCTCGGCCGCACGGCGCGCGAGCGCCGGGGCAATGAGAAAGCCGTGGCGGTAAAGCCCGTTCACGTACAAGGTTGCCCCGCGGCGCTGCAGCCGCGGCAGGTTGTCAGGAAACGCGGCGCGCACGCCGGTGCCGAGCTCCAGGATCTGTGCCTCGCCGAAAGCCGGATGCAGCGCGTAGGCTGCCGAGAGCAGTTCCAGGACCGAGCGCGCGCTCACGCGTGTCGCCTCGTCGCTCTCGATCATGGTCGCCCCCACCATGTACAGCCCCGCACCGCGCGGCACGATGTACACCGGAACGCGCGGATGCAGCACCCGCACCGGCCGGCGCAGCGACAGCTCCGGCAGCCGCAGCAGCAGCATCTCGCCCTTTACGCCGCGCAGCTCCGGCAGCTCCTCACGCGCGGCCAGCCCGCGGCAGTCGATCACGCTGCGGCCGGCGAGACGCCTGGCGCTCGCCGCGGTTGCAAAGCGCAGTGGCACGTTGAGCTGCTCAAGCCGCGCCGCCAGCTGGGCGAGCGCCGCGCGCGGGTCCAGGTGACCCTCGGCGCTAAAATAGAGCCCGTGGGCAAAACGTCCGGCGAGTTCCGGCTCCAGCGCCGCAATCGCCTCCGCGTTCACCGGCTCAAACGAGTGCGTACGCCGGGCAAACTGGCCAAGCTCGGCGCCATCGCGCGCATGCGCGAGCACCAGCGTGCCCTCAACCCGCGTCGGCGGGAAGTGCTGCTGCCACCAGGGGATGCTCTCCAGGCCCAGCTGCGCGATCAGGGCGCCGGAGTTCTCCTGCTCGCACCAGGGGGCGAGCATGCCGCCGGCATACCAGGAGCAGCCGCGCGCAGCGGGTGCTGCGGATTGTTCCAGCACCTCCACGGTGGCGCCGCGGCTGGCGAGCTCCAGCGCGCAGGTAAGACCTGCGACGCCCGCGCCGATGACGCTCACGCGCATGCGCTTCAGTCCGCCTTGGCCGCCGGCACGTACAGCTCGCCGCCGCCGGCGCGGAACTTGGCCGCCATGTCCTGCATGCCGGCAGCGCGTGCCTCGGCGCGCACCTCGTGCGAGATGCGCATGGAGCAGAATTTCGGGCCGCACATGGAGCAGAAATGCGCCACCTTGTGGCCCTCCTTGGGCAGCGTGGCATCGTGAAAGGCGCACGCGGTATCCGGGTCGAGGGACAGGTTGAACTGGTCCTGCCAGCGAAAATCAAAGCGCGCGCGCGACAGCGCGTTGTCGCGCTCCTGCGCCCCCGGATGACCCTTGGCAAGATCGGCCGCGTGGGCTGCAATCTTGTAGGTGATGACGCCGGTCTTGACGTCGTTGCGGTCCGGCAGCCCGAGGTGCTCCTTGGGCGTCACGTAACACAGCATTGCGGTGCCAAACCAGCCGATCATCGCCGCGCCGATGGCGGAGGTGATGTGATCGTAGCCGGGGGCGATGTCGGTGGTGAGGGGCCCCAGGGTGTAGAACGGCGCCTCGCCGCAGGTGGCGAGCTGCTTGTCCATGTTGGCCTTGATCTTGTGCATCGGCACGTGGCCGGGGCCCTCGATCATCACCTGGCAGTCGTGCCGCCAGGCCACCTGGGTGAGCTCGCCCAGCGTTTCCAGCTCGGCAAACTGCGCCGCGTCGTTGGCATCTGCGATCGAGCCCGGGCGCAGCCCGTCTCCCAGCGAGAAGGCGACATCGTAGGCACGGCTGATCTGGCAGATCTCCTCGAAGTGCTCGTAGAGGAAGCTCTCGCGGTGGTGCGCGAGACACCACTTCGCCATGATCGAACCGCCGCGCGAGACGATGCCGGTGACGCGGTTGATCGTGAGCGGGATGTACGCCAGGCGCACGCCCGCATGGATGGTGAAGTAGTCCACGCCCTGCTCCGCCTGCTCGATGAGCGTGTCGCGGAACACCTCCCAGGTCAGATCCTCGGCCACGCCCCCGACCTTCTCCAGCGCCTGATAGATGGGTACCGTGCCGATCGGCACCGGCGAGTTGCGCAGGATCCATTCGCGGATGGTGTGGATGTTGCGCCCGGTGGACAGGTCCATGACCGTGTCGGCGCCCCAGCGGATCGCCCACACGAGCTTGTCGACTTCCTCGGCGGTGGAGGAAGTGACGGCGGAGTTGCCGATGTTGGCGTTGATCTTCACCAGGAAGTTGCGCCCGATGATCATGGGCTCGGATTCCGGGTGGTTGATGTTCGCCGGGATGATGGCGCGCCCGCAGGCAACCTCGGCGCGCACGAACTCGGGGGTGACGAACTCGGGAATCGCGGCGCCCCAGTCGTTGCCGTCGCGTGCGCCGGGGGCGCGCTGCGCGCGCCCGAGGTTCTCGCGGATGGCGATGTACTCCATCTCCGGGGTGATGAGCCCGGCGCGCGCGTAGGCGAGCTGGGTGACCGCGCGGCCGGTGCGCGCGCGCAACGGTGCGCGGCGCAGCGGAAATTCCGGCGCCGCCTTGCCACCGGCGTTGAGCCCGTTGTCGAGAAGCTGCACCTTGCGTCCCGGGTACGCCTCCACGTCGTCCCGCGCGCTGATCCAGGTGGCGCGCGTGCGCGCGAGCCCGCGCTCGATGTCGATGCTGACCTGCGGGTCGGTGTAGGGACCGGAGGGGTCGTACACCGTCAGCGGCGGCTCCTGGGCGGACGGGTGCAGGTCAATTTCGCGCATCGGCACGCGAATGCCCGGGTGCAGGGTGCCGCCGTGGTACACCTTGCGGGAGGCGGGGAAGGATTCGGACACCACGTGCAGCAGTTGCGCATTCATGGAAAAGGCTCCTCAACGTTAAAGTCGAAGATCCAGTGAATGCCTGCGGGGAGGAGCGGAAAAGGCGCGCGCCTCTGCAACCGGAGCACGCGATCACCGTGACACTTTCCTACGCCAGCATGAACTGGATCAGGTTCGGAGGGTCGCCATGCCGCGCTACCTCAAAGCGCCCGCTGGCCTCTCAGCCCCCTGCCGGGGCTCCCCTAGCTCGGTGGGGAAAGTAGTACGCCTGAGCGCTGCGGTCAATGGCGAGTGACCGGCAGCGGCGCGCCGTGGGACACTCGCAGGCGAGGCTCGTGCGCTTTGAGGTGCTCGGCGATGGCAGCGTGGCAGATCTGGGCCCTCAGCTCCGCGGTGTTCGCCGCGCTCACGGCAATCTTCGCCAAGATCGGCGTCGAGCACGTCAGCCCCGACGTTGCCACACTCATCCGCACCGTCGTAGTGCTGCTGGCGCTCGCAGCCCTCGTAGGGGCGACGCGGCAGTTTCCGGATGTCGCAAAGACTTCCGCGCGCAGCTATTTCTATCTGGTGCTCTCGGGCCTCGCCACCGGAGCCTCGTGGTGGTGCTACTTCCGCGCACTGAGCGTCGGGGACGCGGCGCGCGTAGCACCGCTGGATAAGCTCAGCGTGGTCCTGGTGGCGCTGTTCGGGGTCAGCTTCCTCGGTGAGAAGCTCGCGCCGGTGAACTGGCTCGGGATCGGCATGATCGCCGCCGGCGCCTGGTTCGTGACACTGAAGGCCTGAGGCCTGACACGCCGTGCGCGGCCGTCGCCGGCCGCGCACGCGATGTCTGATGGAACGGCCCCCACCGGGCGGGAGCCTGCCCCTTACTTACGCCGGACGGCTGCCGCCACCGTGACTGGCCTGTCCGCCCTTACGCCCGGCCTCAGCGGCCAGCTCGGGATGCTGCGAGAAGCTGCGCTTCTCATCCGGCACGCTCTGTCCGCCCTTGCGCCCGGCGACCGCCGCCAGATTGCGATCCTGGGAGAAGCTGCGCTTGGCGCCCGGGACACTCTGTCCGCCCTTGCGTCCCGCCTCTGCCGCGAGGCGCCGGTTCTGCGAGAAGCTGCGCTTCTCATCCGGTACTGCCTTGCCACCCATGCTCGCAATCTGCCGCTGACGCTCTGCGTTCATCGAGGCAAAGCCCCGGTGGGAGGTGCGCCCTTCATCAACAGTTCCTTGTGCCATCGCTCGTGCTCCTTAAACCGCCTTAAGACCCGAGTCGATGCGCGGGCACTCATGGCGTGATCGTGGGGTAAAAAGCCCTCTTCCCGGAGGAGCATACCCCTCGATGGTGACGGGGCAAATAAGCGATATCTGACAGCCCTCCGACAGACACCTGTCTGTCAGGGGGTTATGCGATCAATGACGAGATTCAGCAGGCCATCCTGCCCGACCCTGTAGGTCACCTCGCCGAACGGATCCCCGCTGGCGCCCACGGGGCTGCCGGAGCGGGCGACGCGCGCGACCACCTGCACGCTCTGGCCGGCCGCAAAGGAGCGCCCGGGGATCATCGAGTCCGCGGGCGTGAGGGTCACTGCCTGGGGGAACCGGGCCTCGAGGCGCTTGGCGGCGAGCGGCGGCCCGCCCTCGCCCGTGCGGCGCACGAAGACGAACAGCGGCGCGGTCGTCCCTCCGCTCACCGCGGGCGACAAGGTGATATTGACGCGCACCGCCGCATCCGCCGCGGTGGCGCCCGATTGCGGCACGGCAGCCGGGGCGGCCTGCACGGCAAGCCTCTCATCAAGTGCACGGATCTGCCCCTCGATCAGGGGACGCACGTTGTCGGGTGGATTGAGCTCCAGGATCCGCGCGAAGCGCTGTCGGGCCAGCGGCAGATCGCCCCGGCGGGCCGCCGTCGTGGCCCCGAAGAACAGCGCCTTGCCCGAGTCCGGCGCGAGCACCAGCGCCCGCTCGATCAACTTCCCCGCGCGGCCCTCGAGTTCGGATTCATCCGTGAGTGCCAGTGCCTCCGCCTCACCCATGAGCGCCTCCGCGTTCATGCCGCCGCTGAGGCGGTCGGCACGCTCGAAGGCCCGCAGTGCGAGCGGGTACTCCTGCAGCACCAGGTAGGAGCGCGCCAGCATGAGCCAGCCATCGAGGTTCTTCGGGTCCTGTTCGAGCTGGCGCGCCAGGTGCGCAACCATGGTCTGCGGGGTGTCACCGGGCGCCGAAGCGCGCCAACTCCAGTTGCTCCAGGTGACGTAGAGCAGCGCGGAGCCCAGGACCAGCACGGCGCCCGCGCCGAGGGCCGCCCAGGACGCCGGCGCCAGCGCACCGCGGCGCAGCAACGGCACCGCCACGGCGATGACACCCGCCACCGTGAAGGTGGCCGCGAGCAGTACAAAGGTGATCATCTAGGCGCGCAGGTCTTCATCGAGCGCTTCCTGGTCCTGGGCGAGCAGCCGCGTGCGGCGGCTCACGATGCGCCAGCTCATGAAGGCGCCGAGCAACAGCAGGGCCCCCGGCGCGCCCCACAGCCAGGCGTTGCGCCACGAGTAGCGGGGCCGGAACAGGATGAAATCCCCGTAGCGTGCGGCCATCCAGGCACGCACTTCGTCGTCCGTTTTGCCCGCCAGCAGCTGATCGCGCACCTGGGCGCGCAGGTCGGCTGCCAGGTCCACGGGGGAATCGGCGATCGACTCGTTCTGGCACTGCATGCAGCGCAACTCGTGCGTCAGCCCCAGATAGCGCGCCTGCAGGGCCGGATCGGGCAGCACCGTGGTATCCAGCGCCCAGCAGCCGGCGCTCATGAGCAGCAGCCACAGCGGCAGCCACCGGCGCCTCGCGCTGTGCACCGTCATGACTTGCCCGGCGTTCCCTGGACCCGCGGCAGGATCTCGCGCGTCCAGGTGTTCTCATCCAGTGCCCCGACGTGCTTGTAGACGACGATGCCCTGGGGGTTGACGAGGAAGGTCTCCGGCGCCCCGTACACCCCCCAGTCGATGGCGGCCCGGCCCGAGCGATCCACCGCGACACTCTCATATGGGTTGCCGAGCTGTGCGAGCCACGCCTGGGCCTGCGCGTCGTCGTCCTTCCAGTCCAGTCCGATCAGCGGCACGATGGCCGCGGCGTGCACCTTGAGCAGCATGTCATGCTCGGCGCGGCACTCCCCGCACCAGGTGCCCCACACGTTGAGCAGGTACCAGCGGCCCTTGAGGTCCTGCGTGCTCACCGTGCGTTCCGGCTGCGCCAGCGCGGGCAGGGAGAACTGCGGGGCAGCCTTGCCGATCAGCGGCGAGGCGATGATCCCCTTGTCCGGGGAATGGCGGATGCCGATGCCCAGCACCACGGCGAGCGCCACGAACACCCCGAGCGGCACCAGGAAGCGGTTCACTTACGCCTTCCCGGGCACCGCGTTGGCGGCCGCGCCGGCGGTGACCCGCACGTTGCGGTAGCGCCGGTCGGAGGCGGCGAGCCCGCCGCCGATGGCCATGATGAGCGCGGCGAGCCACACGAGGCTCACCAGCGGGCGCACCTGCACCCGCACGCTCCAGCGGCCGCCACCGAGGTCATCCCCCAGTGCGAGCAGCAGATTGTTGCCGTGGTTCACCGTGATCGCGGTCTCGGAGGTGACCTGGTGCTGCACCCAGAACTGGCGCTTCTGTGGTGTCAGGGTCGCAACCGGTTTGCCGGCGCGCGTCACCACGAAGGTGCCCCCGACGCCCTCGAAGTTCGGGCCCTCGACTGGTTTCACGCCCTGGAAGCGCAGCTCATACGCTCCAACCTGCGCCACCTCGCCGGGGGAGACGGCCAGATCGCGCTCGAGGGTAAAGGACTGCACCGTGGTGAGAGCGACCACGGCGATCCCGAGGCCCATGTGCGCGATCGTCATGCCAAGTACGCCGCGCGAGAGCGTCAGGCCGCGGCGCCAGCGATCCAGTGGATCCACCAGCGAGGCGATGAGAATCCAGATGCCCACGGTGGCCGCCACGGGCGAGAGCACCTGGCCGTGCCGATAGATCCCGAACACCAGCCCGCAGGCGAGCACCGCGGCGGCGACGAAGGTGAACAGCAGCATGCGCTCCTTGTCCTTCAGGCGACCGCGCTTCCAGCCCGAGTGGATCCCCACCGACAGCAACGCTGCCAGTGGCAGCATCGAGAGCATGAAGGTCGGATTGAAGTACGGCGGACCCACCGACACGGTGCCCAGGTGCAGGGCGTCCGAGATCAGCGGCGCGAGCGTGCCGGCGAACACCGTCGCCGCGGCGGTGACCAGCAGTACGTTGTTGAACAGCAGGAAGGATTCGCGCGCCCCGAGCTCAAACCCGGCATCCGACTTCAAAAGCGGCGCGCGCCAGGCGTACAGCGACAGCGCCCCGCCGATCATGATGATGAGGAACACCAGGATGAACAGGCCGCGGCTGGGATCGGCCGCGAACGAGTGCACCGACACCAGCACCCCGGAGCGCACCAGGAACGTGCCGAGCATGCTCAGAGAGAAGGCGAGGATCGCCAGCAGCAGCGTCCAGCTCTTGAACAGCCCGCGTTTGTCGGTGACGGCCAGGGAGTGCACGAGCGCGGTGCCGACCAGCCAGGGCATGAAGGAGGCGTTCTCCACCGGGTCCCAGAACCAGAAGCCACCCCAGCCCAGTTCGTAGTAGGCCCAGAAGCTGCCGAGGGCGATGCCGCAGGTCAGAAATGCCCACGCCGAGGTCGTCCACGGGCGCGTCCAGCGCGCCCACGCCTGGTCCAGGCGCCCTTCGAGCATCGCCGCGCACGCGAAGGCGAAGGCGACCGCGAAACCGACGTAGCCGGTGTAGAGGATGGGCGGATGCACCGCCAGGCCGGGGTCCTGGAGGATGGGGTTCAGGTCCCGCCCGTCCGGGGCCGGCGGATCCAGGCGCATGAAGGGATTGGAGGTCGCCAGGGTGAAGAGCAGAAAGCCGAAGCTCACGAGCCCCAGCACCCCGAGCACGCGCGCCGCGAACTTCGGCGGCAGGCTGCCTGAGCGAATCGCCACCGCCACGCTCCACAGTGACAGCAGCAGGATCCACAGCAGCAGCGAGCCCTCGTGAGCCCCCCACAGTGCCGCCACGCGATAGAACAGCGGCAGCGCGGAATTGGAATTCTGCGCCACGTACGCCACCGAGAAGTCGTTGCCGATGAACGCGTTCGCCAGGCACAGGACCGCGGTCGCCACCATGACCGCTTGTCCGGCGAGCGCCGGCGACACCGCGCGGATCCAGCGTTCACGTCCGAGCATGGGACCTGCGATGCCGAAGACCGCCTGCAGCGCCGCCAGCAGCAGCGCCAGGATCAGGGCGAAATGACCTAACTCGGGCAGCATGGTTTAGGAGCCTGTCTGGGTTGTCGGCGCCGGGACCGCGGGTGTTGCGTCCGCGGCGCCGGTGGTGGAATTGGCCCGCGACTCGCCGTGGCGGCGCTTCAAGGAGCGCTCCACTTCCGGGGGCATGTATTTCTCGTCGTGCTTGGCGAGCACCTCGTCGGCGACGAAGGTGCCGGAGGCATTCAGGCGCCCGTGCGCGACGACCCCGGCGCCTTCACGGAACAGGTCCGGGAGCACGCCGGTGTAACTCACCGGCACCTGGTGACTGAAGTCGGTCACGATGAAGCGCACCTCGAGGCTGCCCGGGGCGCGCGCCAGGCTGCCCTGCGTCACCATGCCGCCGAGGCGGAACGCCTGCCCGGGCGCCACCTCGCCCTGGGCGACCTGCGTCGGGTCGAAGAAGAAGGTGACGTTGCGGCGGAACGCGTTGAGCGCCAGCGCCCCGGCAATGCTCACACCGGCCACGATCCCCGTCACCAGCAGCAGGCGGCGTTTACGCGTCGGCGTCACGAGGGCTCACCGCGCGCGGCGAGGCGGTGGCGCGCCGCCACGCGCGCCCGCGCGAGTGCGCGCCGCGCCCAGAAGATGTTCAGCGCGATGACGATGAAGGTGACCGCATACGAGGGCCACACATATGCAGCATAGCCCCCCATGTCCAGAAACTCGTTCATGCGCCCAGGGCCTCCCGGATCCAGCTGCTGCTGCGCTCGCGGGCGAGGATCTCCGCGCGCAGGCGCACCAGCACTAACGCCAGGAACAGCAGCGTGAAGCCGAGGAACATCACGAGCAGCGGCAAGAGCATCGAGGCCGCCATGGTCGGCTTGGCGAGCCGCATCACGGAGGGCGCCTGGTGCAGCGAGTTCCACCAGGTGACCGAGTAGTGAATGATCGGCACGTTCACGACCCCGACCACCGCCAGCACGGCACTGGCGCGATCCGCCCGCTGAGTGTCTTCAATGCCTGCACGCAGTCCCATGTATCCCAGATAAAGAAACAGGAGCACAAGTTCCGAAGTGAGCCTGGGGTCCCACTGCCAGTATGTTCCCCACATTGGCTGCCCCCAGAGCGACCCGGTCACAAGCGCAGCCACGGTGAAGGAAGCGCCGATGGGCGCGCAGCTGGCGGCCAGCGCGTGGGCGACTTTGATCCGCCAGATGAGACCCACCGCGGCGGCCACCGCCATGCTCGTATACACCATGAGGGACAGCCACGCACTCGGGGCGTGTACGTAGATGATGCGAAAGCCGTCCCCCTGCTGGTAATCCGGCGGCGCGAGCACCAGCCCACCCCACACGCCGCCGGCGATCAGCAGCGCCGCACTCCAGGCAAACCAGGGCGTCAGACGGCGCGCGAGGCCGTAGATGTACGGCGGCGATCCCAGACGATGAAACCAGGTGAACCTCACGTGCGCCGCCTACTCAAGACTGATGCGAACCGCGGCCGCGGCGGCGAGCGGGGCAAGCGTCACGCCGAACACGGCCATCGCTGCCAGCAGTTCCAGCGGCGCGATGATCGTGCCGCCGCTGATCGCCACCTGCGTCGCACGCGCCCCGAAGATCAGCACCGGCAGCGACAGCGGCAGGGTGAGCAGTGACAGCAGCACGCCGCTGCGGCGGATGCCGAGGGTGAGCGCCGCGCCGATCGCGCCGATCAGGCTCAGTGTCACGCTGCCCAGGCCCACCGCCGCGATGATGCCCGGCAGCGCGCTCGTCGGCGCACCCAGTGCCAGCGCGGCGATGGGTGCCATGAGCGCGAGCGGCAGCCCGGTGAGCAGCCAGTGTGCCGCGGTCTTGGCGAACAGCAGCGCCGTGAGGGACTGACCCGAGAGCGCGTACTGCTCAAGCGTGCCGTCCTGAGCGTCATCACGGAACAGGAACTCCAGTGCGAGCAGTGAGGCCAACAGCGCCGCCGCCCACAGCGCGCCGGGGGCCACGAGGCGCAGCTGCGACAGTTCCGGAGAGATCGACAGCGGAAACAACATGGTCACGAGTGCGAAGAACGCCAGCGGCTGCAGCAGTTGCGCCGGACGGCGAAAGGCCAGCTTCAGATCACGCGCCAGTGCCAGGGCTGCCGCCGCCAACGCACCGACCTCCGCCTCGGGCGCGCCCATCGCGAACGGGTCAATGACGGCGGGCGTTGAGTTCATGCCGCGAGCTCCAGCTGCCGCACCTGCCCGGCCGGCAGGGCGAGCGAGTGATGTATGGCCGCCACGGCGAGGCCGCCGCGCGCCAGCTGCTCGGCGATGAGGCCGCCGACCAGGCGCTGTCCGTCCGCATCGAGGTTGGTGGCGGGTTCGTCCAGCAGCCACAGCGGCACGACGCACAGCGCCAGGGCCGCGAGCGCCACCCGGCGCCGCTGGCCCGCCGAAAGCGTCCGCACCAGGCGCTCCGCGAGGGCTTCCACGCCCACGCGCGCCAGTGCGGCTCCGAGCGCCGCAGCGCTTACACGGCGGCGCACTCCGATCCAGTAGTGCAGGTTCTCGCGTGCCGTCAGATCCGCCTTCAGCGGCGGCTCGTGCCCCAGATACGCAAGTGATCCCTGGTAGGCGCGCAAGTCCGCGCGCACGTCCGCGCCCGCCCAGCGCACGTGCCCTCCTTCCGGGTACATGAGCCCGGCGAGCGTACGCAGCAGGGTGGTCTTGCCGGCGCCATTGGGCCCGGTGACCGCCAGGCACTCCCCCGCGCCCAGCGCAAAGGCCACGCCGCGCAGCACATGGCGCTCGCCCCGCCACAAGTGCAGGTTCTCAACCTCAAGGGATCTTACTGGCATCGCGCTCGCTGTCAGCTTGCTGGCGATAGGGGTTACCGAAGCACGGCGCGCAAGTCTCGCAAATTCATTGGGTTAGCGCTACAGCATGAATGTCGCTGGTGCGCGTCGCCGACGGGGACTTCTGTAGAATCTCCCCCTCCACCGCCTGCCCGGGTGGCGAAACTGGTAGACGCAAGGGACTTAAAATCCCTCGGGGGTTACCTCATGCCGGTTCGAGTCCGGCCCCGGGCACCATATAAAAACCAGCAACGCCGTGCGGCTCTGCCCGAAACGGCCGCCGCCCAGACGGTGATTCTGGGCGAATTCAGTACCGCGGGCTACTCGTCGCTACTCCGCGACTCGCCGGCGGCCGATGGCGGTAATCAAAGAGGCTGAGACTGCCCGATGCCGCAGCGCGCGCGGCTCGGCGCGCGCTTCAGGGGCTGCGCATCTCGCACTTATCAAAACCCACGCCGCAGAACGGGCAGAAATCCACCCGGCGCCCAAAGCGGTACTGATTGGCGATCTGGATTCCGAGGCGAGCGAAGCACTGCGGGCATTTGGTGACGTCAAGATACAGCAGCGCCCCGAAGAGGATAACGACGCCCAGCACCGCCGCGGCTGTCACGGCGTATGAAGCGCCACGGCCGAGCGAGTCGGTCACGGCGAGGATCGCGCCCGCCACGGCCACCACGAGGCCACCGCCGGCCACGAACGCGCGCGCGCGCCGTGAGCGTGCCCTGAAGTATTCCCGGATCGTCATGGGCGCGATCGTACCGCGACGGGCCGGTGCGCGCATGGGCGCGCCGCTGCGGAGTAATCCTCAACTGGGCCGCAACGCGTGGCGTGTCAGACGGCCGGCAGCGTGCGCAGCGGTGGACGCAGCAGCGCGATCACGAGGCACGCGCCGATCCCCGCCGCGAGCCACAGCGGCAGCGCGAAGATATGACGCGCCGCGATCGCCCCGAGAAGCAGGAAACCGGCCAGGTGGGTCACGGCCATCCCCCGGTAGCGCCCGGTGTCGCATGCCACCCCGGCGAGCTGCCACAGCAGCACCGCCTGCACCGTGAGCAGCGCGCTGATGGCAAGACCGAAACCCTCGTAGAAATCCCAATAGCTGCGGTTGCTGCCCGCGGCGCTGAAGTGCACGCCCTGCATCTGCGCCACCACCGCCTGGGCGGGCAGCTCATGGCTCGGCGTCCAGGGCATGCCCGCGGTGTGGCCCGCCGCGTACAGCGCCGCGATGAGGGCGGCGAGCTTCAGCCACAGGGGGGCGCGCGTTTGCATGCGCCGCCCTACCGCGAGCGGCCCGCCCGCGCGAGCTCTTGAGCGAACAGCTCCAGGAGACCGGGCCACCCGCCGTCCACCGCGTTGCGCATGGTCTCACCCGGCTGCGCACCCATGCGCTCGAAGTCGCGGTGTTCGATCTCGACCCGGGTGCGCGCCTCGCCATCGGGCAGGAAACGGATCTCCACCTCCGAGGCGAGTTGCACGCGCGGCTCGGGCTTCCACTGCGCGCTGATCTCCCAGCTGACCACCAGGCGCTCGCCCGGCTGCCACACCCGCACGTGCCCGACGGTAACCTCCGAACCGTCCTCGCATCGGTTGTACCAGCGGCCGCCGACGAAAGGCTCGATCAGGCAGCTCTTGAGCGGTGAGCTGCCGATGCTGTGCGTCTTGGGCCACCAGCGGTCCATGCCACTGGTGAACACCTCGAACGCCCGCAGCGGCGTCGCCGCGACCACGATGGATTTACGCACCGGTGCGATCTTGATGGTGGCGTTCACGGGGGCTTCCTCGTATCTGTCGGGGGTTCGGATTCGAGTTCTTTCTTGAAGGCGGCCAGTGCGTCTTCCCAAAACCGATCCAGCCAGCGCCGCAGCTCGCCGAGTCCCGCAGGATCGATGCAGTAAATGCGGCGATTGCCCTCCGGGCGCTCGAGCACCAGCCCGGCCTCCTTCAATGCCCTCAGGTGCTGGGAGACCGCCGGCCGGCTGACGGGCAGTCCTTTGGCGAGCACGCCGACGGACTTCGGGCCCGATCGCAGCCGCTCGAAGACCCGGCGGCGCGTGGCATCACTCAGGCAGTGCAGCGCGTTTGCGTAAGCCATTACTTACCGTAAGCCAGTACTTACACTAATGTCAACCCCCCCTTTTCAATACTCCAGATGCAGGCGCAGCCCGTAGAAGCGCACTGGGCCGCGATCCTCGTTGTAGCCCGGGCGGCGGATGAACTGAAAATCCGGAGACAGCTGCACGCGCAGCGGCACGCTCGCCACTGAGTTCCACAGTTGCAGCCGGTAATAGACCTCCAGTATCTGCTCGGCCCCGTAGGCGAGCCGTCCATCGCCGAGCAGGAAGCCGGAGCCGCCGGCTGCGAGGTAGTCGTGATGCGGGCCCGAGAGTGCCTCGAGGACGGCCGCCACGCCCACGCGATCCGCCGCCCGCTGCCAGTGCGCCCCGCTCACCTGCGCGCCCAGACTCACCTGCCGGTCGACTTCGGTGAATGCGAAGGTTTCCGTGGCACCGTCGTTCCAGCCGGCGCGCAGGAAGAGGCCCGTCTCACCCTCATCCGCCAGCGGCAGTTCGCCGTTGAGTCCGAAGCCGTACTTGTGCCGCCCGTTGCGCCCATCGGCGGCGACATCCGGAACGGTGCCGGTGCGGGCGGCCAGCGCGAGCGCCTCGCGGTAGTCGCCCATCGCCGCGGTGTTGTAGTAGCCGAGGAAGCGCACGATCAGCCCGCCCGCCCAGGGCGACAGCGTCAGCTCCAGGTTCTCCTCTCGGGCCCGGTTCAAAGTCTCCAGCGTCTGTCCGTTAGCCAGCGTCGGCATGCGATAGAGCCCGTACCTGAGACTCCAGGCAGGACTCACGTATCCCAGCACGAGGCCGTCGGTGTAGCCGCGGGTGTCGGCTGCGTAGTCCCAGGCGGTATTCGCCCACAGCGACCAGTTCATGAATTGCGTGCGCGTCGCGGAGGCGTAGCGGTTGTGGTCGAAATCGTCCGTGACCGCCAGGAGTCCGGCCTTGAACTCGAGGCGTCGCACCGCCTCGGTGCCGGCGGTCTGATCCTGGGCGCGCTCGACGTGCGACACCGGCGCCCCCCAAGGCAGCATCAGGCGCACGTATGCACGGGCGATGTAGAAGGTTTTCTTCAGTCCCGCCGCGCCCTCGCGCACCACGTCACCGTTGGTCAGCCCGCCGAGTCCGGTCGCCCCACTGACCCCGCCACCCATGAACTTCTCGGTGTCGAGATACAGCTGCGCCCAGCCCACCGGAGCCCAGCCGCCGTAGAAGCCGATGGTATGCGTGGCCTGCGTGTCGCCCTGCGGGTCGAGGCTCAGCGCGCCGGCGTAAGGTGAGTGCAGCCCGGTCTGATGCTGGAGCACGTAGGTGTACTGGGCCGCGAGCAGCGTTGGCCAGCGCGTGTCGGGGGCGGGACTGGCGGTGGCGGGCTCGGAGGCGGGGTCCGACGCCGCCTCAGCGGCAGCCGCCACCGGGGCCTCGGGGAAGCGTGCGGCCAGCAGGAGCGACAGCAGCGCCGCGCGGCGCACCCATGCGCCTGCGCACGAAGTGTGGCGCTCGCGGACCTGCGCGCGCGATCGCCGGCGAGGCTCGTGAGAGCTCATGTCCTCGCCTCGGCCGCGGCGGTTCTTCAGCGGGGTGCCGGCCCGCCGACCGGCAGGCAGTCGGGGGACTCACAGGGGCCCTCCTCGATCTGCACCGTGCAGTGCTCGACTCGCAGGTGTTCGGCCAGGCGCGCATGGATGGCGGTGAGGGCCTCGTGGTGTTGGGTGCCCGGCTCAAGATTCGCGTGCAGGGTCACCGTGGGGCGCTCCCCGGTCATCGACCACACGTGCACGTGGTGCACGCCGACCAGCCCACGCACGTGGCCGATCAGCACGGCCTGGATCTGCAGCACATCGACGCTCGCCGGGACGCTTTCCAGCAATACGTCGGCGGACTGGCGCGTCAGCGTCCACGCCGAACGGAAGATCAGCACCGACACCAGGAGGGAGAGCAACGGATCGGCGACGGTCCATCCCCGCAGTAGGATCAGGCCCGCGGCCAGGCTCGCCGCAAGGGACCCCAGCAGGTCGCTCAGCACGTGCGCACGCGCGCCGCGCTCGTTGAGCGAGCGCGCGCCGGCGAGCGCGAGGAACGCGGCGAGGTTCGCCACACCGCCCAGCAGCGCGATACCGAGCATCAGCTGTCCGTCGACCACTGGCAGGCGGGTGAGCCGCACGAGCGCCTCGTAGACCACCCAGACCGTCAGGAGCAGCAGCAGTTGCCCGTTGACGAAAGCGGCCAGTGGCTGATAGCGCCGGTGGCCATAGGTGCGCCGCTCGTTTGCGGGGCGCTGCCCGACACGCACCGCGAGCACCGCCAGCAGCAGCGAGGCGGAGTCCGCCAGCATGTGCGCCGCCTCGGCGAGCAGCGCGATCGAGTTCGCGAGGTAGCCCCCGACCGCCTCGACCAGCGTGAAGGTGCCCAGTATGGCGAGCGCCACGAGCAGGCGCCGCACGCCGCCAGCGGCCGTGGCAGCACCGGGCTCGTCACGGTGCGCGCCGTGGCGGTGGCCTGCGTGGGGCTGGTGCGAGCGGCTCATGGGCGATGCATTCCTCGGGCCTGCCGCAGTCCGCGGCGCAGCGCGACGTGCCGGGTTAAGCGCTGCGTGCGCGGTGCGGGGCGGCACACCACCGCGGCGCCCGCGCGGGCGGCCCCCGCACGGCAGGCGTATAGTGGAAACCCTGAAGTCACTTTAAGGTCAAGTCCCCTGATGCTGTCGCTCAAAATCGGTGAACTGGCCCGCCGCACCCAGTGCCAGCCGGAAACCATCCGCTTCTACGAGCGCGAAGGACTGCTGCCGGCGCCCAGCCGCACCGCGGGCAACTACCGCATGTACGGCCGCGCGCACGTCGAGCGGCTCGCCTTCATCCGCAATTGCCGCGTGTTGGACATGGCCCTGGATGAGATCAGACAATTGCTGCGTTTCCGTGACCTGCCCCGCGACAACTGCCAGGCTGCGCACGCCCTGCTGGACGAGCATGTCGCCCACGTCGCGGCGCGCATCGCCGAACTGCAGCAACTGGAGCGCCAGCTGAAGGCCTTGCGACGTCGCTGCCAGCCGGCACGCGAAGATAAGGAATGCGGGATCCTGGGGGAGCTGAGTCACGCGGGCGCGGGCGCTCGCAAACGCAGCGCAGCGCACGTGCGCGGCACCCACCGCGGTTGATCACCGGCGAGGCTCGCGCACGCCGCCCGCCGGCCGCGTCCGCCACGGGACGCCCCGCACGGGCTGGATGCTGACGCGGCGGTCCTGCTTGGCGCGCGAGCAGGAAGTGTCGCGCTCTATCGCACGCGCGAGCTGGCGCAACCGCTGTCGCTGCGCGCCAGGACCCGCGGGCGCCGCCGTACCAACCCCATGCGCGAGCTCGCTGTGCGCTCGGCCAGCGGCATGACCGCCACCGCCATCCCGCCCGGCGGCGTCGGTTTCTGACGCCGCGCCCTTGGGCCCTCGGCCCTCGGCTGCCCGCGGCCACGCAAAGATCCCCGGCAGACCCGGCCGCCGGCGTGCCCGTTTCCGAGCGCCTGGCGGCCCGGTTGCAGTGCAGCGGGCGTTCCCCGGCCTCCTCACGTCGCGCATTCCTCTCGTCCCAACGAGAAGGCCGGTTCAAACCGTGAACCCGGCAGTAGCATCCAAGTCGCATGGGACGGTTCCCTGTCACCCAGGCCTGAGCCATGGAAACCCTGCAGTGGTCGAGCCGCAGTCCGATCGGCGTGATCGTGATTGCCATTTTCGTGACTCTGCTGGGGCTGCTGAGTCTCTGGCGCCTGCCGCTGCAGCTGTTCCCCGACATCAAGCGCCCCGAGCTCTCCATCCAGACCAACTGGCGCACGGCTTCCCCGGAGGAAGTGGAGTCCGAACTTCTCGAGCCCCTCGAGAACGTCATGCAAGGACTGCCGGGCGTGGAAGAGATCGAGGGCAACGCCTTCGTCGGCGGTGCCGGGATCAACCTGCGTTTCGCCCTCGGCACGGATATGAAGAATGCGCTGGTGGAGGCCATCGGGCGCCTGAACCGCCTGCCGCCACTGCCGCGTGACGCCGACCGGCCCGAGGTCTCCCTGGGGGGCAACGGGGACACCAACGAAACTCTCTCGTGGTTCTTCGTGCAGCTGCTGCCCGGCACCGCCGGCCCCATGGATGCGCAGCGGCGCTTCATCGAGGACACGGTGCGGGCGCGCCTGGAGGCCATCCCCGGCGTCGCTTCGGTCAACGTGAATGCCGGCCCACCGGATGAGGTGCGCATCACTGTGGATCTGGCACGCGCGGCGGCGCTCGGGATTTCCGTGCCGGATATCGCCAACCGCGCCGCCAGCGCCAACAATGTGTCCGGCGGTCAGCTCGCCGTCGGTCGGCGCCAGTACACGCTGCGCTTCACCGGGCGCTTCACGCCCGCGCAGCTCGGCGCGCTGGTGCTCACCTGGCGCGACGGGCGCCCGGTGCGCCTCGCGGATGTCGCCACCATTGCGGTAGCGCCGCCGCCGCGACAGTTCTTCGCCTACCAGAACGGCAATCCGGCGATCGGCATCCAGGTATTCCGCGCCAGCGGCGCCAACGTGCTCGCGACACTGGACGCGGTGAAGGCGGCGGTCGCGGAGCTGCGCGAGGGCGCGCTCAAGGCCCATGGGCTGGGGATCGAGCAGTCCTTCGACGCCTCGCTCTTCATCCGCCGCGCGGTCAGCCTGCTCACGGAGAATCTGATCGTCGGCGCATTGCTCGCGCTGCTGGTGGTGTGGTGGTTCATGCGTGAGTGGCGCGTGACGCTGCTGATTGCGGCCACCATTCCGATCTGTCTGTGTGCGACCTTCGTAGCGCTCGACCTGCTCGGCCGCAGCCTGAACGTCATCTCCCTCGCCGGCCTCGCCTTCGCGGTGGGCATGGTGGTGGAAGGGGCGATCGTGGTCTCGGGCAACGTCGTGCGCCTGCGTGAGAATGGCATGCCCCTGGGACAAGCGACGACCAGGGGCGCACGCCAGGTGGCCGGCGCATTGATCGCTTCGACCGCGACCACCGTAGCGGTGTTTGTGCCGGTCCTTTTTCTCAAGGATGTCGAGGGCCAGCTGTTCGGCGATCTGGCGCTGACGATTTCGATCGCGGTGGCGATCTCGATCATCACCGCGCTCACGCTGTTGCCCACCGCGCTGGGGTTTGCCCTCAACCGCCCGCTCAAGCCCAGCGGCTACGGTCAGGGCTGGCCGCGACTCACCGATTGGGTGCTGCGCGTCACGGACACGCGCACCAAGCAACTCTCCTGGATTGCAGGGCTGCTGGTGGCCCCGCTCGCGCTCGCCTGGCTGATGCTGCCGCCACTGGACTACCTGCCGCCCGTGAAGCGCGCCGCCATCGATGCCTTCTTCAACTTCCCGCCCGGCATGAGTTCC
Source organism: uncultured Pseudomonadota bacterium (assembly GCA_963781815.1). Taxonomy (GTDB): domain Bacteria; phylum Pseudomonadota; class Gammaproteobacteria; order Steroidobacterales; family Steroidobacteraceae; genus 13-2-20CM-66-19. The sequence continues at coordinate 205,105 of CAWAHK010000003.1, read as the reverse complement.
GAGGCCGTCAATCGCGAGCTGGTGCCGACCCTGCTGGCGCGCATGAAGCCCTACATGGACGGCCGCGCGGAACCGAGGCTGAAGAACTGGTACCTGCTCACCTGGCCCGGTGGCGGCACGATCGGAGCGCGGGTGGTGGATGAGAAGCGCATCGGGGAGCTCGAGGCGCTGGTGCGCGACAAGATCGTCGTGGGCCTGCCCGATACGCGCGTGTTCACCGCGGAGGGGGATCTGTTCGGCGGCATCGGCGGCTCGGCACGCTCCGTCGGCATTCACCTGCAGAGCGAGGACACCGCGGCGCTGAACCGCGTGGTACTGCAGGGACGCGAGCTCCTGGAAAAGGTCTTCCCCGGCGCCGCCGTGCAAAGCTTCCCCAACCCCGAGGATGCGCAGCTGGAGCTGCACGCGGTGCCCGACGACCGGCGCATCGCGGAGGTCGGCTGGGACCGTGCCACCCTCGGCACGGTTGTGCGCACCGTGGGTGAAGGCGCCTGGCTCGGGGAGTACTTCGACGGCAAGTCCCGCCTGCCGATCATCCTGCGCTCCAGCGAAGGCACGACGCCCGAGGATCTCGCCAATGCGCCGCTCGTCACGCCGGCCGGCCTCACCGTGCGGCTTGGCGACCTGGTGCAGCTGTCCACCACGTTGGGCCCGCCGGGCATCCGCCGCCTCAACCACCGCCGCACCGTGACGCTTACCGTCGACCCGCCCGCCTCGCTCTCACTGGAGAAGGTGCTGAAGATCATCGACACGCAGGTGCTGCCGAGCCTACGCAGCGCCATGCCCGCGGACGGCTCGATGCGCCTGGCCGGCAGCGCCGACAGTCTCAGCCAGACCCTGGTCGCGATGAGCCGTGTATTCGGCATGGCACTGGTCGTGCTGCTGCTGCTCATGACGGTGTTGTTCCGCTCGGTGCGCGACAGCCTGATCGTGCTGCTCACCGTGCCGCTCGCCCTGGTTGGCGGCGTGGTGGGGCTGCGGCTGCTGGACCTGGTGAAGTTCCAGGCGCTCGATCTGCTGTCCATGATCGGCTTCGTGATGATGATCGGCGTCATCATCAATCACGCCATCCTGCTGGTGGCCGCCGTGCGCAGCGTGGAAGGCGAAGGAGCACCTCTCGAGCAGGCCATCCGCGCAGGCCTGCAGCAACGCTTGCGCGCGATCCTCGCCAGCACCCTCACCGGCGCCCTGGGTGCGCTGCCCATGGCCGTGAACCCGGGTCCTGGCAGCGTCATTTACCGCGGGCTCGCCGCCGTGAACATCGGCGGCGTGGTCATCAGCCTGGTTTTCAGCCTGGTGTTGATCCCGGCGCTGATGCGTCTGCTGCACCGTGAACGCAGTGTCGCCCCCGCTACGGCCGCCCTGGCCCCCCCATGGAGCAGCGCACCCCAGGGAGATCTGTCATGACCCGCACCGGAGCACGCCGCCGGGCGCTGCTGGCACTCGCCGCCGCTGCCTCCTGGTGCGCCTTGCGCGCAACCGCCGCCGATCCCGGCCCCGCTGCGGAGCGGGCGGTGGTCGAAGTCGGAACCGTGAGCGTGCGCCCCCTGAGCGTCAGCAGCTGGATCCCCGGCTCCATCGTCAGCCGTTCCGATGCGCGCATCGCGAGCGTCATCGCCGGCCGCGTGACGTGGATCGCCGACGTCGGCACGCGCGTGAAGCAGGGAGAGCCGATCGCGCGGCTGGATGACACCATGCCGCGGTTGCGGCTGGAGGACCTGCGCGCGCAGGTGGCGCGGGCCCGGGCCACCCACGACGTGGCGAGCTCACAGCTGGAGCGCTTCAACCGTCTCGCGGCCACCCAGGCACTGAGCGCCAGTCAGCTCGATGACGCCAGGGCGCAGCGCGAGGTCTCCAATGACGACGTCGCCCGCGCCAATGCGCAGCTGCGCCAGGCGCAGTACGAGATCGATGAGTCGGTGATCCGTGCGCCCTTCCCCGGCCTCGTGACCGAGCGCTTCATTCAGCGCGGTGAGTTCGTGCAGGTCGGCGCCGCCACCGTGCGCCTGGTGAACACCACCGATACCGAGGCACGGGCGACCGCGGCGCTGGAACTCGCGGCGAACGTGCACCCGGGCCAGACCGTGACGGTGCGCGATCACGGGGTCGAGAAGAGCGGCATCGTGCGCACCGTGGTGCCGGTGGGTGATGATCGCTCGCGCCAGTTCGAGGTGCGCGTGAGCCTCGCCGCGCAGCAGTTTCTGGTCGGCACGCCGGTGGAGGTGAGCCTGCCGTCGACCGCGGCGCGCACCGCCGTGACCGTGCCTCGCGACGCACTCGTCATCCGCCAGAACCACTCGTATGTGCTGCGCGTGACGCGCGCCAACACCGTGGAGCAGCTGGACGTGACGCCCGGCGTGGGGATGGCCGATGCCATCGAGGTTTCCGGTCCGCTCTCGCCCGGGGATCGCCTGGTGATACGCGGCGGGGAGCGTCTCGCTGCCGGCCAGGCCGTGAAGGTCATCGCCACGCAGGCAGTCTGGCACCCGCCCCATCCGGGTTAGCCCCGAGGCTCACGGCCACAGCGGCGGAAACAGCGCGTGCTCAAGCGGCGCCCCGGGTGCCAGCGAGTCCGCAAGACCTGGAAATTCCGGCGAGGTCTGCCAGCGCCGCGGCGCGTGGCGGATGTCATCTCCGATGAGGCGCACGGAGAACACGCGCCGGCGCTGACCCGCGGCCACGCCGCCGGAGGCATGCAGGGTGAGCATGTGGAAGCACACCGCGTCACCGGGCGCCAGTTCCCAGCCAACGATGCGGTGCGCGTCGCGCTGCGCCTCCACGTCCGGCAGATCCGCAAGGCTGCCTTCGGGAAACCACTTCGCCTGCGCATCCATGAAGGAGCGCGGCATCAGCCAAGGACCGCGGTGCGAGCCGGCCACGAACTCGAGCGTCGAGGCACGGCTGACCGGGTCCACCGGTATCCAGAAACTGCAGTTCTGTGAGCCGGAGATGTTGTAGTAGGGCTGATCCTGGTGCCACGGCGTGCGCGCGCGTGTGCCAGGCTCCTTGGTCAGCATGTGATCGTGGTACAGGCGCACACCGGCGCTGCCCGTCAGCGCCGCCCCGACTTCACCCAGCGCGGACTCGAAGATGAAGCGGCGGTAGGCCGCGTTCTCCTGCCAGCAGCAGAAGTCCTCGATGAACCAGCCCGGATCCTCCCGGGCGCTCGCTACCTTCGCGCGCGCGCTTGGGTGCGCCAGATTCGCCTCGATCCCCTCGCGCAACAATGCGACCTCTGCGGGGCGCAGCAGCCCGCGTAGCACGACGGCGCCATCGCGCCCGAAGGCCGCCACCTGCTCAGGGGAGACCTCGAAGGCTCTTTTAGGGGGCTGCGACATCAGGGGGACTGGTCCACACGGGTGAGCGGAGTGTACGCGACCGCACACTTGCGGGCAGGGTACTCGATGCCAAAAAACCACAGTCAGATGCGGCTGACGCACGGTGGGGAACGCGTGGCGTGAATCCCCGTCGCCGGCTGACACAGCCTTGCTCACTGCTACGCGATGATGCGCTCACACAACGCGAATCCAGGACACTGCCATGTTAGTACGAACATTAATCCCCGCCGTAGCACTCGCTGGCCTGCTGGCCGGCTGTGCCGCCGAGGGACCGCCGCCGCACGAGCAGATGACGCAGGCTCGCACGCTGGTCGAGCAGGCCGACAAGGCCAATGCGCAGCGCTACGCCGCCGCGGACGTGCAGCGCGCCCACGACGCCCTCAACAGCGCCGAGCGAAACTTTGGTGAGCGCAAGTATAACGCGGCCCGGGCCGATGCCGAGTCCGCCGCCGTGGACGCCGAGGTCGCCACCGCACGCGCCGAGGCGGCCGAGGCACAGCATGCAGCCACCGAAGTCACCCGCGGTAACACCACCTTGAAGAGTGAGGCGCAGCGTGATGCCGCGGCGCAGGCGAATGAGCCGCCGGTCACCCCGCCCGCAGCGACGCAGTCGCCGCCGCAGTGAAACAGGTTAAGGAGAGACATATGAAAAGGAACATCCTCATTGCCGCTGGCGTCGCGGCGCTGCTCGCCGCCTGTGCCACGGCACCCCAGCGCAGCGATCGACTGGACCAGGCGCGCGCTGAGATCGCCACCCTGTCGCAGGATCCGCTGACACAGCAGGCGGCCGCCAAGGACCTTGAGGCGGCGCGCTCACGGCTGCAGCAGGCCGAAGCCGCGCAGACGCAGAAGAAGCCGGCCGATGAGGTCGACCACCTCGCGTACCTTGCGCAGCGCCATGCGGAAGCCGGCGAGGCGCGCGTGCAGGCGGCGCGCTCGCACCAGGAGGTCGCGCAGGCCCAGGCACAGCGCGACAAGGTGTTGCTGCAGGCCCGCGAACAGGAGACCGACGCGGCAAAAGCCAAGCTCGCCGCGAGCCAGGCCGCGCTGGCCGCCCTGCAGGCCAAGCAGACCGACCGTGGCATGGTAGTAACCCTGGGCGATGTGCTGTTTGACACCGGGCAGGCGGTCCTCAAGCCCGGCGCGGACCTCACCATCGATCGACTCGCCGCCTTCATGAAGGAGAATCCGCAGTCGCGCGTCATCATCGAGGGCCACACCGATAGCGTGGGCTCGGATGAATACAACGACGCGCTGTCGGAACGGCGCGCGGATGCCGTGGCCGCCGCGCTCATCCGCCGCGGCGTCCCCGCGGACAGCGTGCGTGCCATCGGGCGCGGCAAGGCGTTCCCGGTGGCTTCCAACACGACGCCGGCCGGGCGCCAGCAGAACCGGCGGGTGGAGATCGTCTTCTCCGACGCCTCGGGACGCTTCGCCCAGAGTGAATCGGGCGAGCCCGCGCGCCGCTAGCGGCCGGTGCCGGCGGGTGTGGTGGTCCCCCGGCTAGCGCGCCGCCGTGCGTGGCCGCTCAGCGCGCGCGTGCGACTCAAGGTAGAGCGTACGCATGTCGTTCAACATAACTTCAGGCTGTATGAAGCTGAGCGTGTAGATCTCGCGCACCCGGCCGCGGGCATCGATGAGAAACACCTTGAGCATGTGGTGCAGGGTGCGCGTCGGGTGCCCGTGCGCGTCGGTGTCGACACTTACGTCCTGCCCCAGGTCCTCCAGCACCGGCAGCAGCTTTGCCACCGAGGCCGCGGTCAGGAATCGCCATTCGAACCGCGCGTCCGCGCTGAAGGAGGCGGCGTAATCGGAGATGACCGCCGGGGTGTCCGAGGTCGGATCGCACGTGATCCCCACGAAGCGCACGCTGCGCGCCAGCGCCGGGTCGGCGAGCACGCGGTCGCGCAGCTGCACGAGGGTCTCGCGCGCAAACGGGCAACCGAGCGGATCCACGCAGTAGGTATAGAAGAAGGTCAGCAGTGTGATCTTGCCCGCGGTGAGCGTGCTCAGGTGCACCGCCCGACCGCGCTCATCGAGCAACTCTGCATCGCCCACCGGCTGGATCGGCGGCAGGCGATAGCTGCCGGCCGGCAGGGGCGTGAAGTCCATGCGCGGTGCCCCCTGGCGCCCGGCATCCGCAGCCGCGAGTGCCGTGCCGGTCGCGACCAGGCAGCACAGCAGCACGCCCACGACCCCACGCATGCCCATTGCCACACGCATGTTCGCGCTCACCGGATGATGAACGCGGCCAGGTTCTGGCTGCCGGCAGAGCGTGCCGAGAATTTCATGTGATGGGGTCGCCCGAGCTTCTCCTTGGTGAAATCGATCTCGAACGCCGGCTGCAGCGAGTGCCCGTCCCAGTTGAAGGCGCGCAGGAACTGCTCATTGTCCGCACTGGCCTTGTCCCAGCGCGACAGCAGGCTCGAGGTCGTGTAGAGGCGTTTGCCGTCCCAGCTCTGCGAGATCATGTTGACCTGGCTGCCGATGCGCTTCTGGTAGACATCGCGGGGATGCTCCGGATCAGAGATGTCGAAGTAGTGTGTGGTGCCGTCCATGAAGGTGTTGACCCACAGGCCGCGCCCGTCCGCACTGAGGGAGATGTCCACCGGCAGCGGCACCTTGCTCGGCTCGCCGATGCTGGCGACCTCCTTGGCCGTCCAGGTGCCGTCCTCGGCGGGCTTGATGAGCCAGAGTTTGGAGGTGAGTGCCGCCGCGGTAATCGCCCAGCTCTGCCCGGGCACCAGCGACCAGCGGATCTCCAGCGGCGCGCCCGGCACGCTTAAGACCTGCAGCGGCTGCATGGACTTGAGGTTCCATACCACCATGGTGCTGCCGAAGTGCTTCATGGCCGCGGGATCCTTGATCAGCTCGCCGAGGTTGCGCATGTAGTTCTGCGCGCCCGCGAAGCTCGACGTCAGCAGCACATTCTTGGCCGGATTGATGGCCACATCGTACCCGTAGCCGTCACCGGCCACCCCGCCGAGCGTCGCCGTCGGCAGCGGGTAACGCGCGATCAGCGTGCCCTTGTTGTTGTACAAGGCAAGGCCGGTCGCCCCGCCCCGGTCGGTCGTGTTGGAGAGGTTGCCGATGAGCATGCGCCCCGGCAGCGCGTAGAAGGTGTGGGGCCCGGCGAACTTGGTCTTCGCCGCGAGGTCCGTGATGGTCTTGACCAGCCGTGGCTTGGCGGGGTCCGTGCCCACGTCGAACACGTAAATGCGGTTGTCGTCGAGGCCGCCGGCCCAAAGATACTTGCGGTCATCGGTGAAACCCATGTGGTGGGCTTCGCCGCGTGCGCCCACCGAGAGCGAGTGGATCACCTTGCCATAGGTCTTGGATGCCGGGTTGGCGTCGACGGTCACCAGCTTGTCCGAAGCATCGCCCAGCCCTTCGACCCCTGAGGTCCAGACGTGCACGAAATCTTCCTGCCCCTTGATGAGGTTGCTCATGTAGGGGGAATTGCAGGTTTCGTCCGCAAACGCCTGCGGCAGCAGGCCGCCGAGGCAGGCGCACAGGGTCGCCAGTAGGGTGTACCGCTTACGAAATCGCATGAGGTCTCCTGCCAGTAGTCAAGGCGCCATGGATTCACCAGGGCACGCAGGCGCTGAGCGCTGCGTGGGTGTTCGTCACGGCCCGGCGCGCCGGCTGCGAACCTTGTGAACCCGCGTGCCTTGACAACGCAATGCACTCGCAGATGCGGTCAGGCCGAGCAGCGCCGCCCCGCCGGCCGGCGCACTGTTGGACACCCCGGGGTGCGTATAGACTGAAGTCCGCAAGTCCGGCACGTGCTCTCGGCGCCGCGACGGACCGCCTCCGCTGCCGCACCGCTACAGGGCCGCCACATGACCGACGCACCTGCGCCCGCACCCTCCCGCCGCCGTGAGCGCAGCCGCGCGCCGCGCTCGACCGGGCCCTCCCTGGCACCCATCGCACGCCTCAGCAACCGCTGGCCACCGCTGGAGGTGCTGAGTGCCGAACAGGTCGAGCGCATCCTTACCGCCGCCTACCGCATCCTTGAGGAGGCGGGCCTTGAGATCCGCAGCAGCGCCGCGCGCGAGGTATACCGGCGCGCCGGCGCCGCGGTGGACGAGGCGACCCAGATGGTGCGCCTCGGGCGCGACCTCGTCGAAGCGCAGCTCGCCCTGGCGCCGGAGCGCTTCGTGCTGCATGCCCGCAACGGCGCCCGCCACCTTCATATCGGCGACAACGTCGTTAATTTCGGGCCGGTCAACGGGGCGCCCAATATCCGCGACCTCGAGGGCGGGCGACGCTACGGGGACCTGGAGGCGTTTCGCAACATCCTCAGGCTCACCCACACCCTGGGGATCCTGCACTGGCAGGGCGGCATCGTGGTCGAGCCCGTCGACGTGCCGGTGGCGACCCGCCACCTTGCCACCTACCAGGCGCACATCGAGTGCTCCGATATCGTGTGGGCCGCCCGCGGCATCGGCGGCGTGCAGGCCGAGGACGCCATCGCCATGTCAGCGATCGAACACGGCTGCCGGGTCGAGGACCTGCTGGCGCGACCGACGCTCATGACGGTGACGAACGTCAATTCCCCGAGGCGCGTCGATGAGGAGATTCTCGACAACATCATGATCATGGCGCGCCACGGCCAGTGCGTCGTCATCACGCCCTTCACGCTCATGGGCGCCATGGCGCCGGTCACCCTCGCCGGCGCCCTGGTGCAGCAGACCGCCGAGGCGCTCGGCATCATTGCGCTGTGTCAGCTGATCCGACCCGGCACGCCCTGCGTCATGGGCGGCTTCACCTCGAACGTCGACATGCGCACCGGCTCACCGGCCTTCGGCACACCGGAGTATGTGCACGCCGTCATCGCCGGGGCGCAGATCGGCCGGCGGCTCAAGCTGCCCGTGCGCACCAGCGCGGTCAACGCCTCCCCGATGGTGGATGCGCAGTCGACCTACGAGACGGCGTTCTCGTTGCAGGCGGCGATCCTCAGCCACAGCCACCTCATCAACCACGCGGCCGGCTGGCTCGAGGGCGGCCTGTCGGCATCGCTGGAGAAGATCGTGGTCGACGCGGAGCTGTTGCGTAACTGGGCGGCCATTTTGCAGCCGGTGGATTTCAGCGAGGATGACCTGGCGGTGGATGCCATCAAGGACATCGCCGCCGGGGGACACTTTTTTGGCTCCAGCCACACCCTCGCCCGCTACGAGTCCGCCTTCTACCGCCCGCTGTTGTCGGACTGGTCGAACTTCGAGAACTGGCGCGACGCCGGGTCGCGCAATGCGACCGAGCGGGCCACCGGCATCTGGAAGAAGATGCTGGCCGACTACGTGCCGCCGCCGCTGGATCCGGCGGTGCGTGAGGCGATCAGCGACTACGTGGCGCGGCGCACGCTCGAGATTCAAAGCGCCGCCTGACCCTCAGGCGCCGGCCCGCGGATTATCATGAGTAAATGGATCGCCAACGCGCGCATGTACGCGGTGACACCGGCGGTGGAGGCCGCGTGGCGCGCGTTGCTCACACAGGTCGCCGAGGATGCCGGCGTGCTGCTGCAGTACGTCGATTATCCGGCGCCGCAGCCGCTGGAGCACCTGTGGGCGCGGGCTGACCTGGGCGCGGTTTTCATGTGCGGCTTCCCCGTGGCCCTGGAGCTTGCCGCAGTGGTGCCGCTGGCCGCACCGATCCCGCGGGCACCCTGGGCCGCGGGGCGCGCCGTCTACCGCACCCATCTCATCGTCCGCGAGGACTCCCCCTACCAGACGCTGGCCGATACCTTCGGCGGACGCTCCGGCTGGACGGTGAATCACTCCCAGTCCGGCTTCAATGCCTGGCGCCACGAGCTGCTCGGCTACCGCACTTCCTCGCGGCCCGCACTCTATCGGCAGATGCAGGGCAACCTCGTCACCGCGCGCAACGTCCTCGACGCGGTGCGCGACGGGCGACTCGACGTGGGCCCCCTGGATGCCTACTGGCACCTGCTGCTCGCCCGTCACGCACCCGAGCTCACCGCCGGCGTGCGCGTCCTGGCAGCAACGCCGGTGACGCCGATGCCGGCCTTCGTGGCCGCCGCCGGCGCGCCGCCGCAGCTGGTGGAGCGCCTGCGCGCTGCGTTCACGCAGGCGGCAGATCGGCCCTGGTTCCCGACACTGGCCGAGGCATTGTTGCTGGAGGGCTTTGCGCCGGTGACGGCGGCGAGCTACGCGCCGCTGCTCGCCTGGGATGCGCAGGCGCGCGCGGCCGGCTACGACGTGCCGGCCTGACCGGGAGCGCGCGGCGCCGCGCTAAGTCGGTAAGAGCGGCACCCTGCCCGTGGGATGCTCGATCACGTCGTGCGGACGGAACAGGAAGCGGCGCGCCACATCGAAGTAGCTGGCGTACAGCAGGCCGCCGTTCGCCGCGATCAGCCGCTCGCGGATCATGCGATAGCGCTGCGGGTATTCGTACCAGGGGATCAGCGGCGCCTCGTGGTGCAGCGCATGCAGGTTATTAAAGAGAAACAGCGGACCTAAGATCCACGAGCGCTCCACGATGGCAATGCGTTGCGCGACGTCGGGGCGCGCACGATGCTCGGCGAAGGAGCGGATGAGCTGGATCGCGTTCGCCGGCACCACCACCGCCAGGAAATACAACCACAGCGGCATACCGCACACATACTTGAGCCACGCGATCACCGGCACGCACCACAGCAGGTGCTCGAGCCACACGCCCGAGAGGTTGTTCTGACCGCGCGCCAGTGAGCGCACCTCGGTGCGCAGGAAGGCGCCGATGTGCCAGAAGGCACCGATGAGGACGCGGCCGGCGAGCGTCTGCTGCATCCGCAACAGCGTGCGCGACGCTGCATTCAGGCGCCGCCACTCCTCGGGTTGCCAGTAGAAGGATTCCGGATCATCCAGCGGATCGGTGAGCCGCGTGTCCAGGTGATGCGCACAATGCAGCTGCCGGTAACGCTCGAACGGCAGCCACAAGGACAGCGGCACGATGCCGAAGAAGCGGTTGAGCGTGTACCAGCGTGTCGGGTGGCCGTGCACGATCTCGTGTTGCAACGAGCCGTGCAGCGTCACCAGCACGATCATGACGGGTATGATCAGCGTGAGCGGCCAGTGGCCGTAGGCGAGCGTCAGGCTGAGCCAGCCGCCGTAGACACCGGCGATCAGCAGCAGGGTCGGGACTTCTAAAACGCGTCGGCGGCCGCGTGCAAGTGCGGCACTGACTTCGCCCTCGGGCGTGCTAGGAATTAATTCGTAGGGACTCATCCGACAATACCCCCGCCCGTGACCGCGGGAATCCGGGGATCAGGCAACCCTCCACAGCCGGGAACGGAACCGGAGCAATTCTAGCGAATGCGCGTTCCCCCGCGCGAGTGCGAAGGTAATTTTTCGCGAGGACCGTCTCAGTCAATCCGTACGGTGCGAAAGACCCGGCGCTCGAAGGCGACCATGGCGTCGTACAGCAGGACCGCCATCAGCCCCGTGACCAGTCCGCCCTGAAGGATGAAGGCGGTGTTATTGGACAAGAGTCCCGCGATGATGACCTCCCCGAGGCCCTTGGCGGCCACCGTCGAACCGATGGTCGCGGTGCCCACGTTGATCACCAGGGAAAGGCGAATCCCTTCCAGGATCAATGGCATAGCCAAGGGAAGCTCAACCCGGAGGAGACGCTGGCCCCCGCTCATGCCCATGCCGCTGGCCGCCTCCAGGACGGCCGGGGGGGTGGTTTGCAGGGCGACGATGGTGTTTTCGAAGATCGGCAGCAGGCCGTAGGCGAACAGCGCGATCAGCGTCGGCTTCTCCCCGAACCCGACCAGCGGCACGGTGACGGCCAGCACCGCCACCGGCGGGAAGGTCTGCCCGATGTTCACCAGGGTGCGCGACAGGGGCAGAAACTCCCGTCCCGCCGGCCGGGTTACCAGAATCCCGAGCCCCACGGCGACCAGCGTGCTGGCGGCGGCGGCCAGGCACACCGTGCCCAGGTGCGCCAGCGCGAGGGAAAGCAGGTTCCCCTGGTCGTAGATCGGGGGGGCGCCGAACTGCGTCAGGGGCGCGAACACCGGCGCGAATCGCTGCGGCACCAAGAGGAAGGTCACCAGCAGCAGCAACGCCGCCGCGCGCAGCACGGTGGCGAGTCGCATCAGCCTGGCCTGCCGTGGGCGAGGATCGACGCCACCGTTAGCGAGCCACGCGGCGTGCCGTCCGCGCCCATGACCTGCGCCGCGTCCGCGCCGCACCAGACAATTTCCGAGAGCGCCTCGCGCAGGCTCGCAGAAGCCGGCACCTGCGGTCCCGTGGCAGGACCCGGCACTGCCACCTCCCCGGCGGTGGTGAGCGACAGCAGCCGCATGGCCCGGTCCGTCAGCCCGGTCATGCGCGCCACGAAGGGATCGGCGGGCCGCGTCAGCAGCACCGCCGGCCGGTCGTACTGCAGCAGCCGCCCCTCACTCATGACGCCCACGCGGTCACCGAGCAGGAACGCCTCGTCCATGTCATGCGTCACCAGCACGATGGTCGTGCCGAAACGATCCTGGATCTGCAGCAGGTCCTCCTGCGCCTTGGCGCGGATGATCGGGTCGAGCGCTCCGAAGGGTTCATCCATCAGCAGCACCGCCGGCTCCGCCGCCAGCGCCCGCGCCACGCCGACGCGCTGCTGCTGCCCGCCGGAGAGCTCGTGCGGAAAGGCGCCCGCGTAGAGCGCCGGGTCCAGCTGGAACACGCGCAGCAGTTCATCGACGCGCGCCGCCACCCGCTCGGCGCTCCAGCGCAGCAGGCGCGGCACGGTGGCGATGTTCTCCGCCACCGTGCGGTGGGGAAACAGTCCGTGTCCCTGGATGGCGTAGCCGATCCGGCGGCGCAGCAGGTGCGCCGGTTCCGCGCGCGTATCCTGCTCCTCGATGAGCACGCGGCCGCTGGTCGGCTCGACCAGGCGGTTGATCATGCGCAGCAGGGTCGACTTGCCCGAACCCGAGGTGCCCACGATCACGGTGATGGAATTGCGCTCGATGAGCATCGAGACCCCATCCACGACGCTCGTGCCCCCGTACTGCTTGGTGAGGTTCTCGATGCGTATCATCGGTGCGCCCGATCCAGCCTCTCCACCAGTGCGTCCAGCAGCACGGCGGCCGAGAACGCCAGCACCACGATCGGGATCGCCCCGAGCAGCACCAGGTCGATGGCGGTCTGCCCGATGCCCTGGAACACGAAGGTCCCGAGGCCCCCGCCCCCGATCAGGGCTGCCACCGTCACCATGCCGATGTTCTGCACCAGCACCACGCGGATGCCGGTGACGATGACCGGCAGCGCCAGCGGCAGCTCGATGCGCAACAGTACCTGCCCGTTGGTCATCCCCATGCCGCGCGCGGCCTCGACCGCCGCGTGCGACACGCGCTTGAGGCCCGCCACGGTGTTGGCGACGATGGGCAGCAGGGAATACAGGAACAGCGCCACGGCGGCCGGGGCCGCACCGATGCCGCGGATGCCGAGCCTCTCGGCCAGCGGCACTGCGGCGGCCAGCGCGCCCAGTGGCGCCATGAGGATGCCGAACAGCGCGATCGCGGGGATCGTCTGGATCACGTTGAGCGTGCCCAGGATGCCGTCGCGCAGCCGCGGCACGCGGTGGCAGAAGATCCCGAGTGGCAGGCCCACCAACACCGCCGCACCGAGGGAGCCCAGCGCAAGATAGACGTGCTGGCGCAACTCACGCGCGAAGCGCTCGGCGTTCACCGCGTACTCGCGCATGATCGAGAGCTGATCGAACAGGCCCGAGGCCAGCGCCAGCACCGCGACCGCAAGAAACAGCCCCAGGAACAGCACCCGCCGGCCCGGGGACGGCCGCAGCCGCGTGATTGCATCCGTGGCCATGAGCCCCAGACACACCAGCAGCACCCAGAAGGCCGCACCGGGGGCGATGCGCACCACCTTGTTGCCCGGGGGCGTGAGCGCGCTGCCGGCCGCGGCCACGGCAAGCGCGAGCGCGACGAGTCCGATGAGTGCCGCGGCCAGGCGTACCCGGGCGCGCGCGCCGCTCACCGCGACCGCGGCGGTAGCCGCCAGTGCCAGCGCGCAGGCGCCCGCCAGGAGTCCCGGCAGCGCCTGGAAAAATCCCCGCGGGTCGCCCGGGACGATGCGGTTCGCCTTGAAGACCACGAACGGCAGCAGCACCAGCGCGGCCGCCGCGGCGAGGCTCAGGAGCGTGCCGAGGCGATCAAGGCGCACGCCGCCCGGCGCCGCGCTCAGCGGCACTCCGGGCGATCCCCGCGCGGACCCTGCGGTGCTCGGCAAGCGTATGTCCCCTACTTCAGAAAGCCCTTGCTCTTTAGATAGTCGGCGGCGACTTCCTGATCGGACTCGCCGTTGATCTGCACCCGGGCGTTGAGTTCCTGCAGGCTCGCGCGCGTGAAGCTTTCCATCAGCGGTTTCACGATCTGCGCGATCCTGGGATTGGCTTTGAGGACTGCCTCGCGGATCAGCGGCACCGGCGCATACACCGGCTGATCGTGACGGTCATCTTCCAGGATCACAAGGTTCGCGGCCACGATGCCGCCATCGGTGCCGTAGACCATCGCCGTGTTGGTGCCATTGGTGCGCGCCGCCGCGGCCCCGATGGTGGCCGAGGTCTCGCCGCCGGCGAGCACGATGCGCTGATCCGAGCGCAACGTGAAACCGTAGGTCCGCTCCAGCGAGCGCAGCGTGCCCGCGTTGGCGAACTCGGCCGAGCAGGCGAGCACCACCTGGCCACCGCCTGCCACCCAGCGGCCAAAGTCGCTCATGGTCCGCAGGTGATTCGCCGCGGCGACATCGCCGCGCACCGCGAGCGCCCAGGCGTTGCTGGCATGCGCCGGCGTCAGCCACACGATGTGGTTGGTGTCGTAGTCGAGCCGCGCACCAAGCTCGTACCCTTTGGCGAGATCCTTCCACGCCGCGTTGCTCACGTCGTTGAAGAAAAAGCCGGCGTTGCCGGTGTACTCCACGTACAGGTCGATTTCCCCGGCCAGCAGCGCCTTGCGCACCACCGGCGTGGCCCCGATGCGTGTGCGGTCGATGGTGGGCACGCCGCTGGCGTTGAGCATGAGGCGAATCATCTGTCCGAGCATCGCCGACTCGCTCGAGAGCTTGGAAGACACCACGACCGCCGCGTACGCGCCCTGCGTGAACAGCACGGCCACGATCACTGCGAGCGACTTCAGCACCCTGGACACTGCGCCACGCCTCCTGCCCGAGCATCCGTACAACACCGAGGTCGGGGACGTTCAAGCTTGTGCCGCCGGCGGCCGGCCGTTGGTGGCCGGCGCCGAGGGCTCGCACCACACGTTGTCGGTTGTCGCCGGGCGCGTCAAGCGCTGGTGGGCCCGGTGCGCGCCGCGCGGACCGTGTGCCGCGGCACGCCGCGCCTTATCATGAGGCCACCCATGAGTCCCCCGCCGGCCTCTGCTCCCCCAAGCACGCGCACTGCCCGCCCCGCCGGTGGCCGTTACTCGGCGCTGCGGCTGCTGCGCGAGGGCCTGCGCGGCCAGCGGGGCTGGTCGCGCGCGTGGGCCAAGGCGAGTCCGCGGCCCGCCTATCGCGTCGTGATCGTGGGCGGCGGCGGTCATGGCCTGGCGACCGCCTTCTACCTTGCGAGCGAATACGGCATCACCGACGTCGCGGTGCTGGAGCAGGGACCGATCGGACTGGGCAACGTGGGGCGCAACACGACCATCGTGCGCTCCAACTACTTCCACCCGGCCAACATCCGCTTCTATGAGTTCTCGCTGAAACTCTGGGAGGGCCTGGAGCAAAAGCTCAACTTCAACGCGATGGTGAGCCAGCGCGGCACCCTCAATCTCTTCCACACCGAAGCGCAGCGGGATCTGTTCACGCGCCGCGCCAATCAGATGCGCCTGCTCGGTGTGGACGCGGAGGCCGTCAGCCGCGCGCAGGTGAAGGCGCTGGTGCCGCTGGTGGACCTGGACAACGGCCGCTATCCGGTTCTCGGTGGCTTCCTGCAGCCTCGCGGCGGCACCGTACGCCATGATGCGGTGGCCTGGGGTTACGCCCGCGGCGCCGGCGCGCACGGCGTTGACATCATCGAGCACTGCGCAGTGACCGGCATCCGCCGACACGGGGACCGCGTCAGCGGGGTCGAGACCTCGCAGGGCTTTATCGCGGCGGACACGGTGTGCCTGGCGGTGGCGGGAAATTCTTCGCGCCTCGCGGCGATGGCGGGACTGAAGCTGCCGATCGAGAGCCACGTGCTGCAGGCGTTCGTGAGCGAGGCCATCAAGCCGGTCATCGATGTGGTGCTCACCTACGGGGCCGGGCACTTCTACGTCAGCCAGTCCGACAAGGGCGGACTGGTGTTCGGTGGCGCCATCGACGGCTACAACACCTATGCGCAGCGCGGCACGCTGCCCATGGCCGAGGAAGTGGCGGCCGCCGCCGTGACGCTGCTGCCGGGGCTCGCGCGCCTGAAAGTACTGCGGCAGTGGGGCGGCATCATGGACATGAGCATGGACGGCTCGCCCATCATCTCGACCACGCCGCTGGCGGGACTGATCCTGAACGGTGGCTGGTGCTACGGGGGCTTCAAGGCGATCCCGGCGGGCGGCATGACGACCGCCCACCTCATCGCCCACGGCAGCGCGCATCCGCTCGCCGCGCACCTGGACCTCGGGCGCTTCGCCGCCGGACGCACCATCGATGAGCGCGGCGTCGGTCCGTTTCCGTTCGCGCACTGAAAACCCGCCCCATGCTCAGAATCCCCTGTCCGTGGTGTGGTGAACGCGATGAAACCGAGTTCCGCTATCGCGGCGCGGCCGCCGGCCCGCGGCCGCCACCGGAGGCGGACCTGGCGGCGTTCAGCGCCTACGTGTACGAACGTGACAATCCGCTGGGCTGGCATCGTGAATGGTGGCTGCACGTCGGGGGCTGCCGGCGCCTGCTCTTGGTCGTACGCCACACGCTGAGCCACGAGATCCGCGCCAGCGTCGATGCCGCTGAGTCCGCGACCCTGGCCCCGGAGCCGGGCGCCTGATGGCGGGACCCTCGCGCATCACGGCGGGTCTTTTGACCGACCCCGGGCAGCCGCTGTCCTTCAGCTTCGACGGGCGCGCCCTGCGCGGGCTAGCCGGCGACACGCTCGCCTCGGCGCTGCTGGCCAACGGCGTGCGCGTGGTCGGACGCAGCTTCAAGTACCACCGTCCGCGCGGCATCGTGAGCGCGGGTGCCGAGGAACCGTGCGCCCTGGTCGACATCATCGGGGCTGCGGGACGCGAACCGAATCAGCTCGCCACTACGCTGCCGCTCTACGAGGGGCTCAGCGCGCTCAGCCAGAACCGCTGGCCGTCGCGGCGTTTTGACCTGATGGTGATCAACGACCTCGTGAGTCGCTTCCTGCCCGCCGGCTTCTACTACAAGACCTTCATGTACCCGGGCTGGGCCTGGGAGCGGCTGTACGAGCCGCTGATCCGGCGCGCCGCCGGGCTCGGGCGGCTGGCGGCCGTCGTTCCCGATCACGCCAGCCCGGCCGAGACCGTGCACGCGCACGCCGACGTGCTGGTGGTCGGTGCCGGCGTCGCCGGCATCAGTGCCGCGCGAGCACTTGCCGCCGCGGGACTCAGGGTCATCCTCGCCGAGCAGGACCCCTGCCTCGGCGCCGGGGCGCTGCTTGATGAGCGCTGGCACGGCTGGCGCGCCGCGGCGCTGCGCGACCTGCAGGGCTTGGCGAACCTGCGCTGCCTGCCGGGCACGACGGTGCTGGGCGCCTACGGGCACGGCGTGTTCGGGGCGCTCGAGGTGCTCGCACCCGCGCAGGCGCAACGCTGCGGCCTGCGCGAGCGGCTGCACGTGCTGCGCGTGCGGCGCGTGGTCCTCGCGACCGGTGCCGTGGAGCGCCTGCTCGCCTTTCCCGGCAACGACACGCCCGGTGTGATGCTGGCCGGCGCCGCGCTGGCCTATCTGCGCCGTTACGGGGTCGCGGTCGGCGCGCGCCCGGTGTTCTTTACCAACGCCGATGAGGCCTACGAGTCCGCCATCGCCCTGAGCGCCGCCGGCGTGCGGTGCGCGCTCATCGACGTGCGCGCCGAGACGGCGGCAGCGCAGCGCGCCCGCGCCCTGGGGCTGCCGGTGCACACCGACTCGATGATCGTGGGCGTGCACGGGCGGGCCGCGGTGCGCGCCGTCTCCGTCAGCGCGCTCGATGGCTCCCACCGGCGCACGCTCGCGGCCGACTGTGTGCTGGTTTCCGGGGGGCATTCACCCCTCACGGCACTCGCGACGCAGGCGGGCGCGGGCGGCAGCTGGCGCGAGGATCTGGTCGCCTTCACCGCCCAGCTGGCGGGCGCGGTCGGCACGCTCGCGGGGGCCGCGCACGGCATCTTCGGGCTCGCCGCGGCAGCCGCTGACGGCGAGCGGGCGGCGGGCGCGGTCGCAGCCGAACTCGGCTGCCGCCTCGCGGCCGTGGCCACCCCCGCCACACCGCCTGATCCGCCCCGCGCCCGCAGCGCTGCGTTCTTCGAAGTGCGCGGCCCGGGCAAGTCCTTCGTCGACCTGCAAAACGACGTCACCGCCGAGGACGTGCGGCTCGCGCACCGCGAAGGCTACGAGCACGTCGAGCACATGAAGCGCTATACCACCCACGGCATGGCCACGGACCAGGGCCGTATCGGCGGCCTGCTCGGCAGCGCCATCCTGGCGCAGGCGCGGGGTGAGTCCATCGCCGCGGTGGGGGTCCCAAAGCCGCGCCCCTACGCGCAGCCGGTGCCCTTCGCCGCGCTCGCCGGCGCGGAGGTGCGCGAGCACTACAAGCCCAAGCGGCGACTGCCGCTGCACGAATGGCATGCTGCCGCCGGCGCCACCTTCGTAGCCACCGGCTTGTGGCTGCGGCCGCTGGTGTACTCGCGCTCGCGCGGCTGGGCCGCGGTGCTCGAGGAGGCGCGCGCCGTGCGCCGCGGCGTCGGCCTCACCGACGTCTCCACCCTGGGCAAGATCGACGTGCAGGGACCCGACGCCGCGCGCTTCCTCGACTTCATCTACGCCAACACCTTCTCCACGCTCGCGGTGGGCCGCGCCCGCTACGGCATCATGCTGCGCGAGGACGGCATGCTGTTCGATGACGGCACCACGGCGCGCCTGGCCCCCGAGCACTTCCTCATCACCACCACCACCGCCAACGCCACGGCGGTCCTCGAGCACATGGAATTTCAGCTGCAGGCGCACTGCGCGCACCTCAAGGTGAGCCTGACGGACGTCGCCGATCAGTGGGCGCAGTTCGCGCTCGCAGGTCCGCGCTCGCGCGCCGTCCTCGCCGCGCTGCTGCCCGAGGAGGACCTGTCCGCGGCGGCCTTCCCCTTCATGGCGGCCCGCAGCGTCAGCCTCGCCGGGCTCAGCGCACGCCTGTTCCGCATCTCCTTTTCCGGCGAACTCGCCTACGAGCTCGCCGTGCCGGCGCGCCACGCGCTCAGCGCCTGGAACGCGCTGCTGCAAGCCGGCGCGCCGTTCGACCTGCGTCCCTACGGACTCGATGCGCTCAACACGCTGCGCATCGAGAAAGGACACGTGACGACGGCGGAGCTCAACGGCAACACGAGCGCCACGGACCTCGGCTTCGGGCACCTGCTGAAGAAGCAGGGTGACTTCATCGGGCGCGCACTCTCGGGGCGCCCGGGAATGCTCGCCGGCGAGCGGCTGCAGCTGGTCGGGGTGCGCCCGCTCGATCCGGCGCAGCGCCTGCGCAACGGCACGCAGCTCATTCACGCCGCTGCCGCGGGCGAGAGCCTCGGCTACGTGACCTCCTGCACTCCGTCCACCGAGCTTGAGGGCTGGGTGGGACTCGCGCTGCTCGCGAGCGGCCGGCAGCGCGTCGGCGAGCAACTGACGGGCGTCGCCCCGGTGCACGGCGAGCGCACCGAGCTGCGCATTCTGAGCCCCCACATGCTCGATCCGGAGAACGCCCGTGTCCGCGCCTGACACCGCCGCCACCGACGCGGGGCGCGCGCTGCGAGTCGGGGCGTGCGAGCCGGACATCTTCGAGCTCGCCGACTACTGCCACTCCGGGGCGGCCCTGCGCAGCGCCGCGGCCGAAGGCGGCACAATACTTCCCGACTGCGGACGGCTGGCGCGCACACCCGGCGAGCTCACGCTGTGTGTGCGCCCGGGTCGCTGGCTGTTGCTCGCAGCGCCTGCTCGCGCGCCGGGCAGTCCGCCGCCCTGGTACCGGCGTTGCGCGCAGCCGCCGGCCCTCGTCGAGCTGTCCTCGGCACTCGCCACGTTCGTGCTCGCCGGGCCCGGCACGCGGGCGGTACTCAGCCGCGGCTGCCGGCTCGACCTGGATGCGGCAGTATTCGCACCCGGCCACGCCGCCGCCACTATCATGGGGCAGGTCGCGGTAACGCTCGCAGCGCTGCCGGCCGGAATCCTAATGCTAACGCCGGCGAGCACCGCGCGGCACTTCAGCGAGTGGCTGGCAGCGGCGGCCCGCTCCTTTGCGGTCACGCCCCTTGCCGGCGTGTCCTTTGCAGATGTGTGCGGAGAACGATCCCTATGAAGGCCACTGCCAGAGCCGTCGTTATCGGTGGCGGCGTCGTCGGCGCCAGCGTGCTCTACCACCTCGCCAAGATCGGCTGGAGCGACGTGCTGCTGCTGGAGAAGAGTGAACTCACCTCCGGCTCGACCTGGCATGCCGCCGGCGGCATGCACACCTTCAACGGCGAGGCGAACATCTCGCGGCTGCAGAAGTACACGATCGACCTGTACCGCGAGATCGAGGCACTCTCGGGACAGTCCTGCGGCCTGCATCCGAACGGCGGGCTGATGCTGGCGGCCACCCAGGGCGAACTGGACAGCCTGCGACTCATCTGCTCGCGTGCCCGCTACCTCGGCATGGAAACCGAGATGATCTCCCTGGCACAGGCGTGTGACTTAAATCCGCTGATCGACCCCAGTCACTTCATCGGCGCGCTGTGGCGCGCGGACGGCGGGCACTGCGACCCCTCGGGCACCACGCAGGCCTATGTGAAGGCGGCGCGCAAACTCGGCGCGGCGGTGGAGCGCTTCACCCGGGTGCTGGCGCTCAACCCGCGTCGCGATGGCACCTGGGACGTGCTCACGGACAAGGGCAGCGTGCACGCCGAGCACGTCGTGAACTGCGCCGGCCTGTGGGCGCGCGAGGTCGGTCACCTGGTCGGGATCGAGCTGCCGGTGCTGGCGATGGAACACCACTACCTGCTGACCGAGGATATTCCCGAGCTCAAGGGACGCGACAAGGAAATCGTCAACACCACCGATTACCTGGGCGAGATCTACATGCGCCAGGAGCGCGGCGGTGCACTCATCGGCACCTACGAGCCCCACGGGATCGTCTGGTCAGCGCTCAAGACGCCGGAGGACTTCTCCATGCAGCTGCTGGCGGAGGACTTCGAGCGCCTCGCGCCCTACTTCGAGGTCGGCTTCCGGCATTTCCCCGCGCTCGGACGCGTCGGGATCCGCAAGGCCGTCAATGGACCGTTCACGTTTGCGCCCGACGGCAACCCGCTGGTGGGCCCGGTGCGCGGCCTGCGCAACTACTGGGTGGCGTGCGCGGTCATGGCCGGCTTCAGTCAGGGCGGCGGCATCGGACTGGTGCTCTCGCGCTGGATGGCTGAGAACGACCCGGGGCAGGACATCCTCTCCATGGATGTCGCACGCTTTGGCGCCTTTGCCACCCCCAGGTACACCGCCCTCAAGGTACCGGAGAACTATGGTCGCCGCTTCCGGCTTGCCTACCCCAACGAGGAACTGCCGGCAGCTCGGCCGGTACGGCGCTCAGCGGTCTACGGGCGCCTCAAGGCGGCCGGGGCGGTGATGGGCGCGAACTTCGGGCTCGAGCACGCCTTGTGGTTTGCCCCGCCGGGTGTGGCGCCCGTGGAGACACCGACGTACCGCCGCTCGGAGGCTTTCGCCGTGGTGCGCGCCGAGTGCCAGGCGGTGCGCCGCCAGGTCGGCCTCTACGAGACCACCAACTACGGCAAGTACGAAGTCACCGGACGCGGCGCGCGCGCGTGGCTTGACCGGGTGTTTGCCTGCCGCATCCCGAAGGCCGGCCGCCTGGGACTGGCACCCATGCTCAACCCCGCCGGCCGCATCGTCGGGGATCTCTCGATCGCCTGTTTGAGCGATGAGCGCTTCCTCATCGTGGGCTCCGGGTTCGCGGAGGAATTCCACCTGCGCTGGTTCTGGCTCGCCGAGCCACCTGCCGACGTGCAGGTCCGCTCGGCCGCCTCAACCCTGGCCGGCTTCTCCATCGCCGGCCCGCGTGCCCGCGAGCTGCTCACGCGGCTGGTGCGCATCGATCTGGCGGCGGATGCGTTCAGACTCTTCAGCGTGCGCGAGACCGCCGTCGGCTTCGCGCCGGCGATCCTGACCCGGGCCGGCTTCACCGGTGAGCTCGGCTATGAAGTCTGGACGACTCCGGACTATCTGGAGACCCTGTACGAAGAGCTCTGGGACGCGGGGCGCGACCTCGGGCTGGTGCACTTCGGCGGCCGCGCGCTCTCCTCGCTGCGCCTGGAAAAAGGCTACGGTTCCTTCAACAAGGACTTCCGGCCGGACTACACGCCCGGGGAAACCGGTCTCGATCGATTCATCGACTTCGCCAAGCCCGTCTTCGCCGGGCGCGATGCGGCGCTCGCCGAGAAGGCCGCCGGACCCAAGCGACGCTTCGTCGTCATGCAGCTCAGCGATACCGACGCGGACGTCGTGGGGTATGAGTCGATCATGAAGGACGGCGCCGCGGTCGGCTACGTCACCTCGGGCGCCTACGGGCATTGCGTCGGCTCGAGTCTGGCGGCCGGCTACGTGCCCGCGCCGCTCGCCCGCGACGGCGCCCGCTTCGAGATCGACATCCTCGGGGAGATGCGCACCGCCATCGTGCGGCTCGAGCCGCTGTACGATCCGCAAGGGCTGAGGTTGCGCGGGTAGCTACCTGCCACACGGCAGCGACCGATCTGACTGCCCGCGCATCAATCACTCACGCAACCGCATGAATACCTCGCTACAACCCTCCTGTGATGCGGCGGCGGCCCGCAGCGCCACAGGCGTTGGCAGCGCGGCGCATCCGCGCCTGGTGCTGGCCGCCACGATTCTGGCCTCGAGCCTCGCGTTCGTCGACGGTTCGGTCGTCAACGTCGGGCTGCCGGCGATCGGCGCCAGCCTGGGGGCCGATGCCGCGGCACTGCAGTGGGTGGTGAACGCCTACCTGCTGCCGCTCAGCGCGCTGTTGCTGCTCGGCGGTGCTGCGGGCGATCGCTTCGGGCGCCGGCGGCTGCTGATCATCGGCACGCTGCTGTTTGCTCTGACTTCCCTTGGCTGTGCCCTCGCCCCGGGCACGGTCGTCCTGCTGGTGGCGCGCTTCCTGCAGGGAATCAGCGCCGCGCTGCTGATGCCGAACAGCCTCGCAATTCTCGGCGCCACCTTTCAGGGAGAAGCGAAGGGGCGTGCGGTGGGCATCTGGGCGGCGAGCGGCGCCGCCGTGGGCGCGGCGGGACCGGTGCTCGGCGGCTGGCTCATCGACCTGGGAAGCTGGCGCGCCATTTTTCTCATCAACCTGCCGCTCGCGGCCGCCGCCATCTGGCTGGCGTGGCGCTACGCGCCACCGGATTCGGAGCGGCGCCAACAACCGCTCGATGTCATCGGGGGCCTCTTGGCCACGCTGGGCCTCGGCATGCTCACGTGGGCCCTGACGCTTGGCTCGGGACGCAACGGCTGGACCCCAGGCGCACTGCTGCTCGCCGGCGCGGCGGCGGCGGTCCTCGCGCTCTTCGTCGTGGTGGAGCACCGCCGCGGCGAGCGGGCCATGATGCCGGTCGCACTCTTCACCTCGGCAGGCTTCGTCGGGCTGAACCTGCTGACGCTCTTTCTCTACGGAGCGCTCGGGGCGCTGTTCGTGCTGATTCCGTACCTGATGATCGAGGCTGCGCGTTACTCCGCAACCGCCGCCGGCGCCGCGCTGCTGCCGCTGCCCCTGGTGCTGACGCTCGCCTCGCCGCACATGGGCGCCATTGCCGCGCGCATTGGCCCGCGGCTGCCGCTCGCGCTCGGATCGCTGATCGTCGCTGCCGGCTTTCTCGCCGCGCTGCGCATCGGCCCGCAGGCGAACTACTGGAGCGAAGTGCTGCCGGCGCTGGTACTGATGTCGATCGGGATGAGCATCGCAGTCGCGCCCCTCACGACTGCGGTGCTCAGTTCCGTCGACGCCGCGCAGACCGGCGCGGCATCGGGCTTCAACAGCGCCGTGGCGCGCACCGGCGGACTGATTGCAACCGCGCTGCTAGGTTCGGTACTGGTACCGGGGACCGCACTCCTGGGTGCGTTTCACGTCGCAATGTTCGCCTGCGTGCTTGCCTGTGTCGCGTCCTCGGCGAGCGCCTACTTCCTGCTGCGGGGAGGCGCGGCGCGCGCCCCGCGTGCGGGGACAACCCCGGGAATCTGACGCGCCACTTCAGCGCAGCTGGCTGTCCTTGCTGCCACGGCGATTGTAGCCGCTGAACTGGCCACTCTCGCGGTCTTCGGCTTCCTGGCAGGCGACACACAGGCGTACGCCGGGGACCGCAGCGCGGCGGGCTTCCGGAATCACACCACCGCAGTTCGCGCAGTGCGTAAGCGAGGCCCCCTGGGGCAGCCGGCTTTGCGCGCGGCGAATGCCGTCCTTGACCGTCGCGTCAATCTGCTCGTTAACCGCGTTGTCTCCGGCCCATCCGGTCGCCACGTGCGTCGCCTCCGGCCCTAATCCTGCTTCAGGTTCCATATTGTGGCAAATCAGGCGCCCGCAAGTGTGGCGGTGCGCTTGATCCTGAGGCCGCGTGCTATTCTGCCGCCGCGCTTAACCCTCGGGTTTGTTTGGAAATGTAAAGTGGTATCGCCAGAATTCAGGATCGCGATGTTGGTGCTCGGGGTGCTGCTGTTGTTAGTGGCCGCCTTCGGCGGACTGCTGTTCGGCCGCAGCGCGCCGGCCGCGGGCCGACTCGTGCGCGTTCTTGCCGGAATCGGCGGCGCGGCCGTGCTCGGCTGGATTCTGGTCCCGCAGCTGACGGCGCCCGCACCGACGGTGAGCCCCGCGGTGACGAACGCCGAGCCCGCGCCCGCGGAACCGGTGACCGTGGACGTGATGCGAATCGCCACCCTGGCGCTGGAAGACTGCCCACTGCCGACGGCCCCGTCCCTGCCGGAGGGCGCGACCGCCACCAAGAAACAGATCGTCGCGGCCCGCGAGGCGTTTCAAGCCTACGACGCCGCCACCAACACTTATCTTAAGTGCGTCGATGCCGCCATGGAGTCCGCGCGCAAGTCGGCGGGTAGCGCTTCGGAGGCGGATCTGGAAACTCTCAAGACCTTCGGTACCAGTGCGCACAATACCGCGATCGACCAGGAACAGGCGGTCGCGGATCAGCTCAACACGCTGGTGCGCGCCTACAACGCCAAGCATCCCCCGGGTTAGCGCGCTCTCGCGACCCGCTGCGCCCGCTCCTGCCCTAACCGGGCTTCCGCCTGATCGTCTCAGGTGGCCCTCGCTGACGTTCGCGCCCACGGTCCACTAGGGCAAGGCTCCTCCCGCGGTGGCGAGGCGCCTCCGTGTCCGGAATGTCGCCCGCCGGCCGTGTCTGCAGATGAGAGTGTTGCTCCGTGACTGCGCCAGCCGATTCCAGGACGCGGCAGCTCGGGCGCGCACTTGCCTCGGGCGCTTCAGCCAGCGATGGGAATCGGCTGCCTGAACTGTCCCTCATCAACAGGCCGGCCGCAGCCGGCGAAAGGGAAACGATGAATACCAAGCTGTCGAAGCCGCGCTCGGTGCGTGGTGCCCTCTATGCGCTCTTATCCCTCACCGCCCCGCTGGCTGCATTGGCCGCAGGCGTGGCTGAGCCTGCCAACCTTCATGACGGGCACGTACCGGTGAATGCCGTGCTGCTGGAGAAAGTGCGCGCCGCGACCGAGCGCTACAAGGAAGTCTTCAACGCCACCGGCGACGGCTTCGTCGTCGGCACGCCCTGCGTCAGTGGCCCGGATTTCGGCGCCATGGGCGTGCACTACGTGCGCATGGACCGCGTCAAGAGCGGGGTGCTGGCCGCTAACCAGCCGCAGGCACTGATCTACGAGCCCCTGGCCGGCGGCGGGCAGCACCTGGTCGGCGTGGAATTCATCATCCTGGCGGACCCGTGGGACAACGCGCACCCCAACAGTCCCCCGGCGCTGGACGGGAATCTGTTCAACCTGGTCGCCACGCCGAACCGCTTCGGCCTGCCCGCGTTCTATGAACTGCACGTGTGGGCATGGGAGCACAATCCGAACGGCAACTTCGCCGACTGGAATACGCACGTCGTTTGCGATCACCAACCCGGCGGCTGAGTGAGGCCAGGCTCACGCGCCATCGCTGCAGCACCCGCTCAGGCGGGTGCTGTCAGCGTGGCGTACGGCCCAGCCGCGCGCTGGACCGCCCTCCTCGGGACCGCCGTGCTGCTGGGCGCCCCGGCACTGAGCCTCGCCTGTGCAAGCTGCGGCTGCACGCTCAGCGCGGATGCCGCGCATGGCTTTGCCAGCAGCAGCGGATGGCGTCTCAGCCTGGAGTACGACTACCTGCATCAGGACCAGCTGCGCAGCGGCACGCAGGCCGTCACGGGTGTGCCGGACGGACAGGAGCTCGAGCGCGAGACACTCAACCGTTACATCACCGCCGCCGTCAGCTACAGCCCGAACGCCTCCTTCAGCGTGAGCCTGCTGGCCCCCTACGTCGTGCGCACCCACTCCACCTACGGAGAGTTCGACGCCAGCCAGCCCCTGGCTCCGCTTAGCAGCTCGCGCAGCTCCAGCATCGGGGACGTGCGGATCATCGCCAGCTACCAGGGCTGGCTGGCGACGCACAATCTCGGCGTGCAACTGGGCCTGAAACTGCCGACCGGCCAGTACGGGACGGCGGTGAAATTCAGTGGCGGCCCCTTGACCGGCATGCCGCTGGACGCCAGCCTGCAGCCCGGCACGGGCAGTACCGATATCATCCTCGGTGCCTACTACTACCGCGCCGTCAGCCAGGACTTCGATTTCTTCGTCAACGGCCAGTTCCAGAGTGCCCTCAGGCACCACATGGATCAGCCAGGAAATGACTTTCGCCCCGGCAATGCCACCACCGTGACTCTCGGCCTGCGCTATGTGGCACGGCCGCGCTGGGCGCCGCAGCTGCAGGTGAACCTGGTGCACAAGTCCAAGGATCAGGGCGCGCTGGCGGACGTGCAGAACAGCGCCGGCAGTGCGGCCTACGTGAGCCCGGGGCTGACGCTGGCGCTGAGTCGGCGGCTGGATCTTTTCGCCTTCGTCCAGGTGCCCGTGTACAGCAACCTCTACGGCTATCAACTGTTTCCTCGCTATACCGTGAGCGTCGGTGCCGGCTATGCGTTGTGAATCTGCCGCGCCACCCTCCCCGGCACGCCGTGCTTTTCTGAAGGGGTGTGCGGCCTCGCTACTGGCGTGGCAGGAACTGGGCCGCCGCGCCGGGGCGAATGAACTGCGCGTCGGCGCCCCGGCGCCGGTCGCGACCCTGGTGACGCTCGAGGGCCAGACGCTGCGCAGCACCGACTTTGCTGGTCACGTCGTCGTGCTCACGTTCTTTGCAAGCTGGTGCCCGCCGTGTCGCGGCGAGCTGCCGCTGCTGGGGCAGTTTGCCGCGCGTCACGCCGCGGACGGACTGCGGGTGCTCGGGTTCAGCCTCGATGGCGCCGAATCGCTCGCCGAGGTCAGGCAGCTGGCCCAGTCGCTACCCTTCCCCGTGGGCCTGCTGAGCCGCTCCGATGTCAGCGGCTACGGCCGCATCTGGCGCCTGCCGGTCAACTTCACGATCGATCGCAGCGGACGGCTGCGCAACGACGGCTGGCGCGAACACCAGCCCGCGTGGACCGCCGAGCGCCTGGACCAGATCGTGCTGCCGCTCTTGGGGTGAGGCGGGCGCGCAGTGGCTGGGCAAGCTTCGGCCCACAGCCTATGCTGCGCGCTGGCGCTTTCTGCGGGGATGAGAATGGCGGCGTTCCAACGTGAGATGCTCGTGCGCTTCGGACACTGCGACGCCGCCGGCTGGGTCTTCTACCCGCGCTACTTCGAGATGATCAGTGATTTCGTGGAGGACTGGTTCGAGGACGGCCTCGCGGCCAGTGCGCCGGGGCTGTTTCATCACAAGAAGCTGCTCACGCCGTCGGTGCATTTCACGGTCGACTTCATGAAACCGACGCACTACGGCGAACGTCTGACCTTCAACCTGTGGACGCTGAAGATCGGGCGCACCTCCTGCGAGCTGCGCATCGAAGCGTCGCACCAGGGCGAGATGCGCATGCGCGTCAGGCAGGTGTTGGTATTCATCTCCGCCGCCTCAGCACGCGCAACGGCGATCCCGCCGGAGCTGATCAGCCGCATGCAGCGCTATTTGCTGGAAGCTGCGCCGCAGGCGGCGACCCAGCCGCGCAAGAAGATGGCCGGCCGGTCTCGCGCCGCGAAGACAGCGGCGAAGACCTGAGACCCGGCGGTTCCTGACCCCGAGGCTCCCTTCTTGGCTCCATCACGGGCCCGGGGGCGCCGAGTGCCCCCGCAAAGGCACCCGCCGGGGCCCTTGGCAGCAGCTGTAAGAGCACCCCTACGTGCGAAACGCGCGGTGCGACAGTTACCTGCGCGGCACAAATCAACTTGAATGGCAGCCGGTCCTCGATGCTCTCCCAGCAAGCCATGAGTCAGCGACGCCCATGATTTCGGACGCTGACACGTGAGCGCGGACGCTTGTCGCCCCGGCGCCCTGTGACACGGCTGCAGAAGGCCCTGCTGCTCCTGGGCACGTTCGTCATGGTGTCGGGCGCGGCGCTGTTGTGGATGACCGAGGGCCACCTCCAGCGCTACCTGCTGCGCAGCTTCACTGCACACACGGGCCGACCGGTGCGTGTAGACGGGGAGTTTCAGCTGCATCTCTTGTCGCGGCATCCGCACCTGACGGCGACGAGGGTCACGATCGACAACCCCCCCTGGATGCCGCCAGGCGTGACCGCGGAAGTCGGGCGGCTGGCGCTGCTGCTGCAATGGCAGTTTTCCACTCGGCCGCTGCAGATCCGGCGTCTCGAACTGGAGCAGGCGAAGTTCCATCTGGTGCGCGCAGCCGACGGCCGGGCCAACTGGCTGGCTTCCGACAACGGTGCCGGAAGCGGTCCGCCGCTGATCCGCAGCCTCTCCATGCCCGAGGCCCGGGTCGAGCTGCACGACGCGCGGCGACATCTTGAGTTCGAGGGCATGGTTTCGGCCGGCGATGCCGGCGACGAGGGGCAGCCGCCGCCACTGCGCATTACTGGCGCCGGGCAGCTGAACGGACGCTCGGCCGCGTTCGTGATTCAGGGGGAGCCGCTGGCGCTGGCGCGGCCGGACCGGCCGTATCACTTCTCGTTGCAGGAGCATTCCGGGGCGACGCATCTCGCGGGGCGCGGCTTCCTCGAGCAGGCGTTTGATTTTCGCAGGTTGCAGGGGAGCTTCACGGCCGCAGGCCCGGACCTGAAGGACCTGTATTTCGTCATCGGACTGGGACTCCCGCACACCGGGCCGTTCCGTGCCTCCGGCAAGGTGGCACGGCAGGGGCTGCGTTTTGACTACCGTGAGCTTGCGGTCAGCTCTGGTGCCAGCGACCTGCGCGGCGCGTTGAGCGTGGAGGGTTCCCGCTCGCGCATCAGGATCGAGGGTGAACTGACGGCCGAGTTGTTGCGACTCGCGGACCTCGGTGCCCGCGCCGCCGGCCGCACTGCGCCGGACCCGGACCCGGCCCTGCGGCTGCCGGACACCCCGCTGCGCACCGGCGGCCTGCAGCGCATGGAGGCCCTGGTCAAGGTGCGCCTGCGTGCGTTGCAGCTTGGCCCCGAGACCTTGCGGTCCGTGTCCGGGGTGGTAGCGATCCGGCACGGCGTGCTGTCGGTTGAGGGGGTGCAGGCCGCGCTCGGGGACGGCAGTCTCGCAGGCGGCGCGCGTTTTGATGCGGCACACGAGACACCGCGCGGCGAGTTGAACCTCAGCCTCACGGCCGTGCCCCTGGATCAGCTAAGCGGCAGGGACGACAGCGACTCGTTCGTGCAGGGCACGCTGAGTGCGCGCGTGCAGCTCAAAGGTAGCGGCAAGTCCCTGCACGAGCTGGCCGCCTCCGCGAATGGCACCGCGACCGCGGTGGTGCCGCATGGCGCGCTGCGCGCCTCGATCGCCCAAGCGACCAGCCTTGATCTGTCCGGTGCGCTCGGGGTGCTGCGCAAGAGCCAGAACGAAACCGGCGTCCGCTGTGGCGTGGCGAGCTTCGATGCGCACCAGGGCGTGCTGTCACTGCGCACCTTCCTCATCGACACGGACGAGTCCCTCATTACCGCCACCGGCGAGGTGCACCTTGATACCGAGGCACTCGACTTACGGCTGCGCGGTCGTCCGAAGAAGCCGCAACTGGCCCTCCGCAGCGCGGTGATGGTCGGCGGCACCCTGAGCCACCCGCAGGTACGCCTGGTCGGGCGTGAGGTTGCCGCTCAGGCCGGTGCCGCCGTAGCGCTGGGGGTGCTGCTGACGCCGCTCGCCGCGGTACTTGCCTTCGTGAATCCTGGACTGCAGGGCGACGCTGACTGCGCCGCCCTGCTGGCGCAGGCCGACGTCCCGGCTGGCGCGGACGAGCAGCCGGTGGCACCGACGCAGCAGTGAATTTGTGGGCGAGGCCGCCAGGCCTCACTGCTCCCAGTTGGCCGGCAGACCCGCCGTGCGCAACGCATGATCGATGGCCTCGCGCGCATCGTGAGCGGACGGCGCGGCGATCAGGCTGCGCGCGATCGAGTTCAGAAACAGCGTCAGGGTATTCTTGTTGGGATGCGGCTGGGACAGTTCCTGCCGCACCGCCTCGATCGCCTCATCCACGTCACCCACGTCGCAGTCATCCAGCTTGCCAGAGTGCGAGGCCTGCCGCGCGAGCTCCACCGCCCGCTGCAGCCGATGCACGGCCGCTGAATCCATCATGACGCCCTCCCCGAACTCACGCGGGCGGCCCTAGGGTTCGATGCGATCGGCGAGTGAATCGAGCGCGGAGGCCGTGACGTCGCCTGCGCCGTGCGCGACCGTTTGCACGCCCTTGGCGACCGAACGCGCGCCGCTGGCGAGCGCCTCGCGGCTGACGAGTGCCGCGCGCTCAGCCCCGGCCCGCGCCAACGCCTTGCTCGTACGCCCGGCGCTCGCGAGCACGCGCTTCGCGGCCACTTTGACTGTCGGACTGCGGCGGCGCCGGGCCTGCTTACTGGCGCGCTTCGCCGGCGCGGGCGCGCGGCGCTTACTGCCCGCCGCCTTGGCGGCAGCGCGGCTGCGGGTGCTCGGCTTCGCGCGCGTCTTGCGCGCCGGACGACGCTTCATTTTCGCCATACGTTCGCTCCCGAAATTTAACATGCCCCACTGTCGCGACGCCCACACGCCCGTCGCAGCGGCAGCTGCATCCTATCGGCTGCAGGCTCACGCGCAGCAGCCCCTGGGGTCACTTTCCCCCGTCAGAAGGCGCCTACTCGCCCAATGCCGCCGTTGAGCGTGACAACGTGCGTCCGACCTAGCCGGATTTCTTCTTGCCTGCGGGCTCCCTGGCGCGCTCGCGACCGGCTTCCTCTGCCGCTTCCATCTCCGCGGCATCTTGCGCATCACGTGGCGCCGCCTCATGCGCGGCACGCTCGACGTCGGCGGTCTGCACGAATTTCTCGACGTCCTTGCGGTAGCGTCGTGCTGATTCGTAATCCCCTTCGCCCTGAACGCCCTGAACGCCCTGGCCGCCGGCAGCGCCGGCACTGCGCCCGGCGCCCTCGCCGCGCTTCTTCACGTGTGAATCCTTGCCCATGTGCTCCTCCTTGGAACGCTCGATGACAAATGCCTACGACGGCCGAACTTGTCTGCACCAGCCCGAGCGCATCGTGAGGCCTCATGTAGCACCCGACTGGGGCGAATTCAATGTAACGACGGCGCTATTTGCGCGCACCACGTGGTGCCCGGTTCGAGGCCCGGTTTGTGAAGATCAAGCTCGCGATGCAGGGGCCACCCGCGGCGTGCGGCTAGTCCTTCAAGTCCACCCACGTCGGTGCGTGGTCGCTGGCACGCTCCCAGCCGCGCACCTCGCGATAGACGCCCGCACCCCGCAACCGCTCGCGAACCGCGCCGTTGAGCAGCAGGTGATCGATGCGCAGGCCGGCATCGCGAGCGTAGGCATTGCGGAAGTAATCCCAGAAAGTGTAGATCTGCGAGGCCGGATGCAGGGTACGGATGGCATCGGTCCACCCCTGCTGCATCAGGCGCGCGAACGCGGCGCGGGTCTCCACCCGAAACAGCGCGTCATTGACCCACCGTTCCGGTTTGTAGACGTCCCGCTCGGTCGGAATGACGTTGTAGTCGCCGGCCAGCACCACCGGCTCCGCGCTGGCGACGAGCTCACCGGCGTGCACGATCAGACGCTCGAGCCAGCGAAGCTTGTAGTCGAACTTCGGCCCCGGAGCCGGGTTGCCGTTGGGAAGGTAGAGGCAGCCGATCACGACGCCGCGCACGCTGGCCTCGATGTAGCGGCTGTGCAGATCCTCCGGGTCGCCCGGCAGCACGCGGCGCCGCTCGGCCGGCTCGCTGCCACGCGCCAGGATGGCCACGCCGTTCCAGCTCTTCTGCCCATGCCAGATCACCCCGTAACCGGCATCCCGGATCGCGCCTTCGGGAAATTTCTCCTGCGGTGCCTTTAGCTCCTGCAGGCAAACGACGTCCGGGGAGGCTTCGCTGAGCCAGCGCAGCAGGGCCGCAAGGCGCGCCGTGATGCCGTTTACGTTGTAAGTGACGATCTTCATGGATGCTATGGTAACGAATGGGGCCAGCGGCGCTACGGGTAACGCGGCCGCGGTGCCGCGGCACTGGAAAAGCGGCGCAGGGCGGAGTCACACTAGGCTCACCCAGCGGAGCGGAATCGCAATTGCGGGTGGGGCGCGGTGACGCATTTTACGATTCGAAGGCTCGGCACGCGCGACGCCGAGGCCCTCTTCCAGTTGCGGCGGGAAGCACTGCGGGATTCGCCGCTGGCCTTCCTCGCCTCCGCGGAGGATGACCTGGCGGCCTCCGCGCAGGCGGTCGCCCAGCTGCTCGAGCCCGCAGGATCGGCGGTGTTGGGGGCATTTTCCGAGGGCCTGTGCGGCATGCTGGGTCTGCACCGCGGCCAGCACCTCAAAGCCGTGCACAAGGTAAATCTCTGGGGTCTGTTCGTGCGCTCGTCGTGCCGCGCCCAGGGAGCCGGGCAACAACTGCTGGCGGCGGCCCTCGCGCACGCGCGCACGCTCGAGGGCGCCCGCTCCGTCCACGTGAGCGTCAGTGGTGCCGCGCCAGCCCGACGGCTGTACGAGCGCGCCGGCTTCAGCCTCTGGGGCGGCGAGCCTGAGGCCCTGCAGTTTGAGGGAAGGTTCACGAGCGAGCACCACCTGCGGCTGGCGCTGCCGGCGCGCGACGGGGCGCCGCCATCATGAGACCCCGGGACCCTGCGCACCGGTGCAGCCCCCGATGAAGTTCGAGCTGGATCGCGAACGCTGGGGCCTGATCGCACCCTACCTCGAGCAGGCGCTCGACCTGCCGCCGGAAGAACGCGAGGCGTTGCTCGCGCGACTGGCCATCGAGCAGCCCACGATCGCCGCCACGCTCGCCGAGCTGCTCGCGGACCTGAAGGAACTGGAAGCCAACAAGTTCCTGGCGGAGCCGCTGTCGGACGCCTTGGTGAGCCGCCCCTCGCGTGCCGCGGAAACCGTGGGTGCCTACACCATCGAATCGCGCATCGGGCACGGCGGCATGAGCGAGGTCTGGCTCGCCTCGCGCAATGACGGGCGCTTCAGCGGGCACGTTGCCGTAAAATTCCTCGACGCGCGCGCCACGGCGGCCAGCGTGGTCGACCGCTTCAGGCGCGAGGGCAAGCTGCTGGCGCGCCTGACGCACCCGCACATCGCGCGCCTCATCGACGCCGGGGTGACCGCCGCCGGCCAGCCCTATCTGGTGCTCGAGTACGTCCAGGGCGAACCCATCGATATTTTCTGCGAACGGCGCGCGCTCGGCATCGAGGCGCGGCTGCGGCTGTTCCTGGACGTGCTCGCGGCGGTGGCGCACGCGCACGCCCACCTGATCGTGCACCGGGACATCAAGCCCTCGAATGTACTGATCACCCCGGCGGGTGAGGTGAAACTGCTCGACTTCGGGATCGCGAAGTTTCTGGCACGCGATACCGGCGACGAGGACTACTCCGCGCCCACCCGGATCGAGGATGTGGCGCTCACGCCCGGCTACGCGGCCCCGGAACAGATCCTCGGGGAGCCTCCCTCGACCGCCACCGACGTGTACCAGCTCGGGGTGCTGCTGCACGTCCTGCTCACGCGGCACCTGCCCTTCGAGCACGGTGGCACGACGCGTGCGGAGCGGGTGCGCGCGGCGCTCGAAGCCGAGCCCACCCGGCCCTCGGATGTCGCCGCGCCCGCCTGGCGCCGGCAGCTGCGCGGCGATCTCGACGCCATCGTCGCCAAGGCGCTGCGCAAGCGCCCCGCGGAGCGTTACAACTCCGCGGCGGCGCTCGCGGGGGACCTGCAGCGCTTCCTCAACCATGAAACCGTCGGTGCCCGCGAGGGCGCGCTGGCGTATCGTGCCCGCAAGTTCGTACGCCGCTATCGCGCCGCGGTACTCGGTACCGCAGTGGCCGCGGTGGCCTTGCTCCTGGCGACGGTGTTCGCCGTGCTGCAGATGCGCGAGGCGCAGGCGCAGCGCGATCAGGCCCGCTTCCAACAGAAGCGAGCGGAAGCCGAGAGCCAGTTCATGACGCTCATGATGTCCACCGTGGGCTCGGGCGAACGCCCCGTCACCTCGGGGCAGCTCCTCGGCAACGGCATCCAGCTGCTCGAGCACCAGTACGGCAACGATCCGAAGTTTCAGGTCGACATGCTCATCCGCATGGCGGCGCGCTTCATGGACCTGGGCGAGACCACGCAGCAGTACCAGGCGCTGCTGCGGGCGGAGAGACTCGCCAGCCAGCTGCATGATGCGGACGGCCTCGCCACGATTGAATGTGACGCTGTGGAACCGGAGCTCTCCCTTGGCAACCCCGCGCAGGCCGCAAGGCGGCTCGCCGCCGGGCAACGCGCGCTTGCCACGCTGCGCGCTCCCACGCTCTACAGCCGCGTCGAGTGTCTCGATGCCGAGGCTTCGCTGCTGGAGGCACAGGGGGACGCACCGGCCGCGATGCGCAAAGCGGAGCAGGCGCTCGGCGCGCTCGATGCCGCCGGCGCCAACTACGACGTGCACTACACCGACATCCTCTCGCACATCTCACAGATGTACTGGGACAGCGGCAACATCAAGAAGTCCTTCGAAGTGGCCCAGCGCGACGGCGTGATCCTGGAACGCAACGGCATGGCCAGCACCGAGAGCGCTCTGTCGGTGGAGCACAGCATCGCGGCCGCGCTGATGGAGTTTGGCGAGATCCGCGCGGCGTTTGCGCGAGAGCACGAGGTGATCGTGCGCCAGAAGGCCGCGAGTCCCGACGGCGCAGTCATTCCGGCGATCATGACCACGTACGGCATGCTGCAGTTGCGCCTGGACCAGCCGGACGCCGCCCTGCGATCCTTCGAGACCTCGCTGGCGGAAGCCACGCGTACCGGTGATCTCACCTCGGAGCTGTTTGCGCGCGTGAACCGCGCGCGGGCGCTGTTGGCGCAAGGCCGGATGGCGGAAGTCGAAGCCGAACTCGCCAACGTCAGTCGCCTCACCGCCGGCCGGGAAACTGCGGCGCGCCGGCCGGTGGCGCGTGCGCAGATGGTCGAAGCCGAGGCGCTGTTGGCGCGCGGTGAGCTGCCCCAGGCACAGCAGCAGATCGAGGCGGCGCTGCAGAAGCTGCGCGCCGCGGCCAGCAGCCGCGATGCGCTGTATCTTGGCTCGGCACTGCTCACGGCAGGCAAGATCGCCTCAGCGCGTCAGCACTACCCGGAAGCTCAGGACAAGGCGCAGC
The DNA here is from genome assembly GCA_963781815.1 of uncultured Pseudomonadota bacterium. Lineage (GTDB taxonomy): Bacteria > Pseudomonadota > Gammaproteobacteria > Steroidobacterales > Steroidobacteraceae > 13-2-20CM-66-19. The sequence goes on along the minus strand of CAWAHK010000003.1, from coordinate 169,790 downwards.
AGGCGCTGAACCTCTTTGAACAACGCGCGCGCCAGCCGCAACAAAGCGCCGACGTTGGCGAGGCCTTGCTGCTGCTGGCCAAGGAGCGGCGCGCGCAGGGGGATGCCGCCGGCACGCGTGCGCTCGCTGGCCGCGCGGCTCAATGTCTGGATGCGGCCCTCGGGCCTGATCACTTCCTGACGCACGACGCACTTGCGCTGCGCTAGCGGCGCCGGCCCCCTGCTGATTCAGGTCTTCACGCGGGCGCAGCTACGCCCGACGTCGGCGGCGCAGGTGCGAGCACGGTGGTGATCCTGACGCCCTGCTTGAGCGTCAGTGTCACCGGTGTGCGCTCGGCGATGTCGGCGAGCCGCGCGCGCTGCGACTCGTCGAGGTTCCCGCCCAGCTCGAGCGTGCGGGTGATCGAGCGCTCCTGGCCCTGCAGCTGCAGACGTACGTCGACGTGCAGCGAGGGCAAGGGCCACGCCTTGCGCTGCGCATACATGCGCAAGGTGATCGCCGTGCACGCGGCCAGCGCCGCGCACAGCAGTTCGTGCGGCGCCGGGCCGCGGTCGTGACCGCCGGCTGCGATCCCTTCATCGGCGGTGAGCCGGTGCTGGCCTGCCCGCAGCGACACCTCGTAGTTGCCGGTGCCGATGTCCGCGCTCGCGTGTGCCACGTTGGAATCCCTTTGTTATTTCGCGCCGGGGAGTCTGCCTTCAGGCGCGCCCTTCAGGACATCGCCCCCGCGCTCTCGTGCGCATCCGGGGGCAGCGGAATGAATTCGCTGTTGTCCGCATCCGGCAGCTTCATGCGCCCGGCGCGCCAGTCCGCCTTGGCCTGCTCGAGACGTTCCTTCGAAGAGGACACGAAGTTCCACTCGATGAAGCGCGGTCCGACAGGCTCACCCCCGAGGAGCATGAGCACGCTCGGCGCCCGCGCGTGCAACGCGACCGGTGCGCGACCGTCGAACACGATCATCTGGCCGGGCGCGAGCTCCTGTCCCGCCGCGCTCACTGCGCCGGAAACCAGGTACGCGGCACGCTCCGGGTAGTCATCCGGCAGCGCCGTGCGGGCACCGGCCTCCAGGCTCACATGCGCATAGAACAGCGGAGAATGGGTCGTCACGGCCGATCGCAGGCCGAACGCCTCCCCCGCCAGCAGCCGCAGCGAGGCCCCGCCGTCCGCGTGCAGCGGCAGGTCACTCCCGGCGTGGTGCGCGAACACGGGCGTCGTTTCTTCCGCCTCGAGCGGCAACGCCACCCATGCCTGGATGGCGTGCATCGGTGCGCCCTCGCGGCGCGCCTGCTCGAAACGCTCCGAATGGGTGATGCCGCGGCCGGCGGTCATCCAGTTCACCTCGCCCGGACGGATGGCCTGTTCCACGCCGGTGGAGTCCCGGTGCATGATTTCCCCCGCGAACAGGTAGGTCACCGTCGCCAGACCGATGTGCGGGTGCGGCCGCACGTCGGCCTCACGCGCGAGCCCGCGCGGCAGGTCCACCGGGCCCAGGTGGTCGAAAAATATGAACGGCCCGACCATGTGGCGCTGCGCATAGGGCAGCACGCGTCCGACCTCGAACTTGCCGAGATCGCGTCGCCGTTGATGTATTACCGTCGCCGTCACGGTCTACCCCACAGTGGCTGCGCTGCCTGAAGCGGCCGGCTCAGGCCTGATCGGCGTGCCCCTCGGGCGCGCCACGCTGCAACACATCGGGGAGCGGCTGCCCCTGCTCGGTGAAGGACAGCGACACCGAGTTCAGGCAATGCCGCTCACCGGTCGGTGGCGGGCCGTCCGGAAACACGTGCCCCAGATGACTGCCGCAGCGCGCGCACACCTCCTCGACGCGCACCATGCCGTAGCTGGTGTCGCGTATGCGCCTGATATGGGACTCCTGGTAGGGCCTGAAAAAGCTCGGCCAGCCGGTGCCGGAGTCAAACTTGGCGCTGGAGCGGAACAGCGGCAGGCCGCAGAAGCGGCAGCTGTAGATCCCGTCCTTGTGATTGTCGAGGAACACTCCGCAGAAGGCCGCCTCGGTGCCGTGCTCGAGCAGCACGCGCTTCTCGTCCGGGTTCAGGGCGGCGGTAATTTTTTCCCGTTGCGCTTCAGTTGGCGGTCGCAGGTCAAAGTGGCTCATCGCGATGTCCCGGCGGCAGTGTCACGGAGTTCCTTCACTCAGGGCGCCTCGGCGCTTTTCAAGGAAATTACCACTTTTCCGCGCGCGTGCCCCTGCTCGACATAGCGGATCGCCTCCGGGACCTGCGCCAGCGGGTAGGCGCGATCGATGACCGGCTTGAGCTTGCCGGCCTCGATCAGCTCGGCCACGACGGTCAGGTCATCCTTGTTGATCGACGCCATGAACGTCACCAGTTGCTGGCTTACAAACGGAGCCACCACAAACGACTTGAGGGGCCCTTTGAGAGCCCCGATCCAGGCCCCCTCGTCCGGCCCGCCGCCGCCGATCCCGATATAGATGCCCTTGGCAGTCATGACGTGCCGGTATTCCGAGAGCGCGTGGTTGCCCACCGTGTCGAATATCACGTCGTAGCGCGCGGCGCCCTGCGTGAAATCTTCCTTGGTGTAGTCGATGACCTGGTCGGCACCGAGCGAGCGCACCAGTTCGACGTTGCGCGTGCTGCATACCCCGGTCACGTCCGCGCCGAATGATTTGGCGATCTGCACCGCGAAGGTGCCGACGCCGCCGGAAGCGCCATTGATCAGCACCTTCTGTCCGGCCTGCACCCTGCCCTTGTCGCGCAGGCCCTGCAGCGCTGTCATCGCGGCCACCGGCACCGCGGCGGCCTGTTCAAAGGTGAGCTGCGCAGGTTTGAGCGCAATCTTGCTCTCCGACGCCCGCGCGTATTCGGCGAAGGCTCCCGGACCCACCCCGAACACCTCATCCCCGGGCTTAAAGCGCGTGACGGACTTGCCTACCGCGACGACCTGGCCGGCCAGGTCCACCCCGAGCTGCGGGTCCTGTGGCTGGTGCAGGCCGGCATCCATACGCACCAGGTAGGGAATGCCCCGCAGGTAGTGCCAGTCGAGCGGATTGACGGAGGCGGCGCGGACCTGGATCAGCACCTGTTTGTCGCCCGGAACGGGCCGGTCGATCGCTTCCAGGCGCAACACTTCCGGCGGACCGTAGTCGTGATAGACGATGGCCTGCATGGGTGTTCCCCCGGCCCGCAGGAGGCGCGGCGCGGGCCGGTACAACCACGCGGCCGCCAGCGCTGCCAGCAGCACTAGGAGCACGATCCCGAGCCATCTTCTCTTGCGGCCGGTACGCGCGGGCGCGTTCTTGGCATTCATTGCGGCTCCCCTCCCGTCAACGCCCACTGAGCTATCTGAGGCGGTCCTGCATCCTAACCCTCCAGGGCGCCCGATGATGCTAGGCCGCGCGCCGCTCAGCCGTTCGTGCATCCGGCCTTGGAAACACGGCCCCTCGTTCAGGAGCCGCGTCCGGTCGCCGGCCGTCCGGTCGCCCGCGAGCGCACCCGCGCCTCGGCGAGATACTCATCCGCGGAGCCGGCGTGCGCGCGGCGCTCGAGGACGGAGGTTTCCACGTGCGGATCGCGCGCCCCGGCACGTCGGGCCGCGGCCAGCGCCTGCTCGCGCGACACCCGCTTGGCGTCCTCGATGGCGGCGTCCGCCTCGTTGTAGTCGCGGATGCCGGCAGGATCATGGACCCGGAAAACCTTGAACGTCGGCTGATTCACCAGCACCTCGCAGGTCTCCGAGACCACCCCGGCCACGGCGCCGACGGCGTTGCAGACCGCCGCGTGCGCGGGGATGAGCAGCTGCGCCCCGAGGCGGCGGGCCACTTCGGGGTAATACGCCTCTACCGGCGCACCGATCGCGACCAGCGACATCGCGAGGTGCAGGCGCGCATCCAGGAGTGCGGAAAAGCGACGCCCGGCAATCGTGTCTTCAATCAGGGCGCCCAGGGGCCCCCAGCGACCCTTGCGCGCTTCGAGCCCTGGATCCTGCGCGAGCGTGGTTTCCAGGATGACCCGCGCCGCCTCGCGCACCACGTGCTCGTGGGTGCGCTGACAGAGGCCCTCGGGGCTGTCGCGGTGCTGGCGCCCGCTGGCGTTTCTTTCTTCGGTGGCCAGCACCGCCGCACCCAGTGCGGAGGCCTCCGCGTTCCAGGCGCGCTGCCCTCCGAGCACATGCATCGCATCGCTCGGGGTGAAGGCCGCACGGGTGGCGTGACCTCGGTCGACCAGGCGCCGCAGCGCCTCGACCCCCTGCCCGGTGCGGGCGATTTCGCTCAGCGGGCGCGGGGCTTGCGCCAGCGCATCCCAGACCCGCTGCTCGAGGCGGTCCAGCCGCACGCCCGGATCGCGCCCGGGGTTGCGGTAGGCAAACTGCGCCGCAAAGGGCGGCGGCCGCTCACTCTGCGCCAGCCGGCGCAGTCCGACCAGCACCTCGGGAAACTGATGCGCGAGCAGACTCAGCGGCATCGCCTTGCGCGGGCCGACCGCCAGACGTCCCTCGCGATCGAAGTACACCTCGCTGTCGCCACCGAGGCCGCAGGTGCGCACATCGACCGCCTCCACCATCGTGCGCCAGCCGCCAATGATCGCTCCCTCCTCGCGAATGACCGGACGCGCACCGACCACGACTGCCACGTCCGTCGTCGTGCCACCCATGTCGGCGACCGCGAAATCCGCAAGGCCGCTGAGGAAGCCCGCACCGACCACGCTGGCGGCGGGGCCCGAGAGCACGGTCTCCACCGGATACTCGAGGGCGACCTCGGCCTTCATCAAGGTGCCGTCGCCCTTCACGATCATCAACGGTGCGGCGATCGCCTCCAGGCGCAGCACCTCGCCGAGCGCCTCCAGCAGCTGCCGGATCTGGGGGGTGAGGCGCGCGTTCAGGGCCGCGGTGAGGGCGCGCTGCGGGGCATCGAGCCGCGAACTGAGTTCATGGCTGCAGGTGACCGGTTTCGCGGCGGCGGCGCGGATCAGCTCACGCACGCGGCGCTCGTGCGCGGGATTGCGCACCGAGAACACCGAGGCCACCGCAAAGGCTTCCACCTGCGAGCCGAACTGGCGCACCGCCGCGTCCACCGCCGCCGCCTCGAGGGGCTCGAGCTCCTCGCCGGTCGGATCATGGCCGCCGCGCACCCGCACGATGAGGCAGCCCTCCATGCCCTTGAGTCCCGAGCGCTCCACCATCTTGTCGTCAAAGCCGACCAGGATGGTGCAGATGGCGCTGTGGCGGTTTTCCACGACGGCGTTGGTGGCGAGCGTCGTCGACACTGATACGAGTGTGATGTGTTCACGGGTGAGCGCCGCAGGCAGGGCGGCCAGGACGGCTCGCATCGCGTTGCCGAGTCCGATCGCGAGGTCCCAGTGCGTGGTGAGCGCCTTGGCGCTCGCCACGACGTGCCGGCCGCCATCGAGCGCCACGGCATCGGTGTACGTGCCCCCGGTGTCAAGGCCGATGCGGACCTCGGGGGCGGGGCCCGTCTGCAGCTCCCCGTGTTGCGGCTCACTCATGATGTCGGTTCCGCGGTTCCTTCATGCGCTGTCCCCGCGTTCCGCGAACCGCGTCGGCATCGGCGCTGTCGCTCGTGCGGCTCAGTCCGCTTTCGGCGCGCGCCAGCTCTCGTAGGGGGTGATGAAGATCGAAGCGATGCGCCAGCCGGCCTTCGTCTTCACGAAAACGCCGGCCCAGCGTTGCGGGGCGCTCGCGGCGCTTTTACCCGGTGCGCCGTGCGTGAACAGCAACGGCGTGATCAGCATCTCAACCCCCGGAGCAATGTTGGCGATGCGCAGCTCCTGGGTTTGCGGATCCACCTTCCAGGTACCCTTCCATTCCGCCTCAAATGCATCCAGCGCCTCCTTGCGTCCCCAGATTGAGGCGGCGCCGTTTTGGGCCAGCACAAAATCGTTTGAATCCAGCAGCACCTCGGAAACGATCGCGCGGTCGTGTGCGTTCTGGCCGGCGATGAAGCGCGTGTAGAGCGCCATGACCTCCGTTTGCGGCGCGACCGCGGGCGCGACCGCGGGCGTGGCAGCGGGCGTGGCAGCGGCGGCGGTGGGAGGCGCGGAGGCAGGCGCAGCCACGGCAGCGGACGCGGCGACCGCAGGCGCTGCGGCGATCGCCACAGGAGCGGCCGTGGTCCCCACAGCAGACGCGGGCGGCGGCGCAAGTTTGCTCGCAACGCTGGCGCTCAACACGTACGGCGCTGTGACCAGAAGGCCTTTGCGCTCCGCATCGGCACAGCTGAAGAACGAAACCGACGCCCCCTTGATACCGGTCATCTTGTCATGCCGCGGAACCAACTCGCCCGCCACGCCGTTCGCCTCGCTCTTGCCCGTTTTCGGGTCGACCAGGCAGTAGTAACGGTGCGTGTCCGGCGCTGCACCGACGTCGAAGTGACCCCGCACCAACTCGTGATCAAAGTCCTGACTGAAGGCCTGCTTCAGTGACGACATGAAACTGCCGCTGGGGGCGCTCGGTACCTCCGCCGGGGTGGCCGGTGGCTCGGCGCGGATGACACCCCCGGGAATGCTGCACGCCAGGACGGCGCTGACGGCAAGGGCAAACCCAGGTGGCGGCAGGTGCTGAAAAGTTCTCACGTATTCCCCCGTCGTCTTTGTTTCTGTCTGGCCGGATTCTAGCGGCCCGCTTCCCCTGAGTGTTCAACTCATCGCGACCGCAGTAACGCAAGGGAACCTAGGCGGCGTCCCCTATTCAAAAAACCCAAGCACCGGTGTGTATCCAGTCAGTTGACCCTAAAGACTATATTAGCCGCCACCCGGCAGGCACCCTGCGCTTTTCTTCAGCGAGCGCCTCGGCCCTCGCGCTCCTCCAACAACTCCTGCCCCCAGCAGAAGGCGGCCACGATAGCTGCAGCAGGCCCGTAGAGCTTCCAGAATCGCCTCGGCCGTGACCCACCCGCGCCCCTGGGCGCTGCGATAAGCTTGCCGGGCCTAAATCTACGCAACGCCAACCCAACAAGGTAACAAGCCATGGCGCCTGACCGTTCTCGGGACACATCATTTGATGTCGGGCGTCCCGCTCGTCGGGCACTGCTTCGGTGTGCGGCGTGCGCTCTGGCACTGGGCAGCTCCCTGCTCCAGGCGGCGCCAGCCGAACCCAGCGCGGTCGCCGCGATTCTCAGTCAAGCGCTGGCACCCTCCCCGCTCGCCGAGGATCTGCGGCGCCTCACCGATGAGACCGGCGGACGCGTCTCGGGGACGCCGGCCATGGCGCGGGCGGTCGAGTGGGCGACCGCGGCGTTTCGCGCGGCCGGCGTCGAGGTCCACACGGAGTCGTACTCTCTGCCGGTAACCTGGCAGGAGGAGCACTCCCAGGTGCTGCTGACGGGACCGGTACAGTTCCCCGTGAGCATCGTCTCGGTGGCGTGGGCGCCCTCAACCGCGGTGGGGGGTATCGCAGCGCCGCTGGTGGATGTCGCTGACGGCAGCGAGGCTGACTTCACCCGCGCCGGCGCTGCGGTGCAGGGCGCCATCCTGCTGGTGCACAGCAACGTTCTCGTGACCTGGGCGGATCTGTCCGAGGAGTACTTCCGCGCGCCGGCGATCATCGAGCGCGCGCTTGCGCATCAGGCGCGCGCGATTCTGTGGATCAGCAGCCGTGAGCATCGGTTGCTGTACCGGCACACCGACGCGGTGGCGGCGGAGCTCGCGAAGCTGCCGATGGGGATCGTGGCGCGCGAGGATGGCCTGCGGCTGGCGCGCGTGCTCGCCGCCTATCCGGGACAGGAACGTGCGCAGCTGTCGATTGAAAACCGCATCGGCGGACCGGTGCCCCAATACAACGTCGTCGGGGAGATCAAGGGTCGCGAGCGGCCGGATGAGTTCGTGATCCTCGGGGCGCACCTGGATTCCTGGGAGCTTGGCACCGGCGCGCTCGATAACGGCTGCAATGCCGCCATGGTCATCGCGGTGGCGCGGGCGCTCAAGGCCGCCGGCGTGCACCCCAAGCGCACGCTGCGGTTCATCCTCTTCTCCGGCGAAGAACAGGGTCTGGTCGGCTCGCGGATGTACGTGCAGCAGCATCAGGCGGAGCTCGACCGCACCAGCGCCGTGATCGTCTACGACTCGGGCGCGGGGCGCGTGACCGGGTACTCCCTCGGGGGCCGCGCGGACATTCAGGCGGGCGTGACACAGGTGCTCGAGCCCCTCAGCGCCTGGGGCGTCAACACGCACACGCTGGATGCGAGCACCGGCACGGACAACCTGGACTTCCTGCTCGAGGGAGTGCCGACACTCGTTGCCAACCAGGACGAGAGCAACTACATGCCCAACTACCACGCCGCCTCTGACACGCTGGACAAGGTGGATCTGCGCAACGTGCAGCTGCACGTGGCGATCGCCGCGCTCACCACCTGGGGCATCGCCGACCGCAGCGCCCTGCTCGGCGCGCGCCAGTCGCGTCAGGAGATCGAGGCACTCATGAAGGCCACCGGCCTGGAGCAGCAGCTGAAGACGCTGGGCTACTGGCCCGAGTGGCAGTCCGGTGCGCGCGGGCGCCACCCCTGATGCGCCCGCTGCCGCCTCCCTCATGCTGAAGAGCAGCCGGACCCACGTGTGCGCCTGCCTCGCGCTTGCGGCGGTGGCCTACAGTGCGTGCAGCCTCGGGCACGCAGGTTCCACCGAGGTCGCCAAAGCCGCCGATGGCCTCGAGCTGCTCGTGCTTGGCTCAGGCGGTCCGGGCGCCACCGGCCGCGCGGCCTCCAGCTATCTGGTACTGGTCAAGGGTGTGCCGCAAATTCTCGTTGATGCGGGACCGGGTTCATTTGCCCGCATGGGCGAGGCGAAGGTCTCCCTCGAGTCCCTCGACACTGTACTTCTGACCCATCTTCACGTTGATCACGCCGCCGAGTTGCCCGGGATCATCAAGGCGCGGGCGGTCTCAGCCGCGGGGCCGATCCAATTTGATGTGTACGGTCCTGCAGGCCGTGCGCCACGGGGCGAGGCTGCGGCGTTTCCCTCCACGGAACGCTTCATGACGCTGCTCTTTGGCCCACAGGGCGCCTTCGCCTACCTCAAGGACTTCGCGGCACCGGTCGCCTTCAAAGTCGTGAACCTGCCACGCCCCGGGTCCGGCGGGGAGCCCGCGGCCATTCGCGCGCGCAATGATCTTGCGATCAGCGCGATCGCCGGTCATCACGGCGATGCACCCGCGATCATCTACCGGATCGACTACCACGGACAGAGCCTCGTTTTCAGTGGCGACATCGATGCGAGCGGGCTGCCCGCGCTGGCGAAAATTGCGGCCGGGGCGAGTCTGCTGGTGTTCGACGCGGTCGTGCTCGACCCGCCGGCTTCGCCCGCTGTGCTCTACGGCCTGCACTCGCCGCCCCAGGCAATCGGTGCGCTCGCCGAGAACAGCCACGTCAGGACGTTGCTGCTCAGTCACCTGTCACCCGCGGTAGACCAGCATCGCACCGCCGTCACCGCCTCGATCGCCAGCCACTACGCAGGCACGGTGAAGTTCGCCGCCGACGGCATGCGCTTACAGCCCTGACACGCGGGTGGTTCAGCGCAACCGATGAGCCGCCGCGCCCGCGATCGCTGCCTGGCCGGATGACTGCACCAGCACGGCCACGTCGGTGGCGTCGGAGGGCAGCGCCGAGAGGGGGACCTGAAAGCGCGCCGCCGCGCCCTGCCACTGTCCGAGCGTGCGTATGCTGCGCACGATATTGAACTCCTCCAGCGTGCGGCCCGCGTTCTCGCCCCGGCCGATGGCGGAAACCGCATGGCGCAGGAAGGCCACCAGCAGCACGTCACAGCGCGGCGCGGGGGCCGTGCCGCCCACCTCGACCACCACGTCGGCCCCGCTCACGGACACCGCAACCGGCGTGCCCTCTCTGGGCTTGGCCAGGGCCTGCTCGAGGGCCGCACTTCGCGAACCCAGCGCATCAGCCTGCCCGTCAACTACCAGTTGCGGCGTGTACACGGATGTTCGGTGGAGATTGCGCGCATAGAGGTTCTGGCGTTCGACCGCCTGCGGCAGCGCGAATCGGTCACGCCACCCGAGGCTGTCCCAATAGTCCACGTGAAATGCCAGCGCGAGCACGTCCGCGCGCGCGGTCAGCTTGCCCACATAGGCCTCCGCGGGAGGACAGGAGCTGCAACCCTGGGAAGTAAAGAGCTCGATCACCAGCGGGCGAGACTGCGGATCCGCACCCGCGGCGTTCCACAACAGCGCCGCGCAGGGGACCACCCACCAGCGCCGCGCGCGCCGCGCGCCGCGGAGCGCGTCACGGCACACGGCCGCGCGGCCCTGCTTCACGAGATCCCCGGCGCCCACACCGGTACTCAGCGACGCTCGTCGTCGTGGAGCTCGTCTTCCGTGAGGTCCGCCCATCGCCGGCCCACCTCGTTGGCTCGCTGGCGCAGACTGCGTGCCTCCAGTTGCGCGGAGGACTTTTGCTGGCCGGCCTTGAAGCGCTGCGCTTGCCTCTCGCACTCGGCGGCCTTGCGCTCCAGTTCGTCCCGCTCGGCGGCCAGTCCGGCTATGAGCTTCTTGCGCGCATCAGTGTCCATCGTCTCTCCTTGTCCTAAACGTTCGGCACCGGGCGCGCCGCGAGCAACGACCCCCGCCGCCCTCCTCCTCCGGCACAGCGTGCGCCGTGCGCTCCGCCAATGTTACATGCCCCGCAAACTCATCGCCCTGCGGTCGGTGCGGACTCAGCGGCCGACGCCCCCGCTGGGAACTCCACCAGGGGGACCGGGCTACCTGAGGGTCCGCCCTTGAGTTGGCCGCTTTGGTCAGCGAAAAGCATGCAGCGCGCGCCCCGGGGACGCGGGATTGACGGCGCGAACGGCGTGCTAATCTCGCCGGGCGCCCTGAGGTGCGCCCACCTGTTCGCAGCGTTCGCGAGGGAGGAGTGCCGTGACGGACTGGAAACTGCCGTGGGATGCGGGCTGCCGCTGTGATCGGGTGCGCCTCAGGATCACGGCCGCGCCGCTCATCACCCTGTGCTGCCACTGCCGCGGGTGCCAGCGGATGAGTGCGAGTGCTTATTCCCTCAGCGTGGCAATTCCCGCCGAGGGCTTCAGCGTAGTGCAAGGCACTCCGGTGATCGGCGGCCTGCACGGCCCGACACGCCACTTCTTCTGTGAATACTGCATGAGCTGGCTGTTCACGCGACCCGAGGGTTTTGACTGGTTCGTCAACGTACGCGCACCGAGTCTGGATGATGCCTCCTGGTACGTCCCGTTCGTGGAGACCTTCACCAGCGAGAGGCTGCCGTGGGCGCAGACACCCGCACCGTACCGATACGAAAAGCTCCCCGCCGACGATCTTTGGCCCTGGCTCGTCGACGAATTCGGCCGCTGGGTCGCCGCTGCGGCCAAAGGGTGACTCCAGGTCTACCGCCACTGGGCTCGCGAGGGGCGCAGCGGCGACCCGCGGCCCACGGAGCCTCGGATTAAAGCCCTGCGTGCGGCAGCGCCGTTGAGCGGGGGTGCCAGGGGCTGGCCGGTCCACTACACCGTGGTGCTGCTCATCTGCGCGGCGGCATTCATCTCCTACGTGGACCGCACCAACATTTCCGTGGGCGCCATCGCGATGCAGCACCAGCTCGGCTGGAGCGAGACGCAAAAAGGCCTCGTGCTGTCCGCGTTCTTTGTCGGGTATCTGCTGATGATGGTGACGAGCGGGGCGCTCGCCAATCGTTTCGGCGGCAGGATCATCTTGGGAGCGGCGGTCATCTGGTGGTCGCTGTTTACGGCGCTCACCCCTCCTGCGGCCCTGCTGTCGCTGCCGGCGCTGCTCCTCGCCCGCATCGCACTCGGGCTGGGCGAGGCGGCCGTGTTCCCGGCCTCGATCAACATGATCGGACGCTGGGTGCCCACTGGTGCGCGCTCGCGCGCGGTGACGCTCCTCACCAGTTCGATCCACCTGGGAACCGTATTCGCCCTGCCCGTCACCGGCTGGCTCATCCATCAGTATGACTGGCCGCTGCCCTTCTACCTGTTTGGCGCGGCGGGGCTCGTATGGGCGGCAGTGTGGTTCAAGAGAGTCGGCAGCGGCTGGGCCGTCGAACCGCCCGCGACGCACGCTGCGCTGCTGGCCATCCCCTGGCGGCGCATCCTCAGCCTGCCGTGCGTGTGGGCCATAGCGGTCGCGCATTTTTGCGCCAACTGGTCCCTGTACATGCTGCTGGCGTGGCTGCCCAGCTACTTCAAGACTACCTTCGGGGTCGACATCGCCAGTGCCGGAGCGCTTTCGGTCGCGCCCTGGCTGGTGGCCTTTGTTGCGGCCAACAGCGCCGCGGCGGTGGCTGACCGCCTGCTGCGCTCGGGCTGGCGCGCCACGCGGGTTCGCAAGCTCATGCAGTGCGGTGGCCTGATCGGCACCGCGGTGTTCCTGCTGCTGCTGGGCGATGTCACGTCGGTGAAGGTGGCATCGGTGCTGATGTGCGGGGCGACCGGGTGTCTCGCCTGCTGCATGCCCGGCTTCGCCCCCAACGGGCTGGACATTGCGCCCCGCTACGCGGACGTGATCTTCGGCATCAGCAACACCTTTGCGACGCTGCCGGGAATCTTCGGAGTGCTCATTACCGGCTGGCTCATTGACCGTACCGGTAACTACGCCACCGCCTTCCTGCTGGCGGCCGGCGTGGCGCTGTTCGGTGCGCTGTTCTTTGGCCTGCTCGCCTCGGGCGATCGAAAAATCACTTAGTCGCCGTTACCGCGGGTCGGGCTGCTTCGCGGCTGCGGGCTTGACGGCAATGGTGACGAGGATCAGCCCGTCGGGGGCAATCTCAAGATTCAGAGTGCCCTGATCCACGGAGCGCTCGGTCGGTGGCGGCAGCGCGGCCGCCGCGCGCAATTCTGCAACTTGCCGCGGTGTCGGATAGCGCGGCGCTCCCATCCGCTCGTACGCGGGGCGCACATTGCCGTGTTCGGCATCCAGTCCCTGCACGCTCGCTGTGCGTGCGTCGACATGCCGCAGCTTCAGCAGCACCCGGCGCGCAACGGGCCTTGACCCGAGCTCGGCATAGTTCCAGATCGCGAGCACCAGTGTCCCGTCTTCGCGGCGGGTGAACAGCGTGCCTGTGGCATCGCTGAGGAGGCGCTGCTCGCCGAGCCGGTGCAGCAAGGCGAAGGCATTGAAGGCGGGCTTGGGAATGCCGCCCACCGCCAGCAGGCCATACCCGCCGTAGAACGGGGTCTTCACCACGCCCTGCTCCTCGAACACGTCGGAGAAGGCCCAATAGGACATCTCCTGCACGAGCCCGTCGCATTGGCGTACCGTCTCTGCGAGCCAGGGCCCCATGAAGGGGGCGTCGGTCACCTCCGTCTGGGTCCGGAAGGTCGCATTGAACTCCGTCCACAGCAGCGGCAACGCCGGCAACGGGGAGGACTGAATTTCGGCATGCACTTTCTGCACCGCGCGGCACACCATGCGGCCGCGCGGAATGCTCTCCGTGGAGCTGAATACGTCTTTGGCAGAGTCATCGCCGTATACGTGTGTCGAGATGAAGTCCAGCGGCACACGGTTTTCCTGGCAGTGACGAATGAACGCCGCCACCCATGCCGCCTGCGCGGTTGCCGGTCCCCCGACCCGCAGCCGCTCGTCCACTGACTTGAGGCTCCTGGCGGTGTGGTCGTACAAGGTGAAGTAGGTGGACTGGCGCGGCTCCCCGGCCCAGAAATCAAGGTTAGGCTCGTTCCACACCTCGAAGTACCAGCGGCTCACCTCGTCGATCCCGTAACGCTCCACGAGGTGACGGGCGAACGCGGCAATCAGGGCATCCCAGCGCCCGTAGTCCTTGGGAGGCGAGACGACCGGACGGTACCAGAAGCTGTGCCGGGTATTGCTGCTGGCGAGCTGACTGGGCATGAAGCTCAGCTCCACGACCGGCCGGGCACCGTTGGCCAGGAGCCCGTCGTACACCTGATCGACGTACGAGAAGTTGTAGCGGGCCTCCCCGTCCGGGCCTTCCGTGTACACCCCGAGCTCGTCATGGAAGATGCCGTGAAAGCGGACATAGGCCAGCGCCGTCACGCCGCGCACGGCGCGCAGATCCTCACGGTAGCTCTCGCGCAGCGTCAGCGCCGCGCGCCCGGATCCGAACATGTGCTCCCAGAAATGGGGGAAGGACCGGGTTGGCGCCGTCGCATCCACCGTGATGGTTTCCGCGGCGCCCGCGCCCAGCGGCGCCAGGGCGAGGGCCAGCAGCAGCGCGGCGATCGACCCGCGGACTAGCGAGTGCATGGTTGGCCTCGCCCGCGGGCGACGGGGGCTATTGCAGCTTTGCAAGCCAGCCGCCGGTGAAGCCGGCGCGCTCGAGGCCCTCGCGAATGATCGGATTGTTCCGCATGACCCGCCATATGAGCTCGCTGCGATAGTTCTCAATCATGGCCAGTATCGGGCCCTGGTCGATGCCGACGTAATCGGTGTCTACCCAGCCTGCATCCCCGCGCGCCGGCTGTTCGTCTGAAGTACTGCGATAGCTCACGTTGAAGGCGTCGAGAAATCCGTAGGACGAATATATCGAGGCGCCGAAGCGATGATACATCTCGAGTGTCGCCGGCAGCACGATCTCGGGGGCGAACGGCAGCGAACTGATGGCGGCGGTCGGTGCGATGGTGCCGTCATCGACAATGCGGCCCACGCCGACACCGCGCGCGGCGTAGCGCAGGAACGGTCGCTCCTGCTTGCCGAGGTAGGTCTCCTGCGAGGGCCCGGGCCCGTCCGAGGCGCTCATGCCCCAGATGTTCTTGCCGTAGGCCTGCCAGTGCTGCGGATTCGCGATCGCGTAGCGTCGCTGCGTGTAGGTGGCCCGGCGACTGTTCTCGAAATAGTCAAGACCATGCTCGCGCATGTAGGCATCGCGAATACCGCGGAAATCCACCCACACGTGGGTGTACTGGTGGCCGAACAGCGGCGCGAAGCTCAAGTACGTCTGACCGTAGAGCGTGCCCCAGTGATCCTGGTAGCCCTTGGTCCACAACGCCCAGGCCTCCGGGTCGATGGGGTGGGTGGGGGAAGCCATCGCGAGCAGGTACACCAGCATCGCCTCGTTGTAGCCGCGCCAGTCTCCTCCGATGAACCCCAGTTCCCGGGTCCACGCGAGTGCCACCGCGGGAGGCCGCGGCTGCGCCCAGGTCCAGTCCACGCGCCGGTAGATCTGATCCGCCAGTTTTCTGATCTTGACGTCCTGCGGATCATGGGTATTGAAATAACTCTGACAGAACAGCACGCCGGCCAGGAGGAGCGCGGAGTCCACCGTCGAGACTTCGCTGGCATTGGCGCGCTCGCCCGTGCTCATGTCGAGAAAGTGATAGAAGAACCCGTGCTCGTTCGCCGCGCGGGAGAAGAAACGCAAGGTCGCCAGCACGCGCTCGCCCGCCGCGGCGCGCGAGATGTAGCCGCGATCGGCACCGATGGGATAGGCCGTGAGTCCGAAGCCCACCGCCGCGATACTGGCGTATGAAGGCGTCGGATAACGGTCGGGTACGAGGCCATTCTTCGGGTTCGCGGTCTCCCAGAAGAAGCGGAAGGTACGCGCCTCCAGGTCGTCCAGGAACGGGTCGAACGCTGCCTGCTGCTGCGGCCCGCCGACCTGGGGAACGACGGTTGACGACGCCGCAACGGCGGCAGCGGGCATCAGGCCACAAAGGAAGAGCCCGGCGGCAATCGCAAGCTCGAGCGGCAGCGCTACGCGCCGCCCGCGACCCGCGCCGTGGTGGCGCGCGCGACGGGTACACCGAGTCCATGCCGTAAATGCGTCCATCATCCGCCCTCGTCACCCGCGTGTGCGGCGTTTGACGCGTCAAGCGTTCCAGATCGCATCCCGCCGGTCTGTGCGACAGGGCTAGGTTTCTCAAGGACGGCGGATATTCGGCCGCCCGTGCCAAGAAGCTGCGTTTGCGGGGGGTTCAGGCAGGACAGCGGGCTAGAACTCCGGGAAAGGGGCGCTCGACACTCCGGCGCCCCGTAAGGCCTTGTTCGGGAGGCCAGGACGCGGATCAGGAGGAGGTTTGCGCCGGCCCGGGCGGCGTCCGACGAGCGCAGCGTTCGCGGGCCGAAACCCTCGGTCTCAGTAAAGCTGTGAACTGGTACTTGCGAGCGCGCCTTCAGACCGCCCCGCGCCGACGCATTCTGGGTCGCTAAGCGGCGACACACAAGCTAGGCGGGCGGCAACTCGCCCGCCCGCTGCGGCTCCGTCGGGCAACTGCCCCGCTCAACAGGCCCCAAAAGGAGGCCTCCCCCATCGCGAGGGTCGTTCTCTACCCTGATTTAAGACGCCACGAACTGCAGTGTGGCCATGAACGCGGCCTTGCAGCACGCCCGCCGGATGGACCGTCAGGATGATGCGGCGCTCTTGGCCCGGCGCCACCACGGTAACGCCTCTTCTATCACGAGCAGTCCACCGGCGCCTACGGCCGGCCGGTAACCCGGCAGGTGCGCCAGAATTTGCCGCCAGCGTGCGCCGGCCAGCACCTCGCGCAGGCGCTGGATGGCGGGATGGCCGACGTTGCAGCTCAAACAGGCGAGGAAATAGTTCTCTTCAACCAGCGGAATGAAGTGCAGTCCGAATTGCAACGCCGCGGCTTCGACGCCGACACCCGCATCCACGACCCTGCTCGCGACGCACAGCGCGACGGCGACGTGGGTATGCTCGACGTGTTCGAGCGCGCCGGAGATGCTGGCCGGCGCGATCGAATGCTCCTGCATCAGGTGATCGACCAACAGGCGGGTTCCGGATCCGGGTTGGCGATTGACGAACCGCAGGCGCCGATGCAGCACGTCCGGGAATGTGCGCACGAGCCCTGCATGCTCTTTGCGAACCATGAGGCCCTGGGTGCGTCGCGAGCACGCGATGAGCTTGTGCAATTTGGGTTTCAGTAACGGCTTCAAGGCCCGCGCAAACACCGGCGCCGCACCACGCAGTGCAGGGACGTGGAATCCGGCCACCAGACACTGACGGTCGTTCAGAGCGCGCACGGCCTCCACGCTGCCCTGAAAACCCAGATCCAGATGCAGGTTGACGCTCTCGGCGGCGTGCTGTTGCAGCACCGGCAGCGCCAGGTCGTGGCTCGCGCGCACCGTGAGCAACTGATAGCGTTCGTCGCGGGCGTCCGCCAGCACGCGCCCGAGATCAGATCTGAGCGCCTCGATATGCGGCTGCATGCGCGTGCGGGCGCGCCGCTCGGCCCACAGCAGGCGCTCGGCAAACTGCGTCGGTCGCGCCTTCTGTCCCTGCGACCACGTTATCAATGGCTCGCCGAGGACCTTCTCCCACTTGCGCAGCGAGCCCCACACGTAGCGATAGGACGTGCCGAGGGTTTGCGCCGCATGGCGGATCGAGCCGCCCTCGATCACGGCGGCCAGTAGTTCAAAGAGGGGGTTGCCCAGGTCGGCGCCGCGCTGTTCCCCGTGTTCGAAGGCGTAGCGCAGACGCACGCCGACGGCGTTCTTGGAGGGTGCGACGGGCGCCTCGTGGAGCGACGCGAGCGCAGCAGCCGGGGAGGTCTTGGCCGGATTGGCGGGGTGCACCGCAATAATGTATCGCTTTTGCGGCCCACCCGCAGCGACCATGGCCCACACCGCTCGCCGGCCCGGCCGCCGCAGCGCCGGCTCGCCGTCGCCGTCAGAGCTCTACGCTGACTGATGCGAGCAGCGTGCGCGGGCTTCCCAGGTGCGCGAGCAGATTGCCCGTATTGACACCGGTAAGATTGCTGGGGCTGATCGTGGACCAGTAGTTCCGGTCGGTCAGATTGTTTACTGCCACACGCCACGTGGTCGCCTTGCCGGCGAGCTTCGAGCGGTAGCGCAGCCCGAGATCAAACAGGTTGTAGCCCGGCGCCATGAACGAATTGGTGTCGTTGCCGGCTCGCTCACCGGCGAATTGATAATCGAACGAGACCACCAGACCGGGGACCTGTGACAGCTGATATTCCAGCAGCAGGTTGCCCTTCACCTTCGGCGCACCGACATAGAGCTTGTCGTTCGAGGAGGCCAGCGGCGTGTGCTCCATGCGGGCGTCCAGGAATGTCACGCCCCCGAAGACCGTCAGGTTCTCCACCACCTGACCGATCACCGAGAGTTCCAGGCCCTTGTTGACCTGCTCGCCGCTGATCTTGAAGACGTCGTCACTCGGATCGATGTTGGCAAACGGCCTCTCGATGTGGAACAGGGCCGCCGTGAAGTCGATTTTCCCCAGGGACGCCTTGTATCCCAGCTCGTATTCCTTGCTGCGATAGGGCGCAAGGCTGGTGCCGGCGTTGGCAGCGGTGCCCGGCGCCAGATCACCGGCCTGCAGCGCGCTGGCGTAGGTGAAGTAGGTCGTCATCCCGGGCGCCGGGTTGAAGATGATGCTGGCCGAAGGACTCACCCCGTCATCTGAGTACTCCGACACCTGGTTACCCTTGGCATTGTAGTTCTTGGCCCGAAACCAGTCCTGGCTGACCGCGAGGCGGGTCGCCCAGCGGGGGCTGAAACGGATAGTGTCCCCGAGATTCACGCCCTGCTGATAGTTGTTGGTTGAGTTGAAATTCGCCAGCACATCCGGTGGCCCTCCCGGGGGTTCCGGGAAAACCATCGGTGCGTCGATGTTGGTGACACCGAGGCGCACGCTGGCCGGGGTCGCCGGCGTGATCACCGAGTATGAAGAGGCCCGGTACCCGGCGGTACCAAACGTCAGATCGTGTTGGAGCCTGCCGGTGCTGAAGCTGCCGTTCAGATAGGCGGCGTCGCTCGTGATGACAAAGCGCGGTGCAAAGCCGTTGGCGAACGAGGAGACGTAGTCGCCGGAGTTGGACGTCAGGTTGTTGACCGGCGTGTTGATATTACGCGCGGCGTCCTGGTTCAAAATGCCGACGCTCAGATGCCAGGCGCTGCCCAGGTCCTGTCTGAGGCGCGCGCTCGCCATGCGGGTACGCAGATCGACGCCCGCATATGACTGCCCGTAACCCACCCGCTGTGGATCCGGAGAAGGCGGCAGCAGGATCTTCTGCCCGTAGGTGAACCAGCCTGGATAGCCGGTATCGGTGAGCGAGTAGTCGCTGTAGTTCAGCTCCAGCACGCCGTGCTCCCACGGGCGTATATCGAGCCCGAGGTCGCCCAGGGCGCGGCGCTGGTGACTCAGATCGACATAGCCGTCACCACTGCCATAGAGCGCGTTCAGGCGGTAGCTGAAGACCCCGTTCTTGTCGATCCGACCGCCGAGGTCCGCCTTCACGGTACCGATGCTGTCGCTGTTGTAACTCGCGGACAGCTCACGCAGGTCGTAGTCGGTCGGACGCTTGCTCACGAAGTTGAACATGCCGGAGGGATTGGCCGGACCGTACAGGAAGGCAGACAGTCCGTTGACCACTTCGATCTGCTGAAATTGCTCCAGCGCCATGGCGACGGTGATGAACATCGTCATCCCGTCCAGCTTGGTGTTCTGGAAGTTGCCGCCCTGCATGCCCCTGGTTTGCGGACGCAGAATGTCCGGCCCCTGCTGCTCCTGGTAGGCCACCAGCGGCAGGTACTTCGAGACATCCTTGAAGTTGACCGCCTGGGAGTTCTCGATGAGGTCCTGCGGCAGGACCGCGATGGAATAAGGAAGGTCGATGATCGGCGTCGCGCCGAGTGGCCCGAGCGAGTCGAGAGTCGGAACGCGATAGTTATCCTCGTTCTCGCGCGTGCCGGTAACGATCACGCGCGGCAGCGCATTCGCGGCCGACGGGGCCGCGGCCGGCGCGGCCTCCGCCGCCGCGTCGGCCGCGGCAGCGGGTGTGGACGGCAATAGCACAGCCAGCAGCGCGAGCAATATGGGGCAGGCGACTCGATTCATGTTGTTGTCTCGGGGCGGGCGGACGCGGGAGATACCGCGCACCTAGTGAGCGCCGTTAAAGCTAGCACGCGTGCCTGGCGCTCACGATATGAACGCGCGCGCATAAGTCCGGCGTGAACGGAGGGGCGTTACGAACTGCGAGTTCTCCGCAGCATGTCCGCTGCGACGGATTTCCTCGCGCAGCCGGGGCCCTGGGGGACATTCCACTCGCCAGGTGGGGCGCCTGACTCGCGGCGCGCCGCTCGCATCAGGACGAGGGCCGCGCAGTGCGGACCGCGGCGCGGTGCGCATGGGCTATAATTTGGCGCTCGATTCCGCACGCGGCGGCACCAGCTCGGTGCACCGACCAAGCGAGGCAGTACGCCAATTACACCGCAAATGGCTCAGGAGGCGATCGACGCCCGGGTAACTCCGTCGCTGGCCGAAACGCGACCCCTGGCCCAATGCATCGGACAAACGCTGCGCGAAGAGATCTACGCGGAGCGGGACAATCCGCCCTTTGATCGGGTGTGTATGGACGGTATTGCCGTCAGCACCGCGGCCGTCGGTACGGGACAGCGTCGCTTCCGCATCGAGGCGACGCAAGCCGCCGGTGCCCCGCCCCTGACCCTCTCGAATCCCGAAAATGCGATTGAGGTCATGACCGGTGCGATGCTGCCGCGGGGCACGGACTGCGTGATCCCGCTGGAGGAATACGCACTCGTGGACGGTATCGCGTCCTTGCAGTCGGGCGTGCGCAGCGACCTGTTCCGCAACGTGCAGCGTCGCGGCGCCGACAGCCAGCCCGGCGTGCCCATGCTGCGCGCCGGGACGCGCCTGGGTGCGCCGGAGATTGCGGTCGCCGCCTCGGCCGGCCGGGCCGAGCTGAGCGTCAGCCGGCAGCCGCGGTTCATGGTCATCTCCACCGGCGACGAATTGATCGAGCCGGGCCAGCCCATCGCCGAGCACCAAGTGCGTCGCTCCAACGCCTACGCGGTGGTTGCCGCCCTGCGTGAGCACGGCTTCGAGAACGTCGCCAACGACCATCTGCTCGATGATGAGCAGATGCTGCACGCTCGGTTGACGCAACACCTCGGCGCGCAGGATGTCCTGATCCTCAGCGGCGGGGTCTCTAAGGGAAGATTCGACCTCGTGCCGAAGGTGCTAAAGGCGCTCGGTGTCGAGGAGGTGTTTCACCAGGTCGCGCAGCGACCAGGGCTGCCGATGTGGTTTGGAGTGGGGCCGCAGGGTCAGGCGGTTTTCGGTCTGCCGGGCAACCCGGTTTCCACCCTCATCTGTCTGATCCGCTATGTCGTTCCGGCGATGACCTCGGCCATGGGCGCCGCGCGAGCCGCCCCGCAGCCGATCGCCCTGGCGGCGGCAGGACAGTTTGGTCGTTCCGTGACCTACTTCCTGCCGGTCGCCGTGAGCCATGATGCTCTCGGACACGCCGCCGCGCTGGCGCGGGCGCCCAACGGCTCGGGGGATTTCCTGGCGCTGGCGGGCACCGACGGTTTTGTCGAGCTGCCACCACGCAGTGAGCCCTTTCCAGAGGGGTTCATCGCCAGTCTTTATCGCTGGTGAAGCAGCCGCTCCACGCACTAACGAACTTCGAGCCGGGCGGCGATGGCCGCGAGGTCCTCGCGCGTGTTCACGTTTACAAATGCGGCCGGGTCGTCAAAGCGGACGTGCACTGCGCCAATGCTCTCCAGCACCGACCAGGTGGGTGGGTGCGCTCCGGCTGCCAGCGCCGCCGTTACTCTGTCCAGTGCGCTGGCGGGCCACACGGCGCACAGCGGCTGACGGCCGTCGCAGGTCTCAGCCATGGCCGCACCGCCACGGCTGGCGCCGATCAGTCGCGTGAACAACTCCTCCGGCAGCAGCGGCGCATCGCAGGGGCTCACGGCAATCGCCGCCGCACCCACTCCCTGGGCCCAGGTGAGTCCGGCTCTGACTCCCGCCAGCGGGCCGGCGGCATCACCCGGTGCGTCGTGCAGCACCGGCAACCCTTGTGCGTGAGCGAGCGCCTCGGCTTGCGTTCCGGAGCGCGCGTTGACGGCGACCGCGTAGCAGGTGTGCTGCAAGCGCTTTACCGCCCACAGCAGCAGCGGAGTACCCGCAAGCAGGGCGGCCGCTTTCTCGCCGCCGAATCGTATGGAACGGCCGCCGGCAATCACCACGCCGACGACCGAGCGACCCAGGGGCTGCTGTTTAGTAACCGGATTCATGACTGCGAGGAGGCGGGGGCGCTGTGCGGGTTCGCTGCAGGCCGTAATATACGCCTCACCTCTCTGGGAAGGACCTTGCATACGTGGCGGCCCACCCGCAAAGACCGACGCAACACCTGATCGTCACGGGGCTGGTGACCTTGCTGAGCGTCACGGCCACCGCGGCAGAGCCGGCCCAGTCGGTTGAAATTTTCTCGGCCGGCAGCCTGCGAAACGTAGTAAACGCCGTGGCGCAGGAGATGCGCGTCTACAACATCGAGGTGAAACCAACCTTCGGTCCCTCGGGAACCCTGCGCGGGCGGATTGAGAACGGTGAGTCGCCGGACCTGTTCCTGTCGGCTGACCTTGCCGCACCGCTCAAACTGGAAGCGCAGGGCCGCACCTTGGCGCCCGTGGCGGCGTTCGCCCGCAACCGCATGTGTATTGTCTCGCGCCGCAGTGCCGGCCTCACGGCGGCCAACATGGTGGATCGCATGCTCCGCGAGGGCGTGCGCCTGAAGACCTCGACGCCCGTCGCCGACCCGTCCGGGGACTACGCCTGGGCGATCTTCGACCGCATCGAGGCCACGCGCCCCGGAGCCGGGCCCAAACTCAAGGACAAGGCCCAGGCTTCCATGAGTCTGAGCGCGGTGCCGGCGACAGCGGCGCAGAGCCCGGGGGCGGCGCTGTTCGCCACCAGGCAGATCGACGTTTGGATCACCTACTGCAGCGGCTCCACGGCTCTGGAAAAGGAGATGCCGGAGCTGCACTCCATCGTAGTGCCGCCGCAGCTTGACCCGCACCCGGTGGACGGCATGGCCCTCTTGTCAATGAAGCCAGAAGCCGTGCGGGTCGCCCTGTTCCTGTTCTCGCAGAAAGGTCAGGCGATCATTGCCAGCGCCGGGCTGGTGCCGCTCATGGACGCGGGCGGCGCGCAAGCTCGTCCCCATGAATAATGCGCGCGTGCTCGGCCTGGCCGGATGGAGTGGCTCCGGCAAGACCACGTTGCTCACCCGCCTGATACCGCTGCTCACCAGCCGCGGCCTGCGGATCGCAACGCTCAAGCACGCCCATCACGCCTTCGAGGTCGATCAGCCGGGCAAGGACTCGTACGAGCACCGGCGCGCGGGCGCCTGCGAGGTGATCGTGTCATCGGCACGTCGCTGGGTGCAGATGCATGAATTGGGGGAGGAAGCCGAAGTAACCCTCGCCGGACTGCTCCGGCGCGTCTCGCCCTGCGATCTGATCCTGGTCGAGGGCTTCAAGAACGAGCGACACCCGAAGCTGGAGGTCTTTCGCCAGGCGGTCGGCAAGGATCCCCTGCACCCGAACGATGCGCGCGTGGTTGGGATCGTGAGCGATCAGGCCTTCCGCGGGCTGAACATACCGGTGGTGGACCTCAATGACCTGCCCGCGATTGCCGAGTTGGTTTGTACGCGCGCCCAGCCGCTGGCAGCGGTTCTGGAGATCCTCGAACGTCCTGTACCGTGAGGCAGCCGAGCGCTCCCGGCCTAGACGATGGCCTCGGCGCCCTCGTCCGCCTCCGTCCGCACGGCCGGTGAGACGCGCGCGGCGCAGAACTTGAACTCGGGGATCTTGCCCGTCGGGTCCAAAGCCGGGTTGGTCAGCAGGTTGGCCGCCGCTTCCGCGTAGCAGAACGGCATGAACACCATGCCGACGGGAACCTCGCTGTCAGCCCGGACCTTGACCTCGATCGCTCCGCGGCGCGTCTCCACGCGCAACAGGTCGCCGGGTTCGAGTTCCAGTCGCTGCAGCTCACGCGGCGCGAGGAACACCATTGCCTCGGGCTCGATGGCATCGAGCACGCCCGCGCGGCGCGTCATGGACCCGGTATGCCAGTGCTCCAGTACCCGGCCCGTCGAAAGCACCATCGGGTACTCCATGTCGGGCAGTTCGTCCGGGGGGCGGATGTTGGCCGGTACGATCTTGGCGCGGCCACTGGCGGTCGGAAAGCCCGTCTTGAAGATGATGTCATTGCCTGGCACCTCGGGCCCATCCACCGGATAAGTCACGGCGCCGTCGCGCTGCAGACGCTCCCAGGTGATGTTCTTGAAGGAGGGCATCGTCATGGCCATCTCGGCGAACACTTCGGCCGGACCGGCATAATTCCACGGCAGGCCGAGACGCTGGCCGATCTGCTGAATGATCCACAGGTCCTGACGCGCATCTCCCGGCGGCGGGATCACCGGCCGGCCGAGCTGCACTCGGCGGTCGGTGTTGGTGTAGGTGCCGGACTTCTCAGCGAATGCCGAGGCGGGCAGAACTACATCCGCGTAAAAGGCGGTCTCGGTCAGGAACAGATCCTGCACCACGAGGTGCTCGAGCATCGCCAGCGCCTGGCGCGCGTGATTGAGGTCCGGATCCGACATCGCCGGATTCTCGCCCTCGATGTACATGCCCTTGATCTGGCCGGCATGAACCGCATTCATGATCTCGACCACCGTCAAGCCCTTTTGCGGATCAAGCTTCTGGCCCCAGAAAGTCTCGAACAGCCGGCGCACTTCCGCTTTTTCCACCGACTGGTAGTCCGGGTAGACCATGGGGATGAGGCCCGAGTCTGAGGCGCCCTGCACATTGTTCTGGCCACGCAGGGGATGAAGACCGGTTCCCTTGCGCCCGATCTGTCCGGTGATGAGCGCGAGTGCGATCAGGCAGCGTGCATTGTCGGTGCCGTGGACGTGCTGGCTGATGCCCATGCCCCAGAAGATGATCGCGGCGCGGGCACGCGCGTACAGCCGCGCGACCTCCCGCAGCGTGTGCGCATCCACGCCACACACCGGGGCCATCGCCTCCGGCGTGAACTGTGCGATATTCGCCTTCAACGCCTCGAAGTTCTCGGTGAAGGCCGAGATGTAGTCCTCGTTGTAGAGCTGCTCCTCGATGATGACGTTCAGCATGGCGTTGAGCATCGCCACGTCCGAGCCAGGCTTGAAGGCGAGATGCTTGTAGGCATGCCGCGAGAGCGCCTGACGCCGCGGGTCGATGACGATGAGCGTGGCGCCTTTCTTCGCGGCATTCTTGATGAACGTCGCCGCGACCGGATGATTGATCGTCGGATTGGCGCCGATGACGATGATCACGTCCGCCTCGAGCGCGGCCTCGAACGGCGCGGACACGGCCCCGGAATTCAGTCCCTCCATGAGCGCCGCCACCGACGAGGCGTGACACAGGCGCGTGCAGTGATCGACGTTGTTCGAACCGAAGCCGGTACGCACCAGCTTCTGGAACAGGTAAGCCTCCTCGTTGGATCCCTTGGCGGAGCCAAAGCCAGCCAGCGACTTGGGCCCGTTCGCGTCACGAATGGCCTTGAGCCCGCCGGCCGCCCGATCCAGTGCCTCTTCCCAGCTCGCCTCGCGGAAATGCGTCCAGGGGTTGGCCGGGTCGACCTGGTCGTAGGTATTCTTGGCGAGCTTGTCCAGGCGGACCAGCGGCTTGGTCAGCCGGTGCGGATGATGGATGTAGTCGAAGCCAAAGCGGCCCTTCACGCACAGGCGGTTGTGATTGGCGGGACCATCGCGTCCTTCGGCGTAGATGATCTTTTCGTCCTTTACCTTGTAGGACACCTGGCAACCCACGCCGCAGTACGGGCACAACGAATCCACCGAGCGATCCGGATAGACCACGCGGGTCTGGCTCTCATCAAGATACGCGGCGGGCATGAGCGCCCCGGTCGGACACGCCTGCACACACTCCCCGCACGCCACGCACGTCGATTGCCCCATGGGATCGTCGAAGTCGAAGACCACCTTGCTCGCATGCGAGCGATAAGCCATGCCGATGACGTCGTTCACCTGGATCTCGCGACAGGCGCGCACACACAGGTTGCACTGGATGCAGGCATTCAGGTTCACCCGCATGGCAGGGTGACTCACGTCTGGCTGCCAGCGTTCCGCCGCCGGGAAGCGGCTGGCGGTGACCGCGACGAAATCGGCCTCACTCCAGAAGTGCGAGGCCGGATCGTGTGAGGTGGCCCGCTGCGGCTGATCCGCGACCAGCAACTCCATCACCATGGCGCGCGCCTTGGTGGCGCGCTCGCTCGCGGTCTTCACCTTCATACCGGCGCCCGGGGCGCGCATGCACGAGGCCGCCAGTACGCGCTCGCCCTCGATCTCAACCATGCAGGCGCGGCAGTTTCCGTCGGGACGGTAGTCAGGCTGCGGCCGGTGGCAAAGATGAGGAATATGCGTGCCGAGTCGCTGCGCCACTGCCCAGATCGTTTCTCCGGGGCGCGCCTCGACCTGAACGCCGTCCAGCTCAAAGGCGAGCGTCTTGGCGCCGTCCGCGTGACCCGCACCGTCGCCCTTCTCCAATGCCCGTGTGGCACCGCCAGCAGCCAGCGCCGCCGGCGCAGGCACGGCCTGCGGGAGCTTCTCTGGACGGGCCTTCCTTGGATTGCTACTCACGTTGCATCACCATTCCAGTTACCTGAGCGCCCGGCGGCAGCCCGGGGGCGGTTAGGGTCACTATTTTGCACCGATCGGCGGCGCTGACGAGAAAAGCTCGGGAAAATAACGGATTACGCTCGTCAGGGGATTCGAGGCAGCCTGGCCCAGGCCGCAGATGGAGGCATCACGCATGCATTGGGACAACTCCCCCAGGAGCGCGGTGTCCCACACGCTCTGCTCCATCAGCACGCGCGCCTTCTGGGTTCCCACCCGGCAGGGCGTGCATTGCCCGCAGGACTCGTCCTCGAAGAAGCGCATGAGGTTGAGCGCGGCGCCCCGCACGTCGTCCTGGTCCGACAGCACGATCACGGCCGCCGAGCCGATGAAGCAGCCGTATTTCTCGAGCGTGCCGAAATCCAGCGGAATGTCATTCATCGAGGCCGGAAGAATGCCGCCCGAGGCACCCCCGGGCAGGTAGGCAGCGAACGTGTGGCCCTCGCTCATGCCGCCGCAGAACTCCTCGATCAGCTCCTGTACCGTCACGCCCGCTGGCGCGAGCTTGACCCCGGGCTCCTTCACGCGACCGGAGACGGAGTAGGAGCGCAGGCCGGAGCGCCCGTTCCGGCCGTGGCCCTTCCACCAGTCCGCGCCCCGCTCGATCAGATCGCGCACCCAGTAAAGAGTCTCGACGTTGTTGATCAGCGTCGGACGCCCGAACAGGCCGACCTGGAAAGGGAACGGCGGCTTGTGACGCGGCAGCCCGCGCTTGCCCTCGATCGACTCCATCAGTGAGGATTCCTCCCCGCAGATGTAGGCCCCGGCGCCGCGGCGCAGGTGGATCAGCGGGCCGCCGGCGGGGAGTTTGGCGACCTCATTCGCAAGAATCTGACGCGCGATGGGATATTCATCGCGGACGTATATGTAGATTTCGGCTGCCTCGATCACGTGGGCTGCGATCAGCGTGCCCTCGAGAAAGCGGTGCGGATCGCTGTTGAGGAAGTACTGATCCTTGAAGGTTCCCGGCTCACCTTCGTCGGCGTTGACCGCCATCAGGCGCGGACCGGGCTCGCCACGCACGGAACGCCACTTGCGCCCGGTCGGGAACCCGGCGCCTCCCAGGCCCCTGAGTGCGCCGTCGTCCAGAACCTTCAGCACGTCCTCCACCTGCAGCGCGCCCGAGCGCAGGCGCTCGAGGGTCTTGTATCCGCCGCCAGTTCGATAGGCTTCGTAGTCGACATAGGTCGGCACGTGAGGATGACGGTCACCGTGCGCCACGGCAGATTTGACGCTCGCAGGCGTGGCGCGCGTCAGAAAGTTGTGTCCCACTTCGGCGGCCGGCGCCTGGTCGCACAGGCCCACGCACGGGGCGCGCACGACACGGATTTCGGCTCCCAGCTCAGCCTTGAGAGTACTCAGAAGTCGCTCCGCGCCGAACATCGCGCAGGTCAGGCTGTCGCACACCCGAACCGTCAACGGCGGGACGTCGTCGGTGTCTTCCTTCACCACATCGAAGTGCGCGTAGAACGTGGCCGTCTCGAAGACTTCGGCGAAGGCGAGTCTCATCTCTGTTGCCAGCGCGCCCAGATGGTCCGCCGAGATCTGTCCGTGAGCGTCCTGGATGCGGTGCAGGTATTCGATCAGTAGGTGACGGTCGCGTGGCTCATCCCCGAGCAATGCCTTGACGGCCGTCAGGGCGTGGGGATCCACCTGCCGCCCTTTGGGGACCGAGCGAGCCCGGTTGCGCCCGCGGCCGGGGTGCTCAAACTTGCGGACCTTGCCGATGTCTTTGCGCTCGTGACTAGTCATATTCCAGACCGACTGCTCCTTGGCTGGCGTACTGCGAGCCAAAACTCTCGACACTCACCACACATTATGGCGCGGCTGGCATTAATGCGCAGGCATGCCGCCCGTGCCGCCACGCCGCAGCCCAAATTGCCAGGCTGGGCAAAGCGCCTGCGCCCCTCAACCAGGAAACCGAGCCGCCGAATACGTGCGGCTTCAGCTGGACCCTTCAAGTCAGGATCATCCGCGACCAGTATGGCGCGGATCCCCGGGGCCCGGAGATTACATTCTGGGGATTAAGGCTAGGGTCGGAATCGAACCGGCGTAGACGGCTTTGCAGGCCGCTGCATGACCACTCTGCCACCTAGCCAAAGGTGAGAATGAAGCGGCGGGAACAATAAACCCAGGGACGCAGTCCCTGCGGACTTTCGCACCGAGCGGGCGGACGCTTCAATTACTGTACAATTAAGAGTAACAAAAAGGCGACAATGCGTCGATTTCCTGACAGCCCAAAGGCTGCCGGGACGACTCCTGTTCCTAAAAACTCGCAGCCAATAGCAGAGGAGCGCCGGATGTCCACCGCCTACGTAGCACCTTCCACTGCCGGATTTCTCGACCGGGCACGCACCATCGCTCGCCCGGGCTTCAACCGCTGGTTAGTGCCTCCCTGCGCCCTCGCGATTCACCTTTGTATCGGCATGGCCTACGGCTTCTCGGTTTTCTGGTTGCCGCTTTCCAAGGCGGTCGGCATCACGAAGTCCGTGCCCTGCCCCAAGGACGCCAGCCTCTTCTTCTTTTATCTGACCACCACCGCCTGCGACTGGAAGGTGCCGCAGCTGCAGACTTGGATGTTCGGGCTGTTCTTCGTGTTTTTGGGTTCAGCCGCTGCCTTGTGGGGCGGCTGGCTGGAGCGCGTCGGCCCGCGCAAGGCCGGCGTGGTCGCCGCACTCTGCTGGTGCGGGGGGCTCGTGATCTCCGCCTTCGGTGTCGCCAACCACCAGCTGTGGCTGATCTGGCTCGGCTCGGGCGTCATCGGCGGCATCGGCTTGGGTCTGGGCTACATCTCGCCCGTTTCCACGCTGATCAAGTGGTTCCCGGACCGGCGCGGCATGGCGACGGGCCTTGCGATCATGGGATTTGGGGGCGGCGCCATGATCGGTTCGCCCCTGGCCGACAAGCTGATGAAGCACTTCGCCACCGCCACCTCCGTCGGCGTCACACAGACCTTCCTGGTGCTCGCCGCGGGCTACTTCGTGTTCATGATGGGCGGCGCGCTCGGCTACCGCCTGCCCCCCGAGAGCTGGCGGCCCGCGGGTTGGAACCCTGACTTGGCCAAGAGGACCCTCGTCACCAAGGGCCAGGTGCATCTAAACGTCGCCTGGCGTACGCGGCAGTTCTGGCTGGTGTGGCTCGTGCTCATGCTCAACGTCTCCGCCGGCATTGGCGTCCTGAGCATGGCTTCCCCGATCCTGCAGGAAGTGTTCGGGGGTCACCTGATCGGCGTGAATGCCTCGTTCGATCAGCTCACGCCCGCACAGCTGGCGAGCATCGCGGCCCTGGCCGCCGGTTTTACCGGCCTGTTGTCGCTGTTCAATATCGCCGGCCGCATCTTCTGGGCCTCGCTCTCGGACAAGATCGGCCGCAAGGTGACCTACGGCGTCTTCTTCCTGCTGGGGATCGTGCTTTATTCCTCGATCCCCTGGACGGTGGCCACCGTCAACCTGGCGCTCTTCGTGCTCTTCTTCTGCATCATTCTGACGATGTACGGCGGCGGCTTTGCCACGGTGCCGGCGTACCTGTCGGATCTGTTTGGCACGCGCATGGTGGGCGCGATCCATGGGCGCTTGCTGACCGCCTGGTCGGTCGCCGGCGTGCTGGGACCGTTCCTGATCGGCCAGTTCCGCGAGTACGAGCTTGCCCAGGGACTGCCGAAATCACAGGTGTACAGCACCACGATGTATGTGCTCGCGGGACTTCTGGTGCTGGGATTTATCTGCAATCTGCTGATCCGTCCGGTCGCGGAGAAAAACTTCATGACGCCCGCGCAGCTTGCCCAGCTGGACGCCGAGCAGCACGCGGCGGCCGCCGCGTCAGCGGGCGCCGATGTGGCCAGCGGCAGCGCCCAGGCCTCGCCCGGCTGGCTGGTCGCAGCCGCCTGGCTGGCCGTGGGCATCCCGCTTTTGTGGGGCGTGTGGATCACGCTGCAGAAGGCCGCGATTCTCTTCGGCATGTAGCAGCTCACGGACGGCGACGCGGCCCGCGTCGCAGTCCCGGTCTGCGCCGGCGGTGCGGGCGGGGGAAACTACGCTCTAGCCGTGCCGGACGCTGGCTGCGCTGACCTGCAGGGGCCACACCCGCTGCACGTGCGCGTACAGAAATGCCGTCGTCAGCCCGAACAGCAACAGCCCGTTCAGCGCCTCAAGCGTACCCATCAGCCGCCAGTGCGGTGCCAGATAAAGCTCCGCGTGCCCATACGTCGTGATGGCGCTCAGCGAGTACAGCATCGCCTCGCGGCCGTTCGGCAGCGCTCCCAGCCGTAGGTAGGCCCCGGCCCAGATTCCGGCCTCCAGCGCGTGCAGTACGGTGGCGAGCATCGTCACCAGCCCCATGACCATCACGAACAGCGTCAGGAAGTTGCGGCTGTCCTGCAGACCCTGAAGCGCCCGAACGACCCGCGTGTTGATCAAGCCCAGCACCGTTACGTGCAACACCACGGTGAGAAAGATCAACGGCAGCGCCCACGCCCAGTTGCCGTTCCAGATCAGTGCTTCATCCACCTGATGCTCCCTTACTCCACGGACGACCGACCGAGCTGCATGGCCTTGAGCGTCGCATAGTAACGTTTGCCGGAACGCGGCGGGCAGCCCAGCCCGTTCGGGCGTGAATTTCGCGACGTGCACTGCCCTCGTCGCTAGGGTGCAACGTCGGCCAACCCCTACCTGCGTTACAGATCTGATGAGACGGAACAGCGCGGGCTGCACTGCGACGATACCGCGCGCGGCCCGTTGAAGGCCGCAGCGAAGGAGGAGCGATGGGCACGCAGCGAATTCTGGCAACTTTGGCGGCCACGCTCGTGGCGTCAGCGGTCCTGGCTGAGGAGCCGAGTCCGGGTCCGGCCAGCGCGACCGACGACAGCGCGCAGGCTCGCATGCAGGACGATACCTCCGTGGCTGCCGCGGTCCACGAGAAGCTCGCGGCCGAAAACAACAAGGCGCTCGAGGAGCTGAAGGTCTCGGCCGACGGTAACGGCACCGTCTGGCTCAGCGGGCGCGTCTATTCGCAGGATGCCGCCGACCGCGCCGTGGCGCTGGCAAAGAGTACCGACGGCGTGCGGACCGTGAAGAGCAAGATCACCGTCGCGCCCGAATCGCGCACCGGGGGCTAGGGAGCACTCAGCGAGCCTGGCGGCAAGGGCGGCGGGCAGAAGGCCGAGCGGCAGATCCGCCCGCTGCTCAGGAGTCCGGACGCGGCGGCGGTGCCGTCCGGCGCGCTGGCGCCCGCCAACCGGTCCGCCCGCGCGGGGCGGTAACGTTCCGGCTTCAGCCGCACGGCTGCTTCTTCGAGTATCTCGCCCGCTGAGGAGATACCGTTCGCCGACTGCACGATCCTAGAGGTGGCCGGATCGAACTTGCGGATCGTATTGTCGTAGCGCGAGAGCATGTAGCTGGGCACGTTGAGCGAGGTACCCCATGACCGGCCGCACTCCAGTCTTCGCCGCACTCGGCGCAGCACTGCTATTCGGTGCCAGCACTCCCTTTGCCAAGTCCTTGTCCGGGGAAATCTCCCCAACTTTGCTGGCCGGGCTTTTGTATCTGGGCAGCGGTTCAGGCCTATGGATCGTTCGAGCGGTCCGTGACCGTGGCCTTTCCTCACCTCACCTGCCCGCCGCCGAGTGGCCCTGGCTGCTCGGGGCGATCCTCTGTGGCGGCGTGCTCGGGCCGATTCTCCTGATGTGGGGGTTGACTCAGACATCAGCGGCGAACGCATCGCTCCTGCTCAACCTCGAGGCGGTGCTGACGGCCATATTGGCCTGGATGGTGTTCCGGGAAAACGCTGACCGTCGCATCGTCCTCGGCATGGGACTGATCGTCGCCGGCGGTGCCGTGCTGGCCTGGCCCTCCCAGGGAGACGTCCGCGGAAGCCCCCTCGGCGCGCTCGCGGTGGCCGGCGCCTGCGTTTGCTGGGCCATTGATAACAACCTCACCCGCAAGGTATCCGCATCGGATGCGCTCGTTGTCGCGGGCACGAAGGGCCTGGTTGCCGGGGTCACCAATCTCACCCTGGCACTGGCCCTTCGCGCCACCCTCCCGGGCGCGACCCTGCTGGCCGAGGCAATGCTCGTCGGCTTCGTGGGCTATGGCGTCAGCCTGGTGTTCTTCGTTCTGGCTCTTCGGGGTCTGGGCTCAGCCCGAACGGGCGCGTACTTCTCCACGGCCCCCTTCATCGGCGCCGCCGTGGCGATCGCGGCGTTTCACGAGCCGACCTCCGCCGCCTTCTGGGTGGCTGCCGCGTTCATGGCAGGGGGCGTATGGCTGCACCTGACCGAGCAGCACCAGCACGAGCATACTCATGAGACGCTCGCGCACACTCACAGCCACACGCACGATGCCCACCATCAGCATGGGCACGCCTTCACGTGGAACGGCGAGGAACCGCACACGCATGAGCACGAGCATGTGCCCCTGACCCACAGCCATCCGCATTTCCCCGACGTCCATCACCGGCATCGACACGGCCGCTAAGCTATCCCTCAGGTGCGTCCGGGAGACCGGACGGCGCCCAGTGCGGAGCGGGCCTCCCCAGCTTTACAGCTTTTCGTCGACCTGCTTTATTGTTGCGCCCTTTAGAAGCCTCACATCAGCATTCGCACCGCCCTCAAGCTCGGCGGCGATGCCGACAGCGCGATAACCGGGGTGAGCCTTCTCAACCTTGGCGACGGCGTCGGCAAGTGACACTTTCGCCTTGGCCATGCCGGCGGCTTGTCTCTTGGCTTCCGCGAGATCCTCCTTCTCAGTGATGGGCTCTGCGTTGACGATCTTGCCGGTCTGGTGATCGACGATTACCTCAGAATACTTGCCGTCCTTCGTCGTATAGACCGACAACTGCAGCTTGCCGTCCTCGACCTCATACTTTCCGGATATCGGCTTGCCTTGTGCTTCGGCTGCCTTCAGGCCTTCTTCCAGTGAGATCTTCACGTCCTTCAGAGCGCTCGCGAGCGCTGGTGCGCTCTTCGCTGCTTCGGCCGCTTCCGCCTTCTCTGAGCCTTTAGTCTCCTGAGCCCACGCCGAGTGGATGCCGGCCGCCAAGGTGACTGTGATGATCGCGATCGATAGGTTTCTCATGGCACCCTCCAGCTTCAGTGGTACGGCGGAGCGTCTCCTTCCAATTACCGAGCGACGCCGTGACTGGCTCGGCGGATACAATGTCCGTAAAACTGCGACTCATAGATCCTCGTCACCCTGGGTTGTGCATCGCTAGGGCTTCGGGCGCGTGATGCGCAACACGGAGCGACCCGAAAGATCCATCAGGGGGAAATACGCCTGGTGCGTAGTGGGATCCACGGCCACTACATGCGCATGCGGACCGAGAAAGCCCTCGGCGATCTTCGATACCTGGCCGACCGGGGCGTTGAAGATCGAAACGACTCCGGCCTCACCGGCCACGTAGACGCGATGCAGCCCAGGATCGAACGCCAACACGTCCGGATCCTTCCCGACGTCGAACGACGCGATGATCTTCTTGGTTTGCAGATCCAAGACCAGCAGCCGGTCGTTGCCCTCGCAGGCGATGAAAGCCCGGCGCCCCTCCGGCTCGATCAGCAGGCCGTGATTCTCATCAGCGTCGGGAAGGTCGATGCGCTCGACAACTCTGTCGGTTCCCGGATCAATCTCGACCAGTTGCTTGAGTGTCTGCACGTTGGCGAAGATGTGCTTGGATACCGGATCGTACTGAGAGTTTCCGACCTCTCCGCCCAGGGCAATGGTCGCGACGCGCCTGTTGGTCTCGACGTCAATCACGGTCTCGGTATTCCCGTGCTCGTCCGACACATAGAGCTTGTGGACTTTCGGCGCGTAGGCCATCCCATCCGGATAGTGCCCTGCAGGCACACGTGCCGTGATCTCGAGCGTCCCGTCATCGATCGCGACCACCTCGTCCGTTCCCGTGGCTGAGGCGTAGACGCGCCCGAGCTCCGGAATCGCGAGAACGCCGTGGACGTGGGACACCTTGGGAATGTCCTTCACGACCTCCCGGCGCTGGGTGTCGAATACAGTCACCACGCTGTCTCCCAGGTGCGCGAGATACAAACGGTGCTTGCTGGCATCCACGCTCTCGTAGTCCCAGCGAGTTGCCTGTCCAGTCAGCGGCGCGTCGGCGATAACTTCGAGTGGTAGGCTCGAACGCGGAGGCTCTGCACCCAACGCGGACCCGTAGGTCCCACAACACAGCACGGCGATGTAAAAGGGTCCGCGCACGACGATCTCCATTACCAGCTGCTCCAGAGGCGAAAACTCATGCGACTCACCTCACCATGACCCAGACCGGATGCAACAAAGGAAACGCGATCAATCCCGCCACAGCGCTGACCGCCATCAGTAGCGGATTGCTCAGCTTCCAGCGAAACAGGGCAGCGAGTGCCGTGACTGCAACGAGGATCGTGAACCAGTCGCCAATGGCAATACGACTCAGTAGAACGCACGCACCGAGGATGGTCCCGATCGCGGCTGCAAACGCACCCTTGATGAAGCCCTGAACGTTGCGGTTGGCGCGATGACGCGCGACGATCGGCGCGACCAGCAGAACGAGGAGGAAAGACGGCAGGAAGATCCCGATGGTGGCCGCCAATGCGCCGCCGAAGCCGGCGACGAGATACCCTACAAAGGTTGCGGTGATCACGACGGGACCGGGACTGATCATGCCGACAGCTACAGCCACCAGGAAGTCGCGCTCGCTGAGCCAGCCATACTGCTGCACGACCCCCTGTTGCAAGAAGGGCACGATCACGAGGCCGCTACCGAACGTAAGCGCGCCGGCCTTCAGAAAGAAGAACAACAATTTTCCGATCGTTGAAACGGTCGATGCCGGAGCGGCGGGTGTCGCAATACTCACGGCGAGCAGCGTGCTCGGGGGCGGCCAGCGCCACAGGGTCCCGTAGTAAAGCACGCCGATGACGCCGGCCCCGATGAACATGAACGCTACTTCCGCCTGAAGCAACACAGTTACGACGAAGCAGACGACCGCCAGTGCCCACTGCACGCGATCCTCCATGCCCAGCCTCGCGAGGCGATAGCATGAGTGCAGGATCAGCGCGATCACGGCGGGACTGACGCCGTAGAAAATGGCCGTGACCGGTTTGAGTCCGCCGAAGTGAACATACAGAGCACCGAGAGCCGCGACGACGAGGAAGTTCGGCAGGATGAATGCCCAGCCTCCGGCCCACGCCCCGCGAGCGCCCGCACGCAGGTAGCAGATGAAGATCCCGACCTGGATCGCGAGCGGCCCCGGAAGTGACTGACATACGGCAATGGCCTCGCGCATCTGCTCGCGGCTGAGCCAGCCGCGCTCAGTAACCAGCTCACGCTCCATCTGACCGACGAGCGCCACGGGACCCCCGAATCCCAACGCACCCAGCCGCAGGAAGTAGCGCATGAGCTCCTTCACAGATCCCCCCGGAGCGGCACTACCCGAGACCACGAATCCTCCTGACGGTTTACCGGTTCGCCGCCGAATCAGGGCGTGCGCTTCACGTTTGCAAGATCCAGCGCCGCGCGCAGTCCCTGTGCGAGCCTCCCCGCGTCATCGTTCGCCCAGAAGTGCATGAAGAACAGGTGTGGCGAGTCATCGATCATGTGGCTGTGC
Source organism: uncultured Pseudomonadota bacterium (assembly GCA_963781815.1). GTDB lineage: Bacteria > Pseudomonadota > Gammaproteobacteria > Steroidobacterales > Steroidobacteraceae > 13-2-20CM-66-19. The sequence continues at coordinate 133,797 of CAWAHK010000003.1, read as the reverse complement.
AGCGCGGTGACCTCGATACCGTGCTCGCGCAATGCCTTGAGCACTGGGTTTACCTCGCTCCCGAGCAGTACGAAGTCGCCGGTGATCGCCGCCTTCCCCTCTCCCGTGGGCTGGAAATTGATCGCAATAGCGGTGCCCATCGAGGGAGGGAGGGCCATCCCGCCCTCGGAGATCGTTTCCGCCCGAGGTACGCTCACCTGGTACACGTCACCGTTCGCGTTGCCCTTGAATCCCAGAATCTTTTCGATCGCGGCGGCGTCAAGATCAAGCGGCGGGAGCTGCGCGGGCGCCGCCGGCTGCAGCGGTGTGCGGCTGAGCGCGAGCCCTGCGCGCAAGGCTTCGGCGAGCCTGACCGGATCGCCGTGGCCGCCGACGTGCATGTAGAAGACCGGGACGGTCGTGCGCAACAGATGGTTGTGAATCGCGGTGATCTGCACTCCTGATTCGATCAGTCGCTTCATGACCGCGCTCATTTCCGCGTCCGTCAGCACAAGGTCGCCCATGAACATCGCCTCCGAGCCTTCGGGCAAAAAGGCGACCCATGAGCCCAGCGCCAGTGCCGGTTTGATGGCAACGCCATCGATGCTCACCTTGAGGTCGGAGCGTGGAAAGCCATACTTGTGTACTCCGCCGGGAAGCTCGACACCCTTGCGGCCCAATGCCTGATCGACCTTGGTCCAATCGGTCTCAGCAGCACCAGCTGACAGTGCGAGCGCCGACGCTGCCAGACCACCGAGCCACGCCGTGAAGGGGTTGATGCATGCCATTGCGGGAACTCCTTGCCGTTAAGACGGCGCGTAACCTGTGGGCGGCCAATTGTGCTTCTCATCCTGCAGACCCGCGCACCAAGCATAGAGTGCGTCGTACACGACAAGCCCATGACGCAGCATCTCGTGATCGTCCGTGAAGTTGGCCGAGAGGCCGAGCGAGATGGCGTAGAGACCGGGAGACTGAGGCGCGAGATCAAGGCGCGAGGTATCGGCCCCCCGAATGATAACGGCGAGGCGCTGAAGTGCGGGTTGCGTCAGGCGATACTTCGCTAGAAACGCATCGAAACTGCAACACTCGCCGACGTGACTGAGTTCAACGCCGGGGACATCGTAGGGCGTGGCGCCTGTCTCCTGCGCGACGCTGAGCACCTGCTCCGAGGGTACATAGAGGAACTCCGCGTTTGTCTCAATGAAACGCAAGATGAGCCAAGGACAGGCGATTCGATCGATCTTCGGATGTTCCCGTGTGACCCAACGCATTGCTCGTACTCCGTTTGTTCGATTAGGAGGAGCGCGCGATATGTCCTAGCGCCTCAGCGAACTGATCGATCTCGTCGAACCGCGTATACAGATAGCAGGAAGCGCGTGCCGCGGCAGTGAGGCCAAACCGTTTTAGTAACGGCAGCGCGGCAAGGTCACCGGCTCGGATGGCGATTCCTTGCGCGTCGAGGCGCCGCGCAACGCTCTGGGGAGCCAGGCCCGCCAACGTAAAAGAAAAGACCGGAATGCGGCCCTCGGGGGCTTGGGGCCCGAGCAGCCGCAGCCGGGGGACGCTCCTCAAGCGCTCAAGCGCATGAGCCACGAGCGCGGCCTCGTGGCTCTGAATTTTTTCATGCCCGAGGGCCGCCGCGTAGTCAACGGCGGCGGCGAGCCCGACGGCTCCGGACACGTTCGGAGTCCCGGCCCCGAATTTTCGCGCAGCATGCTCCAGCGTCTCCGTGCTCAGATCCGCCTCGCGGGCCATATTCGATCCGGCCTGATACGGCCGCATTTCCTCGAGGATCTCCCGTCGCGCCCAGAGAACGCCGATGCCCATAGGGCCCAGCATCTTGTGACCTGAGAAGGCGAGGAAGTCGCACCCCATGGCCTGAACGTCGAGGGCCATATGGGGCGCGGACTGCGCCGCGTCTACAAAGACGCGTGCGCCCGCGCGATGCGCACGCGCGCAGATCTCGGCGGCGGGATTGATATATCCCGCCACGTTCGACGCGTGGCTGAACGAGAGAAGGCGCGTGCGTGAACAGAGCTTCCCCTCGAGATCTTGAAGTGAGATGCGTCCTTCCTCGTCCACGTCTACGCAACGCACCTTCGCTCCGGTCGCGTCTGCCGCCAGGCGCCACGGCAGCAGGTTTGACGTGTGCTCGGCCACCGTCAGTAGAATTTCGTCCTCGGGCCTTAGCCGCGCGCTCGCCCAGCTGCTGGCGACGAGGTTGATTCCCTCCGTAGTGCCACGCACCCAGACGATTTCTTCGGAGCTCGAGGCATTAAGGAAGCCGGCGAGCGTGCTTCGCGCGCTTTCGTATCGAGCATTCGCCCGGCGCGCGAGTTCGTGAAACGCAGGTCCCGGATTGGCATTGTCGCGCCGGTAGAAGGCGTCGATCGCATCGAGAACGGCGGACGGACGCTGCGTAGTCGCCGCGCTGTCCAGGTAGGTCAGGGGTCGCCCCCTGACGTACTGGTTGAGCGCGGGAAAGGCATCAGGGCCAATACCGAGTGGGCGGCACGGAGCGCCCGCGGCCTCCCCGCGGCCGCCCCACCCTCCCAAGCAGGCAGTGGCCGCACCGGCAAGGGCGGCCAGACCCAGCTCGCGGCCCTTCACGTGGGTGCGCGCACGTGCAGCCGAGGACGCGCGACACGATGGGCGAGCATGTTCTCTCCAGTGAGCCGGCTCATATCCACGATATGATATGAGTGTATCATTGCGAACAGACCTCGATATGTAGATATCAAGGATAATGCCCCCATGAGAACGCCCCCTTTCTTGCATGAGCGAAGCCGGGCCGGCTGACTGGTTGCTGCTGGCCTTTTCGTTGCCGGCGCAACCGGCGTATCTGCGCGTCAAGATCTGGCGGCGGCTGCAGAGCGTAGGCGCGATCTCGTATCGCAACTCACTCTCAGTGCTCCCCGCGAAGGAGTCGACGCTCGAGGACTTCGAATGGATCCTGCGCGCAGTCAGGGAAGGCGGTGGTGACGGCGCGATATTCGACTCCCGCCTTCTCGAGGGCACCAGCGACGAAAGCCTGCGCTCGCTTTTCAACAAGGCGCGCGAAGAGGACTACCGCCTGTTGTCAGAGGAGCTGCGCAATCTCGCCGCCGAAGCCGGGCACAAGCCACAAGACGCAGCGAGCACCAACCTCAGTGGCGATCTGGCGCGCCTTCGCAAGCGCCTGAGCGCAATCGAACAGATCGATTTCTTCAACGCGAACGGCCGCGAAAGCGCCGGAGCGCTGCTCGCAAAGCTCGAGGCTCATGTTTCGCCGGTAGCGGAGGTACCCATCATGACTAGTGAGGAGCAGAAGACATCTCTGCGAGCGCGCACCTGGGTAACTCGAGCGCATATACAAGTGGACCGCATGGCGAGCGCGTGGCTGATAAAGCGGTTCATCGACCCCGACGCCTGTTTCAGTTTCACTGCGGAGCGGCACTATGAACCGAAGCGCGGCGAGCTGCGATTCGACATGTACGATGCCGAGTACACGCACGACGCCGATCGCTGTACGTTCGAGGTGCTCTTGGATTTGGTCGAGAAAAAGGACGCAGGCCTGCATGCCATCGCGGAGATGGTTCACGACCTCGACATCAAGGATCAGAAGTACGAGCGAGAAGAAACCGCGGGGGTGAAGCAGCTGCTCGCTGGAATCACGGCAAGTTGCGAGCGCGATGAGGACCGGCTTGAGCGCTCCGCAGTGTTCTTTGATGACCTGCATCGCTCATTCTTGGGTGGTCGCCAGTAGTCTTCGACACTGCGACGCTCGATCGAGCCGGGGTGCCCGACGCCGAAGCGGAGGTCTTCATGGGCCACAAGGCGGAAGGGAGTGCGACGGGGAAGCGCTATATCCACCGACGTCCGGAATATCTGCACCGGGTCGTTGACGGCATTGAAGCCCTCTTTCCGCGCGCTGAGCGAATTTTCTCGAGCAGCCCTTCAAAGGACATGACTGGGCCGATCCACCTTCACCCGATGATCCGTTCCGAAGCTATTGCGTGCCAAGTGCGTGCCAGGTCAGCACACGCACCTTTGCAACTTCTTGAATTTGGAGCGGGAAACGAGACTCGAACTCGCGACCCCGACCTTGGCAAGGTCGTGCTCTACCAACTGAGCTATTCCCGCATCTGGAATCGAGGAGCGCGAGATTCTATGGACACCCCTAGGGAAGTCAAGGCAGGCTCCGTCGCGGCCAATCCTCGAAACTACTTCAACTTCGGCCTGAATTATACAGTTTAACCAAGTGTTTAGCTGTGGTTTCTAACGCTTAAGTTCAGGCCAGGCAACGCGCAGATACGCACCCATCGACACCAGGGTCGCGGCGGCAGCGATCTCCGTCAGGATGACCCCGAGGCGGTAAGTGGGCAGGCCGAGCAGCGGCCAGCGGAACAGCATCATCGACAGCCCGGTGATCTGCAGGATCGTCTTGTATTTGCCCAGCTGCGAGACCGCGACTTTGCGGCGCGCGCCGATCTCCGCCATCCATTCGCGCAGGGCGGAGATCGTGATCTCGCGCCCGATGATCACCGCGGCGGTGAGCACGATGAGGGCGCGCGGATCCTTGCTCACCAGCAGCACGAGGGCCACCGCCACGATCAGCTTGTCGGCGACCGGATCAAGGAAGGCACCGAGCCGGGAGATCTGCCCCCAGCGACGCGCGAAGTACCCATCAAACGCATCCGTGATGCCGGCGGCCGCGAACAGCAGCCCCGCGGCCGGATCCGCCCAGGGATAGGGCATGTAGAACAGCAACACGATGACCGGGATCGCGGCGATCCTTGCCCAGGTTAGTGAGTTAGGCAGATTCCACGGCATCGGCGGCGCCCAAGCAATCGCTGTCACGGATCATAGTGAGTTCGCGCTGCCGCCGCTCAACGATGTTGTGTTTCAGGTGCCCGGATGCAGATGCTCGTACACGCTGCGCGCCAGCGTGTCGCCGATGCCGCTCACCTGGGTCAGATCCGCGACCCCGGCACGCATGACGCCCTGCAGGCCACCGAAGTGCTTCAGCAGCGCGCGCCGCTTGGCCGGCCCAAGGCCCGGCACCGCTTCGAGCACTGACTCGTTGTAGCGCTTGGCGCGCCGGCGGCGATGGCCCGTGATCGCGAACCGATGCGCCTCGTCGCGGATGCGCTGGATGAGCCGCGAGGCCGGCCCATGGGCCTCGGGGATCACCGGTGAGGGCAGTCCATAGACATGGAGGCGCTCCTGGCCGGCGCGCCGGTCCGGACCCTTGGCGACGCCCACGAGCGTCAGGTCCGCAAACCCCAGCTGCGAGAGCACGCCGTGCACTTCGCCGATCTGCCCTAGGCCGCCATCGATCAAGAGCACATCCGGCGCCGGCACCTCCCCGTCGCGCACGTGCCGGTAGCGCCGTTCGAGCGCCTGCCGCAGCGCGCCGTAGTCATCCCCGGGGGTGACACCCTGGATGTTGAAGCGGCGATATTCCTTCTTCAGCGGCCCCTCGGGCCCGAACACCACGCAGGAGGCCACCGTGCCTTCCCCGCCGGTGTGACTGATGTCGAAACACTCCAGTCGCTGCGGCGCCTCCGGCAGGTCAAGTTCGCGCGCCAGGTCGGCGAGCATCTCGTCCATTCCCTGGCGCTGCATGAAACGCATGCGCAGCGCCTGGGTCGCGTTCTCGCGCGTGAGCTCCACCCAGCGCAGCGCCAGGCCACGCACCGGGTGACGCACCCCGACCTTGTGGCCGCTGCGCTCCCCGAGCGCTTCCGCAAGCGCGGCGGACTCCTCGAGGCGGCTGCCGAGCAGTACCTCGGGCGGCACTTCGGTGTTCGCGTAGTACTGCATGACGAAGGAGGTGAGCGCCTCGTGCGGCTCGGCCAGCACGGCGCGGGGAAAGTAGCTCGTGGTGCCGAGGTTGCGCCCGCCGCGCACCAGCATGACGCTCACCGCGAACTCGCCCGTCTCCCCCACGATCGCGAACACATCGACGTCGCGCTCGCCCTCGGCGGTGATGAACTGCTGCGACTGCACGCGCTGCAGCGCGGCGAGCTGGTCGCGAATCTGCGCCGCACGCTCGAACTCGAGCCGGTCCGCCGCCTCCTCCATGCGCGCCTGCAGCTCGGCGGTGACCTCCTCGCTGCGCCCCTCGAGCACCTTGACGGCGGACTGCATGTCCTGCGCATAGGCCTCGCGCGTGATGAGCCCCACGCATGGCGCCGAGCAGCGACCGATCTGGTGCTGCAGGCACGGCCGGCTGCGGTTGGCAAAGAAGGTGTCGCGGCAATTGCGGATACGGAACAGCTTCTGCAGCTGGTTGAGGGTGTCGCGCACCGCCCCGGCGTTGGGAAAGGGACCGAAGTAGCGACCGGCAGCGCTGCGGGCGCCGCGGTAGAAGGCGAGCCGCGGGAACCGATGGTCGTCGCACAGCTGGATGTAGGGGAAGCTCTTGTCATCGCGCAGCACGATGTTGAAGCGTGGCTTGTGCGCCTTGATGAGGTTGTATTCCAGCAGCAGCGCCTCGGTCTCCGAGTTCGTGACCGTGACCTCGATGGCGGTGAGCTGCTGCACCAGCGCCTGCACCTTCGGGTCGACGTTGCTCGCGGCAAAATAGGTGCCAACCCGGTCCTTAAGACTGCGCGCCTTGCCGACGTAGAGCAGTTCCTGCTCGGGCCCGTACATGCGGTACACCCCCGGGCGCTTGGGCAGCGCGGCGAGGAACTGCTTGTGATCGAAGGCGGCGGCCATGCCGGCCCTTCTCAGGCGCCCGCGAGCGCCGCCGGCACCGGCAGCCCGGCGAGTTCGCAGGCGCGCGCCAGCACCGAGCGAAACATGGCGCCCGTCAGGCGCCGGGTCTGGGTGTTGTAGCGGCTGCAATGGTAGGAATCGAGCATCACCTGCGCCCCGTTCAGGCGGTGTTCGCCTGCGTGTGCGAAAGCATACCGCCCGCGCGGCAGCTGCTGCGCCAAGAGCACCGCCTCGTGCGCCACCCGGCCGAGGGCGAGGTATACGCGCACGCCGGTGAGGTCGCGCATCTCCTGGGCCAGGTAGGCGTTGCAGCAGCGGATCTCCGCCGGCAGCGGCTTGTTCTGCGGCGGCACACACTTGACCGCATTGGCGATGCGCGCGCCCGTAAGGCGCAGACCGTCCGCGGCGCTGTGCGAGGTGGCCGCGCTCGCGAGGCCGGCCTCGAACAGACTCTGGTACAGCAGGATGCCGGCGTGATCGCCGGTGAACGGGCGTGCCGTGCGGTTGGCGCCGTGCATGCCCGGCGCGAGACCAACGATGAGAATGCGCGCCTCGGCATCCCCGAAGGACGGCACCGGACGCGCCCAGTAATCCGGATAATGGCTGCGGGTCTCGCGCAGGAACGCGGCCAGGCGCGGGCAGCGCGTACAGCCAGGATCGTACGCCCCCGTCGCCAGCGTGCCGCCCGACACCTCAGTCATCCATGTGCCGGATCACGGCGCCGGCGAACCCGGAGGTGCTCATGAGCGTCGCGCCGGGGATCAGCCGCTGCAGGTCCTCCTCGACGTTGCGGCGCGCGGCCAGCTCGCGCTTGGGCGTCTTGATCGCCTCGCGCAGGCGCGCCAGGTCGTAGGTGAGTTCCTTGTTGGCGATGGTAAGCGTGACCCCCTTGATGATGAGATCGGCCGCCTCGCGCCACTTGAGGTACCGCAGCATCATCTCCGCCGACAGGATGAGGGAGCCGGGATTGACGCGGTCCTTGCCCGCAAACCCGGGCGCGGTGCCGTGGGTGGCCTCGAACACCGCCAAGGCGTCCCCGAGGTTGCCGCCCGGGGCGATGCCGATGCCGCCGACCTGCGCGGCGAGCGCATCGGAGACATAGTCACCGTTCAGGTTCAGGGTCGCGATGACGTCGTATTCCTCCGGCCGCAGCAGCACCTGCTGCAGGAAGTTGTCCGCAATCACGTCCTTCACCACGATGTCGGTGCCGGTGAGCGGGTTCTTGAACGCCAGCCACGGGCCCGCCCCGATCGGCTGCGCGCCGAACTCCTCCTGCGCCAGCTGGTAGCCCCAGTTGCGGAAGGCGCCCTCGGTGAACTTCATGATATTGCCCTTGTGCACCAGGGTCACCGAGACGCGATCGTGCTCGATGGCGTACTGGATCGCCTTGCGGATCAGCCGCTGGCTGCCCTCCTTGGACACCGGCTTGATGCCGATGCCGGAGCTGGAGGGAAAGCGGATGCCGGTGACGTGCAGCTCCTTCTGCAGGTAGGCGATGAGACGGTGAACGTCCGCGGAGCCCGCCGGCCACTCGATGCCGGCGTAGATGTCCTCGGTGTTCTCGCGGAACACCACCATGTCGGTGAGGCTCGCGTCCTGCATGGGGCTGGCGACCCCGGGGAAATAGCGGATGGGGCGCACGCAGGCGTACAGGTCCAGGTTCTGGCGCATGGCGACGTTGAGCGAGCGCATCCCTCCGCCCACCGGGGTGCCCAGCGGACCCTTGATCGAGACCACGAACTCGCGCAGCGCGTGCAGCGTCTCATCGGGGAACCAGGTGCCGTAGCGCAGGTTGGCCTTCTCGCCCGAATACACTTCCATCCAGCGGATGCGGCGCCGGCTGCCGTACGCCTTGGCGACGGCGGCATCCACCACGCGCTGCATCGCCGGCGTCACGTCGATACCGATGCCGTCGCCCTCGATGAAGGGAATGATCGGCTCGTCCGGGACGTCCAGGGAGAAATCCGGGTTGACCTGAATCCGGCGCCCCGCCGCCGGGACGGCGATGTGTTCGTACTGCAAGCGCGCCCCTAGGACGGCAGGGCGGCGGCGCGCTTGTCGGCGCGCCGGTTCTGGCTGCGCTCGGCGATCAGCATGGCAAGCTCCAGGGCCTGCTCGTGGTTCAGCCGCGGGTCGACGCTGGAGCGGTAGGCGCGCTGCAGGTCCTGATCCGTCAGCCCGCGCGCACCGCCGGTGCACTCGGTGACGTCATCCCCGGTGAGCTCGATGTGCACCCCGCCGAGGTAGGAGCCCAGCTCCGCATGAATCCGGAACGCCAGGTCCACTTCCTTGAGAATGTTCTCGAAGCGCCGCGTCTTTATGCCCCCGGTCGTGGTCTCGGTGTTGCCGTGCATCGGATCGCATACCCACAGCACCGACTGCCCGGTCTGGCGTACCGCCTCGATGGCCTTCGGCAGCGCCGCTGCCACATCCTTTGCGCCAAAGCGATGGATCAGGGTCAGCCGTCCGGGCTGATTCTGCGGATTGAGCGTCGCCACCAGGCCCTGCAGCCAGGCGGCATCCATGGCCGAGCCGACCTTCACCGCCACCGGATTGGCGATGCCGCGGAAGTACTCTACGTGCGCCCCGTCGAGGGCGGCCGTGCGCATGCCGATCCAGGGCATGTGCGTCGAGAGGTTGTACCAGCGGTTCTGGCGCGGGATGAAGCGCGTCTGCGCCTGCTCATAGTGCAGGTGCAGGCCCTCGTGGCTGGCGTAGAAATCCACCAGCGTCGCCTCGTGCACCCGCCGCCCGCTGATGCCCTCGAAGAAATCCAGCGCATCGCCGATCGAGCGCACGATCCTCTGGTAGGCATCTTTCAACGGCGCCTGATGCACGAACCCCAGGTCCCAGTACTCCGGATGGTGCAGGTCGGCGAAGCCACCCTCCACCAGCGCCCGCACGAAATTTAAGGTGAGCGCGGCGCGCTCGTAGCCGCGCAGCAGCAGCTCAGGATCCGAGGCCCGGGCCGCGGCGCTGAACTCGGGGCGGTTCACCAGGTCGCCGCGATAGCTCGGCAGCGTCACCCCGTCGCGCGTCTCGGTGTCGGTGGAGCGCGGCTTGGCATACTGGCCGGCCATGCGACCCACCCGGACGATCGGCTTCTTCAGCCCGTGCAGCAGCACCAGGCTCATCTGCAGCAGGATCTTCAGCTTCTTGGTGATGGTGTCCGACTCGCAGTCGGCGAAGGTCTCCGCACAATCCCCGCCCTGCAGCAGGAACGCCTCGCCGCGCTGCGCCTTGGCCAGCCGCTCGCGCAGCGCCTCGATCTCCCAGGACACCACGATCGGCGGCAGGCGCGAGATCTGGGCGACGATGCGCTCGAGCGCCTTGGGATCCTGATACACCGGCTGCTGCTGGGCCGGACGGGTCTGCCAGCTGGCGCTGTGCCAGGAAGTGGTCTCGGGAGATCGCATAGTTTAAGGATCCTAGCACGCGTACCCGCACCCCCTTTTCGCGCCCCGCGATCGGCCCCATTTAGGCTCTTCAGGTGTCGCTGGCGCCGGGGCGTCTTCGAAGGCAGAATGCGCCCCTTTTCCGGGGGACTGTATGCATCGTGTATTGATTCTCGGGGCCGGCAAGATCGGCGCACTGATCTCCGGATTGTTAGCCGAATCCGGCAGTTACAGGGTGCAGCTGGCGGATGTCGACGGCGCGGCCGCCGAGGCCGTGGCGCGCGCGCACGGCGCCAGTCACCTCACCCCCTATGCCCTGGATGCGACCCAGGCCGGCGCCCTGACCCGGCAGCTCACCGATCACCCCGTGGATGCGGTGATCTCCAGCCTCCCCTATTACTGCAATGTCGCGGTCGCCGAGGCCGCCCGCAAGGCCGGCACCCACTACTTCGACCTGACCGAGGATGTGGAAGTGACGCGCGCGGTGCGCGCAATCGCCGTCGGCGCCAGTGAAGCCTTCGTGCCGCAGTGCGGGCTCGCGCCCGGCTTCATCAGCATCGCCGCCGCCGAGCTGATCACCCACTTTGACGAGTTGCGCGCGGTGAAACTGCGCGTCGGCGCCCTGCCGCAGCACCCGAACAACGTACTGAAGTACTCCCTCACCTGGTCGACCGAGGGCCTGATCAACGAGTACGGCAATCCCTGTCAGGCGGTCAGCGACGGCCGGCTGGTCGAGGTGGCGCCGCTGGAGGGTCTCGAAGAGATCGAGATCGACGGCATGCGCTACGAGGCTTTCAACACCTCCGGGGGCCTCGGGTCGCTCGCCGAGACCCACGGCGCGCATATCGAGTCGATGAACTACAAGACGATCCGCTACCCCGGACACTGCGAGCAGATGCGCCTGCTCATGAATGACCTGAAGCTCAACCACGATCGCGCCGTCCTCAAGCACATCCTCGAGAACGCCGTGCCGCAGACACTGCAGGACGTTGTCATTGTCTACGCCGCCGTCACCGGCAAGCAGGACGGGCAGCTGCGCGAGGAGAACTACGTGAACAAGGTCTACCCGCAGATGATCGCGGGGCGCCTGTGGTCGGCGATCCAGGTCACCACCGCCGCCGGCATCACCGCGGTGGTGGACCTGGTGCTGGAGAAGAAGGGCCGCTACCAGGGCTTCGTCGCCCAGGAGCAGTTCCGCCTCACCGAGATCCTCGCCAACCGCTTCGGGCGCTACTACGCTCCGGGCGGCACCAAGAACCTCTCCGGCGAAGTGGTGGTCGCCGGCAAGACCGGACACCAGCGCCGCAAGAAGGCCGCCCACGCATGAGCAAAGTCGACCTGAATGCCGTGCTGGCGCGCCTCGGACTCAGCGCCGCCAACCCGGGCGCCTGGTCCGGCAGCGCCGGCTGGTCCAAGAGCACCGAGGCGCCGCTCGCCAACGTGCGCAACCCCGCCGACGGCGCGCTGCTGGCGCAGGTGCGCCCCGCCAGTGCCGCGGACTACGAGGCAGTCATGAGCTCAGCGGTCGCTGCCGCGGCGGCCTGGCGTGAGGTGCCGGCGCCCAAGCGCGGCGAGGCGGTGCGCCTGCTCGGCGAGGAACTGCGCCGCCACAAGCACGACCTCGGCACCCTGGTCTCGCTGGAGAACGGCAAGATCCTGCCCGAGGGCCTGGGCGAAGTGCAGGAGATGATCGACATCGCCGACTTCGCCGTTGGCCAGTCGCGCATGCTCTACGGCCTGAGCATGCATTCCGAGCGCCCGCAGCACCGCATGTCCGAGCAGTGGCTGCCGCTCGGGGTCGTCGGCATCATCTCGGCGTTCAACTTCCCCGTGGCGGTGTGGTCCTGGAACGCCTTCCTCGGGGCGATCTGCGGCAATGCCTGTGTGTGGAAGCCCTCGCCCAAGACCCCGCTGAGCGCGCTGGCGGTACAGAGCCTGTGCAACCGCGTCATGGAAGCGCAGCACCTGCCGCCGATCTTCCAGCTGTTCATCGACTTCGGCACCGAGCTCGCCACGCGCTTCGTGGAAGACCGGCGCGTGGCGCTGGTCTCCTTCACGGGCTCCACCGAGGTGGGCCGCAGGGTCGGCGAACGCGTCGCCGCGCGCCTGGGCAGGAGCCTGCTCGAGCTCGGCGGCAACAATGCGGTGATCGTCGATGACACGGCGAACCTGGATCTCGCGGTGCCGGCGATCGTGTTCGGCGCCGTCGGCACGGCCGGGCAGCGCTGCACGACGACGCGCCGCGTATTCGCGCACCGCGCCATCGCCGCCGAACTCGAACGGCGCCTGGTGCACGCCTACAAGCAGGTGCGCATCGGCGATCCGCTCGAGGGCGGCACGCTCATGGGTCCGCTGATCGACGCCGCGGCGGTGCAGCGCTACACCCAGGCGCTCACTGAGGCGCAGCAGGCGGGCGGGGAGCTGCTCGCCGGCGGCGCGGTCCTCAAGGGCCCGGGCAACTTCGTGGAGCCGGCCATCGTGCGGGCGCGCAACGAGTGGCCGATCGTGCAGACGGAAACCTTCGCGCCGATTTTGTACGTGATCCCGGTGGACTCGCTCGCCGATGCCATCGCCGCGCAGAACGCCTCCGCACACGGCCTGTCCTCGGCGCTGTTCACCGACCGTCTGCAGAACGCGGAAGCCTTTCTGTCGGCGGCCGGCAGCGACTGCGGCATCGCCAACATCAACCTCGGCACCTCGGGGGCGGAGATCGGGGGCGCCTTTGGCGGGGAGAAGGACACCGGCGGCGGCCGCGAGTCCGGCTCGGATGCCTGGAAGACTTACATGCGCCGCCAGACCAACACGGTGAACTGGGGCCGCGCCCTGCCGCTCGCCCAGGGCATCGAGTTCAACGTCGCCCCCTAGCGCCCCGGCAGCCGCAGCGTGAAGCGCGCGCCCCCGAGCGGCGAGGCGTCGATCGTCAGCTGGCCGCCGTAGAGCTCGACGCTGTCCTGCACCATCGCCAGACCCAGGCCATGGCCGGGCACCTTCTCGTCCGCGCGCACGCCGCGCCGCAGCACGCGCGCACGGTCCCCGGCGGAGATCCCCGGTCCGTCGTCCTCGATGGTGAGGGTGAGGCGGCGGCGCGCGTCCGCCTGCGCATCGGCGGCGGCCGTGAGCCGTACGCGGCTGCCGCACCACTTGCAGGCATTGTCGAGCAGGTTACCGAGAATCTCGGTGAGGTCGCCGCGATCCCCCACGAAGTGCGTGCCGGCGGGCACTGCGAGTTCGAGCGCAAGGTCCTTGCCCGCATAGACCTTCAGCAGCGCCACCCGCAGCTCCGCGGCCACCTGTGCGACCTCCACCGGCGCCGCGCCCAGCAGCGTGCCGCCGGAGGCGGCGGCGGCGCGCTTCAGCTGATGCTCGATGATGCCGCTCATGCGGTCGATCTCGCTCTCGAGCGCCGCGGCGGGCATGCCGCTGGGCAGCTGCGCGCGCAGCACCGCCAGCGGTGTCTTGAGGCTGTGGGCGAGATTGCCGAGCGTGTGGCGATAGCGGCTCACGCGCTTGCGCTCGCCGATGAGCAGCGCGTTGAGATTGCCGGCGACACCGGCGAGCTCACGCGGATAGCCGGCGCCGAGCTGCTCGCTGCGCCCCTCCTCGACCTCGTGGATCTCGCGTTCCATGCGCCGCACGGGGGCCAGCACCCAGCGCAACAGCGCCGCGAGCGTCACCAGCAGCGCCAGCATCAGGCCGACGAACCAGCCGAACAGCTCGCGCCGGAAGCGCCACAGCTGCTCCTCGTAGGGACTCAGGCTCACCGCCACACTGAAGGTGAGCGTGCCGCGCTCCGCGGCGGCATCTTCGAACTGGATGGCGCGACTCTCGATCGCCACGCGGTCGTGGCCGAAGGTCGCGTAGGTGAGCTCGCGCTCCCCGTGCCGCAGCAGCGAGCCGAAGTCGGCCGCCAGGCCCACGGTGGAGGGCGAGCGCCACTCGTGCCCGGGCGAGCGGATCTGCGCATAGAGCCCCGAGTGTGGCGTCGCGAGGTGGGTTTCCAGGGTCTCCGCCGGGGGCGCGTAGCCGCCATCGGGCTGCGGGTCAGCGGCGGCAATGAGCGAGACCATCTGCGCATCGAGCAGTTCGCGCAGCGAGCGCTCCGAGAGGGCGCGAAAGCCGCTGTCGATCACCAGCATCATCACGCCGAAGAACAAGGCGAGCGGCAGGGAGACCGTGATCAGCAGCCGCCGGCTTAGGGAATGCACGGCGCGGGTTTGGGGCCTAGCCGCCCGCGTCGCGCGCCAGCGCGAAGCGGTAGCCGCGGCCGCGCAGGGTCTCGATCGGTGCGAGCTCGTCGGTGGGGTCGAGCTTGCGCCGCAGGCGCCCGACCAGCACCTCGATCACGTTGCTGTCGCGCTCGAAGTCCTGATCGTAGAGGCGCTCGGTGAGTTCGGACTTGGAGATGACATCGCCCGCCCGCAGCATCAGGTGCTCGAGGATGCGGTACTCGAAGGTTGTGAGTTCCACCGGCTGCCCGCGCACCTGCACGCTCTGGGCCCGCGTATCGAGCACGATCGGCCCGCAGCGCAGCTCCGCGGTGGCCCAGCCGCCGGCGCGTCGCAGCAGCGCCTGCACCCGCGCCAGCACCTCCTCGAAATGGAACGGCTTGGTGACGTAGTCATCCGCGCCCGCCTGCAGTCCCTCGACCTTGTCCTGCCAGTTGTCGCGCGCGGTGAGCACCAGGATCGGATAGCTCTTGCCGCCGGCGCGCAGGCGACGGATGACTTCCAGGCCGGGGAGCGCGGGCAGTCCCAGGTCCACGATCGCGACATCGAGCGGATACTCGAGCCCGGCGAACAGGCCCTCCTCGCCGTCGCGCGCCACGTCGACCGTGAAGCCATGCTCCTCGAGACGCGTCTTCAGCAGCTCGCGCAGTGCCTCTTCGTCCTCGACGACCAGTACGCGCATGAGTGTCCGGCGAAGCCTCTACTGCACCGCGCCGCTGGCGGCATCGACGTGCACGGTCCACACCTTGCCCGAGTCATTCAGGAGCTTCAGCACATAGGTCGTGCGGCCGTTGTCCTTGCGCGACTCGGCCTTGACCACGCGGGCGCGGTAGCGCTGTTCGACCATCCGCACCGCCTGCTCCATGGATACCTCCCCCGCGGGGGTGTTGCCGTGCGGCACCTCGGTGGCCGCCGCGCTCGCGCCCGTCGCCAGCGACAATGACAGCAGGACGATCAGCACCGAGGTGCGCCAGGGGCCCATGCGGATAGCCTAGCTTAACCGCATGTTAGGGTGCGAACCTTCCGTGACTTCAGGTGCGGTTCAGCTTTGCCTCGCGCCACAGCGCATCCCACTCGGGGGCCGCGAGCGACTTCAGCTCCAGCCCGCGCTGCGCCGCCAGCGCCTCCATGCAGGTGAAGCGCCGTTCGAACTTGGTGTTGGCGGCGCGCAGCGCCTCCTCGGCGTCCACGTGCAGATGGCGGCCCCAGTTCACGAGCGCGAACAGCAGGTCCCCCAGCTCCTCGGCGACCTCGCGCGTGCCGGGACTCGCCGGCGGTGCCACCGCAAGCGCCGCGTCCACTTCGTGGAGTTCCTCGAGCACCTTGGTGCGCACCTCGGCGGCCTGCGGCCAGTCGAACCCGACGCGCGCGGCGCGCTTGCCGAGCTTCGCGGCGCGCGTCAGTGCCGGCAGCGCCCGCGGGACCCCGCTGAGTGCCCCCGCGGCAGCACCGCCGGCCGCGGCGGCGCGTTCCTCGGCCTTCTGCTCTTCCCACACGCGCACCAGGTCCTCGGCCGCGAGCGCGGCGCCGGCAAAGATGTGCGGATGGCGGCGCCGCAGCTTCTCATCGATGCCCCGGGCGACGGCGGCAAAATCAAACCAGCCGCGCTCCTCGGCCAGGCGCGCATGGAACACTACCTGGAACAGCAGGTCACCGAGTTCATCGCGCAGGTGCTCCCGATCGTCGCGCTCGATCGCATCGGCGACCTCGTAGGCCTCCTCGATGGTGTAGGGCGCGATCGTGGCGAAGGTCTGCTTAAGGTCCCAGGGACAACCGCTCTGCGGATCGCGCAGGCGCGCCATCAGGGCGAGCAGACGCGCGAGCGCTTCCTCGGCGGCGCTCATGTGCGCGGTGGTTCCACGCACAGGCGGTAGAGCGTGAGCAACATCCCGGCGGTGGCGCCCCAGATATTGCGTTCCCCGTACGGGATGTCGCAGAACTCCACCTCCTCACCGGTGAAGCCCGAGCGGCGCATGCGCAGGCGATGATTGGCGGGGTCGAAGACGAAATCCAGCGGCACCTCGAAGGTGTCCTCGACCTCCTCGGAGTCAAGCAGCAGCTCAAAGCCGGGGCGCACGAAACCTACCACCGGCGTCACGCGAAACCCGGTCATCACGACGTGGTCCGGCAGGTAGCCGGCCACCGAGACGAAGTCCGGCTCCAGCCCGATCTCCTCGTGCGCCTCGCGCAGCGCGGCGGCCCTGGGGCCGGCATCGCCTGGTTCGATGCGGCCACCGGGAAAACTGATCTGGCCGGCGTGATTGCGCAATTGTGTGGCGCGCTGGGTCAGCAGCACGGTGAGTTTGGCGCGTTCCACCAGCGGCACCAGCACCGCGGCCGGCAACGCATTCGGGGGAAAGTACTGGCGGTAGCGTTGGCTGTCCGTCGCCGAGAGTCCAGGCACGCGCCACTCTTCCACGCGGTGCTGCGGCTCGCTGCCGCGCAGGCGCTCGCGGATGATGGCGGCCCAGTCGGGCGGAGCCGCCGCCGGGGTGCTCCGGCCTGCCGGGTCTGCAGTCAAACCGCTCAGCCGCCCCCGCCCGTGCCGCCCTTGATGCCGCCGGTGGTGAGCTCCGCGGGGTCGAGAAGCTTGGCCAGCCGTTCGCGCGGCAGGTCGGTCATTTGCTGCGCCACCTCCAGAATCGGACGCCCCTGTGCGTAGGCCTGCTTGGCGATCGCCGCGCCCTTCTCGTACCCGATCACCGGGTTCAGCGCCGTCACCAGGATCGGGTTGCGGTTGAGCGCCTCGGCCAGGCGCGCCTTGTTGACCGTGAAGCCGGCGATCGCGCGCTCGGCCAGGGCGCGCGCGGCGTTGGCCAGCAACTCGATGCTCTGCAGCAGGTTGTAGGCGATGAGCGGCAGCATCACGTTGAGCTGGAAGTTTCCCGACTGGCCGGCGATGGTGATGGTGGTGTCGTTGCCGATGACCTGCGCGGCCACCATGGTGACGGCCTCGGGGATCACCGGATTCACCTTGCCCGGCATGATGCTGCTGCCGGGCTGCAGCGCCGGCAGGACGATCTCGGCCAGGCCCGCGAGCGGGCCGCTGTTCATCCAGCGCAGGTCATTGGCAATCTTCATGAGGCTCACCGCGACCACCTTGAGCTGCCCGGACAGCTCCACGGCTGTGTCCTGCGCCGACATGGCTTCGAAATAATTGCGCGCGGGTTTGAACGGCACGCCACTGAGGGTCGACAGTTCCGCGCCGAAGCGCCGCCCGAAGTCCGGATGGGCATTGATGCCGGTACCCACGGCGGTGCCGCCCTGCGCCAGTTCCAGCAGCCGTGGCTCGACCGCCTGCAGCCGCGCCAGGCCGTTCTCGATCTGTGCGCGCCAGCCCGAGAGCTCCTGTGACAGCGTCACCGGCATCGCGTCCATCAGGTGCGTGCGGCCGGTCTTGACGATGCCGGCCACTTCCTGCTCCTTCGCCCGCAGCGTGTCGCGCAGCCGTTCGAGCGCGGGCACGAGCGTGCGGCGCACGGCGAGCGCGGCACTCACGTGCACCGCGGTCGGAATCGAGTCGTTGCTGCTCTGGCCCATGTTCACGTGGTCGTTCGGATGCACCGCACTGCCGAGGCGGCGGCTGGCGAGCGCCGCGATCACCTCGTTGGCGTTCATGTTGGTGCTGGTACCCGAGCCGGTCTGGAATACATCGATGGGGAAATGCCGGTCGTGCTGGCCCGCGGCCACCTCGGCCGCGGCCGCCTGGATCGCCTGCGATTCGCGCTCCGGGAGCAGCTGCAGCTGCGTGTTGGCGCGCGCGGCGGCCTGCTTGACGAGGCCGAGCGCGGCGATGAAGGCGCGCGGCAGGGTGACCCCGCTGATGGGGAAGTTCTCCACCGCGCGCTGCGTCTGCGCGCCCCACAGCGCCTCGGCGGGCACCTTCAGCTCGCCCATGCTGTCGTGCTCAACCCGAAAGGAACTCGTCATGCATGCACTCCGCGAAAGTTGCCCCCAGGTCCCAAGGGCGGCAGGCCCGGCCACACGACCGTATGCGTTATGATGTAAATCCTAGCACTTCAAAGGCCAGCGCAACGCATGTCCGCGAGCCCCAGCGAGCTTCTCTCGGCGCTCGATGCGCTCGCGCCCGTCGACGGGCGCTACCGCGCGGCCACGGCGCCGTTGCGCGGCCTGCTTTCCGAGGCCGGGCTCATCCGCGAACGCATCCGCGTCGAGGCACAGTGGCTGCTGCACCTCGCCGCCGCGGCGCCGCAGCTGCCGGGTGCGCAATTCCCGGATGCCGTGCAGGAACGCGCGCGCGCGCTGGCGCGCGATCCGGACGCGCGGGCGCCCGCGACCGTCAAGGCCATCGAGACGCGCATCAACCACGACGTCAAGGCGGTGGAATACTACGTCCGCGAGGAACTCAAGGCCGCGGGCGCCTCCGCCGCGACGCTCGAACTGGTGCACTTCGGCTGCACCTCCGAGGACATCAACAACCTCAGCTACGCGCGCCTGCTGGCCACCGCGCGCGAGACCCTGCAGGGGACCTTGAGCGCGCGCATCGCGGACCTGACGCAGCTCGCGCACCGCTATGCGGACACGCCGATGCCCTCGCGCACGCACGGGCAGCCGGCCAGCCCGACCACGCTCGGCAAGGAGTGCGCGAACGTGGCGGCGCGCCTGAAGCGCGCGCAGCGGCGCTGGAGCGCGGTCGCGATTCTGGGCAAGTGGAACGGCGCGGTCGGCAACTTCAACGCCCACCAGGCTGCGCTGCCGGGCCTTGACTGGCCGCGCGTGGCCGAGGGGTTCGTGAGTTCCCTCGCCCTCGAGTACAACCCCTGGACCACCCAGATCGAGCCGCACGACTGGATCGGGGAATACTGCGATGCGCTCGCCGCCATTAACGTGATCGTCACGGACCTGTGCCGCGACTGCTGGGGCTACATCTCCCTCGGGTACCTGCGGCAGCGGCCGGTCGCGGGCGAAGTCGGTTCCTCGACCATGCCCCACAAGGTCAACCCGATCGACTTTGAGAACGCGGAAGGCAATTGCGGCGTGGCCAACGCGCTGCTGCGGCATTTCTCGGAGAAGCTGCCGCTGTCGCGGTGGCAGCGCGACCTCACCGACTCCACCGTGCTGCGCAACTGCGGCGTGGCCCTCGGCCACACGCTGATCGCCTGGAGTTCCCTCGGGCGCGGCCTGGCCAAGATCGAGGCCGACCCGGCGCGCATGGCGCAGGATTTTGCAGGTGCCTGGGAAGTGCTCGGGGAGGCGGTGCAGACCGTGCTGCGCGCCGCGGGTGTCCCGGACGGGTACGAACGCCTGAAAGAATTCACGCGCGGGCGCGCGATCGATGCCGCCACGCTCGGTGCCTTCATCGACGCCTTGCCGCTGCCGGCGGGCGAGAAAGCCCGCCTGCGGGCCCTTACCCCGGAGCTATACACTGGCCTTGCGGCGCAGCTGGCGCGCGGTGTCTGATGCCCCCAAAAAGGCTTAAGCTGGTCCGTATGGCCCCGTCCCGAAAACGCCCTTTTTCGTCGGAATTTCGCGACAACCGGCCCGGAAGTGCGAACTGCGCCGCGATTTTGAGCTGCGCCCCCCTGCGGCGGGCGTCAAACCGTGACCCGTTGCGCACTGATTCTTTAACTTTCGTCACTAAGATCCTCCGCAGCCAGCCTTTCGTGCCGGCAAGCGGGACGCCCAGACGTGGCCATAACCGGGGAAATCGACATTAACAGTGCACTGGCGCAACTCGCCAACGCCCGCTATGCACCCGAATCGGTGAACGGCAGCGGCACTCCGAGCGGTCGCCAGCACGGCGAGACCCTGGCGGTGCTGACCTCGCTGGCCGAGGTACGCGCCGCGGTGAACGAAATCGCCGCCACCGCGCAGCGGCTCATCTCCATCTATACCCCGGACCTCGAACCGGACCTCTACGACCAGAGCGCCTTCCTCGAGGTCATCAAGCACTTCGTGCTGACCCGCAGCTTCGCCAAGGTACGGGTGCTGCTCGCCGAGCCCACCGGCGTCATGCGCGACAGCAACCGCTTCGTGGCGATGGGCCGGCGCCTGTCCAGTTGCATCGATATCCGCTACGTGGCGGCGCAGGCCCCGCAGCGGGCCTCGACCTACCTGATCGCTGACGACCGCGCGATCGTGTACCGCATGCGTGCCGACACCTGGGACGGTGTCGCTGACATCAACAATCAAGCCGCCGCGCGTTTGTACCTTCAGGAGTTTGATCAGGTGTGGAACGCCAGCGCAGCCGAACACGGACTGCGCGCCGCCCGTCGCGGCTGATCAGCCTCCCGAACCTGGACGCGCGGGCGGTTACAATCTGCCCATGCCCCACTCGCCCGATGTCACTGTAGCGGCCGTCGCCCACACCGCCGGGCGCTTTCTGTGCGTGGAAGAACGCATCAACCACCGCCTGGTGTTCAACCAGCCGGCGGGGCATGTGGAACCGGGCGAATCCCTGCTCGCCGCCGTGGTGCGCGAGGTGCAGGAAGAAACCGCGTGGCGCTTTGAACCCCAGGCGCTGCTCGGGGTGTACCTGTGGCGACGACCGACGGCGCGCCGGCCAACGCTGCGCTTTGCCTTCATCGGCGCGGTCCGCGACCACGATGCCACGCAGCCTCTGGACCGCGGCATCGTGCGCACGCACTGGCTCTCGGAAACGGAACTCAAGGAGCGCGAGGGCCGCCTGCGCAGTCCCCTGGTCCTGCGCTGCGTCGCGGACTACCTCGCCGGCGAGCAGCGCCCCCTGCAGGGCGTGGCACAGCTGGACCTGCACAGCGCCGCCGCCGTCGCTCCCACCGTGCGCCTCTAGGTACCCCGCGAGGCCACGCCACGGCCGCTGCGCTAGAATTGCGCGCATGCACGACTCCACCCCCCTGCCACGGGCCGCCGCGGGCGCGCGCGTCATCGTCGCTCTTTCCGGCGGGGTGGACTCGGCGGTGGCGGCGCTGTTGCTGAAGGAGGCCGGCTGGGAGGTCCAGGGGCTCTTCATGAACAACTGGGACGAGGACGACGACGCCTACTGTACGGCCGCGCAGGACTTCCAGGACGCACGCGCGGTGGCCGACGAACTGGGCGTCCCGCTGCACCGGGCGAACTTCGCCCGCGCCTACCGCGAGCGCGTGTTCGCCCACTTTCTGCACGAGCACGCGGCCGGCCGCACGCCCAATCCGGACGTGCTGTGCAATCGCGAGATCAAGTTTGGCGTGGGCCTGGCGTGGGCACGCCGGCTGGGCGCGGACTATTTCGCGACCGGCCACTATGCGCGGCTGCTGCCCGCCCCGGAGGGCATGGGACTGTTCAAGGCGCGCGATGCCGCCAAGGACCAGAGCTACTTCCTGGCCGCCGTGCCGCCCGGGCAATTCACGCACACCCTCATGCCGCTCGGGGAGCTGGAGAAGGCAGCCGTGCGCGAGCGCGCGCGGCGCGCCGGGCTTGCCGTGCATGACAAGCCCGACAGCACGGGCATCTGCTTCATCGGCGAGCGCCCGTTTAGGGAGTTCCTGGCGCGTTTCGTCAGCAAATCACCCGGCGCGATCGAGTCCGTGGACGGCGAGCACCTCGGCACGCACGAGGGACTTGCCTTTTACACGCTCGGGCAGCGCGCCGGGCTCAACATCGGTGGCCGCCCCGGCCGTCCCGAGGAGCCCTGGTACGTGGCCGCCAAGGACGCCGCCCGCAACCGCCTCATCGTCGTGCAGGGGCACGAGCACGCGCAGCTGTTCAGCACGGCGCTGTGCACCGAAACCTGGCACTGGCTCACCGCGGCGCGCCGCGCCGCCTTCGCCGCCGGCGTGAAGGTGCGCTACCGGCAGGCCGACCAGGCAGCGAGCTTTGAACCGCACCCGGACGGCACGATGCGCGTCAGCTTCGAGCACGAGCAACGCGCGGTCACGCCCGGTCAGTATGCCGTCGCCTACGAGGGCGAGCGCTGCCTCGGTGGCGCGATCATCGGCACCGTGACCGCCAGCGCCCGCCGTTCCGTCGCCGCGGCCTGAGCCTTAAGGCAGCAGCCAGCGCAGCCGCCCGATATAATTGGCGGCTCACAGCGGAGGTACGCATGACGAACAGTTTCCGGGCGCGCTCCACACTGACTGCCGCGGATCGCTCCTACGAGATCTGGAGCCTGGCGGCGCTGCCACAGGAAAAGCTCGCACGTCTGCCCTACTCGCTGAAGATTCTGCTGGAGAATCTGCTGCGCTTCGAGGACGGCGTGAGCGTCACGCGCGCGGACATCGAAGCACTCCTGGAATGGAATCCGGCGGCGGCGCCCTCGCATGAGATCGCTTTCACCCCGGCGCGCGTCATCCTGCAGGACTTCACGGGCGTCCCCTGCGTGGTGGACCTTGCCGCGATGCGCGAGGCGATCGTGCGGCTCGGCGGCGACGCGCAGCGCGTCAACCCGCTCAATCCCGCCGAGCTCGTCATCGATCACTCCGTGCAGGTGGATGAGTACGGCTTCGCGGGGGCCCTGGCGGCCAACACCGCCATTGAATTCGCCCGCAACCGCGAGCGCTACGAATTCCTGCGCTGGGGTCAGACCGCGTTCCAGAACTTCTCCGTCGTGCCCCCCAGCACCGGAATCGTGCACCAGGTGAACCTGGAATATCTCGGACGCGTGATCTTCGATGCGGAGAGCAACGGGGTGCGGCGCGCCTATCCGGACACTCTGGTCGGCACCGACTCGCACACCACGATGATCAACGGCCTGGGCGTGCTCGGCTGGGGCGTCGGTGGCATCGAGGCGGAGGCGGCCATGCTGGGGCAGCCTGTGACCATGCTGATCCCGCAGGTCATCGGCTTCCGGCTCGAAGGACAGCTCAAGCCAGGCGCCACGGCGACCGACCTGGTGCTCACCGTCACCGAGATGCTGCGCAAGAAGGGCGTGGTGGACAAATTCGTCGAGTTCTTCGGTGACGGCCTTGCGAACCTGCCGCTCGCCGACCGTGCCACGATCGCCAATATGGCGCCGGAGTACGGCAGCACTTGCGGCCTCTTCCCGATCGACGGGGAGACGGTGCGCTATCTGGAGCTCTCCGGACGCTCGCGCGAGCGCATCGAGCTCGTCAGCGCCTATGCGAAGGCCCAGGGCATGTGGCGCAACCAGGGCGCGCAGGCGGCGCGCTACACCGATGAGCTCGAACTGGACCTTGGTACCGTGGTGCCGAGCCTGGCGGGCCCGAGCCGACCGCAGGATCGCGTCCCCCTGACGAACATGAAAAAGACATACGAGGCCAGCGCCAGGAAGGCGGCCACCGAGCGTGCCGCGCGCAACACCGGCAGCGGCAGCGCCGCGGTCACTCTGGACGGGCAGCAGTTCCAGCTCAAGGACGGTGCGGTGCTGATTGCCGCCATCACTAGCTGCACCAACACCTCTAACCCCTCGGTGATGCTCGGTGCGGGACTGTTGGCACGCAAGGCGCGCGTACGCGGACTCAAAGCGCGGCCTTGGGTAAAGACCAGCCTTGCACCCGGCTCGCGCGTGGTGACGGACTACTTCACCAAGGCAGGCGTGCTCGAGGACCTGGCCGCCGTCGGCTTCGACCTCGTCGGCTACGGCTGTACCACCTGCATCGGCAACTCCGGGCCCCTCAAACCGGAGATTTCCGCAGCGGTGAAGGCCGGTGATCTCACCGCCGCGGCGGTACTCTCGGGCAACCGCAACTTCGAGGGTCGGGTGCACCCGGAAGTGCGCATGAACTTCCTCGCCTCCCCGCCGCTCGTGGTGGCGTACGCGCTTGCCGGCACCGTGGACATCGACCTCACCAGCGAGCCACTTGGCACCGACGCCGAAGGCAATCCGGTGTACCTCGCCGACATCTGGCCAAGCGACATGGAAGTGCAGGAGACGCTGCGGCGCTCGATCGATTCGCAGATGTTCCGTCACAGCTACGCGAGTGTCTTCCAGGGTGATGCCAACTGGGCGAGCATCAAGGTGCCGGCCGGCAAGCTGTACAGCTGGGATGCAAAGTCCACCTACGTGAAGAACCCGCCCTACTTCGAGGGCATGACCATGACGCCGCCGGCGCTGGCAGATGTGCGCGGCGCGCGCGTGCTGGCGCTGCTGGGCGACTCGGTCACGACCGACCACATCTCACCCGCCGGCAACATCTCCAAGACCAGCCCCGCGGCACGCTATCTCGTGGAGCAGGGCGTCGAGCCGAAGGACTTCAATTCCTACGGCGCCCGGCGCGGCAATCATGAAGTGATGATGCGCGGCACGTTCGCCAACATCCGGCTGCGCAACCTCCTGGTTCCCGGCGTCGAGGGCGGCCTCAGCGTGCATCTGCCCGATGGGGAGCAGGCCTCGATATACGACGTGGCCATGCGCTACAAGAAGGAGGGCACGCCCCTCGTGGTGCTCGCAGGACGCGAGTACGGCACCGGCTCCTCGCGTGACTGGGCCGCCAAGGGCACGATGCTGCTCGGGATCAAGGCGGTGATCGCGGAGAGTTTCGAGCGCATCCATCGCTCGAACCTGATCGGCATGGGCGTCGCCCCGCTGCAATACCAGAGCGGCCAGAGCGCCAAGTCACTGGGGCTCACCGGGCGCGAGGTCTTCGCAATCGAGGGCCTGCGGCGCGGCGATGCCCGGGAAGTCACGGTCACGGCCACCCCCGATCAGGGTGAGCCGATCGTGTTCACGGCACGCCTGCGCATCGACACGCCCAAGGAGCGCGAGTACTACCGCCACGGCGGCATCCTGCAGTACGTGCTGCGGCAGCTGGCCGCGGCAGGCAGCGCAGCCTGACGGATTCCGCGGCGCCGGTGGAGCGGCGCGCCCCCGCGTCCGGGCGCACGCGCGACCCGCTCGTGGCCGTGTTTGATCTTGACGGCACGCTCACCCGCCGCGACACCCTGCTGCCCTACGTCATGGGATTCTTGCTGCGTCATCCCGCGCGCCTGCCGCGGCTGCTGGGCGTCGTGCCGGCCTGCGTGCTGTTCGTGCTGCGGCGGGCCGACCACGGGGCGCTGAAGTCCGCCTTCATCCGCATGAGCCTGGGGGGCCGGCGGCGCGCCGAGCTGGAGGCCTGGACGGCTCGCTTCGTGCAGCGGCTGCTGGTGCGCGGCATGTTCGCCGATGCGCTGAAACGCCTCGAGTACCACCGCGCGCACGCGGATTTCCTGGTGCTGCTCAGCGCCAGCACCGACCTCTACGTGCCGCAGATCGGCCGCGCACTGGGGTTCGCGCAGTCAGTCTGCACCGGGTTGGAATGGGACGGCGACGTCCTGGTGGGCCGCCTGAGCACCCCGAACCGGCGCGGCGAAGAAAAGGTGCGCTGCTTGGAACACCTGCGGGCCCAGCACCCACGTCGGCTGTTCGCCGCGTACGGCAACTCGGGGAGTGATGTGCCGCACCTGCGGATGGCCGACCGGCCGCTGCTGGTGAACGGCCGCCGCGCCGCGCGCGCCGCGGCGGCGCGCTACGGCATTCCGCGGGCAAGCTGGAGATAAATGCCCGGTGGCCCCGGACCCTTACATCGACGTGCGGATCTGCCACAGCTCCGGGAAGAATTTCAGTTCCAGCGCCTTGGCGAGGTAGGACACCCCGCCGGTGCCGCCGGTGCCGGGTTTGTAGCCGATGATGCGCTCGACCGTCTTCAGGTGATGGCAGCGCCACAGCTGGAAGTTGTGGTCCAGATCCACGAGCCGCTCGGCCAGCTCGTACAGGTCCCAGCCCTGCTCGTGCTCGGCGTTGTGGTACACGTTGAGCCACGCGCCCGCCACCTGCTTGCTGGCGCGGTAGGGCTGGCTGAAATCGCGCGTGAGGTAGTCTTCGGCGATCTCGTAACCGCGACGACTGAGCAGGCGCAGCACCTCGTCGTACAGCGACGGGGCCTCGAGCGCGCGCCGCAGCGTCGCGTAGGCCTGCGGATCGCGCTGGTGCACGCTGATCATGTCGGCGTTCTTGTTGCCGAACAGGAATTCCAGCAGGCGGTACTGCAGCGACTGGAAGCCTGAAGAACGCCCGAGCGCATTGCGGAACGCGGAGTACTCGAACGGCGTCAGGGTGGAGAGCACGTTCCACACCGAGATCAGCTGCGCCTGGGTGCGCGAGATGCGTCCCAGCATCTTCAGCGCCGGATCCAGGTCATCCTTGCGCACGCACGCCATGGCGGCGGTGAGCTCGTGCAGCATCAGGCGCATCCACAGCTCGGACACCTGATGCACGATGATGAACAGGATCTCGTTGTGCTCGGCGGAGAGCGGTTTTTGGGCGGTCAGCAGCTTGTCCAGCTGCAGGTATTCTCCGTACGAGACGGAGCTGCCGAGGTCCCAGTGCACCGCTTCGTCGGCCAGTTCCACCCGCTCGGACTTGTCGTACGGACCCGCACCCATGGGACGATGGTACACGTCGCTGACTCGGCGGCAACCGGCACCGCAAAGGCCGCAGCGGCCCCGGGCGGAATCCGCTAGGATCGCGCGCCAGTGTTTGCCGGTGATTCCTGCCAAGAGCCGTGAACCAACCGATCCTCGAAGTACGTGATCTGGTGAAGCAGTACCCCGCCACCACCGCGGTGGCGGGCGTGTCCTTCAGCGTGCCCGAGGGCATCTGCTTCGGCCTGCTCGGACCGAACGGCGCCGGCAAGACCACCACGATCGAGATCATGGAAGGCATCCTGCCGCCGACTTCCGGGGAGGTCCGCTACCGCGGCGAGCCCCTCGGGGTGCGCTTTCGCGAGCAGGCCGGAATCCTGTTCCAGAAGACCGCCCTGCAGGACTTCCTCACCGTACGCCAGAGCATCGCCCTGTTTCGCGGCCTGTATGCCACCGGCCTCGACGTCGAGGAAGTGATCCGCCTGTGCGCGCTCGAGAAACTGGCGAATCGTGACAGCCGCAAGCTCTCGGGGGGCCAGCAGCAGCGGCTGCTGCTCGCGATCTCGCTCGTGAATGACCCGGCGATACTGTTTCTGGATGAACCGACGACCGGCCTTGACCCGCAGGCGCGCCGCAGCTTCTGGGAGCTGGTTGAATCGATCAAGGCGCGTCGCAAGACCATCATCCTCAGCACGCATTACATGGAAGAAGCGGAACTGCTGTGCGATGAGATCGCAATCATGGATCGCGGACAGCTGCTCGCCATGGGACCCCCGCACAAGCTGCTGCACGAGCACTTCGCGGAGGTGATGCTGGAACTGCCGCGCCAGGCGTTCACCCCGGCGGCGCGGGCCGTGGGGCTCAGCGTCATCGAGGGCACCGAGCGGGTCGAGATCAGCACCCATGACGTGGAGGGAACGCTGCGGCAACTGCTGGAGGCGCAGGTGCCGCTGGCGCAACTGCGCATCCGGCCGGCGAATCTGGAGGACCTATTCCTGGAACTCACCGGTAAGGAGCTGCGCCCATGATCAAGCGCCTGCTCACGGTGCTGCACGCGCGCAATCTTGAGTTCGTGCGTGACCGTGGCACGCTGCTCTTCACCCTCCTGCTGCCCATCATGCTGGTGGTGGGCATGGGATTCGTGTTCGGCGGCCCGGAACGCCCGCTGTTCAAGGTCGGGGTAGTGACGCCCCGGATCGACCGCCAGGCCAACGCCTTCCTGAGCGAACGCTACGTGGAATTCGTCGCCGAGCCGGACGAAGCCGGCGGCCTTTATAAGGTCACCCACCAGCAGATCGACCTGCTGCTGAGTCTCGGGCCGCCGCTGCGCTACTGGGTCAACACCGATTCGCCCAAGGGTTACATCGTCGAGAAGCTGCTGCTTGCGGCCGACCCGCAGGCCCACCGCGAGGTGGTTGCAGGCGCGGCGGTGCGCTACGTCGACTGGCTGTTTCCGGGCATCCTCGGCATGAACATGATGTTCAGCTGCCTGTTCGGCGTCGGCTATGTGGTGGTGCGCTACCGCAAGAGCGGCTTCCTCAAGCGCCTGCACGCGACGCCGCTCAGCGCGTTCGAGTTTCTGGGCGCCCAGGTACTCTCGCGCCTGAGCCTGATTCTCTTCGTGACAGCGGTCCTCTACCTCGGCATCGGCACGATCATCAGGTTTCACAGCGCCGGCAACATGGCGCTGCTGCTCCTGGTCGCGGTCCTGAGTGCGCTGTCGATGGTCGCGCTCGGACTAACCATTGCCGCCCGTTTCTCGAGCGAGGAACTCGTCGGGGGCCTGTTGAACGTCCTCACCTGGCCGATGATGCTGTTGTCGGGAATCTGGTTTTCGCTTGAGGGCTCGCCGCGCTGGGTGCAGTGGATCGCACACGTGTTCCCGCTGACGCACACCCTGGATGCGGCCCGCGCGGTGATGCTGGACGGCGCCGGTATCCGGCAGATCGCGCCGAATCTGCTGTATCTTGCGCTCACCGCCCTCGCCTTCCTCGCCTTCGGGGCCTGGTCGTTCCGCTGGCGCATCGACTGACAAGACTCCAGGAGCCCGTGCTTGCAGTTCTTAAGCGACAATACCTCCACCGCCTGCCCCGAGATCCTGGCAGCCCTGGCAAGCGTCAACCGCGGCCGCGTCCACAGCTACGGCGATGACGAATGGACCGCGCGCCTCGATCGCTGCTTCAGCCACTTCTTCGGAACCGAGGTGCGCGCCTTCGCGCTCGCCACCGGAACGGCGGCGAACTCACTGAGCCTCGCCACGCTCAGCCCCCCCTACGGGGCGATCTTCGCGCACGAGGAGGCCCATATCCAAACCGACGAGTGCGGCGCGCCGGCATTCTTCTCCGGCGGCGCGCAGCTCGCCCTGCTTCCCGGGGAGCATGCGCGCATCTCCCCGCAGACCTTCGCGCAGGCGCTCGCGGACCACCCCTCCGTAAACGTGGGCCTGCACAGCGTGCAGCCGGCGGCGCTGTCGCTCACGCAGATGACCGAATTCGGCACCGTGTACCGGCCCGCGGAACTCAAGGAGCTGTGCGAACTTGCCCACGGGCGCGCGCTCAAGGTGCAGATGGATGGTGCGCGCTTTGCCAACGCGGTCGCATTCCTCGATTGCCATCCGGGCGACATCAGCTGGCGTGCGGGCGTTGACGTGCTGTCCTTCGGCGCCACCAAGAACGGCGCCCTGGCCGCCGAAGCGGTGGTGTTCTTTGATACCTCGCTGGTGCGCGACTTCGAGCTGCGGCGCAAGCGCGCCGGGCACCTCTTCTCCAAGTCCCGCTACGTTGCCGCGCAGCTGCTCGCGTACGTCGAGAGCGGCTTGTGGAGACGCAATGCACAGCGTACCAACGCCCTCGCGCAGCGCGTAGCCGCGGCCGCCCGCGGGCGGCTGCTGCATCCGGTCGAGGGCAACGAGGTCTTCGTCAAGCTCGGTGTCGAGCGGCGCCAGCAGCTGCGCGCTGCCGGATTTGATTTCTACGACTGGGGACCGCCGCACAACGGCGAGGCACGCCTGGTGGTCTCCTGGGACCAGCCCGTGGAAGACGTCGATGCGCTGTGCGCGGCGCTGCAGACGCTCTGAGCTAGCGCCGGGCCCTACTGCTCCCGCAGGCTCGTGGTCACCGGCAACCGCGCGGCGCGCAGCGCCGGCAGAAAGCCGCCGACCATGCCGATCACCACGGCGATGATGAGCCCCTGGATGACCAGGGCCGGGGTGACCTTGAAGTTGAACACCACCTGCGTGAAGTTCTGGCCCAGGGTCGAGACCGACATGTTGTTGAAGAGCACGTAGGCGATCAGGGCGCCAAGGATGCCGCCGCTGAGCGCCAGCAGCAGCGCCTCGATCATGACCGAGAGCAGAACCGGAGTGCCGCCGAAGCCAATCGCGCGCAGCGTCGCAATCTCCTTGCCGCGGGCGGCGACGGCGGCGTACATGCTGTTGAGCGCGGCAAACACCGCGCCCAGGGCCATGATGAGGGTCACGATGCCGGCGAGGAAACCGATGGTGGCGCGGAACTGCTTGGTCTGGGCGTTGAAGTAATCCTGCTCCCGGATCACGTCGACGTTCAGGCGCGGGTCGGCGGCCACGCCGGCCTTGAGCTTCTCCAGCCCGTCGGCGCCGTCCAGGGCGGCGAGGATGGAGCTTGAGCCGGCACGGCCGAAGGTGGTGCGGGCGACGTTGATGTCGGTCCACAGCTCGCTGTCGTGGGCATCGCCCGACTCGAAGGCGCCGACGACGGTCCAGTCCGAGCCGCGCATCCTCACCACCTTGCCGATCTCTGCCCCCTGGAACTGGCGCAGCACGCCGGCGCCGACGATCAGCTCGCGCAGTCCCGGGGTGAAGTTGCGGCCGTTGACGATGCGCAGGTTCGGACGCAGGGCGAAGGCGGCCGGGTCGACGCCGCGCACCGTGATGTTGGCGCCGTTCTTGGTGTCGTCCTTGCGGATCAGTTCCGCGATTACCATCATTTCCGCCGATGACTGGGGCTTGCCGTCGGCACCCGGGCGGATGCCAGGCATCTGCTTCAGCAGATCGGTCTGCTCGCGGTCCAGACCGGAATTGAGCTCCGCGTCCGAGCCGCCGCGCATCATGATCACCGCGTCCTGGCGCCCGGTTGCTCTCAGGGTACTGGAGAATCCGTTCGCCATGGCCAGCAGCGCGGTGAACACTGCCACCACTCCGGCCAGCCCGATCACGATTACGAGCGAAGTTGCCCAGCGCTCCGGAATGCTCTTGATGTTGATGCCGGTGATGGCGAATATCTGTGCGAGCACGAATGCGTCTCCTGTGCGGGCCTAACGCCCGGCGAGTGCGTCCACAATCCTCAGGCGCCGGGCCCGCAGCGCCGGCAGCAGCCCGACTACGATGCTCATGACGAGGATCGCGGTCACCCCGAGCAGCCACACCCTGAGGTCCGGGCTGAGCTGGAACTGGCCACCGGAGCCCTTCTCCACCATCGCACCGGCGAGCGTCGCCAGCACCAGGCCGATCAGGCCCCCGAACAGGCACAGCGCGAGCGCCTCGGCAAACACGAAGCCCAGCACCGCGCCGTCGGAGAATCCCAGCGTCTTCAGCACCGCCAGTTCCGGGATGCGCTCGCGCACGCTCTGCGCCATGGTGTTGCCGACCACCAGCAGCAGCGTGAAGAACACCGCGAACAGGATCCAGCGCACGATGAGGCCGATATCGCCGATCTGCTTGACGAAGCCGAGGTTGAAGTCCTTCTCGGTCTGGGTCTTGGTCTCATCCGGGGAGTTCTCGAACATCGTGTCCACGGTCTTGCTGATGGCCTCGGCCTGCTTGCCGTCCGCCAGTTTCAAGATGAAGAAATTGGCGCGCCCCTTGCCGAAGGCGTTGGCCTCATCAAAGTAGTCGTGGTTGATGAAGACGTTCTGGGCCAGCTTCTTGGTGTCCTCGGTGGTGCCGTCGTAGATCCCGACCAGGTCGAAGGCCCACGCCTTGCTGCCGTTCTTCTGAGGGTAGATGTTGGAAGCCAGCGGGATCTTCTGGCCGACCTTCCAGCCGTACTTATCGGCGACCACCTTGCCGGCGATCATGGCGGTGCGCGTGTTCGCGAACGCCTGCCACTGCGCATCCGGCATGGTGTACTCCGGATACACGTCGCGCTGGCGCAGCGGGTCGACCGCGAACGCGAAGATCGGCGTGTTTTCCTGCCACACGCCACCGAACCACTGCGAGTAGCCCACGCGCGCGACGCCTGGGATGGCTTCGAGCTTGGGTACCATGCTGATCGGCAGTGGCTGCGTGAAGGAGACGCGCGCCTGGGCTATCACGCGCGTGGCACCCACGAAGTTCTGGCCGGCATTGAAGATCGAATTGACCGACTGCAGCAGGCCGAAGAGCAGGAACGCCATGATCACCGACAGCAGTGTGAGCACGGTGCGGGTGCGCTTGCGGAACAGGTTGGCGATGACGAAGCCGGTCTTGGTCATGACGATATCCTCGGAATGGGCCTCAGGCGGCCTGCTCCAGCAGCTGGCCCTTCTCCAGGTGCAGCGTGCGGCGTGCGAACTCGGCCGCCTTGGGGTCATGGGTGACCATCACGATCGTCTTGCCGTGCTCGCGGTTGAGCACCTGCAACAGCCCCAGGATCTCATCCGCGGTCTTGCGGTCCAGGTCTCCGGTCGGCTCATCGCAGACCAGCAGCTGCGGGTCGGATACCAGCGCGCGCGCGATGGCAACGCGCTGCTCCTGGCCGCCGGAGAGCTCACGCGGCTTGTGCTTGGCACGGTCGGCGAGACCCACCACCTGCAGGGCGACCGCGGTGTTCTTCTTGCGCTGCGCTGCCGAGAGCTTCGTGAGCAGCAACGGCAGTTCCACGTTGCCTTCCGCCGTGAGCACCGGCATGAGGTTGTAGAACTGGAACACGAAACCCACGTTGTGGGCGCGCCAGTGCGCGAGTTCGCCGCTGGAGAGCTTGTCGATGCGGTTGCCGCCGACCTTGATCTCCCCGGCGGTGGGCTGGTCAAGACCCCCGATCAGGTTGAGCAGGGTGGTCTTGCCCGAGCCCGAAGGACCCATGAGCGCCACGTAGTCGCCCTTGGGGATGTCCAGGGTGAGCCCGTGCAGGACTTCCACCTTCTGCTTGCCGCGTTCGTAGACCTTGGTGACATTGCGGATCTCAACCATGGATTCGGACATAGCAACCTCAGCTCGAATGCACAGGAATGGATGCGCGCCGCGCAGGCGGTGCCCCGGAATGCGACCTGCCAGCGCAGTTCATTTGGCCACGGTGACGGCCGCGCCGTCCTTAAGATCGGCCGGGGGATCGAGGATCACAGTATCCCCGATGCTGACGCCGCTGAGTACCTGGCGCGAGTCGCCGCTGGTTGCACCCAGGGCGACGGTGCGCTGCTCGGCTCGCTTCTCGTGCAGCAGGTAGACGACGTCGTGACCGTCTTGCGTGCGGATGGCGCCCGTGGGCACGAGTGCCCCACGCGGCGCCTGCACAGCAACCGGCGCTTCGGTCTTTCTTTC
Organism: uncultured Pseudomonadota bacterium; assembly: GCA_963781815.1. Classification (GTDB taxonomy): domain Bacteria; phylum Pseudomonadota; class Gammaproteobacteria; order Steroidobacterales; family Steroidobacteraceae; genus 13-2-20CM-66-19. The sequence continues at coordinate 100,720 of CAWAHK010000003.1, read as the reverse complement.
CTCGAGGAAGGAGACGCGTACGCCCATGTCCGGGACGATGCGCGGATCCTTCAGATCAAGGCCGATGCGCACCTTCACCGTCGCCTTGGAGCGATCCGCCGTGGGGATGATGGCGATGACGTGCGAGGGGATCTGCCAGTCCGGATAGGCGTTGAGAACGGATTGCACCGGCTGCCCCGGCTGCACCCGGTTGATGTAGGCCTCGTTTACGTCGACCTCGATCTCGAGTGAATCCATGTCGACGATCGTGCCGATGCCGGTGCGCGTGAAGCCCCCACCCGCCGAGAATGGCGAGATGATCTCACCCACCTGAGCGGCCTTGGCGATGACGACGCCGGTGAACGGCGCACGCACGGTGCAGTAATCAAGCTGCACCTGGGCGGAGCGCAGGTTGGCGGTAGCGAGATCGATCTGCTTGCGCTGTCCCTCGACCTGCGCGCTCTGGCCGTCCACCTGGGCGCGCGCCTGCTCCATGGCCTGCGCGGAGACGAGGTTGCGCTTCACTAGGTCCTCGGCCCGGTTGGCATCACGCACGCTTTGCGCCAGCTGCACCTGATACTGCGCGAGCAGCGACTGCGCGGTGTGCAGTTGCGCCTGCGCCTGTGCCAGCGCCGCCTTCTGCGCAGTATCGTCCAGCGTCCCCAGCACCTGTCCTTCTTTGACGTGATCGCCCTCCTCGATCAGCACCTGCGTCAGGGTGCCCGTGATCTGCGCTGACACGGTGGCTTCGCGACGCGCAGTCACGTAGCCCGTGGCATCCAGCACCGAGCCGCCCGTGCCGCCGCCGGGCACGGCGCGTGCGAGCGCCGTGTGGACCGGTACGCCGCGTGGGCCGGCCAGGACCCACCATGCGCCCGCGCCGATGATGGCGAGCAGGAGCGCGGCGCCGATGATCCAGTAGCGACGGCTGACTCCGGTGTTCGCGGGCGGCTCGCTGCGGTCAATTCGCAGCTGATGCAGCAGGGCCTTGTTGTCAGGTTCGGAAGACATTCACCCGTGATCCGCTCTTCAAAGGCGCGCAACGATAGCATAGCCATCCCGGGTTTCCGGAGGCTCGGATACATACAGTGCGTACGTGGCGTTGCAGCTGTACCAACTGCTCGCATCGCGCGTGACAATTGTCAGCTTCTGCCCGGCGAGGGCAAGCGAATTGCGTCAGCCCGAGGTGATTTTCGCCATCAGCCGCCGCGCCTGTGCGTATTGCGGCGCGAGCAGCAGTGCGCGCTCGAGCGCGTCACGGGCACCCACCGCATCGCCGTGGTCCATGAGGTCGCGGCCCAGGAAGAAGTACGCCTCGGCCGCTCCCCAGCCGGGCAGCGGCTCCGGTCCGCCGCGCTCGGCCTCGAACGCCGCCACTGCATTTCGCAGCTTCGTCAGCGCGCGCTCCTTATTCCCGCCTTGCGCGCTTGGCAGCTGATAGTCATTCACCGCGTCGATCAGCAGTACCCGCGGATTCTTCGCCGCGAGCTGCAGCGCCCGGTCCAGATCCTTGCGCGGCCGGTACGCGGCGAACGGCACATGCATGCCGCCGGCGGCGAGCGGCATCGACCCGCAGGCCGCGCGCAGCGCCAGCCCTTCCGCGAAGTCCGACTTCGTTTCCAGCACCCCGCCGAGTTCGTGCACGCAGCGCGCGGACAGTTCGGCGGCCGAAGGCCCGCCGGCAGAACCTGGATTCTGGGTCGCAAGCTGCGCCAGCCTCCAGGCCGCCAGACCCTGGTAGTAGCCGCGCCACGGCTCGTGCGACTCTTCGGCGGCGACCGCCTCCTGCAGGTTGCGCAGCGTGCGCCCGTCCTCGGTGTAGTAGGCGTACTGGATGCGGCTCTCGATGTCGCGCCACTGAGTCTCCTCCGCGGGTGCGGCGCCGGCGAGCGCCACGGCCGCGAGTGCGGCCGCAAATCGCCAGGCCCGCCCCGTGTCCGTTCGCTTCCGAGACATCCGCTGCAAGGCGCCCCCGTTCAGTAGAATGTGCGCGCGATGCAAGACCATAACATAGGGCCGCCGGCGATAGCCGCCGCGCCGCTCGTCGACATCGGCATCAACCTGGCTCACGACAGCTACGATGCCGATCGCGACGCCGTCATCAACCGCGCCGCTGCCGCCGGCGTCACACAGCTGGTGGTCACCGGCTCGACGCTCGCAAGCTCGGCGCGCGCCATCGAGCTGGCACGCACGCGAACAAGTCTGTTCGCCACCGCGGGTGTGCACCCGCACCACGCGAGCGAACTCAGTCCCGAGCGCCTCGCCGACCTGCGGCAGCTCGCGCAGGCGCCCGAGGTGGTCGCGATCGGGGAATGCGGCCTGGACTACTTCCGCGACCTGTCGCCGCGCGCCGCACAACAGCAAGCCTTCCACCGCCAGCTCGAGCTGGCGCGAACCCTCGGCAAGCCGGTATTCCTCCACCAGCGCGACGCGCACGCGGACTTCGCGGGGATCCTGCGCGAGCACGCCGGCGAGTGGCGCGGCGTCGCGCACTGCTTCACCGGTACCGCGGAGCAGCTCAGCACCTATCTGGAACTCGGACTTGCGATCGGCATCACCGGCTGGATCTGCGATGAGCGCCGCGGCGCGCACCTGGCTGCGCTCATGCCGCAGGTTCCGGCGGAGCGACTGTTGCTGGAAACCGATGGCCCCTACCTGCTGCCCCGCGACCTGCAGCCCAAGCCCGCCTCGCGGCGCAACGAACCGGCGTATCTTCCGCACATCGCCGCCGCGGTGGCGCGTGCCCGGGGGGAGCCCCTCACGGCCCTGGCGCGCTCGAGCACGGCGGCAGCGCGACGGCTGTTTGCGCTGCCTGGGGTTAATCCCTGACTCGAAATTACTTTGACACACATATTTAAGTTACTGTTTTTACTTAGGTGGAACCGTCCATGGATCTGAAGCGCCTCCGCAGCTCGATCGACACGACCTGGGATGACTCGATCACCGAGCAACTCATCGAATACGTGCGCATCCCCAATAAGTCCCCGATGTTCGATCCGCAGTGGCAGGAGCACGGCCACATGGAGAAGGCCGTGACGCTGATGGCGGACTGGTGTCGCGCGCAGCCCCTGCCCGGCGCGCGCGTGCAAGTGCGTCGGCTGGCGGGGATCACGCCGCTGCTGCTGGTGGACATCCCCGGCGAACTGCCCGGCTCCGTGTTGCTCTACGGTCACCTCGACAAGCAGCCGGAGTTCACCGGCTGGTTGCCGGGCCTGGGGCCCTGGGAGCCGGTGGTCCGCGACGGCAAGCTCTACGGGCGCGGGGCCGCCGATGACGGTTACGCGGTGTTCAGCTCCCTCACCGCCATCGCGGCTCTCAAGCAACAGCAGGTACGCCTGCCGCGCTGCGTGGTGCTGATCGAAGCTTGCGAGGAAAGCGGCAGCACGGATCTGCCGGCGCATCTGGAGGCGCTCGGGACGGCAATTGGCGATCCCTCCCTGGTCGTGTGTCTGGATGCCGAGTGCGGCAACTACGAGCAGGTGTGGTGCACCACTTCACTGCGCGGCAATCTCGTGGGCACGCTGCGCGTGCGGGTGCTCACCGAGGGGGTGCACTCCGGCATGGCGACCGGCATCGCGCCGACGGCGTTTCGGATTCTCGAGCAGCTGCTCGCGCGCATCGAGAATCCCGTGACCGGCGACCTGCTGCTCGAGGAGCTGCAGGTGAATCTGCCGCAGGACCGGCGGGTGCAGGCCATGGCCGCCGCCAAGGTGCTCGGGGACGAGGTCGCAGGCAAACTGCCGTGGGTGAAGGGGGCGCATGCGCTCTCGGATGATCCGGCGGAACTCATCATCAACAATTCCTGGCGTCCGACGCTCGCCGTCACGGGCGCCGAGGGGCTGCCGCCGCTCGGCTCCGCCGGCAACGTGCTGCTGCCGGAGGTCGCAGTCAAGCTCTCCCTGCGGCTGCCACCGACCTGCGATGCGGAGCGCGCCACGCGCGCGGTCAGGGAGGCGCTCGAGCGCGAACCGCCGTACGGCGCGCAGGTGAGCTTCGAGGAGGAGTCGGGCACCGGCGGCTGGAATGCTCCGGCACTTGCCCCCTGGCTCGAGGAATCGATCACCCAGGCTTCGCGTGCGGTCTACGGACGGGCGGCGGTACACATCGGCTGCGGAGGCACCATTCCGTTCATGGGCATGCTGGGAGAGCGCTTCCCGCAGACGCAGTTCTTCATCACCGGCGTGCTGGGACCGCACGCCAACGCGCACGGACCGAACGAGTTCCTGCACCTCGACTATGCGAAGAGGCTGACCGCCTGTGTCTCCCTGGTGCTCGCCGATCACGCCCGCACCGTCACCTAGCGGCCGCGGACCGCGTACGCTCGGGAGCCACGCGCGCTTTTTAGCGCATGTCCACCATGAAGCTGGGCTTGACGGCGTCCTTCAGGCGTTGCCAGCCCTCGCGAAACTGCGCTCCGCCCTCGCCGGGCACATCAAAGTCAGCGGTCGCGAACTCCGCCCGCAGCGCATCGAGCATCAGCGTCCACTTGGGCAGCCCCTTGGGGAACTTGCCGCGCCGCGTGAACACCACGCGACCCTCCACCGGCACGTCGCCCGCGACCGCCTTGACCGAGGCGATGCGGTCGTACAGCGCGCTTTGCGGATTGGTAAAGGTAAAGCGCTGCGCCCCGTCCATCACGGTCCACTCCGCCATCTGGTCCCCGCCGAAGATGTTGCCCTTCACGTCGCGCAGATCGATCACCACGATGCCGCGCATGGTCAGCAGCAGGAAATCCACGTGAAAGCCGCCACCGCCCATGCCGTCCGGCACCAGCACGTCGATCATGTGGTCCGAGGCGCCCGCCGTCACCGCCGCGCGAAGCGCCTTGCGCGCCCGGTAGTGGCGGTACCAGCGCCAGCCCAGGGCGACGCCGAAGCCCAGCGCGGCGGCGGCCGCGATCAGCACCCAGGCGGTGGGGGTCAGTTTCTGCAGCTCATCCACGTCAGCGTGTCTCCTGAAGCACCGCGCGCAGGCTATCAAGGCCTGCGTCAATTTCCACACTCTGCCTCGGGCGCGCGAACAGCGCGGCCAGACTTTCCGGGACCGGCACCGGCCGCCCGATGAGCGGCGAGACGATCTCCGGGAACTTCGCCGGGTGGGCAGTCGCGACCAGCACCCAGCGGCGGCCGTCGCGCTGCTGCGGCTCCAGGCGCTGCCACGCCTCGGCCGCGGTGGCCGTGTGGGGGCACCAGATCTGCCCGAATTCCTCGAACCCGGCGCGGATGCGCGCGCGGATCTGCTCGTCGCTGACCGTGAACGCGCTCACGGCCCCGCGCAGGGCGCGCACCTGCGGAAACAGCGCCAGCAGACGTTCCATGTTACTGGGGTTGCCCACGTCCATCGCCGAGGCCAGCGTCGGGATGCTCGCCCGTGGACGCCACTCACCGCCCGCCAGGTAATCCGGCACGCTGCGGTTGGCGTTGTGCGCCAGCACGACGTCGGCGATCGGCAGGCCCAGTTGCCGTGCCCACAGGCACGCCAGCGCATTGCCGAGGTTGCCGCTGGGGATGATGAAGGATGCGGGCTCCCCGTACCGGCGCAGCACCGCAAGACTGGCAGCGGCGTAGTAGACGCTCTGCGGCAGCAGGCGGCCCAGGTTGATGCTGTTGGCGGACGACAGCTGCGTCTGCGCCCGCAGCGGGGCGTCGAGAAAGGCCTCCTTCACCAGGCGCTGGCAGTCGTCGAAGCTGCCGCGGACGGCGAGCGCGCGCACGTTGTCGCCCCAGCAGGTGAGCTGGTGCTCCTGGGTCGGGGAGACGAGTCCCTTGGGATAGAGCACCACGACCCGCACCCCGCGGCGGCGATGGAACGCGGCGGCCACGGCGCCGCCGGTATCCCCGGAGGTGGCGACCAGAATGGTAAGCTCACGCGCCTCCCCGGCCCGCAGGCGCGTGAAGCAGCCGGCAAGAAAGCGCGCGCCGAAATCCTTGAACGCCGCGGTGGGCCCGTGAAAGAGCTCGAGCACCGCCAGACGCCCCTCGGCGCGCAGGGGCACGAGCGGTGCGGGGAAGTTGAAGGCCTCGCTGAGAATCTGCCCCAGCTGCGGTGCCAGCACGTCGCCGGCGGCGAAGGGCGCCAGCAGCCGCGCGCCCACGGGCGCCAGCTCGAGCGCACCGTCGAAGTCCCCTGGCGCAAGCTGCGGCCAGTCGCTCGGTACGTAGAGCCCGCCGTCCGGCGCCAGTCCCTGCAGCAGCGCCGCACTCAGGGGCAGGGCCGGCGCCCTCCCGCGGGAACTCTGGAACCGCAGCGGCGCCGCCGGCTGCGCGTTCACGTAAGCACCCGCGCGCCCGCCGTACTCACTGGCACGCACCAGGCATCGCTTTGGAGCGAGTGCCGCGCGAATTCGCGCTGCATCGCGGCGAGCACCGCCGGAGCGACATCCTCGCGCGCCCAGGCAAACATCGAAGGCCCGGCGCCCGAGATCGAGCAGCCGAGCGCGCCGGCCTCCATCGCCGCGCGACGCACCTCGTGGAAGCCCGGAATGAGCGCCTGGCGCTGCGGTTCGATGACCACGTCCTGCAGCGAGGCGCGGATCATGTCCAGGTCGTCGGTGTAGCAGCCGGAGATGAAGCCGGCGAGATTGGCGGTCTGCCAGACGAAGTCGGACAGCTCGACGCTGCGCTTGAGCAGCGCGCGCGCCTTGCTGGTCGCGAGGAACATGTGCGGATGTACCACCACCGCACGGATCGTGGCCGGGACCGGGATCTGTTTGACGCGCGGATGATCGATGCCCACGGTCAGCACCAGGCCGCCGAAGAGCGAGGGGGCAATGTTGTCAACGTGCTGGTCGCCGCTCGCGACGGCCTCCCCCGCCATCGCGAACTTGAGCAGCTCGAGGCGGTCGCACGGTTGCGCCAGCAGGGCATTGGCCGCCACCACGGCCGCGACCGCCGAAGCGGCGGAGCCCCCGAGGCCCGAGCCCAGCGGGATGCCCTTCTCGATCTGCACGTCGAAGCCGAAGTCCGGCCGCGCCGCCTCCTGCAGGGCGAGCAAGGCGCGCCCCGCGGTATTGTCGCGGGCCTTGTGCGAGATGTCCCGGGCGACGCCGCGGATGGCACTGATCGTGACCCCGGGGACGGCGCTGCGGGTGACCGTGACGCGATCCCCGAGCGCCCCGAGCGCAAATCCCAGGATATCAAAGCCGATGGCGACGTTGCCGACCGAGGCCGGCGCGAACGCGGTCGCGCCCTCGGGCCGCGGCACGGCGCTCACAGTCGTGCCCCGAGGTAGGCCGCGAGGCGCAATAGGTCCGCGAATACTCCCCCCGCGGTGACTTCAGGTCCGGCGCCCGGGCCCTGCACGATTAGCGGGTTGTCGCAGTAGCGACGCGTGGCAAAGCGCACCACGTTGTCGGTGAGGGCGATGTTGGCGAACGGGTGGCGCGTGTCCAGCTCCTGCAGACCCACGGTGGCCTCGCCCGCGGCAGTGATCTTGCCGGTGTAGCGCAGCACCTTGCCGCGCTCGCGCGCGCCGGCAAGGCGACGGTGCATGAGCTCGTCGTAGCGGGGCAGGTGCGCCATGAACTCCTCGATGGAGCCCGCGGCGAGTTCCGTCGGCACCAGACTCTCGACTCTGACGTCCTTCATCTCCAGCGCCAGTCCCATCTCGCGGCCCAGGATGATGAGCTTGCGTGCCACGTCCATGCCGGAGAGGTCATCGCGCGGATCCGGCTCGGTGAAGCCGCGCTGGCGCGCATCGTGCACGATCTCGGAGAAATTCGAACTGCCATCGTAGAGGTTGAAAAGATAGGCAAGCGTGCCGGAGAAGATGCCCTCGATGCTGGTGATGTCATCGCCGGTCTCGCGCAGGTCGCGCACCGTCTGCACCACGGGCAGCCCCGCCCCGACGGTGGCCTCGTAGAGGTAATGCGAGCCGGCCGCACGGCGCGCCTGCTGCAGGTGGCGGTAGGCGGCAAGATCGGCACTGTTCGCCTTCTTGTTGGGAGTGACGATGTGGATGCCCGCGCCCAGCCATTCCGCGTAGCGGGCCGCGACGGCCGTGCTCGCGGTGCAGTCGACGAGCACCGTGTGCGGCAGATAATCCACCCGCACGTGCTCGAGAAAGCGCGCGACCTCGGCCGCGGCACCGTGTTCCTTGAACTGCGTGCGCCAGTCCGCGAGCGCGATGCCCGGATCCCCGAGCAGCATGCGCTGCGAGCTCAGCAGCCCTCGCACCCGCAGATCGAGGTTGAACTGCTGCCGCAGCCGCTCGCTCTGGGACGCGAGCTGATCGAGCAGCACGCGCCCCACGGCGCCCGGCCCGATCACCCCGATCGAGAGCGTATGCGGCGACAGGTAGAGGCCGGCATGCACCGCGCGCAGTGCGCGGGTGGCGTTGCGCCCCTCGACGACGGCGGAAATGTTGCGCTCGGAAGCCCCCTGCGCGATGGCGCGCACGTTGACGCCGGCAGTCCCGAGCGAGGTAAACACCTTGGCGGCGATGCCCGGCGTGCCCGCCATGCCGTCGCCCACGACCGCGAGGATCGCCAGATCCGGGTCGACGTCGACACTTTGGATCTGGCCTTCCTTCAGTTCACGCTCGAAGGCGCGACGCACGATGGTCGCGGCGCGCTCGGCCTGCTCCTGCGGTATCGCGCAGCAGATCGAGTGCTCGGAGCTGCCCTGCGAGATGAGAATGACGGAGATGCCCTCCTCGCGCAGCGCGCCAAAGAGGCGGTAGGCCGTGCCCGGCACGCCGATCATGCCGGTACCCTCGAGGTTCACCAGCGCCACCCGGTCGATGCTCGTGATGCCCTTCACCGGCAGGGCCGAGTCCGGCTGCGCGCAGATGAGCGTCCCGATCTTGTCCGGCGCAAAGGTGTTGCGAATCCAGATCGGGATGCCGTCCTTGACCGCCGGTGCCATGGTCTTCGGGTGGATCACCTTGGCGCCGAAGTAAGCCAGCTCCATGGCCTCGTTATACGAGAGCGAATCGATCACCCTGGCGTCCGGTACGCGCCGCGGATCCGCCGACAGCACCCCATCGACGTCGGTCCAGATGTGAATCTCGGCAGCCTCCATCAGCGCCCCGAAGATCGAGGCCGAGAAGTCGCTGCCGTTGCGTCCGAGGGTGGTGCGCACGCCGCGCCGGTCGGAGGCGATGAAGCCGGTGATCACGAGCGTGCCGTCGAAGTCCGGCGGTACCTGCGCCTGCAGATTGGCGCGCGACTCCGCCCACTGGATGCCCGGACCCCAGCCGCCCCAGTCCACCAGGACCACGCGGCTCGCATCGACCCACTGCACCGTGCCCTTGCGGCGCTTGCGCTCCTCGAAGAAGCGCTGGAACAGGCGCGACGACCAGATCTCGCCGTAGCCGGCGATGAGGTCACTGACGGTGCTGGCCGCCGAACGCGTCAGCTCCACGGCGTGCAGGATGCCCAGCAGATCCTGGGTATCGCGGTCGAAGCCCGTGAGGTAGGCCTGGGCGGCCGGGGCCGTCAGCACCTCCTGGGCTATGGCCGCATGACGCGAACGCAGTTGCGCCAGTTCGCTGCGGTAACCGCCGTCCTGGCGCTCCGCCAGTGCCACCAGGCGCAGCAGGGCATCCGTCACGCCCTTGCAGGCGGACAGGACGACGGCCAGACGTGCGGGTGGGGCGGACTCCAGAATGGCCGCCACTTTGCGGAAGCAGTCGGCGTCAGCCACGCTCGACCCCCCGAACTTGTGCACGACCCAGGGATCGGGTTTGCTCATCGCAGCGGGATTTCAGGACCTCGGATAAGGCCGTGCGACTCTACTGAGGCATCGTCAGCTGTGCAATGACACAGTGCGCAGCGGCACCGCAGCGTCGCGTGCTAGCGCCGCGGCGCATTTCATGGCACCGACGACTGCCGCGGCAGCATCAAACATGCCGTGGGCGCGCGCGTGGCAGGCCGGCGGCCGCACCCCGGAAACTCCTTACCGCCTGGGTGCAACTCCCCGCGGCAGCCGCTTGGCCGGAGGTCTCCCTCTTCGGATGGAGGCCGTCCCGGACACGGGCCGCCGGCGGCGCTGGCATAATCGGCGTACCGTGTCCGCCTCACTCGCACGCCTGCTGCCCCTGTTCGAGCGCGAACGCCGCGCCGGACGCGCCTGTGCGCTGGGCGTGCTGGTGCACACGGCCGGCTCGACCTACCAGAAGCCCGGCGCCCTGATTCTGATTGCCGCCAACGGGGATTACGCCGGGTTGCTCTCCGGGGGTTGTCTGGAGACGGACCTGCGTGAACACGCCGCCCGGGTCATAGTCTCCGGCGAGCCGCATACACTTGAATACGAGATGGGCACCGAGGAGGACTTGCTGTGGGGGCTGGGCCTCGGCTGCGAGGGGACGATGCGGATCCTGCTGCTGCGCCTGGGTCCCCAAAACCACTGGCAGCCGCTGGACTTCCTCGCGGCGGCTCACTGTGAGCACACACACGCGGCCGTCGGGATCGTGTGCGAGTCTTCGCGCGCTGACGTGCCTTGCGGTGCTCTCGCCCTCCCCGCCTCCGTGCCCGCATCGACACCCGCGGCGTTGCGCACGCCGGCGCTGCAGGCGGCGCTTGCCGCCTGCGCTCGCGGTGGGGGCGCCGGCGTGCAGGTCGAGGACTGCTTTGCACTCTTCCTGCTGCCCCTGTCACTGTCGCCGCGCATCCTGGTGCTGGGGGCCGGACCGGACGTCGTGCCTCTGGTTGATTTTGCCGCGCAGCTGAGCTGGCAGGTGACGCTGGTGGATCACCGCCCCGCGTACGCCAACGCCGCGCACTTCCCGGCCGCAGCTGCCGTGCTGCTGGGGCGCCCGGAAGGCCTCTCGGCCACGGTCGACCTGGGTGCGTTCGTCGGTGCCATCGTCATGAGCCACCATCTGCCCTCGGATCTGCTGTACCTGCGCGCCTTGGCCGGAAGCCCAATCCCGTATGTGGGCCTGCTCGGTCCGCCGGCGCGCCGCGACAAGCTGCTGACCGAGCTAGGCGCGCTCGCGGCCGCGCTGCGCCCGCGGCTGCATGCCCCGATCGGGCTGCCCTTGGGCGGGCGTGCACCTGAATCCATCGCGCTCGCCATCATCGCGGAGCTGCACGCGTTCGTGCATGCGCGGGACGAGAAACGCAGCGCACCGGGCTCGGTGCGCGCCGCGGGCGCGCACTGAGGCTGCGCATGGGGCCAGCTACCAAGGCCGCCGGGCAGTGAGTGAATGAACGAGATTCAGCTCATCCGCACCCAGCTGCAGACCGAGCGCACGCACGCGAGCGCGGTGGCGAGTGCCTGCGCCGGCACGCTCGCGCAGGCCGCGCCCGCGGCTTTGGCGAGCGGCTCACCGCTGGAGGAGTTCCGGCAGGCGTGCGTGGACTACCTGGTGTGCATTCTCGCCTGGTTCGAAGAGCGCGACCGGCGGCTCGCAGGCCTCATCAACGCCTGGCCGCCCGAGCACCCCACGCGCGATGCGCTTGATGCGGCGCTGTCGCGCCGCGGTCGCAGCCGTGACGCCCTGGAGAAGCTCGAGGCCGCCTTTGCTGAAGCCCCGGCGACGGGCGAACGCGACGGCCGGCGCCTGTGGGGCGAATTCGCGCGCTACTTCAACGAGGTCTGGAGTCCGCGGCGGGACGCCGTGGATGGCTTGCTCACGACGCATGCGCGCACCGAGGACTGGCGCACCTTCGGCGGCATCGACGCCGATGCCATCCTCGAGGAGCGCAGCCGCTTCCAGCGGGTCGCCCACACGCTCCCTCCGGGTACCACGCTGCCCGCAGGGCGCGCCTGATGGTGAGCCGGGCCCCCGAAGGCGCGGGCAAGGCACCCGAGGCGCTGTTCGCCATCGTGCTGGCGGCCGGTGCCTCGACGCGCTTTGGCTCGCCGAAGCAGCTGGTCCGCATCGCCGGACGTCCGCTGCTGCACACCGCCGTGACGCGCGCCTCCGAGGTCACCGGCAGCGCGCTGATCGTGGTGCTCGGCTCGGGCGCCGCGGAGCTCGGGGCGCTGCTGAAGCACTCCCCCGGATCCATCGTGGTCAACCAGGACTGGCGGGAGGGACTGGCGAGTTCCATCCGCGCCGGCATCGCCCGGCTGCCCCTCACCTGCGGCGGCGCGATGCTGCTGCTGGCAGACCAGCCGGCGGTGAGCGCCGATGACCTCCGGCGCCTGGCCGGCACCTGGCGCAAGCAGCCGCAGTACATTGCTGCGGCCTTGTATGCGGGGACCATCGGCGTACCGGCCATCTTCCCGCGCACCCTGTTCCGCGAGCTCGCGCAGCTGCGCGGCGACGTCGGCGCCCGGGCGCTCCTGCGCCGCAACGCGGACCGGGTGGTGCGGGTGTCGATGCCCAGCGCCGCGGTGGATCTTGATACCCCCGAGGACCTCCTGGCGATCGCGGCACCGAGATAGGCCGGGCACGCGCGCGGCGGGCGTTTCCTAGGGATCCTGCGGGCGCGCCAGCACCCGCTGTGCCTGCAGCAGATGCGGACGGTCGATCATCTGACCGTCCAGACTCGCCACCCCGGCATTGCCCGCGGCCGCGAAGGCCGCCAGCACGCGCTCGGCGTGCCGCCGCTCGGCCTCCGTCGGCGTGAAGCCCGCGTTGATCGCCGTGACCTGGTCCGGATGGATCGCAAGCTTGCCGCCGAAACCGTCGCGACGTGCCTCATCCAGCTCGCGCGCTAAACCGGCTGCATCGCGAAAGTCGGTGTACACAGTGTCGATGGCCGGTAGCTGCAGCGCCGCCGCCGCGAGCAGGCAGGCGCTGCGCGCCAGCTGAAAAGTGAAGGTGAGCGAGCCGTCCGCCGTGCGCTTACCCAGCACCCCGAGCGCCGCGCCGAGGTCCTCCGCCCCCCAGGTGAGCCCGCTCAGGCGCGCCAGGGCAGCGGGGGAGCGGGCCAGCGCCGCCGGGTAGGCGGGCAGTGCCAGGAGTCCTTGCGGCGTCTCCGTCACGAGGACCAGCAGCCGGATCGCACCCCGGGGGCCGCCGCGCTGCGCCTCGAGCGCCTCCAGCTGGCGGGCCGTCTCGATGATCTCCTCCGGAGCACTGACCTTGGGCAGCACCACGCCGGCAGGCAGTGCCTGCGCGCAAATCGCCGCAAGGTCCTCGCCCATGAGGCCGCTGGAGGGCGCGTTGACCCGCACCCACAGCTGTGCCGAGCCCACCGCTGCGGGTGCGCCCAGCAGCGCTGCCACGCGGGCGCGCGCCGCCGGCCGCTGCGCGGCGTCCACGGAATCCTCCAGGTCCAGGACCAGCGCGTCCGCGGGCGTGGCGAGCGCGCGCGCCTGCTTGCGCTCGCTGTCGCCGGGAACGAAGAGCCAGGAACGCAGCGCCGCCGTCGCGGCCGCAGGGCTCACGATGCCGGCCTCTTCAGCATCAGGGCCGCGCGGCGGCAGGAGGCGACCTCCTCGTCGCGCTGGTTGTAGGCGCGGTGCTCGAACATCACGATGCCCGAATCCGGCCGCGACTGGCTCTCGCGCTTGGAGATCACGCTCGTGGCCGCGTGCAGGGTGTCCCCGATCAGCACCGGGCGCGGGAAGCGCACGTCCTCCCAGCCGAGGTTGCCGACGGTCGTGCCGTAGGTGGTGTCATACACCGACAGGCCCACGAGCAGTCCGAGCGTGAAGACGCTGTTGACAATGCGCTCTCCGAAAGGGGTGCCCTTGGAGTACTCCGCGTCCAGGTGCAGCGCCGCCGGGTTCATGGTGAGTGCGCTGAAGAGAAGGTTGTCGGTCTCGGTCACGGTGCGGCGCACGCGGTGCTCGAAGCGCTGGCCGACGCTGAATTCCTCGAAGTACAGTCCGGGCACGATCTTCTCCATCAAAAACAGGAACCTAGTGTTGCACAGCCTCATAACCCCAGAAAGAGGTACACCCAACCAGACGGTATTTAGAGCCCTCCCGGGGCGCGCCTATAGTCCCAAGCCAGCATGTATCAGTACGACGAACTGGATCAGGCGCTGGTGGACCAGCGGGTCGCCGAATTTCGCGACCAGACGCGGCGGCATCTGGCCGGGGAATTGTCGGAGGAGCAGTTTCGTCCGCTGCGGCTGCGCAACGGGCTGTACATCCAGCGCCATGCGCCGATGCTGCGCATCGCCATCCCGTATGGACTCTTAAGCGCCCGCCAGCTGCGCAAGCTCGCCGCCATCACGCGCCGTTACGACCGCGGCTTCGGTCACTTCACGACCCGTCAGAACCTGCAGCTGAACTGGCCGCGGCTGGAGGATGTGCCGGAGATCCTGGCCGAGCTCGCCACGGTGCAGATGCACGCCATCCAGACCAGCGGCAACTGCGTGCGCAACGTCACCGCCGATCACCTCGCCGGCATCGCCCGCGACGAAGTCGATGATCCGCGTCCCTACTGCGAAATCATCCGCCAGTGGGCGACCCTGCATCCGGAGTTCACCTACCTGCCGCGCAAATTCAAGATTGCCGTCACCGGTTCCCCGGCCGACCGCGCCGCCTCCGAAGTGCATGACGTGGGCCTGCACCTGACACGCGATGCGCACGGCACCCTGGGCTTCCGCGTGCTCGTCGGCGGGGGCCTCGGGCGCGCCCCGATGATCGGGCAGGTGATCCGCGAATTCCTGCCGCAGCCGCAGCTGCTCGGCTATCTTGACGCCATCCTGCGCGTCTACAACCGTCAGGGGCGCCGCGACAACATCCACAAGGCGCGCATCAAGGTGCTGGTGAAGGCGCTGGGCATCGAGCACTTCCGCGATCTCGTCGAGGCCGAATGGCAGGCCAACCGCGACCACGCCACGCTCCTGCCCCCGGAGGAAATCGAACGGGTGCGCAGCTACTTCAAGCCGCAGCCCTACGAGACGCTGCTCGACCTTGACGTCCCCGCCGGGCGCGAGCCGCGCTTCCAGGCCTGGTATCGTTACAACACGCTGCCGCATCGGGTGGCGGGCTATCGCGCCGTGTTCGTCTCGCTGAAGGCCCATGGAGCCATCCCCGGGGACATGAGTGCCGCGCAGATGGAAGCACTCGCCACGCTCGCCGAACGCGTGAGCTTCGGCCTGGTGCGCGCCACGCACAACCAGAACCTGCTGCTCGCCGACGTGCGCCAGGATGAGCTCTACGCGGTGTGGCAGGAGCTCGAGCGGCTCAAGCTCGCCACCCCCAACATCGGCACGCTCACCGACATGATCGCCTGCCCGGGGCTGGATTTCTGCTCGCTCGCCAACGCCGGCACGCTCGACGTCGCCAAGCAGATCCAGGAGCGCTTCGATGATCTCGACTACCTTTACGACCTGGGCGACATCGAGCTGAAGATGTCCGGCTGCATGAATGCCTGCGGGCACCACCACGTCGGCCACATCGGCGTGCTGGGCGTGGATAAGCACGGCGAGGAGTGGTACCAGATCACTCTCGGGGGCTCGGCGAGCGGCGGCAGCGCCTCCCTCGGCGAGGTGATCGGTCCGTCGGTGCCCAAGCACGAGGTGGCCGCTACCCTCGAGCGCATCGTGGAGGTCTACCGCGGCGTGCGCAACGACGAGGAGCGCTTCATCGATACCGTGCGCCGTGTCGGCGTCAGGCCCTTCAAGGAGCGCGCCTATGCGGCACATCCTGCGGCAGCGTGAGCTCATCGTCGATCCGTGGCGCTACCTGGGCGAGGACGTCGCCGATGCGGAGCCGCTGATCGTGCCGCTGGCGGACCTCAAGAAGTCCCCGGAACACTGGCGCCAGCGCAGCGGACCGCTCGGTGTGCGCTTGAGTCCCGCCGACCGGGTCGAAGAGCTCGTCGATGAGCTGGCGCATCTGGATCTGATCGCGGTCGAGTTTCCCAGTCCCGGCGAAGGCCGCGGCTACTCGCAGGGCCGCCTGCTGCGCGAGCGCTTCGGCTTCCACGGTGAATTGCGCGCCTGGGGTGCCGGCGTGCGCCAGGACCTGGTATTCCTGCTCGCGCGCTGCGGCTTCGATGCCCTGGAGCTGGCAGCGGGCGAGGATCTTGCCGCCGCGCAGGTGGCCTTCAACCGCTACGACGTCGCCTACCAGCCCGGCGCCGCGCAGGTGAGCGTGCGCCGCCAGCGCTTCTTCAGCGTCTAGCGCTGCGGCAGGTCGACGTCGGCGAACATCTGCCGCACCTCCTCGGCCGAGCCGGCGCGGTGGGCACGTTCGATGAGGCGCCGCTCCAGGTGCGGCGCGAGCAGCTGCGCGAAGTCATACATGTATTTGCGCAGCAGCGTGCCGCGGCGGAAGCCGATCCAGGTGGTGTGCGCGGCAAACAGGTGCGAGGCGTCGATGGCCTTGAGCTCCGGGTCATGCTCGCTCACTGCCATGTGAGCCACGATGCCCACGCCGAGCCCCAGGCGCACGTAGGTCTCGATCACATCGGCGTCGCGCGCGGTGATCGCTACATTCGGCACGAGCCCGGCCCTCGCGAAAGCCTCGTGCAGCGATGAGGGCCCGGTGAAACTGAAGGTGTAGGTAATCAGCGGGTAGGCGGCCAGCGCCTTGAAGGTGAGGCGCCCGCCCTCAGCCAGCGGGTGGCCCTTGGGAACGATCACGGTGCGGTGCCAGCGGTAGCACGGCAGCAGCGTCAGGTCGCCGAACAGCTGCTCGGAACCGGTCGCCACGGCGCAATCGATGCGATCGCTCGCCACCATCTCGGCGATCTGCTCCGAGGTGCCCTGATGCAGGTTGAGGCGCACCTGGGGGTAGCGCGCCAGGAAGCCGCGGATCACGCTCGGCAGCACGTAGCGCGCCTGGGTGTGCGTGGTGCCGATCGAAAGGTTGCCGCGGCCCTCGTCGCGCAGCTCCGTGGACATGTCGCGGATGCTCTGCGCTTCCTGCAGGATCCGCAGCGCCCGCTCGATCACCTGCTGACCGGCGGGCGTAATGCGGGTGAGGTTGCGCCCCTCGCGCACGAAGATCTGGAAGCCAAGCTCATCCTCGAGCAGCTTGATCTGCTTGCTGACGCCCGGTTGGGAGGTGTGCAGCTTCTGCGCGGCCGCGGTGATGTTAAGACCGCTCTGAGCGACGGCCGCCAGGTAGCGCAGCTGGTGCAACTTCATGCGCTAAGCCTAACCCAAGCGCTACCCCTCTGTGAGGGACGCGTAACCGTCCTATAACCACCGCGCAGCTCTTAAGAAGTAACCATTCGTTCTGTCGCGGCGGGTCCGCTGGCTATAGTCCCGCGTACCATGCGCGACCCGACTATTGCGGAACTGCAGGATAAGACGGCGGCCGTGCGCGCGCAGCTCGCCGACGCGCTGGCGCGCTTCGGGCGGCTGGTCTATTCGAACAGCCTCGGCGCCGAGGCGATGGTGCTGACCGATATCATCTGGACGCACTTCCCGGCGATCGACGTCTTCAGCATCGACACCGGACGGCTGCACGAGGAGACCTACGCGCTCCTGGAAACCCTGCAGCGCCGCTACCGGCGCCGCCTGCGGGTCGTGTACCCGGACGCCCGCGCCCTGGAGACCCTCGTCGCGCGCCAGGGCGTCAACGGTTTCTACGGCAGTCTGGAGGCGCGCCTGGAGTGCTGCCGCATCCGCAAGGTGGAGCCGTTCCGGCGCGCGATCGCCGGCTTCCCGGCCTGGATCACGGGCGTGCGCCGCGAGCAGTCCAGCGGTCGCGCCCACGGCCAGCTCGAGGAGTGGGACGGCGAGTACGGACTCCACAAGCTCAGCCCCCTGCTGGACTGGAGCGAGGAAGAAGTGTGGCGCTACATCAGCGCGCACCGGCTGCCGTACAATGCGCTGCACGACCGACACTACCCGAGTATCGGCTGCTCGCCCTGCACCCGTGCCATCCAGCCGGGCGAGAGCCGGCGCGCCGGCCGCTGGTGGTGGGAGCAACCCGAATCGCGCGAATGCGGCCTTCATCCAAGACATCCCGCGGCATCCTCCGCCGCCGGCCTGAACTAGCCGCGCGC
The DNA here is from genome assembly GCA_963781815.1 of uncultured Pseudomonadota bacterium. GTDB lineage: Bacteria > Pseudomonadota > Gammaproteobacteria > Steroidobacterales > Steroidobacteraceae > 13-2-20CM-66-19. Next base: position 82,927 of record CAWAHK010000003.1, on the reverse strand, counting down.
ATGGACTACCTGCCCGTGTTCCTGCGTCTGGAGGGCAAACCGGTCGTCGTGGTCGGCGGCGGCGAGGTGGCGGCGCGCAAGGTGCAGTGGCTGCTCAAGGCCGGCGCGCGCGTGCGGCTCATCGCCCCGCAGGTAAATGCCGCGCTCGCCCAGCGCGCCGCTGCTGCGGAACTTACGCATCGCGCGGGTGAGTTTGCGACGGCCGATCTGCGCGGTGCGGTGGCGGTGGTTGCGGCGACCGCTGATCGCAGCGTCAACGCCGCGGTGTCCGCGGCCGCGCAGTTACTCGGCATACCCGTGAACGTCGTGGACGATCCGGAGCTCTCCAGCTTCATCTTCCCGGCGATCATCGACCGTTCCCCGCTCATCGTCGCCGTCAGCAGCGCCGGGCACGCGCCGGTACTCGCGCGCGGCGTGCGCGAGCAGATCGAGGCGCTGCTGCCGGCAAGACTCGGAGCCCTCGCCCGCTTCATGGGCCGGCATCGCAAGGGCGTGCAGCGCGCGCTCGCGGCGGCCGGGCGGCGGGCGTTCTGGGAGCGCATCGTGCGCGGCAGTGTCGGCACGCAGGTGCTACAGGGACAGGAGGCGCAGGCCGAATCCGGGCTGCGGCGGGAACTGCGCGCTTCGCAGCTCACCACGCCGCAGGCGGGCGACGGCGCGGCGCTCGGAGAGGTGTATCTGATCGGTGCGGGCCCCGGCGACCCGGATCTGCTGACGCTGCGGGCGCTGCAGTTGCTGCAGCAGGCGGACGTCATACTCTACGACCGGCTGGTGGGCGAGGCGGTGCTGGATCGCGCACGGCGCGACGCGCAGCGCATTTTCGTCGGCAAGGAGTCCGGCGAGCGCGGCCAGCAGGATCGCATCCACGCCCTGCTCGTGGAGCTGGCCACCCGCGGCAAGCGCGTCGCGCGCCTCAAGGGCGGCGACCCGTTCGTGTTCGGTCGCGGCGGGGAGGAGCTCGAGATCCTGCAGGCGCACGGGATCCCCTACACCGTGGTGCCCGGCATCACCGCCGCCCTGGGAGCCGCAGCGGCGAGCGGCGTGCCGCTGACGCACCGGCGCCTGGCCCAAAGCGTGACCTTCGTCAGCGGCCACGGCCACGAGGGCGAGGGCGCGCTGTCCGACTGGCGCTTCTTCGCCAACCCGCAACACACGGTCGTGTTCTACATGGGCGTGGCGCAGCTGCCGCGCATCGTGGCGCGGCTGCGCGCCGCCGGCGCCGCCGCCGAGCATCCGGTCGCGATCATCGAGCGCGCCACCCTGCCGCAGCAGCGCGTACTGCGCGGCGCGCTCGCGGACATCGCCGCGCTCGCCGCTGCGCAGCAGGTCGAACCCCCGGCCCTGCTGATCGTGGGCGCGGTCGCCGCGGTGGCCACCGTCGAGGCCCTCGCCGCGCTGGCAGATCCGAAGAGCGTCAGCGAAGCGGTCGCGTGACAGCGGTGGGCGGCTTTGTCGGTGCCGTCGGCAATACGCCGCTGATCCGTCTTAAGCGCGCGAGCGAGGAGACCGGCTGCGAGATCCTCGGCAAGGCGGAGTTCATGAACCCGGGCGGCTCGGTGAAGGACCGCGCCGCGTGCGAGATCGTGCGCCAGGCCGAAGCACGCGGCGAGCTGCCCGCCGGGGGCACGGTGGTCGAGGGCACCGCCGGCAACACCGGCATCGGCCTGGCGCACGTGTGCAACGCCCGCGGCTATCGCTGCGTCATCGTGATGCCTGACAACCAGTCGGCGGAAAAGTACCGCCTGCTCGAGATGCTGGGCGCCGAGGTGCACCAGGTGCCGGCGGTGCCGTACAGCAATCCCAACCAGTACCAGAAGGTGGCGCAGCGACTGGCGGCCGCCCTGCCGAACGCCATCTGGTCGAACCAGTTTGACAACACGGCGAACCGCGACGCGCACCTGCGCACAACCGGGCCGGAGATCTGGCGGCAGACCGGCGGGCGCGTGGATGCCTTCGTGGCCGCGAGCGGCACCGGCGGCACCTTCGCCGGGGTGGCGGCGTTCCTCAAGTCGCAGCGGGCGGCGGTGCGCTGCGTGCTGGCCGATCCGCCCGGCAGCAGCCTGTACGCCTACGTGCGCAGCGGCACGCTGCAGGCAACCGGCTCCGGCTCGATCACCGAGGGCATCGGCATCGGGCGCATCACCGCCAATCTCAGGGACGCACCGGTCGATGATGCGGTGCATGTCGAGGACGCCGAGACGGTGCGCTTCGTGTATCGCCTGCTGCACGAGGAGGGCCTGTTCCTCGGCAGCACCAGCGGCATCAATGTCGCCGCGGCGATGCGGGTGGCGCGCGAGCTCGGCCCGGGGCATACGGTGGTGACCGTGCTGTGCGACGGTGGTGCCAGGTACCAGTCGCGGCTCTTCAACCGCGCCTGGCTCGAGCAGAAAGGTCTCGCCGCCTACGCCCCGACACCGCCCGCGGGCTCCCCCGCCCCGCTCGCTGCCGCCCTGGTCGCGTAGAGGCGGTGCGCCGCGCGTCCAGCCGGGTGGCAGGCCGCGCCACTCCCGTGAGACAGTTCCCCTCCGTGAGCAGCCACCCGCACCAGCATCCGGCGGCATGACGAGCGTTGGCCCGGCAGAGCTTGAGGCACTCAGGCTGAGCCTCGCGGTGGCCGCGCGCAGCGTCGCCTTCAGCCTGCCGCTGGCCGTGCTCGTGGCCTGGTTGCTGACACGCGCACGCTTTCCCGGTCGCACGCTGTTTGACGCCTTCGTGCACCTGCCGCTGGTACTGCCGCCGGTGGCGGTCGGTTACGTGCTGCTCGTGGTGTTCGGCGCCCGCGGGGCAGTGGGCGGGTGGCTGAGAGATCACTTCGGCATCGAACTCGCCTTCACCACGGCCGGCGCCGCGCTCGCCACCGCGGTCATGACCTTCCCGCTGATGGTGCGCGCCATGCGGCTCTCCCTCGAGAACATCGACCGCGGACTCGAGGACGCCGCGCGCACCCTCGGCGCCGGCCCGCTGGACCGCTTCGCCTCGATCACCCTGCCGCTGATGCTGCCGGGGATACTCGCGGGCGCGGTGACCGCCTTCGCCGCCGGACTCGGAGAGTTCGGCGCCGTCATCACCTTCACCTCCAACATTCCCGGCGTCACGCGCACGTTGCCGCTGGCGCTCTACACCGCCATGCAATCTCCCGGCGGCGACGCGCTGGCGCTGCGCCTCGCGCTGCTGTCCTTCGGCCTTGGCCTGTCGGGGCTGCTCGCCGCCGAGCTGCTGGTGCGTCGCGTGCGCCGGCGACTGGGCCGGTGAATAAGCGGGAGTCGCTGTGCTGCAGGTAGCCGTTACCATGCGGCGGTCCGGGTTTGCCCTGGACGCCGACTTCGCCGCACCGACACCCGGGGTCATCGCCCTCTTTGGCCGCTCGGGCAGCGGCAAGACGACCCTGGTCAACATCATCTCCGGGCTCCTCGCGCCCGATAGCGGCAGCGTGCGCCTCGGCGAGGACATCCTTACCGACACCCAGGCCGGCATCGCGGTCCCCGTCGAGCGTCGGCGCATCGGCTACGTCTTTCAGGATCCGCGACTCTTCCCGCATCTTTCCGTGAGTACCAACCTGCACTACGGCCGGCGTCGGGCGCGCGCCTCCACCACCCTCATAGACTTTGACGAGGTGCTCGCGCTGCTCGCACTCGAGCCGCTGCTCGCCCGACGTCCGCACCAGCTCTCCGGCGGTGAACGCCAGCGGGTCGCGCTCGGGCGCGCGCTACTGGCGCAACCGCGGCTGTTGCTGCTGGACGAGCCACTCGCCTCGGTCGATGTGGCGCGCCGCGAAGAAGTGCTGCCGTACCTTGAGGCCCTGCGGGACCGGCTCGCCATCCCGATGGTGTACGTGAGTCACCAGTTCGAGGAGGTGCTGCAGCTCGCGACCCATATGGTGCTGCTCGAGGCGGGCAAGGTGCTGGCCCAGGGATCGGTCAACGCACTGAGTCTGCGGCCGGAACTGCAGGGCATCGTCGGCCCTGACCGGGTGGGGGCGGTGCTGGACGGCAGCGTCACGCGGGTTGATGCCGTCAGCGGCAGTGCCGAGCTTGCCGTCGGTTCCGGCACGCTGCAGGTCAGCCTCAGGGATGCCGCGGTCGGTGACCGGGTGCGGCTGCAGGTGCTGGCGCGCGATGTCATCCTCGCCGTGCAGCCGGTGCAGGGCCTGAGCGTCCGCAACGCCCTGCCCGGCACTGTCGCCGCGGTGAGCACCGATGAGTTCGGTGCGCTGGTGACGATGAACGTCGGCGGCGCGACCGTCCTCGCCCGGATCACCGCCGGGGCACTGCAGGCCTTACGGCTGCGCCCCGGGGACGCCGCGTGGACCTTGTTCAAGGCGGTCTCCACGCGCGGCCACACCTTCCGCCTGCCGCGCGGGCAGGCGGCCGCGGTGCCGCCGGCGCCTGAGCCGGGGCGCGCCCCGTAGTGTTGCCTTGATGCGCCCGTGGAAATAGAGTTGCACGTCCCGGGAGCGGGACGCTGAAGGAGCACCCGGTGTCCCTGTTCCTCGCCGCTCTGCCCGTCTGGGTCGCCGCCCTGCTGGTGGTGGTGTTGCCCACCGCGCTGGCCATGTGCGGTCCGCTCCTGATCCGGCGCCACTATGGGCTGGAGCGCCTGGCAACCAACAACGAGATCGCCGGCTTCAAGTTCGCCACCGTCGGGGTGCTCTACGCCGTCATGCTCGCCTTCGCCATCATCATCGTGTGGGAACGCTTCAGCGATGCCGAAGCGGCAGTGGTGCAGGAGGCCGGCGCGGCGGCGACCGTGTATCGGCTCGCCGCCGGCCCGGAGCCACAGGCCGGCGCCACCCGCGCCGCGCTCACTAACTACCTGGAACTCGTCATGGCCAGGGACTGGCCGCAGATGGCGCTCGAGAGGGAAGACCACGAAGTGACGCGCGCGCTGAATGACCTGTACGCCGCGACGCTGAGCCTCGCGCAGAGTGCCTCGCGTCCGCAGGCGGTGCTGCTGGCGGTATTCAACCAGCTCGACTCGGTCACGCAGGCGCGCCGTGCACGTCTGCACCTCGCCCACGGCATCGTGCCCACGAACCTGTGGGTCGTGCTGGTGCTCGGCGGCATGCTCACCGTGGGCTTCACGTTCTTCTTCGGGACGCGCAACCTGCAGGCCCAGATTGCCATGACCGGGATCCTGACCCTCATCGTATTCATGGGCCTGTTCGTGATCGTCTCGATTGATCACCCCTTCACCGGCCCGGTGCACATCAGCGCCGACCCGCTGCGCGCAGTGGTCGAGGACTTCGCTCAGCCGGGTAGCTGAACGCCCGCGCCCGCGCCGCCGGCATCGGGAGTCAGCTGCTCGCTGACCATGGTCAGCACGTCGTAGTTTGCGACCGCCTCGCCGGCCTGATTCGTGATGGCCGTGTCCCAGCGCACCTCGCCGTAGCCGGCGCCGGCGCGCAGGGATTTCTCCTTGCATGTGAGGCGCACCTTGATGCGATCGCCAGGCTTGACCGGCTTGGTGAATCGCAGGCCATCGATGCCGTAGTTGGCCAGCACCGGACCGTAGGGCGGATCGACGAACAGTCCCGCAGCGGCCGAGACCAGGAAGTAACCGTGCGCGACACGCCCGCCGAAGAGTGGATTGCGCGCGGCCGCAGCCTCGTCCATGTGGGCATAGAAGTGATCCCCGGAGAGCGCGGCGAAGCGCTCGATGTCCTCAACGGTCACCGCGCGCTCCGCGGAGTGGAACGTGTCCCCGATCCTCAGCAGCCCGAAGGGTTTCCTGAAAGGATGCACGCCCGGATCCAGCTCCTGCGCGCCGCGTGTCCAGCGATTCGTCACCGCGGTGATCAGATCCGGCGTGCCCTGGATGGCGGTACGCTGCATGTAGTGCATGAGGCCGCGGATCCCGCCCATTTCCTCGCCGCCGCCGGCGCGACCCGGGCCGCCGTGCACCAGGTGGGGCAAGGGCGAGCCGTGGCCGGTGGACTCCTTGGCGCAGTGACGATTCACGACCACGATGCGCCCGTGAAATGGCGCGATGCCGAGCACCAGGCTGGCCGCCAGCGCATCGTCGGCACTGAAGATCGAGCCGGCGAGGCTGCCGCCACCGCGGCGCGCAAGCTCGATGGCCTCCTCGCTCGAGGCGTAAGGCACCAGCGTGCACACCGGGCCGAAGGCCTCAACGGTATGCACCGCGCGCGCCGCCGCCGGCTCGCGGCAGTAGAGCAGCGTCGGCGCGAGGAACGCCCCGCGGTCGGCATCCGCCCCCAAGGGCGGCGCGCTCTCGGAACCACCGAAGACCACTTCGGCCTCGCGCTTGAGCTTTGCCAGCTGCGCCAGCACTTCGCGGCGCTGGCTGAGCGAGGCCACCGGACCCATGCGCACCTCCTTGAGCCGCGGATCCCCGACGGTGATCCTGCCCAGCGCGCTGCGCAGCGCCCCGAGCACATCGTCCGCGCGTGTGGCGGGGACGAGCGCGCGGCGAATCGCGGTGCATTTCTGGCCGGCCTTGACGGTCATCTCGCGCACCACTTCCTGGATGAACAGATCGAATTCCGGCGTGCCGGCGGCGACGTCTGGGGCCAGAATCGAGGAATTGAGTGAGTCGGTCTCTGCCGTGAAGCGCACCGAGTTCTGCAGCACCACCGGGTGCTGGCGCAGCTTGAGTGCGGTGGAGGCTGAGCCGGTGAACGAGACCACGTCCTGACAGGTCAGGTGCTCGAACAGCTCCCCGACGCCCCCGCAGATCAGCTGCACTGCGCCCTCGGGCAGGATCCCCGACTCGATGATGCGCCGCACCACACGCTCGGTGAGATAGCAGGTCTGGGTCGCCGGCTTCACCACCGCCGCGACCCCGGCCAGCAGCGTCGGGGCGAGCTTCTCCAGCATGCCCCACACCGGAAAGTTGAAGGCGTTGATGTGAACCGCGGCACCCTCAAGCGGCACGCAGATGTGCTGCCCCACGAACGTGCCGGTCTTGGAGAGCGCCTCGAGTGCGCCGTCGACATACACGCGGCTGTTGGGCAGCTCGCGCGTACCCTTGCTCGCGTAGACGAACAGCGTGCTGATGCCGCCGTCGATGTCGATCCAGGAATCCGTTTTGGTCGCGCCCGTGGCATAGGAGAGCTGGTAGAACTCCTCCTTGTGCTCGCCGAGAAACTTGGCGAGCGCCTTGAGCTGCGCCGCGCGCTCGTGAAAACTCAGCCGGCGCAGGTTAGCGCCACCGACGCTGCGGGCGTGCGCGAGGATCGCCGCCGCATCCAGGCCGTCGGCCGTGGCGTTGGCGATCACCTCACCCGTGGTGGCGTCGCGCAGGGTGACGCCGTTGCCGGCGCCGGCCTGCCACCTGCCGAGGACAAAACTTTGCAACTGCATGGTTGTTACTCTGCCACCTGGCCGTCGATGCGGTAGGAGCGCCCGCGAAACAGCGCGAGCCGCTCGTTGCGCTGGTTACATACAACGATCTCGTAGATGCCGTTGCGCCTGGTGCGCCACAGTTCGCGCGCCTCGGCGACCAGTGTGTCGCCGGCGTGCGCCGCCTGCAGGAAATCAATCGCGGCCGCCGCCGCCACCGTGGCCTCGTTGTAGGAATTGCAGGCGAAGGCGAACGCGCTGTCCGCAAGCATGAAGACGACGCCACCGTGGCACACGCCATGGCCATTCGTCATGTCCTCGCGCACGCTCATGCTCACCCGGGCCCAACCCGGCCTCACGGCCGTGAGGCTCATGCCGAAGGACTGCGAGGCACGGTCGCGCTCATAGAGCGCCGCCGCGCAGCGCTCCGCCAGCCGCTGCGCCTCGGGGCCCGTTGGGGTCGTCTCCTCCATCGTGCCGCCGCTCAGCGTCCGCTGAAGCGCGGGGTGCGCTTCGCCGCGAATGCGGCCACGCCTTCGGCGTAGTCGGCGGAGCGGCCGAGTTCACCCTGGTAGTCGCGTTCCACGTCCAGCTGCTCGGGCAGGGTGCGCGTAAGACCCTCGTAAATCGCCTGCTTGGTGCGCGCCAGCCCGCGGGTCGGGGCGCTGGCGAAGTGCCGTGCCAGGTCCGCCACGAGCGCTTCCAGCTCCGCGTCCTCCACGCAGCGCCAGATCAGGCCCCAGGCGGCCGCCTGTTCGGCCGAGAGCTTGTCGCCCAGCAGCGCCAGACCGAGCGCCCGCGCCGTGCCGACCAGGCGCGGCAGCAACCAGGTGCCGCCGGAATCGGGCACCAGGCCCAGCTTCGCAAACGCTTGCACGAAGACCGCCGAGCGCGCCGCGATCACCAGGTCACAGGCGAGCGCAAGGTTCGCACCTGCGCCGGCCGCCACGCCGTTGACCGCCGCGATCACCGGCAGCGGCAAGGCGCGCAACGCCAGTACCAGGGGCTTGTAGTTCTGCTCGATTGACTCGGCCAGGTCCGGCGGCGCGCCGCCGGGGGCAACCGCGCGGTCGTTCAGGTCCTGCCCGGCACAGAAACCGCGCCCGGCCCCGGTGATGACGAGCACGCGCGCGCCCGACTCCGCTACGCGGGTGAGGGCGGCACGCACCTCCGCGTGCATCTCGGTCGTGAAGCTGTTGAGCCGCTCGGGACGGTGCAGGGTCAGCCGCGCGACCCCGTCAGTGACGTCGAAGCGAATGTTCTGGTACTCCACCTGCCTACTCCGGCCACTGCGGGACTGCCGCCGCGGCGATTATTTCTCGTCGTAATCCAGTTCGAGCGGCCAGCGTTTCACGTGGGACTGACACGCCAGCACGTAGCCCTGCTCGAGCTCCCAGTCCTCCAGGGCGTAGTTCTGGTCCAGTGTCACTTCGCCCTTCACCACCTTGGTGCGGCAGGTCGAACACACCCCGGCCCGGCAGGAGAACGGCAACTCGATGCCGGCGCGCGCGGCGCCCTCCAGCACCGTCTCGCCCTCGACCTTCATCGTGAAGGTGCGCCGCCGGCCGTCCATGAGCACCGTGACCTCGGCCTCGCCCGCGGCCGGGGTCACCGCCTGGGGGGCGGGGGCGCCCGGGGCGACCGCCGCCGCGCGGGCCGCGGCCGGTTCCGCCGTCGCGAGCGTGAAATGTTCGGCATGCAGCCGCGCTGCCTCGACGCCCAGATCCCGCAGCGTGGCGCTGATCTGCTCGATCATGTCACCGGGCCCACACACGAAGTACTCGCGCACCGCGGCCGGATCGAACAGCGTCGCGGCAAGCTGCCGCACACGCGCGGCATCGAGCCTGCCGTTGTAGAGCTCGACCTCCTGGGGCTCGCGGCTCATGACGAAGTGCAGCGCCAGCTGGCCAAGATGCCGATCCTTAAGCGCCAGCAGCTCCTCGAGGCACATGGTACGGCCGGTGCCGGTGTTGCCGTAGAACAGCAGCACGCGCGCCGCGCCGCCGGCGAGCAGCGCCCGCACCACCGACAGGACGGGGGTAATGCCGCAACCGGCCGCGAAGGCGACGTAGGTGCCGCCGGCCGCCACCGAGCGCGGCGTGAAGCTGCCGTTTGGCGGCAGCACGTCGAGCGACTCCCCGCTGCTCACCTGCTCGGCGAGATGGTGTGACATCCTGCCGCTCGCGTGCACGCGCGGCGCGATGCGCAGCGGCTGCTCCCCCGGCGCACTCACGAGCGAATAGGTGCGACGCAGCTCCTCCCCCTCGCTCGTGACGCGCACCACGACGTGCTGGCCGGGGCTGCCGCGGTACTCCTCGCGCAGTGCGGTGGGCACCTCGAGCGCGATCTGCACCGCGTCCTCGGCATCCGGGGAGACTTGCAACACCTTCAGGGGATGGAACTTAAGCATTCAGATGCACTTGAAGTAGTCGAACGGCTCCCCGCAGGCGCGGCAGCGGTAGTGTGCCTTGCAGGGGGTGGAACCGAACTCGCTCACGCGCTCCGCCCCGGGGCTGGCGCAGCGCGGGCACTTCACCGCCGGTGCCTGCCACAGCTGCCGCGGCCGGGTGAGCTCTTCCTGCGGGGGCGCGATGCCAAAGGCCTCAAGCTTCTGGCGCCCTGCGCTCGTCAGCCACGCGCTGCTCCAGGGCGGCGACAGCACCTCCTCGAGCAGCGCATCAGGGAAGCCGCCGGCACTGAGTGCCTTGCGCACCTCGCCGCGGATGACCTCGGTTGCCGGGCAGCCCGAATACGTCGGAGTGATCCCGACATGCACCCGCCCGGCGGGGTCATGGTGCACGTGACGCACGATGCCCAGATCCACGATGCTCAGCACCGGGATCTCAGGATCCGGCACCGCCGCGAGCAGTGCCCAGACGCGGCGTTCGCGCTCGGCAGGAAACTCGTGGGTCGCGGCGGGCATGCTCACTCCTACCAGCGCGCGTCCGGATAGGCGCGCTGCAGGTGCTGCATCTCCGCCAGCAGGTGCGAGAGGTGCTCGGTATGCACGCCGCGCTTGCCGTGCCAGGGATAGGGCTGCGCGGGCGGACGCCTGAGGGTCGCCTGGCGCAGGTCCTCGTCCACGCGCACCGACCAGGGCCCGGCGAGCGAGGCGAGGTCCGGACCCACGGCCGCCGCCTGCATTTGTTCATCCACCTCATCGGCTGCGAAGAGCTCGCCACTGAAGCGCCACAGGTCATCGAGCGACTCCTGCACGCGCCGCCGGCTCTCGTCGGTGCCATCCCCGAGGCGCACCAGCCAGCCGCTGCTGAAGCGGTAGTGGTAGCGGGTTTCCTTCAGGGACTTGGCGGCGATCGCGGCGAGGCGCGCATCCGCGGAGAGGCTCAGCGCCTGATACAGCTCCAGCTGCCAGCTATCGATGAGCCACTGGCGCACGATCGTGTGGCCGAAGTCCTGGTTCGGCTGCTCGGCCAGCGTGAGATTGGCAAACGCCGGGGCATCACGCAGAAACGCCAGGGCGTCCTCGTCGCGCCCGCGGCCCTCCAGTTCGCCCGCGTAGGTAAGCAGCAGCCGCGCCTGCCCGATAAGATCCAGCGCCAGATTGGCCAGCCCCAAATCCTCCTCGAGCGCGGGCGCGTGCCCCACCCAGGCGCCGAGGCGTTGTCCCAGCACGAGACTGGTATCGCCCAGGCGCAGCACATAGCGCAGCAGCGCCGCCGCCAACCTGGGGTCGCGCGCGGCGAGGGGCATTTGCGGCGTGCTCACAGGTTCTTCACCTCGTCCGGGATGTCGTAGAAGGTCGGGTGGCGGTACACCTTGTCGCGCGCCGGCTCGAACAACGCCTCCGCCTCGCCCGGGTCAGAGGCGATGATCTGCGCCGAGGGCACGACCCAGATGCTCACACCTTCCTGGCGGCGCGTGTAGACATCGCGCGCGTGCTCGATGGCCATGCGGGCGTCGGCGGCGTGCAGGCTGCCGACGTGCTTGTGCTCCAGTCCGGCGCGCGAGCGGATGAACACCTCGAACAGCGGCCAGTCGTTGCTCATTGCCTGCTCCTTGGAGGAATGCTGCACGCCGCTAGGCGGCGGCGCGTGCCGCCTGCTTGCGTGCATGCGCGGCGGCAGCCTCGCGAACCCACTCCCCGCCCTCGTAGGCCGCCCGCCGTGCCTCCAGGCGCTCGCGGTTGCACGGGCCGTGGCCCTTGAGCACCGCGTGGAATTCGCGCCAGTCGATCGGGCCGATATCGTAGTGCTGGGTCGCTTCGTTGAAGTGCAGTGCGGAATCGGGGATCGTCAGTCCGAGGAAGTGCGCCTGCGGCACGGTCACGTCGATGAACTTCTGGCGCAACTCGTCGTTGCTGAAGCGCTTGATCTTCCAGCGCATCGACTGCGCCGTATGTTTGGAGTCCGCATCACTCGGGCCGAACATCATGATCGACGGCCACCACCAGCGGTTCAGCGCATCCTGCGCCATGGCGCGCTGCGCGGACGTGCCCTGCGCCAGGGTCAGCATGATCTCGAACCCCTGCCGCTGGTGGAAGCTCTCTTCCTTGCAGATGCGCACCATCGCGCGCGCGTACGGCCCGTACGAGCAGCGGCAGATGGGGATCTGGTTCATGATCGCCGCGCCGTCCACGAGCCAGCCGATCGCGCCTATGTCCGCCCAGGTCAGGGTCGGGTAGTTGAAGATGCTCGAGTACTTGGCGGACCCGGACAGCAGCTGCGCGAACATCTCGGCGCGCGAGATGCCGAGGGTCTCGGCGGCGCTGTACAGGTACATGCCGTGCCCGCCCTCGTCCTGCACCTTGGCGATGAGCACCGCCTTGCGTCGCAGGCTCGGCGCGCGCGTGATCCAGTTGCCCTCGGGCAGCATGCCGACGATCTCCGAATGCGCGTGCTGCGAGATCTGGCGCACCAGGGTCTGGCGGTAGGCCTCGGGCATCCAGTCCTTGGGCTCGATCTTCTCGTCGGCATCCACGCGCGCCTGAAAGTGCGCCGACCTGCCCGCGTCGTCCCCTGCCGGCACCGGCTCCTTACCGTGGCTGTCAAGTGCCTGGGTGTACATGGGAGGCAGGTCTCCGCCGCGAATGTGACACAAGAATATCACATCGATAATCATTCTTGTGTCACAATTTTGAGGGTATGCCCAGTAGCGCCACCGCCCCGCTGCCCGCCCCCCTCGGCAGCGTCTTGAGGCACTTTCGCGGCCAGCGGCCGCTGCGCGCCGGCTCGCTCCTCATCACCGTGTTCGGCGATGCCATCGCGCCGCGCGGTGGCGCCATCGCGCTGGAGAGCCTGATCCGTCTCGCCGCGCCCTTCGGCCTCACCGAGCGTCTGGTGCGCACCTCGGTGGCGCGCCTCGCCCGCGATGGCTGGCTGAGTGCGGCACGGCTGGGGCGCCGTAGCGAATACCACCTGAGCGCAAGCGGGGCCGCGCGCTTCGCCGAGGCCACGCAGCGCATCTACGCGCCCACCCCCGCGCAGTGGAACCGGCGCTGGACGCTGCTGCTGCTGCCGGCCGGGAAGCTGCGCCCCACGGGCGTGCGCGAGGCCCTGCGATGGCACGGGTTCGGGCAACTGCACGCCGCCCTCTTCGCGCATCCGGGCACCACCCCGGCGCAGGCGCGTGCGTGGCTGCACGACATACCCGGCGCCGCGGACGCACTGCTGCTGGAGAGCGCCGGCGCGGACCCCGCCTGCGACCGCAGGCTTGCCGCGCAGGGCTGGGACCTGCAGGCCCTCGGCGCGCGCTATGCGCGCTTCGTGCGCCGTTTCGAGCCGCTGGAGGCTCTCGTGGCCGGCGCTGAGCTCGGCGGCGAGCGCGCGTTTCTCGCGCGCACACTCCTCATCCACGAGTACCGCAAGGTGCACCTGCAGGATCCGCTGCTGCCGCCGAACCTGCTGCCTGCGGACTGGGTCGGCACGCGCGCCTACCAGACCGCGCGCCGCATCTACGCCGAGGTGCTGGGCCCGGCCGAGGGTTTCCTGTCCGCCACCGCGCGGCGCCTGGAGGCACCGCTGCCGGCCGCGGCGGCTTCGCTGTACGCGCGCTTTGGTGGCCTGCGCGCCTGAGCGCCGCGGCGCTAGCGGGGCCGCCTGTCGATCACACGCTTCGCCTTGCCGGCAGAACGCTCGAGCGCGCCCGGGTCACGGACCACCACCGAGGTGGAGACGCCGATGGTGGCCTTGATGCTCGTCTCCAGCTCCTGGCCGAGACGGCCGCGCAGCGCGGCATCGGTGGCCACCGCCGGTGAGCATTCGACACAGATGCCGAGCTCATCCAGGTGCCCGGTGCGCGTGATTTCCAGCTGAAAATGCGGCGCCAGACCCGGCACTCTGAGCAGCAACTCCTCGATCTGGGTGGGGAAGAGGTTCACCCCGCGGATGATGAGCATGTCATCCGAGCGCCCGCTGATGCGGGCCATGCGGCGCATCGAGCGTGCCGTCGGTGGCAGGAGCGCGGTGAGATCGCGCGTGCGGTAGCGGATCAGCGGCAGCGCCTCCTTGGTGAGCGTGGTGAACACCAGCTCGCCGCTGGCGCCCTCGGGTAGCACTTCCCCGGACGCCGGATCGATGATTTCCGGAAAGAAATGGTCCTCCCAGATCACCGGCCCGTCCTTGGTCTCCGCGCACTCACTCGCCACCCCGGGGCCCATCACCTCCGAGAGCCCGTAGATGTCGAGCGCGTCGATGTCCATGCGCGACTCGATCTCGGCGCGCATCGCCGCGCTCCAGGGCTCGGCCCCGAAGATGCCGATGCGCAGCGAGCTCGCCGCCGGATCCAGGCCCTGGCGCAGGAATTCCTCGGCGATTGCCAGCAGGTACGAGGGGGTGACCATGATGATGTCGGGCTTGAAGTCACAGATGAGCTGCACCTGCTTCTGCGTCTGTCCGCCGGACATCGGGATGACGGTGCAGCCTAGATGTTCAGCGCCGTAGTGCGCTCCCAGGCCGCCGGTGAACAGGCCGTAGCCGTAAGCCACGTGCACGACGTCGCCCGGGCGTCCGCCCGCGGCGCGGATCGAGCGCGCGACCAGCGCCGCCCAGGTTTCGATATCACCACGGGTGTAGGCGACCACGGTCGGCTTGCCGGTCGTGCCGCTGGAGGCATGCACGCGCAGCACCTGTTCGCGCGGCACCGCGAGCAGGCCGAACGGATAGTGCGCGCGCAGGTCGTCCTTGACCGTGAACGGGAAGTGCCGCAGATCCGCCAGCGTGCGCAGGTCCTGCGGGTGCACGCCGGCACGCTCGCACTTTTCCCGGTACGGGGCGACATTGGCGTAAACGCGTGCGAGGGCCTGCTTCAGGCGCGTGAGCTGCAGCGAGCGCAGCTCATCCTCGCTGGCGCGTTCGATAGGCTCAAGCTGAGAGCGGTGCGGCTGCCGGTTCACGGCAGCATCATCTCACCGCGCGGACCAGTCGGTCAGCTTCTGCACGAACGTCTGCAGGAAGCGATTGGCCTGGTGCCCATCCATCACCCGGTGATCGAGCGTGAGGGTGACGTAACAGCGCGGCCGCACCGCGATGCTCTCGCGGCCGTCCTCTTCCATGACCACCGCGCGGCGCTCCAGCTTGCCGATGCCGAGGATCGCCGCCTGCGGCTGGTTGATGATGATCGGCGTCGCCAGCAGGCTGCCGCTCACCCCGTGGTTGGAAATGGTGAAAGTGCCGCCGCGCACGTCCACGGGCGTGAGCTTGCCGCCGCGGGCCCGCTCCACGAGTTCGTGCAGCCCGCGCGCCGTTTGCAGCAGGTCGCGCCCGGGGGCGTCCTGCAGCACCGGCACGACCAGTCCGGTGCCTTCCACAGCGGTCGCGATCCCGATGTTGATCGCCTCGTAGATCTCCAGCGCCGTCTCGGTCCAGCGGCTGTTGGCCTCCGGCACGGCGCGGATCGCCGCCACCGCCGCGGCCACAAAGTAGGCCGTGAGGGTGAGCGGCACGCCCTCGCGGGCGAACTCCTCGCGTCGCGCGGCGCGGTCCTTCAGCACCGCCGTCAGGTCCGCTTCAAACACCGTCGTCACGTGCGGCGCCGTATGCAGCAGGCTTTGCACCATGTGTTCGGCAATGCGGCGGCGCACCGCCGTATGCGGGACGCGCCGGATGCCCGCCGGGGCCTCCTCGCTGCCGGGTGCCACGGCCGGTGCGCGCACCGCGGCGCGCGGGCGCGCCGCCGCCTGCAACACATCCTCGACGGTTATGCGTCCGGAGCTGCCGCTGCCGGTCACGTCGGCGGCCTCAAGTCCGTGCTCGGCGAGCAGGCGCCGCACGGCGGGACTCAACAGGCCGCCGCCGCCCGGCCGCGCCGCCGCTGCCGGGGCGGCGACGGAGCCCGCGGCGCTCAGCGGCGCCGCCGCCGGCACCGCGGTGGCGGCGCCCGCCTGGATGCGCCCCAGCAGGTCCCCCGGGACAATCTCGTCCTGTTCCTGCTTGAGGATCTCGCGCAGCACCCCCGTGCCGGGGGCGGCCACTTCCACGGTCACCTTGTCGGTCTCGATCTCGATCAGCGGTTCGTTCTCGGTTACCGCCTCGCCCACCTGCTTCAGCCAGCGCAGGATCTGCGAACGGGTGCCCTCGGTCTGCTCCGCCGGTGCCCGCACCTCGACGCTATCGCTCATGAGGGCCTCTCACAGGCTCGCCAGCTGCTGCAGGCTCTTGGTGATGCGCGCGACGCTCGGCACGGCGGCCTCCAGCAGCGCCGGACTGTGGGGGCTTGGGATGTCGGGCATCGCGAGGCGTTCAATCGGCGCATCCAGGTTGTAGAAGCATTCCTGCGCCAGCACCGCGGCGATTTCCGCGCCGAAGCCGGCGGTCAGGTTGTCCTCGTGCACGATGAGGCAGCGTCGGGTCTTGGTGACGGACGCGAGCACGGCCGCTTTGTCCCACGGCGAGAGCGTGCGCAGATCCAGCACCTCGGCATCCACCTGTGACAGCCCGGCCGCCTGCTCGCAGCGCTCCACCATCGCTCCCCAAGTAACCAGCGTGATCTCCGTCCCCGGTCGCACGATGCTCGCCACCCCGAAGGGCACGGCGAAGTCATTCCCCGGGTAGGGCCGCCGCGCCCAGGCCCCGTCCAGCATGGCGCGATGCTCGAAGAAGATCACCGGATCATTGCCCCGCAACGCCGCGCGCAGCAACCCCACCGCGTCCTGGGCATTGGAGGGCACGGCCACCTGCCAGCCGGTGCCATGCACCCAGGCGACCTCGTTGGTCTGGCTGTGCCAGGGGTCCCCGCACTTGAAGAAGCCTCCCGGCATGCGTACCACCATCGGCGCGGCAAAGCGGTTGCCGGTGCGCCAGCGCATCGTGCCGCAGTCATTGAGCTGCTCCGCGGCCGGGTCGGCGTATTTGCGGAACTGGATCTCCGCCACCGGCAGCAGGCCTGCCAGCGCCATGCCGACGGCACGCCCGATGATGCCCTCCTCGGACAGGCTGGTGTCGAAGACGCGCGCGCTGCCGTAGCGCTCCTGCAGTCCGAGCGTGGCGCCATGCACCCCACCCTTCGGGCCCACGTCCTCGCCGAACACGACCATGCGCTCATTGACCGCAAGCTCGCTGTCGAGCGTGCGGCGAATGGCGGTGAGCATGTTGATGCGCGTGCCTTCCGGATGCGCGGTGGCACTCGAGGCCGCAAAGCGGAACCCCGCGGGGGCGAGACCGCCCTGCTCCTGCAGTTTCCCGGGCTCGGAAAACACGTACCGGGTGAGCTGCGCCGGGTCCGGGTGCGGCCGCGCCAGCGCGGCGGCGATCGCGGTCTCGACCTCGGCACGCGCGCGGCCGGCAACCTCGTTCCAGGCCTCCTCGCCCATCACGGCGGGCACCAGGAAGGAGTGCAGTCGCGTCAGCGGATCGCGCGCGCGCTCCGCACTCAGGATCTGGGGGGATTTGTAGGCCTGCGTGTCCTGCCCCGAATGGCCCGAGAGGCGCGGCACCGTGAGCCGCAGCAGCAGTGGCGTGCGCTGCGTGCGCACGCGCGCGACGGCCTCGCGGGTCAGCCTTTCCGCGGCCTGCGGGTCGGCGCCGTCGCCTTCCAGGATGGTGAGCCCGGCGAAGGAGGCGAGGTTCGCCGCGATGTTGCCGCCCGGGGTCTGCAGCTGCGCGGGCACCGAGATGCCGAACGCGTTGTCCTCGATATAGAACAGCATCGGCAGCTGCAGGGTCGTGGCGATGTTCAGCGCCGACCAGAATCCGTTGGTGGCGGTGGAGGCATCCCCGCCCAGCACCACCGCGATGCTGTGCGCGTAAGCCGGGTCCTGCAGCGTCTCGTGGTGGTAGCGGATCGCCTGGGCCCAGCCCGCCGCCGGCGTGTACTGCGCGCCCACGCCCCCACAGGCCGGCAGCACGCTCGGGCCGCCGCGTCCGGGCAGGTTGAACACCACCCCGATGTCGCGGCCGCCGCTGAAGGAGCCGGTGCGCGCCAGCGGCCCGGCGGCGGCATCCTCCAGAGTCACGCCCAGCGCCAGCATCAGCGGCCGCGAGCGGTAGTACACCGTCGCGGCATCGTGGGGGTCGGTGAGCTGCAGCCCGAGCAGAATCTGCGCCAGGTCGTGCCCGCGCGCGGAGAACTGGTAGAGCACCTTGCGCTCGGGCAGCAACCGCGTCTCCTCGATCTCGTCCAGCGCCCGCGAGGCCTGCAGGAGCGCGGCCACGCGCTGCCAGTCGGTCCGCACCGCGGCGGGGCCGGGGACGCTGGCATTGGAAACTGCGGCAACCCGGGCAGCCATGGGCCCCTCCAGGGATAGATCGTGAAGATCGGCGCAGTCTATGCCGAGATTGGTGCAATTAAATTGCTTCTATTGCTCCTTCTGGACGATTATTGGCAATGTTATTGCCATTGCTGGGAGGATTTGAAATGGCCAAGGCGCTCGATCGTCTCGACCGGCGCATGCTCGAGGAACTGCAGGCCGATGCCCGCATCTCCAACCAGGAGCTGGCCAAGCGCGTCGGCCTGTCGCCGGCGCCGTGCTGGCGGCGGCTGCGACGGCTGCAGGAGTCCGGATTCATCGAAGGCTACGTCACGCTGCTGCGGGCGCCCGCGATCGGCCTGCCGATCCTCGCGTACGCGCTGGTGTCACTCGAGAACCATCACCCCGAGTCGGTGCGCCAGTTCGATCAGCTGGTCAAGGCGCGCTCCGAAGTGCTCGAATGTCACTCGATGAGCGGCGCGAATGACTACCTGCTGCGCATCGTCGCTGCGAGTATGGAGGCGTACGAGCACTTCCTCTCCACGCAGCTGCTGCAACTGGCGGCGGTACGCTCAGTCAACACCAGCTTCGTGCTGCGCACCAAGAAGTTCACGACCCGCCTGCCGCTCGCCTGAGGCGAAATGTTCGCATTCGCAGGCCGCCAGATCCGTACCCTGGTACCAGAAGGCAGAACCGGACAGGCGCACGTCGGCGTGCCGCCAGGCGGCTTGCTGGCGCCGCGCCAGGCGCGCGGCCTCCTGCGCGCGGCCCTGCGCCTGGGCGGCCAGCACCAGCCCCTGCAGTGACCAGCCGTTCTCCGGATTGCGCTTCAGGTCCTCGCGGTACACCGCCTCGGCCGCCGCCGGCTGACCGGCCAGCAGCAGCTGCGCGCCGAGCAGCTGGCGCGCCGGGAAGAACCAGTCGGCGGGCTCGTCGTACGCGAGCGCGTCCTCGGCGGCCACCGCCTGCCTGAGCAGGGCGATCGCCTCAGCATCGCGCCGCTCGGTCGCGGCGATGCGCGCCGCCAGCACCGGTTCGGCCACCGCGATGACCGCCTTGAGGGTATTGAGCCCCGCGGCGGCGGTCGCGGGCACGCGCGCGTTCAGCTCGCGCAGCTGCGCGAGCGCCTGCTGCGCCTCCGGGATGCGTCCGCGGGCGGCCAGTCCGAACCCGCGCCCGTAGAAGTACCCGGCGCTGAGGCCCTGCGCCTGCGGGTCCGGCGCCTGCAGCGCGATCAGTTCATCCCAGAGCCCGAAGCGCACCAGCGCGGCGTACTGCTGCGAAAGATTCCAGCCCGAATCGCCCATCGCGAGCAGCATCGGCAGCGGCACGGCGGCGGCCAGCGCCTGCACCGCGCTCAGCGTCTCCGCCTTGCGGCCTTCCATGGCGGCCGCGTAGGCGAGGAAGGCGTGGTTGTGGGCCAGGTACATCGCGTAATAGTCCGGCGCCGGCGTCTGCGCCAGGTAGGCCTCATCCGCGCGCACACCGCGGCGGTTGGCCTCCGCCGCGTCCTCGTAGCGGCCGACCCGTTGCAGGATATGCGCCGGCATGTGCTCCAGGTGCCCGGCGGCCGGCATCATGCCGTGCAGGCGCTGCGCGGCCGGCAGCGCCCGCTGCGGCGTGGCGGAGGCCTCCATGACGTGCACGTAGTAGTGGTTCGCGCCCGGATGGGAAGGATCGCGCGCGAGCACCGCTTCCAGGCGCGCCTGAATCTGCGCCGTGCCGGGGACAGGCAGTCCGTCGGGGGTCCACAGTTTCCAGGCATGCACGGTCATCTGCGCCTCGGCACACAGCACCTGAACGTCGAGGTCCTGCGGGAAGCGTGCGGCCAGGGCCTGCATCGCGCTCGCGTACGCGCCGAGCACCGCCTCGGACTCCTGCGCCGCGGGCGGCTGCGCGCTCGGGTAACGCGCCGCCAGCGCGCCGATCAGTGCCTGCTCAACCGCGGAGGCGTGCGCGGCCTGTGCCTGCGCCTCGTGCAGCGCCTCGAAGGCGACGCGCGCGCGGCTCTCCTGGGTCGCGGGCAGGTTGTAGTTCGGACCAACGGTCAGCGCGACGCCCCAGAAGCAGGCCGCACAGGTGGGGTCCAGCTGCGCGGCCTTCGCGAACGAGCGCGTGGACTCATCGTGGTTGAACGCCCACAGCAGCCGCATGCCCTGATCGAAGTAGCGCTGCGCCTCGGGCGAGACCGTGCTCACCGCGCGATGGAAGTCGCCCAGCCCCGGGTACAGCCGCGCCCCCTGCGCCCAGGCGGCGAGCGTGCCCGGCACGTGCGGCGGACCGTGCTGGTCCGCGCCCGCTGGGTCGAAGGTGGCGCAGGCGAGCAGCGCAGCCAGCAGGGTCACCCGCGTGGCGCACGGCGGCGGGCGCCTCATGCGCTCCAGCCCCGCCCGGCAGCGGCCAGGCGAGTCAGCAGCGGGGCGGGCTGCCAACGGGCACCGTGCGTGCGCGCAAGTGTCTGCATCGTCCTCACCACGTGCTCAAGGCCGGACTGCTCGGCCCAGTACATCGGTCCGCCGCGCCACGCCGGAAAGCCGTAGCCGTTGATGTAAACCGTGTCGACATCGCCGGCGCGCAGCGCGATGCCCTCCTCGACGATCCGCGCACCCTCGTTCACGAGCGGGTGCAGCAGGCGCCTGAGGATCTCCTCATCCGCAATGTCGCGCCGCTGGATGTTGAGGTCCCGTGACACCCCCTCGATGATGGCCAGGACCTGCGGGTCCGGGATGCGGGTGCGGCCCTCGTAGCGGTAAAAGCCCTTGCCCGCCTTCTGTCCCAGTCGCCCGTCGGCCACCAGGCGCTCGAGAATCGGCGACCAGCGCTCGTCCGCCGGCAGCGTGCGCCCCTGGCGGATGAGGAAGCCGACATCGTTGCCGGCGAGGTCGCGCACCGCGAGCGGCCCCATGGCGAACCCGAAGCCCTCGATGACACGGTCGATCTGCTCCGGGGTTGCGCCCTCCTCGAGCAGGAACTCTGCCTCCAGCCCATAGAAGGCGAGCATGCGGTTGCCGATGAAGCCGTCGCAGTTGCCCGCCAGCACCGGTACCTTCCCCAGGGTCTTGCCCAAGGCCATGACGGTGGCGATGACCTCGGGCGCGGTGCGGCTGCCGCGCACGTTCTCCAGCAGCTTCATGACATTGGCGGGGCTGAAGAAATGCGTGCCCACCACCTGCTGCGGGCGCGAGGTGCTGGCGGCGATCGCATCGATGTCGAGCGTCGAGGTGTTGGTCGCCAGAATCGCGTGCGGCGCGGCGACGGCATCGAGCTGCGCGAACACCTGCTGCTTCACCTTGAGGGTCTCGAACACCGCCTCGACGAGGATGTCCGCATCCTTGAGCGCGCCGTACTCGCCTACGCCGCGAATCAGAGCCAGCGCCTGCTCGGCCCGCGCCTGCGGGAGGCTGCCGCGGCTGACCGAGACAGCGTAGTTCTTGCGGATCAGCGCCAGGCCGCGCTCGAGGGCCTCGGGGCTCTGATCCAGCAGCGTCACCGGGATGCCGGCGTTGGCGAAGGTCATGGCGATGCCGCCCCCCATGGTGCCCGCACCGATCACCCCGGCGCGCCGGATCGGCAGGGGCGCCAGGTCGCTGGGGATGCCGGGAATCTTGCGCGCTTCGCGCTCGGCGAAGAACACGTGCAGTAACGCCCGGCGCTGCGGGCTGTCGCGACACTCGATGAAGTACTCGCGCTCCAGGCGCTGCGCCTCCTCCTTCGGGCGCGTGCAGGCCGCCTCGATGGCGTCGATGATGCGCCACGGGGCGAGCTGGCCGCGCGCCTTGGGCTCGATCTTGGTACGAAACGCACTGAAGAGCTCCGGTGGCACCGCGCGGATGTGCTCGCTCACCTCGCTCGCGATCCGCAGCGGCCACTTCTCGGTCGCGGCGCGCAGGGCAAACACCACGGCGGCCGGCAGCACGGGATCGGCCACCTCGTCCACGAGACCCAGCTCGTGCGCCCGCGCGGCCGGCAGCGGCGCGCCGGAGGTGATGGCCTCGAGCGCGGCCTCAGGACCGGCGAGGCGCGTGAAGCGCTGGGTACCACCGGCGCCGGGGATGAGGCCGAGCTTGACCTCGGGCAGCCCGACCTTGGCGGCCCCGCCGGCGAGACGCCAGTGACAGGTGAGCGCGAGCTCGAAGCCGCCGCCGAGCGCCAGGCCCTCGATCGCCGCCACGAGCGGCTTCGTCAGCGACTCCATCTGCGCCTGCACGTCGCGGGTGATCGGGGGCTTGAGTACCAGGCCCGAAGCGACCTCATTGAGATCGGCACCGGCGGCGAACATGCCGCCGGCACCGGTGAGCACCAGGGCGCGCACCGCGGGGTCGGCCTCGGCGCGCCGCAAAGCCGCCAGCAGGGCCTCGCGCACCGGGAGGGACAGCGCGTTGACCGGCGGGTTGGCGATGCTGAGGACCGCCACCCCCTCTGCGACGTGATAGTTCACGGGCGACACGGATGCTGCTGGCACGCGGCGGACCCCTCCTGACAGTGCGGCCATTGTAAGGCCTGCGCGGGAGCGCGCGCGCACGGCGGCAGCGGCTACACTGCCGTGACATGGAAGACGTCGACGCCGTCGTCATCGGGGCCGGGGTCATCGGACTTGCGGTGGCACGCGAGCTCGCCCTGAGTGGTCGCGCGCCGCTCGTGCTCGAAGCCGCCGAGCACTTCGGCACCGCAACCAGCGCCCGCAGCAGCGAGGTCATCCACGCCGGCATCTACTATCCGCAGGGGTCACTCAAGGCGCGGCTGTGCGTGGCCGGTCGCGAGCGGCTGTACGAGTTCAGCCGCAAGCGCGGCGTCCCCCACCGGCGCTGCGGCAAGCTGATCGTGGCCACCGCCACCGCGCAGCTTCCTGCACTCGAGGCGCTTGCGGCGACGGCAGGTGCGAACGGGGTCGCGCTGGTCGCGCTGGAGGCGGCCGCGGCGCGGCGCCTGGAACCCGAGCTCTTCTGTGTGGCCGCCCTGCACTCCCCCTCGAGCGGTATTCTCGATTCGCACGCGTACATGCTGGCCCTGCTCGGGGAGGCAGAGGCCGCCGGCGCCACGCTTGCCACCGGAAGCACGGTCACCCGCGTGGTACTCGAGAGCGCGGGCGCCCTGCTCGGAGTCAACGGCTGCGAGCCCTCACTGCGGGCCCGCACGCTCATCAATTGCGCCGGGCTGCAGGCGCCGGGCCTCGCGCAGCGCATGGAAGGCCTCGCCCAGGCGCACGTGCCGCGCGCCTGGTTCGCCAAGGGAAACTACTTCACGCTCAGCGGGCCGCCGCCGTTCCGGCATCTGATCTATCCGCTGCCCGATGCCGGTGGGCTCGGCATCCATCTCACGCTCGATCTGGCCGGGCGCGCTCGTTTCGGGCCGGACGTCGAATGGCTGGAGAGTGCGGACTACGCGGTGGATCCCGCGCGGGCCGCGCACTTCGAGACCGCGATCCGCGCCTACTGGCCGGCTTTACCGCACGCGGCGCTGGCGCCGGGGTATGCCGCGATGCGCCCGCGGATCTTCGGCCCCGGGCAAGCAGCCGCCGACTTTCGCATCGACGATGCCTCCGTGCACCGGGTGCCGTATCTGCTCAACCTTTTTGGAATCGAGTCCCCGGGGCTCACGGCCTCGCTGGCGCTCGCCAGCGAGACCGTGGCCCGGCTGGGTTAACGCGGCCTTCAGCTAAGCGCGCACCGCTTCCACCTGGATCGCCAGCTTCACCTGCATGTTGAAGCCGTACTTGTCGCCGAACGGAATGCCGTAGTCGGCGCGGTTGATGGTCGCGGAGGCATCCGCACCGCAATGTTCCTTCTTGTCCATCGGATAGGTGAGGCACTTGAAGGAATTGATGGTGAGCGTCAGGGGCTTGGTCACGCCGTGCAGCGTGAAGCTGCCCTCGACCTGCGTCGGCGTGCCGTTCTTGAATCCGGCCAGCTTGCCCTTGTAGGTCGCCGTGGGGAACTTCGTCACGTCGAACATCTCGGCTGACTTGGCGTGTTCGTCGAGCTTCGGATTGCCGAAGCTGATGGAGGCGGTGTCGACCGTGATGTCCACCGTGCCGGTGGCCTTGTCCTTGTCGAGGACGATCGAGCCGGAGGACTTGTCGAACTTCCCGCGCCAGAGGGACATGCCGCCGAAATGGTCGGCCTCGAAGCTCGGGTAGGTATGGGCAGGATCGACCTGGTAGGTCACCGGATCGGCAACGGCTGCGCTGCTGATCAGGGCCAGCAGCGCGGCAGGCAACACAGTCTTCATCACGTCAGACCTCCGGGGGCTCTTAAGGTGGCAGGGTCGGCGTAGGGTAGCCGCAGCCGTGCGGCACGACCACCTCCCTTTGTGGGGGCACGGGGCGGCGGCGCTGCGGAACCTCAGCCGCTGTACGGGCGCGCCGTCAGGCCCAGCGCGCGGGCGACGGCCTCGTGCGTGATCTCGCCCCCGTACACATTCAGGCCCGCCGCCAGTCCTGCATCGCGCTTGAAGGCGGCGCGCCAGCCCAGATCGGCAAGCGCGCGCACGTAGGGCAGCGTGGCATTGGTCAGCGCCAGGGTGGAGGTCCTGGGAACGGCGCCGGGCATGTTGGCGACGCAGTAGTGGATGACGCCGTCGACCACGAAGGTGGGGTCCGCGTGCGTCGTGGGGCGGCTGGTCTCGAAGCACCCCCCCTGGTCGATGGAGATGTCCACGAGCACCGCGCCGGGCTTCATGGTCTTGATCATGGCGCGGGTGACGAGCTTCGGTGCCGCCGCACCGGTCACCAGCACCGCGCCCACCACCAGGTCCGCATCGCGCACCAGATGCTCGATGGTCTCGGTCGTGGAATAGCTGGTGCGCAGCGCCGAACCGAAGATCGTCGACAGCTCGCGCAGGCGCGGCACCGAGCGATCAACGACGGTCACGTCCGCGCGCATGCCGACAGCCATCTCGGCCGCGTGCGTGCCTGAGACCCCGCCGCCGAGGATCACGACCTTCGCCGGCGGCACGCCCGGCACGCCGCCCAGCAGTACGCCGAAGCCGCCGTTGGCCTTCTGCAGGCTGGCGGCGCCGACCTGGATGGACATGCGTCCTGCCACTTCGCTCATGGGCGTGAGCAGCGGCAGCGAACCGTTCGGCGAGGTGACGGTCTCGTACGCGATCGCCGTCGCCCCGGACTTCATGATGGCCTTGGCCTGCGCGGCGTCGGCCGCGAGGTGCAGGTAGGTGAAGAGCACCTGATCCTTGCGCAGCAACGCGCACTCGGCCGCCTGGGGCTCCTTGACTTTGACCACCAGGTCAGCGTGCTGGAAGACCTCCACGGCGTTCGCCGCGATGGCAGCGCCCGCGGCGCGATAGTGCGCGTCCTCGACGCCGATGCCGTTGCCGGCACCGCTCTCCACCAGCACTTCGTGACCGGCGGCAATCAGCTCGCGCGCGCCGGCCGGCACCAGCCCCACGCGATACTCATGGACCTTGATCTCTCGCGGAACACCGATGCGCATGGCGGCAGCCCCCCGTGGCGGATTGTGGGCGCCAGCGTAGGAGCACGGGCGTGGCGACACCTTGCGTAATGGCGACCTCCCTGCCACCATCTGTGGCAGAATCTGTCTCATTAGGTTAGAAAATCGCCGGAATATTGCGCCAATGGAGCTCGACCGCTATGATCGCGCCATCCTGCGCCTGCTCGAGCAGGACGGCCGCATCACTAACGCACTGCTCGCCGGCAAGGTGAGCCTGTCCGAATCCGCGTGCCTGCGCCGTGTGCGTGCGCTCGAGGAATCTGGACTCATCCAGGGTTACACCGCGCTCATCGATCAGACCAAGGCGGGCTTTCCGGTGAGCGTGTTTGTGAACATCACCCTCGATCGGCAGAGCCAGGCGGGACTGGAGGCCTTCGAGAGCGCGGTGCGCAAGATCCCGGAGGTCATGGAGTGCTATCTCATGACCGGCGAGCACGACTATCTGCTGCGCCTCGTGGTCGCGGACATGGAAGATTTTGAGCGCGTGCACCGAGCGCACCTGACGCGCCTGCCGAGCGTGGCGCGCGTGCACTCAAGCTTCGCCATGCGCACCGTCACGCGCTCCACCAGCCTGCCGACGAAATAACACCCCGCTTTAGCGGGCGTAGGCCGGCAGGCGCTGCGCAAACTCGCGCAGCGCACCGATGCCGCTGCCCTCGGCCCCGCGGCACCACTCGTGCAGCTGCACCAGCGCCCGACCGCGGTTCGCGGCCGCCTCGTTCCACAGCCGCTGCAGTGCCTCGCGGTAGTCGATCACCCGGCGCAGCACCTCGTACTTGTCCAGCAGCTCACCCAGGCGGCGGCGCGCCTCCTCGGCAAGCATGGCGGGATGGCGGATGAGGAGCTTGGAGGTGCCCGGGGGCAGGCAGTGTCGTTCCTTGCGCGCCAGCTCGCGGCACACCGGCAGCACCACCTGGCGCGCGTAGGCGCGCAGCACGTGCATGCGGTTGGTGAACAGCGCCTGCACGGTCTCGTCGCTGAGCTCGCGGCGGCGGCACTCGAACCGCGGCCGCGGCGCCACCCAGCGCACGCGCGCCAGCCGCAGCGCACGGAGCAGCCGGATCCACAGCCAGCCGATATCGAGTTCCCAGCGCTGCACGGCGAAACACGCCGAGCGCGGAAAGGCGTGGTGGTTGTTGTGCAGTTCCTCGCCGCCGAGCAGCAGGCCCCAGGGCACGAGGTTGGTCGCCGTGGAAGGCATCTCGAAGCTGCGGTAGCCCACCGCATGACCGAGGCCGTTGATCACCCCGGCGGCGAAGAATGGCTGCGCCGACAGGTGCACGGCGATCATGATTATCCCCGGCGCCCCGAACGCCACGAGGTGCAGGCCCACGAACACCGCGATCCCGAGGTAGGGATAGCCGGCGTAGAGGTGCCGCTCGAGCCAGTCATCCGGTGTGCCGCGCCCGAAGTTCCTGAGCGTCTGCGCATCGTGCGCCGCGACGCCGTACAGTTCGTAGCCCTCCAAGAGCACGCGCCTGAGACCGAACACAACCGGACTGTGCGGATCGCCCGGCTGGTCGGCATAGGCATGGTGGCGCCGGTGCACGGCGACCCATTCGCGGGTCACCGCGGCGGAACTGAACCACAGCCAGAAGCGAAACAGATGCCGCAGCGCCGGATGCAGGATCAGACCGCCGTGCGACTGGTCCCGGTGCAGGTAAAGCGTGACCCCGAGGAACATGCTCTGGATGGTGGCGAAGGTCACGAGCACGTAGCCCCACCAGGGCAACTCGAGAAGACCGTAGGGCGAAAGGCTCATGCGCACGCGCTCCGCTGCTGCCACGCCGGGCTCGCAAGCACAGTACGCCAGCCGCGTGACGTCATCGCGACTTATCGGCGCGCGCCGACACCCTCACGCGCCGCATTCAGGTCACGAGCACGATCTTGCCGATGTGCGCACCCGACTCCATCAGCTTGTGAGCGCCGGCGGCATCGCTCAGCGGGAACTGCGCGTGGATCACGGGCTTCAGGCGCCGGGTGGCAAACAGCGGCCACACGTTCTGCCGCAAGGCCTGCGCCAGGCGCCCCTTGGCCTCGACCGACTGCGGCCGCAGCGTCGAGCCGCTGAGCGTCAGCCGCTTGCTCATGAGCAGCCGCAGGTCAAGCTCGGACTTGGCACCGCCCTGCGTGGCGATGAGCGCAATGCGGCCCTCGAGCGCCGCCGCCGCCGCGTCGCGCGTGAGGTAAGCCCCGCCGACCATGTCGAGGATGACATCGGCGCCCTTGCCGTCGGTGGCGCGCAGCGTCGCCTCGACGAAGTCGGTCTCATGGTAGTTGATCGCAACATCCGCACCGAGCTCGCGGCAGGCCGCGCATTTCTGCGCGCTGCCGGCCGTCACGATGACGCGCGCCGCGAAGGCCTTGCCGAGCATGATGGCGGTGGTGCCGATGCCGCTGGAACCGCCGTGCACCAGCAGCGTCTCTCCTGGCTGCAGGCGCGCACGCTCAAACACGTTCAGCCACACGGTGAAGAAAGTCTCCGGCAGCGCCGCGGCCTCCTCGAAGGTCAGATTCTCAGGCACCGGCAGGCACTGCACCGCGGGCACGTTCACGTACTGGGCATAGCCGCCGCCGGCGACCAGCGCGCACACGCGCGCTCCCAGGGCCGGCTCGCGCACGCCGCCGCCGAGCGCGACTACTTCGCCCGCGACCTCGAGTCCGGGAATGTCGCTGGCTCCGGGGGGCGGCGCGTAGGCACCCTTGCGCTGCAGGACGTCGGGGCGATTGACACCGGCGGCCACCACGCGGATCAGCACCTCGCCGCTGGCGGGCTGGGGGGTGGCGCGCTGCATCGCGCGCAGCACCTGCGGCGGCCCGGGCTCGCGGATCTCGATCGCCGTCATGGTGGGGGGAATCATGGTGCGCGGCATGTTGAGTGGGGTCTGCGTCAAGGTCAACTGCGGGTGGGTGCCGCGCTGCCTAGCGCGTCACGACCGCGACCGCGGCCCCGGCCATGACGGCCCCCGTGCCGCGCTGGATCCAGCGCACGGTCTGCGGCCGTGTCAGGCGCACCCGGGCACGCGCGGCAAACAGCGTGTAGGCGCCGAGCACACACGGCAGCAGCACCACGATCACGAGGGCGACCGCGGCGAAGCCGCCGGCCGTGAGGTGCTTGAGCTCGACCACGGTGGGCAGTACGGCGAGGAAGAACACCATGGTCTTGGGATTGCCCAGCGTGAGGGCGAGTGCGCCCAGGAAGGTCTGCAGCGGTCGCTCGCGCCGGGGTACCTGCGTGGTGTCGAGTTCGGCGGCCGGCGCCTTCCATAGCCGCCAGGCGAGGTAGAGCAGGTAGGCCGCACCGGCAAAGCGCACGCCGACGAAGAGCGTATGGGCGCGCTCCGCCAGCATCGCAAGGCCCAGGGCCGCGAGCGCGAACCAAATGAGATCCCCGACGAGGAACCCGGCGATGAAGGCCGGCGCACCGTGCGTGCCACGCCCCAGGCCGCGGGCGATCACGGCGGCGATGCCAGGACCGGGCGTCGCGACCGCCAGCGCATACACCAGCGCGAAGATGAGGAGGCCGTAGGCGGACATCCGGGGAGTCTAGCGTCGGCCCCGTGGGCGCGCGACCGCCATCAGGGGCGCGCGCCCTGCACCGCGAGCGTCCCCGAGCGTCCCGCGACGCTGCCCTCCAGAATCGTTCCCGGCGGCAGGCTCTTCAGGTGCAGGCGCGCCGCGTAGCTCGCAAGATCGGTGAGCTCGACGCCGCGCTGCTGCCAGGCGCGCAGCAGGCGCTCGAAGGCACCAAGGTAGGCGCCCCCTTCCAGCTCCGCGTGCAGCGTAAACACCTGATCCCGCGCGGCAACGGCGGCAGTCAGCCGCAACAGGTGATCGACCGGCTCCTCGCCCTTCAGGTCCGGGCGGCCGATGAGCTCATCGAGTGTCGGCAACGTGGTGGGCAGCTGCGGGATGCCGCCCGGCGGCAGGAACGGCGCGCTGCCGCGAGTGTCCGAGGCGTAGCGGAAGCCGAGGCCCTTCTCCAGGGCGGGCACGAACGCGTTCATCTGCCAGCCGGCCGCACCATGCACCAGCGGCATGCGCCCGAAGATCTCCGCGAACTCATCGCGCGCCAGCAGCAGCTCGCCCCGCGTCCACGCCTCGCTCGCCCGCGCGACTCCGTCCTGCCAGCGCACGTGATCCCAGGTGTGCACCCCGACCTCGAAGCCGCGCTGCGCGATGTCGCGCATGGGCTCGCGGCAGCGCCGGCCGATGTGCGGTCCGGGCAGGAGCACGCCGTACATGAGGGTCCTGAGGCCGTAGTGCTGCAGCACCGAGGTGCGCTTTACCTTGCCGAGGAAGCCGCGGCGGAAGGCGCGGCGGATGGCGCGCCCGGTGTTATCAGGCCCCAGGCTGAACAGGAAGGTCGCGCGCGCGTCGAGCCGTTCCAGCAGGTCCGCCAGGCGCACCGCGCCCTCGCGCGTACCGCGGTAGGTGTCGACGTCGATCTTGAGTGCCACGAGCGCCATCGCTTCACCCCAGGGGCTGCGGCCGCCGCTCGAGCGCCCGTGACAGCGCCGCCAGATCGAGCGGCCCGCCGGCCGTGCTGACTTTCAGCAGGCGCAGCAGCCCGCCGTCGCCGCACACCGCGAGGCATTCCCCGCCGGCCCCGCGCAGCTGTGGCGCGGCGCCGGCGGCCGCCCGCTCGCCGCTCAGGCGCGTGCGGTGGATCTCCCAGCGCTCCGTCCCCACCTGGGCGAATGCGCCGGGAAACGGCGGCGCCACCGCGCGCACCAGGTTGTGGATCTCCAGCGCAGGGCGGCCCCAGTCGATGCGTCCGTCCTCGGGACGGCGGCGTCCGAAGTACTGCCCCGCCTCGGGCGTCTGCGGTCGCCGCGCCGCGGTGCCGGCGATCAGGCCCGGGAGCGAGCGCGCCAGAATCGTTTCCGCCGCCACCGTGACCTTGGCGAACACCTCGCGCGCCTCATCGTCCTGCAGGATCGGCACCGCCAGCTGATCGACGATATCCCCGGCATCGGCGCGCTCCACCATGTAGTGCAGCGTCGCGCCGCTCTCCCTCGCGCCCTTGAGGATCGCCCAGTTCACCGGCGCACGGCCGCGAAATTTCGGCAGCAGCGAGCCGTGCATGTTGAGCGCGCCGCGCCGTGCCGTGCGCAGCAGCGGCGTACCGAGCATCGCGCGGTAGTAGAAGGAAAAGACGAAGTCGGGCTGCAGCGCCGCCAGCGTGCTCTCAAGCTCGACGGTGTTCGGCTCCGCGGGCGCGATGAGATTCAGGCCGTAGTCGCGCGCCGTCGCCGCGACACTGGCGTACCACTGCGTTTCCAGCGGATCATCCGCCACCGTGACCACCAGCGGCACCTCCACGCCCGCCGACAGCAGGGTCTTGAGGCAGCGCACTCCGACATCGTGATAGGCGAAGACGACGGCCCGCGCCTGGCTCACTCCTGCGCTCCCGGCAGGCGTTCGCTCTGCGGCACCTGGGTGAGGAGCTCCGGCCCCGCAGCCGGCGGCAGCTGCCGCGGATCCTGCGCACCGCCCTCCTCGAGCACCGCGGCGACGGTGTAACGCGGCCGCTGGCGCACCTGCTCGTAGATGCGCCCCACGTATTCCCCGACCACCCCGAGCCCGAGCAGCGTGACGCCGATCAGGAAGAATGCGATCGCGAACAGGGTGAACAAGCCTTCCGCTTCCGGACCGACGATGACACGGCGGATGAGCAGGATCACCACGAGGGTCAGCGAGACGAGCGCGATCAGCCCGCCGGCCATGGAGAAGAATTGCAGCGGGGCCACCGAAAAGCCGGTCATCAGATCGAAGTTCAGGCGCACCAGGCGGTAGAGCGAGTACTTCGACTGACCCACCGTGCGCTCGGCG
Organism: uncultured Pseudomonadota bacterium; assembly: GCA_963781815.1. GTDB lineage: Bacteria > Pseudomonadota > Gammaproteobacteria > Steroidobacterales > Steroidobacteraceae > 13-2-20CM-66-19. The sequence goes on along the minus strand of CAWAHK010000003.1, from coordinate 51,683 downwards.
TGCGCGACCTCGATCTCCACCGGGCGGCGGGCGAAGGTGTAGGCGAGCGCCGGCACATAGGTGCTGACCTCGGTGCAATGATTGACCGCGTCGATGACGCTGCGGTGATAGCCGCGCAGCATGCAGCCCTGGTCCGTGATGCGGATCGAGGTCGTGCCCTCGCGCAGGCGGTTCATCAGGCGCGAGGCGGCCTTGCGCCACAGCACGTCCTGGCGGCTGAGGCGGATGGTGCCCACGTAGTCCGCCCCGGCATCCATCGCCGCGACCAGGCGCGCGATCTCCTCCGGCGGGTTCTGCAGGTCGGCATCCAATGTGATGACGTAGGTGCCGCGCGCCTGCGCGAACGCGGCGAGAATCGCCATGTGCTGGCCGGCATTGCGTGCCAGCACCACCACGCGCGTGACGTCGGGCCGCTTCTGAAACTGTTCGCGCAGCTCGGCCACCGAGCGGTCACTGCTGCCGTCGTCCACGAACACCACCTCGTAGCTGCGGCCGAGGGCGTCGAGCGCCGGGTACAGCCGCTCGAACAGCAGCGGCAGCCCCTCCTCTTCGTTGTAGACCGGCACGATCACCGACACCTGCGGGTTCATCGGCGGGCTCCGGCAAGGATCTCGTTGGTCGCGCTCACCACGCGCTCGACGTCGCTGAGCTGCATCGCCGGAAACAGCGGCAGCGTCACGGTCTCGCGCCCGATGCGCTCGGCGTGCGGGAACTGGCCGTCGCGGTAGCCGAGTGCCCGGTAGCAGCTGAACAGGTGGATCGCCGGATAGTGGACGCCGACGCCGATGCCGCGCTGCTTCATCGCCTCCATGAACTCAAGACGCGTGATGCGCAGCTGCGGCAGTGGCAGCAATGGTGTGAAGACGTGCCAGCTGTGACCCGCGTCGCCGCGTTCCGGCAGGCGCAGCGGCGGCTCGCTGCCCCACAGCTCGAAGTAACGCGCGACCAGCACCCGTCGCCGGGCGTTGAATTCCTCCAGGCGCTTGAGCTGCCCGAGGCCCACCGCGGCCGCGACGTCCGACAGATTGTACTTGCCACCGGGCAGCAGCGTGTCGAACGAGTCCGGACCCGTCTTGAGCTGCCCGTGCCAGCGGTGCAGCTCGATCGCCTTGACTTCCTCGGGCGAGCCGCCCGAGATGGCGCCGCCCTCGATGGTGGTGATGTTCTTGTTCGGATGGAAACTGAAGCACACCAGGTCCCCGAAGCTGCCGATGCGCCGCCCGCCCCACGAGGAGCCGATGGCGTGCGCGGCATCCTCGATGACCCGCAGCTGGTGTTTGCCGGCGATGTGGTAGAGGCGCTCCATGTCCACGGGCAGGCCGGCGAAGTGCACCGGCATGATGGCGCGGGTGCGCGGGGTGATCGCGGCTTCCACCTGCTCAAGATCGAGGTTGCGCGAATCGAGCCCGACGTCCACGAACACCGGCCGCGCCCCGACGCGCATGATGACGTTCGCGGTCGCAACGAAGCTCAGCGCCGGGGTGATCACCTCATCGCCCGCCCCGATGCCGCAGGCGAGCAGCGCCATCTCCAGCCCCGCGGTTGCGGAGGTCTGGCTGCGCACCGGCCGGCCGCCGCAGTAGCGTGAGAGTTCCGCTTCCAGCTGCGCCACCTTCGGACCGCTCGCCAGCCAGCCCGAGCGCAGCACCTCGGCGACCGCGGCGATGGTCTCCTCGTCGATCGTCGGGCGTGTAAAGGGCAGCAGCGGCTGCGCCGCCTTGGTTGCATCATTCATGAGCGGGTCACCAGGATAACGCCTGCGACGATGACGGCGATGCCGGCCACGCGCTGCACGTTGGGCACCTCACCGAGCAGCCACCAGGCCAGTCCAATGTTGATGACATAGCCCAGGGACAGCAAGGGATAGGCCTGGCTCACCGGCACGCGCGACAGGCCGACAAGCCAGACAATCACGGACAGGCCATAGGCGAAGAGCGCGTACCACAGCGGCGGCACGCTCAGCAGTTCCAGCCCCTTGCGCCACACGCCGGCATCCCCGGCCACCAGCGGCCCGCTCACGCGCGTGGCAGCCTTGAGGCCAAGCTGGGCCAGCGCGTTCAGCAGCACCCCACAGCACAGGATGGAAAAATCGACCAGTTTCACAGGCGGCTCACGGCAACGGTGTCGTAGTCAGCGGCGATCACGCGGCCCGGCAGGCCCCGCCGCCGCCACTCATCCCACAATCCAGGCTCGAAGAATGCCACGGCGTCGCCACCGGCGCTCCACCGCGCTGCAAACTGCTCCACTGACATGCGCAGCTCCGGTTGCTCCGTGAGACCAAACTGCAGCTCGCCCTCGAAGCCGGCCAGTTGCAGGGTGCGCCCAAGATACGGCGCCAGCGTCTGGCGGTACTGGCCGACGCTGTACAGGGGTGTCTGCGGCGTAATCAAGGAACGCACGCTGTCGGCAAGCTCGCGCGCCGAGCGCGCCGGCGGGATGGCCCCGTACTCACACAGGAGAAACTGCCAGGCCAGCACGCCGGCGAGCGCGGTGACCAGCGCAGCGGCGCCCGCCTGCGGCCGCCGGCGCACGGCGCCGTAGAGCACCGCCGCGAGCGCGGTGAGCATGGCCGCTACGCCCCAGTGCACGGCGGCGTGCGGCACGTAGGCGTTGCGACGCAGGCAGTAGAAGAGCAGTCCGGCGCCCACCACCATCACCAGCACGGCGCCGCTGCGGGCGGCGCGCCGCACGAATGCCTGCGGGTCGGGCGCATAAATGCCCGCCAGCGCGGCGAGCACCGGCAGCATCGGCAGGATGTAGGGGGCGAGCTTGGACCCGGAGGCGGAGAAAAACGCCAGCGTGACCCCCGCGTAGACCAGCAGGAACCTCACCGGTTTGAAGCGCGGGTCGGCCGGCGTGCCGGCGTGCATCAGCGTGGGCGGCTCCGCGCTGCGCGCCGCGTGCACGAGTGCCGCGAGCCACGGCAGCACCCCGAGCAGCAGCAGCGGCAGGAAGTACCACCACGGTTCCACGCGCTGGTGCACCGTGGTGAGGAAGCGCGCGAAGTGCTCGTGCACGAAGAAGAATCCCGGGAAGCTCGGATTGCGCCGCGTGACCAGGACGAACCACGGCGCGGCGAGCAGCAGGAAGAGCGGCACGCCGCTGCGCAGGTGCAGGCGGCGCCAGCGGCCGGCATCGCGCTCGAGCAGCGTGTACAGCACCAGGGCGCCCCCGCCGAGCACACCCACGACGATGCCCTTGGACAGCACTGCAAGCGCCGCGCAGGCCCACGCGGCGAGCATCCAGCGCCGCTCGCCCGGCGCACCCGGGGCTTCTGACTGCGCCAGGGCGAAGGCCAACACCATGGCGGTCAGCCAGAATGTGAACGCCTGGTCCAGCAGGTTCAGGTGACCGACGACCACGAAGAAGGGACTGACCGCCAGCGCCGTCAGCGCCAGCACGGCGCTGGCGCGCCCATAGAGGCGCCGCACCCACAGGAACACCAGCGGCAGGCAGGCAAACGCCAGACCCACGCCCCAGAGGCGCGAGGTCCATGCCCGTTCGCCGCCGATGCGGTAAGCCGCCGCGGTCGCCCAGTACTGCAGCGGTGGCTTCTCGAAGTACTTAAGGCCGTTCAGGCGCGGCGTGACCCAGTCGCCGCTGGCGAGCATCTCACGCGGAATCTCCGCATAGCGGCCCTCGTCCGGATCAAACAGCGGGCGCAGCGGCATGGTGGCGAACCACGCCGCGCCGAGCAGCACCCACGCAAGCCACCCGAGACTGGCCGCGCGTGCCGCCGGCCCGCTAGCGCTACTCATAGATCGCCGACGGCAGCGCCGCGGCTAGATCCCGGCCATCGCTGCCGCGCGGGTGCCGAAGCCTTCCTGGTTGACGTAGAACGCAATGGTGCGGCGGATCGCGGTATCCATGTCGGTGGTCGGCTTCCAGCCCAGGTCGCGCCCCGCCGCCTCGATGTTCGGCACGCGCACCTGGATGTCCTGGTAGTACTTGCCGTAGTACTCCCCGGCGGAGATGTCGACGATCTCGGTGGTCTTGGCCGCATCGCGCAGCACCGGGAACTCCTGGGCAATGCGGATGGTGCGCTGCGCCAGCTCCCGGATCGAGATGCAGTTGTGCGGATTGCCGATGTTGAAGATGCGGCGGCTGGCGCAGCCGTCCTTGTTCTCGAGAATGGTGAGCAGCGCCTCGATGGCGTCATCGATATACGTGAAGGAGCGCTTCTGGCTGCCCCCGTCCACGAGCTTGATCGGGCGACGGTACAGCACGTTGGACAGGAACTGCGTGAACACGCGCGAGCTGCCCTCCTTGGGCTCCTCGACGTTGTCCAGGTTCGGGCCGATGAAGTTGAAGGGCCGGAACAAGGTGTAGTCGAGGTTGTCGCGCACGCCGTAGGCGTAGATGACGCGATCGAGCAACTGCTTGGACGCGGCATAGATCCAGCGCTGCTTGTTGATGGGCCCGTAGGTGAGCGGGCTCGATTCTTCATCAAGCACCGCGTCCGGGGACATGCCATAGATCTCCGACGTCGAGGGGAAAATGAGGCGCTTGTTGTACTTCACGCAGTGCCGCACGATGTCGATGTTCGCCTCGAAGTCGAGCTCGAACACCCGCAGCGGATGCGTCACGTACTGCGCCGGGTTGGCGATGGCCACCAGCGGCACCACCACGTCGCACTTCTTGACGTGGTATTCCACCCACTCCTTGTTGATGGTGATGTCACCCTCAACGAAGTGAAAGCGCTGGTTCTGCGGCGCATCGCCGAGCTTGTTGTCCGCCAGGTCGATGCCGTAGACGTCCCAGTCGCGGGACTTCAGGATCGCACTCGTGAGCGCACTGCCGATGAAGCCGTTCGCGCCGAGGATCATTATTTTCAGTGACATGGCGGTCCTTCCACGGGGCGGCGCTGCGGTGGGGCGTGCCGCGGACTAAGCCCGTAATGTTAACATTTCCCCGGAGATTCACCTCCGCGGTCCGCCTCGCCCGGCGCGTGGCCGTTTTGCGGCCTAGCAGCAGCGGCTGACGCCGCTCCACTTGCGCCGCTGCTCCTCCTCGAAGAAGGCGCGGCGCTCCACGAGACGGCTCCCCGGGTGGCGCTTGAGCTGATGGGCGCGGTAGCGCTCGTAGGCATCATCCCCGCTGAGTTGGCGCAGCCAGGCCCAGCCGCGGCGCGCGCACGCGGTGACGGCTGCCGCCCCGGCGTGAATGCTCAAGGCCGGCGCCTTCACGGCGTCGCCTGTGCCAGAAGCTTCAGCTGGCTCTCGCGATAGGGTACTTCCGAGCTTGCCGGAACTGACTGACCACGCAGGCGGCGCACGCAGATGCGCGCCATGTCCAGGATCACCAGCCACAGGATGGTGGTGAACAGCAGCGCCAGCCACGCGTCGAGGCGCTGGTTGAAGATCAGCTGCGGCGCGACCGCGGCGCGTTCGGGCGGCAAGGTGCCGGCGGCGAGCTTGGCTGCGAGGTCGTTCGCCGCTGCAAACAGGCCGATGCGAACGTCCGGGCTGGTGATCTTCTGCCATGCCGCGGTGGTCGTCACGAGCGCCAGCCACGCCAGCGGCAGCAGCGTCACCAAGGCGTAGCGCGGCCGTGCACCCTTGATGATGATGGCGGTCGCGATCGAGAGCGCAATCGCTGCGAGCATCTGATTGGAGATCCCGAACAGCGGCCACAGGATGTTCACGCCCCCGTTCGGATCGATGACGCCGATGTAGAGAAAGTACCCCCAGGCGGTGACGATCACCGCGCTCGAGAGCAGCACCGAGGGGTACCAGGAGGTGCGTCCGAGGGGCTCCCAGGCACGCCCGAGCACATCCTGCACCATGAAGCGCCCGACGCGCGTGCCGGCATCCAGAGTCGCGAGCAGGAAGACCGCCTCGAACATGATCGCGAAGTGGTACCACAGCGCCAGCAGGCCCTGGCCGAAGGTCGAACCGAAGATGCTCGCCATGCCGACCGCGAGCGAGGGCGCGCCCCCCGTGCGGGCGAACAGCGTCTGCTCGCCCATGGAGGCGGCGAGCGCCTGCATCTGCTCGACCGTCACGGGGAAGCCCCAGCCGCTGATGGTGTGCACGGCGGCCTCGGGCGTCGCCCCGACCACCCCGGCCCCGGTGTTGATCGCGAAGAACACGCCCGGATCCAGCAGCGTCGCAGCAATCAGCGCCATGATGGCCACGAACGACTCGAGCGCCATGCTGCCATAGCCGACGAGCCGGACGTCCATCTCGTTGCTGATGAGCTTCGGGCTCGTGCCGCTCGCGATCAGCGCGTGGAACCCGGAGATGGCGCCGCAGGCAATGGTGATGAAAACGAACGGGAACACCTTGCCGCCGAAGAGCGGGCCGGTGCCGTCCACGAACGGCGTAATCGCCGGCATCTTGATCTGCGGGTGGGTGATCACGATGGCCACGGCGAGCAGCACAATCGTGCCGAGCTTGAGGAACGTGGAGAGATAGTCACGGGGGGCCAGCAGTAGCCACACCGGCAGGATGGCCGCAAAGAAGCCATAGGCGATGATGATTCCCGACAGCGTCAGCGCGGAGTAGTCGAACAGGCCGCGCAGCTGCGGCTGGTGATCGAGCCAGCCGCCGCCGAGGAGCGCGAGCAGCACCAGCACCACCCCGAGCACGGTGCCCTCGAGCACCCTGCCCGGCCGCCAGATGCGCAGGTACACCCCGACGATGATGGCCGCCGGTATGGTCGCCAGCACGGTCGCGGTCGCCCACGGGCTGTGTTTCATGACGTTGACGATCACCAGGCCGAGTACGGCACTCAGGATCACCATGATGAGCAGCGTGCCGATGAGCGCCGCGACGCCGCCCAGCGGCCCGAGCTCATCGCGCGCCATCTGCCCGAGGCTGCGGCCGTCGCGACGGGTGGACAGCAGCAGTATGGTCATATCCTGCACACAACCGCCGAACACCGCGCCCACCAGGATCCACAGCGTTCCGGGCAGGTAGCCGAACTGTGCCGCAAGCGTCGGTCCGACCAGGGGCCCGGGACCGGCGATGGCGGCAAAGTGATGACCGAACACGATCGCCCGATGCGTCGGCATGAAGTCGCGGCCGTTGTTCAGCCGTTCCGCCGGGGTGGCGCGCGTGGGATCGACCCGGAGCACCCGGGTCGCAATCCAGGCGGCGTAGACGCGATACCCGAGCAGGTAGACGCACACCGCGGCGGTCACGATCCACAAGGCATTGATCGGCTCGTGGCGGTGCAGTGCGATGCCCGCGACAGCGAAGCCCCCGATCACCGCCAGCATGAGCCCCACGATCTTCTTCAGCATTACTCGTCCCCCCTTGCGATCCTCTTAACCGCGCAGCCGCCGCAGCGCCTGGGCGTAACGTGCCCGGATCGCGTCGCGTTCGTGATGCACGCCGTTGCTGACCAGCTTCAGGCCCGCGCGCCAGACGCAGTCGATCGCGCTGCGGCCCGCGGAAAAGATCCAGCCGTCGAGGAGCTCGTCGCCACCGTGTGCCGCGAGCGCCGGCTCGTGCGCGTGCAGCGTGACCAGATCGAGCGAGGCGCCCGCCGCCAGGCCGCCCGGGCCCGCCAGCAGCGCCTGGGTGCCACCTGAGAGCGCCGCATCAAAGAGCGCCCGGCCCGTGGAAGTGCCGCCGCTGCCCGCGAGCACGTTGCGCGCACGGTGCGCGAGTCGCTGCCCGTACTCGAGCAGGCGCAGCTCCTCCGCCGCATCCAGGCGGATGTTCGAATCGCTGCCGATCCCGAAGCGCCCGCGATCGTTCACAAAGGCGACCGCGGGAAATACCCCGTCGCCCAGGCTCGCCTCGGTGCTGGGGCAAAGACCGACCACGGCGCCGCGGGCGGCGATCCCGGCGAGCTCGCCCGCGGTCGCCTGCGTGGCGTGCACCAGGCACCAGCGTGCATCCACGGCCGCGTTCTCCAGCAACCACTCGATCGGACGGCGGCCGCTCCAGGCGAGGCAGTCCTCGACCTCGCGCACCTGCTCGGCGACATGGATGTGCACCGGACCGCCGCGCGCAAGTTCGAGCACCGCGGCGAGCTGCGCCGGAGTCACCGCGCGCAGGCTATGGGGCGCCACGCCGACCGTGGCGCCGGGCAATGCGCGCACCACCGCGCGGCTCGCCTCCAGCAGCCGGGCGAAGCCCTCCGGATCGCTGATGAAGCGCTGCTGTCGCGCCGCGGGCGCGGCGCCGCCGAACCCGCTGTGTGCGTAGAACACCGGCAGCAGGGTGAGTCCGATACCGCTGCGGGCGGCGGCGGCGGCAATGCGTGCCGCCAGTTCCCCGGGGTCGGCATAGGGCACGCCGCCGCGATCGTGGTGCAGGTAATGAAACTCCCCGACGTGGGTAAAGCCCGCCTCCAGCATCTCGGCATACGCGAGCGCGCTGAGTGCCTCGACTCCGTCCGGGTCGATGCGCTCGACGAACTGGTACATGAGTTCGCGCCAGCTCCAGAAACTGTCCGCCTGAGCGCCGCGCCGCTCGGTGAGCCCGGCAAGGCCGCGCTGGAAAGCGTGGCTGTGCAGGTTGGGCAGTCCCGGCAGGCCGATCGCGTGCCGCTCATCGCCGGCCTGCGCCGCGACCCCGGTGGCAACGCGCTCGATGCGGCCCGCGGCGCCCGCGGTAATGCGCACCTGTGACGCCCAACCCGCCGGGAGCAACGCCGATTGAAACCACAGGCTCGTCATGGCTTACATTATTGATGATTGGGCGCCAGCGCGCAGCCCGGGGAGCACCCGCACGAAGATGAGCACTGAAACTGGCAACCCGTGGCTCACGGTACGGCGCGGCGCGGCTCCGTTGCTGCTGTGCATGCCGCACACCGGCACCGACATCCCGCCGCCGCTGCACAGCCGCTTCGTCTCCCTGTGGCGTGCGCGGCGCGACACCGACTGGTGGATCGACCGCTTGTACGCCTGCGCGGCGGCCCAGGAGGCGACCGTGGTGCGCACGGCGATCTCGCGTTCCGTGATCGATGCGAACCGCGATCCGTCGGGCGCGTCGCTGTATCCCGGACAGGCCACGACGGAACTGTGTCCGACGACCACCTTCGACGGCGAGCCGCTCTACCGCGCGGGCGCGATCCCGGACGCCGGCGAGATCGGCGCCCGCACGGCCACGTATTTCCAGCCCTATCACCGCGCCGTAGAGGCCGAGCTCGCCCGCCTGCGCGCGCGCCACCCGGTGGTCGTGCTCTACGACTGTCATTCCATCCGCTCACAGGTACCGCGGCTGTTCGCCGGCACGCTGCCGAACTTCAACCTCGGGACCTACTCGGGCGCCAGCTGCGCCCCGCAGCTGACCGCACGCATCGAGGCCGCATGCGCTGCCACGGAATTCTCCCGGGTGACCAACGGGCGCTTCAAGGGCGGCTACACCACGCGCCACTACGGGCACCCCGCAGACGGCGTGCACGCCATCCAGATGGAGCTCGCCTGTCGGGGCTACCTGCGCGAACCGCTCGGGGAGGTGCACGAGGGCAACTGGCCGTGCCCGTGGGATGAGAACTTCGCCCAGCCGCTGCGCACGGTGCTGGAGCGGGTGCTCGCGGCCTGCCTGGAGTTCGCCGCCACGGCCGCGGCGCACGGAAGCGCCGATGCTTAGCGCTGGCGCGCCAGGCGGCGCCTGACGGCGGCCACGATGTCGTGCACCTCGGTGATCTTGAGCGCGTTGGCCACGAAGAAGAAGGCGGCGCCGGCGACTGCGATCACGAGCGTGAGACTGGCGCACTTGGGCCAGAAGGCCTGCGTGGCCCAGCCGCCCAGGAGGTAGTGCCCCCCGGCCCACGAGATCGCCAGCAGCACCAGGGAGGCCAGCGCCAGCTTCCACAGCAGTTCGAACAGCGCGCCGGACTCCAGCCGGCCCAGATGCGCGCGCATCAGCAGGTAGAGGATGAGGAAGTTGCTGCTGGCGACGCAGGCCGTGGACAGTGCCAACCCGCGGTGCCCCCAGCCAAGCTCGCGGGTAAAGATGAAATTGAGCGCGAGATTCAGCGCCACCGCAATGAAACTGACGACCATCGGGGTCTTGCGCCGGTCGATGGCGTAGAAGGCGTTCACCAGCACCTTGAGGGCGGCGTAGCCGCACAGGCCAATGGCATAGAAGCGCAGTGCGCCGGCCGATTCGGCGGTCTCGTAGGCGCCGAAGCGGCCGTGCTGGTACAGCACGGAGATGATCGGCTCGGCCAGCACCATGAGCCCGACGCTCGCCGGGATCGTCATGAGGAACGCCAGGCGCATGCCGCGCGCGAGTTCACTGCGGAATACCGGCAGGTTGCCGGTGGCCGCCATGCGCGCCAGCAGCGGCAGGGCCACCGTGCCCAGCGCCACGCCGAAGATGCCAAGCGGCAGCTGCATCAGGCGGAAGGCCACGGTCAGCCAGAAGGTCGGCCCGTCCCCGAGCTGTGAGGCGAACACCGAGTTGACGAGGACGTTGACCTGGGTAGTGCTGGCGGCGATGACCGAGGGCCCCATCAGGCGCAGCAGCGACTTCACGCCCGGGTCGCGCCAGGCAAAGTCGGGCCGGTAGTGGAAGCCCTGGCGGCGCAGCGCCGGCAGCTGCACCAGCAGCTGCAGGGCGCCCCCGACCAGTGTGCCGATCGCCAGCCCGAGGATTGCCGCTGGCCCGAAGTGCGGATCGAGCCAGTACCCGAGCAGCACGCCGGCGATGATCGAGCCTAAGTTGAAGAAGCTCGAGGCCAGGGCCGGCATGCCGAACACGTTGCGTGCGTTGAGCATGCCCATGACCAGCGCCGCGAGCGACACCAGCAGGATGAACGGGTACATGACCCGCGTCAGCGTCACGGTCAGCTGCGCCTTCTCAGCATCGAACCCGGGCGCGAGCGCCGCGACCAGCCAGGGTGCGGACAGGATCCCGAGGATGGTTATCACGCTCAGGGTGACGACCGTCAGCGTCGCCACCTTGTTGGCGAGGCGCCAGGCGGCACGCTCATCCTGCGCCGCGGCGGTCCTGGTGAACACGGTCACGAAGGCGGTGGACAGGGCCCCTTCGGCGAACAGGTCGCGCAGCAGGTTCGGGATGCGAAAGGCGATGGTAAACGCGTCCATGACGCGTCCGCCGCCAAAGAGCGCGGCAAAGATCTGCTCGCGCGCGAGCCCGAGCACGCGGCTGCACAGCACCGCCAGCCCAACAACCCCGGCGGCCCGGGTGTTCAGTCGTTCGGCGTGGTTATTCGTTCCGGTCGTGGCCGCCGGTGTATCGCCTGGTGGCATGCAACCACCAAGCTACCATCCGGCGGCACGACGCGCGAGTCACTATCAGTGACCGTGCCATGTAAACGTAACGCCGACGGTCCGCGGACGGAACGTCCAGGCATTCTGCTGCGGCGTGTAGGTGCCGTCGGTCTGGCCGAGCGAGTAATTGTTGACGGTGTGCGAATCAAACAGGTTGTCGCAGAACGCCGCCAGTTGCCAGTCGCCAAAGGTCACGCCCCCGCGCAACGAGGTGAAGCTGGTCGACGGCAACGTGTAGGAATAGCCGAAGTTGTAGGTTCCATCGTTATGGGGATCCTGCACGGCGGCCAGCCATTCATTGCGGCTCTCGTACTGCCAGTCAGCGCGCACGAAGGCATCTCGCTGCCCTAGCTTGAAGGCGTACTCGACACCGAGTGCCACCGTCCACGGCGGGCTTGACCCCGGGGCATAGTTGATGCCTTCCTGGCCGGAGATGGCATTACCATTGCTCGCCAAGCACGGGATCTCTGGCGTCGGGGCCACCTGCGTCTGGCAGCCGACCGGCGCGTCCTGGCTGAAGCGCGCACTGGTATAGCCCGCGGCCAGATCGACGTGCACCGGTCCGAACTGCATCTGCGCCTGAACGTCACCGCCCCAGGAGACCGCCTGACCCAGGTTATCGGTGAACTGTAGTCCGCAGTTGCCGGCCACGTACAGGCTCTGTTGGATGTCGTTCCACTTGATGTAATAGACGCTGGTTGCGATCTTCAGCCAGTTGCTAACGGAGTTCTTCGAACCGATCTCATAGTTTTGGGTGGAGTCAGACTTGTAGGTGAGTGGTGCCCCGTTGGGGTAGCCAGCATTCGCGAGATCCTCGTTGCAGTAATCCGGCAAGGGCGCGTTGCCGCCGCCGACGCGGAACCCCTTGGCGTAGCTGGCATAGAACAGGTTCTGCGGGTTGACCTGGAAGGCAAGAGTCACCTTGGGCGTATTCGAGGTCTCCGCCTGGTCCGCATGTGCAGGATCGGGCCCGTAATTCTCGTACCCGTCCGCGTAGTGGTCGAGCGAGAAGGAGGTGCGGGCGACGCGCTCGCCCACGGTCAGGCGCATCCAGTCCGTGAATGCGTAGCTCACCTCGCCGAAGGCGGCGATTTGTCGGTCGAAGGTCGTGTTGCTGTTGTAGTAGATGTCACAGGCCGGGATCGACGGATAAGCAACATTGGTCGGGCATGAGTACAACGTGGCGCCGTAGAAGTCCGTCGGGGACAGTCCGAACAAGTAGTTGAAGACACCATCGATGTTCGTTGAGCGCAGTTCCTCAACGCTGCCCTCCTTTGCCAGCTGCCAGAAAATTCCTGCCGTCCAGTTCCACCTTGACGCCGGATCATTGGACTGCCAGCGCAGCTCCTGCGTATAGCTCTCCTGTTTGTTGGTCATGATGTTCGGTGTCTGCGTTCCGCGCAGGGCCGCGGGCAGATGGATGCCATTCGCATCGAGCAGCGGAAACCACGAGCAGCTGGTCGCGTCGTCGGGCGCCGAGCATTTCGGCGGCTGCGGCGACTCGTCCGGGCCACCCAGCGCGGACGGGATTGTTTGCCAGTAACTTAGGTCATAGACGGTGCCCTGGTAAGCCGTCAGCTGTTTGCGGTGGAAATAGGAGGTGTTCGAGATAATCTGGGTCTTACCCAAGTCCCACACGATCTTAAGTGCTGGCAGGTAGTACTCGTCCGGGCCGCCGATGCGCTCGGGGGTCGCCGTATTGAACTGCCCCTCGCCCGGATTGGAATACGCCGGCCAGTAGGTCGATTCGTCGTGCTTGTCCTGCCTCTGGTAGAGGATGCTCGGCGTGAGGGTAAGGTTGCTGGTTGGCTGCCAGGCCGCCGCCAACCGCCCCATTATGGAGTTGGAGTAGTTGACATTGTGGTTGACAGTAGCCCCGGTGCCCGGGTCAACACGGTCGATCCAGCCGCCGTCATAGCGGTACCAAATACTGGCGCGCACGCCGAAAACGCCGTCTACCACCGGCTGACCGTGCGCGATGCCAAACTCGCCGCTCGGCTGGCCGTACTGGGTGTAGGAGACCTCGCTGCGTACGTAGGTGTCCGTCGTCGTGACGCTGGGCTGCGTGAGGATGTAGCGGACCGCGCCACCCTCGGCGCCGGCCCCGAACAGGGTGCCCTGCGGGCCACGCAGCACTTCGACGCGCTCCAGGTCAAAGGTCTTCGGCAGCGTGTCATCCGGGTTGAAGCCGACTGAACGCATCTGGATCGGCGTGTCGTCGATGTAAATACCGGTGGTACCGGCGCCGCCCGAGGAAGAGATTCCACGAATGGAAATGGCGTTGGTTCCGGAGTTGTCGATCGTCACGCCGGGCGTGAAGCGGGCCACGTCCTGGAAGTCCTTGATGCCCAGCTGGTCCATCGACTCCTGGGTCAGGGCGGTGACGCTGATCGGCACCTTGCTTAAGGATTCCTCGTGGCGTGTCGCCGTCACCACCACTTCCTGCAGCCCGGCCACCGTCTGCTCGTCGGCGTACGCGCGCGGCCCGGGCATGGCCGCGAGCGCAGCGGCCGCGAGCAACAGCAGGAACTTGCCGGCAAAGATCCCAGTTGTATTCTTCATGTGCCCACCCCTTCTACTTTTCGAATATTATTAGGACTGCAGCAGCACCGCTGCATCCGCACTCCAGCTCACGAACACCTCATCGCTCCAGTCGATGGCCGCCTCGGACGTGCGTCGTTCGTTCTGCGCAAAGACCGTCACTAGTTTGCCGGTCGCCGTGCGAATGCGATAGGTGGAGCGGTTGCCCAGGTAGCCAAGCTCCCAGACGGTACCGCGCAGCTGGTTGACGCGCACCGCGCTGACCGGTTGCTTGGCCAAACGCACCTTTTCGGGGCGTAACGCCACCCAGACGCGCTGTCCCACGGCGAACGACCCGGCGTCGTCGACCAGCAGCTCGCCGCCGGTCTCGGCGCATTGCACCCGCACCAGGCCCGGCTCGCAGGAGCTCACCGTGCCTTCGAAGAAATTGGTAGTGCCGACGAAGTCCGCCACGAAGCGGCTGCGCGGGAATTCATAGATCTCCGCCGGCGTACCCACCTGCACGACCCGGCCGCGGTCCATGACCGCGATGCGGCTCGCCAGCGCCATGGCCTCATCCTGGTCGTGGGTTACGACGATGAAGGTGATGCCGAGCTTGTACTGCAGGTCCATGAGCTCGAACTGGGTCTGCTCGCGCAGCTTCTTGTCGAGCGCCGAGAGCGGTTCGTCGAGCAGCAGCACCTTGGGCCGGCGGATCAGGGCGCGGGCGAGCGCCACGCGCTGCCGCTGCCCGCCGGAGAGCTGATGGGGCTTGCGCTGCGCCAGCCCCCCCAGCTGCACCATGTCGAGCGCCTCCTGGATGCGCTGCTTCTTGGCGGCATCCGCCAGCGGCAGGCGCCTGAGGCCGTAGCCGACATTGCGCTCCACGCTCATGTGCGGAAAAAGCGCATACGACTGGAACATCATATTGACGGGACGCTCGTGCGGGGGTACCACGCCCATGTCCACGCCATCGATGAGTATGCGTCCGTTGCTCGGATGCGCAAAACCGGCCAGCATGCGCAGCAGCGTGGTCTTGCCGCAGCCGGAGGCACCCACGAGGGCAAACATCTCGCCCTTGAAGATGCTGAGGCTCACCGTGTCCACCGCGGTGTGCGTGCCGTAGGTCTTGCTGACCCCGTCAATGAGGATCTGCGCAGTCGCGCTGGGATCGAGCCAGGGCCGATCGGCGAGAGGTTTTGACTGCGTTGCGAGCATCGGCCGGGGCTAATTATGCGTCAGAAATCCGCCGGTGGCGTGGCCCGGCGCCGTGCGGGCGCAAAGAAAGGCCGCTCCACCACCCGCGCGCGCACCATGCGCCGCTCCCAGACCAGTTCGCGATTGAGATAGATCTCGGCCCACACCGTAGAGCCGGGTGCGATGAACGGCGCTTCCAGCATCGCCAGCGCGAGATTGCGCTTGCAGGTGGGCGACCAGATCGCCGACGTGACGCTGCCGGCCTCGGTCTTGCCGGAGCGACCGCTATAAAGAAGTGCATTCAGGGGGGGTTTCGTGCCCTCGACGTCCAGGCCCACCAGCTGGCGGCGCGGCCCGCGCTGCTGCTCTGCCAGCAGGGCCCGGCGCCCGGTGAAGTGTCCCTTCTTGAAATCGACCAGCCACGCGAGCCCGAGCTCCAGCGGCGAGCGCTCGGTGCCCACGTACAGGGTGTGCGCCGCGGAGATAAAATCGAGATTCGGCAGGATGAACCCGGCCTCGATGCGCGCCATGTTGAGGGCCCTGGAGCCGACGGGTCGCACGCCGCGGGTGCTGCCCACGGCCATGAGCGCGTCCCATACCGCTTCGGCGTCCGCAGGCTGCATCCACAACTCATACCCCAGATCGCCGGTGAACCCGGTGCGCGAGACCATCATGGCGGTGGCGGAGGCGCCGTGTGGCATCGAGAACTCGCCGTGCTCGAACGGCTTCAGCCGCTCAACCCCGGTGAGGCCGATGGCCTTCAGCAGTTTGCACGATGTCGGCCCCTGCACCGCCAGCGCGGCCACCTCCTCGGTGACCTCGCAGATCTCGACGTCAAAGCCGATCGCCGAGGCGGAGAACCAGTCCAGCTGCCGCTCGCCGGTACAGACGCGATACTCGTTCGGCCCCAGGCAGAACACCGTGCCGTCATCGATCAGGTGCCCTTCATCGTTGCACCAGACGGTATAGGCCACCTTGCCGGGCGCGAGCTTGCGCACGTCACGCGTCACCAGGCGATTCAGGAAGCGCAGCGCGTCGGCACCCGAGACGCGGTACTTGACCATCGGCGTGAGGTCGTAGAGCGAGCTCGCGTTGCGAATCGCGAAGTATTCCTGCTCGACGCTCGTGAACACATCGACCGTGGTATAGCCGGCCCACGGCACAAAGCTGTCGAGCTGGCTCAAGGCGCGGGAGCGCTCGTGGAACGGGGTCTTCAGCAGCGGCTGGCGGTAGTGCGGCTCGCTTTCGGTCAGCATTACGCAGCCTCCCGGATGACCTGCCGCGCGGCGTTGCGGCCCGCAAGTCCCATGACACCGCCGCCCGGATGACAGCCGGCGCCGCACAGGAACAACCCCGGCACCGGGGTCTGGTACTGGGCCGCGCCCGGAACCGGCCGCACCATCAGTAACTGGTCCAGGGCGAGTTCCGCGTGGTGCCAGTGTCCACCTGTGATGCGAAACTCACGCTCGATGTCCGGCGGCGTCAAGAGTTCGCTCCCCTGGATGCAATCGCGCAGCCCCGGTGCATGCGCCTGGATGGTGTCGATCACGCGCTCGGTGAATGCCTGCCGCTGCGCCGGCCAGCCGCCTGCCACGCTGTAGGGCGCGTACTGCACGATTACCGACATCACATGCTTGCCGGGGGGCGCAAGTGCCGGATCCGCAAGCGTCGGGATCGTGATCTCCAGCATGGGCGCGCTCGAGAACTCGTTGTACTTGGCGTGGTTGTAGGCGCGCTCGATGTAGTCCGCCGACGGCGCCACCAGCAGTCGCCCGCGCAGGGCCTGCTCGCCGAGCCCGGCAAACTGCGGCAGGCGCTGCAGCGCCAGGTGCAGTTTCGCGCTCAGGCCGCGCGAGCGTACCTGGGCGACGCGACGCACGAACCCGGCATCAAGATGCTCACTCCCCAGAAGCCCGAGGAACGTGGTCTTGGGATCGGCGCTCGAAATCACGTTGCCCGCGAGGATCTCCTCCCCGGAGGCCAGCACCACCCCGGCCGCACGATCCCCGCGCACCAGGATGCGCGTTACGGGGGCGCCGGTGCGCAGCTGCGCGCCGGCGGCGCGCGCGGCACCCGCCAGCGCCTCGGACACGGCCCCCAGGCCACCCTGCGGCAGTGCCAGCGCGTCGGCTCCCTGCGAGGCCGCGACCCGATAGAGCAGTGACAGTACCGTGCCGGGCGAGCGCGGGCCGTAGTTCGTGCCGAGCACTGCATCCAGGGCGAGCGCGCCCTTGAGCAGGGGCATGCTGAAGCGGTCCTCGAGCAGATCGTGCACGCACATGCCACCGATGCGCAGCAGCTCGCGCAGGTCGCGGCGCCCGAGGCGCCGCAGGCGCCAGCCCAGTCCCAAAAGCGCCGCGCGGTCGCGCCAGGCGTCGGTTCCCAGGCGCGGCGGCGTGGCACTGAGCACCGGGTGCAGTGCGCGCGAGAAGCGCGTGAGCTGGGCCTGCCAGTCGCGCAACGCGCTGGCATCGGCGCCCGAGCGCTGTTCCAGGGCGGCGAAGTCACCCGGGGCGTACGAAAGATGCCGTCCGTCCGCGGACAGCGCGACGGTCGGCAGTCCCTCGGCGGCAAACCTAAGCCCGTGCGCCGCGAGACCCAGATCCCGCATCAGGGTGGCGGGCATGAGGTGCAGCAGATGAGCGCACGCGGAGACCTTGAAGCCGGGCGCGAACTCGCGCGTGACCGCCGCGCCGCCCAGGCGCTCGGCCGCCTCGAGCAGCAGGACCGAACGTCCGCCGCGCGCAAGGTAAGTCGCGCACACCAGCCCGTTGTGGCCGCCGCCGACGATGATGCTGTCGAACTGCGTGCGCGCGGGTGAGCTCACTGGAGGCGTCCAAGGTCGCGCAGGATGGCGTGCGCGCAGTTCGCACCGGGGGCCCCCATGACCCCCCCGCCCGGGTGCGTGCTCGAGCCGCACATGTACATGCCACGCAGCGGCGCCCGGTACTGGGCATAGCCGGGAATCGGGCGGTTGAACAGCAGTTGATCGAACGTCAGTTCGCCCTGGAATATGTTGCCCTCCGTCAGCCCCACCTCGTTCTCGATATCCTGCGGCGTGCGGATCTCCGCGTGCAGGATCAGGTCCTTGAAGTCCGGGCTGTGGCGGCCGATCGCATCGATGACGGTGGCGCCGAAGGCCTGGCGCTTGTCTGCGCTCCACTCCCCGTCGGCCAGCCGGTACGGGCAGTACTGCACGAACACGGACATGTAGTGCTTGCCGTCGGGCGCCATGGTCGGATCGATCTGCGTCGGGATGAGCATGTCGACGTAGGGCGCACGCGACCAGCGCCCCTCCTTCCAGTCATCGTAGGCGCGCTCGACCATCTCGAGCGTGTCGGTGATGTGCATGTCGCCGCGCGTGCTGGGCGAACCCTGCGGGATGGACGGAAAGTGTGGCAGACCGTCGAGGGCGATGTTGAGCTTGCCCGAGGAGCCACGGATCTTGAAGCGCCGCACCTGCTCGATGAACTCCGGCGGCAGGTGCTGCGGCGCCACGGTCTTGAGGAAGGTGCGCTTCACGTCCAGATTCGAGACCACGATACCGGCGGAGATTTCCTCCCCGCCGCTCAGCACGACTCCCGTGGCGCGCCCGTTGCGCACCAGGATCTGTTCCACCGGGGCGCTGGAGCGCACCGTGCCACCGCTCGCCCTGAGCGACGCCGCCAACGCCTGGGTGATGGCGCCCATGCCGCCGCGCGCGAACCCCCACGCGCCGACGGCCCCGTCGATGCTGCCCATGTAGTGATGCAGCAGCACGTAGGCGGAACCCGGGGAGCGCGGCCCGAGTGCCGTGCCGATGATCGAGCTGCCCGCCAGGTGCGCCTTGACGATCTCGCTTTCGAAGTATTCCTCCAGCATGTCCGCGCAGCTCATGGTGAAGAAGCGCATGGTGTCGTACATGCGTGCCTCGCCGAGCTTGTGGAAGTGTTTCCCGAGGAACAGCAGTTCCTGCAGGTCGCGCGGCTTGAACGAGGTCGGATCGGGCGGCTCGCGCAGCAGCAGCGGCTTGATGAAGCGGCAATGCCGCAGCATGTCCGTCACGTAGCGATCGTAGGCCTCCGCGTCGCGGCGCGAGTGGCGCGCAATCTCGCGGCGCATGGCGTCATGATTGTCGTACACGGCCAGGTGTCCGCCGTCGCGCATCATCGTGCAGCCACCCTCGTAGGGGATGATCTGCAGCCCGAAGGACGGCAGCTCAAGCCCGCGGATGATCTCCGTGCGCAGCAGGCTGCACACGTACGAGCAGTTCGAGTACGTGAAGCCCTCGTACAGGCTGCGACTGACCGCCGCTCCCCCGATGTACGCATTGCGCTCCAGCACCAGCACCTTCAGTCCCGCGCGCGCGAGATAGCAGGCGTTTACGAGCCCGTTGTGACCGGCTCCGACGACGATGGCGTCATAGCGGCCGGCCGCGTGCGTGTTCATGCCAGCCCCTGCTGCCGCGCCCGGTTCAGGCGGGCACCCGGCGGGTAGTCCCCTGCGAGGCGAGCGTGCGATCGATCGCCACTTCGAATCCCGTCAGCGTGTCCTTCAGGCACGAGTCATCGTGCGCCGCGGACATGAACCACGGCTCACGCGAATCCGGTTCGCACAGCACCAGCTCCTCGTGCAGCTCCTTGGCGACGGCGTCGTAGAAGCTATAGTCGCTGCCCTTCCAGTCACGATAGGTGCGCGGCGGGTTCTGGGCGAAGTACAGACCGGTCATGGAGGGGTGTCCGACGAAGCTGTGTGCGATGCCACGGGCCTTGAGGATAGCGCTCTTGCCGTTGCGCAGGCGCGTGCCGTAGCCGGCGAGGCGCTCGAGCGCGTCGGTCTCGGCGAGGATCTCCAGAGTCTTCTCGGCCGCGGCGAGCGACACCGGGTGGGCCGTATAGGTGCCGCCGTGCGCCACGCCCTTACCGAGCTTGCGCATGATGTGCTCGCGCCCGGCGAGCACCGAGATCGGGTAGCCGTTGGCCAGCGCCTTGGCAAAGGTACACAGGTCGGCCCGCACCCCATAGAGCTCCTGCACGCCTCCGCGCGCCACGCGGAAGCCGGTTTTCACTTCATCGATGATGAGCACGACGCCGTGGCGGTCGCACAGCTCGCGCGCGGCGTGCACGTAGGCGGGCTCGGCGGCGATCCCCAGGCAGTTGCCCATGATCGGCTCGATCAGCAGGCAGGCGATCGAGTGGCCGTGGCGCTTGAGGACGTCCTCGAGCTGATTGGCGTCGTTCGCCTGCACGAAGTGCGCAAAATTCCGCGTGGCCAGCGGCACGCCTTCGCTGTAGGGAACGACCTGCGGATCGCCAACCTGCGACCACTTCTCCATCGGGGTGTACCACATGGCCGCGTCGAACAGGCCGTGGTAACTGCCCTCGAGAATGACGTAGTTGTCCTTCTTGGTGTAGGCGCGCGCCAGCCGCAGCGCCGCCATGACCGCCTCGGTCCCCGAATTGGAAAAGCGCACCAGCTCGGCCGCCGGCACCATCTGCGAGATGCGCTCGGCGACCTTGTATTCGCGCTCGGTGGAGAGCGCAAACACGCCGCCCACTTCCATGCCCTGGCGGGCTGCTTCATCCACACGCGGATCGGCGTAGCCGAGGATCGCCGGCCCATAGCCCATCCGGTAATCGACGTAGACGTTGCCGTCGAGGTCGGTGACCCGGGCCCCGCGTCCCTCCTTTACGTAGATGGTGCGGTCCTCGCCCCAGAAGCGGAAATTGGAGGCGACGCCTAGGGGCAGGCGCTGGAGCGCCCGCCGGTAATGTTCGTGATTCCGGGTGAGGTTTCTGGCCATGGGAGCGCTCACTGAAGAAGGGCGAAAAAATCAGCCTGAGCGGCAACTTACCACTCAGCCGCGGTCTATTCTATATGATCATATAATTTTTTGCGGTAGAATTGTACGACCGTATATCCCCCACCGGAAGCACGCCCATGAATGCCACCGCCGCCCGCCCGGTCGAGACGCCTGCTGCGGCTGTGGTCCGTGCCCTGCCGGCGTGGGTCTACAACCATCCGGAAATGACGCGCCTGGAATACGAGCGCATCCTGCGTCCGGCCTGGCAGATCATCTGCCACGTCAGCTCGCTCAAGAAGCCGGGCGACTACCTGACCCTGGATCTCGGCGGCGTCGACAACGTCGTGGCCCTGCGCGATTCCCAGGGTGAGATCCGCGCCTTCCACAACGTGTGCCGGCATCGCGGCGCGCGCCTGCTTGACGGAGCTGGCAATTGCCCGGGCGCCCTGACCTGCCCGTACCACGGTTGGTCCTACCGTCTGAACGGTGAGCTGCTCGCCATCAGTGCCCGCGACACCTTCCCCCCGCTGGAGCGCTCGCAGCTGGGTCTGAAGCCGCTGCGGATGCAGGTCCTGTTCGGCTTCGTGTTCGTGTGCCTTGCCGGGGATCCTAAGCCGCTGGAGGAGATCTTTGCCGGAGTCGCGGGTGAGTTTGCCCCGCACCGTTTCGAGCAGATGGAACAGCTCGGCTCAACCTACATCGAGCACTGGGACTGCGACTGGAAGATCGCGATGGACAATTACCTCGAGTCCTACCACGTGCCGATCGGACACCCGGGTCTCAACCGCATGTTCACGCCCGACTACGACGACCAGCGCAACTTCGAGGGCGTCGCACGCGGCATCAGCTGGCTGCGCGAGCGGCCCTCCTCGCGCTGGAGCGAGCGCATGTACCAGCAAATGATCCAAAAGGTGGCGACCGATCTGCCCGAGCCGCACCGCCGGCGCTGGAGCTTTTACAGCCTGCTGCCGAATCTGGGCATCGACGTGTTCCCGGACCAGATGGATTTCTTCCAGGTGCTGCCCCGCGGTCCGGGCAAGTGCACCATCCGCGGCGCGTCCTTCGGATTGCCGGATGAGCGGCGCGAGATGCGCATCGCGCGCTACCTCTCGGCCCGCATCAACCGTCAGGTGCAGCGCGAGGATGAGTCCTTGTGCCGCCGCGTGCAGCAGGGACTGGCCTCCCCCAGCTACGAACCCGGCCCGCTGTCACGCCTGGAGAACTGCATGCTCGAGTTCCACAACCTGCTGCGCGAGCGCATTCCCGAGGCACGGCTGCCGAGTGCGCCGGCACGCTTCACCTAGCCGATAGCGCGTGCAGGAGCGGCAGGAGCGCTTCGCGGAACTGCGCGAGCGCCGGCGTGATCGGACCCGGGTCCCCCGGTTCAGCCGCCGCCCCCATGAGGCCGCTTTGCGTGGATTCGGCCACCGCCACCTGTGCGGCGAGCCAGCCGTCGATCTCGCGCCGCCAGCCCTCGCGGACCGCGCGCGAGGTGCGTTTGTCGGACTCCTGAGCCGCGAAGTCAAAACGACGCAGGCGCGAACGCCCCGGCGCGGCCGGGATCACCTGCAGAATCACGGCACCTGCGGCACGCACGTCGAACAACTGGTTCGGCGGCAGAAAATGCTGCTGCGGCTGCGGGTCCTCGAGCCATTGCTCGACGAGCACCTTCCAGTCCGCCGCCACCTCCTGATCCGTGACCTCGCGCGGCAGCAGCGCGGCGAAGGCCTCCCACGGGGCTGCCGGCATAGGCGTCTCGGCCGGCGGGGCTGCCGCCCGCGCGAGCAGCAGCCGTCCGCGTCGTGTGAACTCAAGCCGCGCCAGGTCCCCGGGCGTCTTGCCCTCGACCAGCTGGCCGTCAAAGGTGTAGGTGAGGCCGTGGGTCGCGCAGTGGATCGCACTTTGCAGCAGGCCGCTCCTTTCGCTCACGAGCGCATGGGGGCTGCGGCGGCAGGTGTTGCGAAAGGCGTGCAGGCGGCCGCGCTCGGCACGCACGATGAGCACGCGCTCGCCGCCCAGGTCCCCGCTCAGGTAGTCGCCCGCCACGCGCAGTTCGGCGTCGTGCCCCAGCACCTGCCACGCCGGGCGCAGTAGTTGTTCGCGCTCGGCGGCAAGCAACGAGGGGTCCGCATACGCGCGCGCCGGCAACTGTGCGCCGGCCGCCACCGCCGCGGCGCCATTGTAGGTGGCCGCGGGGGCGGCGAACTCCCCGGGAAACACCGAACGCAGATAAGCCAGCGCACGGCTGACTATCTCGCGACGGTCGATGTTTGCCTCGCTCTGAAAGGCGATCCCCTGCCACAGGACCTCGAGCACGCCAATCAGCCCGAGCGCCACACCGTCGGCGTCCAGGTGCACAGCACCGCTCGCAGTGATCAGCCGCTCGATCAGCTCGCGCACCAGCACGGCGAAGTCCTCGTCCTTCTTGCCGCAGATGTCGAGGTACTCCTGTCGGGAGCTGGCCTCGCCCCAGAACGAGTACCACACCGACACCTTGCGCGGGCTGGCAATGTCCGCATCCAGGTACAGCTCGACCAACAGGCGCAGTGCCTGCACCGGCGTGGCCTTCAGTTGCGTCACCGGCGCCAGCACGCGGTCCTCGAACTCGCGCGCCAGGTGATCGAGCGAGGCCACCAGCATCGCCGCCTTGGAATCGAAGTAGAAACGCACGATGCCCGGTGACAGATCTGCAAGCGCGACCACTTTCTCGACGGTCGTGCGCGAGGGGCCGTAAATATGCAGCGCCGAGATGCAGGCATCGATCAGCCGTTGTCGCTGCCGCTGGCGGATACGCGAACCGCCGCCCGGGGCCGCTACCGCTGTCTCTGCCGAATTTCTTGGAGCCGCCACATTTCCCGCCGCACCCGCATACGGCCGCAGGACCGCACGGGCAATAGTTGTACCGGGCCTAAGTTTATCGCGCACAATAGCCCGCGAGCACGGGCAAAGCACATGACATGAAACCGACCTGGCGTCCGGGCCGCTGGCTCATCATCCTGCCGCCCCTGATCTTCCTGTTGATTTTTTTCCTGATCCCGTTCGCGTTCGCCTTCAAGATCAGCTTCGCCGAGGCGGTGCCGCGGGTGCCACCGTTCAGCGACGTGATCTCCTTCACCGCGGACCATCACCTGCAGCTGGCGCTCCACCTCGGCAACTACCGCTATCTGCTCACGGACGAGGTGTACGGGGTCGCCTACCTGTATTCTCTGCGCACCGCCTTCTTCTCGACCCTCATCTGCCTTGCGATCGGCTACCCGATGGCCTACGCCATCGCGAGAAGTCCCAAGTCGGCCCAGAACCTGCTGCTGCTCGTCATCATGCTGCCGTTCTGGACTTCCTTCCTGCTGCGCGTCTATGCGCTCGAAGGCATCATCCGCGACAACGGCTTCCTCAACACCGTGCTGCTGAACCTCGGGATTATCCGCCAGCCGCTGCACATCATGCGCACCGGCCTTGCGGTCTACATCGGTATCGTCTACTCCTACCTGCCGTTCATGGTGCTGCCGCTGTTCGCAACCCTGGAGAAGCTCGACCCGACGCTGCTCGAGGCCGCGGGGGATCTCGGCAGCACCCCGCGGCGCGCGTTCCTCGACGTCACGCTGCCGCTGTCGCTGCCTGGCGTAATCGCCGGTTCGATGCTGGTGTTCATCCCGGCGGTGGGCGAATTCGTGATTCCCTCGCTCCTGGGCGGCCCCAACAACCTCATGATCGGCCGCGTGCTGTGGGATGAGTTCTTCGGCAACCACGACTGGCCCGTGGCCGCGGCGGTGGCGATTGCATTCCTGCTGCTGCTCGCAGGACCGATCGCCGTCTACCAGTACTACAACGTGCGCCAGATCGAGAGCTGAACGCAGGCCATGGAACGACACTCCTCGGCCGCTCTGCAAACGGTGCTGTTCTGCGGCATCGCGGTGCTCTACCTGCCGATCCTGGTCCTGATCGGGTACTCGTTCAACGCGTCCCCGCTGGTGAACGTCTGGGGCGGATTCTCCACCGCGTGGTACGGCACCTTGCTGCACAACCGCCAGTTGCTGGAGGCCGCGCTGCTGTCACTCGAGGTCGCGGTGGCGGCCTCGACCGGCGCGGTGATCCTCGGCACGCTGGCCTCAATCGCGCTGGTGCGCTTCGCGCGTTTCCCGGGCAGGCTGCTCCTGACGGGCATGGTGAATGCGCCGCTCGTCATGCCCGAGATCATCACGGGTATCACGCAATTGCTGCTGTTCGTGTCGATGGTGCAGCTGTTCGCCTGGCCGCATCGGGGTTTCACCACCATCGTGATCTCGCACATCACCTTCTGTACGGCCTATGTGACCGTCACGGTGCAGTCGCGGCTCGCGGCCGCGGACCGCTCGCTCGAGGAAGCGGCGATGGACCTCGGCGCAAGCCCGGCGCGCGCTTTCTGGGAGGTGACACTGCCGATCATCGCGCCCGCGATCATCTCCAGCTGGTTGCTGTCCTTCACCCTCTCGCTGGACGACCTGGTGATTTCAAGCTTTGTCGCCGGACCGGGCGCCAGCACCCTGCCGATGGTCATCTATTCGAAGGTGAAACTGGGGGTGAGCCCGGACGTGAACGCGCTGGCGAGCCTGATCGTGTGCGCCGTGGGAGTCTGCGTCCTTGCTGCCGGCTACCTGATGGTGCGCACCGACCGCCGCAAGGCGCTCGAAGCACGGCTGGCAGATCGCTAGGGGCCGGCGCAGCGCGACCTACAGGCCGGTCTTGATGCGCGTCCAGGTGCGGGTGCGCAGCCGCTCGAGTGTCGGCGACGCCTCCTCCGCAATGTACAGCCGTGCCTCCACCGCAGGGGGTGGGTACACCGCCGGATCATTCAGGATCTCCGGGGCGACGAACGGATTGGAGGCCGCGTTGTCGTTGGCGTAGTGGATCTCGTTGGTGATTGCAGCGATCACCTGCGGCTCGAGAATGTAGTTCAGGAACAGATGCGCCGCGCGCGGGTGCGGCGCATCTGCCGGGATCAGCAGTGCGTCGAAAGCAAAGTTCGCGCCTTCCCTGGGGATGGTGAAGGCCAGCGGCACGTCGACGCCGGCTGCCTTCGCCCGCGCCCGTGAGGTGGCGTAGTCCGCCGACCATGACATCGAGATGCAGAAGTCTCCGGTCGCCAGGCCGTTCATGTACTCGGCCGAGTCGAACGCGCGGATGTAGGGGCGTACCGCAAGAAGCAGCTTTTCCGCCGCGGCATAGTCCTCGGGACGCTGCGAGTTGGGATCCAGGTGCAGGTAGTTCAGCGCCAGCTGCAGTACATCCTCGGCGCCATCGAAGAACGTCACGCCGCAGTCGGCGAAGTGCCTGATGACCTCGGGCTTGAAGACCATGTCGAGGCTGTTGACCGGCGCATCCGGCATGCGCGCCCGGATCATGTCCACGTTGTACGCGAAGCCGTTGACGTGCCGCAGGTAGGGCATGGCGTAGCGGTTACCCGGGTCCGCCCTCGATTCAAGCTGCAGAATATGGGGGTCGAGATTGTTCCAGTTCGTCAGCAGGGCCTTGTCAAGCGGACGGTAGATACCCGCCTTGATCTGGCGACTGAAGAAGTCAGTGGAGGTGCTGACCACGTCGTAGCCAGAATCGCCGGCCATCATCTTGGCCTCGAGCGTCTCGTCGGAGTCATAGGTATCGTAGACGACCTTGATGCCCGTGCGCGCCTCGAAATCCTTGATGGTGCCCTTGGCGATGTAATCGGCCCAGTTGTAGATGTGCAGGACTTTGGCCTCGGCCCCGGCACTGTTGGGACCGTGCGGGCGCTGTTCGCACGCGGCGAGCAGTGCGAGCAGCGCGCCACCGACGGGTGCGGCGGCCTGCACCCAAGGCCGGGCGCCCGCGCCCACCTCTACAGCTTCACCATGATGTGGCGCACCACCGTGTAGTCCTCGAGCGCGTAGACCGACATGTCCTTGCCGTAGCCGGATCGCTTGAAGCCGCCATGCGGCATCTCGTTCACCGTCGCGAAGTGCGTGTTGATCCACGTGACTCCATATTGCAGCTGCGCAGCCACTTCCATCGCGCGCGAAACGTCGCGCGTCCACACCGAGGACGCCAGTCCATACTCCGAGTCATTCGCCCAGCGCACCGCCTCGGCGGTGTCGGCGAAGGGCGTGATGGAGACCACGGGCCCGAAAACTTCGCGCTGCACGATCTCATCCTCCTGGCGGGCACCGGCGATCACGGTAGGCTCATAAAAGAAGCCGCTGCCCGTGCGCGCCGCGCCACCCGTGGTGACCTCGATGTGCTTGCTGGCGCGCGCGCGCGCTACCATCGCCGTGACACGCTCGCGCTGCACCGCCGAGATGAGAGGTCCCATTTCCACGCCCGCCTGCTGCTGCGTGCCGACCTTGATCGTCTTCACGGCGCTCGTCAGATCGGCAACCACCCGCTCGTAGACCCCGCGGCCGACGTACAAGCGGCAGGCTGCGGTGCAGTCCTGCCCGGCGTTGTAATAGCCAAAGGTGCGCACGCCCGCCACCAGCGCCTCGATGTCGGCATCATCAAATACGATCACGGGCGCCTTGCCGCCCAGTTCCAGATGCGTGCGCTTGAGATTGTCCGCCGCTGCGGCAAGTATCTTCTGGCCCGTGGCGATCGACCCCGTCAGGGAAACCATGCGCACGCGCGGGTGACTCGTGAGCAGCCGTCCCACCGGTTCGCCACGTCCGCAAATGATATTCACCACCCCGGGCGGCAGCAGCTCCGCCAGCAGCGCAGCCAGCCTCAGCGCGGTCAGGGGAGTCTGTTCCGAGGGCTTCACCACCAGCGTGTTACCCGCGGCGATTGCCGGCGCGATCTTCCATGCGAGCATCATCAGGGGATAGTTCCAGGGCGCGATCGAGGCCACGACCCCCACCGGATCGCGGCGGATCATGCTGGTGTGCCCCGGCAGGTATTCCCCGGCCGCCAGCCCCTGCGGGGCGCGGCATACGCCGGCGAAGTAGCGGAAGATGTCCGCGATCGGGGGCAGCTCGTCGCTGAGCACCGCCGTCAGCGGTTTGCCGGTATTGCGCGACTCGAGCGCCGCGTAGCCTTCCGCGTCGGCCTCGATCCGGTCGGCGACCTTCAGCAACAACGTGGCGCGCTCCTTGGGGGAGGTGCGCGCCCAGGCCCCGAAGGCACTCTCGGCGGCCGCGACCGCCTCCTGCACCTGGCCGGCCGAGGCCTCCGGCACGGTCGCAATCTGCGCTCCGGTGGCCGAGTCGAGCACCGCCTCGGCGTTGCCCTCGCCCGTCACCAGCCGCCCCGCGATCAACAACTGCGTCTGCATGAGCGCCTCCTCGGCAAGCGGACGTCGCAGCTTGCCGCTGTATGCCGCAACGTTATATTATTGTCGCCATAATATTACCACGTCACCCGACCCCGCCGCGAGACCACCATGAACTCAGACGTTCTCATCACCTGCGCCATCACGGGGGATGACACCAAGGTCACCAAGAGCCCCCACTGCCCCGTGACGCCCGAGCAGATCGCGAACTCGGCGATCGAAGCGGCGCGGGCGGGCGCTGCGATCGTGCACATCCACGTGCGCGACCCGGAGACCGGGGAGTTCAGCATGGCGACGAAGCATTACCGCGAAGTCGTCAGGCGCATCCGCGAGAGCAAGGTTGACGTGCTGGTGAACCTCACCTGCGGCATGGGCGGCTATATCTGCATTGGCAAGAACGGCCTCGAGGATACCCCGGCCGCAGGTACGGATTTCGTGACCCAGCGGGAGCGCATGCGCCACGTCATCGAGCTGTGCGAGGAGGGCTTGTACCGGCCCGACATCGCCACGCTCGACTGCGGCACCCTCAACTTCGGCGACGGCAACCGCGCCTACATCTCGACCCCGGAGTACTGCCGCGAGGGTGCCGCGATCATGCGCGATCTGAAGGTCAAGGTGGAGATGGAGGTGTTCGATACCGGCAACCTGTGGTTCGTGAAGCAGCTGATCAAGGAAGGACTGGTCCCGGGACCTGCAATGATCCAGCTGTGTATGGGCATTCCCTACGGGGTCCCGGCGGACGTCGGCCATCTGCTGGCGATGGTGAACTCGCTGCCCGAGAACTGCGTGTGGAGCTCCTTCGCCATCAGCCGCATGCAGATGCCGTGGGTGGCGCAATCGATCCTGCTCGGCGGCAATGTGCGCGTCGGGCTTGAGGACAATCTGTACCTGAGCCGCGGGGTATACGCGAGCAATGCCCAGCTGGTTGAGAAGGCGCGCACGATCATTGAGGCGATGGGTGCGCGCATCTTGAGCCCGGCGCACGCTCGCGAGCGTCTGCAGCTGCACTGACGTGGCGGGCGTACGCATTTTCGAGTCGCCGGTCCGCGCCGAGTGGATCGATTACAACGGCCACTTGCGCGACGCCTACTACGCGGTGATCTTCAGCGAGGCCATTGACGTACTCATGGACCGCGTCGGTCTGGATGCGGCGTATCGCCAAAGTACCGGTGGCACCTTGTACACGGTGGAGATGCATCTTCACTACCTGCAGGAGGTCAAGCAATCCGACACCGCGGTCGTGACCCTCAGGATCCTCGGCCTCGACGCCAAGCGCATCCACGCGGCCTTTGAGCTGCTGCGTGCGGGGCATACCGAGGTGGCCGCCGCGGCCGAAGTGATGCTGCTGCACGTGCGCCAGCATGAGGGCACCGTGCGGACGGCACCGTTTCCGCCAGCCGTACGCGCGGCACTTGGCGCGCTGCAGGCCGCAGCCGCGGGCATGGAGGCCGGGGCACCCGGGTCACGGCGCATGGAGCTGCCTGCGGCCACTGCCTCATGAGCGGGCGCGACCTGCAACGCCTGCTCGCCCCGCGCAGCGTGGCACTCATCGGCGGCGCCTGGGCCGACGCCGTGCACGCCGCGAGCCGCCTCATCGGCTACCGCGGGGAGATCTGGCGCGTCCACCCGGCACGGCCGTCGACGGACTCCCAGCGTTACTTTCGTAGCGTCGAGGAACTGCCCGCGAGCCCCGATGCCGCCTTCATCGCTGCCCCCAATCACGATGTGCCGGGTATCGCGACCGCCCTCGCCCGGCGCGGCGCCGGAGGCTTCGTGTGCTTTGCCGCCGGCTTTTCCGAGACCGCTACCGAGGAAGGCGCGCGCCTGACGCAGGCGCTGATTCACGGCGCAGGCGAGCTGCCGTTCCTCGGGCCCAACTGCTACGGCTTCATCAATTTCTTCGATGGCGCGGCGCTGTGGCCCGACCAGCTCGTCGGCCGCCGGCGCGACCGCGGGGTGGTCCTTATCTGCCAAAGCGGCACGATCGCCCTGAACCTGCTGTTCAATGACCGCTCGCTCCCCCTGGGCGCCGTACTCACGGTTGGCAACCAGACCCGGCTTGCGGCCGAGGATCTGATCGAGCTGTTCGCGGCTGATGAGCGGGTCACTGCCTTCGGGCTGTACCTCGAGGGCATTCAGGACGTTACGCGCTTTGCCGACGCCACCGCCCAAGCACGCGCCGCCGGCAAGCCGATCGCGCTGATCAAAACCGGACGCACCGCGGCCTCGACTGCGACCGTGCGCACCCACACCGGCGCGCTCGCCGGCGCGGATGGCGCATTCGATGCGTTCTGTGCGCAGGCCGGTATCGCACGCTGCGAGTCCCTCGCCACGCTGTGCGAGACACTCAAGATCTTCCACACCGGCGGTCCCCTGCGCGGCCGCAGGCTGCTCGCCATGGGAGCCTCCGGCGGTGACATGGCGATGACCGCGGATGCCGCGCGTCACCTCGGGTTACAGTTCGACCCGATCCCGCCGGACGCGCAACAGCGCCTGCGGGAAATACTCTCCGACCGCGTCCACATCTCCAATCCGTTTGATTTCCACACCCACATCTGGTTCGACCGGGCGGCACAGCGGGCGATGTTCAGGGTCGTACAGCACACCGGCTACGACGCCGTGAGCTTCATGCTCGACTGTCCTCCGGCAGAGGCGGCCGACGACCGGGCCTACGTGAGTGTCGTGGAGGAGTTCGCCGCGGCGCTAACCGGCAGCGCGAGCCGCGGCGCGGTGATCTGCTCACTGCCCGAGTCGCTCTCCCCCGCGACGCGGGAGCTGTGCTTCGCCGCGGGCATCGTGCCCCTGCAGGGCCAGCGCGAAGCGCTCGAGGCGCTCAACCTGGCCGGCGCAGTCGGGGAAAGCTGGGCCGCCGGGGCGCAGGTCGAATTGCGCCGACCGAGGCGACCGGGGCTGCTGGCGCATGCGCTCGCCGAACACGAGGGCAAGGGCGCGCTCGCCGCCTTCGGCGTGCCGGTGCCGCGCTCTGCAGTGGTCGCGGTTCGTGATGTCCCCGACGCCGCCGCCGCGCTGGGCTTCCCGGTGGTCATCAAGGCGGCCGCGGCGGCCCTCGAGCACAAATCCGAGGTGGGCGGGGTGATCCTGAACGTGCGCACCGCCCGGGACGCCGCCGCGGCGGCGCAGCGGCTTGCGCGCCTGTCCGATACGCTCTTGGTGGAGGAGATGGTGAGTGATGGCGTCGCCGAGGTCCTCGTGGGCATCTCCGTGGATCCGCAGTTCGGTCAGCTGCTGGTGCTGGGTGCAGGGGGCGTGCTCACCGAACTGCTGTGCGACAGCGTGACGCTGCTGCCACCGTTCAGCGCAGCCGCCATCGGGGAGGCCCTCGCGCGGCTGCGCATCGCACCGCTGCTAGAGGGCTTTCGCGGCCGGCCGCCCGCGGATGTGCCGGCGCTGATCGAAGTGGCGCTTGCCTGCACCCGCTACGCGGCCGCCAATGTTGAGCGGCTCGCGGAACTGGACCTGAATCCGGTCATCGTACGCCCGCGAGGCCAGGGCGCCGTGGCCGTCGACGCGCTCATCCGCCTGCGCGAGGAGCATTGATATGTCTGATGGAATCAAGACCGTCACCAACGGCCCCATTCTCGAGGTGACCATCGATCGCCCCAAGGCGAACGCCATCAACCTCGCCGCCAGCCGGCGCCTGAACGAGGTGTTCTGCGCCTTTCGCGACGATCCGGCCCTGCGCGTCGCGATAATCACCGGCGCGGGCGACCGCTTCTTCAGCCCCGGCTGGGACCTGAAGGGCGCCGCCACCACGGAGGAGTCGGATTCTGACTGGGGGGTCGGCGGCTTCGGTGGCCTCAACCACCCGCGAAATCTGAACAAGCCGCTGATAGCCGCCGTGAACGGCATCGCCTGCGGCGGCGGCTTTGAGCTGGTGCTCGGCACCGACATCATCGTCATGGAGGAGCACGCGCGATTCGCCCTACCGGAAATCAACGTGGGCGTTCTGGCCGATGCCGGCACCATCAAACTGCGCCGCCGCATCCCGTACCACGTGGCGGTCGAGTTCCTCATGACCGGGCGCTGGATGGATGCCACCGAGGCCAAGCACTGGGGACTGGCGAACCACGTCGTGCCGAAGGGTGAGGGCATGAGCAAGGCGCGCGAGATCGCCCGCCAGCTCTGCGAGGGACCGCCCCTGCTGTTCCCGGCGATCAAACAGCTGCTGCGCCACACAGAGATGGTGGCCGAAGGCCCGGCGTTCGAGCTGCACGACAGCCTCGAGGCGGTGCAAAAGGTGATCCGCTCCGAGGATCTGAAGGAAGGCGCGCGCGCCTTCGCCGAGAAGCGCAAGCCGCAGTGGAAGGGTAAGTAGCTCCGCGCCGGGTGCCGTAGGTCTCAGCCGCCGAGCGGCCGCAGCAGGGCGCGCGAGATAATGTGGCGCTGGATCTCGCTGGTGCCATCCCAGATACGCTCGATGCGCGCGTCGCGCCAGATGCGCTCCAGCGGTAACTCGCTCATGAGGCCCATGCCGCCGTGGATCTGCAGCGCCTCATCCGACACCATCGCCAGCATCTCACTCGCCTTGAGCTTCGCGACCGCCATGTCCATGTCGGTGGCGATCTTGTGCTCGAGTTTCCAGGCGGCCTCCAGGGTAAGCAGTTCGGCGGCGCGCAGCTCGACCGCCATGTCGGCGAGCTTGAAGCTGACGCCCTGGAACCGGCCGATCGGCTGACTGAACTGCACGCGCTGCACGGACCATTGTTTGGCCGCCTCCAGCGCGCGCTCGGCACGCCCCAGACAGGTTGCCGCGACCTGCAGCCGCGTGGCGCCGAGCCAGGTGTTGGCGACCTCGAACCCCTGATGGACCGCTCCCAGCACCGCCGACTGCGGTATGCGGCAGTCATTGAACTCCAGAATGCTGTTGGTATAGCCGCGGTGAGAGACATTGCGGTACCCGGGCCGCACCTGAAATCCCGGGGTGCCCATGTCGACGAGAAAAGCGGTGATGAGCTTGCGTTTGTGGCGCGCGGAGTCCTCCTCGCCGGTCGCAGCAAACACAATCACGAAGTCCGCGTGGTCGGCGTGGCTGATGAAATGCTTGGTGCCGTTGAGGATGAAGTCATCGCCCTTGCGCACCGCGGTAGTCTTCATGCCGCGCAGATCCGAGCCCGCCCCCGGTTCGGTCATCGCCAGGCAATCAACGCGCTCGCCGCGCACCGCCGGCAACAGGTAGCGCTCACGCTGCTCCCCCGTGCAGGCCAGCAGGATGTTGGAGGGGCGTGCCACGCAGGAATATTGCAGGGCATAACCGGTGTAACCGAGTTCCTTCTCGTAGAGGATCCAGCTCACCGCGTCGAGTCCCGCCCCGCCCACCTCGGTCGGCATGTTCGCGGCATACAGCCCGGCGGCGATGGCCTTGGCCTTGAGATCGCGTAACAGCTCCTCGCGCAGCACTCCGGTGTCCTCGACCTCCTGTTCGTGAGGCACGAGTTCCGCGCGTACGAAGGCGCGCGTGGTCTTGATGATGAGTTGCTGTTCTTCGGTGAGCGCAAAGTCCATCGTGACTCCTCGTTAGGCGGAAGCCTTGCTGCCGCCCTTTCTCAGTGCCGCAGCGCCGACGCCGCCCGTCGCCCAGCCGTGCAGCAGTTCCAGCTGCAGTCGCAACTGCCCGACCTGCCGCTCGGCCGGCCAGTCGCCCCGGCTCGCCACCGTGCTGGCGGTGATGCCGTTAATGAAGGTAATGACCGAGCGCAGCACCTGCTCGCGAGTGGCGGTGGGCCAGTGTGCCCAGTCCTGCCAGCCTTGTGCGAGACAGCGCTCGAACAGGCGCAGGTACTCGCGGTGCAACCAGGCGTTGATGCGCTTCAGGCGCTTGTCGGCCGGCACCTGTCCCCAGAACGCGATCCAAAAGGCGCACTCGATGTAGCGGGTCTCGTCCACCGGCAGCGCCTCGGTGAGCAGTGCCAGCAGGTCCGGCTGCCCCTCGCCCGGCGTGAGGCGCTCCTCGATGCGCCGCAGGATCAGCCGCAGCGCCGCGATCACGATGTCCTGCTTGGTATCGAAGTAGTGCGCCACCATGCCCGTGGTGTAGCCGGCCTCGCGCGCGATGCGCACGATGGTCGCCTGATCGAAGCCGTATTGCGCCACCACGCGGCAGGCCACCAGCGCGATCTCGTTGCGGCGCTCTTCGTGGTCGACAATTTTCGGCATGGGTGCTCCTTGAGCTTCCGTTACGGCGCCTCAGGCACTCGGGCGCATCCGGACGCGGCCGGACTTGGCCGGCACGGGCAGCTGCCCCTGAGCCACCTGCACGCGCGTCAGGCGTTCACGCACGCCCGCATCCATCGGCGTTACCTCCCCGGCGCTCACGTGCAGGTACAGCTGCTCGGCGGTGGCTACCAGTCGCTCATCGCGCCGCCGGTGCAGGCTGTGGAACAGCCGCACGCGCTTCGCATCCACCTCGAGCACGCGCGAGGTCACGTAGAGCGGCTCGAGCGCGGCTGCCTCGGCCTCGTGGCACACGTGGCTTTCCGCCGTAAACAGGGCGCGACCGCTCTTGCGGTACGCCTCGTCGACGCCCGCGTAGCGCAGCAGTGCGTCGGTCGCGTCACCGAAGACCTGCAGGTAACGCGAGTCGGTCATGTGTCCGTTGTAGTCAATCCACTCCGGTCGCACTTCCACTTCGAGGAGCCTGAGGGGAGCCTGAGGTGCGGCGTCGCGCTCCAGCGCGATGGCGATGTCGGCGCGCGCCCCCGCGCCGGCATCCGTGTAGAGACGCTCCTCCAGCGCCCGCAGCGTGGCGCCCGCGCCGATGTTGAACTGCTTCAGCACCTGCTGGATAGCGACCAGATAGCCATCGCGCAGCCGTTCGAGCTCGCGGATCGAGCGACCGGCGGCCTGCTCCTGCGTGCCCGCGACCATCTTGTCGATCAGCGCCTCGGTCAGCTCCGGGGCTTCGAGCTTGGTCCAGGGCCACTTGAGCGCGGGTCCGAACTGCCGCAGCATGTGACGCATGCCGCTCTCGCCGCCGGCAAGGTGGTAGATCAGGTTGGTGCCCATCGCTGCCCAGCGCAGGCCCGGGCCATAGATGATCGAGTCATCCAGTTCGCCCGTGCTCGCCACATCCTCGTTCACCATGTGCAGGATCTCGCGCCAGATCGCCTCCTGCAGCCGGTCGGTGAGGTGTCCGGGGACCTCACGGCGTACCTTCAGTGCGTGCATGCCGATGTAGGTGAAGAAGCGGCCAGCGGCGGCGAGCGCGTCTGCTGAGGTCTGGCGGCCGCCCACCAGTTCCACCAGCGGCAGCAGGTATACGGGATTGAACGGATGCGCCACCAGGAAGCGCTCGGGAAACTGCATGTCCCGTTGCAGGTCGGTGGGCATGAGGCCTGAGGTGCTGGAGGCGATCAGCACATCCGCCGCGGCGTGCCGGCTGACGCCGGCCAGCACGCGCTGTTTGAGCTCGAGATTTTCCGGGATGTTTTCCTGGATGAAATCGACCTGCGCCGCCATGGCGTTGAGGTCGGTAGTGAAGGAGAGCCTGCCCTTGCGCGGCAGCGGCGCCAGCGTCAGGCGCGCCAGCGCGCCCTCGGAGTTACTGACCGCGCCGCGGATCCACTCCTCCATCTCCGGCTTCACGTCGGCGGCGATCACATCGACCCCGAAATGCAGGGCGCGCGCCGCCCAGCCCCCGCCGATGACCCCCGTACCCAGAAGACCGAGTGTCTTAACCTGCCTCATGATCCCGCACCCTTCCTCACGCATCCCGGCGCGCGTGCGCAAGCTGCAAGGCCAGCGCTCCGCGCTACAGTTCTTTTTAATGTCGTCGTGATAATATAATAGATTGAGGTTGTGCGCACACCGACGTCCACCCCCGGGGACCGTGGCACGGCTCCTTGAGTGGCGCGGCGGATTTGCAGCAGAATGCTCCGGCAAGAACTGCAACTACCGACCGGGGAAACAATCATGGGCTTACTAGATGGCTTGCTGGGCGGCGTGGTGGGCGCTGAAGTGGTCACGGTGGTGAATTCGCTGATTCAGCAACACGGCGGTGTGCAGGGCATCGTCACCCAGCTCGAGCAGCAGGGATTGGGCAACACGGTGCGCTCCTGGATAGCCACCGGCCCGAACCAGCCGATCTCGCCCGATCAGTTGAATCAGGCCTTCGGCGGCGTCATCGGACAGCTCGCCGCCAAGACCGGAATGTCGCCGCAGGAGCTAACCGCAAAGCTCGCGCACGCGTTGCCGGCGGCGATCGATCACCTGACCCCGAGCGGCAGCCTTCCAGCCAAGCCGGTTTAGTCGCCGGGCGGCGCGGGCCGGCGCGCGCCGCCCGTTTGACTGCTCCGTCCCTGCGGCGGCACAGCCTAGCGGCCGCGGGCCGAAAGGCGCGGCACGTCCTGCGCGCAGAAAGTCTGCAGACGCCGGCAGGCCGTATCGAGGGTCGCCTCATCGGTTGCGAAACACACCCGCACGCAGGTGGCGGTGGCGGCGCCGAACGCCGCACCATCCATGACCGAGACACGCTGCGAGGCATAGAACTCGCGTACGAACTGCGTCCCCGAGAGGCCCGTGGCCGACACGTCCAGCAGCATGAACATGCCGGCCTCCGGGGCGAGCGGTCGCAGCTGCCGAATGGGCATGACACCGTGCAGCAGGCGCTCGCGGCGCGCCGCGCACAGCTGACGAATGCGCGCCTCGGCCTCGGGCGCGTGTGCCAGCGCGGTAATGGCCGCCTCCTGGATGAATCCCGGCAGCCCGAAGAGCATGCACATGGCGAGCTGCTCCGCATGCAGCGCCAGCTGCGTGGGCCCTACCAGCCAGCCGGCGCGCCAGCCGGTCATCGCGTGTGACTTTGACAGGCTGCCGAGCGTCACCACCTGCTCTGGCAGGCGCGCCGCGAGACTCGGCACGCGGCCCTCCGGCGCCAGCCCCGCATATACCTCGTCGGAGACCACCCACAGCTCGTGCCGTTGTACGAGTGTCGCGATGAGGTCGAGTTCCTGCTCGCTGAGGATGACGCCGCTCGGATTGTTCGGCGTGGCCCAGAAGATCGCGCGCGTGCGTGGGGTAATCAGGGCCGCGAGTGCGCGCAGGTCCGGACGGCACGCCGAGGTCGCCGGCGCGCGCACCAGGCGGGCGCCGGAGACCTCGATGGTCGCAGGATAGGTCGGATACAGCGGCTCAAAGGTGATGACCTCATCACCCGGTCCGGCAAGGCACATCGATGCCACGAACAGCGCATTCTGCGCGCCGGCGAAGCACACCACGTTCTCCGCACCAACCGCCTGACCGCTGCGGGCCGCGTGCGCTTGCGCGATCGCCGCGCGCAGCGCCGGGCGGCCGGCGGCGACCACGTAGTGCGTGTCGCCGGCGCGCAGGCGCTCAATGGCGCGCTCGACCACCGCAGCGGGCGTGTCCAGATCCGGATCGCCCACGCTGAGAATGATGACGTCCTCGCCCCGCTCGCGCGCCGCCACGGCCTCGTAGTGCGTCAGCCACGCATCGGTGCCATCACCGCTGATGCGCTTAACAAGGGTGGAGAACTTCACGTTCTTACTGTGCGTGGGTGGTGTTAACATTTCAAGCGCATGAGCGCGCCTCCCTGGACGGTCGGTCGCTACGTTGTCGAAACCCTGGCCGCCAACGGCGTCGACACGGTCTTTGGCATTCCGGGCGTACACAACATCGAACTGTATCGCGGGCTGGAACTCGCGCGCCTGCGGCACGTGCTCGCGCGTCACGAACAGAATGCCGGCTTCGCCGCCGACGGCTATGCGCGCGCCACCGGCCGCCCGGCTGCTGCCTTCGTCATCTCCGGCCCGGGCCTGACCAACATCCTCACCGCGGTGGCGCAGGCGTATTCCGACTCGGTTCCGGTGCTGGTGATTGCCAGCAGCCCGGTTCGCGCCTCACTGGGGCGGCACTGGGGCGTGCTGCACGAGCTCACTGATCAGCGTGCGCTGGCCGCGGGCGTCACTGCCTTCGCCGGCAGTGCCCGCACTGCCGAGGACCTGCGCGAGCAGCTGCGCCAGGCATTCGCCGCATTGCGCGCCCCGCGACCGCGCCCGGCGTACGTGGATATCCCGCTCGACCTGCTGAGGGAGCATACCCTGCTGCGGGCGGAGCGCTTCGCCCTCCCCACACCGGCGGGCGTCAGCAGCGGCGCTGGAATCGCTGCGGCGCAGGAGCTTTTGTCGCAAGCCCAACGGCCCCTCATCATCGCCGGCGGGGGCGCGCGCAGCGCCGGCGCCGCGATCCGCCAGCTGGTGGAGGCGCTGGACGGCTATCTCATCACGACGGCCGCCGGCAAGGGGCTCGTCGCCGAAAGCCATCCTGCCAATCTGGGCGCCAGCCTGCCGTACGGCCCGGCGCAGGCGCTCGCTGCGGCGGCCGACGTGATCGTCGCCGCCGGCACCGAGATCTCGGAAACTGACGTGTACACCACGACGCGGCTGCCGCTGAGCGGCCGGTTGATCCGGATCGATGTGGATGAGCGCAAGCTGCACGACCAGTTTGCCGCAGGCGTGCTGCTGCACGGGGATGCCGCCGCAACCCTCGAAGCGCTCGCCAGCGGCGCGACTGCCCGAGTGGGGTGGCGCACCGCGGCCGGCTCGGCTGCCGTGCACCGGGCCCGCATCGAGCAGGAGTTTGACGCCGATAGCCGCGGACGCCTGCAGGGGCTGCAGGCGCTGCGCGCTGCCCTGCCCTCGGATGCGGCCGTGTTCAGCGACATGACGCAGCTCGCCTACCTCGGAAACTACGCCTTCCGCGCCGAGCGGCCCGGCCTGTGGTTTCACCCCTCCGGCTATGGCGCGCTCGGCTACGCGCTGCCGGCCGCGATCGGCGCCAAGATCGCGCAGCCGCACCGCGCCATCGTGGCGCTCGCCGGGGACTTCGGCGTGCAATTCACGCATCAGGAACTGATGAGCGCCGTGGAGCTGGATCTCAGCCTGCCGATCGTCGTGTGGAACAACGAGGCGCTGGGCCAGATCCGCGACGACATGCGCGCCGCGGGTATCGCGCCGATCGGGGTGGTGGGTCGCAATCCCGACTTCGTCGCGCTGGCGGCCGCTTGCGGCGCCGCCGGCGTGCAGGTGCGCAGTCCCGGAGCGCTCACCCAGGCGCTGCGCACATCCCTCAGCCGTTCAGGTCCCACGCTCATAGAGGCGGTGGCGGCAGACTTTCGCGTGTCGTGAACGGCGCCCCGGAGGCGGATCGCGCCAGCTCGCCGCTGGTCACGCACAGCCGCGCGAACATTCAGCTCGCCTTCGCCGTCATCTACATCGTCTGGGGCGTCACTCCCGCGGTGAACCGCATCATGGCGCTGGCGTTGCCGCCGTTGCTCGCCGCGGGTTCACGCT
Source organism: uncultured Pseudomonadota bacterium (assembly GCA_963781815.1). Lineage (GTDB taxonomy): Bacteria > Pseudomonadota > Gammaproteobacteria > Steroidobacterales > Steroidobacteraceae > 13-2-20CM-66-19. Next base: position 12,390 of record CAWAHK010000003.1, on the reverse strand, counting down.
TCCTGCTTGCCGGAACCTTCCTCATTGTGCTGGCGCGCAGCCGCCGTCTCGCGTTGCCGGCCACGCTGCGCGAATGGCGCTCGGTGGCGGCAGCGGCCCTCCTCGGCATCGTGCTCGCCAACGGTCTCAGCGTTCTGGCCCTGCGCCACATCGCCTCCAATCAGGCCGCGCTGGTCAACGCCAGTTCCGCGTTCTGGATCGCCTGGCTCGGCATGTATGGCCGGCGCGCCACGCCGGTCACCGCGCGGACCTGGCTGGGGCTGGCGCTGGGCTTCATCGGCGTCGCGGTGCTGGTGTCCGCGCGCGGCTTCGGCGCGGAAGCGCAGGTGGGCTGGCAGCTGCTGGTGCTCACCGCGGCACTGTGCTGGGCGCTGGCCACGATGGTCATACGCGAATCGCACGGGCAATGCGATCCGCTCGCCTTCACGGCGAGCTACCTGTTGGTCGGGGGCGCGGTGCTCACACTCCTCGGGCTCGCACACGGGGACGCGCAACGCTGGGTGTGGTCGCCTTCAGGTATTAGCTGCGTGGTATTCCTGGCGATTTTCAGCTCGACGTTCGGCTTCGTGGCCTATACCTACCTGCTGCTGCACGAAACGCCCTCGCGCATCGGCACCTACGCCTACGTCAATCCCATCGTGGCGGTCTTCACCGGCTGGGTGCTGCTCAGCGAGCGCCTGGACCGGTGGCAGATTGCCGGCTCACTCGTCATCTTTGCCGGCGTCATCCTGGTGCGCAATCTGCGGCTGTGGCCGCGCGCCGCGGCCACGAGACCCTAAGGCCGAGGCGCTGCCGCGGCGACGGGAGCCAGGGCCGCATCGCCATCGAGGATGGGCGCGGGCCTCAGAAGTGGTAACTCGCCTCCAAAAGATAGGTACGCCCGATGATGCCCGGAAAGTACAGTGAGGTGGCGGTGGCAAAGTTACCGCCGGTAGCGGCAAGCGCCGGGTACGGAGGCTCCTTGTCCGCAACGTTGTCGATGATCAGGCGCGTCTGGAAGGCCGGGGTGAAGGCGTAAGTCAGCGTCGTGTTGATGAGCCACCAGTGGCTTACCCCCATGATGTTCTTGGCGTCCGGCGTGTCTGAATTGTCGAAATTGAACGGGCCGGTGTACTGGGCCTGCCAGTACCACTGGAACGGGCCCTTGTGGTAGGTCAGGTCAAAGGCAGCCTTGTCATGCGGGACCGCGACCGTTACCCCGGTCACCGCCAACTCCCCGACGAGGTCCTTGGGACTCGCGGAGCCGATCTGCTGCAGGAGCTTGCGGGTATTGAGCCAGCTGGCGCGGAAGTCCAGTCCGCCAAACTGGTGCGGCAGAGTCACGCTCCAGTCCAGGGCCATGACAACGCCCTCGAAATCCAGCAGGCCCGCGTTTACGAAGCCGTCATGGAAGCCCGTGATCTGATGCTGTGCATTGCGCGTGAACTGTGAGCAGGAGGGATTGTTCGGATAGTCGGCGGCGTCGTAACAGGCATCCAGAATCGCGCCCAGGTTCAGTAGCTCGATCGCATCTGACAGGTTGATCTCGACGTAATCGACCGAAATGTTGAGGTGCGGAATGAAACGCGGCCGCAGCACCACGCCAAAGGTCTTGGAATCGGCCGTCTCACTGGTCAGGTTCTGGTTTCCGGACGTGATGCCCCGGGCGGTGGCATTCACCACGTTCGAGACAAAGGTCGTCGTGTCGATACCCTCGGCGGTGCAGTTGGCCTTGCGCGTGGCAGGCGACGTCCCCTGGGTGACGAAGTTCTTGTCACAGGGGTCATTCGCGAACTCGTTGGCCGTCGAGGGTGGCAGGAAGAGTTCGGTGATGGCCGGGGCGCGAATCGACCGTGTCTTGTTGCCGCGCAACTGGACGTCCTCGATCGGCGACCAGCGCAGGCCCCCGGTCCAGGTGGTGGAGGAGCCGGCAATAGAGTTTTTGACGCGGCGCACCGCCCCTTCCAGTTCAAGCTGGTGCAGGGCCGGAATCGCCTGCAGCGGCTCGAATATCGGCACCAGTGTTTCCGCGTACACCTCATCGGTGTGGTACTCCCCCGCGACCGGGGATGCCACGGCCTGGCCCGCGCCGATGGTGCCGTCAGGATTCTGGATGGTATAGAAGCTGTCGGGCTCGAAGTCCGCCGACTCGCGCCGATACTCGAAGCCGATCGCTCCCTTCCACACGCCCGCCGGCAGCTTGATGATGTCGCCGCTTAAGTTTGCGGTGAAGTCGCGCTGCGTATTGATCGACTTGGCCTCGGCGTTATGGGTGATGTAGGCAACGGCGTCCGCGCTCGGCGACCCCTTGCCAAAGATGTTCAGCGGCGCGCAGTGGCTGGAACCGGTCGGGACCGGCGAGTTGATCGGATTGCCCGCACACACCGGATTCCCGCCGGCGTCCAGGGTCGCGTTCAGCGCGTTCTGCACATTCTGGAAGACGTAGCTCGGCACCGAGTTGTCGTCCCGCGAGTAGCCGTAGTTGACGGCCGCATCCCAGTTGAAGGCGTGGCTGCCCAGGGTGAAGTCGCCGTTCACGCCGAGGACGCCGCGAGTCACCGTCTGATCCCCGGTGGCCCGGCCGCTCTGCAGATCGGAGTTCGCCCGACTGACGTAGAAATGGCTGTTGTTCCAGTTCGGATCCAGGAAGCCGCCAAACGGCAGCGTCGCCGCGTAGTTGTTGAGCGCGTTCTGGATTGAGGCGCGATCGGCGGGGGTAAGGAACGGGTTATTGACGGAGACCACGAAGTTGCCGTTCACCGTGCCGGCACCTCCGAAGAGCGCGGTGTTGTAGGCCGGCTGGGCGACCAGGTTCGTCGCGTGCTCTTCGGAGAACCACGCTTCCGCGAAGACCGCGAAATGCTCGGTGATCTTGAAGTTTGCAAGCCCATCAATATTGATGCGTTCCTGCGGCGAAAGGATGTTGCTGAACTCCGAGAGACGAATTCCGTCACCGCCTTCCCAGAAGATCGGATTGCCGGTCTGCTGGCCAAGGTTGTAGGGTGACAGGGAACTCGAGCCAGGACTCCACGCCAGCACCTGACCGGCGCCGTTGGTCACGCCAATCTGGTTGGGATTGAGTCCGAAGGCCGGACCGAAGAAGCCATCGTCCAGCAACGGGATGCCCGAGGTGCTGACACTGGGCACCGAGCCGTTCGGCGTCAGCACCGTCTTGTAAGGCCCGGGCGTGAGGGGCGCGTTGAAGCCCAGGTCCTGCGAGAAATTCTTGCGCGCCGTGCCCACCAGGCCATCAGCCTTGAAGAATTCCGCCGCCCCCATGACATTGCCGCGCCCGTCGGCAAAATTCAGGCCGCCCAGCGCACGGAAGCGATAGTTCCAGGCGTCCTTTTGATCGGACACGCCGGCCTGTGCATCCACATCCAGACCTTCGAAGTCCTTCTTGAGGATGATATTCACGGTGCCGGCGATCGCGTCGGCGCCGTAGATCGGCGCGCCGCCGACGGAAACCGTCTCGACCCGATCAATGAGAATGGTGGGAACAACATTCAGGTCCACCTGCTGGCCGGGCGAGGTGGCGCCGTTGAACAGGCTGGCGGTGCTCGAGGAGACGAAGCGACGACCGTTGACCAGGGTGAGCGTGCGCTGCGAGCCCAGGGAGTACAGGTCCACGAAGCTCTGTGCGATGCCGAAGCCCCCTTGGGTGTTCACCGCGCTCGAAGGCTGGATACCGAATGAGGGCAGCTCCTGCAGCGCCTGGCCGACGTCCGAGTAGCCGCGCTGTTCAAACGTGGCCGAGTTGACCACCGTCGTGGGCTGCAGCCGATCCAGGTCCGGACGGGCAATGCGCGAGCCGGTGATCACCACTTCCTGGAGCGACTCCTCCTTAGCCGGCGTCGTCGCGGGCTTCTCCTGCGCGAACACGCCGCTGGTCGCAAGCAGCGTGGCGAGGGCAACAAGATCCCGGCGCGCGGGGTGTCTCCCCGAAGCTCGTAGGCTGGACATGAGAGACTCTCCCCGATCGTTGTATTTTAGTCACCGCATCCCGAGACCTGCATTGCGGCAGAATTAACAAATCCGTAAACGACTGTAAATCCCCGGGGAACGCTTTGTTTCAGTGCGATACACCTACTGTGGCCTGCAAGCATCGGGCCTCCGGCAGAGCCACAGCCCACGCCCGCTGCCGCGCTTAGTCCGTTAGGACTAGAGAGGGTCATGTACGGGACCTGCTGCGGACTCCACCCGGAAGCGCGGGCCGGTTACGCTGCGCCCGCTGTCCACCGAACAAAACCAACGAGGAACCGCCATGGACCGACGTGAATTCATCGTGAGCGCCGCCGCCGTCTCAGTCGGGGTGTGCGCCGAGGGTCTCGCCGCCGCCGGGGCGCCCTTCGATCCCACCGAGCAGTCCCTCGCCGCGCTGCAGCGCGCACTCACGGCGGGACTGGTGACCTCCGAAGCCCTGACGCAGGCGTATCTGGAGCGCATCGCGCGCTTCGACCAGCCCTCTTCCGGCTATCGCTCGGTGCTGGCGCTCAATCCCGATGCCCTCAGCGCCGCGCGCGCAAGCGATGCGCAACGCCGGGCGCGAAAGGCTCGTGGCCCGCTGCATGGGCTGCCACTGATCCTCAAGGACAACATTGAAACGCGCGACGCTCTCGCCACGACCGGCGGTTCACTGGCACTGGCACGCTCGCGGCGTCCCGCCGATGCGCCGCTGGTGGCACGACTGCGTGCCGCGGGCGCGATCGTGCTCGGCAAGGCCAACCTGAGCGAATGGGCCAACTTTCGCTCGACCCATTCGTGCAGCGGCTGGAGCGGGTTGGGCGGACAGACGCACAATGCCTATGACCGCGCGCGCAACCCCTCCGGCTCAAGTGCCGGCTCCGCCGTGGCGGCCGCCGCCAGCTTTTGTGCCGGCGCGATCGGCACCGAGACCAACGGCTCCATCCTCTCCCCGTCTTCGCTCAACGGACTCGTGGGTCTTAAGCCGACGGTGGGGCTGGTGAGCGGCAAGGGCGTGATCCCGATTTCCCCGCGCCAGGACACCGCCGGCCCCATGTGCCGCACGGTTGCCGATGCTGCAGTGCTGGCCGCCGTGATCGCCGAGCGGCCCCTGGGCTTCGGCGCGCACGGCACCGACCTGGAAGCGTTCCGGCTCGCGGGGGTAAGAATCGGGGCGATGCCGCTGCCGCGCTCCGCGCATCCGCAGACCGCCGGGCTCTACGCCGATGCGCGCACGCTGCTGGAGCACGAAGGTGCGGTGTTGATCGATCTGAAGGAGCCGGCCGCCTTCCACGACGCGGACGAGGCGGAGTTCGAAGCCCTCCTGTTCGAGTTCAAGGACGCCCTCAATGCGTATCTGGCCACGCTCGATCCGGGCGCCGTGGAGAGCCGTACGCTGGCGGACCTGATCGCGTTCAACAAGGCGCATGCCACCCAGGAACTGCCGATCTTCGGACAGGAGATATTCGAGATGGCCGAGGCCCACGGCACGCTCACGGATCCGGATTACCGCAAGGCGCTCGCCACGCTCGAGCACGCCTGCGACACCGACGGCCTCGCGACGCTGTTCGCCCAGCAGGGAGCCGAGGTCCTGCTGTCAGCCAGCAACGGTCCCGCCGAGCGCATCGACGAGGTGTGGGGGGACCGCCACGACGGCGGCTTCTCCGAGATCGCCTCCGCGGCTGCGGTCGCCGGTTATCCCAGCCTCACCGTGCCTGCCGGCCTGGTGCGCCATCTGCCGGTCGGCATCACGCTGGTCGGGCGACGCAATCAGGATGGTCTGTTACTGCAGGTCGCCCGCGCCTACGAGCGTGCCAGCGGCGCGCGGGTGGCCCCGCGCCTCGAGGGTTGAGCGGCCACGCGACGCCGCTAGTGCGGCGTGGACAGCCGCACGGCGGCGACCGAAAACGGCGGCAGCGTAAGTTCGATGACCGTGGCGTCGGTCTCCTGTCGGTAGGGCTGCGGGAGGCGGTCGCAGACGGATGCGGCCAGCAGCTGCGCCACCTGCGCTGCGCTGAGGTACTCGGGCGATCCCATCTTGAGCCAGCACTGCTTAGGATTGGCGTGCCCGGCATCGATGCGCCGGATGCCGGCCGCGGCGATCTTCGGCAGGCCGGTGAGCCGCACGCGCACCGCCTGGGGTGCGATCGGGTGGCGCGGCAGCGCAAAGTTGGTCAGCAGTACCGTGACGGCCCCGCCGCCCCGCACCGCCCAGCAATCCACCGTGGCATGAGAACCCGTCACGGGCAGCAACTCGGTGCCGATTTCGTGTAGCAGCTCGAACGCACGGTAGGCAGGCTTGGGGATCCCGTGCAACGTGAGCAGGCCAAAGCCACCGTGGAACGGCACGGACGGGAAATAACTCTCCTCAAAGATATCGGAGAAGGCCCAGTAGCTGTAGCCCTGCACCAGACCCTGCGCCTCCAGCACGGTCTTCACGATGAAACAGGCGCCGTAGGCTTCATCGTGCAGCGGATCGCGGTCGTTCGCGGAGCTGGACCACTCCGTGTAGTACAGCGGTCGCTCGCCCGCCTGGCAGCGCGCCGCGCGCGCCTGATGCTGCAGTACGCTGCGGCGGCTCGCGGCGAGCTGCGTCTCGGTGTCATCGCCAGGCCGGCCGAAGCCATCGGTCGGATAGTGATGGGTAGTGACGAAGTCCGCCGGCAGATGCTGGGCGTCACAGAAGCGCAGGAACTCCCCGATCCACTCGTTGGCGGCGGTAGCCGGACCGCCCACCCGCAGCGCAGCGTCCACGGCCTTGATGGCGCTGACCGTGGCGCGGTACAGCTCGAAGTACTGCGCCTGGGTGCCGGCAAAGAACGCGCTCAGATTTGGTTCGTTCCAGACTTCGAAGTACCACTGCCGTACTTCCTGCACCCCGTAGCGCTCGACCCAGTGCCGTACCAGGCGCCCGATCAGCGCCGCCCAGGCGGCATGGTCCTCAGGCGGAGTCACGTTGGCGCGATAGCGGAAGACGCTCTGAGTGCCCGAGGACAGCATCCGTGGCATGAAACTCAGCTCGACGAACGGCTTCATGCCGATGGAGAGCAGGAAGTCCATGATCTGATCTGCATTAAAGAAGGAGTACAGCGGTTGATCGTTGTGACGAATCAACGTCCCCACCCCGTCATCGAGCAGCCCGTGAAAGCGCACGTGCCGGAAGCCGAGCTCATGGTGCGCGCGCCTCAGCTGCGCCTGCCAGTCGGCGCGCAGCGCGAGCGTCGCGTGACAGCTACCGACCGTATGCTCCCAGAAGTGCGGCAGCGGCAGCGGCAGCGGCAGCGGCAGCGACGCCGCCTCCAGCGCGCAGCTGAAGTCAATCGCAACACCGTCGGCGCTACTGCCCATCGTGGCGGATGCTAGCGCAGGGCGCTCAAGGCCATGGCGATCACCGTGAGGGCCATTACCGCGGTCGCCGACCAGCCGAGCCATGCGAGCCCGCGTGGCAGCGTGGCCGAACCCATGACTGCGGCCCGCGTCGACATGTGCATCATGGCGAACATGACCGGGACGGCGACGACGCCGTTCAGCACTGCACTCCAGTAGAGCGCGCGCATCGGATTTACCGACGTGAAGTTGAGCAGACATCCGAGCAACGTGGCGACCGCGATGACCGCGTAGAACGCCTTCGCGCCGCCGGGTCGCTGCCTCAGGCCGACGGGCCAGGACAGCAGCTCGCCCACCGCGTAGGCAGCGGAGGCCGCCAGCACCGGCAGGGTCAGCAGCCCGGTGCCGATGATACCCACGGCAAACACCACGAAGGTAAGGGGCCCGGCGAGCCGGCGCAGTGCTTCCGCGGCCTGCGCGGCCGACTCGATCGTCGTCACTCCCTGGGGATGCAGCGTCGCGGCGGCGGCGATGATGATGCAGATTGCCACGACGTTGGAGAGGCCCATACCAACTAGGGTGTCGAGGCGGATGCGCTTGAATTCGGCGTGGCCTGACTTGCGACGCCGGCCGCCGTTGGCGCGCGGGTCCCCCTCCTCGACTTCCTGCTGGGCTTGCCAGAAAAACAGGTACGGGCTGATGGTGGTGCCGAACACCGCAACGATCGCCATGACGTAGTCCGCGTGCACGGTGAGCGTGGGACGCAGCAGCCCGCGCACCACCTGCGGCCAGGAGACTTCCACGACGAACACGCAAACGACGTAGCTGAGCAGCGACAGGCACAACCACTTAAGAAGCGAGGCGTAACGGGTATAACGCACGAACACCGCAAGCAACACCGACAGCAGGCCGAAGAAGCACACGTAGGCCCATGCCGGCCCGGCGATGAGCAGTTGCAGCGCCGCGCCCATCGCCCCGACGTCCGCGCCCAGGTTGATGGTGTTGGCGACCGACAGCAGTGCGACCAGCACGTAGCCGAGCAGCGGGGGTACTCGCGGCGCAGGTTCCCCGCGATACCCCGGCCGGTCACCGATCCCATGCGGCCGCTGATCTCCTGGATCGCGGCCATCAGAGGATATGTAAACAGCAGCGTCCACAGGAGGCCGTAACCAAACTGCGCACCCACCTGGGAGTAGGTGGCGATACCGCTGGGATCATCATCGGAAGCACCCGTGATCAGGCCGGGTCCGAGGATCTTGCGCAACGGACGCGAGGCGCCGGGGTTGCATGCCGCGGTGTCGCGCGCCGCCGACGGCTTACTACGACTCAGGGCAGAACTCGACGTGCGTGCACGCGACACGAGCTTTGGCTGCGGGGTAAGCAGCGTCCGACATCAGCTGCCTGCCCCTTCCGGCTGCCGTGGCGGCGCAACGCTTTGCACACTGGGAGCAACTCATAACGAATAAGGAAGTGGTATGCATAAAGCCAACGATTATCGGGCCTCGCTGGTGTTCGCCGCCGGGCTTGCGGGAGCAGCCCTGCTCTCCTCCGGGTGCGTGGTGCGTGAACATGTGTACGAGACGGACCATCCGGGAGATCACTGGGATAGCCGTGAACAGGCGGCGTACCAACGCTATCGGGAGGACCAGCGCCTGGATGAGCGGGAGTATCAGCGTCTGAACGCCGAGGAACAGCAGCGCTACTGGGCGTGGCGGGCGAGCCATCCCGGCTGAGCGGACCGGCAGCGGGCGGGGCTGCCGGGTGGCCGCCCCGCCTTTTGCTACGTGTTGGGAAGCGGGAGGCGGCGGCGTCAGCCCGAGGCGGCGCCGCGGCATAGCCTCTAGTAGCTCATCGACTGCACGTGAATCACACCACTCGCGTCCGTGGAGAACACCTGGCGCAGTGACACGCGGCCCTGGAAGTCTTCCCCTTCGACCACCGAGTTCTTGCTTGCCACCGCCACCCCGCGGGCGTAGTCGATGGCGTCCTGCCATTGCGTGAATTCAGCCAGGAACCAGTCCAGGCCCATTTGCGTAACGCCCCAGCGATCTCCGACACGCCGCACCCGCACACATGGCATTTCCATTTTACAACTCACTCCTTCACTCCGACCGCCCGCCGGTTCCCCGGCGGGGCCGGTGCCAATCTTGACCAGCCGCTACCGGACGCACTATCGGCGCGCCGCAGGGCGCGCTGTCAGCCGCGACCTACAGCCTTAGCTAACCCATTACCACCCGGATGGTGTGCTCGTTCTGATCATCGACTAGGGGAATACGGATTGGCGGTCGCAAAATGGTCAGGTGATCCAGTTCGGCGTGGCTGATGCCGCTCGTGGCGCCGAACGGATTGGTCACCATGATCCGATACACCGTGCGTCCGTGCCAGAACTCGATATCGTAGCGCCGCCAGCTGCGCGGGATGCACGGCTCGAGCAGCAGTTCGTTACCGGCGACCCGCAGCCCCAGGATCGACTCCAGGCCCGCGCGGTAGAGCCAGCCCGCCGCCCCGGTGTACCAGGACCAGCCACCGCGGCCGGCCGGCGCCGGCGCCGCGTAGATGTCCGCCGCCACCGCGTAAGGCTCCAGTTTGTAGCGCGCGACGTCGGCGGCGGAGGCGCTGTGCTGGATCGGGCTAAAGAAATCAAAGAGCTCCTTGGCGCGGTCACCCTCGCCGAGTCGCGCAAAAGCCATCAGCGACCAGATGGCCCCGTGCGTGTACTGGCCGCCGTTCTCGCGCACGCCCGGGATAGGCGCGGATGTAACCCGGGTCGGGCTCCGACTTGTCGAACGGCGGGGTGAACAAGAGCATCAGCCGCTTATCCTCCTTGCGAAACAGGTGCTCCACCACGGCGGCCATCGCGTGCGCGGCGCGCGCCCGACCGGCGCCCGGACATCACCGCCCAAGCCTGGGCTATGCGCGTCGATGCGGCACTCGTCGTTGCTGGCCGAGCCCAGCGGACTGCCGTCGTCGAAGTAGCCGCGGCGATACCAGTCGACCATCCCAGGCGCTCCTTCCACGGCGACCGCAGTGCCTCGGGTGCTTGAGGCAGCGGCGACGCGCGGCGGCATCGCCCGCGCGCCTCGGCGAGCTCGGCAAAGCGCGTCGAGCGTCGCGCAGCAAGAACCAGCCGAGCCAGACGCTTTCGCCCCGCCCCTGTGAGCCAACCGGTTCATGCCATCGTTCCAGTCACCGCTGCCCATCAGCGGCAGCCCGTGGGCGCCGAGCCGCAGCCGGCTCGAATGCCCGCGCGCAATGCTCGTACAGCGAGGCGGTCGCTCGGAGAGTCGGCGAGGCCATAGTCCGTCCTCCTGGTCCGCGCCGAGCTTCGGGCGCCTCCAGGAAGGGCACCTGCTCGTCGAGCACCGCCGCGTCGCCGGTCGCCGTGACGTAATGGGAGGCGACAGAGGGCAGCCAGACGCAGATCGTCGCGAGATGCGCGTGCGCACGCCGCGACCGCGGTCGGATGCCACCAGTGCTGCACGTCGCCCTCCGGGAATTGCGGCCGCCGCACGCAGAGGATGCTGCGCTCGCGTCACGTCCGGCGCGAGCGTGGACAGCGCCATGCAGTCCTGGAATTGGTCGCGGAAGCCGTAAGGCACCACTGGACTGGTAGAACGCCGAGCGTCCCCACATCCGGCAGGAGAGCACCTGGTAGGGCAGCCAGCGGTTCAGCAGCAGATCGAAGGCGCGGTCCGGAGTTCTCACCTGCACCGGCCGAGCATCTGCTCCCAGCTGCCCTTGGCCTCCGCGTAGGCGTGCTCGAGATCCAGGTTGCGGGCGGCGTTGATTTCCGTGACCACGCTGCCGGGATCTTCGGCCTGCCCGAGGAAGCAGACCACCTGGCGCGAGGCCCCCGCCGCGACGTCAACCGTCAGCAGCAGCGCGGCACACGGATCCAGCCCGGCGCCGGCGCGGCCCGACAGCGGGATCGCTGCCCGCAGCGCCATCGGCGCCTCAAGGCTCCCGTCCAGGCCGAGGAACTCGCGCCGGTCGCAGGTGAAACGGTCCGTTCGCCCCCCAGGCCGAGGAACGCGGTGCGTTGCGCGTACTGGGTGTTCCAGGGATTGCGGGCGAGCGCGGCGCCGGTGTGCAGCAGCGTTCCGTCACGATGTAGGGGCGGCGCCCGCGCGCGAGGGCCCCAGCGTCCACTCCGCGTAGGCGCAGACACTGAGCTGCCGCGACTTGGTACCCTCGTTGCGGATGCTCAGTCGGGAGACCTTCACGGAACGACCGCGCGGCACGAACTGCAGCAGTTCAAGCGCCAGTCCCCGGCAGCCGTACTCGAAACGCGAATAGCCGCGACCGTGAAACGCGAAATACGTGCCGTCCGCATCCCGGATCGGTGCCGCCGTCGGCGAGAAGAGCTCCCCGGTATCGTCATCGCGGATGTAGAACGCCTCCGACGCCGGATCGCTCACCGCATCGTTGGACCAGGTGGTGAGGGAGTCCTCGCGGCTGTTGCGCGACCAGGTATAGCCACTGCCAGTGGCGGACACCTGGAAGCCGAACTCCGGCTGGCCGATGACATTGATCCACGGCATCGGCGTCGTGACCCCCGGCTTGAGTACGATGGCGTACTCGGTGCCGTCGGCGGCAAAGCCGCCGGTGCCATTGAAAAGCTCCAGGCCCGGATCCGGGGTGCTCGTGGTACGCGCCGGGCGCGTGTAGCGACGGCCCGCAGGCGGCGCGGTCTCCGCGGAGGCGTCCTCGAGGCGGTCCAGCTGCTCGGCGAGCGTGCCGCGGCGGCTGACGAGCGCGACGCGCGCCGCGGCCTGCATCGCCAGACGCGACTCCGGGGACATGACCTCGGAACGCAGGGCGTACACGCTGCCCAGGCCCGGCTGCACCCCCTGCTGCAGACGCTGCTGGCTGGCGCGCGCCGCAGACTCGATGGCCGCCTGCAGGTCCTGCACGTAGGAGGTCGAGGACTCATTCACGATGACCAGATCCACCGGGAGGTTTTAAGGGTCAGGTACTCGTGGGCACGCAGCAGCTGGCGCGCGAGTCCGAGATGCGCCGCGTCGTCGATCTCAACGAGGATGATTGGCCGGTCGCCGGACACCCCGTGTGCCCACAGCGCGAACGGTCCGGCGCGATTTCTGCGCAGCGTGTCCGCGCCGG
>CAWAHK010000002.1:0-760528 GCA_963781815.1 uncultured Pseudomonadota bacterium | reverse complement strand
GCTCCGGAGTTTCTCGCGATCGCCTTCATCCTCGCAGTCCTGGGGCTCCTCGTGCACTTACTCCTTGGAGCCTGAGCCATGGCCGGAACCTCATTCGATCTGCAACTCCTGAACCTGTGCGCAGCGCTGCTGCTACTCCTGTCCTTTGCGATGCTCGCGCAGCGGCGGGTCGTGACGCTCGTCAACCTGCTCGCGATACAGGGCGCATTGCTGTTCGTGGCGACACTCCTTCTGGCGTGGCGCACCGGCGAGCGTCACTTGTACCTGTCTGCCGGCTTGACGCTGGCGCTCAAAGTCCTGCTGTTGCCATGGCTGCTGCACCGGCTGATCCGCCGCCTGCAGGTTTACTGGGACACCGAGCCGTTGCTGAACATCTCGGCCACGATGCTCGTGGGCCTCCTCGTCGTTGTCTTCGCGTTTGGCCTGGCGCAACCGATCGCGGCGCTCGCAAGCACCGCAACGCGCAGTGCCATTGGCATAGCCGTGGCCGTGATCCTGCTCTCGTTTGTCACGATGATCACGCGACGCAAGGCGATGTCGCAAGTTGTGGGCTTTCTCTCGATGGAGAACGGGCTTTTCTTTGGGGCCATGAGCGCCACGTACGGCATGCCGATGATCGTGGAATTTGGAGTCGCACTCGATGTGCTGGTCGCCGTACTGGTCCTCGGCGTCTTCTTCTTTCAGATCCGCGAACAGTTCGACAGTCTCGACCTGCACCATCTCGAGTCCCTCAAGGAAAGTCCTGCGTTCGAGAAAAGTGCGCCACCCGAGCCTGTCCGGTCTGTTCAGGAGCATTGATCGGTGGCATTCCTACTGTTGATTGGCACACCCCTCTGCGGCGCCCTCCTCCTGGGTTTCTATGGCGCGCGGCGCTGGGCCGCCGAGGTAAACGTCGGCGTTAGCATGGTCACCTTCCTCGCCGCCTGCACGCTCACGGCGGAGGTCGTCAGTGAAGGCCCCCTGCTGGTGGGACGCGAGCAGTTTTTCATCGATCCCTTCAATGTCTTCCTGGTCACGCTCACCGCCTTCGTAGGCCTCACCACCTCGATCTTCTCGCGCCCCTACATGCGCGTGGAGATGACTCACGGTCGAGTCGTAGCTCCCCGGCTGCGCCTCTACCACAGCATGTACCAGCTTTTCATGACAACGATGCTGGTCGCGCTCACGACGAATAACATGGGGCTATTGTGGGTCTCGATGGAGGCGGCAACCCTCTCCACCGTGCTGTTGGTGACGCTGTATCGCACGTCCGCGAGCCTTGAGGCGGGCTGGAAGTATTTCATTCTCTGTGGGGTGGGTATCGCCCAGGCCCTTTTTGGCACGATCCTCCTGTACTTCGCCGCCGAGAGAGTTCTCGGTGCCGAAGGCGGGACGGCCCTTCTATGGACCCATCTGAACGGGGTAAAAGGCCATCTCGAACCTACGGTGCTGGGGCTCGCGTTTGTATTCCTGTTTGTCGGCTACGGGACGAAGGTCGGCCTTGCCCCGTTGCACAATTGGTTGCCGGATGCGCACGCGGAAGGGCCCACGCCCATCTCCGCGGTGCTCTCGGGACTACTGCTCAATGTCGCGATTTACGCCGTCGTGCGCTGCAAAGTGCTCGTCGAAGGGTCTCTTCACTCCCACCTCCCCTCCCAGATGTTGATGGCCTTCGGGCTGCTCTCGGTGGTGCTCGCGGCGTTCTTGCTCTGGCGTCAGCGCGACATCAAGCGTCTCTTCGCCTACTCCTCGATTGAGCACATGGGCATCATCACCTTTGCCTTCGGTATGGGGGGACCAGTCGCGAATTTTGCGGCGCTCCTGCACATGACGGTGCATTCGCTCACGAAATCGGCGATTTTCTTCACCGTCGGTCATGCAGCGCAGAAGGCGGGTTCGCAGCTCATGGAGAATATCCGCGGCCTCATTACTCTCAGCCCTACGATAGGGTGGGGCCTGATGATGGGGTCACTCGCGATCCTCGGCATGCCGCCATTTGGCGTCTTTGCGAGCGAGTTCCTGATCCTCACGACGGCGATGAGAGATCAGCCCTGGGCCACGCCGATTCTGCTCGCCGCCCTGGGTGTCGCCTTCGCGGCCATCTTCGGACGTGTGCAGCCCATGGTGTTCGGCGAAACCACCGCCAGACGCCTCCCCCACCCACCAGCGCTTCTGCCTGTGTTCGCTCACCTTGGCATCGTTCTCATGCTCGGCCTCTATGTGCCGCCCTACCTGGCGGACTGGTACCGCGCAGCGGCGCGTCTGATCGGAGGCCAGTGAGATGACGCTGCAGGACTGGTTCACGCGCAGTACACCGCAGCGGGGCGCCCCTGGACTGCACGCCCTAACCGTATCGTACGAACAGTGGCGACAAGTCGCACAGGACTTTGCCGCCGCAGCCGGCAGGGTCCTGGCGCTGTGGGCGAGCGCGGATGAACACGGGACACCGACAATTCGCGCGGGGCTCTTCGCCGAAGGCAGGGGACTGCTCTTGTCCGCGCCGACCGCCCACCCCGAGACCCCCTACCCGGGGATCGGCGATCTCTTTCCCGCAGCCGTACGGATGCAGCGAGCCATCGCAGATCTCACGGGACTTCGATCCACCGATCCGGATGCTCGCCCGTGGTTACGCCACGCAACCTGGCCGCAAGACTACCGACCACTCATTGACCCTCCACTATCTGCGCCAGACCCTGAAATGATCGCCGACGACTACCCGTTCGTGCGAGTCGAGGGCGATGGCGTGCACGAGATTGCGGTCGGTCCGGTTCACGCCGGGATCATTGAGCCCGGCCATTTTCGCTTCTCCGTAGTCGGGGAGAAGGTCTTGAGACTCGAAGAGCGGTTGGCGTATGTACATAAGGGTATCGAACAGCGCTTCACGCAACTGCCGATCCTCGACGCACACCGACTCGCCGCGCGCGTATCGGGCGATTCCGCCGTCGCCTTTTCCTGGGCTTACTGCCAGGCACTTGAGGGCATGACCGATGCCGAGATCGCGCCGCGGGCAGTTTGGCTGCGTGCGCTCTATCTGGAGCTCGAGCGGGCGGCCAATCACCTAGGTGACCTCGGAGCACTCGGCAACGATGCGGGGTTCGCCTTTGGCCTAGTGCAATTCTCACGCTTAAAAGAGCAGCTGCTGCGCGCCAGCCACGAGGCGCTGGGCGAGCGCTACCTGATGGACGCCATCGCCCCCGGCGGGACGCGTCAGGATCTTGCGCGAGCCGGCGCTGCTTCGCTTCGCCGGTGCCTGCGGGAGATTACCGACGAGGTGCTGAGGCTGCGGGTGATCTATGACGAGCACGAGGGGGTGAGGGATCGATTCAGCGGCGCCGGCGCGGTGGATCCCGAATTGGCCGCACGTTTGGGTCTCACGGGACTCGCGGGTCGGGCGAGTGGCCAGGCCTTTGATCTGCGCTGCGACTTGCCGTGCGAGCCGTATGCCCAATTGTCAGTGAAAAAAGTTGTTCGTACCGAGGGTGACGTCGCCGCGCGGGTTGCCGTTCGATTCGATGAGCTGCAGGAGTCTTGTCGCTTGATTCAGCACATACTTGAATCACTGCCGGAGGGACCGCATCGTGCTCAGGTACAGGTACCTGCTGATGGCTCCATCGGTGTAGGGCTGATCGAGGGCTGGCGGGGACCGGTATGGGTCGCGCTCGAAGCCGGCCCCGCGGGGAGCATCCGGCGCTGTCACCCGCATGATCCCTCGTGGCAGAACTGGCCGGTGCTTGAGCACGCCATCATCGGCAACATCGTCCCCGATTTTCCGCTCATAAATAAGTCTTTCAACCTCTCTTACAGCGGCCATGACCTGTAACGTCCTCTCATGCTGAAGACACTGCGCCAGATCGCCTCCGTCGGCATCGTCTCCGAGCCTCCACCACAGTCGGACGAAGACCTGCGCATTCGCGACAGTCTGCAGGCGCACATTCGGGCCGTGCTTGGCCGGGCTCTGTGCATCCGTCACGTCGATGCAGGCTCCTGCAACGGTTGCGAGCTTGAGATCCACGCGCTCAACAATCCCCTCTACAATCTCGAAGGACTCGGCATCCGATTCGTCGCCAGTCCCCGGCACGCGGATCTATTGCTCGTCACGGGGCCGGTATCCAAGCACATGGAGGTGGCTTTGAAACGGACCTACGAGGCAACACCAGATCCGAAGCTCGTGGTGGCCCTCGGCGACTGCGGCTGCACAGGGGGCATCTTTGGCGAGAGCTACGCCAGTTGCGGACGCGTCTCGAACGTCATCCCGGTAGATGTAGCCGTGCCCGGCTGTCCCCCGAACCCTAGGCGGATCCTCGCCGGCATTCTCACCGCGATTTCGATCACTGGTACAGCTCCGCCATCGCCCCGTGGACTGCCATGAGCGGCGCACGGGCTCAACTCCTTGAGATGGAATGCTCGTTTCCAAGAGCAAACAGCATGCTGCGTCTGCTGGAGCCCTCGGACAGCTGCCGACGATCCTTGTGGGAGAGTTTGTTTGCGGGGACCTACGACAAGCCCTTCATCCTCGACAGCGGCCAATGGCGGTTTCTGCATTTTGATCTGGACGTCGTGCAGAGTGCCATGTCTTTGAACGACCCGCATAAGCTGAGTCTCGCCTACACCCGCAAGATGATGTCGTTCCTGCTCTTCAACCATGCGCCCGCGCGCATCCTCTTGCTGGGCCTCGGGGGTGGGTCGCTCGCAAAATTTTGCTACCGGCGCCTACCACGTGCCGCCGTCACCGCCGTCGAGGTAAATCCGGATGTCATCAGCCTGCGCGAGGAATTTAGCATCCCGCGAGACGATGATCGCTTCCGTGTGATCCGTGCTGATGGCGCTCACTACCTGGCCCATCTTCGACGGTCCAAGGATGTGATTCTTGCGGATGCGTGTAATCGCAGGGGTATCGCGCCAGAACTCGACGCCATCGAGTTCTACCAGCAAGTCCGTCGCGGCTTGTCGCGTGGCGGCGTGTTCGTGAGCAACCTGTGTGGCGATCGGAAGAATTGCAATGCCCACTTGAGCAAGATCCACGAGGTGTTCGAGGGCAACCTTGTGACACTGCAGGTGGCACCACACGGTAATGTCATTGTGCTTGCCTTCAAGGAACGACACTCCCTATACAACTGGGAGAAACTCGAGGCGACCGGCTTGAACCTGAAGCGGCGGTTTAGCCTGGATTTCCCTAGGTATGTGCAATGCATGGCGCTCGACCGGAAGCTGTGTCGTTGGCAGTACCTATCCACCTGAGTGCCCAGAAAAAGGAATTCTTCAGCGGTTCACCCCCGGGGAAACTCCCAGCGTTGTGGCAAAAAGGGGGCTTTGCCGTACCACTGGATCGACGAGGGGGCCCTCAAATGCCAGTAGGGTCAGGCCCGCACCTACATTGGGAGCAGGGGCCTTAGCGCCACGTGGCTGCCGGCGTGGACGTCACAATCCGAGCCGCGCGCCGCCCGCGCACGCTTGATTCCGCATTCCAAGTACTCCGCCGCGCGAACCTCGGAGTAGCCGAGACCAGGCTTCGAATCGAAAGTGAGCGGCGGGTACGCGGTGACGCCGTCGAGATCCAGGACGCCGGTGTGACCGCAACAAACTGCGGATCCGCGAGCAATTGCGCCCTGAAATCCGGCGCCCGAACGACGTCCGTCACCCACAACGGCATAGGTGATTGAATTCTGACGGATGATTCAAGTGGCACAACTCTTGCTCCAATTCTCACGCACCCAAACGCCAGAGCGCGTCCGAAACGCAGGACAACGTGTTGACTCAGAGTTTCTTAGCTTTCCATCGTACCCACGCGCACCAGCAAGGTGGCCCGCGCGATGTCCCCGTGTCGGTGAGCAACCGCCGCAGTCTCGCCGGACTTTGCCGAGGGGATCGGCTTCTGGCGGGAAACGAAGAGCCACCGTTGGGCGCGCACCTCGTTACGCCCCGTCTCGGCTTTACCCACCACGGCATCTACGTGGGCGGCGGCAAGGTCGTGCACTACGGTGTCCTGGTGTTTGCGCTTCATGGGGGGCCGGTTGAAGAGGTTTCTCTCGCAAGTTTTTCACAGAAACACGCTGTTTGGATTCGGTTCGATCTAGCCGTGGCGTTTGCCCCCGAGGAGGTGATCCGGCGGGCGCGCTCGCGTATCGGTGAATATCGCTATCGCCTGCTAAGCAACAATTGTGAACACTTCTGCGAATGGTGTCTGCATGACGAACACCGCAGCTACCAGGTCGATCGACTGATTTTGTTACCCCAGAGACTGGCACGCCTGCTCAGCGAGGCTATCGCTCCACTGCGGGCGGTTCAGACCTTGCGCGGCCTCTGGAGCTAGCGACCAGCGCATCAGAGCCTATTTAGCTCGCGTGCTGCACGCCTCCCCCCAAGCCGTAGCACGCAAACTTCGGCCGGCAACTCACTTGCCGGCCATCTTTTTAATTACGGCAGAGTCACCATGCGCCGCCGCGCCGCGGCTACATGTGAGCTGCCACAGCCGGCTGCGGCTGCCTGTGGGTCTTAGACTACGCGTCCTCGTTCAGGCCCCATCCAATGATGATTCACACGCCGCACGCAACGCGCGCATTCTGGCACACACCTTGCAGGCCTAGTTTGCGGCCTCATGGTCGCGAGAATTTTATCTGGAGCTGCAATGAGCACCCGCACGTCGGCACCGACGACTGCAGCGCACGCCGTCTTCCCGCCCGACGCATCAGCGGTCGTGACTGTCGCCGGATCGACCCTCGGTGCTTTGCACAGCCCGCCGCGGCTGCTGGGAGCGCTGGCAGTGCTCTCTGGGTTCTTCGGCTCCGCATCAGCCGCCCCCGATTTGCCGGTCAAGAAGGAGCTTACGCTACAGGTTGCCAACCAGCTGGCCGACGCCGCCCAAGCTGAAGCCGAAAGGCGCAATGCAACGGTCGTGATCACCGTTGTCGATGACGGCGGCTATCCCATTGTGTTGCGTCGCCTCGACAACACCCAGGTGGCTAGCGTGCAAGTCGGCATCGACAAGGCACGAACCGCGGCGATTTACCGCCGTCCCACCAAGGACTTCGAAGATCAAGTGAGAAATGGACGCGTGTCCGCGCTCGCCCTTGCAGGGAGCGTGCCACTGCAGGGGGGATTACCGATCAAGGTTGACGGTGTCGTGGTCGGCGCAATCTCAGCTTCCGGCAACACACCGCAGGAGGACGAAGACATCGCCGCCGCAGGACTCGCCGCCCTCGAGGCGGCCCAAGAGGCACACTACTTCCCCGCTGCGACGGTGGATACGGCTTTCTCCAAGGGCGTGCCAATCTTCGAAACGACGTCGTTCAAGGTGCACGCCAGTCGGCGCGATACTCCTGGCTTGGCCGAAGTGCATCTGTACGAAACCGACGTAATCCATGTGCTGCAAGGCTCATCCACCTTCATCGTCGGTGGCACCATGACCGAATCAAAACAAATCGCATACGGCGAGCTCCTCGGTAAGAGCATCATCGGCGGGACCAGTTACGCACTGAAGCCTGGCGACGTCATGGTCGTGCCGCCGCACACCCCGCATTGGTTCAAGGGAGTGACGGCGCCCCTCCTCTATTACACGGTCAAGCCGATTTCAAAGTGACTAACGAAGACCGTGTCAGTTGAATCGGGCAGCGCCACCTAGCCGGTATTCGCCGTCGAGGTCATTGGAGGGCCCGGCATTTTTACTGGCTTCACGCCGCTGGTCTTTTCGGCGCGGATTCCGGTACGCCTGGTTGCAGCTTCGGTGCACTGGCGGAACGCTTGGTCCCACACGAGCAAAAGGGGCGGTTGGGACAACCCAGTGTTTCTGGCGGCTCCGCCACTGGCGCGTGCACTGATCGGTGACGGCGTACTGGCCCGGGCGCCGCAGCGCTCCAGCGTTTAACGACGCGGCTCCGCCTGGGCATCACCCTGCTGGCTCTTCCTCGCGCTGGTCGTGAGTTTAAGCAGCTGTGGCAACGTGAGCGCGGTTGGCACCAACTGACGCCCGATCAGGAAGCCTGGCGTGCCCCTGAGGCCAAGTCCCTTGGCTTCGGCCGCACTTCGATCAAGAGCCGCATCAATTTCCGCTACGTGCCTTGACCGGTCGTCGGACAAGCGCTTCAAATCAGCGCCGACACCTTTCAACAGGGAGTCGACCTGGGATTTCTGGTCAAGGTCACCTTGCGCGCCAATCAGCGCGTTGTGCGCGGCGAGGAATTTCCCCTGCCAGTTTGCTGCTAGTGCCGAACGGGCGGCGTACTCCGAGACGTCCCCGAAGATCGGCCACTCTTTGTAGAGTATTCGCACACGCCGGTCGGCCTGCAGTAGTTTCTGCAACTCCGGCGCGGTCTTCTTGCAAAATGGGCAGTTGTAGTCAAGAAACTCAACAATCGTCACGTCGGCGTCGCCACTGCCCGCGGCCGGCATCTCTGGGCGTGCCACAATCGCGGCTTCGACCTGCTGTGGGATCGAGTGCACGTCTTGCGCCTGCAGCGAATACGTCGCAAGACTTGTGACAACACACAGAACCGCTCCGATGCGGTTGGCAATAGAGCGCCGGCTGAAAGTCAAGGCTCGCGTGCATTCCCGACCACGCCGCGCATCTTGGCGCGTTTGCCCGCGGCCAGCACGTCGAAACCTTCGCATCATTGGGAACACTTGCGTGGAAGTCACCATGATACGGGAGACCGGGTAAGTCACCCCGATATCGCGTTCCCAGCAGCGGCAGACGCAGGCGGGGGAATCCCATCGCCGCCCTCCCCGCTTAGTTCTCTGCATAAATACCGTCCGTTCCGCAATAAAGGCTCTGAGCGCCCGGTCTGATCCGAACAAGTTTCCCCCATGCACTCCCACTATCAAATCACGGGCCCACGCCCCCGGGATCTTCATCTGCTGCCGGCGATCGAGCTTGCGGCCGCGGTCTTGCTGAATGGCCACACCCACGCGTCGGTTCTTTGCGAGACCACAAGTGATCGCGAGTCTCGCGCCCCACAGCGAGCTGGCCGGCTTTGGGTAGCACTCAACCGTGACACTTCCGTGGGCTTCGCGCAGGTCCAGGGTCCTCAGTTCACAAGACGCGCACCTCAAGGAAACGCTGAGTGCCACCTTGCGCACAGTGACCCGTGCTTTGAACGTCCCCGCAGTCACCGCGCCAGCAGCGCAAGTTGGAGCGAATGAAGTGAACGTAAATAGACGGCAGTTTCTGCGCCTTACCGCCGGCGGCGCGCTCGCCTGCAGTACGCCGCTAGCGTCGGCGGCGGACGCGAAGTGGGCTTCCGCACTTAAAGCGATCGTCTTCGACGCCTTTCCGATTTTCGATCCCCGTCCCGTGGCGCAACGGGTCGAGGCGCTGTTTCCGGGCAAGGGCGGCGCCATCATGAATGCCTGGCGCACGCGACAGTTCGAGTATCAGTGGTTGCGCACGCTTTGCGGACGATACGCTGACTTCCTGCAGGCGACCGAAGAAGCCCTAGTGTTCACTTCTGAGCAGCTCGAGCTTGACCTGTCGGCAGGTCAGCGAGAGCAACTGATGGCGGAGTGGTCGAATCTTAAGGTTTGGCCTGATGTTCCGGAGGCAGTCAACGCGCTGCACGCAGCCGGCCTTCGCCTGGGTGTGCTGTCGAACATGACCGGTTCGGTGCTGGCCAATGGCCTTAAGAATGCACGGCTCGAGAGCTTGTTCGAGGCCATTTTGAGCACAGAGCAGATACGCACTTTTAAGCCTGATCCGCGGACCTACCAACTCGCCACCGATCGGCTCCAACTGCGGCGCAATGAGATCTTATTTGTGCCGTTCGCCGGGTGGGACGTCGCCGGCGCCAAGTGGTTCGGCTACCCGACCTTCTGGGTCAACAGGTTCAACGCCCCTGCGGAGGAGCTAGGCGTCGATGCAGATGCCGCCGGGAACGACCTGACTTCGCTCCTGAAGTTTGTGCTGAGCAAGGAACCCGGGAGATCGTACACCAGCTAGAGTCAACCCAATTTGCAGGGCGAGCTCGCTAAATGACGGATCATCATCCGCCAATGCTCAACGGAGAACTGGCAGTTTGTGCACTCGAACTTGATCCGCCCGTGCAGTTCCTCGGCCGGAACGTAAGCGTATCGGGCAACCAATACAGCCTAGCGTTCATTCTCGAGAATTAGCATCGCCGCTTCACGTGGGGTATCGCGTCGGAAGTGCAGTTCCTGCGCGGGAAAGTAAATGGTCCTATAGGCGCGGATCGTTTCCTCCGGCGATAACCCCTCCTGCGCACGCGCCACAGCGCGCTTCAATGCTGTATCGAAGCTGCAGTCGATCCAGAGAGAGACATCATAGTGATCGCGGTACTCGAGCTTTAAGAGGTATATGCCCTCGAGAAGAATGATGTCGACGTCGGCGAACTCGTACCGCATCCTTCGGTACGTAGTTGCGGTCTCCTCCGCGAAATCCGCTTCAACATTGACTCGCCGTCGTTCACGCAGCGGTACTACCAGTGTCTTGAACATGTCCTCAAAACGAAATGCGTGGGCGTAGAAGTGCTCTGCAGGCTTCGTAGAGCTGAACCTCTCGGCTGGTAAGCGGAGCCAGCCATCGAGATTGATTACGGCTACGGTGAACCCTCGTTCGCGAAGGAGCCCCTCGATCATCCGCGCGAGATAGCCTTTGCCGCTTCCGTCGATGCCGCTGATTGCGCCCAGCGTACTGCGCCGAATACCGATCTGTTGCTGCACAGCGGCGATTCGATCGACCGCCTCCGCTACCGACACATGCTTGGCTGTGGTGTTCGATTCCATCGGGGATCTGGCTGCACATCGCATGCCAACAAGCGTGTGGGCGCAGGACCCGCAAGGGCGGCATCGTCTTGAGACGGTAAATGTCTACTTCGTCCCTCGGCCGCAGCCGGCTGCGGATCCGCGGTAGGTTGCGGTTTTGCTCCAACGCGCAAGTAAGTGCGCCGCGGCTCGAAGCCGCCCAATTCCTTGAATTCTCGGTGCTCACTCGATTGGCACAAGTCTTGCTCCAGAAGCCCGCTGCCGATCGCGCGAAGAGCGCGTCCGGCACACCTCACTAACCAAGGAGCGATAACACATGACCTCGAAGACCGCGATTCTCGCTGCAGCCATGAGCAGCCTTTTCGTGCTGACGACGACGGCATTTGCAGCGGACGACAGCAACTCGGAGAAGTGCTACGGCGTAGCGAAGGCTGGCAAAAATGACTGCGCCGGTGGCGCACATGCCTGTGCGGGCCAGGGCACAAAGGAAAAGAGCGCCAAGGAATTCATCAAGTTACCCAAGGGTACCTGTGAGCGCATAGTCGGTGGTTCGGTCACTCCCGGCAAGTAGTCCCGACCCGCCGTGAGTCGTCCCGCCATTCAGCCGACGCCAGCCCTCTCCCCGCGACCCGGGGAGAGGGCCATAGCCTCAGGTCCGGTGCTGAGCACGGGCATCGGCCTGCGCGCCCAGCATCACGAAGAGATCATTTCGCATTGGCCGTCCGTGGGCTGGTTCGAAGCTCACAGCGAGAACTACTTCGCCGCAGGCGGCGCCCATCGTCAGCACTTGATACAAATCCGCGCGCACTACGCACTGAGCCTTCACGGAGTCGGGCTGTCGATTGGATCCACCGATCCGCTTGACCTGCAGCACCTGCGTGAGTTGAAGCGCCTGGTGAACGACGTTGAGCCCATGCTTGTTTCCGAACATCTCTCGTGGGGCTCATCGGGGGGTCGTTTCATGAACGACTTACTGCCACTGCCCTACACCGAGGAGGCATTGCAGCACATGGCGTTGCGCGTGCGCGAAGTCCAAGAGGCCCTCGGACGCCAGATTCTGATCGAGAATATTTCGAGTTATGTGCGCTTTCAGTGCTCAGAGGTGCCCGAATGGGAATTTCTCACGGCGCTCACGCAGCAGTCCGGCTGCGCAGTACTGCTGGACATCAACAATATCTACGTGAATGCCATGAATCATGGATTCGATCCCGACAGCTACCTGCACGGAATCCCACGATCCGTCGTCAAGGAATTCCACCTGGCGGGCCACACCGTCGCTCGTATTCAGGACCGCGAAATCCGCATCGATACTCACAACACTCATGTCTGCGATGAGGTATGGGGCCTGTATGGCGCGGCCCTGAAACGCTTTGGCCCCCTACCGACGCTCATCGAGTGGGACGCGGATATTCCCTCTCTGGAGACACTCCAGGCGGAAGCCTCAAAAGCCGACAAGATCTCGGAGACTTTCCGTGTTGTCGCTGCGTGACCTTCAGGGCTGTTTCGCGGCTCATCTGTTCGAGGATGAGCCTGCTGCCATCGTGCCGTGGATCCGAGGCGATGGCATAGATCCGACCGCCCGTCTGCGGATTTATCGAAATAATCTGCACGAGGGGTTTCAGAAGACCCTCGCACTGGAGTATCCCGTGATCGGGCGGCTCGTCGGAAGCGAGTACTTTCGGCAACTCGCCCTCGGGTTTCTTGCGCGTCACCCCTCCACGTCGGGTAACCTGCATCACGTCGGAGCGCCATTTGCCTCCTTCCTCCGGCAGCAGTTCGCAGATACTGCCTACCTGTACCTCGCAGACGTGGCAACCCTTGAATGGTCCTACCAAGAATGCCTGGTGGCAGAGGAATCCGAGCCCCTGGATCCTCTGACGTTGCGCAACGTTCCCGCGCAGTCTTATGGAACGCTGCGATTTACACTGAGACCGGCGTGCCGCCTGGTGCATTCACAGTTTCCGGTCCTCACCATTTGGGAGGCAAATCAGCCTGGGGCCCCGGCTGATGAAATCATTGATCTGAACAGCGGGCCCGATTTCCTAACGGTCTTCCGGAATTCCAAGGGGACCTATTTACGTCGCATCCACGAGGATGACCATCGACTGCTCGCGACCTTCGCCTCGGGCCGCTGTTTAGATGAGGCGCTGGAACTGAGCCTGGCCTCAAACCCAGAATTCAATCTGAGCGCCACATTGCAGCGCTGCATTGAATTTGGCGTTCTTTCTCAAATGACATTCTTCCAAAGCACCCCTTAAGGAGACCCCTCATGTCCTCGCTGTTGAAACTGGCAGGTGCGCACGCCGCGCTCGGGCGCCTACTCGATCACTTCCGCTCGCTCGTGTTGCTCGCGACGCGCTTCTACGTCGGCTGGCAATTTTGGAAGTCCGGCTGGCTCAAGGTGAGCTCCTGGAGCAGCACGCTGGACTTGTTTCGCACCGAATATCACGTGCCGCTGCTACCACCACAGTTGGCTGCCATAACGGGAGCCGGCGGGGAGCTGTTCTTCCCGACGCTCCTGTTCCTTGGCTTGTTCAGTCGGGTCGGGGCCTTGGGTGCATTCTTCGTCAACGCCATGGCTGTCATTTCATACCGCCAGGTCCTCCTGGCTGAAGGTTCAGAGGCCGCCCTGGGCCAGCATATTCTTTGGGGTTTCATGCTGTTAGTCCTCGCGGTGTTCGGTCCCGGCAAGATAGCCCTCGACAACTGGTTGGAATCTCGTCTCGCGGCGCGCTGCCGGCCGTTTACCCCTGCCCTGTCTGCGGCGGTGGGTGTACGCTGATCGAAAACACTGGCCGTTGACCGAACATGGCAGAACTTCAAGCACTACAGCTGCTACGCACACTGGATGAGGACGTCGCCGCCAAGACCGGAACCTCATTCTTTGAGCATCTGGTCGGCTCATTGGCCAAGACCTTGGGTGCTACCTGTGCGTTCGCTTCGGAAATCGACGCGGAGGCCTACCGCGCACACGTGCTCGCCTATTGGCACAACGGTGCCTTGGGCGAGGTCTTTGAGTATGGGCTCTCCGGAACCCCCTGTGAGTGCGTGCTCGACAACCAGATCGTCGCGTTTCCGCGCAATATTCAGGAGATGTTTCCGCAAGACCGGGAATGGTTCGCCAGTCTTGCCGCGCAAAGCTTCCTTGCCATTCCACTCTGCGACGATCACGGCAAGATACGCGGACACCTCGCCGTCCTCGACACGAAGGAGCGCGACTGGAACGAAGCCGACTTCGAAGTTCTGCGGATCTTTTCCAAGCGCGCCGGGGCGGAGGTAGAACGTCGCGAACATCAAAAGCGACTGGAGGCGATGAACCTCTCACTGCAGAAGGCCAACGCCCATCTGCGACAGGAGATCACCCAACGGCTGCAGACCGAGTCACAGCTGGCATCCACCACTGCTCGTTCAGAGCACGTCGCAGAGTTGTTGCGCGTCATCAACTCGGGAATCACCTCCAAGACCGGTACGGAATTCTTCAGAGAGCTGGTGCGATCGCTGGCCGAGGCACTGAATGCTCATATCGTATTTGTCTCGCAGATCGATACCGAACGATACGAAGCCGATGTGCTCGCAATCTGGCTCGGCCGCTCGTTCGGTGAGCCGCATCGCTTCAACCTGTCAGGGACTCCCTGCGAAAGCATCCTGGATGGTCAGATCGCCGCCTTTCCGCGTCGTGTAGCCGATTTGTTCCCAGGCGCGAAAGAAATTCTGGAAAAGTTGGGAACTCAAAGTTTCCTCGCCATTCCCATTCTGGAAGAGGATACGACCGTAATTGGTCATATCGCCGTCCAAGATCAGCGCGAACGTGATTGGGGCGACACCGAATTCGGGATCCTCAAGCTCTTTGCCAATCGGGCAGCCGCCGAATTAAAGCGGCGCGGGCACGAAAAAAGCCTCGAGGACGCGAATTCGCAGCTGCAGCGCGCCAACGCCGCCCTGCGTCGCGAGGTCGCGATGCGCCTGGAGACGGAGAAACAACTGGAAAAGGCCACCAAGGCTTCAGAGGCTGCCAACCAGGCCAAGAGTCATTTCCTGGCACACATGAGCCATGAGTTGCGAACTCCGTTGAACGGCATACTGGGCTACGCTCAATTACTCAAACGCGACGACGCTCTGACATCGGATCAGCGGCACAGCGTGGCGGTCATTGAACATTCCGGAGAGCACTTGCTCACTCTGATCAACGATTTGCTGGATTTGGCGAAGATTGAAGCCGGACGACTTGACCTGCAGACAGGCGCAATCGACCTGCCGCAGTTGCTCAAGCAGGTCGTGGATCTGGTTTCCGTTCGTGCCGGGCAGGCAGGAATTGGATTCACGTTCCAGGTGGCGCCCGAGCTTCCTTCGCAAATACGCGGCGATGAACGCGCGGTACGTCAGATACTGCTGAATCTTCTCGGAAACGCAGTCAAGTTCACAGAATCGGGAGCGGTCGAGTTCCGTGTCCGCAGCTCGCAGGCAACAGAGGAACGATGCGAGCTGTGCTTTGAAATTCAGGACACCGGACGCGGCATCCCGGCAGGGGACTTGGATCGCATTTTCGAGCCGTTTGAGCGCGTGGACGGCCCGACCCGAGTCGAGGGTACTGGGCTCGGTCTCTCAATTACCTACCGGTTGGTACGGGCCATGGCCGGACGCATCGACGTCGCCAGTGAAGTGGACAAGGGCAGCACCTTTACGGTAACGCTGCCGTTTGAGATGGAAACGCACGGTGACGTTCCGTACACCGTCCAGCGACGAATTGTCGGCTACTCTGGGCCACGGCGACGCATTCTGGTAGTCGATGACGATGAGGCCAATCGCCACCTCGTGGTGCGCATCTTGGGAGATGTCGGCTTCGAATTACAGGAGTCCCCGAACGTCGAGGACGCATTGCTGCATCTTGGTGGAAGAGATGCGCCAGATCTCATCGTTACGGATTTGGCGATGCCCCGACTGAGCGGACTGGACCTCGCGCGACGTGTCCGCTCGAGCCATATTTCCCGGTCGACGCCGATCGTTGCGATTTCCGCCAGCGCCTCTGTGTATACCCGTGAAGAAGCGCTCGCGGCCGGCTGTGATGACTTCGTGGCCAAACCGCTGCGCGCCGAGGAGCTGCTGGACTCCATCGGAAGGCTGCTAAGGCTCTCGTGGCAGCTCATCGAAATTCACGCGCCCAAGGCCCGTGACGCCGGCGCGACAACTGTCGGGATCGTGGTGGACGAAGCCCGGGCCACGGAGCTCTATGATCTTGCGATGAAAGGTGACATTAAGGAACTGTTGGCACGCGCTGATAGCGCGTCCGCAGGCGATCCCGCCGCGGCGCCGGTATACGAGGAGGTGCAGCGCCTCGCCCGCCGCTTTGATTTTAAGGCCATCCGCCGGGTACTTGACCTGGCCCGCGAGAAGAACTCATGAACAGCGGCGCCGCGCAGCGCTCGATCCTGGTTGTAGACGACACCGCGGCGAATATCGGATTCCTCCTCGATACGCTGTCCAAGGCCGGCTACCGGGTCCGAGTTGCGGCTGACGGCGAGAGCGCCTTGGAACAACTTCAGTACTCGCCACCGGACCTGATACTGCTCGACGTCATGATGCCGGGAATCGATGGCTTTGAGACCTGCCGACGGTTGCGACAGCTGCCAAAACTGGAGAAGATTCCGGTGATCTTCATGACCGCTCTCTCCGACGCCCAGGACAAGGTACGGGCCTTCGCGGCCGGTGCCGATGACTACGTCACGAAGCCGTTCCAGTATGAAGAGGTGTTGGCTCGCGTTCGGTTGCATCTCACGCGTCGCGAACTTGAGTGCAAGCTCGCGCACCTCAACCGCGACTTGGAATCGCGCGTGGTGGCACGCACTGCCGAACTTAAGGCCGCGCTTGAGGAGGTGGAGGCGCTCAAGAGTCGATTGCAACAGGAAAACCGCTATCTGAAGCAGGAGATCTCGGAGGCCGGCAACCTCGGAGAGATCATTGGGTCCTCACCCGCGTTGCAAGCCGCTCTGCGCAAGGTCGCGGCCGTGGCCGCCACTGACTCAACTGTTCTGATTCACGGCGAGACGGGTACCGGCAAAGAGTTGTTCGCACGGGCGGTGCATGCGCAGAGCGCACGGCGCGACAAGCCTATGATTAAACTCAACTGCAGTGCGATTTCGGCAGGATTGGTGGAGAGCGAGCTCTTCGGACACGTCAAGGGCGCCTTCACCGGCGCGACCGAGAGACGCATGGGGCGCTTCGAGCTTGCGGATGGCGGAACACTGTTTCTCGATGAAGTTAGCGAGCTGCCCCTCGAGACCCAGGCCAAACTTCTACGCGTGCTCCAAGAGCAGGAATTTGAGCCGGTGGGTAGCTCCAAGTCCATCAAGGTCGACGTGCGGGTCATTGCGGCCACCAATCGGGACCTTATCGGGGACGTCCGTTGCGGTCGCTTCCGATCGGACCTGTATTATCGGCTGAACGTCTTCCCGGTCGATCTTCCCGCTTTGCGTGAACGGCCTGACGACATTGCCTCGCTCGCCACACACTTCATGCATCGCATGGCTCGCAAGCTCGGCAAGCCGCTGGAAAGCATTGCGCCTGCGACCTTGAACAAACTCAATAACTACTCCTGGCCCGGCAATATCCGTGACCTGCAAAACACCATAGAGCGCGCAGCGGTGCTGAGTAGTGGACCGGTCCTTTCGGTCGAGTGGGACCTCGGGCCGCCCGCTTTGGTCGTGAGCGCTAACGGAAGCGGTGCCACGCACTTTTCAGCGTCCCACCCAGGATTGCCCACCGGGGGGCCGGAATCCCAAAGCCTTGAAGCGATTGAGCGCGAGCACATCGTCGCGATATTAAGAAAGACGCGGGGCGTCGTCGAAGGCCCAAATGGGGCGGCCCAGCTCCTTGACATGAATCCAAGTACAGTTCGCTTTCGAATGAAGAAGCTCGGAATATCCAAGGTTGACTACCTGACGGATACAAGCACATGTCCCGGATCTAGCCCATAACAACAAGCAAGTCGCGTTGACTCTCGGAGATCACGCCGAATGATTTCTGGCTTCGAGATTCGCACGGAGATGGGCAGCGCAGAGCCCTACCGTCTATTTCGCGCCCTGCGGGGACGCGACGGCTCTGCCGTGTTGCTCAAGACCTGCGATCTGGATGGCGACATCGAACGCACGGCGCTCGCGCGCGAATTTGAGATATTACGTGCCCTGACTGGCGCCAGAGTCCTGAACGCCCTGGAGCACGTCGATCATCCCCGCACCGCCGCCGTAGTCTTGCACGACCCGGGTGGCCAGCCGTTGCTGGACGTTCTCGCCCAGGGAGAGCTTCAGATCGTTGAGTCCTTGACGATCGCGGCCCGGATAGCCGACGTTCTCGCTGAACTGGACGAACGTGGGGTGGTTCACAACGATTTGGGACCGCATAGCGTCTGGCTGGACGAGAGCCGCTCGCAGATATGGCTCTTGCACTTTGCGCGGGCGACGTGTCCCGGAGTTTCTCCCTGCACCACGCGCCGCCGCCCCGACGGCACTCTGGCGTACGGCTCTCCTGAACAAACGGGGCGCACCAATCGCCTGCCGGACCTCCGCACCGACTTCTACTCGCTCGGCGTCATTCTCTATCGCCTCCTCACGGGTGTGCTGCCCTTCGCAAGTGACAACCCCGTCGAGCTCGTGCACGCCCAAGTAGCGACCCGGCCCCTTGCTCCGCAAGCGCTGAATCCGGCGATTCCCGAGGCCGTGTCAAATCTGGTGCTCAAGCTTCTCGAGAAGGATCCGGAAGAACGCTATCGCAGTGCCTCTGGGATTTCCCGCGACCTTAATCACTGCTGCCGCGAGTATCTGGCAACGGGGGCGATCGCATCGTTCCCGCTCGGGTCGACCGACACATCCACCCGGCTGCAAATTGGCTTGCAACTGTACGGTCGCGATCGCGAGATTGCGATGCTTTTGGCTGCCTACGAGCAGGTTCGAAGTGGCGCCGCCGAGCGTGCACTCGTTCTCGTACATGGTTACTCCGGAATCGGGAAGACTTCACTCATAAACGAGCTGCACTCCCCCTTGCTCCGCGATCACGGGCACTTCATTTCAGGTAAGTACGATCAACTGCGGAGCAACGTCCCATATTCATCACTCATTCAGGCATTCGGGACTCTTGTGCAGCAGCTGCTGACCGAACCTGAGGAACGGTTGGCTGAATGGCGCAACCGGCTCCTGGCGACGCTCGGAGGCAATGGAAAGGTCATCATTGACATCCTCCCCCAGCTCGAACGCGTGATCGGACCACAACTGGAGGTCCCGGTTCTAGGTCCGGCGGAGAATCAGAATCGCTTTAACCGGGCGTTTCTCGCCTTTAGCTCGGTATTTGGCAATTCGGCTCACCCGCTGGTCCTCTTTGTAGATGATCTGCAGTGGGCCGATATTCCAACCCTGAGCCTGATGCGGCTGATGCTGCTGAACCCCGATAGCCACGGCTTGCTCGTGATAGGCGCCTACCGCGACAACGAGGTTGACGCCGCTCACCCGCTCGCGAACATTCTAGGCGCCCTTCGCGACGAGGTAGCCACGTCCGATCTAGCTCTGTCGACACTCGCTCTGCCGGACGTACAGCGCTGGCTCGCCGATACGCTTCGATCTCCAGTGCGTGCCGTTCGACCGCTCGCGACCCTCATTCAGGAAAAGACCGAGGGCAATCCGTTCTTCATGACGATGTTCCTCAAGACACTTCATGACGAGAAGCTTCTTGTGTTCAACCACACGGCCCATCGGTGGGACTGGGAGTTGCAGGACATTGCGGACCTTCCGATCACCGACAACGTGGTGGATCTCATGGTTCGGCGTATCCGCGATTGGGACCCGGCCGTTCAGGCCGTAGTTTCACTCGCCGCGAGCCTGGGCAATCGGTTCGATCTGCACACTCTTGAGGTTATCAATGATCGCGAGGGCGCCGACTGCCGCGCCGCTTTGCGGGCGGTCGCGATACAGGGGCTTCTGCTGCCGCTGGCGGACGTCTCCGGCGCCGGACCGAGCAAGCGCAATCGAAGGTATAAGTTCCTGCACGACCGGGTTCAGCAGGCGGCGTATTCCCTCATTCCAACTGCTGATCAGCCAGCACTGCATCTGCGCATCGGCCAGCTTCTCTTACGAACCTTAAGTTCCCAGCAGCTCGAGGAACGCCTGTTCGAAGTCGTTACACATCTTGTACGCGGCGCCCCGCTCCTGCAAGGCGATGCCGAGCGCATTCGTTACGCCGAGCTGACCTTGGCCGCCGCGCGCAAGGCCAAAGCGTCATCGGCGTATGAGCCTGCCCTGAGCTACGTAGTCGCGGGCATGGAACAACTGCCCCCTCATGCCTGGCGAGACCACTACGACCTCGCATTCGCTTATCGACTCGAAAAGGGAGAGCTCGAATATCTCTTGGCAGAGTGGGACGCCGCCATATCCACCTTTGACGATGCGCTCGCGCACGCGTCCGTAGTATTGGATCGCTCCCGCGTCAACCAGTTCAAGGTGGTGTTGTATCGTGCCAAGAACGAGCTACGCACCTCCCTGGACATTGGGCTCAACGCGCTGGCTGAACTGGGCATCCCGCTGGCGGAGCCCGACGATGTTGAAATCGAGCGCTCGTTGCAGCGCTTTTACGCCTTGACGGCGGTCGACGACCAGGCCCTACTGGACCTTCCGGAACTCGACGACCCGCACAAGCTGGCTGCGATGCTGCTGCTGCGCGAGGCCATGAATGGCGCGTTTTTTGTCGGCTCCAACCTGCTTTTCACCATCAGCATGAAGATGGTGGAAATCACGATTGAATCGGGGAACAGCCCGCACGCGGCCGTGGCCTATATTTATCAAGCCGCATTCATGCTGACGGGTCGCAAGCGCGACTTTCCCAACGCGCATCGCTTCGGCCAGCTCGCTTGGCGCCTCAATGAAGAGCGCTACCACGTCAAGCCCTACGAGGCCATTATCCTCGACTGCCTGGGCGGTTTTATCTCGCACCACACCCAGGATATTCCTACTGCGCTGACTCAGCTCGAGCGCGGATATTACGTCGCCCTTGAGAACGGCATGTACACCTGGGTGGGGTACTGCGCGATCAACGCGCTCTACATGAGCTTTTGGGGACCCTATTCGCTTGAAGAGATTCGGAGCCGGATCGATGCGAACCTGCCGTGGTTAACACGCTTTGACCCGAACATGGCGAGTTACTTCTGCATATTCCAATCCACAATGACCCCATTGCAGGAGAGGCGCGGTAATCGACACGACTTGCCGGACTACACCTGGCCTGACTTAGCCACGGTCTTGGAGGGGTTTCGGCGAAACGAAGATCAGATTGGAATGCTGGTTTACGCGACGAACCGGCTCTCGCTCGCCAACTGGGTTGGCGACACCGCCTCCGGCGTTGCCCTGGCGGCCGAGGCTGAGACGTATGCTTTGGCCGGCACCGGCATGTTTCTAGAGGCGGCCTTTCATTTTCACGCCGCCATCGCCTACGCAGCGGCCGCCACGGGCGCTGACTGCGAAACCCGGAAACGCCACCTGGGAACAGTCCGTGGCCGCCTTGCCCGCTTTGAGGATTGGGCACGGGCGGCACCGACTACTTATTCGCATATGCAGCTTCTGGTTGCGGCAGAAGTCGCGCGCCTTGAATCCCGCATCGTCGAAGCAATGGCCCTCTACGACCGCGCGATAGCCGAGGCCGACGCTCACCGCTTTCTGCAGAACGCCGCGCTTGCGAGCGAACTCGCCGCGCGCTTCTACGAGGGTCTCCGGCGTCCCGAGTTTGCGTTCCTGTACCTGCGAAAGGCGCACGCCAAGTACGAGCGCTGGGGCGCGCAAGGTAAAGCGGATGCTCTTGTCCGGGAATATCCGGGCCTTCTGGCGTCGGCCGCTTCGGAGCAAGACGAAGGCACCCTCCGTGACCTGGACTTTCTGGCGGTTATTAGGGCCTCCCAAGCCATCTCCGAAGAGCGGCATCTGGCACAGCTTCTGAAGACGCTGCTTACGATCGCCATCCAGCACGCGGGCGCCCAGCACGGATACCTCTTGTTGGAACAAGATGGTGCTCTTCGGATCGAAGCACAGAGCAGGGTTGGTGCGCCGGAAGTGGCGCTTTTCAGTGGGACTACCGTCGAAAGCAGCGACGCCCTGTCCCCCGCGGTTATCAACTACGTCCGTCGCACCCATGAGCCGCTGCTGATTTCCAACGCGGCTGACGACTCACGCTTTGCAACCGATGCCTACATTGAGCGATTCCGCCCAAAGTCTCTCTTATGTATGCCGATACTCCACCGGGGCCAGTTCTCTGGTTTGCTTTATTTGCAGAATGATCTGACAACGGGCGCATTCCCCACTTCGTGCATTGAGGTTCTGCAAGTCCTACTCGCTCAGGCCGCCATCTCTCTGGAAACGGCCCGCATGTATGAAGACATGCAGCAAGAGATCCGCGAACGCGAACGCGCGGAGCTGTCTCTTCAGCAGTCATATGAGAGTCTCGAGGATCGCGTCAGCGAGCGCACAAAGGCGTTGACTGCAGCGAATGCACAACTGCAGCGCGAAGTGATTGAGCGGGTTCAGGCCGAGGAGGCGCTCGAGCATCGTCTGGCGATGGAAGATGCCATCGCAGTCACCTCTACCCGATTCATTAATCTGCGACCGGAGGATTTCGGCTCCGCCATCATCAAGGCTCTAAACACGATCGCGGGTTACGTTCGAGCGGATCGCAGCTGCCTTGTGATATATCAGAAGGGCATTCCGCCCCTCCTGTACGTCGAGGAGCGTGGCATTGTGAACCCCAGCGCGACAGCGCGTTCATGGGCCGGCGCCGCAAGCAGCGGCGACGCTTGGGTGTTTCGGTACCTCCGGGATCATGGCCTCCTGGTGATACCGCGGCTCGATGCCCTTCCGGTCGAGGCCGCTGAGTTTCGCGATCAATGCGCGCACGCCGGCGTGCACTCGTCGATCTACCTCTCAGTCACCAGTGGCACCGCCCCGCTAGGCCTTCTTGGCTTTGAGAATCTCGGGACGGAGCGCGACTGGGCCGCGGAAGATGTCAAGGTGTTGCGTATGTTCGGGGATATCGTGGCCAACGCGTTAGCACGTCAACGCACTGAAGGGCTCCTACAGCACGCGAAGGAGGCGGCAGAGGCGGCTAACCAGGCCAAGAGTGGCTTCCTTGCCAACATGAGCCACGAGTTGCGCACGCCCCTTAACGCGATTCTCGGATACGCCCAGGTGTTACAGCGAGACACCCGTCTGGGTGAGGATCAGCGCCGTCAGATCGGAGTCATCGAAAACAGTGGCGAGCACCTGCTTGCGCTGATCAACGATGTACTGGACCTGGCCAAAATTGAGTCTGGGAGGCACGAAGTCATACTCGCCGAATTCCGCTTGCCGCAATTTCTCATTGACTTGGCCAGCATTGCGCGTGTGCGCGCGGAGCAGGCCGGACTCACGTTTCAGTATGAGGCGCTGTCGGCGATTCCAGACGTGGTTTCGGGCGATGCCCGCAAGCTGCGCCAGATTGCGCTTAATCTACTCGGCAACGCAGTGAAATTCACCGCCAGCGGTGGCGTTACGCTGCGAGCTCGATGGGAACTCAGGACCGGCGGCGCGGGCCGGTTGCGACTCGAGGTCGAGGACACCGGCGTCGGAATAGAACCTGACAAGCTCGAAGAGATTTTCCTTCCCTTCCGCCAGCTGAATAACCCCGGTCAGGTGCTCGAAGGAACCGGGTTGGGTTTGGCGATCAGTAACCGGCTGGCGCGCCTGATGGGAGGCGAAATCACGGTTGAGAGCACTCCGGGGCGAGGAAGCTTGTTTGGTTTCGCGGTTGAGCTTGCGGCGGTCTCCGGCGCGCGGCCCCATCTCAACGAAGTCCCGCGGCCCCTGGCGACGGTGGATGGCCGCGGCAAGAAGGTACTTGTGGTTGACGATAAGGATGAGAATCGGGCGGTTCTCACCGCCCTCCTTCGTCCGCTTGGATTTGACGTGACCGAGGCAACGAATGGACGTGATGCCTTGCGACTGGCTTCCAGTCGGCCGCCTGATCTTGTGCTAATGGACCTCGTGATGCCGGACATGGACGGCCTCGAGGCCACGCGCCTGATACGTGAGCTCCCGGGCCTGGGAGACGTGGTAATAATTGCCGTCACCGCGCGTGTGTTCGATCAGGACCGTCAGGCATGTCTCGCTGCGGGTTGCAATGAGGTGATTCCGAAGCCCGTGAACGCCGTGCAGCTGATTTATAGCATCGGGACTCATCTTGGCATCGCCCCGGAAGAGCACAGCCTAACCGAGGCTCCCGGAGGCGCCGGCGCGCCTGCCCTTCCCGCGGAGGCAGCAAAGGCGCTCTACGAGTCTGCGCTGCTCGGCGACGTAGCAGAGCTGATGCGGCTGTTGGATGACATCGAAACGGCTCAGCCTCAACTGGGCGCTCTGATCACCGGGCTGCGCACCGTTGCCCGACAGTACGACATGAAACGGGTCCGCGGGCTCGTTCAGCCGCATTTGCGCATCAACTAGACGCGGTCATTTCCACGCTCCCGCGACGCGACGGCGCTCGCCTCTAACCCACCGGGCCTCAACCGGTTGCTTGTATCCGCAACCCATTGCGGCGAAGCGCTCGCGATTACGCAATGGTCTTGAGGCAATCATGGCGCGCTGCGCCACATCAGACCCTAAAAAGTCCCAGTAATCCGCTACTTGGCGGCTTGCGTGCGCTTTAGGCCGCCCCTGGCACGGTGATTGCTTCGAAGAGCGTGGCCGACGAATTAAGTGCGTCGCAACTCACAAACAAATTTCAGGAGCAAAGGCAAATGAGCAAACAGAGTTCCATGGTCCACTTGGCGATTTCGAGCGTGCTGGCGCTTGCGGGGGTCGCGCTGACCTCGACCGCCCTGGCTGCCGACGACGGGAAGGAACAGTGCGCCGGAATTGCCAAGGCCGGCAAGAACGACTGTGCGACAAGCACCAATGCCTGCCACGGTCATGTCACAAGCGATGGCAACGCCGAAGCCTGGATCTACGTCCCCGCGGGTACGTGCGATCGCATCGTGGGCGGGCGCGTCGTCCAGGTCAAAGCTCCCCCTCCGTCAAAGTAAGCATCACATTCCGCTCCAACGTGCTCGTCTCCCCTGGACATGTTGGAGCGGAATGGGAGCCAAAGGTATGAAAACCAAATATGACTTTCCGTTGAGCTTCGATCCGGACGCCTGGGAATTCTCCGTGGTGACGCATACGCCACGCAGCTGGCTGCCTTCCGCGGTGCGGTCCACCTCGGCGGTGAATCCCCGGTTCTGGCAGACGCGCGCCGCGCGGGGCCTGTCCTGGCACCGCACTGGCCGTGCCCCCCGACGGGAGATCAAGCGATGAGACCCAACCGTACGTGGGCAGTTGTGCTGGCCGCCGGTGAAGGTACACGACTTGCCTCACTGACGCGCGATGCCCTCGGCAACTCGGTGCCCAAGCAATTCTGCTCGTTGAATGGCGGCAGCGCGCTCGTGCATGACGCCCTGCAGCGCGCCCGTCATATCGCGCCCCCGGAGCAGGTGTGCGCCATCGTCGCGCAGCAGCATTCCCGTTACTGGCGCAAGGCCCTGCGGACGCTGCCCGCCAGAAACATCATCATTCAGCCGCAAAACCGTGGAACCGCCAATGGCGTGTTGCTGTGTTTGCTGGCGATCCTCGAGCGCGATCCACTCGCACGGATCGTCTTCCTACCGGCCGATCACTTCGTGCTCGACGAGAGCGCGCTGGCGCGGACGCTTCGCGACCTCGCTCTTCATCTGAACCACAACCCCGAGGGCTTGACGCTAATCGGCATCGAACCCGACGAAGCTGATCCGGAACTGGGTTATATCGTGCCCGGCGGGGCCCTACCGGACGGATCGCGCACGGTTGACCACTTCGTCGAAAAGCCGCCGTTGCTCGTGGCTCGGGAACTCTTCCACGGCCAGGCGCTCTGGAACAGCTTTATTTTCGCGGCGACAGGCACCGCGCTGCTGGGACTCCTGCGCCTTCAAATGGGCGCCAGCGTCGATGACATGGCCACAGCACTCGCGCGTGATGCGCAGT
The DNA here is from genome assembly GCA_963781815.1 of uncultured Pseudomonadota bacterium. Classification (GTDB taxonomy): domain Bacteria; phylum Pseudomonadota; class Gammaproteobacteria; order Steroidobacterales; family Steroidobacteraceae; genus 13-2-20CM-66-19. The sequence goes on along the minus strand of CAWAHK010000002.1, from coordinate 734,792 downwards.
CGGAAGAGAGTTCCGCGCTGGTGGAACTCTATGAACGCTTGCCCGTCGTAGACTTCTCGCGAGCGGTCGTTCAGCAGGCACCCCACTCCCTAAGAGTGATCAAGGGCCCGGCCTGCGGGTGGACCGATCTTGGCACGCCGCGACGCGTGGCTGAGACGCTGAGGCGGCTCGGCGACAACGCGCCGCGCCCAAGGAACCCTCCCGGCACGGTTCGCCACATGCCCATACCCGGCTTGATCAATCTTGCCGCCCAACATGCCCGCGTCGCACTCGTGGGCTAAGGAGATCTTTCATGAAGGCGCTGCCGCTTGCGCTCTTTCTCGCCTTGATCGCCGCACAGGCCGCCACGGCCGGCGACGTGACCGCTCAACCGACGCTGACGCTCGAAGGCGCCAAACGCGTCGTGGCGGCTGCCATGGCCTATGCACGTAGCCACGACGCGCCTGGCGCTGCTGTTGCCGTGGTGGATGCCGGTGGGCACACCATCTTGCTGGAACGCCTCGACGGGAGCTTTCCCGCCAGCGCCGATGTGTCGATCGGCAAAGCGCGTACGGCTGTGAATTTCGGTCGGCCGACCCGCGCGATGGAGGAATCGATCAACAAGGGCCGGCCCGCTCTGGCGGCAGTGGCTGCGGTCACCCCGTTTACGCCGCTCATGGGTGGGGTTCCGATCACGGTCGGCAAGGAGATCGTGGGTGCCGTCGGGGTCAGCGGCGCCGCCACCGCACAGCAGGACGACGAGATCGCGGTTGCTGGCGCTGGCGCGCTGCAAAACACCCCCGCGACCAAGGGATGATCCGGATGAACGCAGTCTTAGTCCCGCGCTTTCGAGACCCCCCGGCCCTCATCGCCCGGCTGAGCGTCCTCGGGATCCTGGGCGTTGCTTTGTCGACGGCCCACGCGGCCCCGGCCGGCGAGGCTGTGGCGACCGTAGATCTCACCGCCGAAGCGGGCGTGCAACTGACGCAAGCCACGTGGCGCTACAGCGACGCAAGCATCGTGGAAACCTCCTTCCGCGCACCCGACGCTCAGGGGCAGCCCACCGGGAGTCCCATCCGAACAAACGACATCGTCCCGCGCGCTGGTGTAGCCGACTTCGACGATTCTCAGTGGCCGACGATCGCCCCGGCCTCCTTGAACGAACGCCGGGGCACCGGGCGGGTGTCCTTCAATTGGTATCGCGTGACATTTACCGTTCCAAAGAGGGTCGGGGACTTCGACCCCACGGGCGCCAGCCTTTGGTTCGAGACCCGCCTCGATGACTACGCCGAGGTCTGGGTGGACGGGGAACTTGATCGCTCCTTCGGCCAGGAAGGCGGTTCGGTCGTGGCGGGTTGGAACGCCCCTAACCGCGTATTGATCAGCCGTAGCATCAGGCCGGGCCAACAGCTGCGGCTTGCCATTTTCGGCATGAACGGCCCGATCTCCGACGCCCCCACGAACTACATTTACGTGCGCGAGGCGCGCCTGAAGTTCTATCCCGGCACAGAGACCCCCGTCGCAGTCTCACCGCATGAAGTCAACGTGCACATAGAGCGCAATGACCCGGCGATCGACAGCATCGTGCCGCCCAACGCCAAGCTGTTCAAGGTCGCTGAGGGCTTTCAGTTCACCGAAGGCCCGATCTGGCTGCGCGACCAGGAAGTACTCCTGTTCAGCGACCCGAATCAAAACACGATCTACCAGTACAGCGACAACGGTGGGCTTTCCGTGTTTCGCTCCAAGAGTGGCTACGACGGTGCGGATATCGCCGAATACGGTCAGCCAGGATCGAACGGTCTGACACTGGATCCGCAGGGTCGGCTCACGAGCAACGAACACGGCCGCCATCGCGTTACCCGCCAAGAACGCGACGGGAAGCTCTCCGTACTCGCCGAGCAATACCAGGGCAAGCGCCTGAACAGCCCCAATGATCTCGTTTACCGCTCCGACGGCACTCTCTATTTCACGGATCCGCCCTTTGGTCTGCCGAAATTCTTTGACGACCGGCGCAAGGAATTGCCCTTCAGCGGGGTCTTCTCCTGGAAGGACGGCCATCTGCGATTGCAGACCCAGGAGCTAAGGGGACCCAACGGCATTGTCTTTTCGCCCGACGAGAAATATCTCTACGTCAGTAACTGGGATCCGACCGCCAAAACCGTCACTCGATATCCCGTGAGTCGCGACGGGTCACTCGGACGGGGCGTCATCTTTATCGACCTCACACAACAAGTGCCCGGGGAAGAAGCGTTGGACGGCATGAAGGCGGATGTGAAGGGCAACCTCTATCTTTCCGCTCCCGGCGGCGTCTGGATCTTTGACCCTCTGGGACGTCATCTGGGCACGATTACCGCCCCGCGCGCCGTGCACAACTTCGCCTGGGGTGGCAAGGACGGCCGCACCCTTTATCTGTGCGCACGCAGCGCCCTCTATCGCATCGAGCTTCTGCAGCCGGGGATTCGCCCGTGACTTTTCACCGCACGGACTTTGCCTCCGCCCCGAACGCCTTCGAGCGCGAGTGGCTGGTGACCAATGCTTTGGGTGGCTTCGCGTGCGGCACTCTTGCCCAGGCGAACACCCGCCGTTACCACGGCCTGCTCGTCGCCTCCCTGCAGCCGCCCGTGCAGCGCGTGCTGATGGTTGCGAAGCTGGAGGTGCTCGCGCGCTACAGCAACCGCGCTTACGAGCTGGGCTCCAATGAGTTCGCCGGTGGCACCTTAAGTCCGCGAGGCTTTGAGCTGCTGAGCACGTTCGAGGATCACGATGGCCTTCCGGCATGGACCTACGCCTGCGGGGATGCTCGCCTTGAGCAGCGCCTGTGGATGGCAGACGGACGCAACACGACCTACGTCAGATTCCAGCTGCGGGAAGCCAGCAGCGCGATGGATCTCGAAGTGCGACCTCTGTGCACTTACCGGGACTACCACGCCCATACGCGGGGCGGCTGGTCTCTGGACGTGGCGGACGAGCCACGCGGCTGCCGGATAACGGCCTTTCCGGGTGCCCGCGCCTACCGCGTCCAGATCGATCATGGCGATTTTCAGCGCGAGCCCGACTGGTATTGGAATTTCTACCATCGTGCCGAAGCCGAACGCGGCCTGGATACCACAGAAGACCTCTTTCGGCCCGGCACGTTCAAAGTACGTTTGGAACTCGGCGACACCGTGACGGTGATCGCCTCCGCCGAGGCCGAATTCGAGCCGCCTGACAAGGCGTTCGAGCGGGAGCAAAAGCGGCGTCGTTCGTTGTCGCGTGCAGCGCCCGCTGGTGCACCTGACTGGGTGAAGCGACTGACGCTCGCGGCGGATCAGTTCATCGTACGTCGCGCGACGCCCGGAGGAGAGCCTCGCGGAACGACCGTCATTGCAGGGTATCCCTGGTTCAGCGACTGGGGGCGCGACACCATGATCGCGCTGCCGGGCCTGGCGCTCGCAACCGGACGAACCGAAGACGCGGCCGCCATCCTGAGAACGTTTGCGGCCCACGTGAGCGAGGGAATGCTCCCCAATCGATTTCCAGATGGCGGCGAGCAACCCGAGTACAACACCGTCGACGCGACGCTGTGGTATTTCCACGCCGTGGCGGCGTACCTCGCCGCCACATCGGACAGGGCGCTGCTGCGCGACCTGTATCCAGTCCTGCGTGAGATCATCGACTGGCACCGCCGCGGGACCCGATACGGGATCCGTGTCGATCTCGAGGACGGTCTGCTGTTCGCTGGCGAGCCGGGTGTGCAACTGACCTGGATGGACGCCAAGGTCGGGGACTGGGTGGTCACCCCGCGGATTGGCAAACCCGTCGAAATCAACGCGCTGTGGCACTACGCCCTCACCCAAATGGCCAGCTGGGCAGACGGGCTCAACGACCGCCGCGCCGCGACAGGTTTTGAGAACGCCGCCACCCGGGTCGCTGCCAGCTTCGCGCTCCGATTCTGGTATCCGGACGGCGGCTACCTCTATGACGTGATCGACGGACCCGACGGCACCGTGGATATCGAAGGTCGGGTCGTGGATCCCAGTCTCCGGCCCAACCAGATCTTCGCCGTTTCTCTCGGCACCAACCTCCTGGATGCCGCGCGTGCGCGGGCGATCGTTGACGTGTGTGCGCGAGAACTTCTCACGCCAGTCGGGCTGCGCAGCCTGGCTCGGAGCGATCCGCGCTACGCCGGCCGGTACACGGGCGATTCCCGCCAGCGCGACGGGACTTACCACCAGGGAACCGTCTGGAGCTGGCTCCTGGGCCCGTTCGCCCTTGCGCATCACCACGTCTACCGCGATCCCAGCCATGCCGTGGCGCTTCTCGAAGGGCTCGCCAGCCATCTGGACGAGGGCTGCATCGGAAGCGTCAGTGAGATCATGGATGGCGATGCCCCCCACACACCGCGCGGTTGTTTCGCCCAGGCCTGGGGGGTCTCCGAGACGCTGCGCGCTTTTCACAGCCTGACGCATGAGCGTGCCCGCAGCACCACCACCCGCGCCGCCGGAGGTTGACATGACGCATCCCACAAGTGTCGAACAGGGCCGCCTCGCAGCCGACGGAGAGCGCTGGAAGACCTGGGGCCCTTATCTCTCAGAGCGGCAGTGGGGCACGGTTCGCGAAGACTACAGTCCGCACGGTAACGCGTGGGACTACTTTCCTCACGATCACGCCCGCAGTCGCGCGTATCGCTGGGGGGAAGACGGTATCGCGGGCCTCTCCGATCGCGACCAGCGACTTTGCTTTGCGCTGGCGCTGTGGAACGGGCGCGACCCGATCCTCAAAGAGCGGCTGTTCGGACTAACCAACGGCGAAGGCAATCACGGCGAGGACGTCAAAGAGCTCTACTACTACCTTGACGCCACGCCGACGCACTCGTACCTGAAGATGCTTTACAAGTATCCCCAGGGCGAGTACCCGTATGGCCGCCTGGTCGAGGAAAACCGCCGGCGCGGGATCGGGCAGCCGGAATTCGAACTGATCGACAGCGGTCTCCTCGACGAGGATCGCTACTTCGACGTGTTCGTCGAGTACGCGCAGGCCGAACCCGGCGACATTCTGGCGCGCATTACGGTTGAGAACCGGGGGCCCGAAACCGCCAAGATTCACCTGCTTCCCCAACTGTGGTTCCGCAACACCTGGAGCTGGAAGCCCGACGCGCCACGCCCGGAGCTTACTCAGGCGGCAGCAGGGGTCATTCGGGCCGAGCATCCCGAACTTGGCGTGTACCATCTTCACGCCGACGATGACCCCGAACACCTACTGTTCTGCGACAACGAGTCGAACACGCATCGACTCTGGAACCAGCCCAATACGGGCGGCTTCTTCAAGGACGGCGTGAACGATCGGGTCGTTCACGGTGACACAACGGTCGTCAATCCCGCGCAATCCGGTACCAAGGCTGCGGCCTGGTATGCAAAGGAGGTTCCCGCAGGCGGACACATCCAGATCCGCCTGCGTTTGACGAGGGAAATGCTTCCCGCGGCATTCCGTGACTTTGACTCGATCTTCGCACGCCGTGTTCGCGAAGCCGACGAGTTCTACGGGCACCTACAACGCGGAATTCCCAGTCCCGATGCCCGCCTGGTTCAGCGCCAGGCCTTTGCCGGGATGATCTGGAGCAAGCAGTACTTCTATTTCGACGTCGCCGAGTGGCTCAAAGGGGACCCCACCCAGCCTGAGCCTCCAGCCAACCGACGCCGCGGTCGCAATCGCGAGTGGGAGCATCTGAATAATGCCGACATCATCTCGATGCCGGACAAGTGGGAATACCCCTGGTACGCGGCCTGGGACTTAGCTTTCCACTGCATCCCGCTTGCCGATCTCGATGCGGAATTCGCCAAGGAGCAACTCACGCTGCTGACGCGCGAGTGGTACATGCATCCGAACGGCCAGATCCCCGCTTATGAGTGGGCCTTCGGCGACGTCAATCCGCCGGTTCATGCCTGGGCCACGTGGCGCGTGTTCCAGATCGACCGCAAGCAGCGCGGGGACCAGGGCGATCTGGCATTCCTCGAGCGCGTGTTCCACAAGCTGATGCTGAACTTCACCTGGTGGGTCAACCGCAAGGACACGGAGGGCCGCAATGTGTTTCAAGGCGGATTCCTCGGCCTGGACAACATCGGGGTCTTTGACCGCAGCAGCCAGCTGCCCACGGGCGGCCATATCGACCAGTCGGATGGCACCAGCTGGATGGCGATGTACGCGCTGAATCTCATGCGCATCGCGCTGGAGCTGGCGCAGCACAACCGGGTCTACGAGGACATCGCGACCAAGTTCTTCGAGCACTTCCTGCACATCGCCGAGGCTATGAGCCACGTCGGCGGGGAGGACGGAGGCATCGGCCTGTGGGATGACGATGACAAGTTCTTCTACGACGTTCTTCACCTCCCCAACGGCGCCACGCAGCCGCTGAAGGTGCGCTCGATGGTGGGGCTCATTCCGCTGTTCGCCGTCGAGACGCTCGAGCCAGAGCTGCTCGAGAAGCTCCCGGACTTCAAGCGCCGCCTGGAGTGGTTTCTCGCCAATCGTCCAAAACTGGCCTCACTAGTCTCGCACTGGAGCCAGGAAGGCCGGGGTCACCGGCGCCTTCTTTCTCTGCTGCGCGGGCATCGCATGAAGCGTCTCCTGACGCGCATGCTTGACGAGACCGAGTTCCTCTCCCCTTACGGCGTGCGGGCGCTCTCCCGGGTGCACGAGCACGCGCCCTACGTGTATCGGCACGACGGCATGGATCTCACCGTTCGCTACCAGCCGGCCGAATCCGACAGCGGGTTGTTCGGCGGGAACTCGAACTGGCGCGGCCCCATCTGGTTTCCGGTCAATTTCCTCATCATCGAGTCCCTGCAGAAGTTCCATCACTACTACGGAGACGACTTCCGCATCGAATGTCCGACGGGCTCAGGAAACCTAGTCACCCTGAACGAGGCGGCCAACGAGATCGCCACTCGCCTGACTCGGCTGTTCCTCGCCAATGGCGACGGCCGTCGGCCCGTACACGGCCTGAACGAGCGGACTCAGGCGGATCCGAACTTCCGGGACTACGTCCTCTTCTATGAGTACTTCCACGGCGATACCGGTCGGGGCGTCGGTGCTGCCCATCAGACCGGCTGGACCGGACTGGTGGCCAAGCTTCTCATGCCCCGCTACGCCGCCGAGGTACGCCCGTGCAAGGCCGAGGCGCAGGCGCCGGAACGTGCGGCAGAACCCGTGAAGATCGCGGCAACGCCCAAGTCCCGTCGTGCGGGCGAAATCCGTCCCACCCCCTGACATCTACCGAGGTCCTCATGGATGCACCTGTTCGTTATGCCCACCTGCCCCAGCCGGTTATGCCGCGGGTCCCGCCCCAGAAGCTACTCCTTGGGCAGAAGGCGCTCGTCACCGGGGCAAGCTCGGGAATCGGGCGCGCCATCGCACTCTCGCTCGGGGACGCCGGGGCTGACGTGGTCATCAACTACGTCAGCGACGAGGATAAGGCCCAAGCCCTGGCCGAGGAGATCCGCGGCAAGGGATCACGAGCCCTCGCAGTGCGCGCCGACGTGTCGAATGAGTCGCAGGTCCGGGATATGTTCGGCGCCATGCTCAAGGAGCTAGGCACGATTGACATCCTGGTCAACAACGCCGGTCTGCAGCAGGACGCCCCTTTCCACGAGCTGACGCTGGCGAAATGGAACAAGGTACTGGCCGTGAACCTCACCGGTCAGTTTCTGTGCGCGCGCGAGGCAGTACGCGAGTTCATGCGCCGCGGGGTACGTCCCGACGTGTCCTGCTCGGCCGGCAAGATCCTGTGTGTCAGTTCGGTCCACGAGGTGATTCCCTGGGCCGGCCACGTGAACTACGCGGCCTCTAAAGGCGGCGTCATGCTCATGATGAAGAGCCTGGCACAGGAAGTGGCCCCCTATCGGATCCGGGTCAACTCAATCTGTCCCGGCGCGATCCGCACGCCGATCAATATGGAAGCCTGGGACACCCCGGGTGCGTACAGCGAGCTTATGAAGCTGATTCCCTATAAGAGGATCGGTGAACCGGAGGAAATCGGGCGTGCGGCGGTTTGGTTGGCCTCGGACTATGCCGACTACGTTCACGGCATCAGTCTGTTCGTCGACGGCGGGATGACCCTGTATCCCGGCTTCGAGACGGGCGGCTGAGAGTCAGAGGGATCTATGCCCACCACCCTTAGAGCCGCGCTGCGCGAACATTGGCCCGAGTATCTGATAGAGGCCTGGGCGCTCAGCTCCTTCATGGTGTCCGCCGGAATCGTCGCCACCATGCTCGGGGCACCCGATTCGCCCATCCATCGGGCCATCCCCAGCCTGATGTGGCGCAACGTAGTGGGCGGCCTCGCCATGGGGTTGACCGCGATTGCGCTCATCCACTCCGGATGGGGTAAGCGCTCGGGCGCGCATATGAATCCCGCCGTGACCCTGACCTTCCTGCGCCTGGGAAAGATCCGCCCCTGGGACGCGCTGTTCTTCGTGACGGCTCAGATCTTTGGCGGACTCGCCGGGGTGCTGCTCGTGGTCGCGGTGTTCGGGCATGCCTTTACCGATCCACCGGTTAACTATGCAGCCACGCAACCGGGATCCCAGGGGTCGGGGGTGGCGTTTCTTGCCGAACTGGCCATCTCCGCGTTTCTCATGCTGGTTCTGCTTACGATTTCTTCCTCAAAACGATATGCCCGCTTTACCGGATTCGCCGCCGGTTTCCTCGTGGCCACCTACATTTCCTTCGAGTCACCGCTCTCGGGCATGAGTATGAACCCGGCCCGCAGCTTCGCGTCAGCGGCTCCGGGCATGCAGTGGCAGCACTTTTGGATCTACGTCACAGCCCCCGTGCTCGGCATGCTCACTGGCGCCCAGTTCTTTCTCATGTTGACCGGCGCGCGCCGGGACCTGTGCGCCAAGTTGTTACATCCGCTGGGTGTGCGATGCATCCACTGCGGACATGAACCGCCCGTCGAAGCTGCGGTCTGCGCGCCATCCCCACTGGGCCCCCGGAGCGCCAACCCATGAACGTTCCACAATACGACGCGATTGTCATTGGCTCCGGTGCGGGGGGAGCCGCAGCGGCGTATCGCCTCGTCTGCGGCGGCATGCGCGTACTCCTGCTGGAGAAGGGCGATCATCTACCCAGCGACGGCAGCACCCTCGACGTGCGGCGCGTCGTTCACGACGGTGAGTACTTAAGCCGCGAACCGTGGCTCGACGGTAAGGGCCGAAAGATCACCCCGGAAGAGCACTTCAATGTGGGCGGCAAAACCAAATGGTACGGGGCTGCCCTCTTCCGGTTCGGCTCGCACGAGTTTCTTTCGGAGCCCGAGCACGGATGCTTAGGGTGGCCCATTTCCCTGAAAGAATTGGAGCCGTACTACGAGCAGGCCGAGCACCTGCTGGGCGTGCGCACCTTCGACTGTGAACCGGACCTTGCGGCAATTCTTCGGCGTCTCGAGGGCGCCGGCTCTGGCTGGCAAAGCTCGCCGATGCCCATGGGGCTCTCCGGTGACATCCTGAACGATTCCACCGAGGCGGCTCACTTTGACGGATTCGCGTCCGTCAAGAGCCTTAAAGGCGAGGCTGAGACCTCAATCCTCTCGAAACTTAACGGGCGCACCAACTTTACTCTGCTACCCAATGCGGAGGTTGAAGGCCTTCTCCGTCATCCTGACTCGCCCGCGACGGTCGTCGGCGTACGCCTGCGCAACCGGCGAACGTTCTACGCGCCGCGGGTGTTGCTTGCCGCAGGCGCATTGCATTCACCCCGCTTGCTGTCCCGCTACCTCTCTGAGAGCGGGTTGCATTCCACGCTGCCGGCGGCCGTCCTCGTCGGTCGCTTCGTCAAGCTGCATCTTTTGACGGCCATGGTTTCTGTGTCCCTCAGCACCAAGACGGACCTGATCCGAAAAACCACCGTCCTGATCAACCAGCGGTTTCCGCATTCGAGCGTTCAGCCCCTCGGCTTCGATGCGGCATTGATTGAGACTCTGATGCCCCGTTTCCTGCCCGGCGTGCTGCGTCGGGGCGTGGCCACGCGTGCCTACGGGTTCTTTCTGCAGACGGAAGACGGCTCCCACCCGAACAACCGGGTGCAAGAGGGAAGCCCACCCGTCCTGGACTACGCTGAGGCCCGCTCGCCTGGCGCCGCTCTTGAGCACCGGCGCTTCACGCGTGCTTTGCAAACGGCGCTCCTCAAGGCAGGACTCGTCAGCTTCACGAAGCGCATCGGCCTTAGCGGCACCGCGCATGTCTGCGGCTCCCTAGTCTGCGGTCGCAGTGCGTCGGACTCCGTCGTCGATGCCAACGGACAGGTTCATGGGATGACCGGTATCTATGTCGTGGACGGCAGCGTGCTGCCCCGATCGAGCCGCGTGAATCCCTCACTGACAATCTATGCGTGGGGATTGAAGGTCGCGGACGCGCTCATTCGCAGGTTCCAGCCCGCATCAGGCGCTCGCTTGCAGGTCGGAAACGAGGTGGCTGATGTGGAGTGAGCGCCTGACCTCGAACCGTCGCGCGGGCCCCCGGGCACTCGCCCTGCTGCTCCTGAGCTGCACCCTCCCTGCATTCTCAGGCGCTCCATCCCCGGCGGTAACTCGCGTCGAGTCGGTCGCAATGACGGTGGGAGACATGGACCGCGCGGTCGACTTCTATACCCGCGTGCTCACGTTCGAGAAAATCAATGACCGTGAAGTCTCCGGAGACGGCTACGAGCATCTCTGGGGCGTTTTCGGATTGCGCGTTCGCGCCGTACGGATGCGTCTGGGCGAGGAACAGATCGAACTGCTGCAATTTCTCGCCCCCAGCGGCCGCCCGATTCCTGTCGACTCACGCAGCAATGATCGGTGGTTCCAACACGTCGCCATCATCGTGAGCGACATGGCCGCAGCCTACTCCCGCTTGCGAAGCTTCGATGTGCAGTATGCCTCCAGTGGACCGCAGCGTTTGCCGGACTGGAACCCAAACGCGGGCGGAATCGAGGCGTTCTACTTCCGTGATCCGGATGGCCACAATCTTGAAGTCCTCGCATTTCCGCCCGGCAAGGGTCTTCCCAAGTGGCACAACTCCGGCGGAAGACTATTCCTCGGTATCGACCACACAGCGATCGTAGTGAGTAACACAGAGCGGAGCCTGCATTTCTACCGGGACACTCTAGGCATGCGCGTGGCCGGGTCGAGCGAAAACTACGGCACAGAGCAGGAGCACCTGAACAACGTCTTCGGCGCCCATTTGCGCATCACCGCACTGCGAGCCGAGCACGGCCCGGGCATTGAGTTCCTGGAATACGTGACACCGGTCGGCGGCCGAGCGCTCCCCGCCGACACCCAGGCATCGGACGTCTGGTACTGGCAGATCAATTTGTGCGCAAGCCGCCCCGCCGCATTCGAAGCTCTTCTCAAGGACTCGAATCTACAACTGCTCTCAAGCGCAACGACGCTCCCCCACGGGGAGCTCGGCTGGCACAGCGGCCTCATTACTCGGGATCCGGACGGGCACGCGAGCCTGATCGGGGAGGGAACGACATGTACAAGAACCTAGCCATCGTCGGCGGCGGCTTCGCAGGAACCAAGACTGCGCAGCTTCTGGAACACACCTTGCCGCCGGACTGGACCCTGACACTGATCAGTCAGGAGAACTTCATCACCTTCAACCCGCTGCTCCCCGAGGTCGTGGGTGCCTCGATCATGCCCAGCCATGTAATCGCACCCCACCGTCAGATGCTCCATTGCAGTCACGTGTGCATGGCGCAGGTCACCGATATCGATATCACGGAACGCGTGGTGCATCATCTCGGGGAGGGACCAGGCACATTGCGCTACGACCAGCTGGTTCTCGCCTGCGGCACTAATGCAAACCTCGATATCGTCAAGGGAATGGCGCAGACCGCTTTGCCCTTGAAGACGATCGGCGACGCGCTCTTTCTGCGTAACCGGATCATCGCGCGCCTGGAGCAGGCTGAGCTGCAGCCGGATCCCGAACAGCGGCGGTGGTTGATGAGCTTCATCGTCGTCGGCGGGGGATTCAGCGGTGTAGAGACCGCCGGCGAACTCGTTGATTTTCTGTACTCGAGCCTGAAGTACTACAAGCGGATCCGCCGCGACGACCTGCGCATCACCCTTCTGCACAGCGGCGACCGCCTTCTGCAGGAACTCTCGCCGAGCTTGGGCCGGTTTACGCTTCGGAAGATGATGGACCGCGAAGTTGACGTACGCCTCAACGCGCGTGCCGTGCGCGTGACCGATCGCGACGTCCAGCTCGAAAGCGGCGAACTAATCTCCGGCGGGACCATTGTCTGCACCATCGGCACGCAGCCCAATACCCTTCTGGACTGCATTCCCGCAATGAAGAGCCGTGGCCGCCTTGTGGTGAATCCCGACATGTCAGTTCCGGGCGTGGAGGGCGTCTGGGCCATCGGTGACTGCGCGGCGGTTACCAACGCTCTGGATGGAAATGTATGCCCGCCAACCGCACAATTTGCGGAAGCCCAGGCGCGGCAGCTTGCTACGAACATCGTCTCTCATCTGACCGGCCGCCCGACAAAGCCTTTTCAATTTCGTCCGAAAGGACAGCTTTCCTCTGTCGGACACAACAAGGCGGTGGCGGAGGTGTTTGGCCTGAAAGTCTCGGGATTCATTGCCTGGCTGATGTGGCGTGGGCTGTATCTCCTCCGAATCCCGACGTTCGCGCGCAAGAGCCGCCTCTTCCTTGAGTGGAACTGGGCCATGTTCTTTCCACCTGACATCTCGCACCTCGGTTATCGGCGTACCCAGCGGCGCACTCCGCAAGTCCCGGTGCCATCCGTGCATGAGACACGGGTAACCGCCGGGCAGAATGCGAGCTCACCAGCCTAAAGCGAAATCAGGCAGTACGGAAATTCATACGCGTTCTCAGACACCAGTCCCTCAATCAACGGAGCCTCCAATGCAACTCTCAAGCCGCTCGTTCCTCATCACCGCGTTCCTAGCGTTAGCCCCCGTCGTCCACTCAGTTTCCTTTGCCGACGAGATGGCATCCTTCGCGACGGGCGGTTACGCGGCAGGTCTTCGGACCATGGAAATGATGCACATGATTGATACGAACAAGGACGGAAAGGTCTCCAAGGAAGAGTGGATCGCCTTTCAGGAGCGCGTGTTCACGGGCCTCGATAAGGACAAGTCAGGCTTTCTGGAGACTGTGGAGTTCTACGGCACGCCCTCCGACGACGTCGCGTTCGCAACCGCGGCGTTCTCACGCGGCCTGCGTACAAAAGAGATGTTCGCAAAGGTGGACGTGAATGGTGACGGGAAGGTTTCGCGCGATGAGTTTATGAACTACCAGAGTATGATTTTTGAAGCGATGGACAAGGGCAAGAAGCAGGAACTTTCTGTCACCGATTTCATTGTTCCTGCTCACTAAGGCGTACTCGTCGAGCATCCGAAACCGAATACGGGACTCTCGTCAGAGAGAGCGATTCGTGAGACACGCGGGCCCTTAGGTGCTATTTGGGCTCCTCTTAGGCAGACCCATCGACGTTTGCGGTAAGTGGCGATGAAAAGAGAAACCTTGCAGACGCTCAAGGCAAATCCGAGAGTCGACTCGTTTCAGTTGGTTCCTTAAATCAGATTATATATAGCTACTAATATATTGTTTTTATTAGTGAATTAGATGTGGAGCGGAAGGGGAACGCCTTAAGACTTTAGCCTATTGTGTTTTCACGCTTTTTTTATGGCCTCAATTTCCGGGTACCCCACGTGATACCCCGCATTTAGTCCTTCCCAAGCGACTTGGCTGAGATCCTTCAACGGATCCATGCCCGCCCCTGCCCCGTCCATCACGCGCGGCGATTCGTACTCGACCTGATCGCGCTCGCGGCAATGATCCTTTCCGGACTGAACAGCTCGCAATACGAAAGTATCGCCGATACCAACGTGCAATCGTTCTGCATGCCAACTTCTGATGTGATCACGTCGTCATCGCATCCAGTGCTAGTTGGCAACCCGCAGTGAAACACCTTCAGAAAGGGAATTCGACGTGACCCACTTGGCAAAGACGACGAAGAATCTTGTAGAGGTTATTTCGGAGGTAGCTGGCTCTCCTGAAAAACGCCTGGCGACGTCCTTAACCTGTGCATTGCTTCTGCTTGCTTCCGCAGCGGCCACCGCAGAGGAGCCACCCGTCGCGACGCAAATCGTCGATTTGGCGAACAAGGTAGACGGCGTGCATCCGGGGTTTCGTGCCTTTCATGCCAAAGGCGTCGTTGTGGACGGCACCTTCAAAGCCTCGACCGAAGCTGCGCGGCTCAGCCGCGCAACGCTATTCAATGGCACCTCAATTCCCGTAATTGCACGCTTTTCTGACGGCAGTGGGATGCCGACTGTCCCCGACGGCTCGCCCGCGATGCCTCGTGGCATCGCCATCAGGTACCACCTGCCCGGCGGTGGTGACACCGACATGGTGACAAACTCCTTCAAGTTCTTCCCGGTCGGCACCGGAGAGGATTTTCGTGATCTGCTGCAGGCCATCGTCGCAAGCCCACCCGATGCTCCGAAGCCCACGAGACTGGAGCAGTTCTTTGGCAGCCATCCGAATGCACCCAAGGCAATCGGTTCGCTCCCCATTCCGGACAGCTTTGCTGACGAGGAGTACCACGGCATTGACGCCTTTATCTTCGTCAACAAGAGCGGCCAAAGACAGGCGGTGCGTTACGTGATAGCGCCAGAGAAGCTGGTACACATCACGCCCGAAGAGGCGGCCCGACTGCCCCCTAATTACCTGTTTGACGACTTGGCCAAACGGGTCGCGCAAAAACCGCTGGTTTTTCACCTGAAGGCGCAACTGGCGGAGCCCGGCGATCAGACCAAGGATGCGAGCCAACCGTGGCCGGATGATCGCAAGCTCGTCGATCTCGGTGTGCTGACGCTAACCAAAGTGCTACCCGACAGCGCGGAGGCCGAGAAAAAGCTCCTGTTTCTGCCGACGAACCTCACGCCCGGCATCGAGCTCTCCGACGATCCGCTTCCAGGCCTGCGTACTGCGGCCTACGGCGTCTCCTTCGGCAGGCGCAGCCAGTAGTAACCAAGGAAAGCGAGTATCCGCGGCAACTGATTGCTACGGACTGGCAAATGGGCAGATCACATGAATCAACAGAAGTTTGACACCAGCGTATCGAAGGTTCCCATGAACCTCGAGGTACACGTCATCGCCGTGTCTGATGTCGAGCGCGCCAAGAGTTTCTATCAACAACTAGGCTGGAGGCTCGATGAGGATGTAGCACCGGCCACCGACGTACGCATCGTCCAGTTCACGCCCCCCGGTTCGGCGTGCTCGGTTAATTTCGGGAACGGACTAACCGCATCGTCTCCTGGCTCGGCCGTGGGGGCGCTAATTGTCCGCGACATCAAAGCGGCTCATTCCGAACTCATCCGCCGTGGCATCGAGGCGAGTGACATGTGGCACGGGGCGCCGTTCCCTCCGGAGGCACGTCTTCCGGGCCCCGATCCAGCGCGCACGAGCTACGGCTCCTTCTTCGCCTTCGCCGACCCCGACGGCAATGCGTGGCTTGTGCAGGAAGTCACGATGCGGCACCCCGGCCGCTGACACGACCTGTGCGTACAGAACGACGTTGGGTTTGCATGAACGAGAAAGATGTTGCGGTGGCTGAAGCGCGGAGTTGCAAAACGTATGTCACCCGCCGAGAGGGGCTCAAGCTCGCTGCGGCCGGGATGGCAGCAGCGCTGCTGCCGCGTGCGTCTCGCGCGGAGACACCAACCGAATCACCACGGTCCACTCACCTTGAGGGCAGGAGCAAGCGGATGAGCAGCTATATCGAAGTTGGCCAGGAAAACTCAACGCCTATTGAAGTCTACTACGAGGATCATGGCTCGGGATCGCCGGTGGTTCTTATACACGGCTGGCCCCTGAGCGGCGCATCGTGGGGAAAACAGACAGCGGCACTGCTTTCTGCAGGGCATCGGGTCATCACGTACGACCGCAGGGGTTTCGGCAGGTCCAGCCAGCCCGCCGTGGGCTACAACTACGACACGCTCGCGGCCGATCTCGACGTGGTCCTGAGGACGCTAAATCTCACGGAAGTCTCTCTCGTCGGCTTCTCGATGGGCACGGGTGAAGTCACTCGTTATATCAGCAAGTACGGCACGAAGCGGGTGCGCAAGGCTGTGCTCATCGGCACGCTGGGCCCCTATCTGGTCAAGACGTCAGACAACCCGGAGGGGGTGGACCGGAGTGTCTTCGAGGGTATCAAGGCGGCCATCAAAGCAGATCGACCTGCTCTGGTGATGGAATTTCTGAAGAACTTCTACAACTACGATGTCACGGCAGGCAAGCTTGTGAGCGAGCGCGTCCTTGAAGAGAACTGGAACGTGGCTGTCGGTGCTTCCGCGATCGGCACGCTAACTTGCGTCGACGCGTGGATTGAGGACTTCCGTCAGGATATTTCTCGCAACACCGTTCCCACGCTCCTTCTGCATGGTGACGCCGATCGCATCCTGCCGCCCGACGCCTCCTCCAGACGAGAGGCGAAGATGATCAAGAATGTCAAGTTCGTGGAGCTCAGGGGCGGCCCTCATGGGGTGCTGTGGACTCATGCGGAGCAGGTCAACTCGGAGCTGGTGAAGTTCCTCGCGTAGCTCGGGAATTGTACATGCGCCTTGTCAGCGGCGGCCCCTGCTGGCACCGCACGCTAACCCAGGGTGCTCGGCGCTCACACTTGA
Source organism: uncultured Pseudomonadota bacterium (assembly GCA_963781815.1). Classification (GTDB taxonomy): domain Bacteria; phylum Pseudomonadota; class Gammaproteobacteria; order Steroidobacterales; family Steroidobacteraceae; genus 13-2-20CM-66-19. The sequence goes on along the minus strand of CAWAHK010000002.1, from coordinate 718,135 downwards.
TACGGGAGAGTTTTCTGTGATTCGCAAGGCAAGAGCGGTCTGTTACGGCACCCGAGACGGGAGAGGGGACGGGCTTTCGCCCGACTCTGGCGTGCGCACGCAGCCTGTAACGCCTTGCCCAAACACATCCTGGACGATGTTCATCGCCGCCCAGCCGCGCCGTCGGGCTTCATGAATTACCTGAAGTATCCAAAATGAAAAAGCACACCCTTACTGCGGTGCTCCTCGCTGCCGTCATGGCAGGCATCCATTCCGCTCACGCCGTCGAGGCCGCGGAGGCCCCCGGCACCAAGGCAGAGGGGGTGTCGAAGCAGGAGATCCGGCTCGAGCGTGTCACGCCCGAATACTGGCGCGTCATACTGGACCACCCCCCGTTCAACATTTTCGGTCCCGAGACCATTCCGCAGCTGAACGGCGTCATCACCCAGATCGAGACTGATCCCAAGGTCAGGGTCGTCGTGTTCCAGAGCGCAGTGCCGGGTTTCTTCTTAACGCACTACGACTTTCTTCCGCCGCTCTCAGCGACGACCAGCATGCCGGCCGGTGCGACTGGCCTTGCAGCGTTGCCGGACATGCTGGTGCGCCTGAGCCGCGCGCCGGTCGTGTCGATCGTCTCGATCCGCGGTCGCGCCACCGGCGTTGGCAGCGAGCTGTCCCTGGCGAGCGACATGCGCTTCGCCAGCCGCGAGAAGGCGGTCCTGTCGCAGTGGGAAATCGGCGCCGGCTTGGTGCCTGGTGGCGGCCCCATGGCCCGCCTGCCACGCCTGATGGGGCGCGGTCGCGCGCTGGAGGTTCTGCTCAGCGGCGAGGACATCCCCGGCGACCTGGCGGAGCGGTACGGCTACGTTAACCGCGCGTTGCCCGACGCCGAGCTGGACCACTTTGTCGACACGCTCGCGCGGCGCATCGCCGGGTTCGACAAGCAGGCTATCGCCGACATCAAGCGCCTGGTCGACATTCCGACCCTGCCACCTGACATCGAGATCGGCTCCGAATGGGACGCTTTCCTGGCCTCCGCGCACCGCCTGCAAGCCCAGCAAAACCTCAAGCGACTGTTGGAGATGGGCCTGCAGACCAACCCCGACGTCGAGAAGCGCCTGCCGTACTACACCGGCACCCTCGCTCAATAGTCGCGCCGAGACAAGATCAAGGAGCCACGCACCGTGTGCAAATACAAAAGACAGCTGGCGGTAGCTATAGCGGCGGCCAGCCTCTTGACCTCCACGCTAGCTAGCGCCGACGACGCTGCGCTCGTGACCGAGATCGTCGACACGTTCTACAAGATCTACGGAACCCATCCGGGATTTCGCGTCAACCACGCCAAAGGCGTGGTCGCGAAGGGCAGCTTTGTCGCCACGCCCGCAGCGTCATCACTCAGTCGCGCGGCGCTCTTCGATGGCAGCAGAATTCCCGTGACCGTGCGCTTTTCCAACGATGGCGGCTTTCCGTCGGTCCCGGACGGCGCCCCCTCCAACCCAAAGGGCATGGCCATCAAGTTCCACATGCCTGGCGGGGCCGAGGTGGACATGGTGATTCTGGCGGTGAAGTTCTTCCCGGTGGCCACCGGAGAGGAGTTCCGCGATCTGCTAGTGGCGATCAGCGAGAGTCCCGCCGATGCGCCCAAGCCGACCAAGCTGGATCAATTCGCCTCCAGCCACCCGACATTCCCCGCGTCATTCGGCTCTGCGCCCACGCCTGACAGTTTTGCGGATCAGGAGTACCACGGGATCAACGCCTTCATCCTCGTGGACAAGGCCGGGCACAGACAGGCGGTGCGGTACATCATGACCCCGGAAAAGTCCGTGACTCTGACTGCCGAGGAGGCCGCCAGGAAACCTCCCAATTTCCTCGTCGACGACCTGCCGCAGCGCATCGCGAAAAGGCCGGTCGTGTTCCATCTCAAGGCCCAGCTTGCCGCCGCCGGCGATCAGACCAAGGACCCGACCCAGCCCTGGCCCGAGGATCGCAAGGTCGTGGACCTGGGCCTGCTGACCCTCGACACACCCGTCGACACCCTGGAGGCGCAGAAAAAACTGCTGTTCCTCCCGAACCGCGTCACCGATGGAATCGAACTGTCAGACGATAGGCTTCCGGTCATCAGGTCTGAGGTCTACGTGCTGGCGTTCGCGCGGCGCGGCAGCTGAACCGCACGCCGGGAACTAGGTGGCCGATGCAAGCTCGCAAACTATCTTGTCTTCTTAGACCGTCATTCGCACGACGTGCAGGTGCAGCGGGCGTTGCAGGCTGGCTACTGGGCTCGAGCGCTCTGGCCGTTCCAACATCGATCGACCTACCCGGCGACCGGGTGTTTCCCGAGAACATCACGTCAGCCAAGGACGGTTCCCTTTACGTGGGGAGTCTCGGCTCGGGGGGAATCATTCGTATCAAGCCCGGTACGGGGAAGGCCGAGGTGTGGATCAAGTCCGGCGCCTTCGGCAGTCGTTCGATTTTTGGGGTACTCGCGGATGAACGGTCAAATACCCTGTGGGCATGCTCGAACGACCTGTCCTCGCGCGGCATCGTCATTGCGAGTGCCGAGAGCGGGAGTGCACTGAAAGGTTTCGACCTGAAGACTGGTGAGGGCAAGGTAAGCGCCAAATTACCCGGCGATCACCCGCTTTGTAACGATATCGCGATAGGCGCGGACGGTTCCGCCTTCGTGACCAACTCGGCGGCGCCCCAGATCCTGAGGCTACCACGGGGAAGCAATCAGCTAGAGATATGGGCCGACGATCCATTGCTTGCACCGCCCGCCGGTGGTGCTGGGTTAGACGGCATTGCGTTCGGAACGAGCGGGAGCTTGTATGTAGATACCTACACGACCGGCGAGCTTTTCCGAGTCGACGTTGTCGATGACAAGGCCGCCAAAGTAAAACGGCTCAAGCCCTCGCGTCCCTTGACGCTTTCCGATGCAATTCGACCGCTTGGAAACAACCAATTCCTGATCATAGAGGGTGCTGGTCGCCTGGATCGGATGCGTATCCAGGGGGACGGCGCGGTGATCGAAACATTGAAAGACGGCTACGCGGTTCCGACGGGCGTCACCGTTATCGGGCACACCGCCTGGGTCAGCGAGGGCCAGCTGTCGTATGTCTTCGATCCGGCCAAGAAGGGTCAGAAGCCGAACGTGCCGTTTCACATCCACTCCGTCCCACTGCGAACTCACTGAGGATGGTCGGTTGTCTCAAAGGACTTTGAATTGCGCAAGGGAGAATTCCCGATGTTTTATTCCGTCAGTCAGCCCAAGCTAGCGCGCGCCGCGCACTGGTCAGCTGTTGCGGTGATTCTGGTCAGGCTGGGAACGACAAACGCAGCTCCCACGACAGGTTGTCCCGACACCGACACCGGCATTGCGTTGTCGCGGGGGTTTTGCGCCAGCATCTTCGCGGACAATATCGGGCACGCCAGGCACCTGACTGTCTCGCCCTCGGGCGTCGTCTACGTCAATACCTGGAGTGGCGTCTATTACAACTCGGATCCGACGCCCCCGGGCGGTTTTCTGGTTGCTTTGAAGGATACCCGGAATACGGGCAAGGCCGACGTCGTGAAGCGATTCGGCGAGAGCAAGGCGGAGGGAGCAGCGGGCGGTACCGGCATCGCCATCTACCATGGCGCTATATACGCTGAGGTGAACGATCGCATCATGCAGTACGCCTGGGCGGCGAACGAGATCGTTCCCTCGGGCAAGGGCAAGGTCATCGTCTCGGGGCTTCCGATTACGGGGGATCATCCCATGCACCCCTTCATCATCGATGCGAGGGGCAATCTGTTCATCGATGTAGGAACGGCTACCAACGCGTGCGAGGAGAAGAATCGCGTGCCGAACTCGCCGGGCCGTCAGCCCTGCACGGAGAAGGAGACCCGCGGCGGCACCTGGCGCTACGATGCGAACAAAACCGATCAAAGGTTCTCGGCCGCGGAACGTTATGGAAGCGGTATTCGCAACGGCGAAGGCTTTGCGATAGACGTCGACGGAAGACTGTTCGTCACGCAACACGGGCGAGATCAACTCGCGGAAGACTGGCAGCAGTTCTACAAAGGACAGATCGGGTCGAATCTCCCAGCCGAAGAAATCGTTCGCCTTGAGCAGGGTCATGACTACGGTTGGCCGGAATGCTACTTCGACGGCTTTCAGAAGAAGCTGGTTCTCGCACCTGAATATGGCGGCGACGGCGGCAAGAAGGTGGGCGTGTGCGCCACGAGGACCCCACCGGTCGCATTCTTTCCGGCGCACTGGGCACCCAACGATCTCTTGATCGCATCGAACCCCGCGCTGCCCGCCGTCTATCGGGAGGGGGCGTACGTCGCCTTCCACGGGTCGTGGAACCGCGCACCAGCGCCGCAGGAGGGGTACGACGTGGTGTTTCAACCGATGAAAGATGGCAAGGCATCCGGCAAATTCATCGTCTTCGCGGACGGCTTTGCCGGCGCCATCAAAGAACCAGGTCGGGCTGCTTTTCGTCCCTCGGGACTCGCACAAGGTCCCGACGGCGCGATTTATATCGCGGACGACTTGCACGGCAGAATCTGGCGCGTGACCTATCAGGGTGGGCCTAATGCAGCGCTCGCCTCCGCGCCGGCATCTCAGCGTCACGCATCCTCCTCCTCGGCGGCCCTGCCGCCCGAAGGTGTACATCCCGATGCCGGGCTCGAGGGCGTGGCCTCGCTGCCGACGCCGCCGGGCGCAACCCAAGCTGAAGTGGCGCTCGGGTCCCGCATATTCCACGGCCAAGTCAGCAACGGAACGTGTGCCGGATGCCACGGTTCAGACGGCAAAGGCAGCCCCGTCGGCGCTGACCTGACGGCGGGCACGTGGCTGTGGAGCGATGGAAGTCTCGAGGGTCTGACCAAGTCGATTTCGGAGGGCGTCCCCAAGCCGAAAAAGCATCTGGGCGCGATGCCCCCGATGGGAGGATCCCCTCTATCTGCTGCGGACTTGAAAGCGGTGTCCGCCTACGTTTGGTCGATCGGTCACCCGCATTGAATGGGAGACGCGTTCGCACCCGATCCCAATCCCCTTTCCCTCAAAGTTCGATCAGATGGAGACTCCCATGAGTAAGGTATTGATTCTCTATTATTCGACCTACGGCCATGTCGAAAAATTGGCCGTCGCTGCGGCCGCCGGGGCGCGAGAGGCCGGCGCTACAGTCGACATCAAGCGCGTCCCGGAAACCGCGCCCGAGGCGGTGGCCAAGGCCGCGCACTTCAAGCTCGACCAGACCGCCCCCGTTGCCAAGATCGAGGATCTGGCCAACTATGACGCCATCATCATCGGTGGGCCTACGCGGTTCGGGCGGATGGCCGCACAGATGACCGCCTATCTCGACCAAGCCGGCGGCCTTTGGGCGAAGGGTGCGCTCAACGGCAAGGTGGGCTCGGCCTTCACCTCGACCGCGAGCCAACATGGCGGCCAGGAAATGAGCCTGTTCTCGACCATCACCAATCTATTGCATTTCGGCATGGTGATCGTGGGCCTGCCCTACAGCTTCGGCGGACTGACTGAGCTGCGTGAGATTACCGGTGGCACGCCCTACGGTGCCACCACCATCGCGGGACTCGACGGCAGCCGCCAGCCGAGCGAGAACGAGCTCGAAGGGGCGCGCTACCAAGCTCGCCATGTGGCCGAGATTGCCAACAAAATCTTTGGCTAGAGCGGGCACCCAAAAAGGCTGAACGAAGGCTTAGCCTCACGCGTGGTGCGATCGCTTACTCACGCTGCTAGTTGTGACTTGGCGCAAAAGAGGATGGGGAAAAATCTGTGGCCAATGAAAACGTCGACGACCTGCTCGATCTGTCCGCAACAATAGTGACTGATAGCCCCATAGTCGCGATCCTGAACGGGCTGCTTAGTGGCCTCTGGAGAGCCTGCATTCAGCATCAGACCCATGTCGCAGTGATCGAGGCATTGGGCCTGCAGGGCCTCGCCGATGCGATGCGAGTACGGACCGCGGATGAGCCGACAGCGATTCGTGGGCTCCTCAATCGGCTGGTCGATCTCGGCGGCACACCCGTATTCACGATCGCGGCACCCGCCATCGGTGCAACCGTGCGCGAGATCCTCGACAACGACATGGAACTGCAGCGCCATGCCCGCCCCAAGCTCAACGCAGCAGCCGAGACCGCTGGAGCCGCTCACGATGCCACCACCCGCAATCTGATCGAGCAGATCCTCGCAGATGAGGAGAAGCATCTCAGCTGGCTCAAGACCGAAATCCTCCTGTACGAGACACTCGGAGAGTCCTTATATTGTGCCAGTCGACTTCAGGCCGGGATGGCGAGCGCTGCGTAACTAGAGTGTCGGTTCCGGCGTCTCTGCAAGTGTTCTATACCTGTGGGGAGAGTCACAGGCGTCTCATGAAGTAGCGGCAGGCTGGTTGGTGCAGTGTCGGCCGTTAGGAGTGGATGCGAGGTCTAGTCTCGCGGCCATATTCACCAGGTCGGCGAAAGAGCCCGCCTTCATCTTCCGCATCATGTGCCCCCGGTGTGCCTTCACCGTGATCTCGCTGATGCCGAGCTCACCACCGACCTGCTTATTCAGCAAACCGCGAACCACTAGCGCCATGACCTGCCGTTCCCGACGGCTGAGTGAGGCGTAAGAGTCCCGGATCGATCGCATCTCCACCTCGAAACGCAGCGCAGCATGGCTGCATTCGATGGCTCCCTGGATCGCGCTCAACAACACCGAATCCCCGTATGGCTTGGTCAAAAACTCCACCGCTCCCGCCTTCATCGCACGCACCGTCATCGGTACATCACCGTGGCCCGTGATAAATATGATCGGCATATCGCTTCGATCAGTAGCGATGCGCTGCTGTAGGTCGAGACCATTGAAGTCCGGAAGCGTAACGTCTAATACCAGGCAACTTGGGACGAAAACGCGTGGGCGAGAGAGGAATTCCTGCGCACACGCGAATGTCTGCGGCTGCCAGCCTGCGAAGCGAATCAGAGAGTCCAGTGATTCGCGCACCGAAATGTCGTCGTCAACGACGAACACGATTGGTGTGTCGCCCGACATGAGGGATGACCGCGATTCAGGCAGAGATGCGTTCGCTGAATCCACTTCATTTCTCCCTGGCGTCCGATCGCTCAGCTCACACAAAATGCGGCATTGAGCGCCTCAAACAGAGCCGTGTCGCTGAACGGCTTGATTAGGCACTCCACGGCACCCTGTTCAATCAAGCGTGTACGGACGTTCTCATCTGCTTGAGCGGTGATGAAGATGATCGGAATCTCTTGCCCGCGGACTGCCAATTCCTGTTGCAGCGCGGGTCCCGTCATGCCGGGCAGGGCAATGTCGAGGATCAGACACCTGGTCTCACCGATGTAACGGGACCCGAGGAACTCTTCAGCCGACGAGAACGCCCGAACCGAGTAGCCTAACTCTCTTAACAGGTCTGGTAGCGACTCGCGCACGGAGTCGTCGTCATCGACCACCGACACGAGCGGACGGTTGCCGTCACAGTCACTTCCCATAGTGTTCCCCTGCATTCCTCACAACGGACATCCGAATTGCGCCACGACCGCGGGCGCCGGTGGCACCGGCCGTCACATTCTGGTCCCCGCAGGGAAGGGAGAACGAGAATGTAGCTCCCGGACCATCGTTCGGTGTTGCCCATAGATGACCCTCGTGGCTCTCGACAATGGAGCGACTGACGGATAGGCCTATGCCCATGCCGCTGCTTTTTGTCGTGTAGAACGCATCGAATAGTCTGTCCCCCTCTTGAGCCTCGAAGCCCACCCCCGTATCTCGCACACTCACGCGTACACGATCCTCTTCCTCTCGTTCTGTTCGGATCAACAACTGTCTCGGTCGATCATCGACGCCGGTCATCGCCTCTGAGGCGTTCAGGAACAGGTTTAGGATGACCTGCTGCAGCTGAATCCGATCGCCCTGAACTGGTGGTAGTTCGCCCGCAAGGTCCGTCCGCACCGTCACCTTATTTCTCTCAAGTTCACTCAGCGACAGCGCAACCACCTCCCGTGTTACCTCGTTCAGATCCAGTGATTCGCTCGTGGTGCCCTGCTTGCAAAATAGGGCGCGCACCCGCTTAACTATCTCCGACGCCCGCTCCGCATCGCGGATCGCGCGTCTCGCCGTTTCCCGCGCTCCGTCGACGTCCGGAGGGTCTGCCGCGAGCATCCGCCGACATGTGCTGGCGTTCGTAACGACTCCCGCCAGGGGCTGGTTGACCTCATGCGCAATCGTTGCCGTTAGGACCCCAAGGCTCGTGACTCGCGCCGCTCGCGCGAGTTCAGCTCGCAGCTTGGCGAGGTCTTCCTCCGTATGGCGGCGATGTGTCACATCCTGGACCGCACCGACATATTCCAGTTGACCGTCCTGATCGCGAGTCCCGTGCGCAACGATGCGCAGGTACTTGATCGTGTTGTCGGGCAGGCGTAGCCGGTGCTCGAAATCAAAGTCCATTACCTCAATTCGGGCCCGTTCGATCATTTCAAGGAAGGTCGGGAGGTCTTCGGAATGGACACGAGCGGCGAGCCGCTCAAGTGTCACCGGCCCATCTGTCGGGTTCAGGTCGAAGAGCCGATAGAACTCGTTGGAGCAACTGATTTCGTCTGTTTCCACGCGCCAGGAGAAGCATCGCGTCGCACTGAGGTGTTGCGTTATTTCAAGACGGCCGGCACTTCGCTTAAGCGCATCGTCGCTTCGCATTCGGTCAAGGGCGGCGCTCGCGACGTGGGTGAACCGCGAGACAAGTGCGGAGTGATGATGGGTGACGTCAGGGTTGCCCTCGCGCTGATAGACCGCAAAGATCCCGATCGGCTCACCCGTTAGCGACAGAATCGGCGAAACCTCATGCAACCTGAGACCGGGGGCGGCGGCCGGGGCTGCCTCCGGGCTCTCCCGTAGAGTGTCCGAGACTGGATCCAACACGATCATTGGTGTCTGCGCATTGATCGCGGCCCCGGACGGAGTCGCGATCCAGCTGACTCGCCGGCCCTCAAGGTGCTTCAAGTATCTGGCGGGCAAGCCAGGCCCAGCGGCCTTTTGTACTCTTCCACCGGTGCCGTCAAGAAGGAGGATGGCACTGGAGTATCCTTTGACGGTGGCGTCGAAGAATCGACACAGGCCGGTGAGAACGACGGGCAGCGGATCTCCCTGCCGAATCAGTCTGCCGACCAGTGCACCGATTTCGGCGATGTCGAGCCCCGTCCACGTTGCTGCTCGGTCCTCTGCCGCGGCGCTATTTCTGGGTTCGCGATGACGGAAAGGCAGTGACCCAATACGCCGCTCCGCCGAACGGCCACAGTCGGTAACTTCATCGCACATTCGCCGAGTAACGTTCACACCAGCTTTGCGTCCAGTGTGATTTCGGCCCTGAGGACCCGTGAAACCGGACAATTCTGCTCGGCATCCTGCGCCAACCGAGCAAATGTGGCCTGATCCAGATTCGGCACGCTCGCGCGCAGGGTCAGGGCGGAGCGCGTGATACGGAAGCTCTCCTTGTCCTGTTCGAGCGTGACGGCTGCCTCGGTATTGAGCTCCGTAGGGGTGTATCCGGCGCCCTGCAGTCGAAAGGCCAAGGCCATCGTGAAGCACCCCGCGTGCGCCGCTGCGATCAGCTCCTCAGGATTGGTTCCTTTCTCGTTCTCGAATCGGGTTTTGAATGAATACGGCGTGTTTGCAAGCACGCCAGAGTCGGACGAAAGGTCGCCATTGCCGGCACGGCCGCTGCCGCGCCAGACAGCTCTTGCTCTGCGAATCATAGACTCTCCAGTATCAAATGCGAGTGCCGAACACCCCAGATGAATGTGAACGCGAATTTACCGTGCGCCGGCGGGCGTCGATGAGGATCAGCGGCGATCCGGAGCCACGCGCCTCGAGGTAGACTTTAGGGGCGAAATTTTCCCGGGCGATTTTTAGGTAACTACTCATGGCAGCTCACCGTGAAACAAACCGCTCAGTCACCAATTTCGAAGATGCACTCTAGCTCGACACACATGCCTACCGGGAGGCTCGCCATGCCAAAGACCAGACGAGTCGATGTCTTGCCGGGTCCGAATACACTGGCCAGCAGTTCCGACGCGGCATCCGCGACTTTCGGGTGCTCACGGAACTCCGGAGTCGTCACGAGTGACACCCCGAGACGGACCACGCGCGTCACTCTGTCCAGCGACCCCAAATGCTCCTTGACGAGTGCAAGAGCGTTCAACGCGGCCACGCGAGTCGCTCGTCGTCCGTCTTCGACGCTCAACTCACCTCCAATACGTCCCAAGCACTTCGCAACTCCTCCCTCCACTGGCAGCGTGCCACTCAAAAAAAGCAAGTTCCCGGTCCGTACCGCCTCCACGTAGGCGCCAAGGGGAGCCGGGGCATGAGGTAGGTCTATGCCAAGATCTTTGACCCGTTGTTCAGCACTCGCGTTTGTAGTGTTCATCGACGTTACCGCTTATCCATGGATATCAATCGAGGCCGTCTCCGGAGACTGATAGAAATCCCTGCCTTTTGTGTCGCCAAGCTCGCCCCTTCATCTGCGACCACATCACCACCGACCTAGATGCGCACCGCCGTCAACGTGCAGCACCTCGCCGGTGACCTGGCCCGCCTCAGTGAGATAGAACACGGCCTCTGCGATGTCCTTGGCGGCAGCAACTCGCGCCAGAGGTGACAGCGTGCGCAAGAACTCCTTGGGATTGTTCTTGTGCAGCGGGGTATCCACGACGCCTGGCGCTACGACGTTCACACGAATGCCCTGTGTGGCGTATTCCATCGCGAGACTCCGGGAGATCGCGTCGATTCCACCCTTAGTAATCATCGGGACTGACGCGGTCACTGCCGCAAGCGGGTGATCGACGATAGACGTCGTGATGCTGACCACACTACCGCCGCTTTTTTGCAAGAGCATCTGCTTCACGGCCAATTGCGTCGTATGGATAAAGCCATCCAAATTGGTCGACGACAATGCCCGGAAGTCCTCAAGTGTGTACTCGGTGAACGGCTTCACAAAGAAGATCCCGGCGTTGTTCACCAGGGCATTGACCGAGCCGAACCGCTTTACCGCCGTATCAACGATCATCTCGGCGGTCGAGGCCAGACCGATGTCCCCATCGACCAAGGCCAACTTGTCCGAGCGCTGCAGCTCATTCTTCTGACTGATTTTGCGCGAGTTACCCACCACGTTGTAGCCACGATCGAGGAAGAGGTTAGCCACCGCGGCGCCGATTCCCTGAGAGGCTCCCGTTACGATCACGGTCTTCTGTTTCGTAGTCATATCAGACTTCCGCCTTCGGCTGTGTGTATCAGCCCTGGGTACAAATCATTCGTCTGTTGGCGGGTATTCTCGGGCTGTGCACTGCTACTTATTAGATGGGAAACTCTGGAATCTAATTTCCAATAATGGCAGAGTGATCCCCATGGCCTACCTCGACGACGTCCTGATATTCGTCAAAGTGGCCCAGTTTGAGAGCATCAGCAGGGCGGCCCGCTCGTTGGGTATGCCGATCTCGACGGTGAGCAGGCGGTTATCAGTGCTGGAATCAAGCCTCGGCGTCTCGCTTCTGAGGCGCACGACGCGACGGGTGACCCTGACTGCACAGGGACGCGAGTACTTTATTCAGTGCCGGGAGCCCCTGACCCTCCTGGAAGAAGCTGAGCGCGTGCTGACTCACGCGCAGAAGAGACCGGAAGGTCTGCTGCGGATCACCGTACCGGTCATTCTGACTCAGGAACCTTTTTTTAATTTCATGTCCGCCTTCCTGAAGGACCATCCTCGTATCCAAGTCGAGCTAGTTGTTTCGAACCTGATGCTCGATCTGGTCGCGGAAAATATCGACGTCGCGCTTCGGACCGGAGAGCTGCAGGATTCCAGCGTCATCGCCAGGCGGCTCGGCACGAGTGTTTACTGCCTCGTGGCCGCTCCGGAATACCTGAAGGCCCGAACCCTCCCAGCCGAACCCGCCGATCTGCAAGCGCACGACTGTGTGATGTTCAATGCCAAGAACAACGAGCGCGACTGGGACCTGGTAAGCGGGAGACGCAAGGTCAGGGTCCGCGTGTCCGGCCCAATCGCGAGTCGCGACATCAACTCGGCCAGCGCGTTCGTGCACCGGGGCCATGGAATCGGGCTGTTGCCTTTGAGGCACTGCGACGAGGCTATTTCCAAAGGCAAGCTCATCCGGCTGCTTCCGAAGTGGACTGCCTCGCCGACTCCCGTTTTCGCGATCTACTCGAGTCGAAGGTTTTTGCCTTTGCGACTGAGTGTCTTTCTGGAGGCGCTGGCAGCCTGGAAGAGTCCACTGTGGCTCCGGGAATGAAGGCAGCGCGCGTCACAGCGCGTGCGCTGGTTAGGCGATGATCCCATCCGTCGTAGACGCGGTCGGGGGAACCGCCGTCGAATCGCTCTGGCCGGGGATTGAGCGTATCGTCCAGGCTGGCGCCAGACGGATTGGCTGGATTGCTCTGATTTGCGAACTGTAGCGAGATGGGAACCGCCAAAAGACGATCCCCGGCTTCGCGAAGATTCTGTTCTCAGTTGAATAAATACGATCCGCCAGTAGGCTGATGGCCGAGCGCGGAGTTCAGATTGCAGACACGACGCTCACCGCCCAAGTTGCCCGACGTAGAATCCCAGTCGATTTTCCGTATCTCCGGGCTGGTGGAAACCCTGTTTCAGCAATGCCTTGATTCTTTCCTGGGCAGCGGGCCGCTTGATCGATGTAAGGCAGGCATCCCATCCGGCTGCGATCTCGACGTCGGGCGGCAAACTGGCCGCGTTCACGAGACGCTTGGTGTTGGCGATCGCCCACTTGTCGAACGAGACGATCCGACTTGCGAGTGCATCGACGAAATTGCCGAGCTCGGCATCCGGCAGCGAGCGATTCACGTAGCCGAGGAACTCCGCCTCATCGCCGCGTATGTCGTCTGAACCTAGGAGCACTTCCAGGGCGCGCGCCCGTCCTATGAGTCGCGGCAGTCGTGCCATAGGCCCACCCCCGGCGACGAGGCCGACACCTACTTCCCACTGCGAGAGAATTGCTTTTTCCCGGCTCACGAAGGTCATATCGCAGGCAAGTGCAAGCTCACTTCCGTTTCCGGTCGCCCGCCCGCGGATCAGCGCGATCGAGACAACGGGTGCCCGTGTCAGGCGTACGAGGATGTCTGGCCATGCTTCCAGCCCCGTGGGACCTTGAGGTATGCCGGTTAGATCCTCGAGTTTCGCGAGAAAGTCCGAATGATTCAGGAAGAAGCCTTCGACCGCGCTTTCGAAGATCACAACCTTGACTGCCGCGTCCGTCTCAAGCGCATTCATAATATCCCTGAATTGCTGAACGAATTCCGGGCCCATGAGATTGAGCGGCGGATTGTCGAATGTGACTCGCCAGCACACAGGTGAAACCCGATTCAGCCGTATCGGCGCGGTCTTCGTTGGCGAGTCCATCAGAGTCTCCGGGGTAAGCATGGAAGTAGGACGCTCTTGACTATCATCCCCAGGCATTGATCTTTCTAGTAGACGTTGGTATCGACGGAAACCATGGCATCCGGTGTCGACACCATCGTACTGACGACGAACGGAGCCGGATGTGATCGTCGCACGCGCCCCGCTGGCGTGCCTCAGCGACCAGGTTTAGCGAACCGTCTTGGGTCGCCTCGAGGCTGCGGCCGGAGCGAACCAGCGTTCGCGATCCGCTACCAGCGACGCCTCGTTACAGTATCTCGTAGATCCTATGGATCGCTCCGTCGGGGCGCGCCTCACCAACGCCGACAGTGACCATGCGATTCAAGAAGGCGTAGCTTTCCGTGGAGGTTTCGAATCGCGGGACCGTGCGGAAGTAATAGCTCGCGCGATCGACGGCCTCTCCGCGGCCGAGCGCGGCGATCACTTCGGGCGCGCCATGGCGCAAACCCTGAAACGTCATGTAGATCCGCGCCTGGTCGTCGGTCTCGAGCGTAATCCGCAGGTCCAGCTCCAGAACGTTGTCGGACCGCAGTAACAACCAGTCGCCTCCCCCGAAGAGTATCTCGCCGCGAAGTCGCTGGCCTTCAAAATGGCCACCCGTAACCGGCACGACGGTGCGATTGCCGTAGGGCACCCTACCGAGCTTTTGTGACGCAGCTGTAGCGATCCTTACGGTCATCAGCAGTCGCGAGTTCATAGCTGCGTATACCGCTCTCGCGCTTGGAAACGTGTTTCCGACCCTGGCCGCATCCGCGCATGCCACCCCGCCGCTTGTGGCACCTGCGAGGAGGGATGCAGCCACCGTCTTGAGCACATCTCTGCGGGGAACGCCCATGAGTTGTCGCTAGAGAATCTCTTGAACCGTGTAGATCGGTCCGCTCGCGCGGCGGTCGCCGGATGCGATGGCCACCAATTGGTTCAGGTACGCATACTTCGGTGCGCTCGTTTCGAATCTTGGGGTGGTCCGGAAGTAATACTGGTCCGGATCAACGGAATCGCCCCGCGCAAGCGCGGCCAGCACTTCGGGCGGGCCATGGCGCAGGCCAAACGAGTTCATGTAGATCAATGCGCCGTCGTCCGCCTCGAGCGTGATTCGCAGATCGAGCTCAAGCACGCCGTCCGAGCGCAACAGCGTCCAGTCACTTCCACCCGGCAAGATCCTGCCGCGGAGCCGTGCGCCTTCGAAGCTGCCGCCGGCAATGGGTACGATCACGCGTGTTCCGTGGGGTACCCCGCCGAGCCTGTGCGGCGGGGACACGACGACCTGAAGCGTCATCAGCGGACGTGAAGCCAGGCCCTCTGCGCTGATTTTGGAGTCGCTGGTCATGACGGTAGTAGCTTGCCGACTGCTTGAGTACAGCTCACGCGATGCTCCTTGTGACTAAAGTGGGGCGTGCGGAACGTATGCAATGACAACACACCCATTCCATCAGAATCGATTAGACGATGGTATCGGAACACTCCGTCGTCGGTCGCCCGGCTGGCCGTGCATTGTTGTGACCGCATTGCCGTCGTTCGATTCCTAAGGAAGCGAGCGAGCATCCTCCGCGCCCCACGCGGCGCGGCAGCTTCGCTCGCCGGGGTAGAGTCCGAGTCCCGGCTTATGGATTCTGTGTCAGGAGTAGCGGACAGCCAAGGGGCAAGCGGGCGACAACGGCGCTGCCGCATCCCGCACCCCAACTCCTCGTCTCAATCAACCCTCCATGCATCTGGACAAGCTCGCGCACGAGCGCCAGACCGATATCCGGGCCGAGGGTCGTCGCACTGCTCGATATACTGGCGCTCTCGTGCGCGATGGTAAGAACCGCCTCCTCACCGAATCGCTCGAGCAGAAGAGAGACACGACCCAACACGTGCGTGTGCTTGCAGACGTTGTCGATCAGATTCGCGATTACCTGACGCAATTTGACCGGGTCGACGTATCCGTATACGGGCACATCCGGGACTTGCATGCATAGCGACTGCTGATGTCCGGCGACGGCCCACGAGCAGGCACTCACAGCGGCCACGACCTCGGGTACCAAGTCGATCCAATCCCGCTGCAGCTGAGACGTGCCGCGTGCCAGGCTTTCCAACTCAAGTACGTCGTCGACCAGGATCGACAACTGTCTCAACTGCGTGCCGATGAGGCGGCGAGCATGATCCATGGCGTCGGGGAGCTCTTCCGCAGACTCCAGCATGCCGATGGCGTTGCGAATCGCCCGGATCGGCTTGCTCAGCTGGCGTGCCAGTACCGCCATGGGTGCCCAGGAGCCCGGCAAATGCGCCAGTCCGATTTCGACTGAACCAGTCTCTATGGAAAGCATCTGAATACCCACTTATAAAGAGCTAGTCGCTGGTGGGCCATCGCCTGCGAGTCGGGTGAGGTCGAAGTCGGAATGATTGCGAAGGGAGCCGGCGACAGCACTGTCGAGAACTACGACCTTGACTCGCTCGTCGCTCTCGATTGACGTCATGATGTCTCTGACCTTCAGAACAGACTCTGGCCCCCGATGCTCTGAGGGATTGCGCCGACGGAGCGCGTTAGAGACCCCCGACTGCCGCACGTGCAACAGCGACGTCCTGCTCAACACTGCCGCCGCTCGCTCCGACCGCCCCAATCACTACTCCATCGACGTTGATGGGAATTCCGCCGCCGAAGATTACGACTCTGGAGTCATTGGTCGTGTTGAGCCCGAAGCCTTGCTGGCCACTCTGGGTCAAGTGCGACAAGTCCTCGGTCGACATGTCAAAGGCTCGCGCTGTCCACGCCTTATCAATTGCGATTTCTACGCTTCCCAGCCAAGCGCCATCCATACGTACGTGTGCCATCAGCCCGCCGCCCGCATCGGCAACGGCAATGTTGTATGGGATACCTAATTCCATCGCCTTGCGCTCACCTGCGGCAATGATCCGTCGCGCGTCGGCAAGATCTAAAGACAAAGCTGCTCGGGTCATGTGAACCTCCTGCACTTGGCATCGGTGGTGTCATGAGAGCATCAGGACCAGGGGTGATCCATTGCACGATGGTATCGGCTTTGATAGCCAGCTAGCCTCGCAAGGGTATCCAGCGGCGCGGCTTCTTTAAAGCCAACACAGACGGCGAGCGGCTCGAAGGTCTACAACGACCGCAGCGACGAAGAGAGCTGGGTCCGTCTGCCCGACGGGCGCGTGATGACCTACACCTTTGTATCATTGCTTCAACTCCAATAAAGGCAGAGGGTGGCGTCACGGCATCCGGCGAACGTTCTCGAATCCGGGTTGCCCCCCCACCCTAAGGAGCCGAGGATGTCCGCAACCGTTTCCTCCACGCGCTCCCGCCGCTTCCGCGGAGTCGCTGCCTGCCTCGTCGCCAGCCTGGCGCTGGGCGCCCTGTCGGCGCGCGCCGCGCCCACTCTCTTCCCGCCCGACTTCCGCAGCTCGCAGGTGGTGAACGCCGACGCGACGATCAATGTCCGCGTCGGCGGCCACGGGCCCGCGGTCGTGCTGATCCACGGCTTCGGCGAGACGGGCGACATGTGGTCGCCGATGGCCGCCGAGCTCGCCAAGGACCACACCGTCATCGTGCCCGACTTGCGCGGCATGGGCCTTTCCTCGCACCCCGCCGGCGGCTACGACAAGTGGACTCAGGCCAGCGACATCCGCGCCGTCCTCGACAAGGTCGGCATCGACCGCGCCGACATCGTGGGCCACGACATCGGCGTGATGGTCGCGTATGCCTACGCGGCGCGCTATCCGGACAAGACAAGCCGCCTCGTCGTGATTGACTCGCCGGTGCCAGGCATCCCGCCGTGGAACCAGATCGTGCGCCTGCCCGCCTTGTGGCACTTCAACTTCGGCGGCCCGGACGTCGAGCGCCTGGTCGCCGGCCGCGAGCGCGTCTACCTTGACCGCTTCTGGAACGAGTTCGCCGGCGACCCGTCGAAGATCGACGAAGCAACCCGCCGCCACTACGCCGCGCTCTACGCCAGGCCCGGCGCGATGCATTCCGCGTTCGCGCAGTTCCTCGCGATCGACCGGAAGGACGAGGCCGACAACCTGAAGGCGATGGAGACGAAGCTGGCGATGCCGGTGCTCGCCATTGGCGCCGAGAAGGCCTTCGGCGCCAACGTGGCGGTCGTCATGCGCAACGCGGCGACGAACGTGCAGGAACTCGTCGTGCCGAACGCCGGCCACTGGCTGATGGAGGAAGCCCCCGCGGCGACAATCGCCGCGGTGCAGGACTTCCTCGCAGCGCACTGAGTCCGGCTGCCGCTCGGTCGCTCAGGCCACTCCCAGCGCTGACACTCAAAGTGCCATGAATTTTCTGCTCGCTCGTGGAAAGGCGCCCGGAAAGTTTGAAGCAATTGCCCGCAAGGGATCAACAGACCAAAGATGACAATTGCTGTTCGCGTCGTCGGTCTGATGCGACCGCGCCCACCTGCGCCAGAGGACCGCGATCTAGTACTGCTGCGTAATGCAGAGTTTCAGATCATGCTGACTGAACTGCGTTGCCCCCCGATCCGCTATCTGTAGCAGGAATGCGTGCAACATTCGCGTTCGGATTCTTGGACGCTTGCAGACAGCCGACGCGAGTCATTCAACTTCGCTCTCTCCTCCCAACGCTGCGGCGGCGAGTGATTCGTAGGGCCGTGAGTTGAAGGCCTACTGATTACGCCAGTGGCTAGGAAGAGAGACTTGCAGACACTCAAGGTAAAATCCGAGACTCGAAGTGGTCCAAGGTTGAGCCTTGAACTCACCTTACATACGTTTTATAACACCTTGATTTTACTAATAGATGTGGAGCGGAAGGGGATCGAACCCTCGACCTTCGCATTGCGAACGCGACGCTCTCCCAGCTGAGCTACCGCCCCACCGCAAGGCGCGCGATTCTAGCATCGCGACCGAGGCGGTCCAATGAAGTTTTAACCAATCCTGGGCGATGCGGCTATCATCGCAAATGCGGGGCTTTCTCAGCGTCTGAGGATCGGAGACCACGCCATGCTGCCCATCGGGGGCCGCGCGCCGGAATTTACGCTGCCCGACCAGGATGACCAGAACGTCTCCCTGAGCACCCTGCTACGTCACGGCCCGCTGATCCTGTACTTCTACCCGGCCGATTTCACGCCTGGCTGCACGCGCGAGGCGTGCTCGATCCGTGACATGCACACCGAATTGCTCGAGGCTGGCCTGGACGTCGCCGGCGTGAGCCCCCAGAACCCGGAGAGCCACCGCAAGTTCCGCGAAAAGTACAAGCTTCCGTTCACGTTGCTCGCGGACGTGGACAAGTTTGTCATCCGCATGTACGACGTGGTCGGGCCGCTCGGCTTCGGCGTGCGCCGCGCAACCTACCTCATCGATCAGGCGCGCTACATCCGCGCCGCGGTACTGGCTGACTTTCGCATCGGTGAGCACGCCGAATTCATTCACCGCGCGGTCGCGCTCAGCGCGGGCGGCAACCGTCGCGAGCCCGTCGGCTGAGGGCTTGGCGTTATAGTTTGAGGCGCACCAGGTGCGTGGAACCGAAGGTCGGGATGCTCAGAAGGTACATGACGCCCGCCTCTTCCGGCGCGGGCGTCCGGGCCTCACGATCGCCCAGCGTCCGCAGTAGCGCCGGGAAGCTCGCACCACCTGCGATCACGAGCACCGTGCCGCCGCCGTGCTCGCGCAGCAGACGGTCGGCGGTAGCGGTGGCGGCGGTGCTGGCAAAGACCACCGGCGCACGATGCAGGCGCTCGATCAGGGGAGCCGCAGTCTGCTGGGTGCGGCGCTCGTCGCTCACGTAAATGGCATCAATCCCCGTGCCGTCTTCCCCGAACAGGTGCGCCAGTCGTTGCGCCCGCTCTTCCCCTTCCGGGGAAATGGGCGGGTCGGCGATGATTGCCGTGTCCTCGCTGGCAGCCCGCACCAGGAGCACGACGGTCGTCCCCGCGCTGCGGTAGAGGCTGAACCCGAGCGCAAATACCAGCAACGCACTCAGAAAGGTCAGCCACAGCGGCGCGAGAAAAAACGGGCGGCGATCGCGTGTAAGGGCGGGTGGATCCATGGCCGGTGCATGATATCCCCTTGAGGCTTCGGGGGCCCTGTCAGCAGCGCTCCCAGCGCGAAATGTCAGCGGCGGCAGGGGCGCCGGCACACAGCAACCGCGCAATTTGCGGCGCGGCTAGGTAATCTGCACCCACGCCGTGAAGACGGCTGGCCGGTTGGGAGGGGGCAGTGCCGACGGGCGGGCAGACCACAGTTATTCAACGCATCCTCGAGCGTCGCGCCGAGCGGCCGCCTGCCAACTCCGAGGAGACCACCGCAAGCATCGCGGTGATGCTGCGGCTGGTGCCCCCGCCCCGGGCGCTGCTGGTCCTGCTGGACCCGGCCACACGGCTGCAGATCGAGCAACGTATCACGGGCGACATGCTCGACTACGAGTCCGTCGCGGACGAACACGAGGCGTTACGGCGTCTGGTGGTCGAGTTTCGTCCGGTCGTGATTACGGACTGCCTCGAGCTCGTGACCCGGCTGAAAGCACAACCGGGCGACCGCGCGCCGTTCATCCTCTACATTGCCGATCGGGATGAGAGTTCCGGCCGCGAGGCGGGGCTGAACGCCGGGGCCGATGAGTGCGTCGCGCGGCGCGCCTCGGTGCGGGAGCTGGACGCCCGGCTGGCGGCCGCGCGACGCATCGCGGAACTGGAGACGGTGCTGCGCATCACGCTGGCGGAAAACCGCAAGCTGTCGGCTACCGATGACCTGACGCGCGTCGCCAGCCGGCGTTTCTTCAGCAAGCATTTTCCGCGGGAAATGGAGCGCGCGGCGCGCTACGGTCGGGGGCTGTCGCTCGTCTTGTGCGACATCGACTTCTTCAAGAAGCTCAACGACACACTCGGCCACGCCGGCGGCGACCAGATCCTGCGACAGTTTGGTGCACGGCTGCAACAGAACCTGCGACGCGGCGTCGACTGGGTGGCGCGCATCGGCGGCGAGGAGTTTGCCGTCGTGCTGCCGGAGACCTCGTACGAGGACGGCCTGGGAGTCGCGCGTAAACTGCGCACGGCGATTGCCAAGACGCCCTTCACCTGCGATCGCAAGAGCGTACCGGTCACCGCGAGCTTCGGACTGTGCGGCCTCGATCGCGTGCCTGCCGGCGAGCGCCAGCTCGCGCAGCGGATACTCAAGATCGCCGACGCGGCGCTCTATCGCAGCAAGCACGGTGGCCGCAACCGCGTCACCGCGAGCATGTTCGGGAGCGCGCCCTAGCAGCCCCCAGGGGCGATCCACCCTCCGCGTGTGGCGAAAACGCGCGCACGGTAACGCAAGTTCTTGCTCAGCCTCAGCCTTTGTGTCCCGCTGACGCTTCTGTCCACATAGTTATGCACAAATTCTGTGGATAACTTCGTGCGGTGGTAAGGCGCGTGCGCTTGTGTGAGACTGGTCCTCTCCCCGCTTCGCAGGCCCGCAGATGAAGAAGACAGGCAGCGAACCCCTCACCTCTGCAACCCCGTTCGAGCGCGCGCGGCTGCTGGCCGACGTTGCCAAACAGCGCGTACGCATCGCCAAAGAGGAGCTGAAGCGCGCCCGCAAGCGCCTCAAGGAGGCCAAGCGCGAGGCACGCCGGGCCCGCAAGCACGCCGCCGTCACCCGCAAGGCCTGGAAGCGCGCCCGTCGCAAGGGCAGCGCAGTTTCGCAAGCGAAGGTCGCGGTGGTCAAAGCGAAGGCCCGCGCGGGTCGAGCCAAGGCCAAGACTGCAAGCAAGGCGGCAACTCCCGTCCAGAAGCGCCTGAAAGCAAAGGTAGTACGCGCCCGCCGGCGCCCCAGCGCGTCCGCTGCCGTGCGCGCGCGGCGGCCAAAACGCGCCAAGACCGTGCGCACGACTGTGGTGGTCAGCCGCCCGAAGCCGGCACCCGTCCCACCGCGGCGGCCCCGTCCCCGGCGCGCGATCCGGCGGCCCGCCGCGCCAGTGAGCACGCCGGCCGTGACGCTCGAGCCCGCGGCCCCGACGGGGAGCGCTCCGATTCCCCCCGCCGGGCAGGCGGCCTGAGAGTTTTTTTGGAGTGCAGCCGGGAGTTGAGACCTGATGCCTGACCCACAATCAGCGGGCGTTGGCGCGGCCACGCCTTCCTGTTCGCGGATGCTCGCGAGCTATCTCACCGATATCGAACAGCTGCTCGATGAGCAGCGCTGGGACGCCGCGCTGCGCGAAGCGTGCGACCTGCCGCGTATTGCGGTGGCCCTGAGCGATCCGGAGCTGCGCTGCTCGGGCGATGCGGTCGGCATGTGGTGCCGCCAGTGGATTCCGCCGCTGCCGGATGCGCCGGATGCCCTCCTGGGCCAGCCGGTACCGGGCGTCGAGGCAGGCGCACCGAGCCCGGCTCCGAAGTCCGTTCCCACCCGCGCGCTGCGCCGCCTGCAGTTGCGGCGCCACGTGCGCACCCCGCCCCGGGGCTTCACCAGTCACGGGCACGAGGATCTTGATCCGGAGCAAACCCAGTCCGTCGAGACCGGGCGCGCCCTGGTGGGCGCCGCACGGCGCTGGTATGCGCGCAGCGGCTGCCACGATCCGACCGTGCAGAGCAACCTCGCGCGCCTCGCCGTCCTGCGCTGACCCCGCGCCGGATCACCGCGCGGAGGCGCCTGGTGAAGACCGGGCTGCGCCGCTTCACGGGCGCAAGCTTTGTGGCCTCCTGAACAGTCATTCAATGTGGCGTTCCCGAGAAGGGAGCCTGTACCACAATGCTAGATCATTGTTCTCCATACACTTATACGCTCGTTCAATTGCTTCTTGCGTCCTTCCGGGGGTTAATGGAATATAGGCCGCGGGGAGAAATCAGCAGTATTGAGTGCGCGTTCAATGCCTCACTCAGCCACAATAATGAGAACGACTGCACCGGAACGCACTGTGCGGCCGCCCCTGCGCGTCGGCGTCATTCTGGCCCACCACTTCACGCTGTCCGCGTTCGCCGTGTTCATCGATCACCTGCGGCTGGCGGCCGATGAAGGCGATCGCAGCCGTCCGCTGCACGTGCAGTGGTCGATCATGGCCGGCCGCCCGGAAGCCGTCGCCGCCAGCTGCGGCGTACTGATTCAGCCGACGAGCGCCCTGCTGGCCCCGGAGTCGCTCGACTATGTCGTGGTCATCGGCGGCCTGCTGCACACCGGGCCGCAGATCGATGAGTCCACCGCGCGCTACCTGCGCGAGGTGGGGGCGACAGCGGTCCCCCTCATCGGCATCTGCACCGGCAGCTTCGTGCTGTGCCGCACCGGGCTCATGAAGGGCCGCCGCTCGTGCGTCAGCTGGTACCACTACCAGGATTTCCTCCAGGCCTTCCCGAACCAGGAAGTGATCGCCGACCGCCTGTTCCTCGCGGACGGCCCGCGCATCACCTGCGCCGGCGGCGCGGGCGCTGCGGCGCTCGCCACCTATCTCATCGAGCAGCACCTCGGACGCGCGGTGGCGCAAAAAGCCAGCCAGGTACTGCTGTTCGACCGGCCGCGCTCGGGCAGCGACGCACAGCCGCATCCGCCGATGTCCGAGACCGTCGCGGAGCCGCGCGTGCGGCGCGCGCTCTTGCTCATGGAACAGAATCTCGCGCGCCCGATCGCCGTCGCGGCCGTGGCCGCCGAGCTCGGACTGTCCGCCCGTCAGCTGGAACGGCTGTGCCGTCAGCACGTAGGGATGGGACCTGCCTCGCTGTACCGGCAGCTGCGCATGCGTTACGCGAACTGGCTGATCGAGAACACCGACCGCTCGGTGACCGACATCGCCAACGAGGCCGGGTTTGCCGACTGCGCGCACTTCTCACGCCAGTTCAAGGATGCCTACGGCCTCTCGCCCTCCACCCGACGCCTGCAGCCCCCGCGCGCCGTCAATGGCGACGCCGCCGGGGCGCGTGTGTTTGAGTAACGGGCGGCGGCGACGTCGCATCACGGCAACATTCGCGGCCTTCTCCTGAGAAAATACACATCACGGTGCAGGCGCGTACGTAACAAGTGGCTGACGTGTCCATTCAATCGCACCCCCGGGCCGTCATATCTAATCCGCGCATCGTCATGACCACCGCAACTCTGGCGCGTCGCGGGATGCACCGGGCTTGCCGGTGCGGCTCATCTTCTTAAAGGGATCCGGCAATGAACTCCAAGATCTCGTATGCGATAGCAGCCATCCTGGGTGGCGCCTCGGCCGCGGCGGCGGCAGCGCCGGCCGAGACTGCGGACACCAGTGCGTCGGGCAATTCGGAGGTGCTGATCGAGGTGACGGTCACCGCGCAGCGCCGCAACGAGAGCATGCAGGACGTGCCGATCGCGATGCAGGCCTTCACGGCCCAGACGCTGCAGCAGCTGAACATCGCAACACTCGACGATTACATCAAGTACCTGCCCAATGTCACCACCGCCAACAACGGCCCCGGCCAGAACGAGGTCTTCATGCGCGGCCTCTCCGCCGGCTCGCAGCCGAGTCAGGGCAGCGGCTCGACCGGCCTGTGGCCCAACGTCGCCATTTACCTGGACAACCAGTCCGGGCAGCTGCCGGGACGCAACCTCGACATCTATGCGGCCGATCTGAACCGCATCGAAGTGCTGGCGGGCCCGCAGGGCACGCTCTACGGCGCCGGCGCCGAGGCGGGCGTGATCCGCTACATCACCAACGAGCCGCGGCTGGACAAGACCGAGGCGAACGTCAGCGCCAGTTACGGCGTGACTGCGCACGGGGACCCGAATACCGCCCTCACGGCGGTGCTGAACGTGCCGCTGATCTCCGACACCCTAGGGGTGCGTGCGGTGATCTACAACGACCGCCGCGGCGGCTACATCGACAACGTGCCAGCGACCTTCACGCGCAAGAACACCGATATCGGCATGTACTACGCGCACTTCCCGGCGAACGCGCAGGGGCAATGCCCCGACGGTCTGCCCAATAACGGCTATTGCGTGCCACCGGGCACGGCCGCCATCAACAATGGACCCGTGGTCCAACGCGCCATCAACCCGGTCACCTACCAGGGCATCCGTGCCGAGCTGCTGTACAAGTTCAACGATGACTGGGACGCGCTGATCACCCAGTCCTACCAGCACATGGACTCGCGCGGCGTCTTCTACCAGCAGCCCAACGCCTCCGATGGCGCGCCGCTGGGGCCCCTGGAAGTCACCCTGTTCAACGGCGCCTATGACAAGGACCGCTTCGAGAACACCGCCTGGACCGTGAACGGCAAGCTCGGACCCCTGAAGGCGGTCTATACCGGCGGTTACCTGGTGCGCAACGTCGAGCAGGTCGGCGACTACACCAACTACTCCCGCGGCGTGTATGCGGACTACTACCAGTGCTACGGTCCGGGCGCGTACACGCCCAACCTCCCCTCCAAGTGCTTCTCCCCGAGTGCGACCTGGCGCTCGATCGAGCGCAATACCCACCAGCAGCATGAATTCCGCCTGAGCACCCCGGATGAGTGGCGGCTGCGGGCGATCGCCGGGGTCTTCTGGGAGGACAACAAGCTCTACGACCAGACCGGCTGGAACTATAAGAACGTGCCGTCCTGTACGGCGGACAGCGGGCCGGGAAACACCGGCTGCTTCACCAACGTCGGCACGTTCCCCGGCACGACCGTGGTGAATCCGGGGGTGCAGGGTGATAACACCTCCTTCTATCAGGACACGGTGCGCGAGACCAAGCAGACCGCCTTCTTCGCCTCGGTCGACTTCGACCTGATCCCGAAGGTGCTGACCCTGACGGCCGGCACGCGCCACTTCAAGTTCGACAACTCCTCCGCCGGCAGCGTGCTTTCCAGTTTCGGCTGTTTCCAGGGGGGCGTGCCGCCGGGCGGCTGCCAGTCAGGCTTCTCCTACAACCTCAACGCCCAGAACCTGAAGAACTCCGAGTCCGGCTTCAAGAGCCGCGGCAACCTCACCTGGCACATCACGCCCGACACCATGGTGTACTACACCTACAGCCAGGGCTTCCGCCCGGGCGGCTTCAACCAGAACGGCAACTCGGCGCACGCCTTCACCCCCGACGGCACGCCGCAGTACTTCATTCCGAGCTCCTACACCTCCGACAAGCTCACCAACAACGAGATCGGCTGGAAGACGGAATTCTTCAACCACCGCCTGCAGTGGAACGGCGCGGTGTACCGCGAAAACTGGGACAACGTGCAGGTGGCGTTCTTCGATCCGGGCGTGGTGGGCAACATCTTCTTCAACACCAACGGCCAGGACTTCGTCATCAAGGGCGTGGAGACCTCGCTGATCGCGCGGGTCACCACCGGGCTCACGCTGCAGGGCGCGGCGGCCTGGAACGAGAGCCGCCAGACGAATTCGCCGGTGTTGCTCAACAACAATCCGGCCAGCCCCGACTTCGGCAAGCCCATCACGAACGCCTGCAACGCCTTCGGCAGCAACTGCGTGCCGGTCACCAACCCCTTCGGCCCGATTGATTCCCCGAGCGCCAATGCGCCGCCGATCCAGTTCAGCGTGCGCGCGCGCTATGAATGGAACGTCTCAGGCTACACGCCGTTTGTGCAGTTCGGCGCGACCCACAGCGGCCATTCCTTCACGCAGGCCGGATCCAACCCCTCGCTCGCGCAGGCCGGCGGCATCAGCACCGGCCGATTGCGGTTCGAGAACCCCGCTTACACCACCTACGATGCCTCCATCGGGGTGGCGAAGGATGCCTGGTACGTGAACCTGTACGGCGAGAACCTCAGCAACTCCAACGCCAGCGTGTTCGTGAGCACCGACCAGTTCATCGTCGCGCAGACCCCGCTGCGGCCGCGGGTGCTGGGGGGCACCTTCGGCTACAAGTTCTGAGGCGCTGCGCGGCGCTTGCGGCCGCAGCTGCCGGCAAGACTCGCCCGCGCGCGGCCCTGGGCGCCGGCGGCTCGCGCGCCGCTACGCACCGGATGAGGAACGCGGTGCTATCGTTCGCTCGTGATACCGCAGCCTGAACCGATGAACCAGCCCTCGGCCGTCGAACGTGAGGTCGGTCGCATCGCCGAGCTGGTGCGACAGCGGCGCTTTGCGGAGAGCCTGCAGGCGAGTTCCGCGCTGCTCGCCACCGTGCCGGAGAATCGCGACCTGCTGTACCTGCGCGCCCAGTCGCAGCGGCTCACCGGGGACGTGGCGGCAGCGCTCCTCACCCTCACCGAACTCGAACGCGTGCACCCGCGCTTCAGCCGCCTCTTCCAGGAACGTGGCCACTGCCACGTGGTGCTGCGCCAGGCCCCCGAGGCCATCGAGGCATTCCTGCGCGCGGTCAACATCAACCACGCCCTGCCCGCCAGCTGGGGCATGCTGGAGGGCCTGTACCGCCTGACGGGCGACACCGAGAACGCCGCCACGGCCGCGGCGCACGTCGCCACGCTCAAACAGTTGCCCCCCGAGGTGGTAACCGCGACGGCCCTGTTCGCGGACGGGGAGCTCGCGGCCGCGGAGCAGATGATCCGCGCCTTCCTCCTGAAGCACGGCCACCAGGTGGAAGCGATGCGCCTGCTGGCCCGCATCGGCATCGAGCGTGACGTCCTCGATGACGCGCAGCTGTTGCTGGAAGGCGTGCTCGAACTTGCGCCGGACTATCAGGCCGCGCGCTTCGAGTACGTCCAGGTGCTCGTCAAGCGCCACCTGTACCAGGCGGCGCAGCAACAGGCCGATCAGCTGCTCAGCGCCGATCCTGCCAACCGCAACTCTCGCACCCTCTACGCCATGACCTGCGTGGGCCTGGGCCAGCACGAGCGCGCCATCGGCCTCTACCGAGGCCTGCTCTCGGGTGCGGCGCAGGCCGGGGAATTGCACCTCTCCATCGCCCACTCGCTCAAGACCCTGGGACGCGGTGAGGAGGCCATTACCGAGTACCGCGCCGCGGCGGCCGCCCGCCCCGCCTTTGGGGACGCCTACTGGAGCCTGGCGAACCTCAAGACGTACCGCTTCCTGGGTGCGGAGGTTGAGCAGATGCGCGCCGCGGAGGCGGCGGCCGGGACGGCGCTCATCGACCGCTACCACCTGTGCTTCGCGCTCGGCAAGGCACTGGAGGACCAGGAGCGTTACCAGGAGTCCTTCGAGTGTTACGCCCGCGGCAATGCGCTCAAGCGCTCCGAGAGCCGCTACCAGCCGAAGGTCCATGAGCTCAACACGCGCGGCCAGATCCAGGTGTGCACCCCGCCGCTGTTCGCCCGCCTGCAGCACGGGGGCGCGCCCGCCCCGGATCCGATCTTCATCGTCGGCCTGCCACGCTCCGGCTCCACCCTGATCGAGCAGATCCTGGCTTCGCACTCGGCGGTCGAGGGTACGCAGGAGCTCGCGGAAGTGCCGCGTCTGGTGATGGAGCTGCAGGGCCGCGACTGGAGTCTGGAGAATCCGCGCTATCCGGGCGTGCTCGCCGGCATGGGCGGCGAGGACTTCCGCCGCCTGGGCGAGAAGTACCTCAGCGACACGCGCGCCTACCGCACCGGCAAGGCGCGCTTCATCGACAAGATGCCGAACAACTTCCGGCACGTGGGCCTCATTCACCTGATGCTGCCGAATGCCACCATCATCGACGCGCGCCGCGAGCCGATGGCCTGCTGCTTCGGCAACTTCAAGCAGCTGTTCGCGAGCGGCCAGGAATTCGCCTACAGCATCGAGGACATCGCGCGCTACTACCGCACCTACCTCGAGCTCATGCGTCACTGGGACGCGGTGCTGCCGGGGCGGGTGCTGCGCGTGCACCATGAAGACCTGGTGAATGACCTGGAAGGCAACGTGCGGCGGCTGCTGCAGCACTGCGGGCTTGAGTTCGAACCCGCCTGTATCGAGTTTTACAAGACCGAGCGCAGCGTGCGCACGGCCAGTTCCGAGCAGGTGCGCCAGCCGCTGTATCGGGAGGGGCTGGAGCAGTGGCGTCACTATGAGCCCTGGCTGGGCCCGCTGCGCGCAGCGCTCGGCGATGCGCTCACGCGCTATCGCGACTAGCACCCGCTGCGCCGTCCTTCAGCGCTGCGCGCTGCGCCAGGCAGGCGCGGTGTAGTAAGGCGCCCGCGCCTGCGGCAGGCTCGGCAGCCCGCGGATGTGGTCTGCCGCCTTCTCCGCCAGCATGATGGTGGGCGCGTTCAGGTTGCCGGTGGTGATCTGCGGCATGATCGAGGAATCCACCACCCGCAGGCCCTCGACCCCGATGACCCGGGCCTGCGGGTCAACGACCGCCAGCGGATCCGTCACGCTGCCCATGCGGCAGGTGCAGGAGGGGTGGTAGGCACTCTCCGCCTTGGCGCGCACGAACTCATCGATCTGTGCATCGGTGGTGACCTGCGCGCCCGGCTGAATCTCGCGGCCGCGGTAACGATCGAACGCGCTCTGCGCGAAGATCTCGCGCGTCAGGCGCACGCAGGCGCGCATCTCGATCCAGTCCTCCTCGCGCGACATGTAGTTGAATGAGATCCTGGGCTTGTCGGCCGGCTCGGCCGAGCGCAGCCGCACCCGGCCCAGGCTGCGCGAGCGCATCGGGCCCACGTGCGCCTGGAAGCCGTGCTCGCGGGCGAGCGCGGAGCCGTCATAGCTCACCGCCAGCGGCAGGAAGTGAAACTGGATGTCAGGATACGGCACGCCGCTGCGGCTGCGGATGAAGCCGCCGGTCTCGAAGTGGTTGCTCGCGCCCAGGCCGTCGCGGCGCAGCAGCCAGCGCGCGCCGATGAGCGCGCGGCGCGCCGGGGACATGTGCCCGTAGAGCGTGATCGGCTCGCGGGAGGCCACCTGGAAGTAGAACTCCAGGTGGTCCTGCAGGTTCTCCCCCACCCCCTCGAGCTCGTGCACCACCTTGATGCCATGCGCGGCGAGCTCGTCGGCCGGACCCACCCCGGAGAGCTTCAGCAGCTGCGGGGAGTTGATGGGGCCGGCGCTCAGGATCACCTCGCGCCGCGCCCGCACCAGATGGCGCAGGTCGGCCTGGCGGTAGCGCACGCCCACCGCACGACGCCCCTCGAACACGACGCGCGTCACCAGGGCGTGCGTGCGTACACTCAGGTTGGTGCGGTGCATCGCCGGGCGCAGGTAGGCATTGGCGGTGCTGCAACGCCGGCCGCCACCGACCGTCATGTCCATACGGCCGAAGCCTTCCTGCTGGAAGCCGTTCATGTCCAAGGTGAGGGGGTAGCCGGCCTGTCGGCCGGCCTCGAGCCAGGCGGCGTGCAGCGGATTGGTGAGCAGGCCCTGGCGCGTCTGAAGCTTGCCGGCACCACCGCGGTACGCATCGCCGCCGCCGGCGCGGCGCTCGGCGCGCTGAAAGTAGGGCAACACGTCCGCGTACGCCCACCCGGTGGCGCCCTGCGCCACCCAGCCCTCAAAGTCGAGCGGGTTGCCGCGCACGTACACCAGACCGTTGATGGACGAGGAGCCCCCGAGCACCTTGCCGCGCGGGGTATGCAGGCGGCGGTTGTTCAGGTGCGGCTCGGGCTCGCTGTAGTAGCGCCAGTCGTAGCGCTCCATGTTCATGGGGATGGAGAGCGCGGTCGGCATCTGGATCCACAAGGAGCGGTCCGAACCCCCGTACTCGAGCAAGAGCACGCTGTGCTTGCCGTCCTCGCTCAAGCGGTCAGCGAGCACGCAGCCGGCCGATCCGGCTCCGACGATCACATAGTCAAAGGTCTCCTCGCTCATCCTGCGGCGCGCCCTTCAGTAGGGTGCCTCGATGTCCGCCAGCGCGACATACACGCTCTTGAGCTGCGTGTAGTGCTCGATGGCCGCACGCCCGTTCTCGCGCCCGAGTCCGGACATCTTGACGCCGCCGAACGGCAGCTCCACGGGGGTCACGTTGTAGTGGTTGATCCAGCAGGTGCCCGCCTGCAGCTGCGCGATCACGCGGTGCGCGCGCGTGAGGTCATTGGTGAATACCCCGGCGGCGAGCCCGAACTCGGTGGCGTTGGCGCGCGCGATGACCTCGTCCTCGTCCTCGAACTCGAGCACCGACATCACCGGCCCGAAGATCTCCTGGCGCACGATGTCCATGTCGTCGCGGCAGCCGTCAAACACCGTCGGCGCGACGAAGTACCCGCGCGCCAGCGCCCCCTCCGTGACCCGCGTGCCGCCGGTCAGCAGGCGCGCGCCCTGGGCACGGCCGCGCGCGATGAAGCCGAGCACCTTCTCCATGTGCTCCTGGGAGATGAGCGCCCCGACCTGGGTGGCAGGATCCAGCGGGTCGCCGACCTTCAGTGCCGCGGTGCGCGCGCGCAGGCGATCGATGAACGCACCCCGCACGCTCTTATGCACGAAGACGCGCGTGCCGTTGGAGCACACTTCCCCGGCGGAGTAGAAGTTGCCGAGCAGCGCCCCGGCGACCGCGTTCTCGATCTTGGCATCCTCAAACACGATGAGCGGGGACTTGCCGCCGAGCTCGAGCGTGACCTGCTTGAGCGTCGAGGCGGCATCGGCCATCACCGCCTTGCCGGTGCCGACCTCGCCGGTGAGGGAGATCTTGCGGATCTGCGGGTGGCGCGTCAGCAGGCGCCCGGTGTCGGCCAGCCCCTGCACCACCTGGAAGACCCCCGCGGGCACGCCGGCGGCGAGGTAGATCTCGGAAAGCTTGAGCGCCGTGAGCGGGGTGAGTTCGGCGGGCTTGAAGATCATGGCGTTGCCGCAGGCGAGCGCCGGGGCGGATTTCCAGCAGGCGATCTGCAGCGGGTAGTTCCAGGCGCCGATGCCGGCGACCACGCCCAGGGGTTCGCGGCGCGTGTAGCCGAAGGCGGCGGCACCGAGATCGAGGTGTTCGCCTGCGATGCCGGCGGCTACCCCGGCGAAGTACTCGAGGCACTCCGCGCCCGAGAGCACATCGACGCTGCGGGTTTCCTGGAGGGGCTTGCCGGTGTTGAGCGTCTCCAGGTGCGCGAGCTCCTCGTTGCGCTCGCGCAGCAGCTGCGCGGCGCGCTGCAGGATGCGCCCGCGCTGCGCGCCACTGAGCTGCGCCCACGACTTCTGTGCCGCCTGGGCACGTGCCACGGCCGCATCGATCTGCGCCGCGCCATCGATCGGCAGCTGCGCCAGGAGCTCCCCGTTGGCCGGATTGATCACGCGAAACGCCGCCGCAGCGCTGACGGGCGGGCGGCTGGCACGCGCCTGCGCCGGGGTCGCCGCGGCGGTCAGCTCCCTGAGCCGTCCCTCGACGAAGGCGGTGAGCAGTGCCCGCGCACTTTCGCTGTCGGCCTCCTGCCATTCCGAGAGTGCGGCCCGCAGCCACACCCCGTCGATCATGGCCGCGATCATCGCGGCGAGGCTGCGCGCCTCATCGCCCGGTATCATCAGGCGCAGGTCGCTGCGCAGGTTCGACAACATGCGCCGCTGGTAGGCCGTCTGCACGCGCTTGAGGCCCTCGACATGCAAGACCTGTCCCCAGAAGGCGAGCCACGCAGTTCCGGTGCGCTTGTCGAACTCCTCCGGGGCGAGGTTGGTGTCGATGACCGCCTGCACCCGCCCGCGCGCGCTGTGCGCGAGCGCAAGACGTGCCCGCACGCGTGCCGCGAGCGAGCGCGCCAGCGTACGAAACGCCCCCGACAGCAGGCTGTCCTTGTCGCCGAAGTAATGCGCCACGAGCCCCGGGGAGACGCCCGCGCGCCGCGCGATCTCCGCCAGCGTGGTGCCGACGTAGCCGACTTCGGCGAGACTGTCGATGGTGACCTCGATGAGCTGCGCCCGGCGGATCTCTTCGCCTTCGTCCCGCACGGTGGCGCCGTGGCGCGGCGCGGACTCTCTGGAGGGGGTTGATTGCCTGTTCAATGCAATACTCCGAAGCCTCTTCTTGGGTGGGCATTCAGGGTCCGGTCGCCAGTGAAGGCTTGCGCTGATACTTCCTGTTCGCTCAGTGACTTGCCACGCGCAGGGGCTTGACAGGTCGTCCGTTAAATGGCTATTCAAGGCGCAATGAGAATGATGATGTCGGGGGCCGTGCGGGTCAAGCCCGCGCGCGTCACATCTAAAACGGCGGCGGCGCGCAGGGCGCCACCGGCCTTCCCGGCTGCCGGACGCGCCGCCCCGCGACGTCTCCCCGTGGGCGTGAGTGTGCTGCTCGCCTGCCTCGCCGGGCAACCAAGCGGCCAGGCCGCGGAAGTCCCCGCCCCGGTCAGCGACCCGCCGCAGTGCCAGACGGTGCGGCTGCCGGACATCGGCTGGACGGACGTCACCGCGACCACCGCGGTGTTCAGCGCACTGCTCAAGCGCCTGGGCTACAAGCCGACGATCACCGTGCTGTCGGTGCCGGTGGCCTTCGCGTCGCTCAAGAACAAGGACCTCGATATCTTCCTCGGCAACTGGATGCCCGCCCAGGAGGGGGATCGCAAGGCCTACGTCGAGGACGGCTCGGTGGAAGTCGGGCGCGCCAACCTCCTCGGCGCCAAGTACACCCTGGCCGTGCCGGCCTACGCGTACGAGGCGGGGCTGAAAAGCTTTGCCGACATCGAGCGCTTCGCGCCGCAGCTGCACGCCTCCATCTATGGCATCGAGCCGGGCAACGACGGCAACCGCCTGGTGCTGACGATGATCAAGCAGAACCTCTTTGGCCTCGGCACCTTCAAGCTCGTGGAATCGAGCGAACAGGGGATGCTGGCGGAGGTCGAGCGCGCCGTGCGCGCGCACCAGCCCCTCGTGTTCCTCGCGTGGGATCCGCACCCGATGAACATGCGCTTCGACATGCGCTACCTCTCCGGCGGCGATGCGGTCTTCGGCCCCAACTACGGCGCGGCGGTCGTCTACACCAACACCCGCAAGGGCTACACCCAAGAGTGTCCCAACATGGGACGCCTGCTGCAGAATCTCACCTTCACCACGCAGCAGGAAAGCCGCGTGATGGCCGACATGCTCGACCGCCACCAGCCGCCTGAAGTTGCGGCGGCGAACTTCCTGAAGGCCAACCCCGCCACGGTCGCCGCGTGGCTTCAGGGGGTCAGCACCTTCGACGGCCGCCCGGCGCTTACGGCGATGCGGAGCACCACCAAGCTCACCGGCCGCTTCAGCCTCGAGCGCTGGCTCGCGGACCACAAGATCCCGGTCGGCGACAGCGTCGCGGTGGCCATCGAATACGTGAAGACCCACGGCCGCGCGCTGTTCAACGGCATCTCGCTCGCGATCCGCGGCAGCGTCGACGGACTCACCGCGCTCCTGCGCGCGCTGCCCTCGCCGCTCCTGGTGCTCGGCGCGGCGGTGCTGAGCTGGTTCCTGCGACGTTCCTGGCCGCTGGTGGCGTTCGTAGTCGCAGCATTGCTCTTTATCATGAACCAGGGCTACTGGGATCCCACGCTCGAGACCCTCTCGCTGGTCATCGTCGCCGCGGTGGTGTCCACGCTCATCGGCGTGCCGCTGGGGATCGCCGCCGCGCACCGCCCGCGGCTGTATGCCTGGATGCGCCCGGTGCTCGATCTGATGCAGACGCTGCCGACGTTCGTCTACCTCATCCCGACGCTGGTGCTCTTTGGCCTCGGGGTCGTGCCGGGACTGATCTCCACGGTGATCTTTGCGCTGCCGGCGCCGATCCGCCTGACGCAGCTGGGCATCAGCTCCGTGCCCAAGTCCCTGCTCGAGGCCGGCCAGGCCTTCGGCGCCACGCAGATGCAGATGTTGTGGAAGGTCGAGCTGCCCAGTGCCGCCCCCACGATCCTCGCCGGCGTCACCCAGTGCATCATGCTCAGCCTCTCCATGGTGGTGATCGCAGCGCTCGTGGGCGCCGGCGGCCTCGGCGTCCCGGTGGTGCGCGCACTCAACAGCGTGCAGGTCGGCATGGGCTTTGAGGCCGGCTTCGTGATCGTGCTCCTGGCGATCGTGCTCGACCGCATCAGCCGCCCGCCGGACAAGGCCGGCCCGCCATGAAGAGCGCGCTGGAGTTTCACGCGGTCGACATCCTCTTCTGCGCCAAGACCAGCCGGCGCGCGAGCGCGCAGGCGATCGCGGCCGCGCTCGCGAAGCTGGACGGGGGCGGCAGCCGCAGCGAGATCGCCGAGCAGACCGGGGTCGTCGTCGGGGTCGCAAACGCCTCGCTCGCGGTGGCCCGGGGCGAGATTTCGGTCCTCATGGGGCTCTCGGGCTCCGGCAAGTCCACGCTGCTGCGCGCGGCCAACGGCCTCAATGCCGTCACCCGCGGTCAGGTGCTGGTGGCCGACGGCGAGGCCACGGTCGACATCGGGGTGCAGTGTGATGCCACGACGCTGCGGCGCATCCGCCGCCAGCGCATCGCCATGGTGTTCCAGCAGTTTGGCCTGCTGCCCTGGCGCACCGTGCGCGAGAACGTGGGCTTTGGACTGGAGCTGCGGGGCGACCCGCCCGAGAAGCGCCGCGAGATCATCGACCGGCAGCTGGAACTGGTGGGCCTGTCGCAATGGAGCGAGCGCTACACGAGCGAGCTCTCCGGCGGCATGCAGCAGCGTGTCGGACTGGCGCGCGCGTTTGCAACCGATGCCGACATCCTCTTGATGGATGAGCCCTTCTCCGCACTCGATCCCCTGATCCGGCGCAAGCTGCAGGATGAGCTGTTGGCGCTGCAGGAACGCGTGCGCAAGACCATCCTGTTCGTCAGCCACGATCTGGATGAGGCGCTCAAGCTCGGTGATAGGGTCACGATCATGGAAGGCGGCCGCATCGTGCAGACCGGCACCGGCCGGGACATCCTCGAGCGGCCCGCGAACGAGTACGTGGCCGAGTTCGCCCGCCACGTGAACCCGCGCACCGCCATCAAGGGCGGCGGCGCCGCCATCGCCCCCACCTAGCCGCCCAAAGGGCCGCGTCGCGGCCATGTCGCCTGGGTTCAAGTCGGTCGCCGGGCGAAGCCTAACCCTGGTGTCCCCCGCGGGAGGATGATGCGCGCCCACTGGCGCCGCACGCGCCTGAAGGATCGTACGGTGCAGCCCTTCTCCGGTCTGTCGCTGCTGCTCGCCGGACTGCGCGGGCAGCGCAGCTGGGTGCCGCAGTGGCGCAGTCCGGAGCCGCAGAGCGCCTACGACGCCCTCATCGTCGGCGGTGGCGGCCACGGGCTGGGAGCGGCGTACTATCTGGCCGCCGAGCACGGCCTGCGCAAGGTCGCGGTGCTCGAAAAAGGCTGGATCGGCGGTGGCAACACCGGCCGCAACACCACCATCATCCGCTCCAACTACCTCTTCGAGGAGAGCGCCGCGCTCTACGACCATGCGGTGCAGCTGTGGGGCAACCTCTCCCAGGTGCTCAACTACAACGTCATGTTCTCCCCCCGCGGCGTCATGATGCTCGCGCACACGGTGCACGACGAGCAGGTGCTGAAGCGGCACATCGGCGCCAACCGCGCCGCCGGCGTCGACAACGCCTGGCTGACCCCCGAGCAAGCCCGCGCCTTCTGCCCGCCGCTGAACATTGGCGACATCCGTTACCCGGTGCGCGGCGCGGCACTGCAACGCCGCGGCGGTACCGCACGCCACGACGCGGTCGCCTGGGGCTACGCGCGCGCCGCCGATGCGCTCGGCGTCGACATCATCGAGAACTGCGAGGTCACGGGCATCCTGCGCGGACCTGACGGGCGCGTCAGCGGGGTCACGAGCAGCCGCGGCGAAATCCGCGCGCCGCGCATCGGGGTCGCCGCCGCCGGCCACACCAGCGTCATCATGAAGCTCGCCGGCGTCACGGTGCCCCTGGAGAGCTATCCGCTGCAGGCGCTGGTGTCAGAGCCGGTAAAGCCCGTGTTCCCGTGCGTCGTGATGTCCAACACCATCCACGCCTACATCAGCCAGTCGGACAAGGGCGAGCTCGTCATCGGCGCCGGCACCGACGCCTACACCTCCTACACCCAGCGCGGCGGCCTGCACATCACCAGCCACGCGCTGGAGGCGATCTGCGAGCTGTTCCCCATGTTTCGGCGCCTGAAGATGCTGCGCAGCTGGGGCGGCATCGTCGACCTCACGCCGGACCGCTCGCCCATCATCGGCAAGACCCCGGTGCCGGGCCTGTACGTCAACTGCGGCTGGGGCACCGGGGGCTTCAAGGCGACGCCGGGCTCGGCGCACGTGTTCGCCTGGACCATCGCCCGCGATGAGCCGCACCCGATCAACGCGCCCTTCACGCTCGAGCGCTTCCGCGACGGCGACCTCATCGACGAGGCCGCCGCGGCCGCGGTCGCACACTAGGGCGCCCGGTGCTCCTCATCAACTGCCCCTACTGCGGCGAGCGCCCGGAACCGGAGTTCACCTACGGCGGCCAGGCGCACCTCGAGCGCCCGGTGCAGCCGGCCGAGGTTGGCGCCGAGGACTGGGCGGCGTTCCTCTATGTGCGTGACAACACCCGCGGCGTGCACGCCGAGCGCTGGCGCCACGCGCATGGCTGCGGCCGCTTCTTCAACGCGCTGCGCGACACCACCACGGACTTCTTCCTCGCCACCTACAAGGCCGGCGAGCCGCGCCCGGCGGTGCCGGCACGATGAACGCCGCGCTGCGCACCGCGTCCGGCGGGCACATCGACCGCAGCCGCGTGCTCAGGTTTCGCTTTGACGGGCGCTGCTACTGCGGCGTGGCCGGTGACACCCTCGCCTCGGCGCTGCTCGCCAACGGCGTGCACCTCCTCGGGCGCTCGTTCAAGTACCACCGTCCGCGCGGGGTGCTGGCCGCCGGTGCGGAGGAACCCAATGCGCTCGTGACGGTGCGCCGCGATGCCGCGCGCCACACCCCGAACCTGCGTGCCACCCAGGTGGAGCTGTACGAGGGGCTCGAGGCCGACAGCCAGAACCGCTGGCCCAGCCTCAGCTTCGATGTCGGCGCGCTCAATGACTTCTTCGCGCCCTTCATTCCGGCCGGCTTCTACTACAAGACCTTCATGTGGCCGCGCCGGGCCTGGTACTCGATCTACGAGCCGCGCATCCGCGCCGCGGCCGGCCTCGGCAGGGCGCCCGCGCTCCCCGACCCGGACCGCTACGCCAACCGCTTCGCGCATTGCGACGTACTCGTCGTCGGGGCAGGTCCGGCCGGACTCGCCGCCGCCGCCGCCGCTGCCGCCCTCGGCGCGCGCGTCATCCTGTGCGATGAGCACTCGCAGCCCGGGGGCTCGCTTCTCGATGAGGACCCTGCCTCGCCCTGCCTGATCGAAGGTGAGCCGGCTCCCGCGTGGCTGCGCGCCACGCTCGCCGCCCTGGCCGCGAACCCTAAGGTGACGCTGCTCAGCCGCACCACGGCCTTCGGCTACTTTCCCCACAACCTCGTGGGACTGAGCGAGCGGCTCACCGATCACCTCGCCGCACCCCCCACCGATGCCCCGCGCGAGCGGCAGTGGCAGGTGCGCGCGCGCGAGGTAGTGCTGGCCACGGGCGCCATCGAGCGCCCGCTGGTGTTCGCCGGCAACGATCGCCCGGGCATCATGCTCGCCGGCGCCGCGCGCACCTGGCTCAACCGCTACGGCGTGCGGCCCGGCACGCGCGCGGTGCTCGTCACCGCCTGCGACGAGGCCTACGGCGCGGCGCTCGAGCTGCAGCAGGCCGGTGTCTACCTCGCCTGCATCGCCGACACGCGCGCCGCGGGTAAGGCGAGCGCGCGGGCGCGCGCGGCCGGTATCCCGGTGCTCCCCGAGGCCTGCGTGCTGGGCACGCAGGGCCGGCGGCGCGTGAACACGATCGAGCTTGCGAGCCTCAGCGCCGGGGAGCTCACGCAGCGGCAAACCCAGCCGTGCGATCTGGTACTGGTGTCGGGCGGCTACACGCCCAGCGTGCACCTGCACTCGCAGTCGCGCGGCGCGCTCAGCTGGAGCGAGGCCCTGCAGGCCTTCATTCCGGGGGCGGCGGCCGAGCGCACCCGCAGCGCCGGCGCCTGCCGTGGCGTCATGGCCCTCGCCGCGGCGCTGGCGGATGGCGCGGCCGCCGGGAGCGCCGCCGCCGCCGAGGCGCTCGATCCTAAGCGCACCGGCGTCGACCCGGCCGGCGGGCGCGGCCGCGCAGCGCCGGCACCGCTCATCCCGGCGCCCGAGCGCGGGTTCGTCGGCGCTCTGCCGCGCAGCGCAGAGGCGCGCGGCCGGGCCTTCGTCGACTGGCAGAACGATGTCACCGCCAAGGATCTCGCCCTCGCCCTGCGCGAGGGCTTCCGCTCCATCGAGCACGTGAAGCGCTACACGAGCACCGGCATGGCGACGGATCAGGGCAAGACCTCGAACCTGAACGCGCTCGGGATCGTGTCGCGCGCGCTCGGCAAGAGCCTGCCGCAGGTGGGACTCACCACGTTTCGCATGCCGTACACGCCGGTCACCTTCGGCAGCTTCGCCGGGCTCTCGCGCGGGGAGCTGTTCGATCCGGTCCGCAGGACGCCGCTGTACGCCTGGGCGGCCGCCCAGGGCGCGGTGTTCGAGGACGTGGGCCTGTGGAAGCGCGCCCGCTATTTCCCGCGCGCCGGCGAGGACCTGCACGCGGCCGTGGCGCGCGAGTGCCTCGCCGTCAGGGCCGGCTGCGGCCTGTTCGATGCCTCGACGCTCGGCAAGATCGAGGTCGTGGGCCCGGACGCGGTGACCTTCATGAACCGCCTGTACGTGAATGCCTGGAACAGCCTTGCGGTCGGGCGCTGTCGCTACGGGGTGTTGCTGCGCGATGACGGCTTCATCTACGACGACGGCGTGGTGGCGCGCATCGCGCCAGAGTGCTTCCACGTCACCACCACGACCGGCGGTGCGCCGCGGGTGCTCAACATGATGGAGGACTACCTGCAGACCGAATGGCCGGATCTTAAGGTGTGGCTCACCTCCACCACCGAGCAGTGGGCGGTGATTGCCGTGCAGGGCCCGAGTTCCCGGGAGCTGCTCGCCGGCCTCGTCGACGTGGATATCAGCGCCGCCGCCTTCCCGCACATGAGCGTCACGCCCGGCCACATCCTGGGCGTGCCGATGCGCCTGTTCCGCGTGAGCTTCACCGGCGAGCTCGGCTACGAGATCAACGTGCCGGCGGATTTCGGGGCCGCGGTGTGGGCGGCGCTGTGGGAGAAGGGCCGCGCGTTGGGAGCGACCGCCTACGGCACCGAGACCATGCACGTGCTGCGCGCCGAGAAGGGTTACATCATCGTCGGCCAGGACACCGACGGCACGGTGACGCCCGATGACGCCGGGCTCGCCTGGGCCATCGGCAAGACCAAGTCGGACTTCGTCGGCAAGCGCTCGCTGGCCCGCCCCGCGATGCACGCCCCGCGAGCGCCGGCAGCTGGTCGGCCTCGCCACCCAGGATCCGGCCGTGGTGCTCGAGGAAGGCGCGCCGGTCATGGCGCGCCCGGGCAGCCCCATCCCCACGCGCCCGCTCGGCCACGTCACTTCCTCGTACTACAGCTCGAACCTTGAGCGCTCGATTGCGCTCGGATTCATCGCGGGCGGGCGGGCGCGCCTCGGGGAGAGGCTCTACGTGGCCACGGGCGGCGGCGAGGTCGCCGTGACGGTGACCCCGAGCGTGTTCTACGACCCAAGCGGCGGGCGCATCAATGCCTGACTTGAGCGCCGCGCGCACCCCCGCCCTCATCAGCGAATCGCCGTGGCTGCGCAGCCTCCCCGCGGCCTGTCGCTGGGTGCTGCGCGGCGGCGAAGAGGTGCGCGCCGCCGCCGAGGCGGCCCTGGGCGTCAGCGTCCCGGCGCAGGCCTGCCGCGCAGCGGTTGCGGGGGAGCGTGCCGCCCTGTGGCTGGGTCCGGATGAGTGGCTGCTGATCGCGCCGCTGACGCAGTCCGGCCTCGCCACCGGCCTCGAGCGCGCGCTCTCGCCCTGGCCGCACTCGCTGGTGGACGTCAGCCACCGCCAGGTGGCGCTCGTGGTGCACGGCGCTGCGGCGGCGACGCTGCTCGCCAGCGGCTGCCCGCTGGATCTGGAGGCGGCGGCGTTTCCCGTCGACATGTGCACGCGCACGATGCTGGCCAAGGCGGAAGTCGTGCTGTGGCGCCTTAACGCGTGCGAGTTCCGCATCGAGGTGTGGCGCTCGTTCGCCCCCTACGTGTCGCACTACCTGGCGGAGGCCGCGCGCGGCATCAATTAAGGCAAGGCATTGTCGCAATTGGAGCCCGGAGCGCCGGGCCTCACCGCTACACTGCGAGCGGCGGCCCCTCGCGCTGCCCTCGCCTGCGGAGAACTGACTCGTGAAGACGCATGTTCGTGTCCTGGTGATCGGCGGCGGCGTGGTCGGGGTGAGCACGCTCTATCACCTGACGAAGAAGGGCTGGAAGGACGTCGCGCTCATCGAGCGCACCGAGCTCACCGCCGGCTCCACCTGGCATGCCGCGGGACTGCTGCCGCTGTTTAACATGAGCTACACGGTCGGGCAGCTGCACAAGTACTCCGTCGACCTCTACAAGCGCCTCAAGGACGAGACCGGGCAGGACACCAGCTTCCACGTCACCGGCAACCTGCGCCTGGCGACCAGCCGCGAGCGCATGGACGAGTACCAGAAGTACTGCGCCACGGCCAACACCATCGGTGTGCCCTTCGAAGTCATCACCCCGAAGCGCGTGAAGGAACTGTGGCCGCTGCTGGAACTGGGCGGCAGCGCCGAGACGGCGGCGATCATCGGGGCGCTGTACCACCCGGACGATGGCCACATTGCGCCCGCCGACCTCACCATGGCGCTGCGCAAGGGAGCACGCGCCGGCGGCGCGGAGATCTACGAGCACACCGAGGCGCAGGCGTTCACGCGCACGGCGGGCGGGGAGTGGCAGGTGCGCACCTCCCAGGGAGACATCACCGCCGAGCACCTGGTGCTTGCCACCGGCAACTACGCGCGCCAGACCGGCAGAATGCTCGGTCTGAACGTGCCGGCGATCCCGGTCGAGCACCAGTACATCGTCTACGACGAGTCGGCGGAACTTAAGGCCTACCGGGCGGGCGGCGGGCGCGAACTGGCCGTGCTGCGCGAGCCCGACCAGTCCTATTACCTGCGCGAGGAGCGCCTGGGGTGGATCCTGGGACCGTACGAGAAGGGGGCGCCGGCCCGCTTCGCCGACGGCGTGCCGGACTGGTTCGGCCGCAGCCTCTTCCCCGGGGACCTGGACCGCCTGGTGCCGCACATCGAGGGCGCCACCCGGCGCGTGCCGGCGCTGGAGCACTGCGGCATCAAGGACATCGTCAACGGCCCGATTTCCTACACGCCCGATGGCAGCCCGCTCATCGGGCCCGCCGCCGGCATATACAACGTGTGGCTGAACGAGGGGCACAGCTTCGGCATCACCGCCGCGGGCGGCTCGGGCTGGCAGCTCGCCGAGTGGATCACCGAAGGCGAACCGGGCATCGACATGCTGGCGGTGGATCCGCGCCGCTACGGCGCCTATGCCGGCAAGCGCTACACGGTGAAGAAGAACGAGGAGACCTACCGCAATGTCTTCACCGTGCACTTCCCGGACGAGGAGCGCGCCGACGGGCGCCCGGCGAAGACCAGTCCGGTGTACGACAAGATCGATGCCAGGGGCGCGGTGTGGGGACAGCGCTACGGCTGGGAGCGCGCCAACTGGTTCGCCCCGAAGGGGGTCGAGCGCCAGGATGCCTGGAGCTTCAGGCGCAGCAACTACTTCGCGCACGTCGGCAACGAGGTGCGCCTGATGCGCGAGGCCGTCGGCGTCATCGATCTCACGCCCTTCACCAAGCATGAGGTGACCGGCCCGGGCGCCGAGGCGTGGCTCGACAACCTGGTCGCCAACAAGGTCCCGGGCAAGGTCGGGCGCATGGCACTCAGCCATGCCCTCACGCGCAAGGGCGGCATCCGCTCGGAATTCACCATCACCAAGATCGCCGACGAGCACTTCTACGTGGTGAGCGCCGGGGCGGCGGAGTGCTACGACGGCGACTACCTCACCAGGGCGCTGCCCAAGGACCGCTCGGTGTCGCTGCGCAACATCACCAACGCCCGCGGCTGCTTCGTGCTCGCGGGACCGAAGTCCCGCGCGGTGCTCGCGCAGCTCACCGACACCGCGCTCGACAACGACGCCTTTCCCTGGCTCACCGCCAAGACCATCGAAGCCTCGCTCGCGGTGGACGTGTACGCGCTGCGCGTCAACTTCGTCGGCTCCCTGGGCTGGGAGCTGCACTTCCCGATCGAGTACGCGCACAACCTCTTTGACGCCCTGTTCGAGGCCGGCGCCGGGCACGGCATCGGCATGGTCGGCATGCGTGCCATGGAATCCTTGCGCATGGAGAAGTCCTACCGCATGTGGGGCAGCGACATGACCCCGGACTACACGCCTTTTGAGGCGAGCCTGGACCGCTTCGTGCGCCTGAAGAAGGGCAGCTTCATCGGCAAGGAGGCGCTCGAGCGGCAACTCGCCGCCGGCGTGCCCAACCGCTTCGTGACGCTCGAGGTGCACGAGGTCACCGATGCGGACCCGTTGGGCAACGAGCCGCTGTTCGATGAGGGCGGGCGCATGATCGGCCGCGCCACTTCCGGCTACTACGGGCACCACCTCAAGAAGAGCCTCGCGATCGGCTACGTGCAGGCGCAGTTCGCACCCGTCGGCACCGAACTGTCGATCCTGATCCTGGGGCAGATGAAGCGCGCGACCGTGCTGCGCGAGTCCCCCTACGACCCGGAGAATCTGGAGCTCAAGGCGTAGCGGCGCGCCGCAGTTCGCTCAGGCAGCCCGCTCGAGCGCATCCGCAGGTTCCAGACCTGAGTCCGCCGCCGCCGCCTGCGCCTGCTCCTGCTGGAAATTGAGCGAGCGGCACGCCCACAGGTACACCCCGGCGGCCACCGGCAGGCCGATGAGCATGGCGATGTCGGCGCCGTCGAGCAGGCGGGCGATCGGACCCTTCCAGGCCTCGGTGCTGAAGAACGGCACCATCACGAGAAAGCCGGCGAAGTAGGCCACAAGTCCGCGCCAGTTCCAGCGGCCGTACATACCGTCGGGATTGAAGATCTCGCGAATCGAGTAGTGGCCCTTGCGCACCACGTAGAAGTCGATGAGGTTGATCGCGGTCCAGGGCGTGAAGAGGTACAGCAGCACCGCCAGCAGGTCCCCGAAGCGACTGCCGAAACTGCTGGAGGAGCCCAGCGCAATCGCCGTGCTCGCAAGATAGGCGACCAGCAGGCTCGCGACGCGCTTGCCCGCGGTGCTCTTGAGCGGCTTGAGCGTGTCCGCCACGCTCAGCAGGGTGAGCGAGGCGCCGTAGTAGTTGAGCGTCGAGACCGCCACGAGGCCCAGGAGCGCCGCCGCCAAGAGCACCCGGCCTAGGCCCGGATAGATCTGATCGGCCGCAGACTCCATGGCGGCGGCCACGTCGAGCGTTGGGGCGGTGGCGGCGGCCACGGTGCCGACCAGCATCATCCACGCGCCGCCGATGAAGGCGCCCAGGTAAGTCCACCAGAAGGACTCGCGCACTCCCACCTCGCGTGGCAGGTAGCGCGAGTAGTCCGACACGTAGATCGACCAGCTGAGCTGGTAGGAGGCGGCGAAGAACAGTTGCGCCAGGAACGGCACGCCGCGAAAACCCGCCGGATCCCACTGCGCCGCCGGAAACCTGAGCACCACGAGCGCGCCGACCGAGAACACCGTGAGGATGGCAATCATGCCGTAGGCGAACACCCGCTGCGCCACGTGGATCTTGTCGTAGCCCACCGCCGCCAGCGCCACCGCCAGCAGTGCAAACACGCAGATCACCGTCGGGGAGGTCGCCGAGACCGCCGGCACCAGCTGGTGCACGGCCTGGCCGGCCAGTACCTGATTGAGCGCGGTGTAGCCGATGTAGGCCACCAGCGCCACGCCCCACACCAACAGCGCCCCCGTGTAGCCGAACTGCGGACGCGACTGGATCATCTGCGGCAGGCCGAGCTGCGGCCCCTGGGTCGAGTGGAACGCCATGAAGAAGGTGCCGAGCAGGCACCCGAGGACGACCGCGACCGAGGTCCACAGCAGATTCCCCCCCATGCTGATGCCGAGCACCCCCACGGCGAGCGTCGCCAGGTGCGCATCGCCTGAAAACCACACCGGCCACAGGTGCCACACCTTGCCGTGGCGCTCGGCGAGCGGCACGTAATCGATCGAGCGGGACTCGAGGAGCTGGGCCATGGGGAAGCGGTGTTGGTTCGTTCGGCCGTCACCTTACCGGAAACCGCGCGGCACCCGAGCGGAAATTGGCTGCCGCGACGACCAGGCCCGGCGCCGGAGCGGTGATGCGCGGAGGGGCTTCGAGGGGGGCATTGCGTGCGCTGCCAGTGGCACGACCCCGCGGCAAAGAGCGGTATTGCGCGGCCTCACCCCTGGGGCCGGGCAATTGCCGCGCTTTGCCGCTTGCTGGTGGGCGCGCCGGCCGACACCGTGCCTCCCGCGAGGCAACTCGCCACTACGACTCGCCCTAACTCATGAACAGGAGCCTCACATGGACAACCATCCCTCTGATCACTCTCGTGTCTCGGTCGCCTCCCACGCACGCATCCCGGCCGCGGTGTTGTGCGCCGCAGCGGCCACGCTGCTGTGGAGCGGCGGCGCGCAGGCCACGCCCGCCAAGGACTTCTCCAGCGACGTGACGATGACCTTTGTCGAGAAGCTGCGGGTCATTTCCGAGGAAGAGGTGGATTCGCGCGGCCGCCGCCGCCCCGAGGAGGAAGTCACCGTCAAGCTCATCGCCCGAAACCCCTCCGACCTCTACATCGTCACCAATACGGTCCTGCCGGGAGGCTACAGCGGCTGGCACACGCACCCGGGCCCGAGCGTGGTGCTGGTCA
This sequence comes from uncultured Pseudomonadota bacterium, assembly GCA_963781815.1. GTDB lineage: Bacteria > Pseudomonadota > Gammaproteobacteria > Steroidobacterales > Steroidobacteraceae > 13-2-20CM-66-19. Next base: position 673,170 of record CAWAHK010000002.1, on the reverse strand, counting down.
AGTCCGGTACCGCGAGCGTGTATGAAGGCGATGATCCGAGCTGTGCGCCGACGATTGTCCCCGCGGGGGGAAGCTTCATCGATGCCGGCGGCACCCACGTGCACATGGTGCGAAACGAGAGTGCGACGCAGACCTTGGTGACGCTGGCGTTCCAGGTCATTCCTGCCGGCGCCGCCCGCAGGATCGACGCCCCGAGCCCGGGCAACTGCGCGTTCTGAACGAGGTAGCCGCGCGGGATCGGCGGTGGCGATTCGGCGCCGCCGCCGATCCGGTTCCGGGTCGTGCCGCCGCCGCACGCGCTGTCGCATTCAGGCAAGAAGGTGTAAAATCGGGCATGTGGCACTGCCCAAGAGCAAGTTCGCATTCCTGACGCTGCCGCGTTATTCGATGATCGCGCTGTCGAGTGCGGTCGAGCCGCTGCGGATGGCCAACCTCCTCACCCGCGAGTCGGTGTACGACTGGTCGATTGTCAGCCTCGACGGGCAGCCCACCCCGGCGAGTAACGGGCTGCAGCTGTCCCCGACCATCGCGCTCGATCAGCTCGGTGCGGTGGACATCCTCTTCGTTTGCGGCGGTGTCGACGTGCAGGCCGCTGTCTCGGCGCGGATGCTCGCGGCGCTCAAGCGCCTGGCGGAGCGTCGCGTGCCCCTCGGTGCACTGTGCACGGGCGGTTACGCGCTCGCCAAGGCCGGGCTGCTCGATCGTTACCGCGCCACGATTCACTGGGAGAATCTCTCCTCGCTGCGCGAGGAGTTCCCGCGCATCCACCTCAGCGACCAGCTCTTCACCATCGACCGCGACCGCTTCACCTGCTCCGGGGGCGTTGCGCCGCTGGACCTGATGCTGCACCTGGTGGAGAGCAAGCTCGGGGCGCAGATCTCGCAGCTGATCTCCGAACAGTTCATCGTCGATCGGGTGCGCAGCGACCGCGACCGGCAATACGTGCCGCTGCGCGCGCAGATCGGCGTCAGCCATGAGAGCCTGATCAAGGTCGCTCAGCTGATGGAAGAGAACATCGAAAAGCCGCTGTCGCTCGATCAAATCGCGGGCGCCACCGGCCTGTCGCGCCGCCAGATCGAGCGGCTCTTCAAGCGCCACCTCAACTGCGTGCCCAAGCGCTACTACCTGCAGATGCGGCTGCGCCGCGCGCGCGAGCTTTTGCTGCAGACCTCGATGCCGATCATCGACATCACCACGGCGTGCGGCTTTCAGTCACCGCCGCATTTCTCGCGCTGCTATCGCGCGCAGTTCGGCTGCCCGCCCAGCGCCGAGCGTCAGAGCCGTCCGGGCAAGGGGCCGGCCAGCGCCGCCCGGGGTGAACTCACCCCGGCCTGAACTCAGGGCAAACGCCGCAGTGCGCTGCGCACCGCCGCGCAAGCTGCCCGCACCAACAGCAAGAATCACGCAACGACTCAAGGGGGTTTCATGCTTCGTCTGCTTGGCGCGCTCGGCGCCTCACTCCTGTGTACGCTCGTCCTCGGGCAGGAACCGGCAAGCAGCGCCGCGCCCGTGAAAGCCGTGCTCGTGACCGGGGCGAGCACCGGCATAGGCCGCAAGATCACCGAACGGCTCGCCGCACAGGGCTACTTCGTCTACGCGGGTGCGCGCAAGGAGGCCGACCTCAAGGCGCTCGGGCAGCTCAGGAACGTACAGGCGGTGCGCCTCGATGTGACCAATACGCAGGACGTCGAGGCGGCGGTGCAGACGATCACCAGGGCCGGGCGCGGCCTCTACGGGCTCGTCAACAATGCCGGCGTCGCCACGGTGGGCTCGGTCGCGGACACCCGGTGGGAGGAGTTCGACCTGGTGATGGCCGTGAACGTGTACGGCCCGTATCGCATCACCCGGGCCTTCGAGCCGCTGATCATCGCCAGCCGCGGGCGCATCCTCACCATCGGCTCCATCTCAGGGATCCTCGCAAGTCCCGACCTGAGCGCCTATTCCATGAGCAAGCATGCCATGGAGGCCTTCACCGACTCCCTCGCGCAACAGCTCGCGCCGCAGGGGGTCCAGGTGAGCATCGTCGAGCCGGGAAACTATGATTCGGATATCGGCAAGAGCGCCACCCGGCGCACGGGCACCCCCTCGCGCTTCACCGATCGTTCCAAGTACAAGGAGCCCGACGAGGTCGCCGCTGCGGTAGAACACGCGCTGTTTGACGCAACTCCCAAGCGCCGCTACATGGTCGTGCCGAATCAGCAGGAGGCGGAGTGGACCATCCAGAAGCAGGTGCAGCAGCTGGTGCAGCTGAATGAGGGGCAGCCCTACACTTACGACCGCGACGCCCTGATCAGGATGCTCGACGCGGCCCTCGCGCAGTCCCAGCCGCAGACTAAGTGAAAAGCCATCACCCCGGTTTCCCGTTGCCGCGCGGGCCCCTTGCCTTAATCCGCCGGGGGTGTCGCCAGTGGACACGCGGCCGTCGCGTAGCAGCCATTGCCCCGGGGACCCTCCCCTTACCATTCCAAGGTGAGCGCCCGCGCGAGCCGCTATACCCCTGTCGCGCATGGAGATTTCTTCAATGGCAGAGCAGGCCGAAGGCGAATTCAATCTACGCGATCTGAACGATCAGGAGCTCACCGAGCAGGTCCACGACGACCTCTACAACGGGCTCAAGGCCGAGGTCGAAGAAGCCACGCGCCTCTTTCTGGAGCGCGGCTGGAGCGCAGAGAAGACCCTGAACGACGCGCTGGTCGAGGGCATGCGCATCGTCGGCATCGACTTCCGCGATGGCATCCTGTTCGTCCCCGAAGTGCTCCTGGCGGCGAACTCCATGAAGGGCGGGATGGAGATCCTGCGGCCGCTGCTCGCCGAGACCGGCGTGCCGCCCATCGGCAAGATCGTCATCGGCACCGTCAAGGGCGACATCCACGACATCGGCAAGAACCTGGTGTCGATGATGCTCGAGGGTGCGGGCTTTGAAGTCATCGACCTCGGCATCAACAACCCGGTCGAGAAGTACCTGGCCGCGCTCGAGGAGCACAAGCCCGACATCCTCGGCATGTCGGCGCTGCTGACGACGACCATGCCCTACATGAAGGTCGTCATCGACAAGATGAAGGAGAACGGCATCCGCAAGGACTTCATCGTGCTGGTCGGCGGGGCGCCGCTCAACGAGGAGTTCGGCAAGGCGGTCGGCGCGGATGCGTACTGCCGTGACGCCGCGATCGCGGTGGAGACTGCCAAGAACCTGCTCGCCGCGCGCCGTGCCTCGCACGCCGCCTGACGATCACGGCACTTAGGTCCATGGACACGCGCCGCGGCACGCTCGTCATCGCCTGCGGGGCGCTGGCGCGGGAAATCGCCGCCCTGCGGCGCGCCAACGACTGGAGTGCGCTGGAGGTGCGCTGCCTGCCGGCGGAGCTGCACAACCGACCCGAGCGCATCGCCCCCGCCGTGCGCGCGGAGATCGCCCGGCATCGCGAGCACTACGCCAAGATCTTCGTCGCCTACGGTGACTGCGGCACCGGCGGTGCGCTGGATGCGCTCTTGCGTGAGGAAGGCATCGAACGGCTGCTCGGGGCGCACTGCTACGAGTTCTTCGCCACGCCCAAGGTGTTCGAGGCGCTCGCGGAGAGCGAGCCGGGGACCTTCTACCTCACCGACTTCCTGCTGAAGAACTTCGAGCGCCTGGTCGTGCGGCCGCTGGGTCTCGACCGGCACCCGGAGCTCAAGGACGAGTACTTCCGCAACTACCGGCGCCTGGTGTACCTGGCGCAGGCGGTCAAACCCGGCAGCATCGAGCGCGCGCGCGCGATCGCGACCGCCTTCGGTTTCAGCTTTGAATATCGCTACACCGGGTACGGGGACCTGGGGGCGCGCCTGCGCACCCTCACCGCGAGCGAGGACTCCCCGGCATGGCCAGCCTGACCATCATCTCCTGGCGCGACGTGCCGGCCCAGGTCGTCGTGAAGCGCGGCCGCGAGACCGCCAAAGTGCAGCTGTCGGCGCGCTTCCAGGAGGCGGTCGACCGCGCGGCCATGCGCGCCGGCAAGGGCAGCTCGGACGCGTATCTGGCGGACTGGAAGCGCAGCGACCCCCGGCCCTGCGGCGAGGACCTGAAGGCCGAAGCCGCCGCGGAAGCCGCGCGCATCGAAGCGGCCTTCAGCGATGAGGCGCTCGAGGCGCTGATCCGCGCCAAGGGACTGAAGGCGGAGGCCTGAAGCGTGTACGCCGTCAGACAGTGGTCGGTACGCCATGCCCGCAGCCTCAACGCCTTCTACCGTGCCTTCGAGTCGGCGCTCGTCGCGCTGCACCCGCTGTTCAGGGCCGTCGGCTACGAGCGCCTCGAACGCCCGGTCGCCGCCGTCGAGCGCGGTGTCAAGGGGCTGCTGTTCGACTGCCGCATGTGCGGGCAGTGCATCTTGAGCTCCACCGGCATGGCCTGCCCGATGAACTGCCCGAAGAACCTGCGCAACGGGCCGTGCGGCGGCGTGCGCGCGGACGGCAACTGCGAAGTGATCCCGGACATGAAGTGCGTGTGGCGCGAGGCGGTGGCCGGCAGCGCGCGCATCGAAGGCGGGAGCGACGCCATCCGCCAGGTGCAGGTCGCGGTCGACCGCCGCCTGCAGGGGCGTTCCTCCTGGCTGCGCGTCGCGCGCGAGCGCGCCGCAGGCAAGCCGTGAGATTCGAGGACGAGCCGGTCCCGGGCCACCCGCTGCCGATCCTGCCGGGCCATACCTCCCCGGGGCGCTTCGAGCGCGTGCTGCGCGCCGGGCAGTTCGCGGTGACCAGTGAGCTTGCGCCCCCGGATTCGGCCGACCCGGAAGACGTCTATCGCCGGGCACGCGTGTTCGATGGCTACGTGGATGCGATCAACGCCACCGACGGCAGCGGCGCGAACTGCCACATGTCGAGCCTTGCGGTGTGCGCGCTGCTCACCCGGGTCGGCTACGCGCCGATCATGCAGATCTCCTGCCGCGACAAGAACCGCATCGCCATCCAGGGCGACATCCTCGGCGGCGCCGCGATGGGCGTGAGCAACCTCTTGTGCCTGACCGGGGATGGCGTGCAGGCGGGGGACCACCCGCAGGCCACCCCGGTGTTCGACCTGGACTCGATGTCACTTTTGGAAACGGCACGGACGCTGCGCGACGAGCACCATTTCCTTTCCGGCCGCAAGATCAGCTTCGCGCCGCGCGTGCTGCTCGGGGCCGCCGAGAATCCATTCGCGCGGCCGGTCGAATGGCGCGCCACGCGGCTCGGCAAGAAAGTCGCCGCCGGTGCGCAGTTCATCCAGACCCAGTACTGCTACGACGTGCCGATGCTCAAAACCTTCATGGACCAGTTGGAGAGCCTGGGGCTGCTCGACAAGGTCTTCATCCTCGTCGGCGTGGGACCGTTGCGCACCGCCAAGGCGGCCGAATGGATCCGTACCCACGTGCCGGGCGTGCACATTCCCGATGCGGTCATCGAGCGACTCAGGGGCGCCAAGGACCAGCCGCTCGAGGGGCGCAAGCAGTGCATCGAGGTGGTGCAGGAGATCCGCACCCTCAAGGGGGTGCACGGCGTGCACCTGATGGCCTATCGCCAGGAGGAAACCGTGGCCGAGATCATTGACCGCTCCGGAGTGCTCGCGGGCCGCGTGCCCTGGCATCCGGGGCGCGATCCGCAAGCGAATCCCAACAGGATGGCCTCATGACCGATACCGTGATCAGTTCCGCAAGCCGCGAAGTCGTCATTGGCTTCGAGCGCCCCTTCGTCATGATCGGCGAGCGCATCAACCCGACGGGGCGCAAGGTCCTGGCCGCCGAGATGGCGGCGGGCAACTTCAGCCGCGTGGAGTCGGACACGCTGGCGCAGCTGGCCGCGGGCGCGCACATGCTGGACGTGAACGCCGGCATTCCGCTGGCCGACGAGCCGGCCATCCTCGCCAGGACCATCCAGCTGGTGCAGTCGATCACCGACGTGCCGCTGTCGATCGACTCCTCGATCGTCGCGGCGCTCGAGGCAGGCCTCGCCGTCTACAAGGGCAAGCCGCTGGTGAACTCCGTCACCGGCGAGGAGGAGCGCCTGGAGACGGTGCTGCCGCTGGTGAAGAAGTACGGCGCCGCCGTGGTCGCGATCTCCAACGACGAGACCGGCATCTCGGAGGATCCGGACGTGCGCTTCGCGGTGGCAAAGAAGATCGTGCAGCGCGCCGCCGACTACGGCATCCCGGTGAGCGACATCGTGGTGGACCCCTTGGTCATGCCGATCGGTGCCATCAACCAGGCCGGCGTGCAGGTGATGCGCCTGCTCGGGCGGCTGAAGAACGAGCTCAAGGTGAACACCACCTGCGGGGCCTCCAACGTGAGCTTCGGCCTGCCGGCGCGCGAGGGCATCAGCGCGGTGTTCCTCAGTATGGCAATCGGTGCCGGGCTCACCTCCGCGATCATGAACCCGATGCACGTGGAGATCGTCAAGGCCTGCATGGGCGCGGACGTCATGATGGGACACGACCCGGACTGCGCGCGCTGGATCAAGCGCTTCCGCGAGGCACCGGCGCTGCAGGCGGGCGGTGGCGCGGCGGTCCCGGCGGAAGGCGCGGCCCGCGGGCGTCGCGAGGGCGGACACCGGAGGCGCGCCCAGGGTCCGGCATGAGCGAGGCGGACGCACTGGTCGTCTTCACCCCGTCCGGCAAGCGCGGGCGCTTCGCGCTCGGCACGCCGCTGCTGCAGGCCGCCAGGAGCCTCGGCGTCGATGTTGACTCGGTGTGCGGCGGGCGCGCGCTGTGCGGGCGCTGCCAGGTGCTGGTCATGGAGGGTGAATTCCCCAAGCACGGGATCACCTCCAGCGCCACGCACCTGTCCGCGTTCTCCGCGACCGAAGAGAATTTCGCGCGCCGCCGCCCGCTCACCAGCGGGCACCGCCTCTCCTGCCAGGCAAAGGTCGAGGGCAACCTCGTCATCGACGTGCCCCCGGGCAGCCAGGTGCACCGTCAGGTGGTACGCAAGGCGGCCGAGGCGCGCGCGATCACGCTCGACCCCGTGGTACGGCTGCACTACGTCGAGGTGCAGGAGCCTGACATGCACGACCCGTCCGGGGACCTGCAGCGGCTCACCCGGGCGCTGGAGCGCGAATGGCAGCTCACCGCACTCAAGTGCGACCTGCAGGCGCTGCAGGTGCTGCAGGGGATCCTGCGCAAGGGCGCATGGCAGGTGACGGTGGCCGTGCACGCGGGCAGCCGCATCGTCGGCATCTGGCCCGGACTTAAGGAACACATCTACGGCCTCGCGGTCGACGTCGGTTCCACCACCATCGCCGGTCACCTGTGCGACCTTGAGTCCGGCGAGGTGGTCGCCTCCGGCGGGCTCATGAACCCGCAGATCCGCTTCGGCGAGGACCTGATGAGCCGCGTCTCCTACTCGATGATGCACCCGGAGGGTGCGGCGCAGATGACCGAGGCGGTGCGCGGCGCGCTCAATGCCCTCGCCGCCGAGGTGGCGCGCGAGGCCAGGGTGCCCCTCACCGACCTTCTGGAGCTGACGCTGGTCGGCAACCCGATCATGCATCACCTGGTGCTCGGCATCGACCCCGTCGAACTCGGCGGTGCCCCGTTCGCGCTCGCCACCGACGAGGCGCTCACGCTTAAGGCCAGCGACATCGGGCTCAAGCTGCACCCGGGGGCGCGCCTGTACACCCTGCCCTGCATCGCCGGTCACGTCGGCGCCGATGCCGCCGGCGTCATCCTCGCCGAGCGTCCCGACCTGTCCGAGAAACTCACGCTGCTGGTGGACGTAGGCACCAACGCGGAGATTGTGCTCGGCAACAAGGAGCGCCTGCTCGCCTGCTCAAGCCCGACCGGTCCTGCCTTCGAGGGCGCGCAGATCAGCTGCGGGCAGCGCGCCGCGCCCGGCGCGATCGAGCGCGTGCGGATCGATGCGGCGACCCTGGAAGCGAAGTTCAAGGTGATCGGCTCGGACCTGTGGTCGGACGAGCCGGGCTTCGAGGCGGCGGTGGGGCGCAGCGGCGTCACCGGCATCTGCGGTTCGGGGATCATCGAGGTCATCGCCGAGATGTACCTCGCGGGCATCATCAGCCACGACGGCGTCATCGACGGGGCGCTCACCGCCAGGAGCGAGCGCATCGTGGCCTCCGGGCGCACCTTCTCCTACACGATCTACCGCGGCGCGGTGGAGCTGCAGATCACCCAGAACGACGTGCGCGCGATCCAGCTGGCGAAAGCGGCGCTGTACGCGGGCATCCGGCTGCTGATGGACCACCTCAAGGTTGCGCAGGTGGACCGCATCCGCCTGGCCGGTGCCTTCGGCAGCCACATCGACGTCAAGTACGCGATGGTGCTGGGCATGATCCCCGACTGCGACCTCGCGCAGGTGTCCTCGGCCGGCAATGCCGCCGGCACCGGCGCGCGCATTGCGCTTCTGGACAATGCCTCCCGCAGGACCATCGAGGAACTGGTGCGGCGGGTGGAGAAGATCGAGACCGCGATCGAGCCTAAGTTCCAGGCGCACTTCGTGGCGGCGATGGGCATCCCGCATTCCACCGCTGCGAACCCGTGGCTCAGCCAAGTGGTGAAGCTGCCGCAACAGAAGGCGGCTGCGCCGCGCGCCGGTGCCAAGGGGCGCCGGCGCCCGCAGGCCTGAGGGCGTCCCGCTAGATGTTCGAGTCCGGGAATGAGGCCTTGCGACGATTGATGTAGTCGTTGAGCGCCTCGTCCACGGCCGCATCCAGCGGCGGCGCCTCGTACTCGGCGAGCTGCTTCTTCCACAGGGCATTGGCGCGCTGGATCGTGTCCTTGGCGCCCTCCGCCTCCCACTGCTCCACGCTGTTGTTATCCGCCAGCGGCGAGCGATAGAACGCGGTCTGGAAGTTCGCCTGCGTATGGGCGCAGCCGAGAAAGTGCTTACCCGGCCCCACCTCGCGGATGGCATCCAGCGCCTGCCCGTTGTCCGAGAGGTCCACGCCGGCGAGCAGCGTGTGCATCATGCCGGCCTGATCAGCATCCATGACGAACTTCTCGTACCCCATCGCCAGGCCCCCCTCGAGCCAGCCGGCGGTGTGCAGCACGAAGTTCACCCCGCCCAGGCAGGTCGGCACCAGCGTGTTGGCCGATTCGTAGGCGGCCTGGGCGTCCGGGATCTTGGCCGCGCACAGCGCGCCGCCGGAGCGGAACGGCACACCCAGGCGGCGCGCCAGCGCGGCCATGCAGTACAGCACCAGGGCGGGCTCCGGGGTGCCGAACGTCGGTGCGCCCGACTGCATCGAGAGCGAGGACGCAAAGCTTCCGAGCACCACCGGGGCACCCGGGTTCACCAGCTGCGCGAGCGCCATGCCGGCCAGCGCCTCGGCGAGCGTCTGCGCCACCGTGCCCGCCACGGTCACCGGGGACATGGCGCCGGCGAGGATGAAGGGCGTGACGATGGTGGCCTGGTTGGCGCGTGCGTAGGTCTTCAGCGCCCCGAGCATGGTCGCATCCCAGGTGAGGGGCGAGTTGGCGTTGATCAGGCTGATGACGCAGGTACGGGCCTTGCCGCTCGCGGGATCCACAAACTGGTCGCCGAAGAGGATCCTGGTCATCTCGACCGTGTCCTGCGCACGCTCCGGGTGGGTGACGGAGCCCATGTACGGCTTGTCGCTGTACTTCATGTGCGTATACACCATGTCGAAGTGCCGCTTGTTGACGGGCAGGTCAACGGGCTCGCAAATGGTGCCCCCGGAGTGGTGCAGCGAGGTCGCCACGTACGCCAGCTTTACGAAATTGCGGAAGTCCTCGATCCTGGCGTAGCGCCGGCCCTCGTCGAGGTTGCGCACGAAGGGTGAGCCGTAGGCGGGCGCAAACACCGTGCGGTTGCCGCCGATCACGACATTGCGCGCCGGGTTGCGCGCGTACTGGGTGAATTCCTGCGGCGCCGAGCGCCGCACCAAGGTGCGGCACAGGCCACGCGGGAAGTGCACGCGCTCACCGCGCACGTCGGCGCCGGCGTTCTTCCAGATCTCGAGCGACTCCGGATCGTCGCGGAAATCGATGCCGATTTCCTCCAGAATCGTGTCCGCGTTGTGCTCGAGCAGCTCCAGCCCCTCGGGCCCGAGCACCTCGTAGTACGGCACCTTGCGGGTGATATAGGGAACAAAGGCCAGCGAGCGCGCGGTGCGCGCGGCGATCTTGGCGTCACGGCCGCTCGGGCGACGGGAGCGGGCCGGCGGACTCGAATCGTGCTGCGCGTCCATGGGGTGTTCCTGACCGCCGCTTACGGCGTGGCCCGAGAGGGGGCCTTTGCGGCCATTATGGGTACCCCCTGCCCCCGGAACTGACCGAATTGCGGCATGCACTTCTCCGGCAGCGCCACCGGCGCGGCCTTCGGGCGCACGCAGCTCCCGCGCAAGCTACGGCGCTGCGACCACCGGCAGCTCGATGGAGGTGGCTGCAGTGCCCGCGTGGAACACCCGCTGGGTCGCCTTGCGGTAGTCCGCCGGCTTGGCGAGGAAGATGTTGGCGACGTAGCTCTGGGGATTGCGGTCATAGAGCGGGAACCAGCTCGACTGGATCTGCACCATGAGGCGGTGACCGGGCAGGAACACGTGATCCGCCATGGGCAGCGCAAAGTGATAGGCCTGCACCTTGTTCGCGGCCAGCGCGCGCGGATGCTCGAGGCTCTCGCGGTAACGCCCGCGGAAGATATCCATGCCGATCGGCAGCTGGTAGCCGGACATGGGCAGGTCCGAGGGCACCTCATCCGGGTAGACGTCGATGAGCTTCACCACCCAGTCACTGTCGGTACCGCTCGTGGAGGCGAACAGGTTCACCAGCGGCGCCCCGGCGATGTGCAGCGGCGCGGTAAGCGGCGCCGTCACGTAGCTCAAGACGTCCGGACGGTCGGCGACGAAGCGCTGATCGTTCAGCAGCCAGCGCTGCCAGGCGGGTGCGTCCGCAAAATGCACCGGGCGCGGCTGGTAGGGCACGGGCTTGGCAGGATCGGAGACGTATTCGTCGAAGGCGGCCGCTCCCGCCGCGGGCGCGCTGAAGGACAGTTGGAAGCCTGGCTGCAAGTAGAGCCGCCGCGGGGTCGAGGCACAGCCGGACTCGCACGAGAGCGGCCACGCCGGCAGGCGCCGCCAGGCGTTGGTGCCGGTCTCGTAGACGAACACCGGCGGCGTGTTCGCCTTGGGCGCTCCATCCTTCAGGTGCTCATCGAGAAACGGCTGCATCACCTCGCGGCGGAACTGCAGCGCGGTGTTGCCTTCCAGATGCAGGGGACCGAGCGTCGTGCCGTCGTAGTTGACGCCGCTGTGCCGCCACGGACCCAGTACCAGGAAGTTGCGGTCGTTGGCCGTGTCCTTCTGCTCCGTGACCGCGTAGGCGTGCACGCCGCCGTACATGTCCTCCTGGTCGTACAGGGACGTCACGTACATGATCGGGGTCTTCAGCGGCTCCTTCGCCAGGATCTGATCGAGTGCCTGCGCGCTCCAGTACTGATCGTAGGAGGGGTGCTCGACGATTTTCTGATAGTAGGGCAGCGCCTCCAGCCCGAAGCGGTGCGCGAAATCGGCGGCGGAGCCGGAGTCGAGAAACAGCTGGTAGTCGTCGTACACGCCGGTGGCGATCTCGGAGCCCTCGGCGCGCGCCGTCGTCTGCAGGTAGATATAGCGGAAATTCGACTGCCGGAAGGCGCCGTTGTGAAACCAGTCATCGCCCTTCCAGCCATCGACCATGGGGCACATCGGCACGGCCGCCTTGAGCGCCGGGTGCGGGTTGATGAGCGCCATGAGCACGGTGAAGCCCTCGTAGGAGGAGCCGATCATGCCGACATTGCCGTTGGACTCCGGCACGTTCTTCACCAGCCAGTCGATCGTGTCGTAGGCGTCGGTGGAGTGATCGACGGGGGTGTCGTTGAGTGGCCCGTGCAGCGGGCGCGTCATGACGTAATCGCCCTCCGAGTCGTACTTGCCGCGCACGTCCTGGAACACGCGGATGTAGCCCTCGGGCGCGAACAGCTCGTCTCCGAGCGGCAGCGTGGAGAGCATGTGCGGACTCACGAAGCGCTTGGCGCGGTTGGCGGCGTGATACGGGGTGCGGGTGAGGATGATCGGCGCGCGCTTGGCGCCCTTGGGCACGATGAGGACGGTGAACAGCTTCACCCCGTCGCGCATCGGCACCATGACCTCGCGCCGCTCGTAGTCGAACTCCGCGGTGGGCGCCTTGAAATTGGGGATGTCGGGCTTCATCGGCGCGGTTTGCGCCGCCGCTGCTGCCCCCAGGCCTGCGGCCACCACCACCCCGAGCAAACGCGTGATTCGCATTCGTCCCACTCCGGTGCGGGGGTCTTGGGCCCCGCTTCGCGGCGCCAAGCCTAGCAGAAGCCCGCGCGAGCTTGCCGCAAGCGCCGCCCGCCGCGTTAGGATGGTGCATGGCTGAAGAGGACATCGTCGCCGCGCTGCGCGCGGTCCTGCCCGCGGACGGCGTGCTCGCGAGCGCCGAGGAACGCCGACCGTACGAATGCGACGCGCTCACCACCTTCAGACAAGTGCCGCGGGTAGTGGTACTGCCGCGCACGGAAGCCGAAGTCCAGGCGGTACTGCTCGCCTGCAGCCGGCTCGGCGTTCCCGTGGTGGCCCGCGGCTCGGGCACCGGACTCTCCGGGGGCGCGACGCCGCATCCGCAGGGGGTACTGCTGTCCCTGTCGCGCATGAACCGTATCCTGGAACTTGATCCTGCCGGGCGCACCGCGCGCCTGCAGCCGGGGGTCCCGAACCTGCGCGTGTCGGAGGCCGCGGCGGCCTATGGTCTTTACTACGCACCGGATCCCTCCTCGCAGGTCGCCTGCTCCATCGGCGGTAACGTGGCGGAGAATTCCGGCGGCGTGCACTGCCTCAAGTACGGGCTCACCGTGCACAACGTGCTGGCCGTGCGCGGCTACGGCATCGACGGGGAGCGCATCGAGCTGGGCAGCCGCGCGGCGGATGGCCCGGGCCTGGACCTGCTGGCGCTGACGATCGGTTCGGAGGGACTCCTGATGGTGGTCACGGAGGTGATCGTCAAGCTCATCCCGCGGCCGCCGTGTGCGCAGCTCGTGATGGCCTCTTTCCCGGACGTGCACAGCGCCGGCAACGCGGTCGCGGCCGTGATCGGCGCGGGCATCATCCCGGCGGCGCTGGAGATGATGGACCGCAAGGCCACCGCGGCCGTGGAGCCCTTCGTGCGCGCCGGCTACGACCTCGAGGCGGCCGCAATTCTGTTGGTGGAGTCGGACGGCACCACCGAGGAGGTCGCCGATCAGGTGGCGGAGATCGAACGCGTGCTGCGCGCCGCCGGCGCCAGCGCGCTGCGGGTTTCGGGCTCGGAAGCGGAGCGCCTGCGCTGGTGGTCGGGGCGCAAGAACGCCTTCCCGGCCGCGGGCCGTATTTCCCCCGACTACTACTGCATGGACGGCACCATCCCGCGCAAGCATGTCGGGCGCGTGCTGGAGGCCATCGAGCACATGGAGGAGCGCTACCAGCTGCGCTGCATGAACGTCTTCCACGCCGGCGATGGCAACCTGCACCCGGTAATCCTCTTCGATGCCAACGAGCCGGGCTCCTGGGAACGCGCCGAGCGCTTCGGGGCGGAGATCCTCGAGCTGTGCGTGGAACTCGGCGGCACCATCACCGGTGAACACGGCGTGGGGCTGGAGAAGATCAATTCCATGTGCGTGCAGTTCTCAGCGGCCGAGCGGGCGGCGTTCTTCGCGGTCAAGGAGGCCTTTGATCCGGCTTCCTTGCTCAACCCGGGCAAGCTCATCCCGACGCTGCAGCGCTGCGCCGAGTACGGCAGGATGCGCGTGCACCACGGCGCCCTGCCCCACCCGGATCTGCCGCGCTTCTAGGAACGTGCGTGTGAGCACGCCCGACGCCGGCATCGCTGAATTGCGTGAGCGCGTGCTCGCCGCGTCCGCCGGCGGTACGCCGCTGCGCCTGAAGGGCGCGGGCACCAAGGACTTCTACGGCGAGGCACTGGAAGGGGACGTGCTCGAGCTGCGCTCCCACCGCGGCATCCTCAGCTATGAGCCCTCGGAACTCGTCATCCGCGCGCGCGCGGGCACGCCGCTGTCGCAAATCCAAGCGGCGCTTGCCGCTGAAGGCCAGTTCCTCGCCTTCGAGCCCCCGGCTTTCGGGGGCGACCCGACCCTGGGCGGCGTCATCGCGGCGGGACTCTCCGGACCGCGGCGCGTGTATGCCGGCGCGGCGCGCGACTTCGTGCTCGGCACGCGGCTGCTGACGGCGGATGGCGAGTTGCTGCGCTTCGGCGGAGAGGTCATGAAGAACGTCGCCGGCTTTGATGTCTCGCGCCTGTTGTGCGGCTCGCTGGGCATCCTGGGACTGATCACGGACGTCTCCCTGAAGGTGCTGCCGCTGCCACGCGCCGAGGTCACGGTGCGCCTCGAGTGCGGCGCCCGGGAGGCGCTCGAGGCCTTCAACCGCTGGGGCGCGCAGCCGCTGCCGCTCTCAGCGGCCGCCTGGAGCGCCGGGGGTGCCTGGGTGCGGCTCTCGGGCGCGGCGCCGGCGGTTCGCCTGGCCCGTGAACGCATCGGCGGCGAGCCGGTGGACGAGGCGACCGCCCGGCACTTCTGGCATGGCCTGCGCGACTGTGCTTTACCTTTCTTTACACAACAGCCGTTATGGCGCCAGTCGTTGCCCTCCACTGCGCCCCTGGCCCCACTGGGGAGCGAGCCGCTGATCGACTGGGGTGGCGCGGTGCGCTGGTATGGCGGCGTTGCGGAAGCCATGGAGGTGCGCGCCGCGGCCGCCGCCAGCGGCGGCACCGCACTGTGCTGGCGCGGCCCGGTGCCGCGCGGACAGCGCTTCCACCCCTTGTCCGGGGTCAGCCTCCAGTTGCACCGGCGGCTGAAACAGCGCTTCGATCCACGCGGCATCTTCAACCCCAGCCGGCTCATCGACGGGTTGTAGCGCCAGACAGCCGTCCGCGTGCGCCACAGCGTGTGGCAGCGCACGCGCGCCTGGGTCAAGATTCTCCCCATGCAGCACTACACCGTGGCGGCGCTCGGCGCCGGCCTGATCAGCGTCGCCCTCGCCACCACGCAGGCCGTATTCCCGCCCTGGGGCGTGACGCTCGACTACGTCGACGCGAGCGTGCCCCCGGGGGCGGACTTCTTTCGTTACACCAACGGCCGCTGGCTCAAGAGCGCGACCATCCCGCCCGATCGGCGCGCGGCGGGCATCAACCTGGAGCTGGATAAGGGCAACGAAGCGAAGCTGCGCACGATCCTCGCGACGCTCATCGCCAAGCCCGACAGCGCACTGTCCGCCGAGGAGCGCAAGCTACGCGACTTCTATAACGCTTTTCAGGACACCGCGGCGATCGAGAGCGCCGGCCTGGCTCCCGTGCGCGCGGACCTGGAGCGCATCGCGGCGCTGCAGAGCGGCGCCGAGGTCGCCGCCTTCATGGGCGCACCCGCCACGCGCACCAGTGGCCCGTTCGCCGCACGCATCGGCATCGACGAGAAAAATCCTGACACCTACGTGGTGCGCCTCACGCAATCCGGCTTAGGCATGCCGGATCGCGATTACTACCTGCGCGAGGACAAGGACATCGCCGCCACCCGCGAGGCGTACCGGAAATACCTGACGGACATGCTCGCCTTCGCCGGCATTTCCGATCCCGCACGCGCGGCGGCGGTGTTTGCGCTCGAAGCCCGGATCGCCGATGCCCATTGGCCCGCCGCGGACCGCCGCGATGCCGACAAGACCTACAACCCGATGACCTTGGCCGAGTTGGCTGCGTTCGCGCCGCAGTTTCCGTGGTCCGCGTACCTCGGTGCCGCGGGCGTCTCGGCCCAGGCCCCCAGCGGCGAGCGCAAGGTCGACGTCGCCGAGAAATCGGCCTTCCCGAAACTGGCCGCGGTGTTCGCCTCGACCCCGGTACCCGTGTGGCGCGACTACCTGACGGTGCGCTACCTGCACGAGCGCGCCGATTATCTTCCCAAGCAGATCGATGACGCCGACTTCGCCTTCTACGGGACGGTGGTGTCGGGGCAGAAACAGCAGCTGCCGCGGGATATCCGCGGCATTCACCTGCTGGACGAGCAGATGGGCGAGGCACTGGGGAAGCTGTATTGCGCCAGCTACTTCCCGCCCGAGGCCAAGGCCAAGAGCCAGCAACTGGTGGCGAACCTGCTGAAGGCGTACGAGGCGGACATCCGCACGCTCACCTGGATGACGCCAGCCACGCGGCAGAAGGCACTGGAGAAGATCCACACCTTCACCCCGAAGGTCGGCTATCCGGACAGCTGGCGCGACTATACGGCGCTCGCCGTGCGCCGCGACGACCTGATCGGGGATGTACGCAACGCGCAGGTGTTCGAGTGGAACCGCCGCCTGGCGCGGCTCGATGCGCGCGTCGACCGCAGCGAGTGGTACATGACCGCGCCCACCAACAACGCGTACTACAACCCGACCCTGAATGAGATCGTCTTCCCGGCGGGGATCCTGCAGCCCCCGTACTTCGATCCGAATGCCGACGATGCGGTGAACTACGGGGAGATCGGCGCCGTGATCGGGCACGAGATCAGCCACGGCTTCGATGACCAGGGCAGCAAGTACGATGCCTCCGGGAGACTGAATAACTGGTGGAGCGAGGAGGACCGCAAGAACTTCGATGCGCGCACCGCGCAGCTCGCCAGGCAGTACGACCAGTACGAGCCACTGCCCGGCCTGCACGTCAACGGCAAGCTCACCCTGGGGGAAAACATCGCCGACCTCGCCGGCCTGGTAATCGCGCACAAGGCGTACCACATCGCGCTCGGCGGCAAGGCAGCCCCGGTGCGGGATGGCTACAGCGGCGATCAGCGCTTCTACCTCGCCTATGGCCAGAGCTGGCGCGAGGTGTGGAGCGAAGGTCTGACGCGGCGCATCGTGCTGTCCAACCCGCACAGCCCCTCGGCCTACCGGGTGAACGGCGTGGTGCGCAACGATGCCAGCTGGTACGCGGCCTTCCCGCAGATCAAGGCCGGGGACACTTACTTCTTGGCGCCCGGCGAGCGCGTCGTCCTGTGGTGACGCGCGGCGGAGCGCTTCAGGCCGCGCCGTCCTCGGCCTGATGCGCCTTGACCATCGCGGCGAGCGTGTCGAAGCGAAAATCGTAGGCCGGGCTGCCCTGCGGGGCGCGCGTCGCGCCCCAGCCGGGTTGCTCGCCGCGTCGGTCAATCCATGCCGAGGCAAGGCCGGCACTCTGTGCCGGCGCGTGATCGTGATAGAGACTCTGTGCGGTGTGCAGAATCTCTTCCGGCGCCACCCCCAGCTTGCCGACCGTGGCTATCAGGAAACGGAAGTTCGCGGGATCGGGCTTGTAGGAACCGATGTCCTGCGCGGTGCAGATGGCGTCAAAGGTGACGCCGAGCCTCTGATTGCTGCCAGCGAAGCTGTCACGATCGACGTTGGAGAGTATGACGAGCTTGTAGTGACGCTGCAGGTACTGCAGTGCCGCCGGGGTATCGGCGAACGCCGGCCACGCCGGCACCGACTCGCCGAAGGCGACGTGCGCTGACTCCTCAACGGTGGCATGCCAGTCGCGCGCCAGGCGGCGGTGCACCTCGGCGAGAAGTTCCGGGTAGCGCATGCCCGGGGTCTGGCTCTCCTGGTCCACCTCATGCAGCGCGAATTGCGCCAGCACTTCGGCACGCGGCGTGCGCAGGCCAGCCGCCCTCAGCAACGGCTGCAGCGCCTGGTAGAGTCCGGTTTCCCAGTCGATCAGCGTCCCGTAGCAGTCGAACGTCAGCGCCTTGAAGTCATGCAGTCTCACAAGTGATTCCTCGGCGTGAGCGCTCATAATTCGATCATACCGCGACCGAGTTCGACAACGTCGCCACCGACGTGGATGTGATGTTGGACATCGACTGCCAAGCGCAGCGATGAGGGGCGGCCGGTATACTCGCCCTGGGCGATCTCAAACTCAAGTGGCAGTGGCCGCTGCATCGCCAGGTACCAGCCGCCGAGGTTCGCCGTGGCGGAGCCGGTCGCCGGATCCTCCAGCGCCGCGTTCCCCACCGGAAAGAAGAAGCGCGCCAGCAGACCCGTTCCCAGCGGCGCAAACACGTACACCATGCTCTTGCCCTCGCTGCTGGTGAACTGCGCCAGCAGGTCCGCGCGCACGCGCACGCGGCGCACGGCCGCTTCGCTGGTGAGGGGAACGACGAGCTGCTCCATGCCGGCGGTGACCCACAGCGGCCGCTCGCCGATGTCCTCGTTGGCCAGCCCGAGCATGGCAGCCACCGCCAAGCGTGGCTCCGCCACCTCGCGCCAGGCGGCCGCACGCGCCTGCAGCGTCCAGCGATCCCCGCTGGCGCGCACCGGAATCACGCCCGCGGGCATCTCGAGTGTCAGCCGGTCACCACCCAGGCCCAGCGCCCGGCACACGTGCGCGCTGCCAAGCGTCGGGTGCCCGGCGAATGGCATCTCGTACTGGGGTGTAAAGATGCGCACCCGCGCACTGGCGCGTTCGGAGGGCAGGATGAAGGCGGTCTCGGAGAGATTGAACTGCAGCGCCAGCGCCTGCATCCTAGCGCCATCCAGTGCCTGAGCGCGCTCGAACACGCACAGCGGATTGCCGCTGAGTACCGTACGTCCCCGGGTGAAGACGTTGACGATGCGATAGGCGTAGGCGGGCATGGCGCGATGAATTCTAGTCTTACACGGATGCGATCATAAGCCATGACGACTGAACTGCTCTTCCGCGACGACGCCTATCTGAAAACGGCCACGGCGCGCGTACTCACCGTGGGCGAGCGCGGCATCGAGCTTGACCGCACGGTATTCTATCCGCTCGGGGGCGGTCAGGCCGGCGACAGCGGGACGCTGGTGCGCGCGAGCGGCGAGCGGCTCCTGATCGGCGACACCCGCAAGGGTGACGGCCCCGAGCGCGTGCTGCACCTGCTCACCGCCGGCAGCACGGCGCCCGAGCCGGGGGAGACCGTTACGCTTGAAATCGACTGGGAGCGCCGCTACCGGCTGATGCGGCTGCACACCGCCCTGCACCTGATGTCCTGCGTCATCACCGCGCCGGTGACGGGCGGCAACATCGTCCCGGACAAGGCGCGGCTGGATTTTGACATCGACCTGAGCCAGCTCGACGCGGCGCACATCGAGCGCGAGACCAATGCCCTGATCGCCTCCGGGATCGCCACCGAGACCGTCTGGATCACGGACGAGGAGCTCGAGCACCAGCCGGAGCTGGTGAAGACCATGAGCGTGCAGCCGCCGCGTGGTGCCGGACGGGTGCGGCTGCTGAAGATCCCGGGCATCGACCTGCAGCCCTGCGGTGGCACGCACGTCGCCAACATCGCCGAGATCGGCGGCATCAAGGTGCTGAAGATCCGCAGCGAGGGCAAGCACAACAAGCGGGTCGAGATCACCCTCAGCGGTAGCGGCTGACCTCGAGCCCGTTGCCGACCTCGAGCAGTACCGAGGTCATGTCGGCGGCGCTGCGCACCAGCTCGCGGTAGGCGCGTGCATGCACCCGGACGTTCTCCGGCTGCAGCATGTTGTCGGCGACGATGATGGCGCCCTGCGCCAGCTTCGGATGCAGCAGCTCGAACACCGGCACGTACAGGTCCTTCCACAGGTCGATGAGCACGAAGTCGAAAGGGCCCGGCAAGGACTTGAGCGCGGCGAGTGCATCACCGATGCGAAACTCGACAAAGCCGGCCAGCCCCACGCGGGCCAGCCGCTCGCCTGCATACTCGGTCTTGGGTGCGTGCATCTCGAGCGAGGTCACCCTGCCGCCCACGGCGCGCGCGGCATCGGCGAGCCAATGGGTGGAGTAACCGTAAGAACTGCCCACCTCGAGGATGCGCTTGGCGCCGCTCTCGCGGATGAGAAGATTGAGCAGGCTCCCGGCGGCGCGCCCGACCGGCAGCAGCAATTCGTCGCGCCGCTGCGTGGCCTCCGCCGCGCTCATCGTCCGCCACAGCTTGTCCTCCTGTTCGGCGCGCGCCTCATATTCCTCCAGCACGGCGCGAAAGGCCGGATCCGACAACGCTGCCTCTTGCATGACTGCCTCCGTGACTCAGGCTGCGCCTGAGAAGTATTCCTGCAGCGAGGCCACGCCCAGGCGCTTGGCCTCGAACAGACTCTCCAGGTGTTCGCGCGAGTTGACCAGGCCGCGTGCCCGCAGCACCCCGTGCTCATCCAGCAGCGCCGCAAAGGGCAGCCGGCTCACCTGGAACGCAAGGCCGAGCGCGGCCGACACCACGTAGGGGATCGCCTCGAGCCCCTGGGCACGCACGAACTCCTCTTGTTCCTTCAGGTCCCCGTCAGTAGCCAGAATCACGTCCATCCAGTCGCGCTCGTCCCGGCGGCTGGACTTGACCGCCGGCAGCAGGGTCTTGCAGACCGGGCAGGTCGGGGAGACGAACAGGACGAGGGTGCTGCGCCCGTCGGCGCGCGCCTCTCCCACGCGGTGGACGCGACCCTGGAGGTCCTGCACCTCGAGCACGGGAGCGGCCTCACCGACCTTGAGGCCGCGGTTGAGCATGAGGGCACCCGCCGGGGCGATCCGTTCGTGCAGTACGCCAAGCTGGCGCACCACCGCGAGCAGCACCGCGGCGAGCACCAGCACCAGGATCCACAGCACGATGTTGGAGATCACGAGCGCATTCACGGGACGTCCCCCCACGAGGCGCTGCGCGGCGCCACCTGCCCGAGCAGCCGGTCGGCACTCATATATAAGAGTCCCGCGACCGCCATGCCGCCGGCGACGGTGAGGAAATCCGCTCCCTGCAGCGCCCGCGTGGCCCACGGGAGCGCCGCGGCCCCGAGAAGAGTGGCGAGCAGGAGGTTGCGTACCACCATCCAGGCGGCGATCGGGCGCCGCTCGTCCGGCCCACCGCAGCCGCAGGAGAGGTCGTGCCGTCCGCGAAGAAGATTCACGCCGATGGCGGTCGCGTACAGCAGCAGCAGTGCCGCGCCGGTCACGGCCGCCGCCGGGCGCGCGACGGGCAGCAGCAGGCCGGCGGCTACGCTCAATTCCAGGACCGGTACAAAAGCGGCCAGGGGCAGCGCCGGAGGCACGAGGCGATAGGCGCGAAACACCGCCGCAAAGTGCGCGAAGTGACGGGCCTTGTGAAACGCCGCGCTTGCGAACAACAGCGCGAAGGCGCCGCTCAACAAGGTGCCGATGGCAGGATCAATCATGACCCATCATAAACCACCCGCGCCCCTTCTCCAGAGGCGCGCGCGGATTCAGGCGGCGGCGAGAATCGCCGCGCTGGTGGGCACCCCCGTGCCCGCCGTGACCAGTACGTTGAGCACGCCGGGCACCTGGTTGACCGCGGTGCCGCGGACCTGGCGCACCGCTTCCGCC
Organism: uncultured Pseudomonadota bacterium; assembly: GCA_963781815.1. Classification (GTDB taxonomy): domain Bacteria; phylum Pseudomonadota; class Gammaproteobacteria; order Steroidobacterales; family Steroidobacteraceae; genus 13-2-20CM-66-19. The sequence goes on along the minus strand of CAWAHK010000002.1, from coordinate 651,878 downwards.
ACCCCGTTGAGGCCGTGGATGTAGGCCTCACCCAACTGTCCGCCGTGGGTATTCACCGGCAAGCCGCCCCCGAGCTCGATGTTGCCATCGCGCACGAAGTCCTTGCCCTCGCCGCGGCCGCAGAAGCCGAACACCTCCAGCTGCGGCAGCACGAACGGCGAGAAATGGTCGTACAGGATGGCGGTCTGGATGTCCTCAGGTCCCAGTCCCGACATGGCGTACAGCTGCTGCGCCACGAGGCGCATCTCCGACAGCGCCGCAATGTCGGGGCGGTAGAAGCTCGTCATGTTCATCTGCTCATCCTGCGCCCCCTGCGCCGCGGCCCGGATCAGCGCGGGCTTGTGCTTCAGATCGCGCGCCCGCTCGGCACGCGTCACGACCAGCGCCACCGCGCCGTCGCTTTCCTGACAACAGTCAAGCAGGCGCAGCGGCTCGACGATCCAGCGCGAGGCCTGATGCTGAGCCAGCGTAATGGGTTTGCGATAAAACCAGGCGTTCGGGTTCGTGGCCGCATGCCGCCGACAGGCGACCGAGACCCGCCCGAAGTCCTCGCTCGTGGCGCCAAAGTCGTGCATGTAGCGCCGCGCCGCCATGGCCACCCACGCGGCCGGCGTCGCCAGCCCGAAGGGCACGCTCCAACTCCAGTTGGCGCTTTCCGCGCTCGGTACCGGCGGCGGCAGGAAGGCCTGGCCGAAGCGGTACTCGGAGCGCTCGTTCATCGCGCGGTAGCAGACGACGACCTCGGCGACCCCCGCCTGCACGGCCAGGGCCGCCTGCAGCAGCGGCGCACAGGCCGCGCCTCCGCCGTAGTCGATGCGGCTGAAGAACTTCAGCTCCCGGCCGCCGATGTTGCGGAATATCTCGATCTCGGGATTTCTGTCCATCGCGTAGGTGCACAGGCCATCGACGTCCGCGAGCTCAAGGCCCGCGTCCTCGACAGCCGCGCGGATGGCTTCCAACGCCAGCCGCAGCTCACTGCGCCCGGAGTCCTTGGAGAATTCGGTGGCGCCGATCCCTACGACCGCGGCCTGATCGCGCAGCAGATGCGTCACGGGAGCACCACCTGCACGGTCGCCGCGACGTGCTCCCCCAGGCTGTTGGCACCGCTCACCGCAATCTCCACGATCCGCTCGTGTCCGGCGTCTTGCTTGGCGCGCACGCTTCCGGTCAGCCTGAGCGTATCGCCGGGGAAGTTCGGCACCCCCAGCCGCAGGTCGATGGCCCGGATCCTGCCGGCCGGGGCAAGCCAGTCGTTGACGAAGCGCTGCACGTAACCGTTCGTCGTGAGTATGTTCATGAACACATCCGGTGTCCCACGCGCCCGCGCGGCGGCAGCGTCGTGGTGCACCACCTCGAAGTCCCCGCTCGCCAGCGCCCCGGCAACGATGGCCGAGGTGGTCACGCTCAGCGTCAGCGGCGGCAGGGGCTGCCCGATGACGATGCTGTGAAATGTCACTTCGGACATGCGGGCGTCTGCCTAGGTAAAGGGCTGCACGCTGCCGCGGGCGAGCTCCCGGCCGATGCCGGCGAGTGTCTGCGTGGCGCCACCGAGTGCGATCTCGAGCTGCTTGGCGTGCAGGAAGAAGGCGTGCACCGGATACTCGATGTCAGCGCCCAGGCCCCCGTGCACGTGCTGCACCGCGTGGGTCACGCGGTGGCCGGTCTGCGCGGTCCACCACTTCACCGCCAGCACCTCCGCGCTCGCCGACAGGCCCTGATCGAGCGCCCACACGGCCCGCAGGTAGGTCGAGCGCAGCGCCTCGATGTCGATGTAGCAGTCCGCGAGCCGATGCTGCACTGCCTGGAAGGTCCCGATCGGCCGGCCGAACTGCTCGCGCTCGCTCACGTACGCGGCCGCGCGGCGCAGCGCCTCGCCAGTCACGCCGAGCTGCAGCGCGGCGAGCGCCACGCGCGCGCGCTCGATGGTCCAGCGCACCGCGTCCGTCTCACTGCCGGCGCCCACCACATCCTGGGTACCGAGCAACACATCATGCAGCGTCACGCGACCCTGCGGCTCGCCGCTCGTTGATCGCTGGGGTTCCACGGTGAGGCCCGGCGCCGTTTGCGGCAGCAGGAAGAGACTGGCGCCCTGCGTCTCCGTCCGCGCGGACACCAGCAGGAACTGTGCCTGCAGCGCGTACGGGACGAAAGTCTTCACGCCCGAGAGGCGCCAGCCGCCCGCGATCCGCCGCGCAAAGGTCGTCGGCTCGAGCGGGTCGGTGGCGCCCTCCTCCTCGAGCGCCGCGGTGAGCACGACGTCACCCGCGGCCACCTGTGGCAACAGTGCCTGCTGCGCCGTATTGCCGAATCGTTGCAGCGGCAGCGCGCCGAGCACCAGCGTCGCGAGCAGCGGCACGGCCGCGAGCGTGCGGCCCTGCTCCTCGAGCACCAGTGCAAGTTCCGTCAGCGCCAGGCCCGAGCCGCCATGCCGCGCCTCGATGGCCGTGCCCAGGATGCCCGCTTGCGCCAGCGCCACCCACAACGGCCGGTCGTACGCTTCACCCTGGCGGGCGAACACCTTGCGGTACTCATCGCTGAATCGTTCCCCGAACAGACGCGCTGCGAGCGCGCGCAGGGCGGACTGTTCCTCGGTATAGCTGAAATCCATGCGGGATCCTCAGGCGCCCGGATGAAAGGCGTAGAGCACGTAATCGGGCGCGACTTCGACAAACTCCACCTCAACCGGCATGCCGATGCGCACCTCTTGCGGGCTCACGCCCGCAAGAGGTGCGACGAGCCGCACGCCCTCGGCAAGCTCGACGAGCGCCACCGGGAGCGGATAGCTGAAGCCCGGCAGCTGCGGCTGGTGCACGATCACGTAGCTGTGAATGACGCCGCGACCGCTCAGCTGCTGCACGTCCCAGTCAAACGCATGGCACTTAGGACACATGGGACCGGGCGGATGGTGCAGGTGCTGGCAGCGCGTGCAGCGGCGAACGAGCAGCCGCTGCTGCCGGAGTCCGTCCCAGAAGAAGGCGCTGTCGCGAGTGATGGCCGGCCGCGGACGCAGCGGCGGCAGCGGCGGCGCCGCCGCTGCCTGCGCCTGCTGCGCCGGGCGAAACTTGAGAATCCGAAAGCGCATGCGTCCCACCGGGGTGCCGTCCGCGGTAGTGAATTCGTAGCGGTAGTTGAGAAAGTGACCGCTGCCGAGGGCCGTGCGCTTCTCCTCGGATACCTCTTCAAAGAACACCTGCTGCCGGACGCGGTCGCCGGGGCGCAGATAGCGCAGGTATTCCTGCTGAAGATTAGTGGCCACCACGGCGGTGAACCCGGCCGCATCCAGCTCATCGATTCCCACAAGGTTGCCGTGCTCGCGCCCGCCGTCCGCCCGGTAGCCCCCCATGGTCCACACCTCCAGCATCGCCGGGGGCGCAACGATGCCGCCGTAGGGGGTGGTCCGCGCATAGTCCTCATCGAGGTACAGGGGGTTGCGCTCTCCCATGGCCTCGCACCAGCGGCGGATCATCGGCACGTTCACCGCATCCGCGGCGGTGCGCGCCACGGCGGCGGCGGTGCCGCAGCGCTCACGCAGCCGCGCAAGCCAGGCGGGTGCTGGCAGGGGCGCACTCATCGCGGCGCGGCCGCCCGCGGCAGGCCGAGACCCATCTGCGCCACCATGTCGCGCAGCACTTCCGTGGCGCCGCCGCCAAAGGTGTTGATCTGGCAGCGACGATACTCGTTCTCCAGTTTCCCCTGCAGGATCGCGCCCGGGGAACCATGGCGCAGCAGGCCCGCGGAGCCGGTTACCTCCAGCAGCAGTCGCAACACCCGGATGTAGATCTCGGTGCTGAACACCTTGCAGGCGCTTGCCAGTGGCGCCCGCGCCTCGCCCTGGGCCACTTCCCAGGCGACACGGTTGCCGAGCACGGCGTAGGCCTGCAGCAGCGCGTAACTCTCCGCCAGCGCGATCTGCACCCACGGCTGGTCGATGAGAAAACCGGCAGCGGCGCGCGTGCCGCGCGCCCAGGCCAGGGTTTCATCGAAGCAGCCCTGCGCGCCGTAGGCGAGCGCGGCCAGGCCGACGCGCTCGTGATTCAACTGCTCGGTGATGAGTTGCCAGCCGCCGTTGAGTTCGCCCACCAGCATCGTCACCGGGACGCGTACGTCCTGGTAGTAGGTCACATTGGTGCGGATGCCTCCCACGGTGTGGATCGGTGAGACCGCGAAGCCCGGCAGCCGGGTGTCGACCATCAGAATGGAGATGCCGCGATGAGCGGGCGCGTCCGCATCGGTGCGCGCCGCGAGCCATATGTAGTCCGCGCCCTCGGCGCCGCTGGTGAAGACCTTCTGGCCGTTGATGACGAAGAATTCCCCGTCGCGCACCGCCTGGGTCTGCAGCGCCGCGAGGTCGGTGCCCGCCTGCGCCTCGCTGTAGCCGACGGCGAAGTTGAGCTCACCGCTGGCGATGCGCGGCAGGATGGCGCGCTTCTGCTCTGGCGTGCCGCGCCGGATCAGGGCCGGACCGATGGTGTTGACGGTCACGAACGGAAACGGCGCCTCGGCAAGCCACAGTTCCTCAAGAATGATCTTCTGGGCCAGGGGATCGAGCCCGCGACCGCCGTACTCCTTGGGCCAGCCCGGGGTCAGCCAGCCGTCCTGGCCCATGCGCCTGAGGAGGCGGCGGTAGGTGCTGCCGCTCTCGCGGTCACGGACCGCTTCGCGCACCTCCGGCGTCATCAGCTGCGCAAGGTAGGCGCGAAACTCCTGTCGCAGGTGCTGCTGCGCGGGGCTGTATTGCACGTGCACCGGCTTTAGTCTCCCGCAAACGGCGCGATGCCGAGGGCGGCGAGCGCCGCGGCGCTCACGGGGACATAGCAGGCGGCCTGGGAATCGCGCACGAACAGCGCATCGCGGCTGCGGAGAGGATCGTAGCCGCTGCGCTGCAGATCGATCTTGCGCAGCTTGAAGGTGGTGGTGAGCTCGGCCTCGCAGGAGACGCGCACGAACAGCGGCACCGCGTAGCCCGCCAGCCGCGCCACGGCGAACTCGTGAAAGGCGCGCGGATCAAAGCGCGTCGCATCCGCGTAGGTGAGCGCGACCATGCCCGCCCGGCCTTCGGTGCCGGGAACCCGCACACCATAGACGTTGACCACGGCGGGACCGGGAAACTGCGCCAGCACCGCCGCGACCTCTTCGGTCGAGACGTTCTCGCCCTTCCAGCGGAAGGTGTCCCCGACCCGATCGACGAAATAGAAGTAGTCCTCCGCGTCGCGGCGCACCAGATCGCCCGAGCGCACCCAGCGGTCCCCGGGCCGGAAGGCGTCGCGCAGCAGCTTCGCCTCGGTGGCCTCGGCCGACGTGTACCCCTCGAAAAACCCCGCCGCCGTCGGCCCGTCGAGCACCTCGGCAATGAGCTCACCCACTTCCCCCGGCTCGCACAGGATCAGCGTGCCATCGGGATGACGGGGGTAGCTGCCGCTCTCCAAATCGTAGCGCACGACGCGGATATTGCTGCGCTCGGGGTACGGCAGGCGCCCCACCGAGCCGATCAGGTTGTCGACGTTGGTGAGCCCGTAGTTCGCCTCGGTCGAGCCGAGACCCTCGCAGATCGTCTCGACCCCGAAGCGCTCCTGGAACTGCCGCCACACCTCGGCCTTAAGGCCCGCGCCGCTCATGCGTTTCAGCGTGTGCTCCCGGTCATCGGCCCGGGGCGGCTGGTTGAGCAGGTAGCGGCACAGCTCGCCGATGTAGTACCAGGCGGTCACCCGGTGCCGGCGCACGTCCGCCCAGAATTCCCCGGCGCTGAACCTGCGCTTGAGCACGATCGGAATACCCACGTGCAGGGCCGCCGAGACCACCACCATGCCGCCGGCGCCGTGATACAGCGGCAGCACGTTGTAGAGCACGTCCTCGCGCGTGAGGTCGAGCAGCCCCGCAATCACGCCCCCGGCATTCAGGAAGCGCAGGTGGCTCATGAGGGCGGCCTTGGGCAGGCCGGTGGTCCCGGAGGTAAAGATGTAATAGAGCGGATCCTTCAGGCACACGTGCTCGCGCGCGGCCCGGTCCGGATTCATCGCGGCCGCCGCAGCCAGCGCGCGCGACCACGAGCTCACCCCTGCGGGCGCACGGGTACCGGCTTGCTCGGCTTCGAACAGCAGCGGCGGCAGACCGTCGCCGCCGAGGCTCGCCACCTGTTCGGCGCACTCGCTGCCGTAGATGAACGCGCGCGCGCCGGTCTGCTCGAGTGCATGCCGCAGCACGCGCCCGCGCGCGGAGGTGTTGAGCAGCGCCGTGACGATGCCCACCTTCGCCAGTCCCAGCCACACCATGGGGAACTCGGGCCGATTGTCCATCATGAGCGCCACGACACTGCCGGGCGTGAGGCCCGCGGCCAGTGCTGCGTGCGCGACGTGGTTCGCCAGCTCGTTCATCTGCGCGAAGCTGACCGAGCGACCCTCGAACACCACGAACGCGCCATCGGCACAGTCGGCCGCGCGCTGCTCGAGCAGATCCGCGACGCTGTAGGGCTGATCACGCCGGTAGTTGAGGATCCGCGCGTAGCCGCGATTCAGACGCTGCTGCGTGACCTCTCGCGGTACGACCTCGCGTGCGCTCACGGTAATCGAAATCCTCCCCTGCACCCCCACCGTCCCGCAGCGTAGCACCGCCGCCGCGCAGGGGGTCTCGTCAAACTGAAGGCGCAGCACGGCGGCGGCTTTCTGCGCCGCGATGCTCATGATATGTGGTTATTTAATAATGGCTTACGAGGCTAAATGCACGTAGGATCTGTGACATGAATTCGGCCCGTCTGGAAGCCTTCACCGATGGCGTGATTGCCATCATCATCACGATCATGGTGCTGGAGATCCACGTGCCGCAGGGCCGCGATCTTGCCGCACTCAAGGCCGACGTCCCGGTGCTGCTCGCGTACGTGCTGTCCTATGTCAATGTCGGCATCTTCTGGAACAACCATCATCACATGCTGCACATCACCGAGCGCGTCGACGGGCGGGTGCTGTGGGCCAACCTCGGGCTGCTGTTCTGGCTGACGCTGGTGCCGTTCGTGATCCGCTGGATCGACGAGTCGGGCTTCACCGCCGCGCCGGTCGCCGCCTATGGCGTCGTGCTCTCGTGCGCGGCGATCGGGTACTCGATCCTCGAACGCACGATCATCGCAGTGAACGGAGGACCTGACTCGCGGCTCGCGGCCGCGCTCGGCACGGACGCGAAGGGCTGGGTGTCGATCCTGCTGTATCTGCTGGGAATCGTCATGGCGTTCGTGCAGCCCTGGGTCTCGATCGCGCTGTACATCGCCGTCGCCCTGATGTGGCTCGTGCCCGATCGGCGCATCGAACAGCTGCTCAAGCGCTGAGGGCTTATTTCGTCAGGAAGTTCAGGACTCGATCTGCGAACGTGCCGAAGGGGGGCCACAGCAGTCGCATGCCGCTCACCGGCGCCTGGTAGAACACCGGCCGCAGCTTCGAGAAGGTGAGAAATCCCTCGTGCCCGTGGTAGTGGCCCATGCCGCTCGCCCCGACACCGCCGAACGGCAGCTCGTGCTGCCCCACGTGCCACAGGGCGTCGTTCACCGAAACGCCTCCGGACATCACCGCATCGAGCAGCCGCGCGATGGTTTTGCCACTCCGGCTGAAGGGATAGAAGGCGAGCGGCCGCGGCCGCGCATTGATGAACTCGACGGCCTCCTCCAGTCGCTCATACCCCAAAATCGGCAGCACCGGCCCGAAGATCTCGCGTTGCATCAGTTCACAGTCGGCCGTCGGCTCGAGTACCAGGTGGGGGCTGATCTTGCGCGTCGCCGCGTCCCAGGGCCTGCCGGGCAGCAGCTGGATGACCTCAGCGCCACGGGCGCGCGCGTCTTCGATGGCGGCCGTGATCCGGGCAAAGGCGCGTGCATCAATAATAGAGGTGTAATCCGCGCTGTGGATGTCGCCGTAGCGTGCCGCCACGAAGGCCTGCGCCAGCGTGGCAAACTCCCGCATCCGCCGCCGCGGCAGCAGCGCATAGTCGACCGTGGTGCAGATCTGGCCGGCGTTCATGAGCTTGACGAACAGGATGCGCTCGACTGCCGCGCGCAGCGGGAAGTCCTCGCAGATCAGCGCCGGGGACTTGCCGCCCAACTCGAGCGTCACCGGGCACAGGTTCGCGGCCGCGGCCGCCATGACGCTGCGCCCGGTCTGCGTCGAGCCGGTAAAGAGCAGGTGATCGAGTGCCAGGCGCGAGAACTCCACTCCCACCCCGCCGCGTTCGTCGAACACCGCCAGCTTCTCGGGCGGGAAGTAGCGCGGCAGGCGTTCCTCGAGGAGCGCGGCGAAGTGGCGGGAGTTTTCCGAGAGCTTCACCAGCGCGCGGTTGCCGGCGGCAAAAATCGCCGTCAGCGCCGAGAACGTCAGGTTGATGGGGAAGTTCCACGGCACGATCACCCCGACAACCCCGAGGGGCTGGGGCAGCACCCGGTTGCGAGCACCCGGAAAGAGCAACAGATCCACGCCACGACGCTGCGGACGCATCCAGCCGCGCAGGTGCCGCAAGGTGTGCTTGAGTCCGTCGAGCACCGGCACGAATTCACCGAAGAGGGTCTCGTGACGCGAGCGGCTGCCGTAGTCGCGGTTGACCGCCGCGAGCAGGGCCTCGCGATTCTCGAGCACGAAGCGACGCAGCGCGCGCAGGTCCTGCACCCGCTGGCGGTAGCCCGGCACCGGCTCGCGCCGGTACGCCGCACGCTGTCGCTCGAGCGCGGTCTGCAGGCGCGCGTGGATGTCCTGTGTATCCGGCCGCGCGCAGGGATCGGAAGGTTGTGCGTTCATGGCGCCGCTCCCGGCAGCCGACTTTCCGGCCGCCTGTCCGAGGCACGATAGCACGTGCGGTTGCGGCGACCGTCGGTGTGGATGCGCTACTTGAAGACCACCGTGCGGGTGCCGTTGAGGAACACGCGATGTTCGATGGCGTAGCGCACCGCCGCCGACAGCGCGCGCCGCTCGGAATCGCGCCCGGCGGACACCAGCATGTCCGGCGTTGAGCCGTGATCGACGCGTTCAACGATCTGCTCGATGATCGGGCCCTCATCAAGGTCATGGGTCACGTAATGCGCCGTGGCACCGATCAGCTTCACGCCGCGGTCGTAGGCCTGGTGGTAGGGCTTGGCGCCCTTGAAGCCGGGCAGGAATGAATGGTGGATGTTGATGGCGCGGCCGCGCAGCCGGCCGCACAGCTCGTCCGAGAGAATCTGCATGTAGCGCGCCAGCACGACGAGCTCCGTGCGCGTGGAATCGATGAGTTCCACGAGCCGCTGCTCCTGCTCGGCCTTGGTGGCCGGCGTCACGGGCAGGTGAAAGAACGGCAGATTGTGGCGCGCGGCCGTAGGCTGCAGCGTGACGTGGTTGGACACCACCGCGGTGACGTCCATCTTCAGCTCACCGGTACGGTGCCGGTAGAGCAGGTCCTCCAGGCAATGGTCGAAATTGGACACCATGATGAGCACCCGCGTGCGCTCGCGGCTGTCGTGGATGCGCCATTCCATCTGCTCGGCCTCGGCGACGGCCGAAAACTCGCGCCGCAGGCGGCCCAGGTCCACCGTCTCCCCCTGCACGGCGCAGAAGGTGACGCGCACGAAGAAGCGCTGCGAGATCGTGTCGTCGAACTGGTGCATCTCGATCAGATAGAAGCGCCGCGCGGCGAGAAAGCCTGCGACGGCGGCGGTCGTGCCCATGCGGCTAGGACAGCTGGCGGTCAGCACGTAGGGATGATCGGTGGAGAACTTCACAAACTCGCTCCTTGAGGGTCGTGCGACCCCGCGAACGAGCGTGACAGTGCCGGGCGGCGTGCTCTGACCCAAATGGGACCGCGGCTATCTCGTACGCGTCATCCGCTGAGTCCGCACGCCCGGAGCCGGCGTCCTCAGCCGGTGCCAAACACCCGGATGGCGGCCCCGTTCACCGCGCGCGCCGCGTCCGAGGCAAGAAAGGCCACCACTTCGGCCACGGCCGCAGGCGCCACCCAGCGGCTGAAGTCCGCGCCCGGCATGTCGGCGCGGTTGCGGGCGGTGTCGAGTGTCCCGGGCAGCACGGCGTTGACCGTGATGTGGCGCTCCTTCAGCTCCTCGGCGAGTGACTCGGTGAGGCGCTCGACGCCGGCCTTGGAGGCGGTATAGGCGCCCATCCCGGCCGCGGCGCGCGCCGCGGCCCCCGCACCGATATTGATGATGCGGCCGGCGCCGCCAGAGGCGAGGTGCGGCAGCGCGGCGCGGCAGACGATCACCGCGGTCTTGAGGTTCATCGTGAACATCGCCTCCCACACCTCATGCGTCCCATCCATGAGCGGCTGCCACTTGAAACCCCCGGCGACATTCACGAGCACGTCAAGGCCGCCGGCGTGCGCACTCACCTGATCCACGGCCGCGCCCGCGGCGCCGGCGTCGGCAAGATCCACGTTGCCGCGCAAGAGGTGCGGAGCCTGGAACTCGTCCCGAGCCCAGGCCGGAGCGGCAACCCGGTCGAGCAGGCCGAGCGTGGCGCCCTGCCCCACGAACTGGCGCGCCACGGCCGCGCCGAGGGCGCCGAAGGCTCCGGTGACCAGGACGGAACGTGCCATCGGCCGGCTCAGCACCACTGCGCGGAAGCGGCGGCGGTATCGGCGAGCCGTACGCCGCGGATGCCGCACTTGATGCGCGCCTGCTCGGGCGTCAGCTCGAAGACATCCTCCCAGCGCAGGCTGTAGAGCGGACCGGATTCGCGTCCCACCTGCGCGCCGCGCTCGAGCGCGTCGAGCACGGTGAGCCAGGTTTGCGGGTAGTGCAGCACGGCACGGGTGAGGATACGCGTCGAGGAGAGCATGGAGAACACCGAGAGCTCCCCGGCAAGCTCCGCGCTCAGGTGCACGAAGAGATTCGTGAGACGCATGTAGTACGGCACCAGCTCGCCGATGAAATCGAAGCCCCCGCCGCCGAGTATGTGCTCCAGGTCGTGGGTCTGCCCGGCGCGCAGAAAGAAGAACTGGTAATCGTTCTGCGGCTTGTAGGGAGGCACGATGTCGACCTGCAGGTCGTTGTCCATCAGCTGCTTGTAGAAGATCCCGGCCATGGTGTGCGGCGGATAGTCCTTGAGCGCCTCGCGCCTGAAGGAGGACACGTAGCCCTCGCTGAACCACGTGTCCAGCGCCGCATTCCTCTTGCGTTCCGCGGCAAACAGCTCGTTGATGTGGCCGATGTCCTGGACCTCGCGCAATGCCAGCACCAGCGGCATCGGGTCCGAAGGGGTCGGGGCATCCGGCCCGTTCTTGCGCAGCAGGTGCGTCGCCAGCCAGTCACGGATGCGGGGATCGTTCAGGTACCTGGAGGAGCTGACGAGCGTGCTGCTCGTGGTCGGCACCCGGGTCAGCCCCTTCATGAGATAGGAATAGTCGTTCACGGTTGAGGCTCTCGGTTGAATTTCACAAGCGCGGTGCCGCATCGAGCTGCGCCGCCATCGCAGCCGGCAGAGGCACCGGGAAACGCAGCAGCATCTGGCCCATGCCCTTGGCGGCCGGGTCCAGCTGGGTGCTCGCGTTGATGCCCCCCTCGAGTGCATCGTGCACCACGAGATTGAGGGCGTGGAAGCCGGGCACGTCGTAACGATCGACGCGCGGCGGACCGGCAGCGCGCAGGTGCCGGTACCACTCCCCCACGGCCTTGGGAGAGAGCGCCGCGCGCAGCCACGGCAGGTACTCCGGACGGCGCGCGATGACGGCCACGTTGAAGAGGTGTCCCTTGTCGCCACTGCGCGTCAAGGCCAGGCGCACCAGGTCCACCGGGGAATCCCCGGGGGGCAGCACGGGTGCGGATTCGGCGCGCGCGGTTCCGGGGACAGGCGCGGTACCGGCCACATCCGGCAGCTTCCGCGTGGAGCCGGCCAGGGTGAGCCGGGGCGTGACGGCAGTTCTTCGCAGCAGGCACAGGAAGAGCCCGGTCACGGGCAGCACGTGCGTGGCGAGGTTGATGGAGGTGCCCACAGACATCCCGGAGATCGCGGTCCACTGCTCGCGGGCGAACAGCTCCGTGCCGAGCTTCTCCGGGTGGTCGGCGACCAGTTTGCAGATCACCTCGCGCCCGCCGCCGGGCTGCGCGTGCGCCCCGAAGCTGCGCTCGGCGCCGATGACCAGGCAGGCGGTGGCGGTGAAATCCGCAAGTCCCCGTGCGCGCAGCAGCACCCGCGTGCGCGCGAACAGCGCCGCGGCCTGCCGTTCACCCTTGGCGCCCGCTTCCTCACCGATGAGCGGCTGGTAGGCGATGGCCCGCCAGCCGTCCTCGTACGTGAGGCACGCCTTGTAGGTGTCCGTGGGCGCACGGCCCCGGGCGCCGGACACGCGCACGCGATCGGGGCCGATCTGCTCGAGCGTCACCTGGCTGAAATCGCAGCGCACGTCGGTGACGATGTAGTCCGCCGGATCGCTGACTTCGTACAGAAGCTGCTCCGCGACCGTGCCCACCGAGACGAGGCCGCCCGTGCCGGCCGGCTTGGTGATGACGAGGCTGCCATCCGCGTGGCACTCGCCCACCGGAAACCCGATATCTTCCCAGGCCGGCACCAGGCGCCAGTCCGTGAAGGTGCCCCCGGTGACCTGCGCACCGCACTCGAGCAGGTGCCCGGCGAGCGTGCCGGCGGCGAGCGCGTCGTAATCGTGGGGCCCCCAGCCGAACTCGTGAATGAGCGGCCCGAGTGCCAGCGCGCTGTCGACGACGCGCCCCGTGATGACGATGTCCGCGCCCTGCGCCAGCGCAGCCGCAATCGGAAAAGCGCCGAGGTAGGCGTTGGCGCTGATGATCTTCTTCTGCGGCAGCGCCGCGCCGGTGAACATGTCGCGGCACCCGCCCGAGCGCAGCGCCTCGACCTGCTCGCGAATATCATCGCCGTCGACGTACGCCACGGTAAGCCCAAGGCCGGCCTCCCGGACCAGCGCCTCGGTGGCCGCCGCCAGGCCCTGCGGGTTAAGACCGCCGGCGTTCGCCACGACCTTGATGCGCTGGCGGGCGATCTCCTGCAGGTGCGGACCCACGTGTACGGTGAGGAAATCCGCGCCGAAGCCGGCCCGCGGATCCGCAGCCTGCATGCGCCCGAGCAGACCCATGGATCCTTCGGCGAGGTAGTCAAAGATGAGGTAGTGCAGCGCGCCGCCCGCGAGCAGCTGCGGCACGGCCAGCGCGCTGTCGACCAGAAACGCCGAGGCGCCGCCGATGCGGATGACCTTCTCCTGCGCCCGCTCACTCCGCATCACTTCCTCGCGTTCGGGGCCCGCCCGCAAGCGGACTTTAGTACTTGAGCTTGCACGTAATTGTCACCGAAGTTACTTTTGAAGCATGACGGCGTCCCGCGAAGCGGCACTGACGGTCCTGCGCGGCTGCGACTGGCTGCGGGGCGAGCCGCCGGCGCTGGCCGCGGCGCTCGTCACGCACGGACGACTGCTGCAGCTGAACAGTGGCGAGTGGGCGCAGACCGAGGGCGATGAGCAGCGCGGACTGGTGGTGGTGATCCGTGGCGTGGTCCACGTGTCCTGCCAGGCCGCCGGCAACCGCAACGTCCTCATCGGTCACTGCGAGGCCGGCTCCGTGCTCGGGCACGCGACCCGCTTCAGCGGCGGACCGCGCCTGGTCACCGCGGTGTGCGCAGAAGCGAGCGTGCTGCTGGCGGTATCGGAGCGGGGGCTTGAAGAAGTCGCCGCGCGCTGGCCGACGTTGTGGCGCGCGCTCGCCGCCTCGGCCTACAGCTACACGCGCCGCACCGTGCGGGCGCTCGCGGAGCTGATCGCGCTGCCGCCACGTCAACGCCTGGCGTCGCGCCTGCTGATCATCGGATCCGCGGCGGCGAGTGCCGGGCCGCCGGTCGTGCGGCTGAGCCAGCAGGCCCTCGGTGAAATGATCGGCGTGACGCGCAAGACCGTGAACGCACACCTGGCGGACTTCGAGCGCGAGCAACTGGTGAAGGCCCGCTATAACTGCATCGTGCTGCGTGACGTGCCGGGTCTGCGGCGCATCGCCGAGAGCTAGTTCGGCAGGTACACGGGCGCGCTCTGGCGCAGGGTTCAGCGGCCCGGGACTGCTTCCGTTACCGCGGAAATCTCGATCAGGTAGAGCGCCGCCGGCACCGCAGCGGCCGACACGCGGCAGCGGCCGGGGCCGCCGCAGCGCACCGCATCCCAACGCGCAAGGCGTAACGAGGCGCCGGCAACCTCAACACCGAGCTCTGCCAGCGCAAACAGGAGGGTCGTGTCCGCGCGCAGCGTGAACGTTGAGGTCCCGGTCACCTCCGCGTGGGATACGGCGGCGGTAAAGCGCCCCCGGCGTGCCATCACGTTGAGGTCCGTGACGGTGGCACTGACGGGAGTGCCGTGCACGGGCACGTCGCCTGCGAAGGCCAGTGGCGCGCCGCCCGTAGCGACGCGCACCGCAGGGCGAGCCTCGATCGCGAGGGACAGTTCTCCCTCAAGCATGCTCAGAATTCGATCCACTCCGGGAAACCGCGAGAAGGGGCCGGCGCTCGTGACCTCCGCAGTGCTGACGCGCCAGTCAAAGTCGCTCAAGGAAGCGCCCGCGGGCGAGGCGGCCACCTCGCGGGTCACGCCGCCGCCGTTCTTCCAGGGAACCGCGCGGCGCAGTGCTGCCGGCAGGAACTGCGGGCTGCCGCGGTCGGCCGTCACAACGTTCAGGGCAGCGGCACGCAGAAGCTGCCGTCCGCGCTCTGCGGCACTCCGGCCTCGATCTCGTAGTAGGCGCCCTTGTCTGCCACGTGGATGTGACAGACAGTCCTGAGGCCCGAGGAATCATCGAGCGTGCCGGCGGCAATACTGACGTGGGGCTTGCCGCGGCCTTCCCAGAAAAGTGTCGAGCCACATTGTGAACAGAAACCACGTCGCGCCGACGGCGAAGACTGGTACCACTTCAGCCCCGAATCCTTGACCACCGTGAAGTTCGCGTGCCGCGTGGCAGTCGCCGCCAGGAAGTGCCCGGTGGTACGCCGGCACTGCGAGCAGTGGCAGCCGACCACGTCCCGCAGTGCGCCCGTCACGGCATAGCGCACCGCACCGCAGAGGCAGCCCCCGGTGTGCAGGTCAGCCGCCAAAGCCGCCCGCCGCGAGCTTCTGCTTCAGGTACACGAAGCTCAGCGCCCACATCTCGGCCGCCTGCTTGTGATTCGCCGCCGCCGCGTGCCCGCCGTCGGTGTTCTCGTAGAACAGCACCTCGTGGCCTTGCGCTTCCATGCGTGCCGCCATCTTGCGCGCGTGCACCGGGGTCACCCGGTCGTCGCTGGTCGCGGTGACGAACAGCACCGGTGGGTACTGGCGCTTCTCGGACACGTTCTGGTAGGGGGAGTACTTCATGATCCAGGCGCGGTCCGCCGCCTTCGCGGGATCCCCGTATTCGGCCGCCCAGGAAGCGCCGGCGCCGATCTTCGTGTAGCGGATCATGTCGATCAGCGGCACCTGGCATACCACCGCGCCGAACAGCCCGGGCTCCTGCACCATGTTGGCGCTCACCAGCAAGCCGCCGTTGGAGCCTCCCATGATCCCCAGTTGCTTCGGGGTGGTGATGCCGCGCTGGACGATATCGCGCGCCACGGCCTGAAAATCATCGTAGGCCTTCTGACGGTTCTCCAGCAGCGCCGCCTGATGCCAGCCGGGTCCGTACTCGCCACCGCCGCGGATATTGGCGACGACAAACACGCCACCCCGGGCGAGCCACAGCATGCCGAAGTTGGCCGAGTACGAGGGCGTCATGGAGATCTCGAAGCCGCCGTAACCGTAGAGCACCGTGGGCGCCGGCCCCTTCTGGACCTTGGAGCGCGTCACGAAGTACGGCACGCGCGTGCCGTCCTTGGAAGTCGCGAAGAACTGCTCGGTGGCAAGCTTGGACGCATCGAAGCGTGGCGGCAGCGACTTGATCGCCACCGGCTTGCCATCGCCGGAATCGGCGTACAGGGTGGTCGGCGTGGTGTAGCTCTCGAAGCGCACCAGCGCCTGCGGTCCCCATGCATTGGCCGACACGACGTGAGTCGAACCTCCGCTCGGCAGCGCCAGCACCGTATCGCTCCATTGCCCTCCGGCGCCAGCGCGGAAGGCGTGCACGCTGCCGGTCACATCGTGGTAGATCGAGGCGTAGATGGCGTCGCGTCCGACGGCGACCTCGTCGATCGAACTCTTGCCGTCGGGCGTGAACAGCGTCGCGATCGCGTTCCCGGTGACGGGCTTGCCGACGGGCACCTGATAGGCAATCAACGCGCCCTTGCCGATCTTGGTGCCCCCCTCCGGCGTCCAGTCGTCACGCAGCGTGAAGACGAGGTGTCCCTGCTGGGCGCCCTTCAGGTCCGCCCCCAGCGGCAGCGGCAACTTGTGCAACGCGCCGTCGTGCGCGAGCCACTGGTACTCGGAGGTGAAGAAGGTAATGCCTCGTTGCAGGACCGCGATCGTGCCAGCCGGCGTGTAGAAGACCACCGGCTGCACGGCGACGTCCTCGACCTTGCCCTCATAGAGCGTCTTGGCCCCGCTCAGGGGCTCACCGCGCTTCCACAGCTTCACAATGCGCGGGTAACCGGAGGTCGTCATCGAGCCGCTGCCGAAGTCGGTGCCCACGAGCACGCTGTCCTCGGTCAGGTAGGTGCTCTCGGACTTGGCCTCGGTGAGTGCGAAGCCGTCCTTGACGAAGGTGCGCGTGGCGAGATCGAACTCGCGCACCACCACGGCATCACCGCCACCGCGGGAGAGTTTCAGCAGGCAGCGCTTCAGTGACGGGGAGCAGTCCGCGCCCTCCCACACCCAGTTCTCGTGCTCAGCGGCCGCGAGCTTGTCCAGATCGAGCAGCGTCTCCCACTTGGGGGTGGGATTGGCGTAGTCCGCGATGCTGGTACGGCGCCATACGCCCTTCGGGTTGGCCGCGTCCTGCCAGAAATTCAGCACCGAGCCATGGTCGAGGGAGCCGTACGGGATGCGGTCCGTGGCATCCAGCACCCTGAGAATCGACTCATAGTCCTTCTGATAGTCCGGATCCGCCTGCAACACCGCCTTCGACTTGGCGTTCTGCGCGTTGACCCACTCCATCGGCTTCGCGCCATGGATGTCCTCCAACCACAGGTAGGGGTCCGCACTGGCGCTGGGGTCTTGGTGCACGCTGTTCGCTCCCAGGGCGGCGGCGCCGCTGAGGGCAGCGACGGCAGCCACGAATAATCGAAAGATTCGCAGGCGCA
Organism: uncultured Pseudomonadota bacterium; assembly: GCA_963781815.1. GTDB lineage: Bacteria > Pseudomonadota > Gammaproteobacteria > Steroidobacterales > Steroidobacteraceae > 13-2-20CM-66-19. The sequence goes on along the minus strand of CAWAHK010000002.1, from coordinate 634,713 downwards.
TGTTCGTGAGTTCTCCGGTGTCTTAACGATTCCCAGCGGCGCGGGCACGGCCGGCCGCCGCACGGGCAACGCGAACACGCGTTACGGGCCGGGGATCACATCGGGGGCCCCCGGGCCTGCGCACAACAGGCGCATTCTGGCGGAAAAGGGGCGCGCGCGGCAAAGACCAAACGGAACCCGGCCCCGGAAAAGCCTCGGCCTGCCGCGAGGAAAGCACACGTCGGCGTGCGGCGGACGGCCTGGCGGGGTGCCGCGGCCGGCATTACTCCTTGGCAGACCTTGGCGCGTAGGAGAATTTCTGGCCCGCCACCGCCGCCTGCACCATGGCGCCGCCCTTCACGATCGTGAACACGGCCATCCCCTTGTAGTAGGCACCGGAGGTCCGCGCGTCGTTCTTGCCGCCGCTTGCCCCCGAGCTGGCACCCGTGGTTCCGACTTGCGAACCGGCCGCGGCGGTGATCGCCGTGGCATTCGCGTCCGCGCCGAACTCGTAGTTACCGTTGGTGAATTCGTCGAAGGCACGCTTGTCTTCCAGGAATATGATCATGCTGTAGGCGCGGCCACCGGCCTGCAGGCCCACACTCACCTGAGTCATCGAGGTATCCCCCACGTACTCGTCGTGCTGGTACACGCGGCCCTTGCCGTGCGCGCCGCCAACGATGAAGCCCCCCTGCCCGATCGACGGAAAGACCGCATACGCGTATGAATTGCCGAAGAACGAAGCGCTTTCGCCGGCGTTCTTGAACAGGGTAATGGTGTCGCTGTACGGCCCGGCGCTGACCGTCGTCGCCGCCAGGACCAACAGTGCACTCGCCAGGACTACGGCAATGCGTCGCATTATAAAGTCTCCTCCAGTTTGCTATCTGGCCCCAGGTAGCGGCGGCGTGGCCGCCAGCGGGCGGCACACCATCCTGGATCTGCTCCGGGGCTGGGCTGAGGCGCCATTTAGCATCAGCGCCCGACCCGCGGCAAGGGGCACTGAGTCCGCTCACCCGCACGCGCGATTGCTGTGAGGCAAAAAATCTTCAGATGACGCTGCACCGACCCCCTTCACATTCGCGTCGCCGGCACAGCAATCAAGCTACGGTTTCGCTGCTCCACCTTCGTCCCGACGCTCATTCGTCTGAGACGTCTCGTCGGTGTAGAGCCGATATCCAAGTCCAGTTTCCGTGACTATGTAGTGCGGTCTGCGTGGATCGGGCTCAAGCTTGTCACGCAGGTTCTTGATGCTCACTCGCAAACTGCGGGCGTCCTCCTGGCGATCAGGGCCCCACACTTCCCGCAGCAGGTCGCGCTGACGCACGATCATGCCACTCTGACGCGCTAGACACTCGAGCACCCGGAACTCCAGGGGCGTCAAGTGGATGATGCCCTGGGGTCGCTGTGCCTGTCTGCGGGCGAGATCAATTTGCACGGATCCCAATTTCAACATTGAGGTTTGTTCACCACCGCGCGCGCTGCGACGCAGCCCCGCCCGCACCCGCGCCAGCAACTCGGGCACGGAGAACGGCTTGGTGATGTAGTCGTCCGCGCCGGCATCCAGGGCGGCGATCCTCTGCTGCTCCATCGTGCGCGCGGAGAGAACCACGATGGGTACCGGGGACCAGGCGCGCACGTGGCGGATGACCGTAAGCCCGTCGGTGTCGGGCAGGCCAAGGTCCACCAGCAGCAGGTCGGGCTTGTGACTGCGCGCCTCGATTTCCCCGCGCGCCGCCGTATCGGCCTCGATGACCAGGTATCCCTGTCTTGCGAGTACCACCCGCAGCACATCGCGGATGGCAGGCTCATCCTCGATGATGAGGATGCGATGCGTCGCCTGTGTCACGGCACAGCCTCGCTCGAGGGCAGCGTGAACTCGAAGCGCGCCCCCCTCCCGGCGCGCCGCTGCGCCTCGATTTCCCCGCCGTGCGCACGCACGATCGCTTGACAGATCGCAAGTCCCAGGCCGACACCCACAACCGTGCCCTCACCATTGCCGCGCTGAAATTTATCAAACAGACGCGCGGGCTCCCCCCGGGGCAACCCAGGTCCGTCGTCCTCAACCACCACGCGCACGAATGCTCCGTCGGCCACCGCCGACACCGACACACGCGTGCCGGCCGGCGTGTACTTGGCCGCATTGTCGAGAAGGTTTGCGAACAGCTGCACGATGAGGGTCGCGTCGACGTACACCGGAGGAAGCTCGGGAGCCATCCTCAGCTCCACCGCATGACCCGCGAGCCTCACCTCCAGTCTCTGCAGCGCAGTGCCGACCAGATCGTCGAGTGTTTCCCAGTCGCGTCTCAGCACGACCTGCCCGGATTCAAATCGCATGAGATCCAGGACATTGGACACCAGCTCCGACATTTCCCGCGCCTTGGTTTCAATGGAGTGTGCGAGCGAAAACCGCGTCACCTCATCGAGCTTGGCACCGTGTTCGGCCAGCGTGCTGCCGGCGCCGGCCATGACGGCCAGCGGGGTACGCAAATCATGGGAAATGGAAGCCAGCAGCGTATTCCGCAAGCTTTCCCGCTCGGCGGCCAGACCGGCTGCCTCAGCCACTTCAGCCAGGCGCGCACGCTCGAGTGCCAGGCCGATCTGACTGGCGAACGTCTCCAGCAGATGCCGCTGCTCGGGCAGCAGCACTCGCCGCGGATTCGAGGGGAGCACCGCTAGCACTCCGAGGCGCTGACGCTCATCACCCAGCGCGAGGTAGAGCCCCGTCGCGGCAGGAAGCGTGTCAGTGCCCAGTCCCGCCTGGCGACTATGATCGGCTACCCATTGCGCCACCGCGAGGTCGGCGGAGCGAAACGAGTTCTCGAGCGGCCGATCACGCGGATAGTGCAGTTTGCCTTCAGCGTCCGGGAGTAGAACGACAGCCTTGATTTGGAACACTTCCGCAAGATGACGTACGGCCACGCGCGCCATGCCTGAGATGCCGCGTGTCGCTGCCAGCTCGCGGCTCATGGCATACAGGAGCGCGGTACGTCGCTCACGCGCGCCGGCAACACGCGTCTGTTGTCGTACGCTTGCCACAAGATTTGCAATCACGAGCGCGATGGTCAGCATCACGCTGAACGTCAGGAGGTACTGCACGTCGGAAACTGCGAAGGAAAACCGCGGTGGCACGAAGAAGAAATCGAACGCCGCGACGTTCAGTATGGCGGTCATCACCGCGGGGCCGCGGCCGAATCTCAGTCCCGCTACGGTCACGCCCAGAAGGTAAACCATGACAAGATTGGCCAGCTCGAAACGCGGGTACAGGCCGAAGGCTACGGCTGAGCATAGAAGCGTAGTGACAAGGGCCCAGCCGTACCGCGGCCATCGGATTGGCGAGCTATCGGCGACCGTCGCCCTGCTTCGCGGCGCCCGCTGCGACTCGGCTTGCTCGGGAAGCGCGATCGCGGTGAGGTCGAAGCCCCGGGCGTGGCGCAGCAGCTGTGTCGATGTCGAGGCACGCAGCCAGGCGCGCCAGCCGCGGCGCTTCGGCGCCCCGACGATCACTCGGGTCGCATTGCGTGTTTGCGCGTACTCGAGCAAGGTCGCTGCCGCGGTCGGGCCGTCCAGGGTCACGGTCTCCGCACCGAGGGACTCCGCGAGCCGCAGAACATCTATGCGGCGATTGCGCTGCGCCTCGGACAGGCGCAGGAGTGCGGGAGTCTCCACGTACACCACCGTCCACTCCGAATCCAGCGCGTCCGCCAGGCGTTTGCCGGCACGCACGAGCTGCTCCGCCTGTTCGTCCGGTCCGACGGCGACCATGATGCGATCGGAAGCCAGCCGGGCGCGGGTCCGGTCCACCGGCAAGGCGCGCGCTGCCGCCTCGACTCGATCCGCCACCCGACGCAATGCCAGCTCGCGTAGCGCCATCAGATTTGGTGTACGGAAAAAGCGCTCGACCGCCGTGGCGGCTTCGTCCGGGATGTACACCTTGCCGGACCGCAAGCGCGCCAGCAGGTCATCGGGCGGAAGATCGATCAGCTCGATGTCATTGGCTTCATTGAAAAAGCGGTCCGGCAAAGTTTCCTTTTGGCGCACGCCGGTAATCTGCGCAACCAGGTCGTTGAGACTCTCCAGATGTTGAACGTTGACGGTCGTCCAGACGCTGATGCCGGCGTCGAGTAGCTCTTCGACGTCCTGCCAGCGCTTGGGGTGTCGTGGCGCAGGTTGACCGCCGACGAGGTTTGAATGCGCCAGTTCATCGACGAGCAGGATCGATGGACGCCGCAGGAGCGCCGCATCAAGATCGAACTCGTGTCGCACGATCCCGCGATAGCTTACGGCAAGCGTTGGCAGCCGTTCCAAGCCGTCGAGAAGGCGCTCGGTCTCGACGCGGCCGTGGGGCTCCACATAGCCGACGACGACGTCGGTACCACCCGAACGCAGACCGCGGGCCGCCTCGAGCATCGCATAGGTCTTGCCGACACCGGCAGAGGCGCCGAAGAAAATGCGCAGGCGCCCACGCTTGGCGCGCGCCTCTTCGGCCTCAACACGAGCGAGGAGTTGATCCGGATCGGGCCGGACTTCGTCCATACGGTTAGCTTACGCGACCTCGACCGATCGGGGTCACTTGAGGCCATCCAGGGCGAGATTCAGCTCCAGTACATTGACGCGGGGCTCGCCGATCACTCCCAGAAACCTCCCGCGGGAATGCGCCGCAACGAGGGCGCGCACCGCCTCAGGGGCAATGCGCCTGAGGCGTGCGACGCGGGCGGCCTGATACGCAGCCGCGGCGACGCTGATCTCCGGATCCAGGCCACTACCGGAGGCGGTGACGAGGTCGACAGGAACCGCAGCGGAATTGCTCGGATCGGCCTCATGCAGCGCCTCGACCCGTGACTTTACGGCCTCCGTCAGTGCCGGATTAAGGGGTCCCAGGTTCGAGCCGGTTGAGGCTAGTCCGTTGTACGGCTGCGGTGCGGTGGCAGAGGGGCGGCCCCAGAAATACTTTGGATCCTGGAAACTCTGTCCGATCAGGCGCGAGCCGATTATCTTGTCGTCCCTGACGATGAGGCTGCCGCCGGCCTCCCGGGGAAAAACCGCCTGGGCGAGTCCGGTGACTACGAGCGGATATCCGACCCCGGTGATCAGCGTCATTAAGAGTAACAGTAGGATCGCGGGACGGATTAGGGAGCTCATGTCAGCGTCCTCTTTCAGACAAGATGCGTCAGCAGCAGTCCCAGGTCGATCAGCTTGATCCCAAGGAACGGGATCAAGATGCCCCCCAGGCCGTAGACCAGTAGATTACGCCGCAGCAGCATGGCCGCCCCCAGCGGCCGGTACTTTACGCCCTTCAGCGCGAGCGGAATCAGGAAGATGATGATCAGCGCGTTGAAGATCACGGCTGACAGAATGGCCGAAAAGGGACTCGCAAGCCGCATCACGTTCAAGGCCCCGAGCTGCGGATAGGTCGTCGCAAAGGCCGCCGGTATGATCGCGAAATATTTCGCAATGTCGTTCGCGATGCTGAAGGTGGTGAGAGAACCGCGCGTCATCAACATCTGCTTGCCGGTCTCCACGACCTCGATGAGCTTGGTCGGATTTGAGTCCAGATCGACCATGTTGCCGGCTTCCTTCGCCGCCTGCGTGCCCGTATTCATCGCGACGGCGACATCCGCCTGCGCCAGCGCGGGTGCATCGTTGGTGCCGTCTCCGGTCATGGCGACGAGCCGCCCTTGTGCCTGGTGCTCGCGGATGAGGCGCAGCTTGGCTTCCGGCGTCGCTTCGGCGAGGAAATCATCGACACCCGACTCAGCCGCGATCGCGGCGGCTGTCAACGGATTATCGCCCGTGATCATCACCGTCTTGATCCCCATCCGCCGCAGTTCGCCGAAGCGCTCCTTGATCCCGCCCTTCACGATGTCCTTGAGCTCGATGACACCCAGTACGCGGGCACCGTCGCTCACCAGTAGTGGGGTGCTCCCGCGGCGCGCGACGTCTTGCACCGCGGTCAGGATCGCCTTCGGAAAAACCTGGCCCAGCGCCTCGACTTGAGCCTGGATGGCCGAGGGGGCGCCTTTGCGGATCTGTCGCTCGCCGATGTTCACCCCGCTCATGCGGGTACGCGCAGAGAACGGCACGAACGTTGCGGCGAGCGAGCGCAGATCGCGCTCACGCAGCCGGAACCGCTGCTTTGCGAGCACCACAATGCTGCGCCCTTCGGGCGTTTCATCCGCCAGCGAAGCAAGCTGTGAGGTATCCGCCAGTTCCTCTTCGGTCACACCGGCAGCGGGAATGAAGGTCGCTGCCTGGCGATTGCCGAGCGTGATGGTGCCGGTCTTGTCAAGCAGCAGCACATCCACGTCACCCGCCGCCTCCACGGCGCGGCCGGAAAGGGCGATTACATTGGCCTGCATCATGCGGCTCATACCCGCGACCCCGATCGCCGAGAGCAGCGCCCCGATAGTTGTTGGAATGAGGCAGACGAGCAAGGCGATCAGCGCGGTAATCGTGATCGGCGTGCCCAACTTGGCGACGGCGACGCTGTACAGCGAATACGGCAGCAGGGTCGCGGTGGCAAAGAGGAAGACGAGCGTCAGCGCGACAAGCAGGATCGTGAGCGCGATCTCGTTCGGGGTTTTCTGTCGCTTGGCGCCCTCCACCATGGCGATCATGCGGTCGATGAAGGCTTCCCCGGGATTCGCCGTGACGCGCACGATGATCCAGTCGGACATCACGCGGGTGCCGCCGGTCACTGAGGAAAAGTCGCCGCCGGATTCGCGGATAACCGGCGCAGACTCCCCGGTAATCGCGCTCTCATCCACGGACGCCGCGCCCTCGATGACTTCGCCGTCGCCCGGGATGTAGTCACCCGCCTCAACGAGGACCACATCGCCCCTGCGTAAGTCCGTCGCCCGCGCCGGTACCTGACGCGCACGGTCCTTCGGATCCGGCAGCTTCTTGGCGGTCACGCTCTGCTTGAGGCCGCGCAACGTCGCGGCCTGGGCCTTGCTGCGCCCTTCGGCCAGCGCCTCCGCGAAATTGGCGAACAACACTGTGAACCACAGCCAGATCGCCACATTCACAATAAACCACGGTGGCGCTTCGCCTTTCCCGACCAGTGACTGGATCCACAGTACGGTCGTCAGAATACTGCCGAGGTACACGACGAACATCACAGGATTTCGCCATTGGACGCGCGGGCTAAGTTTCCGAATGGCGTCAATCAGCGCCGGCCACAGCAGCGTCCGGTCGAACATCGAGAGCCGGTGGCGCGCGCTCCCGGGCGTCGCCGCGGGCACCATCGCCGTGCTTGATTTCTGCGTCACTTCAGCCATTTCAGCCGCCCCAGAGTGTAAGGTGTTCAACGATGGGACCGAGCGCGAGTGCTGGCACGAAGGTAAGCGCGCCTACCAGCAGCACCGTGCCGATGAGCAGGATGACGAAGGTTGGCCCATGAGTGAGCATCGTGCCGGCCGTGACCGGCACGCGCTTTTTACCGGCGAGAGACCCGGCTATCGCAAGCACCGCTATGATCGGCCAATACCGGCCTAACCACATTACGAGCCCGAGCGCCGTGTTGTAAAAGGGCGTGTTTGCTGACAGCCCGGCGAATGCACTGCCATTGTTATTGCTGGCGGAAGTAAAGGCGTAGAGGATCTCCGAAAACCCGTGCGCAGCCGGATTTGCCACTGCCGCTTGTCCGGCGGTCAGACTTACTGCAACAGCGGTCCCCACGAGCACGATGAAGGGCATAACGAGGATGGCGATGGAGCTCATCTTGATTTCGAACGCCTCGATCTTCTTTCCCAGGTACTCGGGCGTGCGCCCGATCATGAGCCCCGCGATGAACACTCCGATGAGCGCAAAGATCAGCATGGAGTACAATCCGGTGCCCACCCCACCGAAGACCACCTCTCCCACTTGCATGTTGAACAGCGGCACGAAGCCGCCCAGTGGCGTAAATGAGTCGTGCATCGAGTTCACGGCGCCGCATGAAGTGCCCGTCGTGATCGTCGCGAACAGCGCCGAAGCGGCGATTCCGAAGCGCGCCTCCTTGCCTTCCATGTTGCCGCCCGGCTGCAGTACGCTGGCTGCCTGGTCGACTCCCAGCCTTGCTACGAGTGGGTTGCCCTGCTGTTCGCTGTGCACCGCGGTAGCGAGCAGTGCCACGAACAGCAGGGTCATGGTGGCCAGCACGGCCCACCCCTGACGGGTGTCGCCCACCATCCGTCCAAAGGTATACGTCAGGGACGCCGGGATCAGGATGATCGCCAGCATCTCGAGGAAGTTCGAGAGGGCGGTAGGATTCTCATAGGGGTGCGCGGAGTTCGCGTTCACGAATCCGCCGCCGTTGGTGCCGAGTTCCTTGATCGCCTCCTGAGAGGCCATGGGCCCCATTGGCAGAGTCTGCGTCCGCGTCGTGAGGTTCTCGAGGAGCGGGTTGCCGGCTGCATCCTTCAGGGGATTTCCCGCGGCGTCCACCTTTGGCTGTTGATAGGCCACCGTGTCGAGCGTGGTTGCCTCCTTGTAAGCACTGAAGTTCTGCACCACGCCTTGTGATACCAGAAACAGCGCCAGCAGCGTCGAGAGCGGCATCAGGATGTACAGGGTGGCCCGGGTCACGTCGACAAAGAAGTTCCCGATCGTCTTCACACTGTGCCGTGCGAGACCGCGGATCAATGCAACCGCCACAACAATCCCCGTCGCCGCCGAGAGGAAATTCTGCACGGCAAGCCCCGCCATCTGCGTAAGGTAGCTCATCGTCGACTCGCCGGAGTAACCTTGCCAATTGGTGTTGGTAACGAAACTCACGGCAGTGTTGAACGCGGAATCCGCTGAGACGTTCGCGAACTGTTGCGGATTCAGTGGCAGCCACAGCTGCACGCGCTGCAGCAGGTACGCAGCAAGGACACCCAGGCCGTTGAACAACACCAGCGCGATCGCGTACTTCTTCCATCCCATCTCCGCGGCTGGATCGACCCCGCATAGGCGGTAGATCAGACGCTCAGCCGGCGCGCCGATACGCAACGGCCAGATAGGCCGACCCTCCATTACGTGGCTGATATACAGGCCCACCGGTTTCACGCACAGGAGCGCCACCGCGAGGTATACCGCGATCAGCGCCAGCGAGGCCGAGGTCATCAGAATTTCTCCGGTTTGAACATGGCGTAGAGCAGGTACACAAAGAGCCCGAGCGCCAGCAATCCACTCACCAGATACAGGATGCTCATTCGACACCTCCAAGACGCGACACCGCCGCCGCCAGCCAGTGCGTTGCCAGGTACAGGCCGATGATGATCAGTATGAAGATGGCATCCATAGTGGCTCTCTCTCGTTCAGGCTCCGCGCTCGCCCGCGCCGGACTCCGCGCGCTCGCGCTTTCTCTTGGTAAGGCGATGTTTTGCCAACCGGAGACGGACCGCACGTGGTGTCCCCAAGGCGTTGCCCGTCGGCGCACCACGATCCTGCCTTGCGCGCGGTCCGACGCTGCGGGATCGCCAGGTGGCCGCGATCACATAGACCCCAAAGAGCGCGCTGAGAACTGCAAAGGCGACCGTGGCGTTATTCATGCGCGCCGCTTCCTGCAGGTAGCCGCGGGAATGCGTACCGCTGCGCCGCTTGCCAAGAGGTTGACTTCTTGCTCTATGGACGGCATTAGAACTTGACCATGACGCCGGCGCCCCAGATCACTTCCCGGGTACGAAGATCCGGACTCCAGACGCCGCCTTGGTTTGCGCAATTATCGGTGCCTACCGTGCTGCCGTTGTTGCAGACGAAGCTCGCAGGCGCACCGGTGTTGCCCAAGGGAGGTGTCACGCCCCCCGGCCCGCTCCAATAAGGAACGTCCGAGTGACGGAACGTCGCTTCCGTCCACCAGGTGATCCAGTCCTTCGGCATGTACTGGAAGTTGAGCTGCATGTCCCACTGGTAGAGCTTCTGCCCGGGATTTTCAGTGAAGTATGCCGTGCCGCTCTGGGCAGTCGCACCGTTGATCGGCGGCACCAAGGCCAGATAGCGTCCCGGGTTGTTCATGAAGCCACCGCCAAACGTCACCGCGTAGACGTCGTGATCAAACCACATGCGGTTGTAAGCCATGACACCGAAGAAATTGGCCTTATTGGGGCCGTGGGTACAGTGCACACCGCCGCCGTACTCGCATCCAATATCCGTTGTGAGAGAGAACGCCATCTTGGATATGCCACGACCACCCTCCCCGCGAGCGTCGTAGTACTTCACCAGGACGCTGGCGTCCTCGTGAACACGCGTAACATTGGCGTAGTTGATGTACGTCCCGTTCGGATTGGGAGAGCCAATCGGAGCGTTGGGGTTACCACCGTTGTTGGGAAAGCCGCTGCCGCCCGGCAGATTGTCCTGTCCAACGCTATAGGTGTTAAAGACCAACTTGAACGAGTCGTTGGGGATCCAAAGGACCTGTCCACCGAAACCCGGATGGCTGTTGAACTTCGCGTATGACTGCCAGCCATTGATGAGCCACGGCTCGATCTTCAGCGTCTGCGTCGGATACCACTGTACCCGCAGGCCATTAAAGAACCAGGGCGTGTTGGAAGATACGAACGACGGTTGATAAGTCCAGTTGTCAAAGTTGTAATAGCTGAACAGGCCGATGTAGGAGACAAAAATTCCAGCGTCAACATTGAGTCCATGGTTTACATCGAAGTGATAGCCGGCGTTAGCCTCCGAGAAGTATTTGTATGCGCCCTGCAGGTCCCACTGCCCTACCCCGGAACTGGCATCATTACGCGGGGTAGTTACGCCAAATAGCCCGAACATTGACAGGAACCGTGCGCGCACGTTGTGCCAATGAAAGTCGCCACCAAAGCTGACCTGCTCGATCTGGAACTCACCTGACCGGAACTCCTCGGTCGAGCCTACGATCGTATGATCCACCGGATGGTTGAAGTCCTGCAGATAATTCACGTCGAAGCGGATTTCCGGCGTGAAAAACTTGGTGTCGAAGACCGGCGCCTTCTCCCGGCTGGTCCCGTTCATCCAGCCAAGGTCGCCGACGGCAAACGGGGTTTCGGTATCATCGGCCGGGCCCGGCTCGGGAGCTTGTAGGGCTTCAGGCACTGATGCCGCACTAGCGAGCGCCGGCGCAGCGGATCCCACGGCGGGCGCAGGCAGAGTCACCTGACCGCGCATCACCATGTCGCTGCGGGTGGCCTTCCCCGGGGCGATCACGAGCGCCGAGATCGTCACGTCGGGATGACCCTCGGCCTGTGCAGTCACCGACCAAACGCCCGGCGGAAGATCAGCAAACGAATACACGCCGTCGCTACCCGAGACCGTCGCGCGGATGCCACCCCCGTCGGTTCGCACGGCCGTGACGGTCGCGTGTGCAACAGGACCCTTGGCCGAATCCGTCACGACTCCGACGATCGCTCCAAACTCTGTTCTCGGGGCACCCACGACTGGCGTGGAAGAAACCGCCGCCTGCGCGGCGGCGGCTGCGAGTCCGGCGGACGCATCGCGTTCGACGCCTGCGTACGAGGTGGCGCATACGAGCCACGTGAGCGCTGCCGGTATCGCAATTTTGCTCAAAGACATGACACTGCTCTCCCCGGCTGTTGTGCCGGTCCAGAGCGCTAGCGTTAATGAAAGGCGGGGCTTCGGGCAGACGGAGGGGTGTTAAGAAAATCGCACTAGCACGCGGGCGCCAGGATTCTTAATACTTCGCTAATACGGCCATGCGCGCTGCCATGCCCGGAGACGCGGTCAGCCGAGAAAACGTGACAAACCTCGTGACCGCAGGCAACTGAGGGGTTAGACCATCACCGTGTCGGACCGGCACTAAGCCTCGTACCCAAAGGTCTTCACCCACGGCGCCAGCGTCGGGAAATAGGGTTCGAGATACTTTGTGTAGTGTCGCCACTTCCCGCGTGCGCTGCGGTAGAGAGGGCGCACCACCTGCGCGGCGCTGGGCGTGTCGATCGGGCGCTTCTTTGCCGTTTCCGCGTAACGGCGCACGCCTTCATCCCATCCAAGCTCGAGGAAATCCAAGACACCCCGGATCGTCGTCTCGAACGTGCCAACGACATCCTCGTACTTCATGACATGCAATCGCAGCGGTAACTTGGCGCGGCTTACCTCAACCAGACGCATCACCGCGTCGTAATAGGCGGTCGCGGTGTCCAGGCGCAGCAGCTGGTACATCGCCACATTCATGCCAAAGCGCTGCTGGTAGCAGCTGAGCACAACATCGCGCGGGTCGCGCAGGGCCAGAATGATCTTGGCGGCGGGGAACAGACGATAGATCAGCGGCAGCAGAGCTGCGTTCAGCGGCTGTTTGTCGACAAACACCGGCGTTCCTGGCGCACTCGAGAGGCCGGCTCGCACTCGTCGCCAATAAAGTTCCCGTAACCGCTCGAGCTCACCAGGCGTCAAGTCTGCCCAGCGCTTGAACGCTTCCTCGGCGCTCATCAACTCGTTCGCGGCATCGAACAGCGTATCGCGCTCCTCGAGCGTCGTGATTCCGGGGTGCGAGGCCAGGATCTGATCAAGCAAGGTAGTGCCGGATCGCGGGAAGCCAATCAGAAACACCGGATTCGCCGCAGAGGGCGGCGCGGGCCGCCATGCGCCAGGGTCCACACCGGCAACAAACGCCCTCAGCCGGGCAATGCTTGCCGGGGTCAGAGGGCCCCGGTCACGCGCCACCATCGCCGCGTATCGCCCGTGCTGGAACGCGTTAGCCGCGGTAAAAGCCGCGAATGCATCGTCGTAACGCCCAAGCATGTCGTAGGCTTCCCCCAAGTATCCTTGCGCGACGATCAGGTTGGTCGCCGACAGCGCGGCGCCAGGGAGCAGCGCCTCAAGAATCGTGGCCGCCCCCGCACCGTCATCCTGGCGAAGTTTCACGCGCGCGAGCGTCAGTGCAGCCAGGATATTCTGGGGTGCTAGCTCAAGGGCACGCTCGGCCAGCCTTCGAGCGTCGTCCAAGCGGTGCTCCTCCTCGGCATTCTTTGCCAGGCTCGCCACCGGGTCGGAATAACGTGGATCAAGCGCAACGGCGCGTTCGTACGAACGCAGCCCCTCGCGGCGTTCACCCAGATCGACGAGTACATTGCCGAGATTGTTGTGCGCAATGGCATAGCGCGGGTCGACCTGCAGGGCGGCGTCCAGACTGCCGCGCGCCTCGCGTAACCGGCCGGTCGCACGATATGCCGAAGCGAGATTCACCAGCACATGAATATGCGTCGGCATGACGGCGCGTGCCCGTTCGTAGAACTCGATGGCTCCCGGCAGATCGCCTGTCTCGGCCCGTACGCTGGCGAGCACCATCAGGGCGTTTGGCTCGGGCCCAAAGCGCTGCAACACAGTGTTTGCAAGTTCTGCAGCCTCGCCCCACGCGCGTCGCTGCACAGCCGCCACGGCACGCTGGATGAGTTGGACCAGAAGATCTTGAGGCGCCACCACTAGCGCAGCGTGAACTCAGCGTGTGTGTGGCCCTTCCGATATGGGAACACTGGCATCTCCGCGGGCCTAGCGTGGGGCGGCAATAGAGTCCTCAATCTTAAGGTGCCAAGAGGAGCTTGCCCAATAAGACATGCGCTGCAAAGCATAGGAGTAAGCTTATCCCGAGCGCGACCGTGAAGGCGATTGGAAACGACTTGGCGATGAGGCGATCCTCACTCGACAAGCGAAAAGCCAAAGCTGGATAGACGAACTCAGCTCCCAGTAGGGAGGGGACCGTTTCAGTGAGGCCCCGCGACCGTGCCTGCGGCGCCCATTCTTGGCGGGTTCGTTAGCTCCGCAAAGCGAGCGCAGATCGAATTTATCACGTAGGCGACGTACCAAAAGTGGCCGCCAGCTCCCCCTGGCGGCCACGCGTTCGTTACGGCGGACCGGGTCCTTATGAGTCGAGCCTCTGGCCGAGAAACTCCTTGGCTTTCGCCACTTCGTTGTCCCATTTACCGAGCTGTTCGGGAGTCAGAAACCTGGCAAGGCGCTCATGCATCTCGCCGCGATGCTCCTTCACTTTGGCAACAATCTCGGCCTTGGTTGTAGCGGGGTGCTCCTTCACGTATTTCCCGACCTTTTCTCGCCCCTCGGCGAGAGCGGTTTGAATTTTCTCCTTCTGCTCCTCAGTTAGCTGGAGGTCCGCAGCGAAACGCTTGAGTTCCGTTGCAACCTGCTCGCGGCTTTCAGTGCTCATAGCCATATGGGTCTCCCGATCATCTAGATCGTTTGCGATGACGCTATTCGCTGCAAGCAGGCCACATCGACGGGCCCGCGTCTGTGCGTATTCGCACCGGAGCATCGTCCGCAACATGGTGTGGCGCATTGGTCACACTGTGCACCGCGCGAAAGTCTTGCCCTTGCGAATGAAAGTTCACCACACGATTCGGCGCACGCAAGTAACGGTTTCAGACCCTTGCAGTAGATGCGGACTGCTGTTGCGCGAATTGTCACAGGATGTACGCACATGTTTGCTTGCGTCTCGGTTGGGAGATGGGCACAAGTTCGCGAGTCGCGAAGCTTCAGTCGTGCTCTGTTGTAGGATTGGGCATCGTGCCTCGATCCAGGCCCATCATGGTGTTCGCGATCAAAGCGGAGGTTGTCGATTCGCGGGCGAGGATTTTCGCGTTCACCGCGCACAAGACCATGTACGGCGGCAAGCTGATTACCGAAGGTGACACGGTGTTCGTGTTCGCGAGTGAGAACGAGGGCGGCCGAGGCCTCATCGCGCGCGGCATCGTCACTCACGCCGAAGCTATCCCAAAGAAGCGGGGCATTGCGCGCCAGACGCCGCGAGTGAGCCTCACGATCAGAAGAACCGCGCTGGCAAAGCGACCACTGGGGCGCAGCGAGCTCAAGCATCTCACTGACTGGAGCGACGGTCGGCCCGGGACTGAACTCAATTTCAAATTTTATCGGCAAGCAACCAATAAGATTGCCGGCATCTCGGATGCGGCGGCGGCGTTCCTCCGCAAGTGCTTCTAGGTTTATCTAGAGCGACTGCCCGGAACCGCACGTTACACCGGCGCGGTAGACTGTAAGTTCTCGAGCGGCTTGTTGAGGAGATCGAGTGGCACTCGTTGTTTTTCTGAGGGGGGTTAACGTCGGGGGCCACAGGACCTTCCGACCGACCAAGCTGGCCGAAGCACTGCAGCACCTGGGTGTCGTCAATATTGGCGCGGCGGGCACGCTGGTCATTCGGCAGCGAATGACCCAGGCCCGAGCACGTGCCGAAGTGGCACGCAACCTGCCGTTTGTCGCCGAGATAGTTGTTTGCCAGGGCCGCGACATTGCGAGTCTTGTTTCAAACGATCCCTTTGAAGGACAGTCGGTGCGAGGGGGTGTTGTCCGCTTCGTCAGCGTGCTGTCCCAGCAGCCGCGCTTGACGCCGTCAACGCCCATGCGATTCCCGTCCAGCGGTCCGTGGCTGATGAAGATCCTCACGAGACGAAACCGATTCGTCATCGGAATGTACCGGCGCCACATGAAGGTCATCGGATTCCTCGGTGCACTGGACCGGCTGTACGGTGTCCCGATGACCACACGCAACTGGAATACCATTGGGGCGATTGCCAAGGTGCTCCATAGCGACCCAGACTGATTGAACAGCGATCTTAGTGGCCGAGGCTCCGACCGAGCACGTAAACCTCTTGGAAGTTCGAGGAAGACTTTCGAAAAGCATCCAGCAGCTCGTTGCAGCGCAACACCTGTTCGTAAGAGCCAAGTGGATACAGACAAGTCACCGCTGTAGGTTTGTCGGTTGCCTGTTCACCGGATTCTCTACGCCGGAGTACACTGCCTCTAGCGTTTGGTCTTTGTTCCATTACATGGCGGACCGCGCTGGCTCCTGCGAACAACAGCGCGCCGCTCAGAGCCATACTTAAAACACAAGGGGTGCCGCAATGAGACTTCCATTGCAATGTTCTGGACTTGCCGTTGTCTGCCTAACCACTCTCTCGCTTACAACGCCGGCCGCGTTCGCGGCGGAGTCTGCCAAGAAGTCGCACGCAATTGCGAGCGTGACTGTGTTCGCCACCGGACTGGAGAATCCCCGCGGTCTGAAGTTTGGTCCCGACGGACATCTATATGTCGCGGAAGGTGGGACGGGTGGTGTAAATCCGGTCATTGGATGTGCCGATGTTCCCGGAGCAGGTCCGTACCTCGGCAGTGAAACGGGCGGACGAATCTCGCGCATTGATGCCTTCGGCAATCGGACGACCGTCACCGACTCGCTGCCGTCAAGTCAGACCGCTCCAATCCCCTCGCCCCTGATCAGTGGGGTCGCCGATATCGCCTTCATTAAAGGCAACATGTACGCGTTGCTCGCCGGTGCCGGGTGCTCCCACGGGGTTCGGAACACGGACAACGGAATTGTCCGGGTAAAACCGGACGGCTCGTGGCAAATGATCGCCAACCTCAGTGACTATCAGAAGGCCAATCCGGTCAAGCACCCGAATCCAGGGGATTTCGAGCCCGATGGCACGTGGTGGGGCATGGTGGCTGTGCGCGGGGACTTGTACGCCGTTGAGCCGAACCATGGCGAGATGGTGAAGGTCACGCTCGGCGGAAAGATCAGTCGCGTGATTGACATCTCGGCCTCGCAGGGCCATATCGTGCCGACTGCGATCGCCTATCACGGTGTGTTCTACGTGAGCAATCTAGGCACGTTCGATACCGATCAGCTCAACAAGCAAAGCATCTTCCAGATCACGCCGAGCGGGCGGTTTCACGTAGTTGCGACGGGTCTGAGCAAAGTGCTCGGATTAGCCTTCGACCGTCGGGGCCGCATGTACGCGCTCGAGACCTCGTATTCAACAACCGACCCGGGCCCAGTACCCTTCACTGGCCGCCTGATCCGCATCGCACGCAATGGCAAGGAAGACGTGATCGATACTGGCGACAGCCTGTTCTTCCCAACGGGCATGACCTTTGGACCGGATGGCGACCTGTATGTCTCCAACATGGGGTTCGGGCCGCCTTTTGGGGAAATCCTGCGCATCGAGTTGCCTGACGCTGCAGACGACGACGACGACTGAGGTCTCGAGCTTCCCGGAGCCCCAGGTGTTGTGCCTAGATCTGCGAGCCGCGCGTTTGGCCTGAGCGCGGGATAGTCGAGTACATCGATCCGGCCAGAGAGGCCCTACGGCGCTGGAACACCAGGCCGAAGGCGTTGCGCCGTATCGCCCCTCCGGTATGAATTGAAGTCGTGCGGCGATGCATCAACGAGCGCTCCCCTTCGGGCGGCGTCCTCATGTGCCACATAACATATTCAAACTTCTAACTTCGCGTTACGGCATTCACCTACAGCGTCTAGGTTAGGTTTGTTCCACGCTGCGGCACTGGCATCGGGCAAAAGACAACGTACATGGACCCCGATGAAGTTGCGCGACTCTGTGATGAGTTGCACCGGTGCATGAACCAGGCGCCGGCAGACCGCCCCAAGGGAAGTGGGACACAGACGATTGGCGCCAAGCTCGACAGGACTTCCTCGCGGACATTGCGAGACTGGACGACGCTTGGGAGCACCCGGACCGTGACTTGCAGTCGATTGCCGCTGCGGCGGCACTTACCGGCGCTGCAACCCTTCGCTAACGAATTGGCGACAGCTACTGAATAGGCTCTTCGTCCACACGGCCCTGGGATATGTTCGGCGGGCTACGCCCGCATTCGAGCCGCCATAGCGAGTGGCACACGACGTGGAACCGCAATGGCGCGACCTCTCCGTCGATGCGCTGTTCGACCTCAAGTTCCATTTCGTCGGGCTCAATGGATTTGTCGCACAAAGCGCAGTAGCCACCAGCGCTCTTGCCGCCCCACATTTGCGACGGTTCCACGCGCGGTAGCTGTCCCTTCGCAATGCGGTCGCGCGCGACACGCCGGAGTTCCGTTTCAAGCTGCTTAGGCATGGTAGTTGCTCCCTGGGCGCAAGGCAGTTACCAAGGCCGCGGGTCGGTCTTTTTTCGAGCCGCAGTCTATGCGAGCAAACCAGAACACCAGATGAACAAGCTCTCGCATCGCGATCGATTACCAAACCTAAGCACGGCTGGAGGTTTGTTGCTGTATATCTCGAAAGCCGAATGTTGCAAAGCATACGATCTTGGAGGGCAAAAGATGTGCCACCTGCAGCGATGCTGCGCCGCGTCAGGAGTCATCCTGATTGGCCACGTCACCGAGTCATGCCGGGCGGCGGGGCCTTAATCCGTCTCTGCACGCCATGGTGTCCGCCAATCCAACAACAACAAGGGTTTATTCCCGCGCTAGATCGGCCGCCCGCACTAGGCCGACGTCCCCTAACGGAAATCGATTCGATAAACTCGGCAGCGATCGCCGCTCGGGTCTTTCGCGCTGATGTCCTTGTGAAAGGGCCAGCGCGAATCGACGGTGCCTTTCTGCCACGAGTTGGGGATGGTTTCGCCCGCCGCCAGCAGTCGACTCATCTGCCACGGGCAGCCGAATACGATCCATATCTCGCGCGGATGATCGCGGAGTGACTTCGCAATCTGCCCAATACAACCCTTCAGCGTGTCGTTCAGGAAGGGATTGTAGAAGTGGAAGATATTCACATAAGGGCCACAAGTGTGCTGGCAGGAAGGTTCGCGCCGACCGGCTTCATTGCCCTGAAGAAAGCGGGATACTGCGTTGGGGAATATCGTACGGCATCGGGATCAGTCACTCCCAACGTATCCAGCATATGGCGGAGAGGGTGAGATTCGAACTCACGAGCCCCGTGAAGGGCCTCCGGTTTTCAAGACCGGTGCAATCAACCGCTCTGCCACCTCTCCGGCGGAGTTAAACTGCGAGGCGAATTCTAACAGGGGGCGGTCCTGCTCGCTCCCGGCTGCAAAAGCCGGCACCCTAGCGCGAAGACGACCCTGCTGAGGGGGGACTCCATGATGAAACTAGCCGTGATCAGCGTACCGCTGTGCGTTCTTGGCCCGGCGCCGGCTCTTTCAGACAACGCACTACCCCTGTCGTGCCCGCAGGCGCTGGAACAGCTCACCACCCTCAACACCGGAGTGCCGGTGTACAAGTTTACCGCCCCCGACCATCGGCACTTTCTGGATGACGCCGATCGTCCGGCAGAGATCGCCCGACTGCAGAAGGTCGCGGAAGCCTCCTGCAGCGCGTACCCAAAAGAGAAGGCTGAACAGGAAGCCGAAGCCGCCCGGCTGCACGCGGCACTCTCCCCAGAATGCGCCATGGAACGCGACACACTCGCCGCCATGGAGCAGGCAGGCTCGCGCGAGTCACCGCAGTCGATTGCTGAGAAGCGCAAACTGGTCGCCGCCCACTGTCCGGCGCTGGATACGACCAATCTGTGGCTGATGCAATGGGAAGGCGTAGCAGTTCGCCCTGCTCCCACCCATTTTTGACGTCAAGACCCGCGAATATTTCAATGCCGTGAATTGTGTGTTACGCCGCCCGGCGCGCGCTGGGCACGCACCTGCTTGAGGCGGCGCATCGGACTCGGACACTTAGCGGGTCCTCGGTAGCTACCCCGGCGGCCATGACCGCTGCCACCGGCACGGCGGCGGCAACGCCGGGAATTCCCAGCAAATTCCGCACGCCGACGTACCTTTCACTAGGCCTTAAACCAACCCCACCCAGGCTGCGTCAAAGGGATCGTATCGCTGGGCATTTGGCGGCTGAAGGGTGCCCCGGGGGACGAACCCGTTGGCCGGGAGGATGGGCTCGTTGCCCGGCCGCTGACCACGACCGGTCAAAAGTCGTCTTATAGGCGCACCGAAAAACCACGCTTTGTAAGGAGAAACCTGTGAGAAACGCTACTACCGTTGGAGTCCTTGGATCTCTCGTCATCAACCTGATGCTGGGCCTCGCCGTCGCGGCGGTATTCAGTGTCACTCCGGCTGCGCAGGCACAGGATGCCCGGTGTGCCGCCGAACACGCGGTGTCACCGGCCCTGCGGCCGGCCCTGTTAGGCGAGCAGGACGACTACGTCGTCGCAACGCGCATGGGCTGGGCGGCGGGCTGAGGAGTCGAAGGCTGTCCCGGCCGTTACTGCACGGCCGGCACCGATGTCCGTGGGGCGTAGGCGGAGCGCAGCATGGAGATGGCCGCGTAAGTGACGACGACGATGATCAGCCAGCGCATCGCCGTCAGCGGCAGCTGCTTGACGATGTAGAAGGCCACCAGCACCCCGACGACCCCACCCATGACGAGGCCCAGGGAAGTGCCATGCGAGAAGCGACCTGAGCGGAAGAAGCCCAGACTCGCCACGGGCTGCACCAGGCCGTCGCTGCCCATCATGATCGGGAACGCGGCGAGGGGGTGCATGCCCAGCAGGGCAAGCACGATCATGCTGGGTGCGTAGTTACCGATCCCAATACACATCAGCGCGCCCAGCACGAAGTTGACGGCGACCGCCACGCCGAAGCGCCAGCCGCTGAGCGCATAGGCTGTGCCCCCCGGCGGGAACACGTCGAGGTTGCGCATCACAAAGAACGCCGCCGCAAGTAACAGGGCAATTCCCATGAATAGCTGAATGGTGCGACGCGGCAGACGACTGACCACTCCTGCCCCGAGCCAGGCCCCCAGTGTCGCGCTGCCGATCATGCAGGCCAGCAGCGTCGGTTCGACCATCACCGCGGTCACGAACAGCAGGGTTTCCATAAAAGCCGCGGCGTTGTGCCCGACGTTGAGCGTGCCGGGAATCAGTTCGTCCGCCGGCGCCCCCCGAAACTTAAAGAGTGCCGTGGTCGGTGCGAAGGATCCAATGCCGAGCGTGTCCAGAAAGTCGGTCGCGAATCCGATCGCAACGTCCGCCGGGGTCGGGCGACCCTGCAGCCGGTAGCGACGCGCCGACCACACCCAGCCGAGTACGAAGGCGATGTTGATCAGGACCAGGACGGTGAGCAGCGCAACCTTGGTGGTGTCCATCCGTTGCTCCTAGGTGCTGCTGCGCGAGCGTGCCAGCGCATCCGCCAGCCGCAGGTACTGTATGGTCGCGCGTACCCCGAGGCCGCTGAAGGCATGCAGCGGCACGGTCCGCAGCGGGGTCACCGGGAAACCGAGGTCTGCGGCCGCCGCCCCGAGCGCCCGCTGTGCCAGCAGCCTTCCCATGAGCGTGGCCATCGCCACACCGCGGCCATTGTAGCCGAGCCCTGCGAGGAGGCCGGGCGCAAGTTCGTGCAGGTGCGGCAGGTGATCGCGCGTCATCGCGACAAAGCCGCCCCAGTGATACTCGAAACCAAGCCCGCGCAGTTGCGGATAGATCTCGTGCACGGCGCGGTAATGATGACGCGCCGTGTGCACCGTGGGCGCCGCCGCGAACGTGCCGCGCGTGCCCATCACCAGGCGTCCGCTGCTGTCCAGCCGGAAGTAGCGCAGCAAGCGGCAAGTGTCGGAAGCCGCCTGGCGGCCCGGCAATATGCTGCGCGCGAGGTTGGCCGGGATCGGCGCCGTCGCCACCTGAAATGAGGGCACCGGCACTACCGAGCGCCGCAGCTCGTCCGTCAGGCGGCCGGTGTAGGCGTTGGTCGCGACGATGACGAGCGGCGCAGTGACTTCGGCGGCCGGCGTCTGGAGGCAATAGCCGCTGGCATCGCGACTCAGGCGCAGCACGGGGCTGTGGGTGAATATGTGTCCCCCGGCGCGCAGCACCGCCCGCGCCAGTCCGCGCGCATAGGACAGCGGCTGTACGCTGCCGCCACGGCGGTCCAAGAGGCCACCGCAGTAGCGGGTGGAACCGGTGAGCTGCGCAACCTGCGCGCGCGATAGCAGTTCGACGGGCGCGGCACGCCGCTGCCACTGCTGCACCCGCACGGCGATCTGCTGCAGCGTGGCCTCGGAAGTCGCCGGCTGGATCCACCCGGTCTGGGTGGCATCGCAGACGATGCCCAAGCGTTCGATGAGTTCAAAGAGCACCGCCGGCCCCGAGGCGACGGTAGCGATGAGCCGCGCGCCGAGCACCGGACCGAACATGGCCTCCAGGGTGTCCGGGTCGTGCTTGACGCCGGGGATGACCTGGCCGCCGTTCACCCCGGAAGCGCCCGCGCCGATCTGCGCGCTCTCCAGGACGACCACGTCCCGACCGGCTTGCGCCAGATGCAAGGCGGCGCTCAACCCGGTATAGCCCGCGCCGATGATCACCGCCTGGGCGCGGCGTGGGATGCTAAGCGCACTGCAGTCGGGCCCCGGTGAGGCGGTCGCAGACCACAGCGATCGCAGCGCTACGGCGGGCATCTTGCTCTATCGATTATCGATTATTCTTAATCGTAGGGGGCCGAAACTCTACGGCAGCCACGCCGGTCGGTCAAACGCGCGCGCGACAGCGGCTTGCTCTTTCACCCTCATCAGCGTTGTGCCAGACTCGATGCAAAGTTGCGCCGCCCGCTTATCGGCTCATTGCGCGCATCACCGGCGCGAGCGGCTTGGGGACAATCGAATGCGATCCGCAACACTCCTGACTGCAATAGCAGTTTGTTCCGCGCTCAGCATGTCCGCACAGGCCGCGCCGGCGCCACTCGCGGCCGAGCATCTCACGGTCGAGAAGCTGCCGCCCAAGACCCCGCACTGGATCTACGTATTTGATGCTTCCTTCGACAACGAGATCGACATGCGGGTACGCCTGTTCGATGGCGACACCTACCGGCGTCTCGGCCAGATCGATGCCGGCTTCATGCCGGGCATCAATCTCTCGCCCGATGGCACCCAGAGCGTGGTTGCCACCACCTACTTCGCACGCGGCAGCCGCGGTACGCGCACCGATGTGGTGGAATTCAGCGACAACACGACTCTCACGCCCCTCGGGGAGATCGTGTTGCCGAACAAGCGTGCCATGACCGTACCAAACCTGTTCAACGTGGCCTACAGCGAGGATGGTCACTTCGTGTACGCCGCCTATATTACCCCCGCCGCCTCTTTCGGAGTCCTGGACCCGGCGAACAAGAAGGTACTGGGCGAGATCGACACGGCCGGCTGCGTGCTGGTGATTCCCTCCGGCCCCAATCGGGTCTCCTCACTCTGCGAGAGCGGGCGCCTGCTCACCGTGACCCTGAATCCCGACGGGCACGAGAGCTCGCGCGCCATGTCGGAGCCGTTCTTCGACGCCGACGCCGATCCGGTGTTCGTGCAGGGCATCGCCAGCGAGCAGGGTTACGCATTCCTGTCCTATCTCGGGGAGGTGCACGAGATCGACCTTTCCGGGGCGCAGCCGGCGTTCGCGCCGGTCTGGTCGCTGGTCAGCCCTGCGGAAAAGGGTCATTGGCGCCTGGGCGGCACGCAGGTCGGCGCGCTGCATCGGGCACTGCACCGCCTGTACGTGCCGATGCACCAGGGCGGGGAAGGCTCGCACAAGGAAGGGGGCACCGAGATCTGGGTATTCGACACGCGCAGTCACAAGCGTCTGGCGCGCTGGGCGTTCCAGGGTGCCGGGCTCGCGACGATTCTCGCCGTGCAGGTATCGCAGGACCCCGCACCGCTGCTGTTTGCGGCGGACAGCGCCGCGAATGTGGCCGTCATCGATGCGCTCAGCGGGCACGTGAAGCACATCGAGAAACATCTCGGCCAGACGCCGTGGATGATGCTCAATCCTTGAAGAACGGGGCACGTGATGCGCTCGCTTGACCAGCTGTTTGAACATTCGTCGCGCTCGCTGGCGCGGCGCACCTCGCGCCGCAGCCTGCTCGCGGGCCTGGGACAGATACTGACCGGGGCGGCGTTGCTGCCACTGCTGCCGATCGACCGCAGCGGGCGCGCCCTGGCAGCGGATGCGAAACCCAAGGCTGCCGGCCCCGAGAGCTGCGACTACTGGAAGTACTGCGCGATTGACGGCTTCCTGTGCGCCTGCTGCGGGGGCACCTCGACCTCCTGCCCCCCCGGGGCGGCGCCCTCGCCCATCACCTGGATCGGGACCTGTCACAACCCCGGCGACGGGCGCGACTACATCGTTTCCTACAACGACTGTTGCGGCAAGACCAGCTGCGGCGACTGCGAGTGCAACCGCAACGAGCGCGAGAAGCCAACGTACCGTCCCTCGCGCAACAACGACCTCAACTGGTGCATGGCCAACGCCGACTCGAACTATCATTGTTCGGTGTCGGTCATCCTCGGAGTCGCGGAGAAGTGAGGCCACGGTGGCCGGCTTTGCGCCCTGGCCGCGGCGCCTCGCTGCTGCTGGGCGCCGCCGTGATGCTGAGCGCGCGCCTCGCAGCCGCCGAAGCCCCCGCGCCCGCCTATGCCGACGGCGCCACGAGCTTCCAGGCCAACTGCGCCGTATGCCATGGAGCGGCGGGTGCCGGACTGCCCTCGCTCGCGCCGCCGCTGCTGACCTACCCTGCGCTTTATGCCGCGAGCGCCGAAGGGCGCCGCCAGCTGGCCATGACGGTGCTGTACGGGTTGTTCGGTGCGATCACGGTGGAGGGAGCGCGCTACGACTTCAAGATGCCCGAATTTGCGACCCTGGACGATAAGACCCTCGCCGCGACGCTGAATTTCGTGGTGTTCGACCTGGGGCATGCACCGGCCACTGTGCAACCGCTGAGCGCGGCGGACATCGCCGCCGAGCGCGCGCATCCGCAGGACGGTGCCGCGGTCCGCGAGCATCGCAAGGGCCTCGTGCCCGCCGGTCCCTAAAAGAGTGCCATGGCGCCTGCCGTCCTCGTCGCCGCCCTGAGCGTTGCCGCCCTGGCCAGCGCCAGCGCTGCGGCCAGCCCCGCCCAGGACTACATGCTCTACTGCATGGGATGCCACGGCGAGCAAGCGCGGGGCGTGCCCGGAAAGGTTCCGCCGCTCGCCGGCGCACTCGCTCTCTACATGCGCACCGAGGCGGGGCGCAACTACGTGCTGCGGGTGCCCGGGGCGGCCAATTCCGCGCTCTCGGACGCGCAGCTAGCCGCGGTGCTCAACTGGCTGGCGCAAACCTACCCGGCGCCCGGGGAGGCGCGCGCCGCCGCGTTCACCGCCGAGGAAGTCGCCCGCACACGGCACACACCCTTGGCCAACGTGCAGGCGACGCGCCAGGAGCTGGTGCGCGCCCTCGGCGCCACCGGCAACGCGCCGGCGGCGGAGTACTGAGTCTGACGGTAACGGGAGCTGCGATCATGACGCCTGCGTTTCGCCCCGCCCTTGCGTGCCTGCTGTGCTGCCTCGGCGCGCCGCTGGCTGCTGAGGAAGCTCCAGCGCCCGCTGATCTTGTGGTGCGCAACGCCAAGATCTACACCGTGGATCCCGCGCACCCGCTGGTTCAGGCGCTTGCCGTGCGGGACGGCCGCGTGGTGTTCGTCGGGGCGACGCAGGACGCACAGGCGTGGGTAGGACCGAAGACGCGGATCGAGAACCTCGGCGGCCGGCTGGTGCTCCCCGGACTCATCGACGCACACATTCACCCCCTCGACATCGCAGAGCTTGACGTCTGCGACCTCGACAACCGCGAGCTCTCGTTGAAGGAGTTGTCGCGCTTCGTCGCCGCCTGCCTCGCCAAGTACAAGACGCCTCCCGGGGGGATGCTGCACGTCTACCAGTGGAATTTCACCTCCGGCAATCAGCCGGACGCGCAGCTGCCGACGGTGCGGGCAGCGCTGGACGCGGCTTCTACCACGCGCGCAATCGAGCTGCAGGGCCAGGACGGTCATCACGCCGCGTTCAACAGTCTTGCGCTGTCACAGGCCCGCAATTCCGCCGGCCAGGTCGTGGGCTTCTCCAAGGCGACGCTGGCCACGGATTTTGCCGCGTTCAAGGCATTCGTGGGAGTCGATGAGCATGGCGAACCCAATGGCGCGGTGAACGAGGACGCGCGCGCCGCGATCAGCAACGTCGGGGTGATGTACCTGGCGCTGGATGAGGTCGCGCGGGTCCCGGAGCGCGTCACGCAGCGCCTCAGCAGCGCCGGGATCACCGGCGTGCTCGATGCGTTTGCCGCCCCCGAGGGTCAGGTGGTCTACGACAAGCTCCTCGCCAGCGGTCACCTGACGGTGCGCGTGGAGCTGGCGCAGTTCTTCGATCCTTCCAACACGCGCAAGCCTGATGGCCAGGTCGACTACGACACCATGCTCGCCAAGGCGAGCGAGATTCGCGCCAAGTACGCCAACAGTCCGCTGATCCGCGCGGACGTGGTCAAGATCTTCGCCGACGGCGTCATTGAGGGTAACCCGCTTTCCGTGCCGCCGACGCTGCCGAACGGGGCGAGCCTGCGGCCCTACCTGCAGCCGATCTTCGCGCTCGAGCCGAGCGGCCAGGTCACGGTGACCGGCTACGTCGATACCGCTTCGGCGCTGTGCCAGGAAGTGCGCGCGCGTCCGGAGGACTACGCGAGCGCCGAGCAGGTCGGCGCGTTCATGAGGACCCATGGCTATCACCCCGCGCAGTGCGCAATTTCCGACGGGAAGCTGCAGCACGAGCGCGCGGTCATTCTGGAATACGCCAAGCGCATGCACCAGGCCGGCTTCACGCTGCACATCCATGCCATCGGCGACCGTGCGGTGCGCACCGCGATCGATGCCATCGAGGCGGCGCGCGCAGCCGATGGCGTCTCAAGCACCCGTGACGCTCTGGCGCACGTGCAGCTCGCGGACCCGGCCGACGTGGCGCGCATGGGGCGTGATCACCTCTACCTTGCATTCACCTACGCATGGATGACGACCGGACCGGAATACGACCTGACCGTGATCCCCTTCCTGCAGCAGGTGCATGGCAACAGCTACCAGGCGCTGCATGTGCCCGGCAGCCTCTACGAAACGCTCGCGTACCCGGTGCGCTCCGCCAAGGCCGCGGGCGCCATCATCACCGCAGGCTCCGACGCACCCGTGGACACGCGCGACCCGCGTCCGTTTACCAACATGGCGATTGCCGTCACGCGACGCACACCGGGGCTGCCGGCGCTGGGCCCTGACCAGCGCATCACGCTGCCGGAGGTCATCGAGGCCTACACGATCAGCGGTGCACGGCAACTGAACATCGCAGCCGATGCCGGCTCACTGGAGGTCGGCAAGTCCGCCGACTTCATCGTGCTTGATAAGGACATCTTCGCGCTCGCCGAACGCGGGCACGCGGATGACATCGCCAAGACGCGCGTGCTGCAGACGTGGTTCCAGGGCAAGCAGGTGTACAAGTAGGGCCGCCCGCGCCACCCTTACAGCGCCGCGGTGGCTGCCGGGAGCTCCGCACTCAACAACTCCTGCACCGCACGATGCGCCTGATCGATCGCCGCATCGGTATAGGCGGCCGCGCCAGCATCCGCGTTGGCGATGCTGATGCGCCCGAAGCGGGCGCGACCGATGACTTCCGGTCGCTGCGCGGCTGGCAGCGGCGGGTCAAAGAGCGAGTTGAATTCGGGCGCGTACCCGTGCGGCCAGCGATTGACCGTGATCGCCGTGATGTCCGCGGCCGGATCAAAGCCGCCGGCGCCCAAAGTGCGCAGCAGCTGTTCGCGGATCTTCGCCTCGAAGGTCGCGAACGACGTCGCGAGCAGCTCGGCGCGCCCGGCCCTGTTCTGATCGTGCTCGGACAACCCCGGCTGGCACGGGGTGCGTTCCATGCGCAGGATAGTGGGCTCGTCCGGATTGCCGCTGGTACGGTAGCTGCCGATGTCGACCTTGGGGTTCAGATACAGATTGGTGAAGTAGCTGCCCGGCGCGTAGACCTCGCGGACCGCGAGCGACTTGAAGCTGCGCCAGTGGCGCAGCCCGACGTTGGCGTAGACCAGGGGAGCCTTGACCAGACTGTGGAGGGCGGTGCGCTGCGCGGCCGGCAGCTCCGGACACAGATAGGGGATCATCATGTTCCAGCAGGCGAGCACGCAGTGGCGCGCCCGCACGCTGCCCGCCCGTCCGGCACGCAGATACGTGACCTCGACCTCGCGGGCGCTGGCCGGGTCCCCGACGTGCCTGACGCGCACCACGGTGCTGTTGAGCCGTAAGCGCACCGGGGCATCCGGGCGATCGAGGCGCGCGTAGTCAAAACGGGCCGTCACTACGTCCTCGGCCGTCGTGCCCGTCGCGACGCCGGGTATCAGGCGGCGTACCAGCAGGCGCGCCAGCGTGGCGTTGCCGTCCGGAAAATGCAGTCTCGCTGAGCCCCCGGTCTCGTGATAGCCGGCCGCGGTGGGACTCATGAGGGGCGTCGCTCCCCGTGGCAGCCTCAGGCCCTTGAAACCCGGGAAGCCGTAGCCCCAGAGGTCAAGCGCGGA
The DNA here is from genome assembly GCA_963781815.1 of uncultured Pseudomonadota bacterium. Classification (GTDB taxonomy): domain Bacteria; phylum Pseudomonadota; class Gammaproteobacteria; order Steroidobacterales; family Steroidobacteraceae; genus 13-2-20CM-66-19. Next base: position 606,671 of record CAWAHK010000002.1, on the reverse strand, counting down.
AACCGCATCGATACCGACGCCCCACTCCCCGTGCGTGAGTGTCTGGCAGTACGCCAGCGCATCCGGGGCCAGCTTCACGTGTTCACGCAGGAAGCTGAGGTAGCTGATCGTCGCCAGGTGGGCCTTCTTCTGCGGCGCCGTGAGGCCGGCCAGGTAGTCGGTGTGCGTGTCCTCAAGACGTGCAAGGTCCTCGCGAGCCTGCGCCGTCAGCGGCGCGTCCCGCAGCAGCGTGCGCATCGGCACCGCGCCAAGTCCCGTGACCAGCTTGTCGGCGCCAAAGGTCTGCGCGTCGAAAAACGCGGCGCGGCGCATGCCGAGCTTCTCGTAGTAGTGGCGCTGCTCGACCTTGCGGCTCAGCTGCGGCACGTCCACACCCAGTTCGCCCAGCAGCCCGGTGGCCACGGCGCTGTAGGGCCGCGGACTGTCAATGTCGAGCGTGCCGCCGTTGACCAGCTGCACGTCGCCGTGGAGAGCGAACTCGTTGCGCTTGGCGTGGCCGCCGAAATCGTCATGATTGTCCAGAATCAGGATGCGGCCAGGGCGCGCGGCGGACCGATAGAAGTGCGCCGCGGACAGCCCGCTGAGTCCGCCTCCCACGATCACCAGATCGTAGCTGTCGGCTTCGGGCACGGCAGCGGCCGCTGCCGCACCATCGCGCAGTGCATGCGCGGCCTCGAAGGATCCCGGATGCGATCCGCGCAGCCCGGTCAAGGACGGCGGGTAGTAACCCGCCAGATCCTGGCCCGGGGTGGGTGCGGCCGGCGCGCCAGCCACGCCGGCCAGGAGCGGGCCGCTGAGCGTGCTCGCGGCCGCATACAGCGTGCCTTGCAGAAAGTCGCGGCGCGCAATGAAGCGGTCCATGCCCGGCGGCCTCACCGGCAGCAACGCGGTGTTGCCGGCAGCGGCGCTGGCTTGCCTGCGTCGCCGCCGCGGCATCACTGGTGGAAGATGAAGGTGAGCCCGATGGTACGCGGACGCCAGGTGTACTCGCGCAGCAGGCGCTCGCCGGCGGCGATCGTGCAGGTCCCGGGCTCCCCGGCCGTGGGACAGATCGTATTGTTGAAGTCCACCACCGGGTGCGCGTTCGTCAGGTTATCCACGAACGCGCTCACCTGCCAGGCGCCCAGTTCCACGCCGGCGCGCATGCTGGTGAAGGTCGTGCCAGGCAGGACAAAATTCGCCTCGTCATACTGCAGCGTACGGCTGTCCTGGCCGGGGGAAAGCCACTTGGCACGGCCCTTGTACTCGACGTCGCCACGGATGAAGGTGCGGCGCGCGAACATGCTGAAGCGGTATTCCACGCCCAGGGTCGCGGTCACCGGCGCGGTCGGCTGGCCGCCGCCGGTCTCGCTCGACGCCCCCGTGATCGCATCCCCGTCGGCGACCACCGGTCCCACGGCGCTGTCAGCACTCAGGCGCGAATCGGCCGTATAGCGCGCATCCGTGTAGCCGGCCGCCAGCTGGATGGTGACGTGATCCCCGACGGCGATATCGGCCTGCAAGTCCGCACCCTTGGCCACGGCCTGACCGAGGTTGGCGATGAACGAGATCTGGCAGATGGGCGGGATGACGGTCTGCTGGATGTTGTTCCACTTGATGTAGTACAGGCTGCTCGCCAGGCGCAGCCAGCCACCGATATTGTTCTTCGCTCCCAGCTCGTAACTGTTGACCGTGTCGGAACTATAGGTGGTCGGTGCCTCCGTGATGCCGAAGTTCACAAAGTCCTGCGAGCAGGCCGCCTGCGGCAACGGGTTGTTGGCGCCGCCCGGACGGAACCCCTTGGCGTAGGTGAAGTAGTACATGTTGTTCGCGTCGGCCTGGAGCTGCAGGCTCGCCTTGGGAGTGAAGGCGTTCTCGGAGTTATCGCCCGAGCCGGTGCTGGTGGCCGCATACAGCTGCGGGCCGCCCGTGAGGGTCTCGAACGAGTACTTGTTCTTGGAGAAGCGTGCGCCGAGGGTCGCCTTCAGGTGCTCCGTTAAGCCGTACGTGAGCTCGCCGAAGATTGCGTACTGCTCATCCTTGGCGTGCGTCTTCAGGAAGTAGGCGTCGTTCGGGTAGTTCGGGTCGAAGGTCGCCGGGACCGTGTTTCCGCTGGCATCGGTGTACGTGAAGATATCCGTGTACGGCACCCCGGCCAGCGCCAGCGAGAGCTCGTTGAGCATCGGGTCGTGGATCTGCTCAAGATAGCTCTGGCGGTTCACGCTCAGGAACACGCCACCGGTCCACAGCAACCGCGAGGCCGGATCGTTCGACTGCAGCCGCAGTTCCTGGGTGATGTTCTCCTGATGGTTGTCGATGGTGGATGGCGAACGGTAGTCCGTAACGCCGGCCGGCAGGTGCACGCCAGTGCCGTCGAGCAGAGTGTTGCCGGGGAAGGCGTACACCTGGTAGAAGCCGAGGTTATACAACGTGCCCTCGTAGCCGGTCTGCTCCTGACGGTGAAAGTACGAGGTATTGGAAATAAACTGCGCGAAGCTCAGGTCCGCCTGCACCTTCAGTGCGGCGATGTAGAATTTATCCGGCACTTCGCGCTGCGAGGGGTTGGCATTGATGAATTTCCCCGCCGCGGGATCCGAGTAGAGCGGCCAGTAATTGTCGATGTCGTTGCGCTTCTGGTCCTGGTAGTAGATTGACGGAGTTACCGTCCACTTCTCCGAGGGCGCCCACAGGGCGGACAGCCGGATGAGCAGGGTGTCGCGGAAGTTGGCGTTCTTCTCCTCCGTCTGCAGCGAGACCGGATTGATGCGATCGATCCAGCCGCCGTCGTGGCGGTAGGACACCGCGACCCGCGCTCCGAATACGCCCTGCACCAGTGGTCCCCCGACGGCAGCGCCTGCCTCGTAGCTCAGGTCGCCGTTCTCGGTCGTGGCGACCTCCTCACGGCTGTACACCGAGGCCCTGCTGAGGCTCGGCTGGGTCGAAATATAGCGTACGGTGCCGCCCTCGGAGCCGGCCCCGAAGAGCGTCCCCTGCGGGCCGCGCAGCACCTCGATGCGATCAATGTCGAAGGACTTCGGCAGCGCTTCGTCCGGGTTGAAGGCCAGCGCGCGCATCTGGATCGGGGTGTCATCCAGATAGATGCCGGTGGTGCCGGCGCCGCCGGTGCCGGAAATGCCGCGGATGGAAATATTGTTGGTGCCGGAGTTGTCGAAGTTCACCCCGGGGGTGAAGCGGGCGACGTCGGCAAAGTCCTTGACGCCCCGGTCATCCATGCTTTCCTGGGTGAGTGCCGTCACGCTGATCGGCACCTTGCTCAGGCTCTCCGCGCGGCGCGTCGCCGTGACCGTGACCTCCTGCAGCGGGCCCGCCGCAGCGGCCTCGGTCGCCGTCGCCTCTTCCTGGGCCACGGCGGCACTGCTGGCCGAGAGCAGCACCGCTGCCATCACCCAGGTAAGCAGCCCGCCCTGAGTGCCGATTGCCAATCGCCCTAACCGCACGCGCCGCATCGGAATCTCCCCGCTGCTGTTCTTGCTTCGGCCGCCTCAGCCGGCGGACGCCGGACTCTCCAGCGCGCGTGAGCGTCGCCGGCTGTTGACGAAATAGAATGCGCCGAGTGCCACCGCGAACGACAGCACGCTGGCCTTCAGGTCCTGCTGCATGTCCGGAGTCAGCGCCATCGCGATCAGCACCGCGGCCATGCCCCCGAGCGCGAGGTAGTCGGCCCAGGGAAAGAACCACATGGTGAGTGCCGGCGCCGGCACGCCGCTCGCCTCACGCTTGCGGCGCACGCGCAGGTGCGCCACCACGATCATCATGTAAATGAACACCATCAACGCACCGGAGGCATTGACGAGAAAGGCAAACACCTTCTGCGAGTGCGCGGTAGCGGCGAAGATGCCGAGCACTCCGGCAAGGCTGCCCATCCACACCGAGCGCGTCGGCACCCGCCGTGCGTTCAGCTGGATCAGCCACTGGGGTGCATCACCGTTCTCGGCGAGCACGAACAGCACCCGCGAGCACACGTAGAAGGCGGAGTTCAGGCACGAGAGCACCGCGGTGAGGATGATGGCGCTCATGGCCACACTCGCCCACTGGAACTGCATGGTGCTCAGGGCGAGCGTGAACGGGGATTCCCCGGACCGCACCCGGATCCAGGGGACGACCGTCACGATGAGCAGCACCGAGCCTACGTAGAAGGTCAGAATGCGCACGATGACGGTACTGCTCATGCGCGCGACGGCGCGCGCCGGCTCTTTGGACTCGGCCGCCGCGATGGTCGTGATCTCTGCCCCGGTGAGCGAGAAGTACACTGTGACGGCCCCGGAGAGCACCGCGGTCAGCCCCTTGGGCATAAAGCCGCCATAGGCGGTGAGGTTGCCGAAGGTCGACCCGGTGGGCGAGGTGAAGCCGAAGGCAAAGGCTGCCCCGAGGGCGATGAACACCAGGATCGCAGCCACCTTGATGGAGGCAAACCAGAACTCGAATTCCCCGTAACTGCGTGCCGACATGAGATTCACGGCGGTCATGACCCCCATGAGGATCAGCCCGAGCAGCAGCGGCGGTAAGCCCAGCCAGTTGTGCAGGATGTTGGCGCCGGCGATGGCCTCCACCGGTACGACAATCATCCAGAAATACCAGTAGAGCCAGCCGGCGACGAAGCCACCCCAGGGACCCAGTCCGGCGCGCGCGAACTCGGAGAAGGAGCGCACCTTGGGCAGCGTCATCGCCATCTCACCCAGCATGCGCATGACCAGCAGCACCAGCGTGCCGGTAATGAGGTAGCTGACGACGATCGCCGGCCCGGTGGCCGCGATCGCGGCGCTGCTGCTGACGAACAGCCCTGCGCCGATCATGCCGCCAATCGAGATCATGGTGATGTGCCGCGGCTGCAGCGAACGGCTGAGCTCGGGCATGCTCTTTTCGGTAGTGTCGCTCATGCGGAACGCAGCATGGACTGGCCCAGCGAGGCAGCGCGGGCGGTTTGCAGCAGCAGCGGGGCAAGCTTGGTGCGCATTTCGGTGAGACTCCAGCGGCTGGTCGGTGCGGAAATATTGATCGCGGCGAGCGGTCGGCCATCGATGCCCAGCACCGGAGCGGCGACCGACAGATCGCCGCGATAGCACTCCTGATCCGACCAGGCATAGCCGGCCTCGCGCGCCTCGTGGATGCGCTTGAGGATGGCGGCCGCGTCGGTGAGGGTGTGGGGCGTGAGCGCCTTCAATTCCGAGCGCCGCACGATGCGCTGCGCGACGGCGGCCGGCAAGGCGGAGAGGTATGCCCGGCCCGAGGCGGTGCAGTACATCGGCAGCCGGCGTCCCACCGGCGTGTGGATGTAGAAACGCTTCAGGCTCGGGAAGCGCGCGATGAACACCATGTCGAGATCTTCCGGCTCGGTCATGCTCACCGACTCCCCGCTCGCCTGATTGAGATCGATGAGATGCGTGGTCGCCTGCTCGAGCAGCGCGTGGCCGGCAAGGTAGGCGTGGGCGAAGGAGAGCGCCCGCGGCGAGAGCACCCAGCGCTTGAGGCTCGGATCGCGCCGCAGGAAGCCAAGGCGTACCAGCGTGTGGGTGCAGCGCTGTGCAGAACTCGTCGTCATGCCGACACTCGCGGCGAGTTCCGCGAGACTCAAGGCGCGCCGCTCACCGCCGAAGGCTTCGAGGATCGCCAGAGCCTTTTCCACCGAGCGGTTGAAGAGCGGGTCGCGCGTTCGCGCCGGAGCCGGCTTGCGCGGCGTACGCTTCATTATGAAATGCAGTATAGGGGTATCGATAATCGATAGTCTACGCCGCCAGCCGTGTGAGCCCGCCCAGGTACGGCTGCAGCACCTGCGGCACGCTGACCGAGCCGTCCTCGTTCTGAAAGTTCTCCAGTATGGCGACTAGCGTGCGCCCGACGGCGAGCCCGGAGCCGTTCAGCGTGTGCAGCGGTTCGGGCTTGTTGCCGTCCGGGTTACGCCAGCGCGCCTGCATGCGCCGCGCCTGGAAGGCCTCGAAGTTACTGCACGAGGAAATCTCGCGGTAGCGCTCCTGGGAGGGCAGCCAGGCCTCAAGATCATAGGTCTTGGCGCTGCCGAAACCGATGTCACCGGCACACAGCGCGACGGTCCGGTAGGGGATCCCGAGGCGTTGCAGCACGCTCTCCGCATGTCCGGTCAGCTCCTCCAGCGCGCCGTAGGAGTCCTCCGGACGCACCATCTGCACCAGCTCCACCTTGTCAAACTGGTGGTTGCGGATCATGCCGCGCGTGTCCTTGCCGGCCGCCCCGGCTTCGGAGCGAAAGCACGGGGTGTGCGCCACGAATTTCAGCGGCAGCTTCTCCGCCGGCACGATCTGCTCGCGCACGAGGTTCGTCACCGGCACCTCGGCGGTCGGAATGAGATAGAAGCCCTGCTCACCGCGCAGTCCGAACAGATCCTGTGCGAACTTAGGCAGCTGCCCGGTACCGATCAGCGCCGGGGCCTGCACCAGATAGGGCACGTAGACTTCCGTGTAACCGTGCTCGCGCGTATGCAGGTCCAGCATGAATTGCGCCAGGGCCCGATGCAGCCGCGCGAGCCCCGCGCGTATCACCACGAAGCGCGCACCCGACATGCGCGCCGCCGCCTCAAAATCCAGACCCCCGAGGTGCTCCCCGACCGCGACATGATCGCGCGGCTTGAAGGTGAAGTGCCGCGGCTCACCCCAGCGGCGCAGTTCCACATTGGCGCCCTCGTCGCGCCCGTCCGGCACGCTCTCGTGCAGCAGGTTGGGGAGTCCGAGCTGCCACTGCTCGAGCTCCTCCTGCACCGCGGAGAGGGCCGCTTCCGCCTGGCCGAGGACCGCGGTGAGGCTCTCGCCCTTGGCGATCAGCGCGCCTACGTCCTCGCCCCTGCCCTTGGCCAGGCCGACGGCCTTGGCGTTGGTGTTGCGCTCGGCGCGCAGCCGGTCCACTTCCACCGCCCAGGGCTTGCGCCTTTCCTCCAGCGCCTTCAGCGCCGTGACATCAAGATCAAAGCCGCGGCGCGCCAGATTGCGCGCCACGCTCTCCGGATCGGTGCGCAGCAGTTTGGGGTCAATCACGGTATCAACCTTTCGACTCGTTCCGTGCCCGCAGGCGCGCCAGCGCCTCGCCGATCTTGATCTCCAGCCCGCGCGGCACCGGCCGGTAGTATCGCCGATCAGGCAGCGTCTCCGGCAGGTAGCGCTCGCCGGCCGCGAAGGCTTCCGGCTCGTCGTGCGCGTAGCGGTAGTCGCGCCCGTAGCCGAGATTCTTCATGAAGCGCGTCGGCGCCGGACGCAGGTGCAACGGTACTTCGAGGGTACCGAATTTCTCAACGTCCGCCAGCGCCTCGCCCATCGCGACGTAGACCGCATTGCTGCGCGGGGCGCAGGCGAGGTACACCACCGCGTTGGCAAGCGCCAGCTCCCCTTCCGGGCTGCCGAGGCGGTCGTACGCCTCCCAGGCATCCAGCGTCACGCTGAAGGCGCGCGGATCGGCAAGTCCCACGTCCTCGTAGGCCATGCGCACGATCCGACGCGCGAGGTAAGTCGGATCACAGCCCCCGTCGAGCATGCGGCACAGCCAGTAGAGTGCGGCATCGGGGTCGGAGCCGCGCACCGACTTGTGCAGCGCCGAGATCTGCTCGTAGAACTGATCCCCGCCCTTGTCAAAGCGCCGCAGCGTGCCGCTGGCCACCTCCTGGGCTGCGGCGAGGGTAATAGTACGCGCATCGCCGCCGGCGTCGGTGAGGCCGGCAGCCAGTTCCAGCATGTTGAGCGCGCGCCGCGCGTCCCCGTCGGCCGCTTGCGCCATGAGTTCCAGCGCGTCCGGCGCGGCGCCGCGGTGCTCATGCCCGAGCCCGCGCTCCTCATCCGTGAGCGCGCGGCGCAACAGATCCGTCAGGTCCTCGACCGACAGGGAGCGCAGCACGTAGACCCGCGCGCGCGACAGGAGCGCCGACACGACTTCGAAGGAGGGATTCTCGGTGGTCGCACCGATGAAGGTGAGCGTCCCGTCCTCCAGGTAGGGCAGGAAGGTATCCTGCTGCGCCTTGTTGAAGCGGTGCACCTCGTCGAGGAACAGCAGCGTCGGGCGGCCGTCGGCGGCGCGCGCCGCTCGCGCCGCCTCCACCGCGGCGCGGATGTCCTTCACGCCCGCCATCACGGCCGACAGCGCGATGAACTGCGCGTTGGAGGCCTTGGCGATGAGGCGTGCCAGCGTCGTCTTCCCGGTGCCGGGCGGGCCCCAAAAAATCAGCGAATGCAATTGTCCGTGCGCGATGCTCGCGGCGAGGGGCTTGCCGGGACCGAGGATGTGCTGCTGCCCGATAAACTCACTCAGGGCGCGCGGCCGCATGCGGTCCGCGAGCGGTCGCAGCGGGTCGGTGGCGTACAGGTCAGGCGTGCTCACCGGGACTCAGGTGCGGGTGCGCCCTTAGCGGCGCGGCGTGCCGATGACGTCGACATCTTTTGGCGGCGTAAAGCTCACCTCGGCCGGGGCGACCGGCGCATTGCGGGCGATCTTCTGGAAGATGATGGTCGCGGTCTGCCCGAGCTTGTCTTCCACGATCATGCGCTTGAGCTCGTCGTTGGCGAAGCCGAACAGCGCGGTGCGAAAGTCGGCGTCCGGGGCGCTCGGCTCGACCAGCACCCAGCTGAGGCCGGTGCGCTCGCCCGCCGGGGTTATCTTGAAATTCTTGCCCACGTCCGCGGCGCCCGAGAGCAGCATCGCAGGAGTCGCGGTGAGGGCGGCGTCCACCGGCTTCACCGTCACCTGCTGCAGGTCGCGGTCGAGGAACCACAGGTTGGTGCCGTCGCATACCATCAGCTGGCCCGCGCCGCTGCTCGCGCCGGTGGGGTTCTGCGGATGGATCTCCCAGCTGAACTTGCCGGGGCGTAAGACGATCAGCGTACCGCTCGCGCGATCGATCTCGCGGCCGTGCCCATCGGCGAGGGTCTGCAGGAAGTCCGCCCGCAGCGTCTTGAGGTTACCAAGATAGGCATCGAGCGGCGTCGGCGCGGGCGCGGCCTGCGCGCACGCCGCCACGCCGAGAAGGGCCAGACCGAGCGCCCCGGCCCACAGGCGCACCAGACCGCCGCGCCGCGCTGCCTGCGTGCGCATAGGTTCAGTCCTCCGGGGGCGCGGGGGCCAGCACGTCGCGGGCGCCGTTTGCCTGCAGCGGACCGACGAGTCCCGCCTGCTCCATCGCCTCGAGCAGGCGCGCGGCGCGGTTGTAGCCGATCTTCAGGCGCCGCTGGACGTAGGAGATCGAGGGCTTGCGCTCGCTCGTGACGATGCGTACCGCCTCATCATATAGAGGGTCGCTTTCGGCGCTCTCGCCCGCGCCACCGCCTTCGGAATCCTCACCCGACAACCCCGGAATCGGTGTCCTGGGTCCGGACAGCACCTCTTCGATATAGGTCGGCGGCGCGGAGGTCCTCAGTGCATTGACCACCCGATGCACTTCCTGGTCGGATACGAAGGCGCCGTGAACCCGCGTCGGCAGCGAGGTGCCCGGTGGCAGGTAGAGCATGTCGCCGTGCCCCAGCAGTGTCTCGGCACCCATCTGGTCGAGGATGGTGCGCGAGTCCACGCGGGCGGAGACCTGGAAGGCGATGCGGCAGGGGATGTTCGCCTTGATGAGCCCGGTGATGACATCAACGGACGGGCGCTGGGTTGCGAGAATCAGGTGCAGCCCCGAGGCGCGTGCCTTCTGGGCGAGGCGCGTGATGAGCTCTTCGACCTTCTTGCCGACGATCATCATGAGGTCGGCGAGCTCATCGACCACGACCACGATGTAGGGCAGCGGCATCAGGTCCTGAATCTCGCGCTGGTCGATCGAAGGGTCGTTGGCCGCCCGCAGCATCATAACCGGGTCCCTGATCGGCTTGCCGGCCTCCAGCGCATCCTTCACGCGGCGGTTGAAACCGGTGATGTTGCGCACCCCGAGCGCGGCCATCAGCTGGTAGCGGCGCTCCATTTCCGCGACGCACCAGCGCAGCGCATTCGCCGCCTGCTTCATGTCCGTCACCACCGGCGCCAGCAGATGCGGGATGCCTTCGTAGACCGACAGCTCGAGCATCTTCGGGTCGATCATGATGAGCCGCACGTGCTCGGCGGTGGACTTGTAGAGCAGCGACAGCACCATGGCGTTGATGCCGACGGATTTTCCGGAGCCGGTGGTGCCTGCGATCAGCAGGTGCGGCATGCGCGTCAGGTCTGCCACCATCGGCTGGCCGCCGATGTCCTTGCCGAGCGCGAGCGCGAGCGGCGAGTGCAGCTCGTCATAGGCCTTGGAACGGATGATCTCCCCCAGGGTCACCACCTCGCGCTTCTCGTTCGCGATCTCGAGTCCCATGACGCTCTTGCCGGGGATCACCTCGACCACGCGCACGCTGAGCACCGACAGCGCGCGCGCCAGATCCTTGGCGAGCGCGGTGATCTGGCTCGCCTTCACCCCGGGCGCCGGCCGCAGCTCGAACCGGGTCACGACCGGGCCTGGCTGCACGGCCACCACCTCGACCTCGATGTCGAAGTCCTTGAGCTTCATCTCCACCAGCCGCGACAGCGCCTCCAGCCCCTCGGCGCTGTAGAGCGGCTCGCGCGGCGGCGGATCATCCAGCAACTTCAGCGGTGGCAGCTCGTTCGCCTTGGGCGGGTCGAACATGGGCACCTGGCGTTCGCGCTCCACGCGCGCACTCTTCTCAACGATCGGTTTGGGCGGCTCGATGCGCGGCGGCGCGCGCGTCGCCGACTTCTTCTGCGAGGTCTCGACCGCTTCCTTGCGCGCCTGACGCCGTTCGCGCCCTTCCGCGGCATCCCGGGATGATGCCGAGCGCGCCCGCAGCCACCCCACCGCCCCCCAGGCGAGGCTGCCCAGCCGATCCATGATGGTGAACCAGGACACGCCGAAGGCGAGTGACAGCCCGGCCATCCAGGCGGCGATCAGCAGCAGCGTCGCCCCGAGGAAGTTAAGGCCCGCCGCGAGCCCATTGCCGAACAGCGTGCCGACCACCCCGCCGGCGCTCTGGCGCAGGCTGCCGGGCTGCCAGTGCAGCGTCGTCAGCGCGCAGCTGGCCACCAGCACCAGCAGGAACCCCGCGATGCGCACCAGCGTGTTGGCCCGCGAGCTGGCCTCGGACTGGATGCGCCGCTGCAGGCCCCAGGCGGCGAGCGCCAGCATGAGGGGGAACAGGAACGCCGGACGGCCAAAGAGAAAGAAGAGCACGTCCGCCAGCCACGCACCCACGACGCCGATGCGGTTGTGCACGGGCGCGGCGCTGCCGGTGAAGGAGAACCCGGGGTCATCGGGACTGTAGGTGGCGAGTGCCATGAGCAGCACCAGCGCCACGATACCGAGGACGATGACCGCGCTTTCGCGCAGGCCGCGACTCACCGCTGCCGTAAAGCGTGCGCCGTTGCGCGCCTGTGCCGAGGATTCAGCCAACCCCGTAGATCTCCATCGTAAGATAGAAGGCCGCCATTATAGGGCTTGGTACCATGGCGCAACGCTGAATCACTCGAGACCCCCATGACGACCACCCGGCACAGCCGCCTCATCATTCTCGGCTCTGGACCTGCGGGCTACAGCGCGGCCGTTTACGCCGCGCGCGCCAATCGCTCACCGCTGCTCATTACCGGGGTGGAACAGGGCGGGCAGCTGATGACGACCACCGATGTTGACAACTGGCCGGGAGACGTTGAGGGCCTGCAGGGTCCGGCGCTGATGGAGCGCATGCGACGCCACGCCGAGCGCTTCAACACGCAGATCATCAACGATCACGTGCACACGGCGGAGCTACGCACCCGCCCGTTCCGGCTCACCGGTGACTCGGCCACCTATACCTGCGATGCGCTCATCATAGCCACCGGCGCCACCGCGAAGTACCTGGGCCTGCCCTCCGAGGAGAAGCATCGCGGACGCGGTGTGTCCGCCTGCGCCACCTGTGACGGCTTCTTCTTCCGCGGCCAGGAGGTCGCCATCGTCGGCGGCGGCAACACCGCCGTCGAGGAGGCACTCTACCTCTCGCACATCGCCAGGCACGTGACGCTCGTGCACCGCCGCGACAAGCTGCGCGCGGAGAAGATCATGCAGGACCGGCTGTTCCGCGAGGTCGAGGCGGGCAAGATGTCGGTGATCTGGAATCATACGGTCGAGGAAGTGCTGGGCGATGAGCGCGGCGTTAACGGCGTGCGCCTCAAGGCGGTTGCCGGTGGCGCCAGCCGCGATCTTGCGGTGACCGGCCTCTTCATCGCCATCGGTCATACCCCGAACACCGGCCTGTTCCATGGGCAGCTGGCCATGCACGAAGGCGGCTACCTCATCGTCAAGAGCGGCATCGAGGGGGATGCGACCGCGACCAGCGTCCACGGCGTGTTCGCCGCCGGCGACGTGTCCGATCACGTCTACCGCCAGGCGATCAGCTCGGCGGGCGCCGGCTGCATGGCAGCCCTGGATGCCGATCGGTATCTGGAGGCGCTCGATACCCACACGGACGCCTAGCCGGCCTGCCCGCCGCACATGCCAAGGGACCGGGCAGAATTTCACTCCAGCATCCAGCAGGTTAAGCCCGAGCACTGGAACGCGCTGGGCGCCGCCGACAACCCCTTCACCCGCCACGAATTCCTGGCCGCGCTCGAGCGCAATCACTGCGTCGGGCGGCGCACCGGCTGGGAACCGCGCTACTTGACGCTCCACGAGGGAGGCGGACTCGCCGCGGCCGCCGCGACTTACCTGAAGACGCACTCCTACGGGGAGTTCGTGTTCGACTTCGCCTGGGCCAAGGCCTACGAGCGCGTCGGCCGCCGCTACTACCCCAAGCTCACCCTGGCCGCACCCTTCACGCCCGCCACCGGCCCACGCCTGCTGGTACGCGCGGACCTGGACCGCGCGGCGCTGGCCGACCGGCTGCTCACAGAACTCGAGCGCCACGCCCACTCACAGGGCATCTCCAGCGTGCACGCGCTGTTCCTGGACGAGAGCGCGCGCGCCGCCTGCGCGCAGCGCGGCTGGCTGCTGCGGCGTGACTGCCAGTTTCACTGGCGCAACCGCGGCTACGGCAGCTTCGAGGAGTACCTGGGGAGTTTCACCGCGGAGAAGCGCAAGAAGGCGCGCCGCGAGCGCCGCCGTGTGGAGGAGGCCGGCGTGCGTTTCGAGACCCGTGCCGGTTCGCAGCTCGATGAGCCGCTCCTTGATCACGTGTACGAACTGCACCGCGACACCTTCCTGCGCCACGGGCACGAGCCGTACCTGACACGGGCGTTCTTCAGCGAGATCGCCCGCACGCAGCCCGAATCGCTGATGGTGAAGCTCGCGCTGCATCGGCGCACGGTGGTTGCCGCGGCCATTTTTTTTGTCGGACAGGACGCACTCTTCGGCCGCTACTGGGGCGCCGCCGCCGACTATCACAGCCTGCATTTCGAAACCTGCTACCACCAGGGAATCGAGTTTTGCATCGAGCGCGGCCTCGGACGCTTTGAGCCGGGCACCCAGGGGGAGCACAAGGTGAGTCGCGGCTTTGAGCCGACGCTCACCTGGTCGGCGCACTACATCGCCGATGCGCAGTTTCGCGCGGCCATCGCGGACTACCTTGCGCAGGAGGGGGCGGCGGTCGAGGCCTATGCGCACGAGGTGCAGGCGCACGTCCCCTACCGCGGCCGCCGCAGCGCAGGACCCCTGGTGTGAGAACCATCACCTGGCTCTCCCCGCACGATGCGCCCGAGTGGTTTCCGCCGACGGAGCAGGCGCTGGAGGAGCCCGCGGGACTGCTGGCCGCGGGCGGGGACCTGTCCCCGCAGCGGCTGATCGCGGCCTATCGGCAGGGCATCTTCCCCTGGTACTCCCCCGGACAGCCGGTGCTGTGGTGGTCGCCCGATCCGCGTGCGGTGCTCTTCCCCGAGGAGTTCCGGCTGACGCGCAGCCTGGCGAAGACGCTGCGCAATGGCGGCTTTAAGGCATCCCTGGACCGCGACTTCGCGGCGGTCATCGATGGCTGCGCGGCCCCGCGCCCGGCAAGTCCTGGCACCTGGATTACTTCCGAGATGCGGGCCGCTTATCTTGAGCTGCATCGCCTGCAGCACGCCCACAGCATCGAGATCTGGCGCGCCGGTGTGCTGGTCGGTGGTCTGTACGGGGTGCGCCTGGGAGGGGTGTTCTTCGGGGAGTCGATGTTCAGCCGCGCGCGCGATGCCTCCAAGGCAGCGCTCGCGCACCTGGTGGCGGCGTGTCGCCGCAACGGCCTCGCCGTGATTGACTGTCAGCTGCCCTCGCGCCACCTGGCGAGCCTCGGCGCCCGCACCATCCCGCGGCTGCAGTTCCAGGCCCTGCTGGCCGAGCATGCACACGCGCCCGAGGGCCTGCTGAGGAGCCCCTGACGGTTCGGGGGCGGGAGGCTGAGCGCGGCCGCGGAAGCCAAATTGCCAGAAGCGCGCGCTTTGTGCTCCAATTCGCGCCCCCGCAGCAGCTTAAGGGTGATATGTCCAAGGAAGACGCGATTCAGATGGAAGGCGAAGTCACGGAGACTTTGCCCAATACGACTTTCCGCGTGAAGCTGAAGAACGGCCACATCGTGACCGCTCACATCTCCGGCAAGATGCGCAAGAACTACATCCGCATACTCACCGGTGACGCCGTCACCGTGGAGATGACTCCCTACGACCTGACCAAGGGCCGCATCATCTATCGCGGCCGCTGAGCGGCGTGCGCGGCAGCCGCGCCGCGCGGATCCACCTTAAGACCCTACGCGGGCACGGCCGGCAGCTGCGCCGGCTCAAACTCCAGCGTCAGTTGCGAGCCGTCCTTCGCTACCGACACCCGCACGTGGCCACCACCGGCGAGGCGGCCGAACAGCAGCTCCTCGGCGAGCGGGCGCTTGATGTGCTCCTGGATGGTGCGCGCCATCGGCCGCGCCCCCATCTTCGGATCGTAACCGCGCTCGGCGACCCAGCGACGCGCGGCATCGTCGAGGGAGATCGTGACGCCCTTCGCCTCGAGCTGCGTCTCGACCTCCATGATGAGCTTGTCCACGACGCGCTCGATCGTCAGCGGATCAAGCGCGGCGAACTGGATCACGGCATCCAGACGATTGCGGAACTCGGGCGTGAAGATGCGGCGGATGGCCTCCATGCCATCGCTCGCGTTATCCACGTGCGTGAAGCCGATCGAGGCGCGCGACATCTCCTGCGCCCCGGCATTGGTGGTCATGACGATGATCACGTGGCGGAAGTCGGCCTTGCGGCCGTTGTTGTCGGTGAGCGTGCCGTGGTCCATCACCTGCAGCAACAGGTTGAAGACATCCGGGTGCGCCTTCTCGATCTCATCGAGCAGCAGCACGCAGTGCGGGTGCTTGGTGATCGCCTCGGTCAGCAGACCGCCCTGGTCAAAGCCAACGTAACCCGGGGGCGCACCGATCAGGCGCGACACCGTGTGGCGCTCCATGTACTCGGACATGTCAAAGCGCAGGAACTCAACGCCCATGGCAATCGCCAGCTGGCGCGTCACCTCGGTCTTGCCCACGCCGGTGGGCCCAGCAAAGAGGAAGCTGCCCACGGGTTTACGATCATCCCCGAGTCCCGAACGGGCCATCTTGATGGCCGCCGCGAGGGCATCGATGGCCTTGTCCTGCCCGAAGATCACGAGCTTCAAGTTGCGCTCGAGGTTCTTCAGCACCTCGCGGTCCGAGGTCGAAACGCTCTTGGCCGGGATGCGCGCCATGCGCGCCACCACGTCCTCGATGTGGCGCACCCCGACCTGCGGCTCGCGCTCGGCGATCGGCTTGAGGCGCTGCCGGGCGCCCGCCTCATCCACCACGTCGATGGCCTTGTCGGGCAGGTGGCGCTCGTTGATGTGCCGCGCCGCAAGTTCTGCGGCCGCCTTCAGGGCATCATCGGTATAGGTGATCCCGTGGTGCTCCTCGAAGCGCGGCTTGAGCCCGAAGAGGATCTCCACGGTCTCCGCGACCGAGGGTTCCACCACGTCGATCTTCTGGAAGCGGCGCGCGAGTGCGTGGTCCTTCTCGAAAATGCCCCGGTACTCGTTGTAGGTGGTCGAGCCGATGCAGCGGATCTCGCCGTTCGTGAGCACCGGTTTGATGAGGTTGGAGGCATCCATGACCCCGCCGGAAGCGGCCCCGGCGCCGATCACGGTATGGATCTCGTCGATGAAGAGGATCGCGCCCGGGAGCTTCTTCAGCTCCGTGATCACGCCCTTTAAGCGCTTCTCGAAGTCACCGCGGTACTTGGTGCCGGCGATCAGGGCGCCCATGTCGAGCGCGTAAATGGTGGAATCGGTCAGTACCTCGGGCACCTTGCCCTCGATGATGAGGCGCGCCAGGCCCTCGGCGATCGCGGTCTTGCCCACGCCGGCTTCGCCCACGTACAGGGGGTTGTTCTTGCGGCGGCGGCACAGGATCTCGATGGTGCGCTCGACCTCGAGTTTGCGGCCGATGAGCGGATCGATGCGCCCGTCCTGGGCCATGCGGTTGAGGTTGGTGGTGTATTTCTCGAGCGCACTGCCGCCCTCGGCATCGCGCTCGCCCTCGGCGCCGGATTCTTCCTTGTCGGTCTTCTCCTCGGCGATCTTGGAGAGGCCGTGGGAGATGTAGTTGACCACGTCAAGACGGGTCACGTGGCGGCGGTTGAGGAGAAACACCGCGTGGCTCTGCTTCTCGCTGAAGATCGCGACCAGCACGTTGCCCACGCCGACTTCCTTCTTGCCGCTCGACTGCACGTGGAACACCGCGCGCTGCAGCACGCGCTGGAAGCCAAGCGTCGGCTGCACTTCGCGCTCCTCGCCCTCCTCGAGCTTCGGAGTCGACTGCTCGATGTGCTCCTTCAGTTCCTGCTTGAACTTCGCCAGGTCCGCGCCGCAGGCGCGCAGCACTTCGCGCACCTTCGGGGTGTCCAGGATCGCGAGCAGCAAGTGTTCAACCGTCAGATACTCGTGACGCGCCTCGCGCGCCTGGTGGAAGGCGTCGTTCAGACAGTATTCGAGCTCGTTGGACAACACTTAGACGGGCCTTTCGTGCATGGAGCGCAGTTCAGTAGAAACCTTTCCAGCCATTCATTCAGTCAGACAGCACCGCTTTCAAGCCTCCTCCAGCGTGCACATGAGCGGATGCTGGTGGTCGCGCGCGTAGGTGGTCACTTGCGCCACCTTAGTTTCCGCGATCTCATATGTGAAGACCCCGCACACCCCTTTTCCCTTGGTGTGCACCTCAAGCATGACGCGCGTCGCAGTTGGTCGGTTCAGGGAGAAGAACTTTTCCAGCACATCGACGACAAACTCCATGGGGGTGTAGTCATCGTTGAGCAAGACCACCTGGTAAAGCGGGGGCTGCTTTACCTCCGGCCGCGCCTCTTCGACGACTACGCCAGTATCGGGGCGGACCGGATGTGGATCGGGCATGAGAGTCTTTATAGGGGTCGCGAAACGGCAACACAAGCCTGCCAGAATGAGGAGTAGTTAGTCCTGCAGAAACAATCGCTTGAGAGCACAAGCGCCACACCCGTATGATGGCGGGCGCTGGAGGCGTGGCTCGCTGCGCGCAAGGCGTGCCGCGGGGGTCTGCGAGCGCCCTTAAGGACTACATTTAAGCTCATGCTGTTTTTCCCATGAACGCGGCTTCCTGGCTCGAGGGTCTGCCGGCGCAGGAGCGCTGGCGCACGCTGCTGCTTACTGAAGGACCGCGCATCGCCACCTGGGTTCTCGGGCTGGCGCTCTTTGTACAGGCGGCCCTGATCATCACCGATCTTGCCGGCGGCGGCGCCAAAGCGGCGCCCCCGCGCCAGGCACCCGCGCACGCGCACCGGCTGGACCTCGCCGCGATCACCAATGCGCACCTGTTCGGCGACGCCCCGGTGAGCCGGCAGGATGCCGCGAACGCCCCCGCCACCAGTATCCCGCTGGTACTCACCGGCATCATCGCCGGCAATGATCCCCAGAACGGCCTCGCGATCCTCGGCCAGAGCGCCCAGACGGCCAAGGTGTATGCAGTCGGCGACATGATCGCCGGCGGTCCCAAGCTGCACTCGGTGTACAGCGACCGGGTGGTGATCGACCGCGACGGGCAGCTCGAGTCCCTGGCGCTGCCGCACCAGATGAATGTGGGCAACGCTCCACCCCCCTCCGCCGGGGCCCTGCAGGGCGGAGACAACCCGGCGATCGAGCGCATGCGGCGCATGATCAGTGAGCAGCCGGGGCTGATCGGGGACGTGATGCGGCCGCAGCCGGTCATGGACCACGGGCACCTGAACGGTTTTCGTGTCTATCCGGGCCGGGACCGCATGGCGTTCGCCCGCCTGGGGTTGCGTCCCGGGGACCAGGTCACCGCGATCAACGGAACGCCGCTCGATGACCGCGATCGCAGCGAGCAGATCCTGCGCACACTCTCGAGCGCCAGTGAGGCGCGCGTCACAGTCATCCGCGGCGGGCAGCAGCAGGATCTGGTGCTGAACATCGCGCAGGTGGCGCAGGAGGCGGACAGCGTGGCTGCTCAGTCACAGGCGGCGCAGGCGGCAGCAGCCAATGCGGCCGCGAGCGTGCCGCCGCCGCAGGCGCAGGAGGCACCGCAACCGGTGCCGGAGCAGCCGGCGGACCCGGGCGGGTCGTAGCCCAGGGGCCACAGGCGTAACGGGGTAGTATTGAGAATGACTGGTTTACGTTCCTTACTCGTGTGCACGCTGGCGGTGCTGGGGGCCTCGCTCGCCTCCGCGCAGCAGGTGCAGCGGATTACCCCGAACTTCAAGGACGCGGACATCACGCAGATCGCCGAGGCGGTCTCGGCGGCCACCGGCAAGAACTTCATCATCGATCCGCGCGTGCGCGCGCAGGTGACGATGCTGTCCTCGACGCCGATGTCACCGGCGGCCTTCTACGAGGCGTTCCTGTCGATCCTGCAGGTGTACGGCTTCATCGCGGTGCCCTCCGGGAACGTCGTCAAGATCCTGCCGGACGCCAATGCGCGCCAGTTCCCCTCGATCGACCTGCCCGACCGCGTGAGCGCGACCTCGGATGAGATCGTGACGCAGGTGCTGGATGTGAAGAACGTGAGCGCCGCGCAGCTGATCCCGATCCTGCGGCCGATGATCGCGCAGTACGGGCACCTGGCGGCCTATCCTGCCTCCAACATCCTCATCATCTCGGACCACTCGAGCAACGTGAACCGGATCATGCGCATCATCCGCCGCATCGATCAGGTGGGCGGCTCGGAGCCGGAGATTGTGCCGCTGGCGAACGCCTCTGCGTCCGAGATCGTGCGCGTCGTGAACTCGCTCTATCAGGGCGCCAATGCCGCCGAGGGTGCGGCGGTGAAGGTGGTGGCGGACGAGCGTTCCAACAGCGTCATCATCGCCGGGGAACAGTCCCAGCGGCTGAAGCTGCGCGCGCTGATCGCGCACCTGGATACGCCGCTGGAGGCCGGTGGCGATACGCGCGTGCGCTACCTGCACTATGCCGATGCCGACAAGATCGCCCCGAAACTCAAGGAACAGATCACCGGCATCGCCCAGGCGGCGGCCGGTCCCGCCGGGGCCGCCGGCGCCCCCGGCGGCGGCTCGGCGCAGCAGCAGGCGGAGAAGAACGCCATGGTGTGGGCGGACCCGACCAACAACGCGCTGGTCATCACCGCGCCGCCGAAGATCATGCGCGCGGTCATGGACATCATCGATAAGCTCGACATACGCCGCCCGCAGGTGCTGGTCGAGGCCATCATCGCCGAGGTCGACGTCGACAAGGACGCCGAGCTCGGCATCAACTGGGCCGCCTTCTCCAACGGCCAGAGCATTCCCGCGGGGAGCTTCGTCAGCCCGGTGGGCGGCACCAGCATCGTCGACCTCGCCGGGGCCGTGCAGAATCCCGCCAACGTCTCCACCACGCTGCTGCAGGGCACGACCATCGGTATCGGCCGCATCGCCGGCACCGGTGTGAATTTCGCGGCCATGCTGCGCGCCATCCGCGGCGACACCAACACCAACGTCGTCGCCACCCCCTCCGCGGTCACCATGGACAACCAGGAGGCCGAACTGAAAGTGGCGCAGGAAGTGCCGTTCGTGACCGGCCAGTTCACCAACACGACGGCGGTCACCGGTGGCACGGTGAACCCCTTCCAGACCATCCAGCGCGAGGAAGTGGGCACGATCCTCAAGGTGACGCCCACCATCTCCCCGGAAGGCTCGGCGGTGATGCTGAAGATCTCCATCGAGAGCTCAAGCATCGGCCAGAAGCCAGCCGGCGCGGTGGACCTCGTCACCAACAAGCGCACCATCACCACCGCGGTGCTGATCGAGGACGGCGGCGTGGTGGTGCTCGGCGGGCTCATCGAGGACAACAGCGTCAAGGGCGAGAACCGCGTCCCCTATCTGGGCAACATCCCGATCCTGGGGCTGCTGTTCAAGACCCGCAATGCCACCTCGACCAAGAACAACCTGATCATGTTCATCCGCCCGAAGATCCTGCGCGACCAGGCCCAGGCGGCTTTTGAAACGGATCTGAAGTACAACTACATGCGCGACCAGCAGCGCAGCCTGGATCAGAGGGAGGTGCTGCCGCTGCTGCCGGGCGTCACGCGCGGCACGCTGAACGCGATCCCGCAGGCCGCACCGGGCGCACCGGGGCAACCCCCGCCGGCACCCTCGGCGCCGGGCCCGACGGTGCCGCCGACACCGGCCGCGCCACATGCGGCGCCGCCCGGGCAACCGGCCCCCAATGACACGGCCAACCCGGACTCGGGCGAACCGCATCCGAACTCCACCAGCGCCCCCCCGGGGAAGCCGTGAACGAGCTCGCCACCCCGCGCCTGCACCCCGCGGATGCCGACGAGAGCGGACGGCGCCTGTCGTTCGCCTTCGCCAAGCGCCACGGCGTGCTGGTGAACCGCGTGGTGAACGGGGTCGCCGAGTGCACCTACCGCGAGAGCGCCTCGCCGCAGGCGCTCGCCGAGGTGCGCCGCTACCTGCGCCGCTCGCTGCGGCTCCAGCGCGTGCCGGAGGCGGAGTTCGACGTCATGCTGCGCCGCGCCTACGAGGCCGGCTCGGATGCGATGCAGGCGGTCGGGGGGCTCGATGACACGACCGACCTCGCCCACCTCGCCCAGGACCTGCCCGAGCAGGCCGACCTGCTCGACAGCGAGGACGACGCGCCGATCATCCGCCTCATCAACGCCGTGCTCACCCAGGCGGTGAAGGAGAACGCCTCGGACATCCACGTCGAGCCGTTCGAGAACCGCCTCGTGATCCGCTTCCGGGTCGACGGCGTGCTGCGCGAGGTGCTGCAGTCCAAGCGCGCGGTGGCGCCGCTGGTGGTGTCGCGCATCAAGGTCATGTCGCGCCTGGACATCGCGGAGAAGCGCCTGCCGCAGGACGGACGCATCAGCCTGAAAATCGCCGGGCGCGCGGTCGACGTGCGCGTCTCCACCATCCCCTCCGGTCACGGCGAGCGGGTGGTCTTGCGTATCCTGGACAAGCAGGCCGGCAAGCTGGACCTGAACTCCCTCGGCATGGATGCACGCACGCAGGGCTCGATCGATGAGCTGATCCACAAGCCGCACGGCATTCTCCTGGTCACCGGCCCCACCGGCTCGGGTAAGACCACCACCCTGTATGCCGCGCTCGAGCGCCTGAACGACAACACGCGCAACATCATGACGGTCGAGGACCCGATCGAGTACTACATCGACGGCATCGGCCAGACGCAGGTGAACACCAAGGTGGAGATGACCTTTGCCCGCGGCCTGCGCGCGATCCTGCGCCAGGACCCGGACGTGGTCCTCATCGGAGAAATCCGTGACCTGGAGACCGCGCAGATCGCCGTGCAGGCGAGCCTCACGGGCCACCTGGTGCTCTCGACGCTGCACACCAACACCGCGGCTGGTGCCATCACGCGCCTGCGCGACATGGGCATCGAGCCGTTCCTGCTCTCCTCGAGTCTCATCGGGGTGCTGGCGCAACGCCTGGTGCGGGTGCTCAGCCCCGACAGCAAGCAGCCCTTCGCCGCCGGGGAATATGAGCGGCGCCTGCTGAACCTCGGGCCCGATGAGCCCTCCCCGACGCTCTACCGGCCGGGCCGCGACCCGACCGGCGGCTACCGCGGGCGCTCGGGCATCTACGAGCTCATCCTGGTCGATGACGCGATGCGCACCATGATCCACGACGGGGTCTCCGAACAGGAGATCGATCGCCACGCGCGCCTGAGCACGCCCTCCATCCGCGACGACGGCCGCGCCCGCGTGCTGCGCGGAGAAACGACGCTCGAGGAAATACTGCGCGTAACGCGCGAGGACTGAGTTGGGCGCCTTCGAATACACCGCTCTCGAGGCCGGCGGCCGCGAGCGCAAGGGCATCCTCGAGGGCGACACCCCGCGGCACATCCGCCAGCTGTTGCGCGAGCAGCAGCTGCTGCCGGTCAGCGTCACCGCCGTCGCCCAGGGCGAGGCCAAGCGCGAGCGCTCCCTTAATTTCACGCGCCGCGTGTCGGCGGGGGACCTGGCGCTGTTCACGCGTCAGCTGGCGACCCTGGTGCGCGCCGGGCTGCCGCTCGAGGAGTCGCTGCTCGCCGTTTCGCAGCAGACCGAGAAGCCGCGCGTGCAGAGCATCGTGCACGGGGTGCGCGCCAAGGTCATGGAGGGGCATACGCTCGCGGCCGGCTTCGCCGAATTCCCGCGCATCTTCCCGGAGATCTACCGCGCCACGGTGGCCGCCGGTGAGCAGGCCGGGCACCTGGACAACGTGCTCGAGCGGCTGGCCGACTACACCGAGACCCGCGAGCAGATCCGCCAGAAGGTGCTCGCGGCGATGCTCTACCCGATCGTGCTCACGGTCATGTGCTTTGCCATCGTGGTCGGGCTGCTGGTATTCGTGGTGCCCAAGGTGGTGTCGGTGTTCGAATCGAGCAAGGCTAAGCTGCCGCTCATCACGCGCGCGCTGATCGGCACCAGTGACTTCTTCCGCGTCTACGGCATCTACGTGCTGATCGCGGCCGTCATCGCGGTGTGGGCCTTCCGCCGCTGGCAGCGAAGCCCCGCCGCCAAGCGTACCTTCCACTCCTGGCAGCTGCGGGTGCCGATCATGGGCAAGCTGGTGCGCGGCTTCAACGCGGCGCGCTTCACGCGCACCTTCAGCATCCTCTCGGGCAGTTCGGTGCCGGTGCTGGAGGCGATGCGCATCGCCGGGGAGGTGGTAACCCACCTGCCGATGCGCGATGCGGTCGCGGATGCGGCCGCGCGGGTGCGCGAGGGAGCCCCGATCGGGCGCTCACTCGCCGTCAGCCGCCTGTTCCCGCCGATGACCATCCACCTGATCTCCAGCGGCGAGTCCAGCGGGGAACTCGACAGCATGCTCGAGCGCGCCTCCATCAGCCAGGAGCGCGAACTGGATGCGGTGCTCGGCGCCATGGTCGGCCTGCTCGGCCCGGTGCTCATCATCCTCATGGGCCTGTTCGTCATGGGGATCGTATTTGCGATGCTCCTGCCGATCTTCCAGATGAACAACCTGATCCACTGAAGTCACTGCGGCGGCCGGGGCTAAACCGGCACGGTTTCACAAACCGCCGCAGATGGGATTGCAGTGGTGCTGCGATTTGATTTAATTTCGCGCCGTCACGTTCCCCCAGCTGTACTCCATGAGCGAGAAGCCGGAAGCCGACGAATACGAGGACGAAGAGGCCGACGAACCTGTCATCGAGGACGGGGACGTCGATCTTGACCAGGTCAATAAGGAACTGGACCTTGCCAAGCGCCGGGCCCAGAAGGGCGAGGACCCGGCGTGGCGGCGCCTCGAGCGCCTGCGCGAAGAAAAACACACCGCCGAGCTCACCAGTGATTTCGAGGACTACGAGATCGGCGATCCGGGCGAGAGCGGCAGCCGCAAGGCGCGCCGCAAGCCGCGCCTGAGCTGAAGGGTCCGCCGCCAGTCCCGGGGCCGGGGCCCCATCGCGCCGACCTCGTGCCTAAGGCGGGTGCGGGGCGGTTGCAGCTGTCCCCGGCAAGCCTGCGGCTTCGGGCCGCGCCGCCAGGCCCGCTGGGCGCCGGGGCTTCAGTGAAAATCCCGCGAGCGGGTCAGCAATGAGCCCAGCAAGGCGCTGCGATCGATGAGCCGGTGCGCGATCAGGTGCATGACGCCTTCCTGCTGCTGCAGTTCGCCGTGCACCTCGAGGAGGCGCGCTTGCAGCAGCGGCCGGCGCTGCTCGCGCCCGATGCGCTCCCAGACGATCACATTCACCTGGCCGCTCTCATCCTCCAGCGTGAGGAACGTGACCCCGCTGGCGGTGGCCGGACGCTGGCGCATGAGGACGATGCCGGCGGTGCGCACCCGGCTGCCGTGGCTAATCTGGTGCAGTTCCTGAGCCTGGAGGAGCGCCTCGGCGCGCAGCCGCCCGCGCAGCAGCGCGAGCGGGTGGCGTCCCAGGGTCAGTCCCAGCGCCGCATAATCCGCCACGATCCCCTCCCCCTCGCTCGGCGCGGCCAGCAGCGGCCGGCCTTCCTCGGCATCCACGCGCCGGCCGCTGGCAAAGCCCAAGGGCAGCTCGCGCTCGGTGCCGGCGACTTCCCAGAAGGCCAGGTGGCGGTTGCCGCTCAGGCCCGCCAGTGCCCCGGCGGCGGCGAGGGCCTCAAGGTCGCCGCGATCGAGCGCGCCGCGGCGGCTCAGGTCCTCCACGCTGGCAAAGGCGCGCACCGCGCGCGCCTGCAGCAGCCGGGTGACACCGGCCTCGGTGAGGGATTTCACCAGCCGCAGGCCGAGTCTTAAGGCCGGTTCCCCATCGGCACGGCGCTCGAGGCTCGAGTCCCAGCCGCTGACGCACACGTCCACGCCGCGCACCTCGACGCCGTGCGCGCGCGCATCGCGCACCAGCTGTGCGGGGGCATAGAAGCCCATGGGCTGGCTGTTAAGGAGCGCGCAGGTGAAGGCGGCGGGCTCATAGCACTTAAGCCACGCCGAGTCATACACCAAGAGCGCAAAGCTCATGGCGTGCGAGTTGTGCACCACCAGGTTGTTTGCCAGAAAGTTATGGTCGTCCTCGATCTGCAGGTCATAGGTTGCCTGGGGGCCTGCCGCCTCGATCGCCACCACCCGCTCCCAGCCGATGTCCGAGGCCGCCAGCCGCGCGAGCTCTACAGAGCGCAGCCGCAGCGCCAGGCGCTCGATCACGCGGCGGCGAAACCCGATTTTCCTGCCGCCGCGCGAGTACATTGCGCGCCTCCCGAGACCGGTCGCGCGTGCGATCTCCTCCCAGCTGACCCCAGAGCGCTCGCGCTCCCGCTGGATCACGGTACGCACTTCGGCGGGAATGATGTCGCGTGAGCTGTGGCTCCAGCGGTGCATTCCCGGAGTGCTTGGACGCTTACGCTCTTTCGGGTGAAGGAAGCGGCGCAGCGGCAGTGCGCCGGCGGCCGCCACCCAGTCACCGACCCGCAGCTCCGCCAAGGCGCGCCATCCCGTCAGGGTCAGGAACGGGTGCTCGGCGGTCGCCGCAACGGCATGACCCGGAGCCGTCCGCAGGCACCACACGGGCTTTACCCCGCTCGACACGACCGCGATTACCCGGCGTCGCCGCAGACGCAGCTCCGCATCGCACGCCATCGTGGCCTTCAATGGGGCACGGCCGGATACGACTTCGGCGATGCTCACCCACCGCCCCGAGTCTGCGTCCAGCACGCGAGTCTCACCCACGACACATTGCGGGAAGCCGTATTCACCGAAGCCGAGCATCTGCTGGTAGATGCGCTGTGCGAATTCCTGCGGGTAGCCCTTGTCGTGCATGCCCTGCAGGAGCCGCTCGCGGAAGGGATCCAGTCCCCCGCTCCTCTTCCAGGCGCCCATCGCCCGGCGCAGTGCGTCCGCTTCCCCGGCGGTGAAGCCGGCGGCGACGATCGCGATCTGCATCACCTGCTCCTGGAAGATCGGCACCCCCAGGGTGCGATGCAGGACTTCGCGCACCTCATCGCCCGGATACTCGACCGCTTCCGCGCCGCTCCTGCGCCTGAGGTACGGGTGCACCATGTCGCCCTGGATCGGACCCGGGCGCACGATCGCCACCTCGATGACGAGATCGTAGTAACAGCGCGGCTTCAGACGCGGCAGCATCGCCATCTGCGCGCGCGACTCGATCTGGAATACCCCGATGGTATCGGCGCGGCACACCATGTCGTAGACGCGCTCGTCCTCGGCCGGCAGTTCCCCGAGCGCATGGTGCGTGCCGCGAAACTCATTCACCAGCGCAAACGCGCGCCGCAGCGCGCTGAGCATGCCGAGCGCCAGCAGGTCCACCTTCAGGAGCCCCAGGTCATTGAGGTCATCCTTGTCCCACTGCACCACGGTGCGCTCGGGCATGGCGGCGTTCTCCACCGGCACCAGCTCTTCCAGCAGCCCCTCGGAGATTACGAACCCGCCGACGTGCTGCGAGAGGTGACGCGGGAAGCCCGGGAAGGCCACGAGCTCCTGCGCGAGCGGCAGCAGGCGCTGCAGCCACGCGGCCTGCGGATCAAACCCCGCCTCGCGCAAGCGCTCGGCCATCGCCGCACTGCCGTCCCACCACTGCATGGCGGAGGCGAGTCGCCCGCTGTCCTCGACGCTGAGGCCGAAGGCTTTGCCCAAGTCCCGCAGCGCACTGCGCGGGCGGTACATGATGACGGTCGCCGCGAGCGCGGCACGCTCGCGCCCGTACTTGCCGTACACGTACTGCAGCACCTCCTCGCGCCGCTCGTGCTCGAAGTCGATGTCGATGTCGGGCGGCTCGTTGCGCTCGCGCGAGATGAAGCGCTCGAACAGCAGCGCGGCGCCGCGCTGCGGGTCGACGGAAGTGACCCCGAGGCAGTAGCAGACGCGCGAGTTGGCCGCGGACCCGCGCCCCTGGCACAGGATGCCCCGGCGGCGCGCGAAGGCCACGATGTCGTGCACGGTGAGGAAGTACGGCTCATAGCGCAGTTCGGCGATGAGGGCGAGCTCATGCTCGATGGCGGTCTGTTCCGCCGGCGGCACGCCCCGCGGCCAGCGCCAGCGGGCCCCGGCCTGGGTCAGCCGCCGCAGGTGACTGCTGGCGGTCTCACCGGGTGGCACGAGCTCGTGCGGGTACTCGTAGCGCAGCTCCTCGAGGCTGAAGTGGCAGGCCGCGGCGACCTCGAGCGTCGCCTGCAGCAGGCGCGCCGGATAGAGCCGTTGCAGGCGGGGCAGCTCGCGCAGGTAGCGCTCGCCGTTCGCATACAAGCGCGCCCCGGCGTCGGCGACCGTGACCCCGGCGCGGATCGCCGTGAGGGTGTCCTGCAGCTTGCGGCGGCCGCGCACGTGCATGTGCACATCGCCCGCGGCCACGAGCGGCACGCCGTGCAGGGCGCCCAAATGCTCCAGCTGCGCCAGTTGCCCGCGGTCATCGCCTTCGCGCAGCAGCTCGACCGCGATGCGCAGCGTGCCCGGGAAGTGCGCGGCGAGCCACGCGAGTTCCTCCGCGCGCGGCCCCGCCGCGGGGATCCACAGGATGAAGCACTGCTGCAGCTGCGCCGCCGCCACATCGGCGCGGCTCAAGCGGTAGGTGCCCTTCTGCGCCTGGCGACGGCCGCGGGTGATGAGGCGGCACAGCCGTGCGTACCCCTGGCGGTTGATCGCCAGCGCCACGAGCTTCAGCCCGCAGCTCAAGCGGAACTCCGAGCCGATCAGAAGCTTCAGTGGGCTCGCCTTGGCGGCCATGTGGGCGCGCACCACGCCCGCCACCGAGCATTCATCGCTGAGCGCGAGCGCCCGATAGCCCAGGGCGAGCGCCTGCTGCACGAGCTCGTGCGGATGCGAGGCCCCGCGCAGGAAGCTGAAGTTGGAAAGGCAGTGAAGCTCGGCATAGGCAGGCGCGAGCGGCGGGGTGGCCGCGAGGACGGCGGCGCTCATCCGAATATCCCGTGCAGGAACCAGCCGTGCGGTGCGCGGCGCTCGCGGAACACCCACAGGCGCACGCCGTGGGTATCTAAGGCGGTGTAGTAATCGCGCGCGATGTCCGCCCCGTCCCACCAGCCGCTCTCGATGCGCTCCGGTTCGCTCAAGAGCCGCAAGGCCCCGCGACGCCGCGGCAGACCTGCACGCTCGCGCAGGGGCTGGGGCTCCAGCAGCAGCCACAGCGGCCGGTGCGGTGCCCCGGCGGCGGCGACGGCCGGCGGCGGCGTGGCAGCCACCGGCGGGGGTGCGGTCAGCGCCCAGGTGCGCTCCGGACGATGTCCTTCCAGAAGCGTCAGCCCGTACACCGCCTCCTCGCCCAGGCGCGCGCGCAGCCGCTCGATGAGCCCGTGCGCCTCCCGACCGCCGCCACCGCCGTGCTCGCCGGGTTGCCACAGCGCCTGCGCCTGCGGCACATACGCGAGCAGCGTGTCCGCGCGCAGCTCCAGCGAGCGCACCGGCTCGGGCAGCTGCACGCGCGCGAGCTGCTCCTTGAGAAGTGCCGCGAGATGCGCGGCGGCGGCCGCGGGCGCCGCCAGCTTCACCACGCAACCGCTCGGCGCCGCAGCGCGGTGCAGGAAGCGGCATTCCAGTTGCGTGATACCGAGCTGCCGGGCGCGCAGGAAGGCTTCCAGTTCCTCAAGCAGCGGTCCGAGCGCGTGCAGCAGCCGTTCGTGGTCCTGAAGCTCATAGTTCAGTTCGCGGCGACGGCGAAAGCGTTCCCGGGCGCGAAACGCGCGCCGCACCTCGGGCGTGCGCCCGCTCAAGACATCGAGGCACGCGAGTTGCGCCACCCCGAAGCGCCGCGCAAAGCCGGCCCGCGGCAGGCGCAGCACCTCCCCCACGCTGCGCACGCCCATGCGCTTGAGACGCTCGATGACCTCTGGCGGCCAGCGCAACGCTGCGAGCGGCAGCGGCGCCAGCTGCCCGATGAGCTCGGCGCGCGTGCCGATCACGAGGCTTCTGCCGGCGCGGGCAGCGACGAGCGCGGCGCGCGGCAGCGGCGCCAACGCGAGCACCGCCCGCAGTTCAAGCTGCGCGCACGCGCTCAAGAGCCCTTGGCGCAAGGCCGCCACGCCACCGAACAGATGCAGGCTGCCGCGCACCTCGAGCAGCACGGCGTCCGGTGCCTCGAGACTGACGCGCGGGGAGAAGTTGAGCGCGGCGCGCGCCAGCTCCTGGAGTTTTTCCGCACTCGGAGCACTCGCAAGCTGCAGCGCCGCCCACAGTTCGGCCGCGCTCTCCTGCGACACCTGCGGCAGCGGTACGGCCTTAAGCCCGCGTGCCGCCACCTCGCCCGCCGGGATGCCGCGCCTCGGCGCAGCGCCCCCGCGCTTCAGGCGTGCGCGCATCATTGCGGCTCCGGTGACTTCAGCGGCCAGCCTGCGGCCGCGTTGAGCTCGAGCGTCCCGCGCCGCAGGCCCCGGCCCTTCAGAAGCGTGATGCGCACCCCGCTCGCGGCGGGCGCCAGAGTAAGGCGCAGCACTGCGCCCGAGGGCTCGCGCGCCGCGCGCTGCGGACGAAACAACACCCCCAGCGTTCTGCCGCGCTCGGCGGCGAGCTGCAGGCGACGCAGGTCGCGCGGCTGCGGGTTCCGACACCAGCCCAGTGCCGCATCACAGGCCCCGGAACCCAAGACCTGCTCGAAAGCCCACAAGGGACGCGCGCCACCGACGACCGCCACGCGCTCGAGGACGACGCCCTGGGAAACCAGAGCGGGAGCAAACGGCATCAGCGGGGGCGCCACCCACACGCACCAGCGGGCACTGGGTGCGCGTGTGAGAGCGGCGAGCGTGGGCAACAGCAGCTGCAGTTCGCCACTGCCGAAGCGGGCAACGAGAATCTCGGTCAGACCGGAACGGGGCCAGCCTCCGCCGGGCAGGTACTCATCGAGTGCGGGGTAGCCACTGCGCAGCGTGGCGAATTGCGCCGCGCTGCGGCCGCGCCAGATGGCCGGATGCTCGAGCAGGCGCGCGAGTTTCGGATCACCATCCACTGATGCGGCAACAACAGCTTAGAACCCCTTGAGGAAAGGACGCGTCAGCTCACTGCAGGACTTCACATGAGCCCGGCGGCACGGCCACGCCGCACCACGCCCACCACGACGCCCTCGATCAAGAGCGGCTCTTCCTTCAGATCCACCTTGATCGGCTCGAAGGCGGAATTCTCCGGCAACAGCCACACCACCGAGCCTTCCTGGCGGTAGCGCTTCACGGTGACTTCGTTCTCCAGGCGCGCGACCACGATCTGGCGGCTGCGCACCTCTGACGTGCGATGCACCGCGACCAGGTCCCCATCGAGGATCCCGGCATCTTTCATGCTCATGCCGATAACCTTCAGAAGGTAATGCGGACGCGGCTGAAAGATGCCCGGGTCGATCTGCAGCCGCGACTCGAAGTTCTCCTCCGCGAAGATGGGCTTGCCGGCGGCGACCCGCCCGATCAGCGGCAGGCCGATCTGCTCGCGGATGGTGTCCTTCAGCTGGATTCCCCGGGAGGTGCCGGGCACGAGTGCGATCACGCCCTTGCGGGCGAGCGCCCGCAGGTGCTCCTCGGCCGCATTGGCGGAGCGGAAGCCAAGTTCATGAGCGATCTCGGCCCGGGTCGGGGGCATCCCGGTTTCGCCGATAAAGCGCTGGATGAGCCGCAGGATCTGGGTCTGGCGAGGGGTGAGATCGGACATGGGAGCGTCCTGTGGATATATACAGTACCTGTGATTATATCCAGATTGGACACTTCGGCAAGAGGAACGCGAGAAATTGCTGCCAGTGCCAAGCTACCGCTCTGCCTTCACTCCGGACCACACGCGCATGTCACCTGAGTTACATGTTGAATAACTAACTTCATGCAAACACGCACCGCGCAGCGCACCCCACCGATTTGCCTTCTCGCGTCGGACAAAAACAAAAATCACGCTTTGCAGCAATTCATACGCAAGCTGAATGAAAGGTGAAAATTTGCTCTGTCATCTACATTGTCCGTGGCGTTGCCACTGTCGCGGGCGGAAGACAAGTTATGTGTGTTGGAGTTGCATTCCCGTGGTAAATTTGATGCAGTGGTCAGTGGCGACGACGGCGGAACTTGCCCACCGGAGTCGCTTCGGTTATTTAGGACTTCCGAATTAAACAACCCAAAGGGGACGATTATGAAGTGCGCGAGCGTTGTGACGGCAGCGGCTGCCGTGGCAGTGGTGGTAGGACTGGCAGGCTGTACGGATCTGAAGCCCCTCCAGGCCCAAGTGGACGATCTTAAGGCTCAGGTGGCGAAGGTTCAGGGCGACCTGTCTTCCGCGAAGAGCGCAGCTGATTCGGCCAACAGCGCCGCGGCATCTGCCGGACAGGCTGCCAGCGGTGCCCAGAGCACGGCGAATCAGGCGTTGGCTGCGGCACATGCCAGCCAGTCATGCTGTGATGCGACAAACGAGAAGATCGACCGCATGTTCAAGCGCTCGGTCTCCAAGTAATCGACAGACTTCAAAGTCGATAGGCAAAACGCCGCGCACTGCGCGGCGTTTTGCTTTTTGGGGGGCGCACCGCCTTTAGTAGCGAACGAGCGCGGAACCCCAGGTGAAGCCGCCGCCGAAGGCCTCCAGCAGCAGCAGGTCCCCGCGGCGGATACGCCCGTCGCGCACTCCGACATCCAGCGCCAGCGGCACCGAGGCCGCTGAGGTATTGCCGTGGTCCTGCACCGTGATGATCACGCGTTCCAGCGGCAGGTCCAGTTTGGAGGCGGTTGCCTCGACGATGCGGATGTTGGCCTGGTGCGGCACCAGCCAGTCGATCGCGGTGCGGTCAAGTCCGTTGGCCGCCAGGGTTTCGTCCACCACCGCCCCGAGTTTGGTCACGGCGATCTTGAAGACTTCCTTGCCCGCCATGCGGATCGCCAGCTTGGGCTCGAAACCGCGCGAGACGCCGCTGCCGCAATAAAGCATCTCGTGGTAGCGGCCATCCGCGTGCAGGTGCGTCGAGAGAATCCCCGCGGTCGCGCTCGGCTCGAGCACCACCGCACCGGCCCCGTCCGCAAACAGAATGGCGGTGGAGCGATCGGACCAGTCGGTGATGCGCGAGAGCGTCTCCGAGCCGATCACCAGCGCTCGCTTGGCTTCCCCGCAGCGCACGTACTTGTCCGCGATCGAGAGCGCGTACATGAAGCCGGCGCAGGCGGTTTCCACGCTGAAGGCCGGCACCCCGATGCAGCCGAGGCGCTTCTGCAGCAGCACGCCGCAGTTGGGGAAGATCAGGTCCGGGGTCGTGGTGCCAAAGGCGATGAAATCCACATCCTCGGCCGCGACCCCGGCCGCCGCGAGCGCGCGCCGCGCGGCGTGCTCGGCCAGGTCCACGGTGGTCTCCCCGTCGGCGGCAATGTGGCGGCGCTCAATGCCGGTGCGGGTGCGGATCCACTCATCGGTGGTGTCGAACAGCTTCTCAAGATCGCGATTGCTCACGATCTTCTCCGGCAGGTAGGCCCCGGTGCCGGTGATACGCGAATAGATCAACTGCCCGTCCCTTCGGCCTGCAAGGCCTGCGCAATGTGCGCGGTCAAGCCGCGGCGCGCCGCGAGCGCGGCGGTGCCGATCGCCCGCGCGAAAGCGACACCGTCGGCGCGACCGTGGCTTTTTACCACGATCCCGGCGAGGCCGACCATGCAGGCGCCGTTGTAGCGACGCGGGTCCAGGCCCGCCGCCGCCCGGCGCAGAACCGGGCGCGCAATCAGGCCGGCGAGCCGATTCAGGAAGGAGAGCTGGAACTCCTGGCGCATGCGATCGGCGATGAGGCCGGCGACGCCCTCCATGGTCTTCAAGGCGACATTGCCCGTGAAGCCGTCCGTGACCACCACGTCGACATCCCCGGAGAAGATGTCATCGCCCTCGACGAAGCCGACGTAGTTAAGGGGTGTCGCGCCGATCAGCGCGTGCGCCGCCTGCACCACTTCGTGCCCCTTCATGTCTTCGGTGCCGATGTTGA
This sequence comes from uncultured Pseudomonadota bacterium, assembly GCA_963781815.1. GTDB lineage: Bacteria > Pseudomonadota > Gammaproteobacteria > Steroidobacterales > Steroidobacteraceae > 13-2-20CM-66-19. The sequence goes on along the minus strand of CAWAHK010000002.1, from coordinate 573,883 downwards.
GCAGTCCGATGCGCGGGCTGGCGAGCCCGTAGACATCGCGCGCGATGATCGAGCCCATGGCGGCGAACTGCAGCAGCTGCTGCGGTGTCGCCTTGGTGTTGGCGCCCAGGTCGAGCATCTGCGTGAGCCCGTGCGCGGCCGGGATCGCCGAGATGATGGCGGCGCGTTCCACTCCGGGCAGGGTCTTGAGCACGAAGTGCGCGATCGCCGTGAGCGCCCCGGTGTTGCCGGCGCTCACCGCCGCGCTCGCCCGCCCCTCGTGCACGAGGTCAATCGCGACGCGCATCGAGGAATCCTTCTTGCGGCGGATCGCCTCGCGCGGCTTCTCCTCCATGCTCACCACCTGCGAGGCGGCGATGACTTCCGCGCGCGCACGCACGGCGGGCGGCAGGGTCTGCAGCGCAGCGCTGATGAGCTCGCGCTCCCCCACCAGCAACGCGCGCAGCTCCGGATCGTCCGCCAGCGCGCGCAAGGCGCCGGACACGTACTCACGCGGCTCGTGGTCGCCGCTCATGACATCGATCGCGATTGGCAGCACGCAGGCCCTTCAGGTCCGGCGCAGAAGGCTTAGGGGTCTATTCCTTCTCGTCGCTCTCGGCCGGCTTCTCGATCACGCGCTTGCCGCGATAGAAGCCATCCGGGGTGATGCGATGACGCAGGTGCGTCTCACCCGACTGCGGATCGGTCGACAGCGCAGGCTTGCTCAGCCCGTCGTGCGAGCGGTGCATGCCGCGGCGCGAGGGCGTCTTGCGGCTTTTTTGAACAGGCATGTATCAGCTCCTCAACGAATTCGAATCCTTAACGCTTCAACAGATCCGCCAGCTGCGCAAACGGCCGGTGCGTCTCCCCCGGCGGACCCTTCGCCTCCGGCGGCGCCAGCGCCGACCCACACTGCCCCGCGCCCTCGTGCAGCGCCACGATGGGCAAGCTCAGCAGCAGCTCCTCCGCGATGAGCTCCCCGATGCTGATGCGCCCGCCGGGCGCGAGCATCGGCTCAAGCTCCTCCGGCACGCGCGCCGCCTCGGCCTCGGTATTCACCAGCGCCACCCGCACCCGCGAACGCAGCGGCAGCTGCATGGGCTGCAGGCATCGCTGGCACGGCAGCGTCGCCTCGCCGGCCAAGGCGACCTCGGCCACCGCCAGCCCGCGCTGGCGCGTAAAGTGCGCGCGCCCCTCCACGCCGCCTGCCACACCCGCACGCAACGGGCGCAAGCCGGAAAGCTCGGCGAGCGGGATAGCAAAGTCGACGTCGGCTCCGCCATCGGCCAGCCGGTCGACCTCGAGCGGCTTCGACCAGGGCGGCGACATGGGGCGCGTATAATAGGTATCGGGTCTCCCCAAGTCAAAGCTGTTCTTGTCGCTAACCCCTTGTTTCTCGAAGGTGATTCGGGTGCCGAAGTGAGCCATCCGCCGGCCCTGATCCTCGCCTCCGCTTCCCGCTACCGCCACGAGCTGCTCGGACGCTTCGGACTCACCTTTGAGGCCGAAGACTCCGGCGTGGAGGAGACGCCGCTCGTCGGCGAGCTGCCCATGGATCGGGCGGTGCGTCTGGCGCTGGCCAAGGCGCAGGCGGTTGCTGCGCGCCACCCGCAGGCGCTGGTCATCGGCAGCGACCAGGTGGCCGCGGGCGCCGACGGCGTGCTGGACAAGCCGGGCGATGTGGGGCGCGCCCGCGCGCAGCTGGCGCGCCTGAGCGGCAGTACGGCGCGCTTCTACACCGCCTGCACGCTCATCCACAGTGATGCGGGCGTGCGCCTGGCGCACCTGGATACCACGACGGTGAGGTTTCGGCGACTCAGCGAGGCGGAGATCGAACGTTATGTGGCGCACGATGCACCGTATGACTGCGCCGGGGGATTCAAGGCGGAGCGCCTCGGGATTGCGCTCATGGAAAGTATCGACAGCTCCGATCCCACAGCCCTCATCGGGCTGCCGCTCATCTGGCTCGCGGGCGCGCTGCGGAGCGCCGGCCTGCGGCTGCCCTAGGGCGGACGCCGGCGGCCTTGGGCCGAGATCCCGCCTTGTTGGCGCGGACAGCGGCCTTGGGACGGGCGGCGGAAGCGGTGCGGGCACCGTCTCGCTTGGGGCGCGGGCGAGCAGCCGGCGTCTGCGGTCTAGCCGCGCGCGCCGGATCGCCCGCGGCCCATGAGCGCCCGCGAGCCGGCTTCTTCATGGTTGCCAGCCGATCGAGCACCGTGCCCAGCTCCGGTGGCAGCGGGGTATTGATGCTGAACTCCCCGCCCTGCGGCCAGGCGAAGCTGACACTGCTCGCGTGCAGGAACATGCGCGCCAGACCCAGCCCCCGGAGGGTCTCATTGAAGCTGGGGTCACCGTACTTCTCGTCTCCCGCCACCGGGTGCCCGGCGTGCTGGGCGTGCACGCGGATCTGGTGCGTGCGGCCGGTCTCCAGCGTCACCTCCATGAGGGTCGCGATCCTGCCGAAGAACTGCACGGGACGAAAAACGCTGACCGAAGGCTTGCCGTTGGGTGCGGCGCGCACCGTGCGCTCGCCGCTCACGCGGGTATCGGTGCGCAGCGGCACATCGATGCGTTTGGTGCCCAGATCCCAGGGACCCTTCACGAGTGCCAGATAGCGCTTCTCGAATCCGTCCTCGCGCAGCAGCCCGTGCAGGCTGCGCAGCGCCGCGCCCTTCTTCGCCACCAGCAGACAGCCGCTCGTGTCGCGGTCCAGTCGGTGCACCAGCTCGAAGAACTCCTCCGGACGGCTGGCCCGCAGCGCCTCTATCACGCCAAAGCTCACGCCACTGCCCCCGTGCACCGCAATCCCGGCCGGCTTGTCGATCACGATGAGCCGCTCATCCTCGTGCACGATGGCCCGGGCGATGCGCGCGGTCAGATCGGTCGAGGGGCGCGCGGGGGTCTCCGGCAGCACCCGTACCGGGGGAATGCGCACCTTGTCGCTGAGCGCGAGCCGGGTCTCGGGGCCTGCCCGTTTGCCGTTGACCCGCACTTCGCCCTTGCGGATGACGCGGTACACGCGGCTGCGCGGCACCCCGCCCAGGCGCTTGTGGACGTAGTTATCCAGCCGCTGGCCGGCCTCGTCCTGGGTGACCTCGAAGTGCTGTACTTCGGTGCGAATCTGAAGCGGATCGTGCTCCGACAAAGCGGCCTCGGCGTAAGGCATTGTTTCTACAATGGTCTGTGAAGTATACTCTGTCGGTCGTCCGCCTAGCGGACGCGCCAGTGGTGGCTTAACCCCCACCCGTTTAGTTGGACCTCTGAATTGAGGCCATCGCATTGGGCCGCCAAGATCGCGCCATCTGCGTCGAATCTCACAACCTCGAGACTTCCGCAGACGGCGCCATCGGTCGAGTCACCGAAGGTTTCCTTTCCATACCGCCCGTAGCGCGGCGGTCATCACCGTGAACAACGAGACTCGCTCTCATTCGTCAGGTTTAAGGAATCTTCGCTGCCGCGGACGTAGCGTCCTGCGGCCTCCCGCCGTTTGCTTGCCGGCCCCTCACCGCACAGTAGGGGCACATGAAGAGAATGCTTGTGAATGCAACTCAGGAAGAGGAGTTGCGCGTAGCGCTGGTTGATGGACAGAAACTATTCGACCTGAGTATCGATCTACCTTCCCGAGAACAGAAAAAAGCCAACGTCTATAAGGCCCGGATCTCGCGCGTCGAGCCCTCGCTCGAAGCGTGCTTCGTTGACTACGGCGCGCAGCGCCACGGTTTCCTGCCGCTGAAGGAGGTCTCCAAAGAGTACTTCCGGCAGCAGCCCCCGGGCGGGCGGATGAACATCCGCGACCTGCTCCAGGAGGGCCAGGAACTCATCGTCCAGGTCGAGAAGGAAGAACGCGGCACCAAGGGGGCGGCGCTGACGACCTTCATCAGCCTCGCCGGCCGCTTCCTCGTGCTGATGCCGAACAATCCGCGCGCCGGGGGCGTTTCGCGCCGCATCGAGGGCGAGGACCGCGACCAGATGCGCGAGGTCATGAACCAGCTGCAGATCCCGGAAGGCATGGGTGCGATCGTGCGCACCGCCGGCGTCGGACGCTCGGCCGAGGAGCTGCAGTGGGATCTGGACAACCTCAAGACCCAGTGGGACCAGATCGACGCGGCCAGCAAGGATCGCTCGGCCCCCTTCCTGGTGTTCCGCGAGAGCGATGCGGTCACCCGCTCGATGCGCGACTACCTCTCGGATGACATCGGGGAGGTGCTGGTCGATGACCCGGCGGCCTTCCAGAAAGCCCAGGAGTACATGCAGCGCTTCATGCCCGCGGACGCGCAGCGCAAGCTTAAGCTCTACACCGACGACATCCCGCTGTTCACGCGCTTCCAGATCGAGAGCCAGATCGAGTCGGCCTACGCCCACAAGGTGTCGCTGCCCTCCGGCGGCAGCATCGTGATCGACTACTCGGAGGCTCTGGTGTCGATCGATATCAATTCCGCGCGCGCGACGCGCGGCAGTGACATCGAGACGACCGCGACCAATACCAACCTCGAGGCGGCGGACGAGATTGCCCGCCAGCTGCGCATCCGGGACATCGGCGGCCTCATCGTCATCGACTTCATCGACATGGAGTCGCCGAAGAACCAGCGCGAGGTCGAGGACCGCCTGCGCGATGCCATGAAGATGGATCGCGCCCGCATCCAGATCGGGCGCCTGTCGCGCTTCGGGCTGTTGGAAATGTCGCGTCAGCGGCTGCGCCCCTCGCTTGGGGAGTCGAGCCACATCGTGTGCCCGCGCTGCGTCGGCATCGGCAGCATCCGCAGCGTGGAATCGATGACGCTCGCGGTGCTGCGCCTGATCGGCGAGGAGCTGCGCAAGGACCGCACCGCACGCGTCATCGCGCAGGTGCCGGTGGCGGTAGCGACCTACCTCATCAACGAGAAGCGCGAATGGCTGCGAACGCTCGAGGACAAGAGCGAGACCGAACTGTTCATCGTGCCGAACGAGAACCTGCAGACCCCGGAGTACTCGATCAAGCGCGTGCGCGATGATGAGATGGATCTGCCCGAGCACCGCCAGGCCACCTACCTCATGCCGACCGCGCCGGTGGCCATCGAGCCTGGCTCCGCACAGGACAAGAAGCCGCAACCGGAAGCCCCGGCGGTGGCCACGCTGTCCCCGGCGGTCATGACGCCGATGCCCACGCCCGCCGCGGCGCCCGCGCCCCTGACCGCCCCGGCCACGCATACCCACTCGGGCGGGGGCTTCTGGGCACGCTTCAAGAAGATGCTCGCGGGCGAGCCGCTGCCCGCCGCCGCCGAACCCGCCCCGCAGTCTGCAGCGGCCGCGCCGGCGCGCGCACCGCGCCGCGACGATGGCCAGCGTCACGATGGCCGCCGCGATCGCGGGCGCCACTCGCGCTCCGCCGACGGCGCCCGCCGGGACCGCGGCGACGGACGACGCAATGACGGACGGGATCGCAGCCGCGGTCCCGGGGACCGCGATCGCAACCGCGATCGCGATCGCGATCAGGGCAGCCGACATGAACGCCCCGCCGAGCGTGGCGAACGCAGTGCCGAGCGCAACGGTGCCCCGCGGGGCGAGCCGGCGCCACGCGAAGCAGGAGCCCGCGAGCACGCACCCCGTGAGCCGCGCCCGCGAGAGCAGGCGCCGCGCGAGGCGGTGCCGCGCGAGGAGTCCCGGTCGCAGGACGTAAACGGAAATGTCGCCGTGCCCGGCGGCGCACCGGGCGAGCCGCGCCCGGAGCGCTCCGAGCGGCCCGAGCGCAGCGGACGTGGACGCCGCGGGCGGCGTCGCGGACGTCGCGGCGGTGGCGGCGGTTCGCGCGAGGTGGGGATGGCGCCTGGCTCTGGCGAGGGCGGCGCGCACTTCGAGGACTCAGGGTCCGAGATGAGCGCACGCGAGCACGCGCCGGAATCGCAGGCGGGCAACAACGGTTTCCACGAGGCCCCGAGCGCGTCCGAGCGCGAGCCGCGTGCCGCGGCACCCGCGCACGAGTATCACGCCGAGCCGCGCGAGCCCGCGGCGCCCCAGGCCGCGCCGCTGGCGCACTTTGAGCCCTCGCCGCGTCCGGAGGGAGCAGCGCCGGAAAACAAGCCCTACGTGGTGTGGTCCTCCGCGCCGTCCGAGAAGCCCCCGGGCGGGCACGGCCCGGAAGAGCCCTGAGGCGCGCTCACGCCGCGCGGGCGCGCTGGCGCAGATGCGCCAGCAAGCCCCGCGCGGCAGCTTCCACCAGGTCGAGGACCTCCTCGAAGCCGTTGGGCCCGCCGTAGTACGGATCGGGCACCTCGGGGGTGTCCGCGTGCGGCGCGAACTCCATGAAGAGGCGCAGCCGCTCGTGCGCGGCATCCGGCGCGCGCCGCTGCAGCACCCGCAGGTTCTCCTGGTCCATCGCGAGAATCAGATCGAAGTGGGTGAAGTCGGCCGGCTCGACCACGCGTGCCCGCAGACTGTGCAGGTCGTAGCCGCGGCGCGCCGCCGCGGCGCGGGTGCGCGGATCGGGCGGCTCGCCGACGTGATAGGCCGCCGTACCGGCGGAATCAACCTCGATCGACAGCTCGGGCGCCTCGCGCGCCGCGATGACACGTAGCACGCCTTCAGCGGTAGGTGAGCGGCAGATATTGCCGAGGCACACAAATAATATTCTCATCTCGCCATTTTATCGGCTTTTCGTGATAGCGGCTAAGATCCAGCTCATCACCGGCGACGCTGTGCGCACCTGTGGTCCGCGCACGCCGTAGCCGCGAAACTCATTCGGAAACAATGGGCGGACCTGGACCAGCGCACGGGATCGGTGCTCAAAGCGCCTCAGCCTCGCGGGAGGGTGCTGCGCTTGGGGAAGGGAAACGGTAAGTGTAACCGTGGAGCCTCAGGCTTCCTTCGTGGGCTACCGCCAAAGCGCCCCTTGATCCATTTCTCTGTCGGCCGCTCGAAAAACCAGTACACAGCCACGGAAACACCAATCAGCAACACCACGAATGGCAGCACTTCCTTCACTGAATACACCACGCCTGCGTCCTTGCCTTGCGCAAGCCAGTACAGTCTCCAGAGCGGACTCTGGAGGATATAGAGAGAATAGCTCGCCCAACCGAGCAGCATGCAGGATCGGGCGACGAGTCCCTTGTCCGCTAAGCGCGTCGTAGCGAGCGCTGCAATCAACAGCACGAATAGCGGGGGTAGCCACGCATCCCTGGGTAACCCGGCCACCATGGTGCGTGCGCCGCACATGAAGGCGGAAAGCACCAGCAGACCTGCGACGATCCATCCTCCCCGGATCCGCACGACTACGCCTTGCTGGTAGAGCCGGGCGAGCACAATCCCGCTCACGAACAACGGTAGTTGCGAGATCGGCAGCCCCAGTGCGAAATCTTCCCAGCTCGTTGCGAGCACCGTCCCGGTAAGAAGCGGATGATTTCCGCCCTGCGCTATAGCGGTTTGGACGGCCACAAGCACTAACATCAGGATGAGAACCGCCACCAGAGTTCGCACCCGCCAAGGCCTGGTGGCTGCAAAAAGCAGCGGGAAGGTCGCATAGAAGAAGGCTTCGACCGAAAGCGACCAGCCAGGCCAATTCCAGTACTGTGCTACACCAGGCAGCCACTGCTGAACCAAGAGCAATGAGCTCAAACCAAAGAAGGCATACCTCGTAAGGACGTAGTAGGAAAGAGGGCCACTGGGCAATTGGGTGAGCAGCAAACACGTCCCAAAAAGCACCCAGGCCAGGCAGTAAACCGGATAGATGCGCGCAATTCGACGCACAAAGAAATCATGGATTGCTCTCGGCGCGCGCAAGTCCGGCGTGGCGAGTACCAACACAAATCCGGAAAGGATGAAAAAAAACGACACGCCGGCGTAGCCGCTGCCAAATACATTCTGAAGAGTCCCAGGTCCGATCGAATGCCGCAGATAGTGAAAGCAGACGACCCCCATGGCGGCGACGAACCTCGCGAGGTTGAGCGCCGGAATGCCCTTTGCCGCAGGGATCACTCTTATTTGCACGACCGGACTTCCGTGTACGCGAGGATCAACAGCAAGCCGTCCCTACACACGCACCATTGAGCGCCTCAGCGCAATATCAATCAATGAGTGCTCACTTAGCTTCTGCCTGGCGTCGCAGGCGCAGTCTTAAGCCCAACTGCACGGAAAGCGCGCGGGGTGGCTGTCCGGGCCGTCATGCGGAGGGACGAGCGGCCGCGCTCGAGCCAGACGGCGGTGGCGCGATCAGTCCTATGTGCGGTTACGGCTTGTGCCGACGGCAGGCGCGGCGTATTCCACTACCCTGCACGGTCTCCGCCGCGCAGCGTGGTTCTCGGCGATCCACGGCCGCGCTGGCGACACTGCCATGGAGGGCAAGTGCATGCATGCATCAAGCCGGCCGGAAGTCTGGGACGCCCTCGCTCGCGAGTACGACGCACTGCGGGTGCGGGACCCGGTCTACCGGGCCTGCCTTGAGCAGGCGGTGGAAGTGCTGCACCCGGCCGGCACGGTGCTGGACGCCGGCTGTGGCACGGGCCTCTCGACTCAGCTGCTGCTCGCCTGCGATGAGGTCAAGGCGCTGGACTTTTCTGCCGCCTCGCTGCGCACCCTGCAGGCGAAGCTGGGCGCGCGTGACAACCTGGACACGGTGTGCGGCGACCTGCGTGGGCTGCCCTTTCCCGATGCGACGTTCGATTGCGTGCTGTGCGCCAATGCGCTCTCCTGCCTGACCCCCGCGGCCCAGGCGCGCGCGGCAGCCGAACTGCTGCGCGTGTTGAAACCGCACGGGCGCTATGCCGTCAGCGCGCATCATTACAGCCGCGCCAAGCAGCGCCGCCGGTGGATCAAGGAGGGGCGTCCGGGGCAGCGGGGCGTGGACTACCTGTTCCGCTTCTCGCGCGCGGAGCTGGTCACGCTGTTCCCGGGCTCCACCTTGCGCGCCGTGGGCTTTTACTCGCTGCCGGGGCGCGTGCAGAACACGGTTGCCCACTTCGCGGGTGAGGTGTTGGACAAGATGCAAGTGGGGCACATGCTGATCGCTTACGGTCGCAAGCCGCACTGACCGCAGGTGCGCGCTCAGCGCACGCTGTAGCCGCGGCCCACCAGGCACGCCTGCAGGGCGCGCTGGTACTCGGTGCGCATACTGCCCGACTGATCGGCGGCCACACCGCCGCCGGACTGCGTGGGGTCGAATCCGCTCTGGCCGGCAGCCCACTTGTGGCACTCGTACTTGTCGGTCGACTGCTGCTCCTCGGACTGACCGCGCTGCGGGTACACGAACAGCTCATCGCTCGGCGGCGGCTGCGTCGTCGCCTGCTGCTCGACGTCCTCCGGAGGTTGCACCACCTCGTAGCTGTTCTGGGCGGGACTCCAGTTGTAGTAGGTATCGTTGGCGTAGTAATACGGCACGCCGCCGTACCAGATGGTGGTGTAGTACGCCGGCAGCACCGGGACAAACACCCCAACCGGAGCCGGTACCACGACGAAGCGCGGCCCGCGCGGCGCATACCACACTCCGCCCGAGTAGTAGAAGCGCCCGCTCGGGTGATTGATCAAGACCGGCGCGGGCGGCAGCTGGTGAACGTACACCCCGCGCGGCGGGTAGTAGTGCCCATGGTCGAAACGCGCGTCGTAGTGCGCGGTGCGCGCATCGAAGTGCTCCGGCCGCGGCGCCGGGCCGTGGCCGTGATCCGCAACCTGTGCCGGCACGCTGAAGGCGGCGCACGCCAGCATCGCGAGTACCCCGCCGCGCAGCCACCGCGTGTGCATCACTCGTCTCACGCCGCTCACCGCACGCTGTAGCCGCGCGCATCCAGGCACGCGGCGATGGCGCGCCGGTAGTTCGCGGCATTCTGTTCCTGGGCCGCGAGCGCACGGCGATCCTGGACCACCACGGTCTGCGTGGTTTGCGCGCGCGAGGCGTCGGCCGCGGTGCCGATCGCACCGCCCACGATCGCGCCGGCGAGCGCCCCGGTGGCCGCCTGCCACGGATTGGAAATCGCCGCGCCGAAAATGGCACCGGTCACGGCACCCACCGCGGTACCGGTTCCCGACGGCGGACCTGCGGACACCACGCGCACGCGCTCATGGGGCGGCACGCCCGGTGCGCTCGGGTCGAAGCCGGTCTGCTGGGACGCCCACACGCTGCATTCGTAGTGATCGCGATCCTGCTGCTCGGGGGTCTGCGCGCGCAGGGGGTACGCATACACGTCGGAGTTCGGCGGCGGCGGCGGCGCCTGGGGCGCTGGAGGGGGCGGCGCCGGACGTGGCGGCGGGGAATCCGCGCAACCGCCAAGGTAGAGCGCGCACACCAGGAGCGCGCCACCGCAGGCGGTCCGCAGAATCGTTTGGCTTCGGTTCATAATCAAACACGTTTCCTGCTGAATGAACGCAGTCTCCCGTCAAAACGCCGCCGCAAGCCCCGCGTTGACCGTGCCGCCCGGGTGCGGGGGCATCATTTTGACGCCGCCGCGCAGGTGCAAGTTCCTTCACTACATCGGGTCGGTGCGCCCGCCGGGCAAGCCCGTAAGAGCCTGAATATTGTCAACAATTGTGAGCGCCTGCAGCGCGGCGGAGCACAAGGCCAGTCTAGCGCCTCAGCGCTCCTAGCGGGCCAGGAGCGCCGCGACACGTTCCAGATCTGCGAGCGTGTTCACGTCCGGGCCCGGGCGCTCGGCGGCGTCAGCCACACGCAAGACCAGACCGTGCTCGAGCGCGCGCAGCTGCTCGAGCTTCTCACGAGCTTCGAGCGTGCCGGGCGCCAATTGCGCCAGGCGCAACAGCGCGCCGACGCGGTAAGCATAGAGGCCGATGTGACGCCTGGCACCGGCGAAATCGCGCTGAGTGTCGAGTGCTCCCGCCGCGCCGTCGCGGTTCCAGGGAATCGGCGCCCGGCTGAAATACAGCGCCCGCCCGCGCGCATCGCACACGACTTTCACGACGTTGGGATTGAGCAGCTCCGCCACCGATTCGATCGGGGCGGCGAGTGTGGCGATGTCACTGTCGGCGTGCGCTTGCAGTGCCTGGGCCACCTGGCAGATGAGCGCGGGCGGCATGAGCGGTTCATCGCCCTGCAGGTTCACCACGATCTCCTCGGCGCTCCAGCCGCGCACGCGCGCCACCTCGGCGATGCGGTCGGTGCCGGAAGCGTGGGCGCGCGATGTAAGCTGCGCGGCGGCACCGAAAGCGTGCGCGGCGCGGATAATCAGATCATCATCGGTGGCGATCAGCACCTCCGCCGCCCCCGCTGCGCAGGCGCGCTCATACACCCATTGCAGCATCGGCTTGCCGGCAATCTCGCGCAGCGCTTTGCCGGGCAGACGTGCGGAGGCGTAGCGTGCTGGTATGACGACCCGGAACACGCGCGCGCTCGTTTCCGCTAACGCTCGAGCAGCGGATCATCGGCGGCGAGCTGGCGAGCCTCCTCCTCCAGCATCACCGGCACCGCGTCGCGGATCGGGTACGCCAGGCGATCCATGCGGCACACCAAAAGCTGCGCGTCGCGCTGGTACTTGAGCGTGCCCTTGCACACCGGACAGGCGAGAATTTCCAGCAGGCGCGCATCCATCAGTTGTTACTCCCGGCCGCCCTGCGACCCTGTGTCGTGGCCAGTACCCGCGCCAGCAGCCGCTGCGCGTCCGCGTCGCTGAAACGCGCCACCACCGGTACTGACCACAGGCGCGCGTCCGCGAACTCGGAGCATTTTACGGCATCCTTCTCCGTCATGAGCACCGCTCGCTCATCGGCGAAGGCCAGATCCCGGGCCGTGAGCGGATAGTGATCCGGGAAGGCGTGTTCGGTAAGTTCCATGCCCTGCGCGCGCAGCTCGCAAAAGAAGCGCTGCGGGTTGCCGATTCCGGCCACGGCGTGCACTCTCTGCCCGCGAAAGGCCGCCAGCGGCCGCGACTCCGGCGCATTCAGCCGCCGCGCCTCCGCGGCGATCAGGTCCATGCGCAGCAGCGGCGGTCCCGCGCCCATGCCGGCGAGCGAGCCGTGAGCGGGCGCGCCGTTCACCACCACGAGGTCCGCGCCTGCCAGGCGCCCCGGCGGCTCGCGCAGCGGTCCGGCGGGCAGCAGCCGCCCGTTGCCGAAGCCGCGCGCGCCGTCGATGACCACGATCTCGCAGTCGCGCGCCAGGCGCAGGTGCTGCAGGCCATCATCGCAGAGGATGAGCTCGACCCCGGCTGCGGCGAGCAGGCGCGCACCGCTGAGGCGGTCGCGGGCCACCACCGTGGCCGCACCCGAGCGGCGCGCCAGCAGCAGCGGCTCATCGCCCACCTCGCGCCAGTCCGCCTCCGGCAGCACCACGCGGGCGCCATCCCCGCGGCGTTTGTAGCCGCGCGACAGCAGGCCGACCTTCACCCCGCGCGCCTGCAGCTCGCCTGCGAGCCACAAGGTGAGCGGTGTCTTGCCGGTGCCCCCGACGGTGAGGTTGCCGACGATCACCACGGGCCGCTCGGCCCGCTCGCTGCGCAGCCAGCCGGCGGCATAGGCTCGCGCCCGCAGCGACTGCAGGCCGCCATACAGCCAGCTCAACGGCTGCAGCACCGAGGCGCGCGGGTGCTCGGCATACCAGTGTGCGGTGAGCCGTTGCTGCAGCATCGCGCTTGAGGATCAGTCAGAGAACTGCAGGCGGTGCAGCTGCGCGTACAGGCCCCCGAGGGCGAGCAGCTGCTGGTGCGTGCCGCTCTCGGCGATGCGGCCGGCATCGAGCACGATGATGCGGTCCGCCTGCTCCACCGTGGAGAGGCGGTGGGCGATGATCAACGTGGTGCGGTTGCGCACCAGTTGGGCAAGCGCGGCCTGAATGTGGCGCTCCGCCTCGGTGTCGAGCGCCGAGGTCGCCTCATCGAGGATCAGGATCGGCGCATCCTTCAGCAAGGCGCGCGCAATCGCGATGCGCTGGCGCTGGCCCCCGGAGAGCAGCATGCCGCGATCGCCCACCATGGCGTCAAGGCCGAGCGGCTGGCTGCGGATGAACTCCAGGATGTGCGCGGCCTCGGCGGCCTGCTCGATGGCGGCATCCGGTACGTCACGGCCAAAGGCGATGTTGTTGCGGATGGTATCGTTGAAGAGCACCACGTCCTGGCTGACGACCGCGATCTGCTCACGCAGGCTCGTCAGCTCGTAGTCGCGCACATCGCTGCCATCGATGCGCACGCTGCCGGCGGTGGCGTCATAGAAACGCGGCAGCAGGTTCACCAGGGTCGACTTGCCGCTGCCGGAGCGCCCGACGATGGCGAGGCTCTGCCCGGCCGGCACGCTCAAGGAGACTTCGCTCAAGGCTGCCACCACGCGCTTCTCGGACGGCCGCGCCGCGGGCGGCGGCTCGGCGCCGCGGTAGGCGAAGGAGACGTGCTCGAACTGCACTTCCCCGCGCACCCGCAGCACCTGCAGCGTGCCGCCCTGCGGCTCGACCGGCTCATCTAGGATTTCAAACAGACTTTGTCCGGCAGCGATGCCCTGCTGCAGCGGACCGGCGACGCCGACGAGCTCGCGCAGCGGCTGCGCGATGCTCACCAGGGCGGTAATGAAGCCGAGCAGGTCGCCCATGGTCATGCGGCCGTGGACGGCGTCGGCAATGGCGATCGAGAGCACGAACGCGAGTCCCACGGCGGTCACCATCTGCACCGTGGGGTTGGAGATCCCCTTGGTCAGGATGAGGCGCATGTTCGAGCGCAGGTTGTGATCATTGACCGCATCGAACTGGCGGCTGATGTGCTCCTGGGCGTTGTAGACCTTCACCAGGCGCGGCGCCTCGAAGCTCTCCTTGGCCACGCGCGTGACGTCGCCCATCGAATCCTGGATGCGGCGGCTGTAGCGCCGGAAGCGGTTGTTGATGATCGAGACCAGCCAGCCGACCAGCGGGCCCATGGTGAGGGCGATGGCCGTGAGCCGCACGTTCATCCACAGCAGAAACGCGATCGAGCCGGTGATGGTCAGGGAGCTGCGCACCACCACGATGATCGAGTCGGTGGTCGCCTGGCCGATCTGCTCGGTGTTGAAGGTGAGCCGTGACAGCAGCGTCGCGGAGGCGTGGCGATCGAAGTAGCCGACCGGCAGCATGAGAATGCGGCGGAAGACCTCCGCACGCACCTGGCTCACGATGCGCCGCCCGACGTAGCCCATGAAGTACGTCTGGGTGAAGTCGCCGATGCCGCGCAGCAGGAACAGCCCGACCAGTGCCAGCGGTATCCACACGATGGTGCGCGGATCCTGCTGCGTGAAGGTGCCGTCGCCGAACTTCTTGGCGAGCAATGAGAAGCTCGTCATGGTCAGCGCGAACAGCACCGCGCCGAGAATGCCGCAGACGAACTGCCCGCGGTACGGGGCGATGTAGCCCAGCAGGCGCCGGTAGTCGCGCAACGCGCTGCTCCCGGGGCGCTGCGCGAGCGCGCCCGCGTTGCGGCCTCGGGAGGTATCGTTCAAGGCTTGCCCGCCGGCTCTTCCTTGACCGTGGCGATGTTGACCTCGGCGAAGCCGAGCCGTCCGAGCACATCCATGGCCGTGATGACGGACTGGTGGGTGGCGCGCGCATCGGCGCGCAGCGTGACCCGCAGGCTGCGGTTGGTCCCCGCCTCCTTCAGCAGCGCGGCGCGCAGGGTCTCGGGACTTGAGTTGATGAGTTCGTGCTGGTTAACGAGATAGGTGCCCGCCTGGGTGACGCTCAGCACCAGCGGCTCGGCGCTCTGGCGCTCGGTCGGTACCGCGCTCGCCTGCGGCAGGTGCACCCGCAGGCGTCCCTCGTCGGTGAACTTCGCCGACAGGATGAAGAACACCACCAGCAGCAGCACCACGTCGATGAGGGAGACCACGTTGATCTCGGGCTCTTCGTGACGGCGGCCGGGCCTGAGGTTCACGGCGGCGGACCTCGCGCCTTAGGCGGCGGCCACGGATGAGGCGCGCTCGCGCAGGCGGGCCGCCTCGAGTGCGTCCGCCATGCGGATCGCGTGCTTCTCCATCTCCATGACGATGCCCTCCACCCGCCCGCGCAGGTAGCGGTAGGCGATCAGCGCCGGAATGGCCACGCACAGCCCCGCGGCGGTCGCGATCAGGGCCTCGGCGATGCCGCCCGAGAGCGCCCGCGGATCGCCCATGCCGCCGGCCTGGATGGCGTTGAAGGCGCGGATGATGCCGGTCACGGTGCCAAGCAGCCCGAGCAGCGGTGACACGCCGGCGATGGTGCCCAGGGTATTAAGGAAGCGCTCCAGCTCGTACACCACGTGCCGGCCGGTGTCCTCCAGGCGCTCCATGAGGATCTCGCGCGGCCGGTGCCGGTTGGCAAGGCCGGTCGCGAGCAGCCGCCCCAGCGGGGAGTTCTGTTCCAGGGCCGCGATCACCTTGTCATTGATCTGGTTGCTCTCGACCAGCTGCCACACGCGCTGCGGCAGCTCCTGGGGCAGCACGCGCTTGTCCTGCAGCGTCCACAGACGCTCGAGGATAATGGCCGCCGCCGTGATCGAGCACAGGATGATCGGCCACATCAGCGGGCCACCGGCCCGCACTATTTCCCACATTCGAAGCTGCCCCAAGGACCGGTAAATGCAGGCGGCATCATACCGGAGGAGCGCGGCGGCTCAAGGCAGCTGTGTCGCATTCGGTGCAGCGCGCCTCAGCCCACCCCGGCATCTGCTAGAGTCCCCTGCCCCATGCCGCGCCGGCTGCTGCAAAAGATCATCCCGGATCCCGCATCGCTCAAGGGTCGCTGGTTCCTGCGCCCCTTCGGCGACCGCCTGGTCGACCCACAGCTGTGGACCCTGCATCGCCGCGGCGTCACCTATGCCTTCGGCGTCGGGCTGGCGATCTCCTTCATCCCGTTTCCCGGGCACATGCTGCTCGCCTGCATGCTCGGGGTGCTGTTCCGCCTGAATATCCCGGTGGCCTGCGCGGCGACCTTCGTGGTCAACCCCTTCACGATCGTGCCGCTGTACTACTGCGCCTACCGGGTGGGCGCGGCGTTGCTGCAGGAACCGCGCCACCACTTCCACTTCGTGCCGAGCCTGCACTGGCTGCGGCACGGGCTCACCCCCGTGTGGCGGCCGTTCTTCCTCGGCTGCCTGGTGTGCGGGATCGTCGCCGGCTTCCTCGGCTGGCTCATCCTCGAATGCGTCTGGCGCTGGCAGGTACGCAGCCGCTACCGCGCGCGCCACCAGACGCAGGCCGCCTGAGGCGCCTCTGCGCCGCCGCTACCCGCGGCTGATCAGGGTGCCGCGCTCGAGCTCGTAGACGCGCTCCATGCGCCCGGCGAGCCTCAGGTCATGGGTGACCACGACCAGGCTGGTGCCACGTTCGCGATTCAGTTCCAACATGAGCGCAAAGACGCTCTCGGCGTTGCCGCCATCCAGGTTCCCCGTCGGTTCATCCGCCAGCACGATGCGCGGTTGCGTGACCAGCGCGCGGGCGACCGCCGCGCGCTGGCGCTCGCCGCCGGAGAGCTGGTGCGGGCGATGCTCCAGGCGCTCCCCGAGCCCCACCCGCGTCAGCAAGGCGCGCGCCGCGGCGCGCGCCTCGGCTACCCTCACCCGGCGCACCAGGAGCGGCATTGCCACGTTCTCCAGCGCCGAGAACTCCGGCAGCAGGTGGTGGAACTGGTACACGAAGCCGAGCGACTCGTTGCGCAGCACGCCGCGCTCGGACTCACTCAGCGCGTGCATGTCGCGGCCGGCGATCACCACCGCGCCCGCGGTCGGGCGATCCAGCCCTCCGAGGATCTGCAGCAGCGTCGTCTTGCCCGAACCGGAGGCGCCGACGATCGCGACCCGCTCGCCCGACCCCACCTCCAGATTGATCCCCTCGAGCACTTCCAGCACCACCGGTCCCTGGGTGAAGCTCTTGTGGACATCGCGCGCCTGCAGAACTGAATCACTCATGCCTCAGGGCCTCCGCGGGGGCGGTACGCGCTGCGCGCCACGCCGGGTAAATCGTCGCCACCACGCAAAGCAGGAACGCGACCACGCACACCCGCAGCACGTCGGCACGCTCGACGAAGGCCGGCAGGTCACTCATGTAATAGACGCGGGCATCCAAAAACTGCGTGCCCAGCAGACGCTCCAGCCCCGCCACCAGCGCCTGCAGGTTGTCCGCCAGCAGCGTGCCCAGAAGCGCTCCCAGCACCGTGCCGCCCAGTCCGATGAGCACGCCCTGGATGGCGAAGATCACCAGCACGTTGCGCGGGCCGGCCCCCAGGGTGCGCAGGATGGCGATGTCGGTCTGCTTTTCCTTCACGATCATCACCAGCGTCGCCACGATGTTGAAGGCGGCGACCGCGACGATCATGAGCAGGATGAGGAACATCATCGACTTGGTGATCTCGATGGAGCGGAAGAAGTTGGCGTGATCCTGGGTCCAGTCGTTGACGTAGTAACCCGGCCCCCCCAGGTGGCGCGCGGCGCGCACCACGATGGCCGGCGCCCGCAGGGGATCACTCACCTGCAGCCGCAAGCCCGTGACGCCCTCGCCAGTGCGGAACAGGCGCGCGGCGTCGGCCATGTTGACGAGCGCCAGTCCGCGGTCGAACTCGTACATGCCCGACTCGAATATCCCCGCCACGCGGAAGCGGCGCATGCGTGGCACCACTCCGGTGGGAGTCGCGGTGCCCTCCGGGGCGATGAGCACCACCGTGTCCCCGGGGCGCGCGTTCAGTTCGTGCGCGAGCGCACTGCCGAGCAGGGTGGCGTAGGAACCGGGCTTGAGGTCATCAAGGCTGCCCGCGGTCACTCGCTGGGCGAGACCGGTGGCGGTGCGCTCCTGCTCGGGCAGCACGCCGCGCACGTTGGCGCCGGCCATGCGTCGCCCGTTGGCGAACATCGCCTGGCTCTCGACGTACGGCACCACCGCCTGCACGCCCTCCTCGCGCCGCACCTGGGACTGCAGCGCGCGCCAGTCGGTGAGTGGCCCGTTGATCCCGGAGATGACGGCATGGGAGGTCACGGCGAGCATGCGGTTGCGCAGCTCGCGCTCGAAGCCGTTCATGACCGACAGCACCACGATCAGGGTCGCGACCCCGAGCATCAGCCCGCACACCGACATCAGCGCCACGAAGGACACGAAACCGCGCCGGTGGGTCGAGCGCAGGTGGCGCGTGCCGATGAGCCATTCGTAGCCGCGCATGGGTTATTCGTAGCGCAGCGCTTCGGCCGGCGCCGTGCGCGCCGCCCGCAGGGCCGGGTAGACGGTGGCGAGCGCGGTCAGCAGCAGCGCGGCGACGCCGATGGCGAGCACGTTGCTCAGGTGCACCTCGGAGGGGATCGAGGTGATGTAGTAGACATCCGAGTCCATGATCTGGAAGCCGAAGCTGCGCTCGAGGAACGGCACGATGGTGTCGACGTTCAGGGCCAGCAGCAGCCCGAGCCCGATCCCGAGCAGCACGCCGAGCCAGCCGATTACCAGTCCCTGGGTGATGAAGATGCCCATGACACGGCGCGGGGAGGCGCCGAAGGTGCGCACGATGGCGATGTCGGTGCGCTTGTCGGTCACCACCATGACCAGCATCGCCACGATGTTGAAGGCGGCCACCGCCACGATCAGCAGCAGGATCAGCGACATCATTGTCTTCTCGATGCGGATCGCGCGGAAGTAATTGGCGTTATCGCGCGTCCAGTCGCTCACCTCGAACTCCGGCCCCAGCTGCGCGTGCACGCGCGCGGCCACCGCGGCGGCCGCGAGCACCTGGCGCACCCGCACCCGCAGCCCCTCGCTTGCCGCCCCTTCCGAGCCCAGCGCACGCACGTCCTCGAGGTCGGCGAACACCAGCGTGCCGTCGTGATCCTGCAGGCCCACCTCGAAGATCCCGCTGACGATGAACTCGCGCAGCTTCGGTGTCGGCGCCCCGTCCGCGCTCACCGTCGGTATGAGCACCGTCAGGGGGTCGCCGGCGGCGAGCCCGAGGCGCTGCGCGATCACCGCGCCGACGATGACGGCACCGGAACCGGGCTTAAGATCGCTGAGCCGCCCCTGCCTGATCGCGGTGCCCAGATCCGCGCGGCTGGCCGCGGCAGCCGGGTCGATCCCGCGCAGCAGGATCGGCACCATCTCCGGCTGGCGCACCGCGAGTGCCTGCAGCTCGGCGTACGGGGAGACATCCTCAACCCCGGCCACGGCCGCAATGCGCGCCGCGGCGTCCCGCCATTGCGCGTCCGTCACGGTGGCCGTGGCGCTGGCGGTCACGCGCACCGGGGCGCTCAGCGACAGCAGGCGGTCGCGCAGCTCGCTCTCGAATCCGTTCATGACCGAGAGGATGACGATCAGGGCGGCGACGCCCACGCACACCCCGACGAGGGATGCCCAGGTGATGAAGGAAACGAAGAACTTATGCGAGCGGGCACGCACATAGCGCAGCCCGACATACACCGACAGGGGATGGAACATCGCCGCGATTTAACCACAGATGCCCGGGTTTTCAGACGTACGTCACAAAACGGCGGGTTCATGGGCCCGTGCCGGCTTTGACAGATTCACCCGGGTGTTATAGTTCCGGGCACTTCGAGGAGAGTCGCATGCACACCCGAAATCTCGCAGCGCTGCTGTTTGCCTGTGCGCTGGCCGGCACCGCCGTGGCGGAAACGATCGTGGTGAATGACAAAGTCGAGGTGGCGCCCTCGCAGGTCGATCGCCCCAAGCGCGGCTCGACCATGAGCGATGTCGAGAAGCATTTTGGTGCGCCAGTGAACCGGCACCCCACGGTGGGCGTGCCGCCGATCACGCGCTGGGACTACAACAACTTCGCCGTATTCTTCGAGGGTGATCGCGTCATCGACGCGGTGGTCACGAGCGGCTAAGTCTCTTCGCGCCGCGCGCCCCGCGCTCCTGCTGGCGGTCGGTGTGGCGCTCACCCTGCGCCGACTCAACCGCCCGCTCACCCCCGACGACCCTACCCTACCCTGGGCGCGCGCCGGCCGAGTGCCGTCGCCGTCCGGCGCCAGGTGCGGGCACTTCAAGTACTTGTGGTACTCTCGGCCTCAACAGAATAATTTCCTTGGGGACCATGTGGTTGACGAGCCTTTGAGAGTCCATATCGAGGCTCTCGTGCGAGCGGGATTTGTGCGCAGGAAGACGGCCGCGGCTCAGCTCGAGGCTGAAATCCGCCGGCGCGAAGAGGTCCTTCGGCAGACCTTTCGCCGCTACGTTTCGCCGCGGGTCGCGGACAAGATCCTCGAGGATGTGCAGCTGCGCAACACGCTGCTGTCCACCGCCGACGCACGTGCCCACGCGGTGGTGCTGTTCGCCGACCTGCGCGGCTTCACCAGCATGTCCGAGCAGCTCGAGCCGCATCACGTGGTGCCGCTGCTCAATGAGTACTTCTCGCTCCTGACCGAGATCACGTTCCGCCACGAGGGCACGGTGTTCCACATGGCCGGGGACTGCCTGATGCTCGGCTTCGGGGTGCCGCTGGAGCAGTCCGACTGCGCGCAGCGCGCAGTACAGGCAGCGCGCGAGATGCTCTCCAGCTTCAGCGCCCTCGCGCAGTCCTGGAAGGAGCGCTACCAGATCGAGGCCGGCCTTGGCATCGGCATCAACGAGGGCGACGTGGTTGCCGGCAACATCGGTTCCTCCTCGTACATGAACTATACGATCATCGGGGACACGGTGAACATCGCCGCGCGCCTGTGCCAGCGCGCCCGCGCCGGTGAGATGCTGTTCTCCAGCAGTCTCAAGCAGTCCCTGGATGCGCGCGGCATGGACATCGGCGCCACCCCGTTGCCGCCCCTGCAGCTGCGGGGCCGCTCGCACCCGATCGACATCTACTGCGTGCCGCTGCCGAACCGTGTGCAGCTGAACGCGGAGCGCGTCGCCGCCTGAGCGCCACGGCCGCGCGCGCCCGGAGAATTCTCAGCCGGGGTGGTGAACTCTCTTAGCGGGGCTTGGGTAGACTTGCTCTTTCGAGCAATGCCCACACCCTGCCGTTCGATGAGCCGCCTGCTGCACCCCCCGATCCCGACCAAGGCCACTCCCCGGCTGCGCTGGCACCAGCTGTACGGGAGCGCGCCGGCGCTGGCGCTGGCGGAGGCCACGCACGGCGACCAGCGCCTCTACGTGCTCATCGCCGACGGCGCGCGCGAGCTCGACCGGCTCTCGGCGGAGCTGCGTTTCTTTGCCGGGGACGCACTGCCGCTCCTGCGCCTGCCGGACTGGGAAGTGCTCCCCTACGATCTGTTCTCGCCCCATCCGGACATCGTCTCGGAACGCCTGAAGACGCTGTTCGAGCTGCCGCACGTGACCCACGGCTGCCTCATCGTTGCCGCCGACACCCTCATGCAGCGCCTGCCGCCGCGCCACTACGTGCAGGGGCGCGCCTTTGAGCTGAAGAAGGGACAGGCGCTCGCGCTCGAGCCCTTCCGCCAGCGGCTCGCGGAAGCCGGCTATGCGAGTGTCAGCCAGGTGGTCAGCCCCGGGGAGTTCGCCGTGCGCGGCTCGCTCCTGGATGTCTTCCCGATGGGCAGCACGGAGCCGCTGCGCATCGACCTGTTCGATGATGAGATCGAGGCCATCCGGCGCTTTGATCCGGAGACGCAGCGTTCACTGGACGCCCTGGAGAGCGTGCGGATGCTGCCGGCGCGTGAAGTGCCGCTGGATGCCGCGGCGGTGAAGGACTTCCGCCGCCGCTACCGCACGCGCTTCGAAGGCGATCCGACCAAGTCGGCGATCTACCGCGGCGTGAGCGAGGGGCTGGCCCCGGCGGGCGTGGAGTTCTACCAGCCGCTCTTCTTTGAATCCACCGCCACGCTCCTCGATTACCTGCCGCGCAACGCCGTAATCGTTCAGGACGCGGCACTGCCCGAGGCGCTCGCGCGTTCCTGGTCGGCGATCGCGACACGCTACGAGGACCGCCGGCACGACATCGAGCGCCCGCTGCTGCCGCCGCAGGAACTGTTCCTCGAGCCGGCGCCGCTGAGCGCGGCGCTGGCCGGCTTCGCCTGCGTGACGCTCGATGCCTTCAAGGCCGACACCGAGCTGACCGGGGAAGCAGCCGAGGTGCACAACTTCCCCACCACCGCCCCGCGCGAGCTGCGGATCGACATCCGCGCCGAGCAGCCGTTCGCGCCGCTCGACAGCTTCCTGAAGGCGTTTGACGGGCGCGTGCTGATCGCCGCGGACTCGGCCGGCCGGCGCGAGGTGCTGCAGGAAATGCTGCGCGCCTACCGGCACGAGGTGGCGCTGGTGCCCGACTGGGAGGCCTTCGCCGGCGGCACGATGCGCCTGGCGCTCACCGTGGCGCCGGACCTTGAGGGGCTCACGCTCAAGATCCCCCCGGTCGCGGTCATTTCCGAGGCGCAGCTCTTCGGGGCGCGCGCCCGCCAGGAACGCCGTCGCAAGCGCGCCGCGGATCCGGAAGCAATCCTGCGTGACCTGCGCGACCTGAACCCCGGCGCTCCGATCGTGCACGAGGAGTACGGGGTGGGACGTTTCCAGGGGCTCATGCCGATGGAGATCGGCGGCCAGCCCGGGGAGTTCCTGGTGCTCGAGTATCAGGACGGCGACCGCATCTACGTACCGGTGCAGCAGCTGCACCTCGTCAGCCGCTACACCGGCGCAGCGCCCGAGAACGCGCCGCTGCACAAGCTCGGCACCGACCAGTGGGCGCGGGCGCGCAAGCGTGCCGCGGACCAGATCCGCGATGTGGCCGCGGAACTGCTCGACCTGTACGCGCGCCGCAAGGCGCAGCAGGGACTGTCGCTGCCGGCCAATGAACACGACTACCAGGCCTTCGCCAGCACCTTCCCCTTCGAGGAGACCGCCGACCAGGCCGAAGCGATCCGCCAGGTGCTGTCGGACCTTGGCAGCGCGCGGCCGATGGACCGCATCGTGTGCGGCGATGTGGGCTTCGGCAAGACCGAGGTGGCGATGCGCGCCGCCTTCGTCGCCGCCCAGGCCGGCAAGCAGGTCGCCGTGCTCGCCCCGACCACGCTGCTCGTGCAGCAGCACCTG
Source organism: uncultured Pseudomonadota bacterium (assembly GCA_963781815.1). Taxonomy (GTDB): domain Bacteria; phylum Pseudomonadota; class Gammaproteobacteria; order Steroidobacterales; family Steroidobacteraceae; genus 13-2-20CM-66-19. The sequence continues at coordinate 551,044 of CAWAHK010000002.1, read as the reverse complement.
GCGAATTTCCGCGACCGCTTCGCCGACTGGCCGCTGCGCGTGGAGGGCCTGTCGCGCTTTGGCAGCTCCAAGGAAACCGTGGCAGTCCTGGAGGGCCTCGAGCAGGGCAAGGTCGACATCGTGATCGCGACCCATCGCCTGCTGCATGCGCACGCCCGCTTCAAGGACCTCGGCCTGCTGATCATCGACGAGGAGCATCGCTTCGGCGTGCGCGACAAGCAGCGCCTGCAGGCACTGCGCGCCAACGTGCACGTGCTCACCCTCACCGCCACGCCCATCCCGCGCACCCTCAACATGGCACTCGGGGGCCTGCGCGACCTGTCCCTCATCACCACCGCCCCGGTAGCGCGCCTCGCGATCAAGACCTTCCTCATCGAGTGGCACGCGCCGACGCTGCGCGAGGCGGCGCTGCGCGAGCTGCGCCGCGGCGGGCAGATCTACTTCGTGCACAACGAGGTGCGCACCATCGACAAGATCGCCGGCGAACTGCAGGCGCTGGTACCGGAGGCGGTGGTGCGCATCGGCCACGGGCAGATGCGCGAGCGCGACCTCGAGCAACTCATGGTGGATTTCTACCACCGCCGCTTCAACGTGCTGGTGTGCACGACGATCATCGAGAGCGGCATCGACGTGCCCACGGCCAACACCATCATGATCAACCGCGCCGATCACATGGGACTCGCGCAGCTGCACCAGCTGCGCGGCCGCGTCGGGCGCTCACATCACCGTGCTTACGCCTATCTCATCGCCCCGCCGCGCCAGGCGCTGGCGCGCGATGCGGCCAAGCGCCTGGAGGCGATCGAGTCGATGGAGGAACTCGGCGCCGGCTTCGTGCTGGCGACTCACGATCTTGAGATCCGCGGCGCCGGGGAGCTGCTGGGTGAGCAGCAGAGCGGCCAGATGACCGAGATCGGACTGTCCTTGTACCTGGACATGCTCGAGCATGCCGTCACAGCGCTCAAGGAGGGACGCGAGCCGGCACTGGATCAGCCGCTCGCGGCGGCCACCGAGGTGGAGTTGCGGCTCGCGGCGTTTCTGCCGGAGGTCTACGTGGCGGACGTGCACGTACGCCTGTCGCTCTACAAGCGCATCGCCGCGGCCGACAGCGAGCTCGCCCTGGACGAACTGAATGCGGAAATTCACGATCGCTTCGGTCCGCTGCCGCCGGCAGCGCAGAACCTGCTGCGGGTGGCGAAGCTCAAACTCGCCGCGCGAGCGCTCGGCGTGCGACGGCTGGACCTGGGTCCCCAGGGCGGCTCGGTGAGCTTCGAGGAGCGCGCGCGCATCGATCCGGCAACCGTGGTACGACTGATCCAGAAGCAGGCGCGCGAGTATCGTCTGGATGGGCCGCTGAAGCTGCGGGTGACGCGGCAGCTCGCCACGGAGAGCCAGCGCTTCGAGTACGCTGCCGAGCTGCTCAAGCGCCTCGGCGAAGCGCCCAAGGTCCATTAGAATGACCGGCATGCAAGCCCGAATGAAATCCCTGCGCACCTGGAGGGTGCTGCTCGCAACCGCGGCACTCAGCGCCGGCGCGCTGCCCGGACAGGCGCAAGACTCACCCGCGGCGCCGGCGGCGGCCGGCCCCGGCAGCACCGTGTACAACGTCGAGCTCATCGTGTTCCGCGCCACGGGCGCGCAGGGGAGTCCCGAGAACTGGAGCACCCAGGGGGCGAGCGCGCGCAACATCGCCGGCGATGAGACCGCGACCGGCAACTCACAGGTCGGTCACTTCGTGGGCGTGCTGCCCTCCTCGGCCTATCAGCTCGCGGAGCTCGAGAACCGCCTGCGGGCCAGCGGCGCCTACGTGCCGGTGGCCCACGTCGCCTGGTCACAGACGGCCAGTTCCTGGGGCACGCGTGCCGGGTTTCCGCTGCCGCGCCTGGGTGTCGATGTCGAGGGCCTCACGGGCACCGTATTCCTCGAGCACGGGCAGTTTCTGCACCTGGGCATGACGCTCAACTACGCCATGCCCTCACCGCCCCCGGGGCTGAACGCGCCGCCGGGCACCGCGTTCAGCATCAACGAGAGCCGGCGCGTGAAGTTCTACGATCGCAACTACTTCGACCACCCGGCCTTTGGCGTCATTGCGCTGGTGACGCCCGCCCAGGGTGCGAAGCCTCCGGGACGCTGAGGCGCTACGCGCCGCGCGCCGGCGCACTCGGACGGCTCACCGGCCGGAGGGTGGCATCAGAGCAGCTCATCGCGGGTGAACTCCCAGGTTGCCCCCCCGCGCTCATCGCGCGCGCAGCGCACCCGCTCGCGGGAGGCCGCGATGAACCAGGTCTCCTGCAACCGTGGCTTACCCCGCCCGAACGCGGCCGGGCTCAGCACCGCGGCGCAGCCGGCGTGCTGCGGGTCCCGCACCGACTCGTAGCGCAGCACTTCGATCGCCGCCGCGCGGGCCATCCCCGCGAGCGCCTGCGTGTGTGAGTAGTCGCTGCGCGAGGTCCACAGCGCGCGCTCACGCACGAGCGGTTCGACGCGCAGGTCAAGCGCCAGCGCCGTGCGCACCGTGGCGCGAAAGGCGGTGTGCGGCACCGGCTTTAGGTCCGGGGTCCCGGGGGAGTCCAGCAGGAACCGCAGCCGCCAGTAGCTCTTCTCCGCCAGCGCGGTGCGCAGCACTTCCGCCCCGTACCAGACCCCCGCCTCGAGCGGTGCGCGGAAGCGCGAACCGGAATGCGGCCGGTAGCGAAACGGTGTCGCCAGGAGATAGTGCAGTGAGCGCGCCGACTCGGGCAGCTTCGGTTTGCTGTTCTCGAGGATTGATTCCAGTGCCACCTGCTCCTCGATGGAGTCCACCAGGCGCATGGTGGAGGCCATGTGCTGCGCCTCCACCACGCGATGCAGCGTGTGGGCGTAGGGATGGGCCTCAGATGCGAGCGCGCGCGGCGTCCAGATAGTCAACGGCACGCACCAGGCCGGCCGGCTCGCGGATCAGCTCCAGCGGCGTGCCCCCGAGGGCGCTGTTGTCGCTGCGCAGCCAGGCCCGCGCCGCAGCGTCATCCGAACCCACGATGGCATCCAGCGAACGGAACAGACGCACGAACAGCGCCGCCAGCTGCCAGGGCTTGGAGCCGGCCTCCAGCTGCTTCTGCCCGTTCGCCAGTCGCGAGAGGGTGGCGCCACTGACCCCGATCACCGCGGCGAGCTCGGCCTGCGGGATGGCGAGGAAGCGTGCTGCGCGCACCGTGGCGCGGGAGAGCACCAGCCCCTCCTCCGGAGCGGGGCGGCTGCGGGCGTGACGGGAGGTAGTCATTTCAGAGGAAATTATAGCGATCTTATTTTTCTATGGCAATTTGACAATCTTCCGGATCCCCGAAAGACGGCTCCCGCGGGCCATCACGACCGTTGGCGTAAGCCTGGCAAGGGGAGGATTGCACCGACGCCTGGGGGGGAGCAGGCGCCCTCAGCCGCTGAAGTCGCCCGCCTCGGCGGTCACGATGGCATCCTTGCCGTTCTTCTTGGCGCGCTTCATGGCCGTCTGGCAGGCCTTCAGCAGTCCTTCGAGGGCCAGGGCGCGCGGGGGTACGAGACTGGCGATTGCCGCGCTCACGGTCACGTAGCGCCCGGCTCCGGCCGTCGGGTGGTGCATCAGCAGATCGCGCACGCGCTGGGAGACAATCTGCGCGTACTGGGAGGCACGCTCGGCAGCCTCACCCTGCGTCAGCACGGCAAAGGTGCCGCCCTCCCAGCGCCCCACCAGGTCTCCGCCGCGCCGATAGGAGGCGGCGATCACGCGCGCCACGCGGCGGATGCAGGCATCGCCGGCGGAGCGATCGAACTTGTCGTTGTAGGCACCCAGGTCATCGATGTCGAAGATCGTAAGTCCGATCTCGTGCGAATCGCGCTGCGCGAGCGACCAGTCACGCTGCAGCAGCTCCTCAAAGTAAGCGCGCGAATGCAGGCCCGTGAGGCGGTCCTCGCGCAGCCAGGAGGGCAGGCCCGAGCCGGCGCGCTCGGAGGTTTTCAGCCGCTCGCTGGCATCGCGGTGATAGCCGATGAAATGCGTCAATTGGCCCTTGGCGCTGCGTACCGGCTGCACCACCGTCTCGTTCCAGAACAGCGTGCCGTCGGGGCGGTAGTTGCGTACCAGCACCCGCGCCGGGCTGCCCTTCTCGACCGCTTCCGCCAGGCGCACGCGCGCCTCCTGGTCGCGGTCGGTGCCCTGCAGGACCCGCAGGTTGGTGCCCATCAGCGCCGCGACCGGGTAACCGCACATCTGCGAGAAGGCGTTGTTGACGAAGACCACCGGGCAGTCATTCGCGGTGGCATCGCAGACCACGATGCCCTCGGGGGAATTCTCCACCACGCGCCGCCAGGCCTCGGCCGACCAGCCGTTCACGTGGGGGTTCCCGGGTCGAGCGTGAGCGTCGGGGGCGAACTCATGCGCGCCAGCAGCGCGCGCGCCTGCTGCCATTCGGACAGCGCGGCAAGGGCCGCCGGGTCCGGCGGCCCCGCCCGGCCGTGCAGGCGCACCAGACGCAGGCTGGAGGCCGGTTGCGGTTCGCAGCCCAGGCTGTCCAGCAGTTCGATGACACTTGGCCGATTGTTGCAGACCGGTAGCATGTCGCAGCCCGCCGCGAGGGCCTGCCGGGCCCGGGTCACGATGTCCCCGTACGCGGCCGCCCCCTTCATGGAAAGATCGTCCGCAAACACTACCCCTTGAAACCCCAGCTCTCCGCGCAGCACGTCGCGAATCCAGAGGCTGGACAGGCTGGAAGGGTCCCGATCCACGGCCGGAAACAGGATATGGGCCACCATGACGGCGGGCAGGCCGTTGGCAATGAGCCGCCGGTAGGGGGTGAGGTCCTGGGTCAGGTCGGCCAGCGGGCGCCGGTCCAGGGGCAGCACCAAGTGCGAGTCCGCCACCACCGCCCCGTGGCCGGGGAAGTGTTTGGCCGTGGCTGCCATCCCGGCCTCCCGCATGCCGTGCATCCAGGCCAGGGCGAGCTGGCTCACCACGGCGGCCGAGGAATGGAAGGAGCGCTCGCCGATCACCTCGCTCACCCCGTAGTCCAGGTCCACGCAGGGGGCAAAGGAGATGTCGACCCCGTGGGCACGCAGTTCCGCCGCCATGAGCCAGCCGAGCGCACGCGCGAGCGCCACGCCGGTGCGCGCCTCCAGGTCAAACTCGTGTCCGATGCGGCGCGCCGGTGGCAGGCGCGAGAACCCCTCGCGGAAGCGCTGCACGCGCCCGCCCTCCTGGTCCACCGCGACGATCAGCGGCGGGGAGCGTGCGGCGTGGATGTCCGCCACCAGCGCACTCAGCTGCGGGGGGTTCTCGTAGTTGCGGCTGAAGAGGATCACGCCCCCGACCAGCGGGTGCTGCAGCAGCTCGCGCTCCTCGGCGCTCACACGGCTGCCCGCAAGATCGATCATCAGGGGCCCGAGACTCATGCGCGCGCGCTCAGCAGCGCCAGGGATTCCACGTGCGCGGTGTGCGGAAACATGTCGACGACTCCGGCCGCCTCCAGCGTCATGCCGTGCTCGTGCACCAACACCCCCAGGTCCCGCGCCAGGCTTCCGGGATGGCAGGAAATATACAGCACCCGCTGCGGCGCGAGGGCCGCGAGCGTGCCCAGCACCTCGCGTGCGCCGGTGCGCGGCGGATCCAGCAGCACGTGGCTGTAGGCCTGGCGCAGCCACGGCGCCTGCGGCGCGGGGGCGCTGAGGTTGGCGGCATGAAACTGCGCATTGCGGACGCCGTTGAGCGCCGCGTTGGCGCGGGCGCGGGCAATCAGCGTGGCCTCGCCCTCCACGCCCACCGCCAGCTGCGCGTTGCGCGCCAGCGCGAGGGTGAAGTTACCGAGGCCGCAGAAAAGATCGAGCACGCAAGCGTCGGCGTTGAGCTCGAGCAGCTGCACCGCGCGCTCCACCAGGGCGGCATTGACGGCGGCGTTGATCTGGATGAAATCGGTGGCGGCGAACTCGAGCGTGAGGTCAAAGGGCAGGCGGTAGTGCAGCGGCGCAGCGGCCGGCTCCAGCGGCGTGACCGAGTCGAGCCCGCCCGGCTGCAGCAGCACCTGCACCGCGTGGCGCGCGGCGAAGGCCCGCAGTTGCTCGAGGTCCTGCGCGGCGGGAGGCCTGAGCACGCGCAGCACCAGCGCGGTGGCGTTGTCGGCGACCGCGACCTCGATCTGCGGCACGTGCTCGCGGATCGAGAGGCAGTCCAGCAGCTGCGCCAGGGGCTCAATGAGTGCCCCGGCGGGCGCGGCGAGCACCTCGCAGGCCTTCAGCTGCGCGACGTACGGGGCGCTGCGCTCGCGGAAGCCCACCACCACGCAGCCCTTCTTGCGCACGAACTTGGCGCCGAGGCGCGCGCGGCGCCGGTAGCCCCACACCGGGCCACGCAGGGGCGCAAGCCAGCGCCGCGGGGTAAGGCGGCCCAGCCGCTCGAGGTTGTCCTGGAGCTCGCGCTCCTTGGCGGCGAGCTGCTCGCTGGGATCCAGGTGCTGCAGGGCACAGCCGCCGCAGACCCCGAAGTGCGCACAGCGCGGCGTGACCCGCCCGGCGGCAGGCTCGAGCACTTCCAGCAGTTGCGCGTCATCGTGCTGGCGGTGGCGGCGCGTGCGCCGGAAGCGGATGCGTTCCCCGGGCAGCGCGCCGGCGACAAAGGCGGTCTTGCCGCCGTGCACGACGCCTTCACCGGCGTGCGTGAGGCCCTCCACCGTCGCGGTCTCCTCCGCACCCGCGGCACTCAAGCACCCGCCTCCCAGGCACGCAGGAACTGCGCGAAGTGCGGCTCGGGGGAGGCCCGCAGGTAGTTCTTGACGCGCGTGACCTCTTCGGCGTGCTGCTCGCGACTGAGCGCGGCGCGCAGCTGGGCAAAGCGCAGCCAGATGAGCCAGGTGTTGAGCACGTCCGTCTCGCAGTAGCGACGGATGCCAACAAGGTTACCGGCCTGGAAGGCCTCCCAGACCTGACTGCCGTCAAAGCCGAGCTTGCCCGGCAACCCGAGCAGCGTCGCCATGCTGGCGAGCGAGGCGCGCCCGCGGCCCTGGAACGAGGACAGCACGTCCATGAGATCGGTGTGGCGCCAGTGATAGCGGCTGAGGTAGTTGTTATAGCGGAACGACGGATCCTCCTCCCCGGTCTCCCAGAAACGCGCCGCCTGCACCCCGTGCAGCAGCGCGCGGTAGGTGAGCACCGGCAGGTCAAAGCCCGAGCCGTTCCAGGAGACCAGGTCCGGGGAGTACTTCTCGATCCCGTCGTAGAAGCGCTGCACCAGCTCCGCCTCGGGCGTGCCCGGCTCGCCCAGGCTCCACACCGTGAGGCCATCGCGGCTGCGCAGCACGCAGGAGATCGCCACCACGCGGTGCTGCTCGAGCGGCAGGAAGTCGCCCCCGCTGCCCTGGCGGCGCAGCGCAAACATCGCCTTCGCCACCTGCTCATCGCTTAAGCCCTCGAGGCCATAGAGACGCCGTCCCAGGGCGACGTCCGGCACGGTCTCGATATCGAACACGAGCGTGTTCACGGGGCTCTCATCAGCACCGCCACGGCCACGATGAGCGAGCGTTCGTCGGTGAGCGTCACGTGCCCCTCGCCGATACCCAAGTTGCGGCGCACCGCATCCCCGCGCTCGGAGAACACCACCTCGGGCTTGCCCCAGGCGTTCTGCACCACCCCGACGTCGCGGATCCACACCCCGTGGGCGAAGCCGGTGCCCATCGCCTTCACGATCGCCTCCTTGGCCGCGAAGCGCATGGCGATGAAGCGCTCGCGGCGCTGGGTGCGCGCCAGCTGCGCCATCTCCGCCGGCAGGAGCAGATGCTCGATGAAGCGCGAGCCGAAGCGCTCGAGCGTGCGCGCGATGCGCTCGCTTTCGAGCACGTCGACGCCGATGCCGTAGATCATGCGCGCGCCGCCTGCATCAGGGCCTTCATCTGCCCCACCGCCTGCGGCAGGCCCACGAACAGCGCGTGCGCGATGATGGCGTGCCCGATGTTCAGCTCCCTGAGCGGCGGCAGCGCCGCCACCGGCTGCACGTTCTCGTAGTTCAGGCCATGCCCGGCGTGCACCGTGAGTCCGAGGCGCTCCCCGAGCTCGGCCGCCGCCCGCAGCCGCTTGAGCTGGGCCTGCTGCAAGGCACCCTCGGCGTCCGCATAGGCGCCGGTGTGCAGCTCCACTACCGGGGCGCCGACCGCCACCGCGGACTCGATCTGGCGCGGGTCCGGGTCGATGAAAAGCGCCACGCGCACGCCGGCGGCCTTAAGCTCGGCGCACGCCTCGCGCAGGCGCGTCGCATCGGCGGCGACATCGAGGCCGCCCTCGGTCGTGATCTCCGCGCGCCGCTCGGGCACCAGGCAACAGTCCGAGGGCCGCAGGTCGGCGGCGATGCGCAGCATCTCATCCGTCACCGCCAGCTCCAGGTTCATGTGCGTCTTGAGCAACCCGCGCAGCGTATACACGTCGCGGTCCTGGATGTGACGGCGGTCCTCGCGCAGATGCAGCGTGATGCTGTCTGCGCCGGCCTCCTCGGCAAGGAGCGCCGCACGCACCGGGTCCGGGATGCGCCCGTGGCGCGCCTCACGCAGCGTCGCCACGTGGTCGATGTTCAGCCCCAGGGCCAGCGGCCCGCTCACGAGGCCGCCTTGCGCACCAGCGCTTTCGCGACCTCGCGCGTGGCGAGCGGGCGGCCCTCAAGACAGGCCGCGAGCGCCGCCTTGAGCACCCGGCGCGCGTCCTCGAGCACCTGCGCGCTCTCGAGCTGTCCGGCCGCGAGCGCCAGCAGCGACTCCCCGCGCAGCGCGCCCGGGCTGCCGGCGTCGGCGGCCGTAAGGCCCGCCTCCGGGCGGAAGTGATAGCACCCGCGCGGCTTGAGCGGCTCGCCGGACTGCTCGTGGCTCAGATCCAGCCCGTAGCCCAGGATCTCCAGCAGGCGCTTCTCGAACAGGCGCAGCGCCGGCTCAAGCGGCGCCCCGCCGCGCAGCTGCCCGAGCGTCGCGTGGTAGTGATCGAACAGCTCCGGCAGCGGATCGTGGCGCGTGGTGAGCTTCAGCAGCAGTTCGTTCATGTAGAACGCGGCCAGCAGGCACGGCGCCGGCAGCGCGGCACACTCGTGCGCGCGTTCGGCACCGGTAAGCGCCGGAGCCTCGCCGCGGCCGCTGAAGGAGAGCAGCAGCGGCTGGAACGGCTGCAGCACGGCGGCGAGCTTGGCAGTGGGGCCGCGCACGCCGCGCGCGAACAGCGTCATGCGCCCGTGCTCGCGCGTGTACACCTCGAGGATGCGGCTGGTGTCGCGCCACGGCCGGTGATGCAGCAGATAGCCCGGCGTGAGCTCGATGCGGCGCGGATTACGACTCATTCCAGACCCAGCTCCTTCAGCGCCCTGGCATTGTCGGCCCAATTCTCGCGCACCTTGACCCACAGATTCAGGTGCAGGCGCTGCTGGAGGATCCCATTGAGCGCCAGGCGCGCGGAACGGCCGACGCGCTTCAGCCGCTCGCCCTTGGCGCCGATGACGATCGGCTTCTGCCCGTCGCGGTCCACCCAGATGGCGGCATCGACCATGAGCTGCCCGTCTTCCTCGGCGATGCGTTCCACCTCGACCGCGATGCCGTAGGGTACTTCCTGATTCAGCTCCAGGGTGAGCTTCTCGCGGATCATCTCCGCGATACGAAACTCCCGGCCGCGGTCGGTGAGCTCCCCGTCGGGGAACAGCGCCGGGGAGAGCGGCAGGTGCGCGGCGATGGTGTTGCGCAGGTCCACGATGTTGTCTTCCTTGAGCGCCGAGACCGGCACCAGGGCGAGAAACGCGTGCCGGGCGCCAAGCTCTCCCAGGTACGGCAGCAGCTTCTCGCGCGGCCGCACCCGGTCGATCTTGTTCACGGCCGCGAGCGCCGGCCGGGCGGATCGCACGATGCGCTCCAGCGCCAGCTCATCTTCCTGCGTCCATTTGCCCGCCTCCACCACCAGCACCACGACATCGGCATCCTCCAGGGCGGCGGTGGCGGTGCGGTTCATCGCCTTGTTGAGCGCGCGGCTTGCCTCGCGGTGCAGGCCGGGGGTATCGACGAAGGCAATCTGCACCTCCGGGGCGGTGTAGATGCCGAGGATGCGGTGGCGGGTCGTCTGCGGCCGGGGCGTGACGATGCTCAGCTTCTGCCCGATCAGTGCGTTCAGCAGCGTCGATTTGCCGACGTTGGGGCGCCCCACGAGTGCAGCAAAGCCGCTGCGGTGCGTGGCGCCTGTGGGACTGTTCACTTAGGTGTTCCGGTGCCCTGCGGGTGGGTAATGTCCTGGAGCATGCGCGCGGCGGCCGCCTGCTCGGCGCGGCGGCGGCTGGAGCCGCTGCCCTGCGTGTGCAGGGCCAGCGCCGCCACCTCGCAGCTTACCGTGAAGCGCTGCGCGTGGTCCTCGCCTTCGACGCGCGTGACCGCGTAGCGCGGCAGCGCCAGGCTGCGTGACTGCAGGTGCTCCTGCAGCCGCGTCTTGGCGTCCTTGAGGGCCTCCGGTTCCGGCAGCGCGGCGATGCGCGCGGCGAACAGCCGCACGATCACCGGCGTTACCGAGTCGACGCCGCCATCGAGGAAGATCGCCCCGAGGAGCGCTTCCAGGGCATCCGCCAGGATCGACTGGCGGCGGAAGCCGCCGCTCTTGAGCTCCCCGGAGCCCAGTTGCAGGATGGCGCCGATGTTGAGCCCGGCGGCGATCTCCGCCAGCGGCTCGCGGCTTACCAGGCGCGCCCGCAGGCGGCTCAAGTCCCCCTCGGTCGCCTGCGGGAAGGCGACGTAGAGCTCGCGCGCGATGAGGAGGTTCAGGACCGAGTCGCCGAGGAACTCGAGGCGCTCGTTGTTGGCGCCGGCGGCGCTGCGATGGGTGAGCGCGGCGCGAAAGAGCGCCAGATCACGGGGTTCGTAGCCCAGCTGCTCGCGCACCCAGCGCGCCGGCCACTGCGCGTCGCTCATGGGCTGCGCGCGCGCACCGGGGCAAGGAGCGCGCTACTCGCCGGTGCCGCCACTGCCGATCTTTTTGACCTTGTCGAACGTGACGTGCAGGGAGACGTTGGAGAAAAGCGGCGCGTCATCGTCGTACGATGCCTCGACTATCCACTGGCCGCCATCGCGCGTGATCTTGAAGTCCTTGGTGCTCGGATACTCGACCATGTCGATCTCGAAGTGCCTGTCGATGGCGGTCTTGATGGAGCTCGCGTTGACGCCGCCGCTCTTGAGCTCGTTGCCGGCCTGGTCGATGGCCTTGGCCACCTTCATGTAGTTCAGGTAGACCGGGGCCAGCCGGATGCCGGCGTAGATCACGATCGCGAACGGGGTGAGCAGGATCAGCCAGCCCAGCGCGGTTACGCCCAATTGCCTGTTACGCGTCATCGATACGGCCCTCGAGTGAGTGTTAAAAACACCTCAATAAATCCAGGCCCGCGTGGCTCAGGGGATCGTCGAGCCGATCCGGCTCCACATCGGACCCCCGGAGCGACCCCAGTCCCAATTGAACCAGATCCGCGTGGCCTTGCCGACGAGATTCTCCTCGGGCACCCAGCCCCAGGAGCGACCGTCGTCGCTGTTGTCACGGTTGTCACCCATCATCAGGTAGTGCCCCGGGGGCACGACCCCGTCAAACGGCGGCACTTTCCCGCTGCCCGGAGCATCCTCATCGCCACACACGTAGCCGCGCAGCCCGCGCCGGTTGCAGCCCGGCAACACCGGCTGGCGGTCAATCGCCACCGGGCAGAACATCGCCTCGTGATCGTGCGCGCCCAGGCGCTCGTGCACGAGTGCGAAGTTCACATAACAGCCATCGCTGTAGCGCTGCTTGTCAGGCTGTGACTCAATCGGCTGTCCGTTCACGTAGATGTGGTTATCGCGCACCTCGACGTGGTCGCCCGGCAGCCCCACCAGGCGCTTGATGAAGTTGGTGGAGGGGTCCATGGGCCAGCGGAACACGACGACGTCACCGCGGCGCGGTTCCCCGACCCCCACGACCTTCTTGTTGATCACCGGCAGCCGCAGGCCGTAGGCGTACTTGTTGACGACGATGAAGTCCCCGTCGAGCAGGGTCGGCATCATCGAGTCCGAGGGGATGCGGAAGGGCTCGAAAATGAACGAGCGCAGCACCAGCACCACGAGCGCCACCGGGAAGAAGCTGCGCGCATAGTCGACCGTGCCCGGCTCGGGCACCTGCGCCGGATCACGCCCGGCGGCGCGGGCGGCGGCTTCGCGGCGCGGCCGGAAGAGCCGCGCATCGCAGGCCCACACAACGCCGGTGAGCACCGTGATGGCGAGCAGCACGGCGGAGAAGTCCAGCCGCTCGGCCAGCAGCAGCCGCAGCACCGCGGCGATGATGAGCACCGGCAGCGCGCTGTAGAGCAGCGTCATGAAGGTGCCGTCGCGCACCACCTGCGCCCCCGGGGCGGCGGCGAACGTGCGCCGCGGCCGCAGGAACCAGTCATCGACGATGCAGATGAGGGTCACCGGCAGCGCCAGCCAGGACATGAGGATGATCAGTGGCATCAGGCTCTGTAGCATGAGTCTCTCTAGTGTTTGCGCCCGACCTGCAGCACGGCGAGGAACGCCTCCTGCGGGATCTCGACGTGGCCTAACTGTTTCATGCGCTTCTTGCCCTCTTTCTGTTTCTCGAGGAGCTTGCGCTTTCTGCTGACGTCGCCACCGTAGCACTTGGCGAGTACGTTCTTGCGCAGCGCCTTGACCGAGGCGCGCGCGATCACCGCGGTGCCGATGGCCGCCTGCACGGCGACCTCGAACATCTGGCGCGGGATCAGTTCCTGCATCTTGTCGACCAGCTCGCGACCGTGCTGGTAGGCGCTCTCGCGGTGCACGATGATCGAGAGCGCATCGACCGGATCGCCGTTGATCAGGATGTCGAGCTTCACCAGCGGGGCGGCCGAGAAGTGGCTGAACTCGTAGTCGAACGAGGCGTAGCCGCGGCTGGAGGACTTGAGGCGGTCGAAGAAGTCGAGCACCACTTCCGCGAGCGGCAGCTCGTACTGCAGCGACACCTGGTTACCCAGGTACAACATCTTCTTCTGCACGCCGCGCTTGTCGTTGCACAGCTTCAGCACCGCGCCGACGTGCTCGGGCGGCACCAGGATGCTGGCAATGATGATGGGCTCGCGGATTTCCTCGATTTCATTGACCGGCGGCAGCTTCGCGGGGTTGTCGACGTACTCAAGCTTCGCATCGGTGCGCAGCACTTCGTACACCACCGTGGGAGCACTCGTCACCAGGGTGAGCTCGTACTCGCGCTCCAGGCGCTCCTGCACGATGTCCATGTGCAGCAGGCCGAGGAACCCGCAGCGGAAGCCGAAGCCCAGGGCGGTGGAGACTTCCGGCTCGTAGTGCAGCGCGGAGTCATTCAGGCGCAGTTTCGAGAGCGCATCGCGGAACTTCTCGTAATCGTCGGTATCCACCGGAAACAGGCCCGCGAACACGCGCGGCTTGATCTGCTTGAAGCCCGGCAGCGGCGTGGCGGCCGGCCGGTTCTCGAGCGTGATGGTGTCGCCCACCGGCGCGCCGTCGATCTCCTTGATGCCCGCGACCACGAAGCCGACATCCCCGGTGGGCAGCTCCTTCTCCACGATCGGCTTCGGGGTGAAGCGCCCGAGGCGATCGACCACGTGGGCGCGCCCGGTGGAGACCACGCGGATCTTGTCCCCGCTCTTCAGGCTGCCGTTCATGACGCGCACCAGCGAGACCACGCCCACGTAGTTGTCGAACCAGGAGTCGATGATGAGCGCCTGCAGCGGGCCCTCGGGATCCCCGCGCGGGGGCGGGATGCGCTGCACCAGCCGCTCGAGCAGCTCCGGCACGCCCTCGCCGGTCTTGGCGCTGACGCGCACCGCATCCGTCGCCTCGATGCCGATGATCTCCTCGATCTCGTGCATGACGCGCTCCGGGTCGGCCGAGGGCAGGTCGATCTTGTTGATCACCGGCACCACTTCCAGCCCTTGTTCGATGGCGGTGTAGCAGTTGGCGACGCTTTGCGCCTCGACCCCCTGGGAGGCATCCACCACCAGCAGCGCCCCGTCACAGGCCGCCAGCGAGCGCGACACCTCGTAGGAGAAGTCGACGTGGCCCGGGGTGTCGATCATGTTCAGCTGGTAGCGCTGCCCGTCGGGCGCATCGTAGTGAAGCGTCACGCTCTGGGCCTTGATGGTGATCCCGCGCTCGCGCTCGAGCGCCATGGAATCAAGCACCTGCGCCTGCATCTCGCGGTCGGCGAGTCCGCCGCACAGCTGGATCAGCCGGTCGGCGAGGGTCGATTTACCGTGGTCGACGTGCGCGATGATGGAAAAGTTACGTAGCTGCCGCATGAAACCTGAGGGGTCCTGTCGCGAGTTGCCGCGCCAGGGGTCGAGCGGGCGGGCGGATTATAGGGAAAACCGCGGACTTACGGCGGCTGGCTGCGACCTAGGGAGGCAGCGGGGCGCCCGGGCGAGACTTAAGCAGCCGTTCGAGCTCGTCCCGGTCGAGGCGGTGGCGGCACACCACCGAGCCGTCCAGCAGCAGCACGGGGACCTCGAGGCCGTGGCGCCGCAGCAGCTGCGGGTCCGAATCCACGTCCAGCACCTCAACGGGCGGCAGGGGGCGCTCGCGGGCGAGCCGGCCGAGCTCGGCGAGCATCTCCTCGCAGAGCTGGCAGTCGTGCCGGTGCACGACGGTGAGGCGCGCGGGCGCCACCGTCTTCAGCGGCCGCGGGCGCCGAGGGGCGCTGCGCCCTGGGCCTTCACCTGGGTGGCGATGAACTGCACCGTCGCCGGGGGTACCTCGCCCACGGCGGTGATCTTGTGACCATCCACGACCGTGGAGAAGGCGGAGCTGGAACCGACCGCCGCGGCCTCCGCGACCGCGGCCGGGGCGGCGCCCGGGGCCGGCGGCCCGCTCTGCTGCATTTCGACAAACACCGACACCGAGGCCATGCCATCGGTGAACACCAGGTGATCGACCGGCTGGGCGGAGCCGGGCAGCGTCTGCGCCGAGCGCACCGTCATGCGAAAGCCCGGCGGCAGGGTGGCCGCGCTCCAGGAACCGGCCGCCACGGGCGCGGCAGCCACCGGGGGCCGGTCGCGCACCCACTGGAAGCCCTCGGTGGAGACTTCCGGCCGGAAGGCGCTGTCCGGAATGCGCGAGGACAGGGTCAGGCTGGCAAACACGATCTGCTCGATGACATTGCCGTGCGCATCGCACAGCTGCGTCTTCAGGGGCATGGCGGTGGAATCATCGATCCACAGCCGGTAGCCGTAGCGGTACTCGTCCTTGGGGGTGACCGTGATCACGTGGGTGTCGCGGCGGTTCAACCGCGTGCGCGCCACTTCCTTGATCTCATAGAAGCTCGCGGTCTGGTCGTTGACCGCCGGGAAGCCGACGAGGGACTCCTGCTGCGGGCGCTGCTCGACCACCACCGTGCGCTTGTCCGGCAGATAGCAGGCGAGGCTGGCGCCGGTGCGGATGAACTCGCGCCCCGAACCATCCAGCGACGCCAGCCGCTCGGACACGGTGCCGTCCTGCACGCGGTGAATGATGCGCAGCATCTCCACCTGGCCGCCGTGCCAGTGCGAGAAGGTGCCGTCGTAGTTGCGCGTGGTGAGCGCCTGGTTCATGCGTTCGAGCCAGCGTGCCGGCTCCTCCGCCAGCACGCTGCCGGCGGCGAGACAGCCGAGCGCCAGCGCCAGGACTCGCTCGCTACCGCGCATTGCTCTGGACGTCGACCTGGGGGGCTTCAGCCTCCGCGGCGGCCTGCTCGCTCGTGATGAACGAGGAGAGGAGGTTGCGCCGCGTCACCGGGGAGGAAAACATGCTGTGGGCGACCACGTAGTTCGCCAGCTGCGTGCTCGGCACCAGCATCGGGCGCACCAAGGGGGCGGGCGGCGTGACGTAGCTCGCCGCGCCGGCGTCGACGGCCTTCAGCGCGACCGCTCCCGGGGCGGCGCTCGGGGTGGCGGGCAGGCGTTGCGCGGCGAGCGGTGTCACGGTGAGCGGCGCCTGCGCGCGCAGCCACAGCAACGACAGCGCGGCGACGCCCGCGGCCACGGCGCCCCCGGCGAGCGGTTGCCACCAGCGCAGCCGCGCCTGCTGCGCGAGGCTCGGTACCGCGTGCGCGCCGAGGGCCGGTTCGGCGCTCAGGGCGGCGTTCACGAGCCCGGCCAGCGGGGCGTTCAGGCGCACCCCGCGCTCGGCGCGGATGACGGCTCCGACCACCGCATAGCGGCCCCAGCGGGCCTTCAGAAGTTCATCCCGCGACAGCCGCCGCGCCAACAGCTCGCACTCCTGCGGCGGCAGCTCGTCGTCGAACATTGCAGACAGCTGACTGTCGAGTTCCTCGTTCATCCCAATTCCTCGGCGCGGCCCAGCCCACCTTCGAATACTTCCCGCAGGCGCCGGTCGATCGCCTCGCGGGCCCGGAAAATTCTCGAGCGCACGGTGCCCACCGGGCAGTCCATGGCGGCTGCAATCTCTTCGTAGGAAAGTCCCTCAAGTTCGCGCAGCACGATGGCGGTGCGCAGGTCCTCGGGCAGCGCGTCGATGGCGGCATTGACGGTCGAGCGGATCTCATCCGTCAGGACCAGGCCCTCGGGCGTCTCGGCATCTTTCATGCGGCCTTGCATCTCGTAGGACTCATCTTGACTGTTGCGGTCGAGCTCGTAGTCAATCGGACTGCGGTCACGGGACACGACGGCGTTCTTCGCGGTGTTGATCGCTATGCGATACAGCCACGTATAGAAGGCGCTGTCACCGCGGAACTGCGGCAGGGCCCGGTAGGCCTTGATGAAAGCCTCCTGGGCGATGTCCTCCGCTTCCGCCGGGTTGCGCACGTAGCGCATGACCAGCTTGACGAGTTTGTGCTGGTACTTGAGGACCAGCGCATCAAATGCCCCCTTGTCTCCGCGCTGCACGCGGCGAACCAGACTCAGATCACTGACATCGGCGCTCATGCGCGCCCCTACTCCCTCAAGGGAGGCCGGCGCGCTATGAGCTGGATAGACTGTAACCTCGAGTGAAAGTTCAGCATCGCCTGTCCGGGGGTCTTGGCCCTCGAGAATAACGCCGAAGGGCCTCTCAGGCGACATAAGCCCGGATCCGCCCTACCAGGCGCACCATTTCGGGGTCGGCCGGCCGGTCGCCGCCCAGAAAGTAACCCGCCAGCACCGGATCGGGCAGGCCCAGCAGCTGCTCGAAGCGGCTGAACTCCTCGGCCGCCGCCTGCGGCAGTGCGCCGCGGGCGAAGCGCTCCAGCAGCACGTCGAGCTCTTTCATGCCACGCCGGCAGCGCCACAGCACGCGCCCGAGCGGCGCCGCCTCAGATGCAGGCCTTGCGGATGCGGGTTCCATCCTCAGCTCTGGCGCTCCACCATCATCTTCTTGATCTCGGCGATGGCGCGCGCCGGGTTCAGGTCCTTCGGGCACACGTCCGTGCAGTTCATGATGGTGTGGCAGCGGTAGAGACGAAAGGGATCCTCGAGCTCATCCAGCCGCTCGCCGGTAGCCTCATCGCGGCTGTCGATGATCCAGCGGTAGGCCGCGAGCAGGGCCGCCGGACCCAGGAAGCGCTCGCTGTTCCACCAGTAGCTCGGGCACGCGGTCGAGCAGCAGGCGCACAGGATGCACGCGGCCGGGCGGTCGATCCGCTCCTGCTCAGCCTTGCTCTGCAGGCGCTCGCGATCCGGCGGTGCGGGGGTGCGCGTCTGCAGCCAGGGCTTCACCGCCGCGTACTGGGCGTAGAAATTGGTGAGGTCCGGCACCAGGTCCTTCACCACCGGCAGGTGCGGCAGCGGGTAGATGCGCACCTCGCCGGTCAGATCCTGCAGCGCGGTCGTGCAGGCGAGGCGGTTGAGGCCGTTGATGTTCATGGCGCACGAGCCGCAGATGCCCTCGCGACAGGAGCGCCGGAAGGTCAGCGAGGAGTCCACCGCGGCCTTCAGCTGGATCAGGGCATCAAGCACCATCGGCCCGCAGCTCTTGGGGTCGAGGCTGAAGGTATCCAGTCGCGGGTTTTCCCCCGTATCGGGGTTGAAGCGGTAGATGCGCACGGTGCGCAGCGCCCCGGCGCCAGCGGGCGGCGGGTGCGTGACGCCCTTGACGATGCGCGAGTTTGCGGGCAGGCGGAATTCGGCCATGGCGTCCCTTAGTAAGTCCGCGCCTTGGGCGGAATCGATTCCACATCGGCGGTCAGGGTGTTCAGGTGCACGGGCCGGTAGTCAAAGCGCACCTGGCCGGGTCCCTGCACCCACGCGAGCGTGTGCTTCAGCCAGTTCACATCGTCGCGCTGGGGAAAGTCCTCGCGCGCATGCGCGCCACGGCTCTCGGTGCGGTTGGCGGCCGAGTGGATGGTCGCGGTCGCCTGCAGCAGCAGGTTCTCAAGCTCGAGCGTTTCGATGAGGTCGGAGTTCCAGATGAGGGAGCGGTCGCTGATGCGCACCTGGGCGAAGGAGGCAAACGTGGCGCGAAGCTTCTCGATGCCCTGGCCTAAGCTCTCCCCGGTGCGAAACACCGCCGCATCCAGCTGCATGGTCTTTTGCATCTCCAGGCGGATCGCCGCGGTGCCGCGCTCGCCGCTCGCGTGGCGCAGCCGGTCGAGGCGTGCCAGCGCACTCTCCCCGGCATCCTTGGCCCACGCCCGGTGGCGCTCGCCGGGCTTGATGACCTCGGCGCAGCGGCGGGCCGCTTCGCGCCCGAAGATGACCAGGTCCAGCAGCGAGTTGCTGCCTAAGCGATTGGCGCCGTGCACCGAGACGCACGCCGCCTCGCCCACGGCCATCAGACCCGGGACGATGCCATCCGGATCCCCGTCGCGCGGCCGCACGACCTCGCCGCGGTGGTTGCAGGGAATGCCGCCCATGTTGTAGTGCACCGTGGGCTGCACCGGGATCGGCTCCCTGGTGACATCGACGCCGGAAAAAATGCGCGCGGTTTCGGCGATCCCGGGCAGCCGCTCGTGGATGACACTCGCGCCGAGGTGTTCCAGGTGCAGCTCGATGTAGTCGTGCTCGGGGCCCACGCCGCGCCCCTCGCGGATCTCGACCGTCATCGCGCGGCTGACCACGTCGCGCGAGGCCAGGTCCTTGGCGTTCGGGGCGTAGCGCTCCATGAAGCGCTCGCCCTTGGAATTGACCAGGTAGCCGCCCTCCCCGCGCGCGCCCTCGGTGATGAGGCAGCCCGCGCCGTAGATGCCGGTCGGGTGAAACTGCACGAACTCCATGTCCTGCAGCGGCAGCCCGGCGCGCAGCACCATCGCGTTGCCATCCCCGGTGCACGAGTGCGCCGAGGTGCAGGTGAAATAGGTGCGTCCGTAGCCGCCGGTGGCGAGAATCGTCATGTGGGCCCGGAAGCGGTGCACGGTGCCCTCGGCGAGATCCAGGGCCACCACGCCGCGGCACTGCCCGTCCTCCATGATCAGATCGATCGCGAAATACTCGATGAAGAAGCTTGCCGCGCGCCGCACCGACTGCTGGTAGAGCGTGTGCAGCATCGCATGCCCGGTGCGGTCGGCGGCCGCGCAGGTGCGCTGCGCGATGCCCTTGCCATAGTGCGTCGTCATGCCGCCGAAGGGGCGCTGGTAGATGCGCCCGGCCTCGGTACGCGAGAACGGCACGCCGTAGTGCTCCAGCTCGATGACGGCCGCGGGCGCCTCCTTGCACATGAGCTCGATGGCATCCTGGTCCCCGAGCCAGTCCGATCCCTTCACGGTGTCGTACATGTGCCAGCGCCAGTCATCCTCGCCCATGTTACCGAGCGCGGCGCTGATGCCGCCCTGCGCGGCGACGGTGTGACTGCGCGTGGGGAACAGCTTCGTGATGCAGGCGGTCGACAGGCCGCTCTCGGCCAGCCCCAGCGTGGCGCGCAGGCCCGCACCCCCGGCGCCGACCACGATGACGTCGTAGCTGTGATCGATGAACGTGTACGCGCTCACGCGCCGCCCCCGAGGGCCACCCGCAGCACCGCGAACACGCCGGCCGCCGCCAGCAGCACGTGCACGAAGTTCAGCAGCACCAGGCTCAGGGTCTTCATGCCCGTGGCGTGCACGTAGTCCTCGAGGATCACCGTCAGTCCCAGCTGCGAGTGCCGGCTCGCGATCAGTACCAGGAGAATAAGGAGGAGTGCCGTCCAGCTCTGCCCCATCCAGGCGACCACGGTGGCGTGGTCATACGCGGGCAGCGACAGCAGCGAGACCAGCAGCCAGATCGACAGCGGCACCAGCGCGAGCGAGGTCAGCCGCTGCTGCCACCAGTGATGCACGCCACGCTTGGCGGAGCCGAGCCCGAGCACCTGGCGCAGCGGCGTCGTGAGGCTCACGGCCCGTGCACCTGGTGCTGCCAGAGGCACCAGCCGACCAGGAGCGCGAGCAACGCGCTCACGATCACCACTGCCCAGGCGCTGCGCTGGGACTGTGCGCGCTCCAGTCCGCGCCCGGTGTCCCACACCAGGTGACGGATGCCGGCGACCAGGTGATAGCAGAACGCCACGGTGAGCGCGGCATAGATCACCTTCATGAGCGGCAGGCCGAGCAGTCGCTGCGCACGGGCGTGCGCTGCCGCCCCACCCGCCACCGCCATCAGCCAGTACACCAGCAGCACCAGACCCAGCGACAGAGCGGCGCCCGTGAAGCGATTGAAGATCGAAGTGGCAAGGGTGTACCGGGACATCTGGTACACCGACAGATGCGGTGATAGGGGTCGGCTCGGCATAGACTTCTAGAAATCGATACAGCGACCGTTCTTTTCCCAGTCACCGAAGCGGGTGGGTTCCGGTCCCGAAGGTCCGCCGATTTCGCGCGGCCGCCCCAGCTGCGCCGTGCCGGCGGCATCGATCGGGGGTGCGGTGGAGGGCTCGACGGGAGGCGCGGCGGAACTCTTGCTATCAGGCGTCGGCATACCCATTTAGTCTGCCAGAATTCGCGCTGAGCGGCCACGAAAGTTAAGGAAAAACAACGGTCAACTTCATGAGCATGCAATGCAATTCTGTCGTGCTGGAATCCTTCGGCATGCTGCGCGCGCGCGGCACCGACGTGGTGCCGTTTCTCCAAGGACAGCTCTCCTGCGACGTGCGGGCATTGAGTGCGGAGACCTCGCTCCTGGCCGGTTACCACAATCCGCAGGGACGCGCGATTGCGCTGCTGCGGCTCGTGCAGCTCGGCGCCGATGACGTGCTCGCCCTGCTGCCGCGCGCACTGGTGAGCGTGGTGGCGGCGCGCCTTGGAAAATTCATCCTGCGCGCGAAGGTGAAGCTCGCCGATGAGTCCTCGCTGTGGACCCTTGAGGGCGTGCTCGCCGGCGAAGCTGGCAGCGGCGCTGCGGCTGCGCACGCCGGCTTGCTGCCCGCGGCGCCCGGCGGCGTGCAGCGCGCCGGGGAGACCCGCACGGTGCGCCTGGGGGCATCCCCGGCGCGCCTCTTGCGGGTGCGCCCGGCCTCCTCTGCCGCACCCGCCGCGCTGGCCCCCTTGTCGCGGGATGCCTGGCGCCTCAGCGCCATCGCCGCCGGGGAACCGCAGGTGTACGCGGCGACCTCGGAAGCGTTCGTGGCGCAGATGCTCAATCTTGACCTGCTGAACGCCATCGCCTTTGACAAGGGCTGCTACACCGGTCAGGAAGTCATCGCGCGCGCCCACTATCGTGGCCGCGTGAAGCGGCGCATGCAGCGCTTCGTGACCGAAGCCCCCGCCGCGCTGCAGCCGGGCGATGCCGGAGCACTCGCCGATGGGCGCGCGTTTCGCGTGGTGGAGGCCGCGCTTCACCCGGACGGACGCTGCGAGTTTCTGGCCGTGAGTACGCTGCACGCAGCGGACGGCGACGCGGAGCCGAGCGCCCCGCCGGCGGCCCGCGTGCTCGGCGCGGTGGGACTGGCACTGCCCTACGCACTGCCTGATTGAGCCGGCGGGCGCCGGCGGCCTTCACAAAGGGGTGGTCGCCATGCGCGTGATGTACCAGCGCCCGTGCGTGGAGCGCCGCCACAGCGCCTCCAGGTGCCCGGACACCTCGAGCACCCTGCCGTCGGGGGTGCGCACCCGCTCGTGATAGATGCTCTGCAGGCTCGCGTAGTCGCCGCTGACCCGGGTCGCGGGCGGCTCGGTGGTATATGCGAGCACCTGATAGTCGGCGAAGCCGCCGAGGAAGGCGTTGATCATCGCGGGCCCGCGGATCGGAGCCTGCCCGGCATTCACGATCTCGCCGTCGGCGCTGAACATGGCCGCGATGCCGCTGTGGTCCATCGCCCGCATCAGTGCGCAGTAGCGCTGGAAGGCCGACTCCACCTCGGCAGTCGCGCTCGCCGCGGGGTGTGTGGCGCAGGCGGTGGCAAGAAGCGCGAGCAGCACGAGGACGGCGGCGCGGGCGTGCCTCACTCGGCTTCCGGACGCAAGTGCGGAAACAGGATCACGTCGCGGATGGAAGCAGAATCGGTGAAGAACATCACCAGCCGGTCGATACCCACCCCCAGGCCTGCGGTCGGGGGCATGCCGTACTCGAGCGCGCGCACGTAGTCGGCGTCGTAGAACATCGCCTCCTCGTCCCCCTGGTCCTTGCGCGCCGCCTGGGCGCGGAAGCGCGCCGCCTGCTCTTCCGGATCGTTGAGCTCGGAGAAGCCATTGGCGATCTCGCGCCCGCCGATGAAGAATTCGAAGCGGTCCGTGATGAAGGGGTCGGCGTCGTTCGGGCGCGATAGCGGCGATACTTCAGCCGGGTACGCGTACACGAACGTCGGTTCCATGAGCGTGCCTTCCGCGGTCTTCTCGAACAGCGCGATCTGCAGCTTGCCGGCCCCGTCCTGCGCCTCGAACTTGATGCCGAGTGTTTCGCAGCGCTTGCGCAGGTAGGTGAGGTCACGCAGTGACAGCGGGTCGATGCCGGGGTTGTGCTCGATGATGGCCTGCTCGACGCTGATGCGCTGGAAGCTCTTCGCCAGGTCGTAGGCACGGCCCTGGTAGCGCAGCTGCTGCGTACCGTGCAGGGCCTCGGCAAGTCCGCGGATCGCCTTCTCGATCCAGTCCATGAGATCACGGTAGTCGGCGTACGCCAGGTACAGCTCCAGCATCGTGAATTCCGGGTTGTGCTGGGTGGAGAGGCCCTCGTTACGGAAGTTGCGGTTGATCTCGTAGACGCGCTCCAGGCCACCGACCACCAGGCGCTTCAGGTACAGCTCCGGCGCGATGCGCAGGTACATGTCCAGATCAAGCGCGTTGTGGTGCGTCTTAAAGGGGCGCGCGGCGGCACCCCCCGGGATCGGCTGCATCATCGGGGTCTCGACCTCCAGGAAGTCGAGCGCGTCCAGGAAGTCGCGCAGGTAGCGGATGATGCGCGTGCGGGCACGGAACACGCTGCGGCTCTGCTCGCTCACGATGAGATCGACGTAGCGCTGGCGGTAGCGCGTCTCGGTGTCGGCAAGGCCGTGCCACTTGTCCGGCAGCGGGCGCAGCGCCTTCACCAACAGTCGCACCGCCTCCGCGCGCACCGACAGCTCGTTGGTCTTGGTCCGGAACAGCACTCCGGTCGCGCCGATGATGTCGCCGACGTCCCAGCCCTTGAAGGCCTCGTACACGGCACCCAGCGCCTCGGTCTGCAGGTACAGCTGGATCTGCCCGGTACGGTCGGCGATCTTGGCAAAGCTGGCCTTGCCCATCACGCGCTTGAACAGCAGACGCCCCCCGACGCTCACGCGCGTCGGGTTTGCCTCCAGCCACTGCGCGTCGCGCTCGCCGAAGGCATCGTGCAGCTGCCCGGCGAGCGCATTGCGCCGGAAATCGTTGGGAAAGGCGGCGCCCTGCTGGCGCAGCTCATGCAGCTTCCCGCGCCGCTCGGCGATCAGCTTGTTCTCATCCTCCGGTGGCTCACCGCCGCCGCCGCTCTTTGGATCTGTCATTTCTATACACCCGCCTTGAGCGAGGCCTCCAGGAACTGGTCCAGCGCCCCGTCCAGTACCGCCGCCGTGTTACCCACCTCAACGCCCGTACGCAGATCCTTGATGCGCGACTGGTCGAGCACGTAGGAGCGGATCTGGTGCCCCCAGCTTACGTCGGATTTGGAGTCCTCCAGCACCTTGGCGGCGGCATTGCGCTTGTTTACCTCGAGCTCGTACAGCTTGGCCTTCAGCATCTTCATGGCGGTGGAGCGATTCTTGTGCTGGCTGCGCTCGTTCTGGCAGGCGACCACGATCCCGGTGGGCAGATGCGTGATACGCACCGCGGACTCGGTCTTGTTCACGTGCTGGCCGCCAGCCCCCGAGGAGCGATAGACATCGGTCTTCAGGTCCGCGGGGTTGATTTCGATCTCGATGTCATCGTCGACCTCCGGCGACACGAACACGGAAGCGAAGGAGGTGTGGCGGCGGTTGCCGGAGTCGAAGGGGGACTTGCGTACCAGGCGGTGCACGCCGGTCTCGGTGCGCAGCCAGCCATAGGCGTACTCGCCCTTGATCTCCACCGTCGCGCTCTTCATGCCGGCGACTTCACCGGGCTGCGAGTCGATCACCTCGGCGCTGAAGCCACGCGCGGCGGCCCAGCGCAGATACATGCGCAGCAGCATCTGCGCCCAGTCCTGTGCCTCGGTGCCCCCGGCGCCGGCCTGGATGTCCAAGAAGGCGTTGTGTGAGTCCATCTCGCCCCGGAACATGCGCTTGAGCTCCAGGTGGCGCACGTCGCTCTCCAGGCGCTCCGCGTCGCGCTCGATGTCGCGCGCGGCCGCCTCGTCGTTCTCCGCCTCGGCCAGCTCGAGCAGCTCCGCGGCGTCCGCGACGCCCTTGGTGGTGCGGTCGATCTCGCCGACCGCGCCGGCGAGGCGTGCCCGCTCGCGGCCCAGTTCCTGCGCACGCGCGGGATTGGACCACACGGTGGGATCCTCCAGCTCCCGGGCTACTTCCTCGAAGCGCTCCTTCTTGAGGTCGTACTCAAAGAAACCCCCGTAACGACTCGATGCGCTCACCGAGATCTTTGAGCTGGCGCTTGAGCTGATTGACTTCCATAACGGTCCTGGGGGCGAGGGGTCACGGTAAACGCGGCGCAGGATGCTATCACCGCCGCCGCGCTCTTAGGTAGGTGCCGGCAGGAGGTGATCCACGAGCAGCTGCAGGCGCCGCTCGCCCTGGTATTCGTTCACCTCCAGGCGGTAAACCAGGTGTGCAAGACCGGCCGGCGGCACGAACTGCTGCCCCTGCTCCACGTGGTTGAAGGCGATCGCATCAAACGAGCGCCCGCTCTTCGGGACCTCGACCCACATCTTCAGGTGTCGCTCGGCGATCAGGCGCGCACTGCGGATGCTGAACAGGCCGTCGAAGCTCGGCTCGGGAAAGGCCTGGCCCCAGGGGCCCCCGGCGCGCAGCGCCTGGGCAGTCTCCAGAGCGATCTCCTGCACGGACAGCTCCCCATCGGTCTGCACCTCGTCCGCGGTCACCACGCCGGCCATCAAGCGCAGCACTTCCGCATCGAACGCACGCGCGAAGTGATCCAGCTGCGCGCGCTCGAGGGTGAGGCCCGCCGCCATCGCGTGCCCCCCGAAGCGACTGATGAGCTGCGGGTGCCGCACCGCCACCGCATCGAGTACGTCGCGGATGTGCACCCCGGGGATCGAGCGCGCCGAACCGCGCAGCGTGGCCGCATCGGCCAGCGCAAAGGCGATCACGGGCCGGCGCAGACGATCCTTGACCCGGCTCGCCACCAGGCCCACCACACCCTGATGCCAGCTCGCATCAAAGAGCACCACGCCGGCACGCTGCATCACCCCGGGCGCCGCTTCGCCCAGCACGCGCACCGCCGCCAGCGCCTCGGCTTGCATCTTCGCCTCGATGCCCCGGCGCTCCACGTTCAGCTGGTCCAGCTGCGCCGCGAGCGCCCGGGCACCCGGCTCGTCATCGGCGAGCAGACAGCGGATGCCGATGCTCATGTCATCGAGGCGCCCGGCGGCATTCAGCCGCGGCGCCACCCCGAAGGCGAGGTCGGCGGCGGTCAGCTCCGCGCGCGGGCGCGCCGCCAGCTCGAGCAGCGCGAGGATACCGGGGACGCAGCGCCCGGCACGGATGCGCCGCAGTCCCTGCGCCACCAGCACGCGGTTATTGGCATCCAGCGGCACGACGTCCGCGACCGTGCCCAGCGCCACCAGGTCCAGCAGCGTCGCCACGCCCAAAGTCGCCGCCGTGGCGAGTCCGAGCTCCTCCAGGCGCCGCCGCAGCGCCGCCATGACGTAGAACGCCACGCCGACGCCGGCCAGCGAGCGGCTGCCGAAACGGCTGCCGGGAAGGTTGGGATTGACGATGACGTTCGCCTCCGGCAGCTGCGTCCCCGGCAGGTGATGATCGGTGATCAGCACCTCGATACCGGCGGCGCGGGCGGCGCTCACGCCGGCATTGCTCGACACGCCGTTGTCGACCGTGACGATCAGGGTCGGCTGCCGCTGCGCGGCGAGCGCCACGATCTCCGGCGTCAGCCCGTAGCCGAACTCAAAGCGGTTCGGCACCAGAAAGTCCACCGCGGCGAAACCGAAGCCCGCGAGCGCCCGCACCATGAGCGCGCTGCTGGTGGCGCCGTCGGCGTCAAAGTCCCCGATCACCAGGACCCGACCGCCACGGTGCCGCAGCAGCAGTTCCACCGCCGCCGGGATGCCCTCCAGGGTACCAACCGGCAGCAGGCGCTCGAGCGAATGATCGAGCTCGGCCGCCGAGCGCACCCCGCGTGCGGCGTAGACGCGCCCGAGCACCGGGTGCAGCGCGAGGCCGAGGGGCGTGTCAGGCGCACTCGCACGGCGCACGATCTTGAGGCTCACGCGAAGCTCTCCAGGCCCGCACGCGCGCGCCGCCACACCTTGAGCGCGCTCCTGCGGTGCAGCTGCAGCGCGTGGTCGTTGGCGATGAGCGTGACGCGTTCAAGATGCCCGCGACGCAGCTGCGTGAGCGCCGGGGCGATGAAGCGCTCGTCGAGTGCGCGCAGCGCCTGCAGAAAAGTCGATGCCATGCTCATGCGTAACTCGTCAGCCACGGCGAGTGCCAGCACCGCGCCGGCGCCGCGCTGCGCAAGCGCGCCAAAGTCCGGGGGCAGTGCCTGGCAGGCGCCGCCCTGAAGATGCCACAGACCGCGAAGGCAGGCGTCCTCGCCGAAGGCGCGCCGCTGCGGCGCGCCTCCCCCGCGCCGCAGGCAGCCCTCGCGCCCCGCCGCACCCCACAGCCACAGAGCGTTGACCGGGGGTTCACCGAGGCCGGCGCGCGCGGCGTTGACCGGGTGCCGGTGCAGCCACAGTTCGATCTCCGCGCCCAGGCGGCGCACCGCGGCCGCCCCCGGTCCGTGCGGCAGGGCCGCTGCGACCTCCCCGCCGGCGCAGCGCGCCGGCTCGGTGGTCGGTACCGCCTCGAGGCCCGTACCGTGCAGCAGGAATTCGCCCGATTCCAGGGGTGCCAGCGTCAGCCCCGAGGCGCCGAACTCGGTGGCGAAGCTGGCGGCGAGTGCGGCGCGTTGCGCCTCGCCGAGGCGCAGCAGGCCGCGATGATCCAGGTGCACCTGGGAAAGGCCCGCGCTCAGGTGCACGGGAGTTGCGATCCAGCTCGTGCCGCCCTGCTGCGCGGGCAGCACCGCGGCGGCGATGCGCGCCGGTGCGACGCCCGCCAGATCGTCGCGTCCGACGGCGGCGGCCAGCCAGTCGCGCCAGCCACCGGCAAGCGCCGTGCGGGCACCGAAGCGCCCCGCGTGTTCGATCCCGGGCAGCCGCATGTGCCCCGCCGCATCCGCAGCCCGCTCGCCGCCGCCGGCGTAGTACAAATCGGTGAGGACGATGACGATCTCGCGCACGGGCGCTATCGTACCGCCATCGTGAAGTTCACCCTCGAGTCCGAACCGGGCGGCAACCGCATCCGCGGCTACTCGCAGACCGAGATCCGCATCGGCGAGCAGCGCGTGCAGGTGAGCTGCATCGTCACGGCGAGCGAGCTCTTGACCGAGTGGGGTCCGGCGACCTTCGCCGAGTTCAGCAGCGCACACCTGTCGGCCCTCACCGCGCTGGAGCCTGAGCTGGTGCTGCTCGGGACCGGGATGCGCCAGCAGTTCGCCCCCGCGGAAATCCGCAACGCGCTCGCTGCGCGCGGCATCGGACTCGAAGCGATGCAGCTCGGCGCGGCCTGCCGTACGTTCAATGTTCTGGTGCAGGAAGAGCGGCGGGTGGCCGCGGCGCTGTTTCTAAGTTAGCGCCGGAAATCGCCGGCGGCGGAAGACCACCGGCAGAAGACACAAGGAGAGGGTTTCAACCAACCAAACAATCATTCGAAGCTGACAGACTCGAACAATTGCACTGTTTTTTTTCTTATTAAGAATTTTGTTGCTCTTGTTGCGACTCCCTCCTCCCTGTGTCTTCTGCCGGTCGTCCTCCTCGTTTAGGCTGTCGTCGTTCAGAGACAGGGGACGCATGTTAAGCGCGTTCCAGAAGTCCACGCAAGCTCCCTGACGCACAACAACTTTTCCCAACGGGATCCGCACCTGACCTCTGCCGTATGCCGCGCGCGGAAGGCTTATTTTCAAGGCATTTGCTGCAGCGGCCGTTTTTTGCACCAAGAAAATTAGTTACTTTACTTAAGTATAATCAAGTAATTACACTCTATATCTCGTGTGATTACAACTTGAGGGACCAGCGCACAGAGCCTGATTCCGCAGGAATTTCAGGCCGTGCCGCCGAGCAGCGGCACGAAGGCAACGGGACCGAGCGCCTCGCGTTCGATGCGCTGCTCGCGGCGCGTGAAGCGCACCAGCTGCTGCTCCCCCTCCGGACCCACCGGCACCAGCAGGCGGCCGCCGACCTTCAGCTGCTTGAGCAGCGCCTCCGGAACCGTCAGTGGCGCGGCCGCCACCAGGATGCCGTCAAACGGGGCGTGCGCTTTCCAGCCCTGCGTGCCATCGCCGTGGCGAAAGCGCACGTTGCGGATGCCGAGTTCTTTCAGGCGCTCGCGCGCCCGCGCGAGCAAGGGGTCGATGCGCTCGATGGTGTACACGTGCGCCACGAGCGGTGCGAGCACTGCGGTCTGATAGCCGCACCCGGTACCCACCTCGAGCACGTTGTCGACCGCGCCGCCCTCAAGCAAGGCTTCGGTCATGCGCGCCACGATGTAAGGCTGCGAGATCGTCTGGCCGTAGCCGATCGGCAGCGCCGTGTCCTCGTAGGCACGGCTGCCGAGCGCCTCGTCGACAAAGATGTGCCGCGGCACGTTGCGCACCCGGTCCAGGACGGCAAGGTTGGCGATGCCCTGCTCGCGCAGTCGCTGCACGAGCCGGTCGCGCGTGCGCGCGCTCGTCATCCCGATCCCGGACATGCGCACGTCAGCCATTCAGGCGCTCCAGCCAGGTTTTCAGTCCCGGCAGGGCGGCGTGGCGCGTGAGGTCCACCTGCAGCGGCGTGACCGACACGAAGCCGGCGGCGACCGTCTCGAAGTCCGTCCCCGGACCGGCGTCCTGCTCCGCACCCGCCGGTCCGACCCAATACACCGGACGGCCGCGCGGATCCTGCGCGCGCATGACGGGCGCGGAGCGGTGGCGGTAGCCCAGACGGCTGGCGCGGTAGCCCCGCAGCTTCTCGTACGGCACATTGGGAACGTTCACGTTCAGTATCAGCGCCTGCTGCAGCGGATGTTTCAGCAGCTGCGCCACGAGCACGCGCGCCACTTCAGCGCCGGTCTCAAAGTAGCCGCCGCCGGCGTGCGTGGTACACAGCGACACCGCGATCGTCGGCAGTCCCAGGAAGCGGCCCTCCACCGCTGCCGCCACCGTGCCCGAGTACAGCACGTCGTCGCCCAGATTCGGGCCGTCGTTAACGCCCGAGACCACCATGTCGTGCTCGAAGTCGAACAGGCCCGAGATCGCCAGGTGCACGCAGTCCGTCGGCGTGCCCGGCACGAAGAACACGCCCGGCTCGGCCTCGAACACGCGCAGCGGGACATCGAGGGTAAGGGAGTTGCTGGCGCCGCTGCGGTTGCGGTCCGGGGCCACCACCGTGATCTCGGCGAGCGTAGCGAGTGCCGCGCGCAAGCGGTGGATGCCCTCGGCGCGATAGCCGTCGTCGTTGCTGACCAGGATCTTCACGTGGCGGGTAGAGATGAGACGCAGAAAGTGCGCGTGACTATACTGGGTCTCGGGCACCACTAGTAGAATCATGCGCTTGCAATCGTGGGGTCTTGGTAGGGTTAAGAGACCAAGACAAGCTCCGCTCGGGATCGGCCCCGTGCGGATTTAGTTTATCGCACCCGCGGTTCGCTCAGATCGAACTCGCGAGTGCGCCAGAGGGCTCCACTGCGCAACGCGCCGCGACGATGCCAGCCTCGATCCGAGGGCCGCCCACCCTCACCGGGGCGACGTCAGCCCGCAGGCTTGAGTCGGCGGGAGTTGGCAATCGAGGCGTCCGCCGTACCCGTGCAAGCCCGGCGATGCTAGCCGCGAACGAGTGCCAACGAGAGCCCTCAGGCCCTCTATCGTGACCGCTGGAGGGTATGGGACGAAGCAGATGGTTACTGACGTCACACTTCAGGGGCAAGCGCTGAGGGGAATGCTGAGCGCATCGATCAGCGAAGTTTCCATTGTGCTTTGTTAGGTGTTGCAATGTGATGGGCGTCGCACCATCAGCTCCAGGTAAGTAATGTCAGGCTACAAACGTGCTAAAAACACGGGGGTTGCCACCGATGCGAATCATCGCCTTCTGGGGTCGAGCTTCTTGCGCTATACCGAGCTTCAAATAAGCAGCGAACTCCTTGATCAGCCGGAATTTGCCGGTCAACCCAAGAAGATCTTTATCTGTTCGACGCCTCGAAGCGGCAGCTATCTTCTATGCCGTTACATGATCAATGCCGGCCTGGGCGTTCCTCATGAGTATTTCAATCCTATCGTCATGCTTCAGATGGCGCCGCGCCTCGGACTCGAAAGCGACATCCGTGGGCTGACGTGGTGGCCGCACGGCTGGACGGATCGCCTCTTGTTCCGCCGTCGTCGACGACGGGCGGCGGAGCTGGCTTTCCTAACTAAGTATCTGGGGTTTCTAATGGCGCGCCGCTGTCAGGGCGGCGTCTTCGCCGCCAAGGTCCATTTCCGGGATTTCCGACGGACGCTAAACAATTCCGTCGGCGATGCCTTGCTCGAGAACACACTGTTCATCCAACTTTACCGCGAAGACATCCTGAAACAGGCGGTGTCGGAGCACTTTGGCCAATTGACCGGTCGGTGGGGAATCGACGACGCGGTCACCACTACTCCGGCCGCGAATCCCAATTTTTTCGACCCTGAAACGGTCGACCGGACCCTGAATGACCTCGCGGATCAGGATCGGGGTTGGCGCGTGTTCTTCGCAAGACGCGGCGTGGTCCCGATGTTGATCTCTTACGAGCGGCTCTGCGAGGACCCGTTTTCCTTTCTCGAGGCGATCGCTCGTCGCCTTGGCATTGATCCGTCCAAGCTCCGACGCGGCTACACTGAGACGGCGCCTTCACCCCTGAGCGACCCGACCCTTCCCAGCAAGGATGAAGTGGCCCGTCACTATTTGGCGGCAATAGCCAGCGTTCGGTTGCTCGCTAGCCAGACCTGATATTCGGAGAGCTCGAGAGCCGAGAGGCAGTCGCGCAAGAAATAGACGTGTCCATTGCCACTTACATTTTGAAACACCCCGTTGTCGACGACGGTTTGGCGCTGACCCGTAGCGGGACAATGCCATGGACCTGATCAGCGTCATCATGCCGACGTACAACGCGGCCAAATGGGTCAGCTGCACAATCGACAACCTGGCAGCCCAAACCTACCCGCATTTTGAACTCATCGTCTCGGATGACGGTTCGCAAGACGACACGGTGGCAGTCGTGCGCAAGAAGCTGGCCAAGAGCTTCAGGCACCCCTGGCAAATCATTGAACGCGGCAAAAACAAGGGCCCAAGCGCAGCCCGAAACCTTGCGCTCAAAGCGGCCCAGGGTAGGTGGGTTCAGTTCCTCGACAGTGACGATTTCATAGCGCCCTCAAAGTTCGAGTTGCAGGCGGCACACTGCGCTCGAGTTGCAGCGGACGTGTCTGCGGTCTATTCGCCCTGGTGCCAGTGCCACATCGAGGACGGCCGGGTGACCCTCACGGGTGAGGTGGCTCAACCCGACATGCAGGGCCGAGCGCCGATCATGTGTCTGGTCGGACCTGATCGTGTGCTGCAGTCGGCTGGACTCACCCGCCGATCCGCGCTCGAGCAGATCGGCGGCTGGGATGAGGGCCTGCGATTCTGGGAGTGTGAAGAGGTGACTTTCCGCATTGCTAAAGCCGGCCGGCTTGAATGTGTGCCCTCGGCCTCACCGCTCTATTTATGGCGACAACATCGCGACAAGCCCTACATAGGGGACGTTAAGGCACGCTACCACACGATACCGGTCGCCTTGGGTTGGATCGACCTGATACTGAAAGCCCTCGACTACAAGTCCTTGGACGAGGCGGGGTTGTCGGTCCGAGATCGACAGGACATCCTGACCTCCAGCTCTTTTTGGGCCAGAGAACTCTTCCGGATAGACCGCACCGCATTTCGTAAATACCTTAGCAAGGCGCGAAAACTCGACCCGAATATCACGCCGACCTACCCGGCGCTGCTTTCGGCCGTCTCCAGGCACATCGGCTACGAGTCAGCTGAGGCGATTGCGGAGTTCCCCCGCGGTCCCAAGAATCTCCTTCGCAAGCTTCTGCAAGCCCTGCGGCTCAGGTAGCTCGCGCGTGCTTGAGAGCTCAACAGGGGCGCAAATTCACAACTGGCAGCCAGCGCTTCGGATGTCGCGAATCCGCTAGGCTGGGGCGCGCCGCCGCCACGCTGCCGGGTCAGCCCAGGCCCGTCGAAGAATGGCATCCAAACTGCGGTCACGGGTGAAGCGCTCGCCGAAGACTCGCTGCACCACGAAGGGTGCGTCCTCACACACGCCGTTCGTGTCGAAGAACAATCCTATGCACTCATGCTGCTCACGAAGCCCAGCCAGCCAGGCTCTGTCCAACCCGCCGCCGAAATAGGGAAAGGCAAAGGGAACGCTTTGCTGACCCGTGATATCGCGAACGATGCGGCACGATTCGACGATTTCATGCTCTGCGTCCGTCCGCGAGAGATCTTGGAGCCGGCGATGGCTGCAACTGTGCGCGCCGATCGTAAAACCGTCCGCGTGTAACTGGCCTATCTGCTTGGTCGTGAGGTAAGGTTTTACTTGCTGTAGGTAGTTCCGGGACTCGATCCCGAGGCGCGCGAGCAGGCGCCCAGCCAGCGCCTCCTCGCCCGCGGGCAGTTGCAACAACCAGCGCAGCAGCGGCAAGAGCCTGAGGTCCAGATTCGGGTCAAGATCGGCGAGGCCAAACGGACGCGTTATTGTCGGCTCCGACAGGGAGGCACCCGGAATCGGTCGCAATAGCGCGCCGAGTCCTAGCTCAGCCATGATCGATTCGACCTGGTCGAACGGCATCCGCATGATCGCCTCGATACAAAGCGATGCCGCGCTCTCCCGAAAGAGCACCTGGTTGTCGATCAGATCGGTAATTACGAAGAATACGCAGCGCAAGCCGCGCCGGCGCAGCAGCGGCGCGACGACGGTTGCGCACTCGGCGAAGCCGTCGTCAAACGTGAGAATGACCGCGTTGCCTCGGGAGCGGATCGCCGAGGTGCGGCGTCGTGTGAGCTCTGCGTAAGAAACGAACTCGAACCGACGCCGTAGGTAATCCAGATCTGACGCGAACGTATCTGTGTCGAGGAAGCGGTAATGCTTTATGTGGGGGACAGGAGCATCTGATACCACGTGGTAGCAGACTCCCAGTTCTGTCTTCGGCACCAGCTTGCGCCAGAGCGCCAGCGGCGCGGCATGGAGGATGCGATCTGCGACCTTACGCGCGGCCTTACGCGTCCCACGCGCGAGGGAAATCATTTCCTGTGCATCTCGAAGATCAGAATCGCGTCCACCTGAAATCTCCCTGAAGGTTAGCTTGTGATAACCCGCCAGGTCTTTCAGGGACTTAAGTCACATGTCGTGACTATACTGGGTCTGGATCCTCACCGGTATCATCAGGCACTCGGCATGGTCGGATTTCGGTGGGCCGAGGAGCGCAGTGCGGGGGTGCAGTCTGTGCGACGCGTTTAACATCCTGTCGGAGAGCGCATGACGGTCGCACCCGACGAGGAAGACCCGGATCCGCCCTCGGAGGAGGCGCGGCTGTTTCGCGATGCGGTGCGCGGCGTCAAGCCACTCGGAACCAGCACCTCCGCGCCGGTGCGTCCCAGGGCGCGCCCGCGGGCCCGCTTTACCCGCGCCGACCGCGCCGCGGTGCTGCGCGAGAGCCTGGACGCGCGCGACAACGACCCGGAACTCGCCGCCGGGGATGAACTCGTCTACTACCGCCCCGAGATCCAGCCGATGGTGGTGCGGCGCCTGCGACGGGGCGAATACCGCGTGCAACGCGAGATCGACCTGCACGGGCTGACGGTCGCGGAGGCGAAGCAGGCGTTGCGCCAGTTCCTCATCCAGGCGTTGGAATCCCGGGTGCGCTGCGTGCGCGTGGTGCACGGCAAGGGACTGCGGTCCGGGCCGCGCGGCCCGGTGCTCAAAGCGGCGGTGAGTGCAGTCCTGCGCCGTAGCGGCGCCGTGCTGGCGTTTGTCTCGGCCCGCCAGGTCGATGGCGGCACGGGCGCGGTGTATGTGCTCCTCGAGGGCCGCTGAGGGCTACAGGTCCGCGAGATCATCGGGCGGCTCGACCAGCTCCCGCAGCACCGCCGTCGCGAAGCTGCCGCGGCCGAGCCGAAAATGCAGCACCACGGCGTCCGCCTCCTCCTCCAGGCGCAGCTCGTGCACCGCGAGGCGCAGGCTGCGACGCTCCTGGTGCATGGAGGCGCCCACACACGCCGCGCACAGTTGCGGCAAGCGAGCCGCCACGCTCTCCTCCAGGTGCGCCGCCTGCCCGCTGCTGGGCAGTGCTCCTGCGCCCCACAAGGGCCCGGTGGGGTGAATTTCCAGGCGTGCGGCGCGCGCGCTGAGCGTCTCATCCGGTGCGTCCACGGCAAAGTAGCTGCCCCGCCCGTCGAGGTTGGCAAGGTCCCCGGCCAGCAGCCGCTCCCAGCTGCCTGATGCCACCCGCGCCGCGAGCACCGCGTT
This sequence comes from uncultured Pseudomonadota bacterium, assembly GCA_963781815.1. Classification (GTDB taxonomy): domain Bacteria; phylum Pseudomonadota; class Gammaproteobacteria; order Steroidobacterales; family Steroidobacteraceae; genus 13-2-20CM-66-19. The sequence continues at coordinate 515,999 of CAWAHK010000002.1, read as the reverse complement.
GAAGATGGCGCTGCGCGCGGCGGAGAGGATGAAGCCGCGCTCCGGCGCGCGCATGCGGCGCAGGTCCTCGCCCGCGCGCTCCAGATTGGCGCCCGCACGCCCGAAGCGCTGCGGACCGAAGTAATTGGGGACCCCGCAACGACTCACGGTCTGCAGGCGCGGGCGCAGCAGCACGGCCAGCGCCGCGGCCGGCAGATGCTCCGGTCGCAGGCGGATCGCGAAGCGATTGCCGGCGAGCGCACCGCGCGGCAGCTTGCGCGTGTGCGGGTGGGCCTCGAGCACCTCGTAGTCCGACCCGCGCGCAGTCAGCCAGTCGACTGCGGCCCGCGGGCGCGGCAGCGACAGCCACTGGGTGGCCACGGCGCGACGATCCTTGAGACCGGCGTAACCGACTTCCGCCGGACGGCAGCCGGCGAAGCGCGCGAGTTCGCGCGCCACCCACTGCGTGTTGGCGTTGACCTTGCGCACTTTCACGAGCACGTGCGTGCCCGTGCCGGCCGGTGAGAACCCGAGCTCTTCCTCGACCAGGAAATCCTCCGGGTGCGCGCGCAGGCGCGCCTGCGCGAGGGGGGCGCCGTGCGCGCGCGGTGGCGCGAGCGCCGCCGTACGCGCCTCGTGCTCAGCTGCCGGCAACGGCGCCTTCACGCAGCAACACCACCGCCTGCGCCCCGATACCCTCTGCGCGGCCGAGAAACCCCAGACCTTCGGTGGTGGTGGCCTTGATGTTGACGCGCTCGAGCGGCAGCGACAGCAGCTGCGCGATCCGCTCACGGACGGCGTCGCGGTGCGGGGCGAGCCGCGGCGCCTCGGCCAGGAGCGTGAGGTCGGCATTCACGACGCTCAAACCGCGCGCGCCCAGCAGCCCGAGCACGTGCGTGACGAAACCGGCGCTGTCGGCGCCGCGCCATCGCGGATCGGAGTCCTTGAAATGCTGGCCGATGTCGCCAAGCCCTGCCGCCCCGAGCAGCGCGTCGCACAAGGCGTGCAGCAGCACATCGCCGTCGGAGTGCGCAATCAGGCCGCGCGAGTGCGGCACGCGCACCCCGCCGAGCATGATGAAGTCCCCCGGCCCGAAGGCGTGCACGTCGAACCCGGATCCGACTCTCATAATGGTCCCTTCATCTGCCCCACCCGCGCCACGAGAATGGCCGCCGCCAGCACCAGATCCGCAGCGGTCGTCACCTTCAGGTTGCCCGCGTCCCCCTCGATCAGCAGGGGCGCGGCGCCGGTCCATTCCAGCGCCTGCGCCTCATCGCTCGGAAAGCGCTGCGCAACGTGCGCCGCGTCGAGCGCCGCGCACAACGCACCGTAACGGAACATCTGTGGCGTGAGCGCCCGCCACAGTCCTGCGCGCTCCTGCGTGGCCGCTACGGGCGGTGCTCCCCCCGGGGACACCGGCTGCGCGCGCTTAAGCGTATCCGCCACCGGCACCGCCAGCAGGCCACCCACCGCATGCGCGGCAACCTGCGACAGCAGACGCTCGAGATCCGCGGCGGCCAGGCACGGGCGCGCGGCGTCGTGCACCAGCACCCAGTCGGCCGCGCTCGCCTCCCCTGCCAGGGCTGCGAGCCCGCTGCGCACTGATTGGCTGCGCTGGCCGCCGCCGGTGGTGACGAGCGCGCGCGCCGCCACCGGCAGGCGGCTCCAGTGGCGATCATCGGCCGCGACGGCCACGACGATGCGCGCGCAGCGCGCATCGTCGAGAAAGGGCGCCAGCGACCACTCGATGACGGTGCGCCCGGCCAGCGCTGCGTACTGCTTGGGGAGTTCGGCGCCGAAGCGGCGCCCGGCCCCGGCGGCGGGCATGACGAGCCAGTAACGCATCACGATGGTGGCCGCCCCTAGCGGGCCGCGGCGGTGCGCGTCGGTGCCTGGGGCGTATCGCTCGGGTGGGCCGGCACGACCTGGTAGAACGTCTCGTTGCGCGCGATCATCCCGAGGTCGCTGCGGGCACGCTCTTCGAGTGCGTCCATGCCGGTCTTAAGATCACGCACCTCGGCGCCGAGCTGCTTGTTGCGTTCGCCGAGCTGCTCATTCTGTGCCGCCTGCAGCGCCACCGCGTACTTGAGGCGTGCCACGCCGCGGACTCCGTCCTCGGAGAACCACACGCGGTATTGCAGCAGGAGTACGACGACCGCCATCGCGGCGGCGAGCCACTTCATGGGCCACAGAGGTTATCAGACGAGTGCGGCCCGCGCGACGCCTTTCAGTGGCTGCGCAGCTGCCGGGCGCGCTCCAGTTCCGCGGCGGCGCGCTGGGCCGCCGCCAGGCGCTCGGGCCACAGCGTGTCGAAGCGCTGCTGCACGCTCGCCCGGACCTCGGCACGCGCGCGCTCCGGGCGGCCGCTGTCAAAGGGCGGTTCGGGCGCGTACTCGAGGGCCAGCTGCACGGCCTCGGCGAACTCACGCCCGGCGATCTCCGCCATCACGGTCAAGGCCATGTCGATGCCGGCGGTCACGCCACCGCCGGTAATGATGTTGCCGTCACGCACGACGCGCGCGCTGTCCGGAATCGCGCCGAAGCAGGACAGCAGGTCGCGGAATGCCCAGTGGCAGGCGGCGCGCTTGCCGTGCAGCAGGCCGGCGGCCCCGAGCAGCAGTGACCCGGTACACACCGAGGTGACGTAGCGCGCCCCGCCGCCGAGGCGGCGCAGCGCCTCAAGGTACGCACCGTCCTGCATCGCCTCGCTGGTGCCGAAACCGCCCGGCACGCACAGCAGCGCGCACTCGCTCACCTGCGCGAGCGGGCGCACGTCGGCGAACACCAGACCCCCATCGGTGCTCAAAGGGCCGCCGCTCGTGGAAGCGAGCACGACGCGCGCTCCCGGCAGGCGCGTCAGCACCTCCAGCGGCCCGGTGAAGTCCAGCTGCGTGAGGCGCGGAAACAGGGCGAAGACGACGGGGAATTCGGCGCTCATGGGGGACTCCTCCTGCAATGACGGTTCTTGGGCTGTTCGGCGCACTATCGCTGATCTATGCTATGGCGGAAATGACGTTTTTCCCTCATTTACCGCCAACCACCGGCACTGCATGCCACGCCGCATCGCCTTCCTGATCTTCCCCGATTTCCAGATCCTGGACGCCGCCGGCCCGCTGTCGGCCTTCGAGATCGCCGGGCGTCTCGCGGCCGGGGCGTACGAGCTCAGGGTGATCGCCGCGCGCGCCGGCGCGGTGCGCAGTTCCTGCGGGGCCAGCCTCAACGCCGGGGCTCTGCCGCGCGCCGCCGGCATCGATACGCTCATCGTCGCCGGCGGTGACGGTACCCGGGCCCCCTTGCGCTGCGAGCGCACCCTGCGATTCGTGCGCTCCTGCGCCGCGCAGGCACGGCGCGTCACTAGCGTGTGCTCGGGATCTTTCGTGCTCGCCGCCGCCGGGCTGCTTGACGGATGCATCGCGACGACGCACTGGAGTGCCACGCAGCGGTTCCGCCGCGCCTTTCCGCAGGTGACCCTCGAGCCCGACCGCATCTTCGTGCGCGCGGGGCGCTACTGGACCTCGGCGGGGATCACGGCGGGGATCGATCTGTCGCTCGCCTTAATCGAGGAGGACCTCGGCGAGGCGCTCGCGCGCCTCACCGCGCAGCACCTGGTGGTGTATCACCGACGCCCGGGAGGGCAGTCGCAGTTTTCGGCGCTGCTGGAAATGCCGGGCGCCGGCGGGCGCTTCGCGCCGCTGCTCGAGTACGTGCGCACCCACCTCGCGGAGCCGCTCTCGGTCGCGGAGCTCGCGGGGCGCGCGTGCATGAGCCCGCGGCACTTCACCCGCGCGTTTCACGCCGCCAACGGCGTCACGCCGGCCAAGGCGGTGGAGCGCCTGCGGGCCGAGGCCGCCCGGGCCTTGCTCGACAGCGATGCACGCTCGGTGCAGGAGGTGGCGCGCCGCTGCGGATTCAACGACCCGGAGCGCATGCGGCGCGCGTTCGTGCGCCTCTTCGGCGCCTCCCCGTCGGCGCTGCGGCGACGGCGGCCCGCGCCTGTCAGCGCCCTTTAGATCTTGACCGGGAAGGCCTCGCGGCCGGCGTAGCGCACCTTGCCGAGTTCCGCCTCGATGCGCAGCAGCTGGTTGTACTTGGCAACGCGGTCCGAACGGGACAGCGAGCCGGTCTTGATCTGGGTGGCGGCGCTGGCGACCACAATGTCGGCAATGGTTGCGTCTTCGGTCTCACCGGAACGGTGCGACACCACCGAGGCGTAGTGCGCCTTGTCGGCCATGTCGATGGCGGCGAGCGTCTCGGTGAGCGTCCCGATCTGGTTGGGCTTGATGAGGATGGCGTTGGCGAGGTGCCGCGCAATGGCGTCCTTGAAGATCTTGGTGTTAGTGACGAAGACGTCGTCCCCGACCAGCTGGATCTTGCCTCCGAGTGCGCGCGTGAGCGTCGCCCAGCCGTCCCAGTCCGCCTCGCTCATGCCGTCCTCGATCGTGATGATCGGGTAGCGGGCGGCGAGGTCCGCAAGGTAACGGGTAAACTCTGCGGCCGTGAAACGGCGCTTCTCGGATTGCAGTTCGTAGTTGCCGTCCCTGAAGAACTCCGAACTCGCGACATCGAGCCCGAGGTAGATGTCCTTGCCCGGCTGGTAGCCGGCCTTCTCTATGGCTTCGATGATGACGCTTAAGGCCGCCTCGTTCGATTCCAGGTCCGGTGCAAACCCGCCCTCGTCGCCCACCGCGGTCGACAGCCCGCGCTCGGCCAGGAGTTTCTTCAGCATCTGGAAGACTTCGGCGCCGTAACGCAGTGCCTCGCGAAAACTCGGGGCCCCGACGGGCAGTATCATGAACTCCTGCACGTCGAGATTGTTGTTGGCGTGCGCGCCGCCGTTGACGATGTTCATCATCGGCACGGGCATCACCGGCTCGCGCTTGCCGCCGATCAGCTGCGCCAGATGGCGGTACAGCGGCTGGTGCGCATCCTTGGCCGCGGCGTGCGCGTTGGCGAGCGACACACCGAGGATGGCGTTCGCCCCGAGGCGTCCCTTGTTGTCGGTGCCATCGAGCTCGATCATCTTCTTGTCGAGCGCCGCCTGCTCGCGCGGATCCGACCCGAGCAACGCCTTCCTGAGCACCGTGTTCACGTGCTCGACGGCCGTGAGCACACCCTTGCCGCCGTAACGCTTCGGGTTGCCGTCGCGCAGCTCCACCGCCTCGCGCGTGCCGGTGGAGGCACCGGAGGGCACCGCGGCGCGGCCGACGACGCCGGAGTCGAGCACCACGTCGGCCTCCACGGTCGGATTGCCGCGCGAGTCGATGATCTCGCGACCGCGGATGTCCTTGATCTTGCTCATCGGGGCTCTAGGTCCTTGTCAGCAGCGATTCTTCGTACGGAGCGCACTTCACGGCGCGGTCCAGTGCCACCAGAGTACGCAGCAAGGGCTCCATGCGCGCGAGCGGCCACGCGTTGGGGCCGTCCGAGAGCGCCTGCTCCGGGCGCGGGTGCGTCTCCATGAAAATCCCGGCGATGCCGGCGGCCACTGCCGCGCGCGCCAGTACCGGGATGAACTCGCGCTGGCCGCCGGAGGCGGTGCCCTGCCCGCCCGGCAGCTGCACCGAATGCGTGGCATCGAACACCACCGGGCAGCCGGTGTCGCGCATGATCGCGAGCGAGCGCATGTCGGAGACCAGGTTGTTGTAGCCGAAGGAAAACCCGCGCTCGCACACCAGGATCTGCTCGTTGCCGGTGGAGCGCGCCTTCTCCACCACGTTCTTCATCTCCCAGGGGGAGAGGAACTGGCCCTTCTTGATGTTGACCGGCTTGCCCTGGGAGGCGGTGTTGACGATGAAGTTCGTCTGCCGGCACAGGAACGCCGGCGTCTGCAGGACATCCACCACGGCGGCGACCTCGGCGAGCGGGGTGTCCTCGTGCACATCCGTGAGCACCGGCACGCCGATGGCGCGCCGCACTTCTTCGAGCACCTTGAGCCCGGCATCGATACCCGGGCCGCGGAACGAGCCGCGCGAGGAGCGATTGGCCTTGTCGTACGAAGCCTTGAAGATGTAGGGGATCCCGAGGCGTGCGGTGATCTCCTTGAGCTTGCCGGCGACTTCCTGGCTCAGGGCGGCGCTCTCGATCACGCACGGCCCGGCGATCAGGAAGAAGGGCTGCTGGCCGCCGATTTCATGTCCGGTGAGTTGCATGGTAAGCGCATGAGAGCGCGGCGGGACGAGCCCGGGCGGCGTTACGCTGCCCCCGCCGCCTGCGGCAACTGCGAGGCCCGGTGGGCCCGCGCCGCGCGGATGAAGCCGGTGAAGAGCGGGTGGCCGTCGCGCGGGGTGGAGGTGAACTCCGGGTGGAACTGGGTCGCGATGAACCACGGGTGATTCTGCAGCTCGATGACTTCCACCAGCCCGTCGCGTGAGAAGCCCGAGAAGCGCATGCCCGAGGCGCGGTAGCGATCGAGGTAGTTGTTGTTGAATTCGTAACGGTGGCGATGGCGCTCCATGATGACGTCGCGCCCGAAGATGTCGCGCGCTCGCGTGCCGGCGCCGAGCAGCACCTCCTGGGCGCCCAGCCGCATGGTGCCGCCCTTTTCCGAGGCGTCATCGCGCGTCTGTGTGCCATGCGCCTGATCCTGCCACTCGGAGATGAGCGCGATCACCGGGTGCGGTGTGGCGCGATTGAACTCGGTGCTGTTGGCGTCGTGCAGACCCTGCGCGTGACGGCCGTGCTCGACGATCGCCACTTGCATCCCTAGGCAGATGCCAAGGTAGGGTATGCCGTGCTCGCGCGCGAAGCGCACCGCCTGGATCTTGCCCTCGATGCCCCGCTCGCCGAAGCCCCCGGGCACCAGGATCGCGTCCATGCCGGCGAGCGCGTGGGTGCCGTGCTGCTCGATATCGGTGGACTCGATGTAATGGATGTTGACCCGCGTGCGGCTCTTGAGGCCCGCGTGCATCAGGGCTTCGTGCAAGGACAGGTAGGAGTCGCGGATCTGGACGTACTTGCCGACCATGGCGATGTCGACCTGGCCGTCCGGATTCGCCTTGCCGGTCACAACCTGGCGCCACTCGGTGAGATCGGTCGGCGGCACCTCCAGGCGCAGCTTGTCCACGACGATGTCATCGAGCGCCTGCTCGTGCAGCAGGATCGGGATCTTGTAGATGTCGTCCGCGTCCACGGCGGAGATGACGGCGCGCTCCTCGACGTTGGTAAACAGCGCGATCTTGCGGCGCTGCTCCTCCGGCAGCGGGTGCTTGCAGCGGCACAGCAGCACGTCAGGCTGGATGCCGATGCCGCGCAGCTCCTTCACCGAGTGCTGCGTGGGCTTGGTCTTGATCTCGCCCGAGCCGCCCACGATCGGCACCAGCGTCAGGTGCATGTAGACGCAGTTATTGCGGCCAAGCTCGACACCGAGCTGGCGGATGGCCTCCAGGAAGGGCAGCGATTCGATGTCACCGACGGTGCCCCCGATCTCCACCATGCACACATCGGCGCCATCAGCGCCGAGCTTGATGCTGCGCTTGATCTCATCGGTGATGTGCGGGATGACCTGCACCGTGGCGCCCAGGTAATCGCCGCGGCGTTCCTTGGCGATGACGCGCTCGTAGATACGCCCGGTGGTGAAATTGCTGTTGCGGCCGGTGACGGTGCGCACGAAGCGCTCGTAGTGGCCAAGATCCAGGTCGGTCTCGGTGCCGTCCTGGGTGACGAACACCTCACCGTGCTGGAACGGACTCATGGTGCCCGGATCGACGTTGATGTACGGATCGAGCTTTACCATCGCGACCTTCAGGCCGCGCGCCTCGAGAATCGCTCCGAGCGAGGCGGCTGCGATGCCCTTGCCCAAGGAGGAAACGACGCCACCGGTGACGAATACAAAGCGCGTCATAATTAGGCTCTTGGGGTTCCCGTCGTGTGAGGTCGCTGCCACGATTCGGCGCGAGCGACGACGGGCCAGCAGGTTAGCACAAGCCCGACCGCCCCGGGCCGAAACTTCGGCATGCGCCTCAGCCGGCGGTGCGCCACACCAGCCGCCCGCGACGTGTGCTGCCGGCGTGCGCCTGCACCGTGGCATCCAGCCAACGCTCCCCGACCGCAAGCAGCGTCTCGCCTGCGAAGATCAGCGGCAGGCGGGCCCGCTCTTCGAGCGGTACACGCGCTTCCTGCAATAAGCCCTTGAGCGTGCGGCGCGGCCCTCCCGGCACCGGGCGCAGGCGCTCGCCGCCGCGGCGCTGGCGCACCGTCAGCACCGGCGGCAGCGCGGCGAGGCTGAGCGGGCCGCGGGCCGCAGCCTCGAGCCGCAGGGCGCCACGACCGCCGGGGAGCCGCAGGGGGCGCCGCAGCGCCCACCGCCAGGTGAGCGGGGCGTCGTGCGGGGCGCGCTTGCCGGCCCGCGCTGAGCGCGCGTGGGCTTGCAGGTGCACCAGGTCGGCCTCACGCCGCACCCGTGCGCCCTGCCAGGCGAGACTGGGCTGTGCATCGCGCCGAGCGTCCAGCAGCGGACCACACAGCTGCTCGAGCTGCCGGCTGGACGGGGCGAGCAGGCCCGCGGCGGCAATCCAGTACCTGAGCGCGTTGCGTCGCCGCGCCGGGGACAGGCGGCGCAGAACCTTGGCCGAGAGTGCGGCGCCGACGGCCGCCTGCGCGCCATCCTGCTCAGCCAGTTGATCGAGCAGCCGCTGCGCCTCCGCCGCATGGCGGGCGCTGCGCGCGACCGTGGCGGCCGCCGCCGGCCAGCGGGCGCGCAGCCGGGGCAAGACATGGTGGCGCAGATAGTTGCGGTCGAACTGTTGCTGCGCGTTGCTGTCATCCTCGACCCAGCCCAGGCCCTGGGCACTCACCCAGTCGAGGAGCTGTTGGTGCGCGACCGCAAGCAGTGGCCGCACCAGCACCGTCCCCGCAAAGGGCGCCACGGCCGGCATGGCGGCTAGCCCCGCCACGCCGGCGCCGCGCAGCAGCTGCAGCAGCACGGTCTCAAGCTGATCATCCTCGTGGTGGGCGGTCAGCAGCACCTCGCCGGCGCGCAACGTGCCCGCCAGCGCCGCGTAACGCGCCCGCCGCGCGGCCGCCTCGAGCGACTCCCCGCGTGCGCGCGCCACGCGGATGCGGCACACCTGGATACGCACCCCGAGCGCGCGCGCGGTGCGCCGGCAATGCGCGCTCCACAGCCGCGACTCGGGGCGCAGCTGATGATCGACGTGCAGCGCGCGCAGCTGCAGGGCGGGCTTGTGCAGGCGCGCAAGCGCTGCCAGGAGCGCGGTGGAGTCCACCCCGCCGCTGAAGGCGACACACATCCCCAGGTGCGGGAACTGCGGCAGCAGCTGCGCCAGGCGGGCGCTGAGAAAGGCGGGGCCGAACTCGCCGACTTCGCCGCGCGCCGCGCGGGCCACGGCTAGGCTGCGTTCTCGGCGAATACGCCGAAGCCGGCGATCTTGTCCGCGCGCGCGGCGCGCAGCTGATCACGCGGGATCGCGTCCAGCTCGTCCAGGTAGCGCACCAGGGCCGACTTGAGGCTCGCGGCCACCGCGGCTGGATCGCGGTGCGCGCCGCCGAGCGGCTCTTCGATCACCTCGTCCACCAGCCCGAGCTTCAGCAGCCGGTCGGCGGTGAGGTTCAAGGCTTCCGCAGCCACTTCCTTCTTGTCCTGGCTCTTCCAGAGAATCGAGGCACAGCCTTCCGGGGAGATGACCGAGTAGGTGCTGTACTGGAGCATCAGCAGCCGGTCGCACACGCCGATGCCCAGGGCGCCGCCGGAGCCGCCCTCGCCGGTGACCACGGTGACGATCGGGATGCGCAGCACCGACATCTCGAACAGGTTGCGCGCGATGGCTTCGCTCTGGCCGCGCTCCTCGGCGCCCACGCCCGGGTAGGCGCCCTGCGTGTCGATGAGCGTCACCAGCGGCAACCCGAAGCGCTCGGCGAGACGCATGAGGCGCAGCGCCTTGCGGTAGCCCTCCGGCTTGGGCATGCCGTAGTTGCGGCGCACCCGCTCCTTGGTGTCCCGCCCCTTCTGGTGACCGAGCATCATGACCGCGCGATCCGCAATGCGCGCCACGCCGCCGACGATCGCGCCGTCGTCGGCATACATGCGATCGCCGTGCAGCTCGTGGAACTCGGTGGCGATGGCGTTGATGTAGTCGAGCGTATACGGGCGATGCGGGTGGCGCGCGAGCTGCGTGATCTGCCAGGGCGTGAGATTGGCAAAGATGCTGACCGTGAGCTGGCGGCTCTTGGCCTGCAGGCGGCTGATCTCATCGTGGATGTTGACCTCGGAGTCCGTGCCCACGTGCCGCAGCTCTTCGATCTTGGCTTCAAGCTCGGCGATCGGTTGTTCGAAGTCTAAAAATGCGACTGCCATGGGCGCGAGGTTACCCTAACTCAGCGGCCGTCGGCGAATGAGGCGCCCGGAGCGGCGCTCGGCGTGCCGTACAGCACCTGGACCGAGCCACGGCCCACCAGGGCCTCCAGCTGCTCGAGCAGTTCACGGCTGGCGCGCACACTCCATTCGGGACCGAGCGTGAGCGCGCCGGCGGCCTGGGCGCCGCAATACTCAATCGTGACCGGGCACGGGCCGCCGCGCCATGGCGCCAGGATGGCGGCGAGCCGCTCATCCAGCGCCGGCACTTTTCCGTGCGTGCACTGGAGCACCAGCCGCCGTGCTTCCTGCTCACGCACCTTGTCGAGCTCACTGATGCGCCGCGCCGCAAGGCGCCAGGCGTCGCTGAACTCATCAAAGCGCAGCAGCCCCTCGACCAGTACCAGCGCGTCCTTGGCGATGAGATCGCGGTGCTTCTGGAAAGTCTCCTCGAACAGCATCGCCTCGATGCGCCCGGTGCGGTCATCGAGGGTGAGGATGACGCGCGGGCCGCGTTTCTTGACCTCATCGATGAGGCCCGCGACCGTCACCGGCCGTCCGCCGCCGAAGCGCCCCGGCTCGAAACCCCCGACCGGGCGGTCGCCGACGAGGTCGCCGATGCGATGCGAGACGAAGCGCGCCAGGCCCGGCTCGAAGCGCGCCAGCGGATGACCGGTGAGGTACAGGCCGAGCGTCTCGCGCTCCCCGGTCAGGCGTACCGCCTCGCTCCATTCCGGCAGCGGCGCGCCGCGACGCGGCTGCGCGGGCGCGCTGGCGCGCGCCTCGGCGCTCAGGCCGAACAGGTCGTTCTGTCCGGCCTCGTGCGCGCGGCTGTTCTGGTCACCGAGCTGCATCGCCCTGCCAAGCTGGTCCATGAGCGTCGCGCGATTGTCGCCGAGCCCATCGAGGCTGCCGCTGCGCAGCAGCGCCTCGAGCACGCGCCGATTCACCTTCTGCAGGTCAAGCCGCTGGCACAGGTCCTCCAGCGCCGCGAACGCACCGCGCGCCTCGCGCTCCTTGATGAGCGCCTCGACCGCGCCGGCGCCCACGCCGCGCACCGCGCCCAGGCCGTAGCGGATGCTGCGCTCGCCGCAGGCGGTGAATTCGTAGTGCGAGGCGTTCACGTCCGGCGGCAGGACGGTCAGTCCCATGTCGGTGCATTCCTTGATGAGCGTGACCACCTTGTCGGTGTGCTCCATGTCCGCCGACAGCACCGCCGCCATGAACTGCGCCGGGTAGTGCGCCTTCAGGTACGCGGTCTGGTAGGAGAGCAGCGCGTACGCGGCCGAGTGCGACTTGTTGAAGCCGTAGCCGGCGAACTTCTCCATGAGATCGAATATGTGTGCGGCCACCTGCTCGCGCACGCCGCGCGCCACGGCGCCGCTGACGAAGCCCGAACGCTGCTGCGCCATCTCCTCGGCCTTTTTCTTGCCCATGGCTCGGCGCAGCAGGTCCGCGCCGCCGAGCGTGTAGCCGGACAGAACCTGCGCAATCTGCATGACCTGTTCCTGGTAGAGGATCACGCCGTAGGTCGGCTTGAGGATCGCCTCCAGGGTCGGGTGCAGGTAGTCGGCCGGACCGTCGCTGCGACCGTGCTTGCGGCTGATGAAGTCATCCACCATGCCCGACTGCAGCGGCCCGGGGCGAAACAGCGCCACCAGCGCGATGATGTCTTCGAAGGTGTCCGGCTGCAGGCGGCGGATCAGGTCCTTCATGCCGCGCGACTCGAGCTGGAACACCGCCGTCGTGCGGCAGGACTTCAGCAGCGCGTAGGTCGGCGCGTCGTCCATCGGCAGCGTGCTGATGTCGAGCGCGGCCGTGCCGGGGGAGCGCTCGCGATTGATGAGCGCGGCGGCCCGGTCGATGATCGTGAGGGTGCGCAACCCCAGGAAGTCGAACTTCACGAGTCCCGCCGCCTCGACGTCGTCCTTGTCGAACTGCGTCACCACGCCACCGCCGGCCGCATCGCAGTACAGGGGCGCAAAGTCGGTGAGCACCGAGGGCGCAATGACGACCCCGCCGGCGTGCATGCCGGCGTTGCGGGTCAGTCCCTCGAGCGAGCGTGCCAGGTCGATGAGATTCTTCACCTCCTCCTCGCCCTGATAGAGCTTCTGCAGCTCCGGCTCCTTCTCGAGCGCGCCCGCGAGCGTGATGCCGAGCTCGAAGGGGATCAGCTTCGCGATGCGGTCGACATAGCCGTAGGTCATGCCGAGTACGCGCCCACAGTCGCGCACCACCGCCTTGGCGGCCATGGTGCCGTAGGTGATGATCTGCGATACCCGCTCGCGGCCGTACTTCTGCGCCACGTAGTCGATGACGCGGTCGCGTCCGTCCATGCAGAAGTCGATGTCGAAGTCGGGGAGCGACACGCGCTCCGGATTCAGGAAGCGCTCGAACAGCAGGTCGTAGCGCAGCGGATCGAGGTCGGTGATCTTGAGGCTGTAGGCCACCAGCGAGCCGGCACCCGAGCCGCGCCCCGGCCCCACCGGCACCCCGTTCTCGCGCGCCCAGCGGATGAAGTCGGCGACGATCAGAAAGTAACCGGCGAAGCCCATCTGGCAGATGACGTCGAGCTCACTCGTCAGCCGCGCGCGGTGCCCCTCCGGCTGCGGGCCGCCGCCGAAGCGCTCGCTCAGCCCGCGCGCCGCCTCGGTGCGCAGGAACTGCTCGGTGGTGAGCCCCGCCGGGACCGGGTATTGCGGCAGGCGCACCTCGCCGAGCTTCAGGGTGAGGCTGCAGCGGCGCGCGATCTCCACCGAGTTCGCCAGCGCCTCGGGAATGTCGGCGAACAGCGCGGCCATCTCCTGGGGGGTGCGCAGGTACTGCTGACGCGAGTAGCGGCGCACCCGGCCGGGGTCGGCGAGCAGCGCGCCATCGTGAATGCAGACGCGCGCCTCGTGGGAATCAAACTCCTCGGCCCGCAGGAAGCGCACGTCGTTGGTCGCCACGACGGGCACGCCGCGCTTGGCCGCCAGCGTCACGGCGCCGGCGATGTACGGCTCTTCGAAGGGGCGGCCCAGGCGCTGCAGCTCGAGGTAGAAGCGCCCGGGAAAGAGCGCCAGCCACGCCTCGAGCGCGCGTTCGGCGTCGTGTTCGCGCCCGTGAATCAGGGCGCGGCCGACATCACCCTCGGCGGCGCCGGAGAGCGCGATCAGGCCGGCGAGATTCTCCACGTTCAGCCAGCCGCGCTCGATGCGCGGCGTACCGCGCTCCGGCCCGTCCAGATACGCACGGCTCACGAGGCGGGCGAGGTTGCGGTAGCCGCCCGGCGTCTGGCACAGCAGCGTGAGGCGGGTGGGCGCCTGGCGTTCGCCCTCCTCGCGCACCAGCAGATCGACCCCGACCAGCGGCTTCACGCCCGCCTTGAGTGCTTCGCGGTAGAACTTCACCATGGCGAAGAGGTTGTTCTGGTCGGTCACCGCCACGGCCGGCATGCCGGCGGCCGCGGTCGCGGCCACCAGTTCCGGGATGCGCACCACGCTGTCGCTGAGGGAGTACTCAGTGTGCAGGCGCAGGTGGATGAAGCCGTGTGACATCGGCGCGGTATTAATTCTCGAACGCCTGCTCTGTCAAGAAATCCTCCTGCTCCTCGGAGCGGCACCTCACGGGGCTGAAGGAGCGGCGGTGCTGCGGGGAGGGTGCGCGGCCGCGCAGCGCCGACAGGTGCGCTGGCGTGCAGTAGCCCTTGTGCACCGCGAGTTGAAAGCCCGGATAGCACGCATCCAGCGCCTCCATCATGGCATCACGGCAGGTCTTGGCGAGGATCGAGGCGGCGCTGATGGCGCTCACGCGCGCATCGCCTGCGATGATGGCCTCCAGCGTGCACGCGAGCGGCAGGTCGGCGATGCAGGGGCAGCGATTGCCGTCGACCCGCACGTGGGTCGGGGCCACCGGCAGTGCCAGTAGCGCGCGGCGCATCGCCAGCATCGTCGCCTGGAAGATGTTGAGGCTGTCGATCTCGTCGCGGTCGGCCCAGCCGACGGCCCACGCCAGCGCGCGCGCGCGGATCAGGGGCGCCAGCCGCGCCCGCTCGAGCGCCGACAGGGCCTTGGAATCGGCAAGACCGCGGATGCGGCGCCGCGGATCCAGGATCACGGCCGCCGCGACCACCGGGCCTGCGAGCGGGCCGCGGCCGGCCTCATCGACGCCGGCGACGCGTGCCAGATTACAGCCCGGCGGCGCGCGCATCGGCATCGGCGGCCGCGCCCGCAGGAGTGCGGCCGAGGCATTCCAGAATGGCATCGGCCGCGCGCCCGGCGCCGCCCCGGCGCAGCGTGCGGTGAATCGCCGTGAATTCCTGCTGCAGTTGCTGCACGTTGGAGGGTTCCTCGAGTTGGCTGAGCAGCGCGTCCGCCAGCGCCGGGCCGCTCACCTGCTCCTGGAAAAATTCCGGCACTAGGCGGCGCCCGGCGAGCAGGTTCGGCTGCGAAAAGTATCGCACCTTGACCAGCCCCATGGTGCGCACCAGAAACGCGGTCAGCGCGCTTACCCGGTACGCGACCACCATCGGGCGGCCCGTCAGCAGCGTCTCCAGCGTCGCGGTGCCGGAGGCCACGAGCACCCCATCGGCGGCCGCCAGTGCCCGCTGCGCCTGGCCGTCCAGCACCTGAATCGCAGGCGCGCCGGGCACTTGGGCGATTTGCCTCGCGAACGCCTCACGAGTGGCGGCCGAGGCCATGGGTGCCACATAGCGCCAGTCGGGCCGCAGCTGCGCCAGGCGCGCGGCGGCCGCGATGAAGGGGGTGGCCAGACGGGAAACCTCCCCCAGGCGGCTGCCCGGTAGCAGCGCGATCACCGTGCCCGCGGCGGGCAGGCCGAGCGCGGCTCGCGCGGCGCCGCGATCGGGCTGCAGTGGAATCTCGTCCGCCAGCGGGTGGCCGACGAACTCGGCCCGCACCCCGTGCGCGGCGTAGAACTCGGTCTCGAAGGGCAGCAGGCACAGCACCAGGTCGCAGGCGGCGCCGATGGTGCGCACCCGGCCCTGCCGCCAGGCCCACACCTGGGGACTCACGTACTGCACGGTGGGTATACCGGCCTGCTTCAGCTGGCGTGCGAGGCGCAGGTTGAACTCCGGCGCGTCGATGCCGATGAAGACGTCCGGGCGCGCCGCGCGAAAGCGCGCGCGCAGGTGCGCCCGCAGTCGCAGCAGACGCGGCAGGTGCCCGAGCACCTCCGAGAGCCCCATGACCGCCAGCTCCTCGGCGGCGGCCCAGGACTCGCAGCCCGCGGCGATCATCTTCGGCCCCGCGACGCCAAAGCAGGTGAGTTGCGGGACACGCTCGCGCAGCGCTGCGATGAGCGCGGCTCCGAGCTGGTCCCCGGAATGTTCGCCGGCAACGACTCCGACCCGCAGCGCACCCGCGGTCGTCCGCTGCGCCCCGGCGGCGTTCATCGCACCAGGCTGCGGGTGGAGGCGTGAATGAAATCGACGAACGCGCGGATCTCGGCGTGCTGCGCGGCGCTCGACTCGAGCCGCGCCAGTGCCTCGGCGAGTTTCAGGTCGGCGCGGTAGAGGACGCGGTAGGCGTCACGGACATTGCGGATCTGCTGCTCGCTGAAGCCGCGCCGCTTCAGGCCCTCAGAGTTCACCGAGTGCGGCACGGCCGGATTACCCGCCACCATCACATAGGGCGGCACGTCGCGCGAGACGATGGCGCCGCCGGCGAGAAAGGCGTGGGCGCCGATCTTGGTGAACTGATGTACCGCCGTGAGCCCGCCCAGGATCACCCAGTCGCCGACCTCGACGTGGCCGCCCAGGGCGGCGCAGTTGGCGAACACCGTCTGGTCCCCGACCGTGCAATCGTGGGCGACGTGGGCATAGGCCATGAACAGATTGTCGTTGCCCACGCGGGTGACGCCGCGATCGTGTGTGGTGCCGCGGTTCACGGTGCAGTTCTCGCGGAACACGTTGCGGTCGCCGATCTCAAGCCGGGTGGGTTCGCCGCGGTACTTCTTGTCCTGCGGCGCGCTGCCGATGGAGGCAAACGGGAAAATATGGTTCTCGGCGCCGATAATCGTCGGTCCGCCGATCACGACGTGCGCCTCGATCACGGTGCGCGCCCCGATGCTCACGTCCGGGCCGATGACGCTGAAGGGCCCCACGCTCACGTCCGGCGCCAGCCGCGCCTGGGGTGAGACGACGGCCCGCGGATCGATCACTTCGAGGTCTCCGGCGCCACCATCATCTCCGCGTGCGCCACCTCGTGCTCACCGACGAGCGCGGCGGTGGAGAAGCGCCAGATGCCGCGCAGCGAGCGCTCCAGCTGCGCGGTGAGCACCAGCTGGTCCCCCGGCACCACCGGCTTGCGGAAGCGCGCCTTGTCGATGCCGACAAAGTAGAACCGCGTGGTGTGATCGGGGATCACATTGCCGGTCACGAAGCACAGGATGCCGGCGGTCTGCGCCAGCGCCTCGATGATCATGACGCCGGGCATCACGGGGCGACCCGGGAAGTGCCCGGGGAAGAACGGCTCGTTGTAGGTGACGTTCTTCAGCGCGCGGATGCTCTTGCCCGGGTGCAGTTCGAGCACTCGGTCGACGAGCAGAAACGGGTAGCGGTGCGGCAAGCGCTCAAGGATGGCCTGCATGTCAAGTTGAAGGCCTTCAGTCATCGTCCTGGTCCTGCTCCTGGGGGGTTTTCAGGCCGGCGGCCTGTTCAAGTTTGCGCACGCGCTCCACCAGCAGGCCGAGGCGTTTGAAACGGGCCACCAGGCGGCGCCACGCGTGAGCTTCTTCAAAGGGGATGCCGCTGGAGTATACCCCTGCTTGTTCGATGGAGCGGCTGATCATCGAGTAGCCGGTGATGACAACATCGTCGGCGATGCTGATGTGGCCGGCGAAACCGCAGTGGCCGCCGATCATGCAGCGCTTGCCGACCGAGGTGCTGCCGGAGATCCCGGTACAGGCGGCGATGATGGTATGCGCACCGATGCGCACGTTGTGGCCGATCATGATGAGGTTGTCGAGCTTGGCGCCCTCCTCGATCACGGTGTCCTCGATGGCGCCGCGATCGATGGTGGTGTTGGCGCCGATCTCAACATCCGCGCCCACGCGCACGGTGCCCACCTGGGGCACCTTGAGCCACGCGCCGCGCTCGGGGGCGAAGCCGAACCCCTCCCCGCCGACCACCGCGCCCGGCTGCAGCACGGCGCGCGCACCGACCTGCACGTTGGGCCCCAGCGTCACGCGCGCCACCAGCCGCACGTCGGCCTCGAGTACCACCCCGGCGTCGAGGATGCTGTGGGGACCGACGAAGGCGCGCGGCCCGATGACCACGTGCTCGCCGATGACCGCGAGCGCTGCCACCTGTGCGCTGGGATCGAGGTGCGCGCTCTTGGCCACCAGCGCGCTCGCATGCACGCCCGGGGCGAGCGGCGCCAGGGGATAGAGCACGTCAGCGATGCGCGCGTAGGTGGCGTAGGGGTTGGAGGCCACCAGCACCGCCGTCGGGCAGGCATCCGCCGCCGCCGCATTCAGCACCACGGCAGCGGCGCGCGTGTCGATCAACTGCGCGCGGTAGCGGGGATTGGCGAGGAAGCTGACCGAGCGGGCGTCGGCGTTGCCGAGCGTCGCCACCCGCTCGACCTGCGTGTCCGGGTCGCCGCGCAGTTCACAGCCGAAACGCACCGCGAGTTCCCCGAGCGATACCGCCATGGCTGCGAGACCTGCGCCGCCGCCTTGAGAGGGTGCCCCGCGGCGCTTACTTAGACGGCTTGGCCGGCGCCGGCGCGGGCGTCGCCGAGGGCTTGGTGGAGGAGGCGCCGTGCGCCTGCATGGCCGACAGCACCATCGGGGTGATGTCGTAGCTAGGCGTGGCGTAGATCACGACTTCGGCGGTGAACACCATGTCGAAGTTCTGTGCCTTGGCGTAGGTGCGCACCTCTTCACCGAGCGTACGCTGCAGGCGGGACATCTCCTCATTGCGCCGCGCGCTGATGTCATCCTGGAATTCCTGGCGGGCGCGCTCGAAGTCGCGCGCGCCATCGCGCAGCTCCTTCTCCGCACGCTGGCGCTGCTCCTCGCTCATGGTGGCGCCGTCCTTCTGCAGCTTGTCCTGCTTGGACTTGAGGGTCTGCTGCTGCGCCTGCAGGGTGCGCTCACGCGGCGCAAACTCCGAGCGCATCGACTCGAGCATCGCCTTGCCCTGCGGGGATTCTTCGAGCAGACGCTGTGCGTCTACGACACCGATCTTCGGGTCGGCCCAGGCCGGCAGCGTGAAAGCCACCCCCGCAGCCAACGCCCACACCGCCACCTTGCTGCTGATCAAACGCATCACGGACCTACCTACCTCGTTGTAATCGATTGTGGGAGCCGCCCCACCCCTTCGGAGCCGGCCCAAACCCCTAGTATCGCGTAGAACGCGCCCCGCCGGCTCGTTTCTTTGCAGTTCAGGACCTTAGAAGGCATTGCCCACGGAGAACTGGAAGCCTTCCGTCTGGTCGCCCCACGTCGTATAGCCGTTGCCCGGCTTCGAATTCAGGGGGATGCCGAAGCTGAACCGGAACAGACCCAGGGGTGCCAGCCATTGCACGGCGATACCCACCGAGCGCCGCAGGTCCGAGAACCCGTGGAAGTTGTAGTCGACGGGGGTAATGCCGTTCGGACCGTAGAAGGTGAGCTTGCTGCTGGTCTCGAACACGTTGCCCATGTCGAAGAAGGCGCTCACGCGGGCGGTCTGGGCGAACTTGGCCGGCATCGGGAAGATCAGCTCGTTCTGGCTGGTGATGCGGAAGTTGCCGCCGTAGGGGTTGCCGAACTGGTCCTTCGGTCCGAGGAAGCTTTCGCGGAAGGCGCGCACGTTGTCCGGTCCGCCGCCGAAGAAGTTGCGGTACGGCGGGATGGCGGTAGTGGTGCCCAGCGGCGCCCCATAGTCGACGCCCTCGAAGAAGGATAGCGTGAAGTGCTTCCACAGCGGCACGTACTTCACGAACTGCAGGTTGGCGATGTAGTACTCAACGCCGCTGCCGGGAATCGTGCTCGACAGTGACAGCGAGGTGCGCATGCCGCGGTCGGCGAACAGCGTGCGGTTGCGCGTGTCCCAGTCCCAGCCGACTATGGCCTCGAAGGTTTTGAAATTCGTGCCGTAGAACACGAAGATGTTACCGGTCTGGTCATCGCGCGCCAGCCGCGAGTACGGGTGGCCGTTGCTGCGCACCCATTGCTGCGCCTGCAGCGCGCTGCCCTGGGAGTTGGTGAGCAGCTGCGAGCTGTTGAAGGAGCCGCCGAAGCGGAAGTACATGAATTCCGTGATCGGGTAGGCCCAGGTCGGACCGAGACTCAGGGTCTGCGAGGAGAAGTTCGAGGACGAGGACACGAACTGGGTCACGTCGCTATAGGTCAGCGAGACCGTGCGCTGCAGGTTGTCGACGTTGGTATACGGGTTGGTCCACTGCAGGCTGTAGATCTTGCTGAAGGCGCCGCCGTTGAGGCTCACGGCCACGCGCTGCCCGGTGCCGAGGAAGTCCGAGTCGGCATAACTGCCATTGAGCATCAGCTTGTAGGTCTCCGAATAGCCGATGCCGCCGGAGAGCTGCGACGCCGGCCCCTCCTCGATCTTGTAGTTCACGTCCACCAGGTCCGGCGCGCCGGCCACCGGGGTGGTTTCAAACTCCACCGACTTGATATAAGGCAGACGCTGCAGGCGCTGCTTGGAGCGCTCGAGCGAGGTATTGGACAGCCAGCCGCCCTCGAGTTGGCGCATCTCGCGCCGCAACACCTCGTCGTTGATGCGGTTGGAGCCGCTGAAACTGATGCTGCGCACGTAGACGCGGTTGCCCGGGTCGACAAAGAACGTGAGCGCCACGGTGTGATTGGCGTTGTCCGCGGTCGGCACCGGCTCGACCTTGGCAAAGGCGTAGCCATCGCGTCCCATGCGGTTCTGCATCAGTTCCTGCGTGGAAGTGATGAGCTTGCGGTTGAAGGTGTCACCCGGATGGATGAGGAGGAAGCGCTCCAGCTCCGCCTGCGGCACCACGAAGGTGCCGGCGAGCTTGATCTGCGAGACCTTGTACACCTCGCCCGGCTCGACGTTGACCGTGATGAAGATGTCTTCCTTCTCCGGCGCAATCGCCACCTGGGTCGATTCGAGCTGGAAGTTCGCGTAACCACGATCCATGTAGTAGTTGCGGATCTTCTCGAGGTCGCCCTGGAGCGACTCGCGCGCGTAGCGGTCGTCCTGCTTGTACCAGGAGAGCCAGTTCGGGGTCTTCAGCTCCAAGGTGTCAAGGATCGCCTTGTCCTTGAACTTGGTGTTGCCGACGATGTTGATCTTGCGGATTTTGGCGCGCGTGCCCTCCTTGATGTCGATCTTGATCTTCACGCGGTTGCCCGACTCTTCCTCCACCTTGGTGTCGATGCGCACGCCGTACTTGCCACGGGCGAAGTACTGGTCGGTGAGGTACTGCGTCACGTCCTCGAGCACCGAGCGGTCGAAGGTCTTGCCGGTGGCAAGGCCGACACCGCGCAGCGATTTCTGCAGATCCTCGGTCTTGATGTCTTTGTTGCCGGTGATTTCGAAACTTTCGATCGAGGGGCGCTCAAGCACCACCACGACCAGCGTGTTGCCCTCACGGCGCATCTGCACGTCGCGGAAGAAACCGGTGGCGTACAGCGCCTTGATCGCCTCGCGTACTCGCTGCGGGTTGAGATGATCGCCGATGTTCACCGGCAGATAGTTGTAGACGGTACCCTCGGAGACGCGCTGCAGGCCCTCGACGCGAATGTCGCCGACGGTGAAATCCGCCGGCAACGTCGTCGTCGTTTGTGCCAGTGCGAACGCGCACCACAGGGCGAGCGCCACACTTGCAAGGGCAATACGCGTTTTCATGCTCCCATCACCGGATACTTCTCACTTCGCGCACGCGGCGCTTCTTCAAATCTTATGCACTGCACTATCTAGGAACCGGAAGACTTGCATCTGCCGGTGACTATCTGCAGGCCGCCGCGGCGACCCCTATGGCACGATCAACTGAACTGGCGCGCAATGTCGTTATAGAGCGCGACACCCATCAGAACGATGAGCAGAACGATGCCCAACTGCTGCCCGAAGGCCTGTGCCCGTTCCGAGAGCGGGCTGCCCTTCAGCCACTCCACCACCTGAAAGACGATCTGACCGCCGTCCAGGATTGGAATCGGCAAGAGATTCAGGAACCCGAGTGACAGGGACAGAAGGACCAGAAGACTCAGGAAGGAAGCCGCGCCCGCGTGGGCGGACTCGCCCGCAAACTCAGCAATCGACAGCGGGCCGCTCAGATTCTTCACGGACACCTTGCCGATCACCATGCGCCAGAAGAGCCGCGCCTGCAGCACCGTCATGTTCCAGGCTTCCGTGCTGGCGTGCCCGAGGGAGTCCACGGGACCCAGGTCGCGATGCAGCAGCATGCTGTCGGGAATTTTTTCCGCGGGCGCTGACTCCACCCCGATGCGCCCGACGCGCTGGCCCCGCGACTCCTCGCTCCCCACCTCCAGCTGCGTGCTGCGCAGCGCCGTGCCGCGGCGGTAATCAATCGTCAGATGCGCGCCCGGCCGCGGGCTGATGTAGGCGACCATGGCGTGCCAGTCGCTCATCGGCACCCCGTCAATGGCGACGATGCGGTCCCCGGGGGCGAGCCCGGCGCGCGCCGCCGCGCCGTTGGGCAGCACGTGGCCGATGACCGCGGACATGGGCAGCCAGAAATCAAAACCGAGACCCTTGAACAACTCCGCCGGCTCGGTCAGGTGGTGACGCTGCTCGGCGTCCGGGACCCTGATGGTCGCGGAGCGGTTCTCACCGGTGCTGCCGCGCACCCCGAGCGTCACCTCACCGCCGGAACTCATGGCCTCCAGCAGTCCAAAGACGACATCGCGCTGGCCCTGTACGGGGGCGCCGTCGAGCGTGCGGATCTCGTCCCCGGACTTCAGTCCCGCGCTCGCCGCGAGCGAGCCCGGGGTCACCTCACCCACCCTGGGACGCAGTTCCGTGATGCCGTTGGCCCACGTCATGCCCCACAGCAGCAGCACCGCAAAAACGATATTGAACAGGGGGCCGGCGAGCAGTACGGCGATGCGCTGCCAGGAAGGACGGCGTGTAAAGGAGCGCGCCAGTTCGGCGGGGGGGACGGGACCTTCGCGCTCGTCCAGCATCTTCACGTAGCCGCCAAGCGGCAGCGAGCCGATGACGTACTCGACCTGGTCGGCGCCGGCCACGCGCTTGAAGAGCGGCTTGCCGAAGCCCACCGAGAAGCGCAGCACCTTGAAGCCCAGGCGCCGGGCGACCCAGAAATGACCGAACTCGTGCACCGTGACCAGCAGGCCGACGGCGACCACGAACCAGAGGAGATACCACAGCACATTCATGCGCGAGCGCCCTTCACCGATGCACTTTTTGTCATGCCAAGGATCCGCTCACGTGCGTGCACTCTGCCTTCCGCGTCGGCCGCCAGAACGTCCTCCAGCCCGCCGATCACGCCCCCCGTGCCCCGCTGCACTACGGCTTCAATGACCGCTGCAATGCCGGGAAAGTTCAATCGGCGCTCCAGGAAGGCCTCAACCGCCACCTCGTTGGCGGCGTTCAGCAGCACCGGATGCGAGCCGCCGGCGCGTGCGGCGGCCTGCGCCAGCGCCAGGCAGCGGAACTTCTCGGGATCGGGGGCGCGGAAATCCAAGCGTCCGGCCTTGAGCAGGTCGAGGAATTCTACACCGGAGCTGATGCGCTCGGGCCACGCCAGGGCGTGGGCGATCGGGGTGCGCATGTCCGGCGCGCCCAGCTGCGCCAGCACCGAGCCGTCGATGTACTCGACCATCGAGTGCACGATGCTCTGCGGGTGGACCACGATGTCCACCTGCTCGGGCTTGAGCCCGAAGAGCAGGCAGGCCTCGATGAATTCCAGTCCCTTGTTCATGAGGGTGGCTGAGTCCACCGAGATCTTGCGGCCCATCACCCAGTTCGGATGCGCCACGGCGGCCTCGGGGGTGACGCTCTCGAGCGCCTCGCGCGGCGTGTCGCGGAAGGGTCCGCCGGAGGCGGTGAGCAGCACGCGCTTGAGGCCCGGTGGGGTGACACCCGCCCGGGAGCCGTGCGGCAGGCACTGGAAGATGGCGTTGTGCTCGCTGTCGATCGGCAGCAGCGTGGCCCCGGAGCGCTTGACCGCGGCGAGCAGGAGGTCCCCGGACATCACCAGGGACTCTTTGTTGGCAAGTAGCAGCCGCTTGCCGGCCTGCGCGGCTGCGAGCGTCGAGCGCAGCCCCGCGGCCCCCACGATCGCCGCCATGACGCATTGCACCTCGGGCAGCCGCGCCAGCTCCTCGAGCGCGCCGGCGCCCCCGAGCACGCGGGTTCCCGGCGCCTGGCTGCCCAGCAGGCGCGTGAGTTCCGCCGCCGCGGTGGCATCGGCGAGCGCCGCGTACGGCGGGCGGAAGGCGAGCACCTGGCGCGCCAGCTTTGCCGCGTTGGTGTTCGCCGCGAGCGCCACCAGCCGAAAGCGCTCCGGATTCCTCGCCAGGACATCAAGCGTGCTCTCGCCGACTGAGCCGGTGGAGCCAAGTACGGCTACCCCGATCATTTTGCTACCCCAAGGTAAGTCAGTCCGAGGAACAATACCGGAGCGGCGCCGGTGATGCTGTCGATACGATCCATCACCCCGCCGTGTCCCGGAAACAACGTGCCACTGTCTTTTACACCCGCATAACGTTTCAACAGACTCTCGGTCAGGTCGCCGATGATCGAGAAGCCCACCACCCCGAGGCACAGGGCGAGAAACGTGCCGAGCGGCAGGTGAAACCACAGCGCGCCGGCGATGGCCACCAGCGCACTCAGCAGCATGGCGCCGAACACGCCTTCCCAGGTCTTCGCCGGCGACACCTGCGGGGCAAGGCGCACGCGCCCGAAGCGCCGGCCGCTGAAATAGGCCCCGATGTCGGCGACCCACACGAGCACCAGCGCGAACAGCACCCATTGTGCGCCATCCGGCAGTACCACCCGCAGGCGGATCAGGGCGAGCCAGGCGGGTACCAGCGCCAGTATCCCGGCGATGCCGGCCGACCAGTCCGTCACCCGTCGCGGCGCCAGCGCAATCCACAGCAACGCGGTGAGCCACCACGCGAGCGCGATCAGCATCACGATGTCGCGGCCCGCCGCGGTCACCGAAAACGACCAGGCACCGAAGAGCAGCAGCCCGATGAGGCCCACGTAGGCGGCACGCAAGGCGGCGCTCGGCAGCTGCAGGAACGCGGACCACTCCCAGGCGCCGAGCAGCACGATCGTGGTGATGACGAGGACCGTCGCCGCCGGTGGCAGCACCAGCAACACGATGAGCAACGCCACCGCCAGCACCACCGCGGTCAGTACCCGTTTGCGCAAGGGCTCGCTCACGAGGCGCGCTGCGCGGCCGTCTGGCCGAAGCGCCGTTCGCGGCTGGCAAAGAAGGCGAACGCCGCTTCCAGGTCCGCCAGCTGGAATTCCGGCCACAGGCGCGGGGTGAAATACAGCTCCGCGTAGGCCAGGTCCCAGAGCAGGAAGTTGCTGACGCGCTGCTCGCCGCCGGTGCGAATCAGCAGGTCCGCCTCGGGCAGTCCCGCCAGCGCCAGCGCCCCTGCGAAGCGCTCCTCGCTGAGCTCCTCGGGACGCAGCGCGCCGCTGGCGCAGGCACGCGCCAGATTCTGTGCAGCCTGCACGATGTCCCAGCGCCCGCCGTAGCTCACCGCGACCTGCAGCTTCAGGCCGTCGTTGCCGGCGGTACGCTCCTCGGCCCCGGCGATGTGAGATTGCAGCCGCACCGAGAGATTGCGCCGTGCCCCGATGAAGCGCACGCGCACCTTCTTCGCGTGCAGCTCGGAGATCTCCCGATCGAGCGCCTCGATGAACAGCCCCATGAGGCTGGCCACCTCGGCCGCGGGACGGCGCCAGTTCTCGCTCGAGAACGCGAACAGCGTGAGCGCCTCGACCCCGCGCTGCGAGCATTCCTCAATGCACATGCGCACCGGCGCCAGCCCCGCTTTGTGACCGGCCGTGCGCGTCAGACCGCGGGCGGCAGCCCAGCGGCCATTGCCGTCCATCGTGATCGCCACGTGGCGCGGCACCTTGGCGGTCGCCGCGGACATCAAACCTGCATGACCTCTTTTTCCTTGGCGGCCAGCAGCGCATCCACGTCCGCGACGTGCTTGTCGGTGAGCTTCTGCACCTCGGTCTCGGCGCGGCGCTCGTCGTCCTGCGACACAAGCTTCTCCTTGAGCAGATCCTTGATGTCGTTCATGACGTCGCGGCGCACGTTGCGCACGGCCACGCGGGCGTTCTCCGCGTCGTGCCTGAGTACCTTGGTGATGTCACGCCGACGCTCCTCGGTCAGCGGCGGCATCGGGATACGGATCACGGTGCCCGCGGTCATGGGAGTGAGCCCGAGGTCGGACTTGAAGATCGCCTTCTCGATCGCCGCCACGACGCTCTTCTCCCAGGGGGAGATCACGAGCGTGCGACCGTCTTCCACGGCGATGTTCGCCACCTGTTGCAGCGGCACCTCCGAACCGTAGTAGTCCACCTTCAGGTGCTCGACCAGGCTTGGGTGGGCCCGGCCGGTGCGCAGCTTCTTCAGATCGGTCTGAAAGTTGACGACGCACTTTGCCATGCGCTCGCGCGCATCTTTCTTGAGTTCTTCGAGCATGGGTTGTTACCTCCTCGATGCAGCCGGCGTTCACTCGAGAGTGACGACCGTGCCAACTTCTTCGCCGCGCACGATGCGGGTGAGATCCCCGGAGTTGTTCAGATTGAACACGCGCAGCGGCAGGTGATTGTCGCGGCACATGACGATAGCGGTCGCGTCCATCACGTTGAGTTTGTCGTTGAGCACCTTGTCGTAGGTCAGGCGCGCATAGTGCACCGCGTTCGGGTTGCGCGTCGGGTCATCCGAATATACCCCGTCGACCTTGGTCGCCTTCAGCAGCACGTCGGCGTTGATCTCGATCGCACGCAGCGCCGCGGCCGTGTCGGTGGTGAAGAACGGGTTACCGGTGCCGGCAGCGAAGATCGCGATGCGGCCCTTCTCCAGGTGACGCACGGCGCGACGGCGGATGTAGTCCTCGCACACCTCGTTGATGCGGATCGCGGACATCACACGCGCGTGCATGCCGAGGCTCTCGAGCGCATCCTGCATCGCGAGCGCGTTCATCACGGTGGCGAGCATGCCCATGTGGTCGGCGGCCACGCGATCCATGCCGGCGCGCGCAAGCCCGGCGCCGCGGAAGATGTTGCCGCCGCCGATCACTACGGCAAGCTGCACGCCCATCTCGCGGATCGCCTGCAGTTCGCCGCCGATGCGCTTGATGACCGCCGGTTCAATGCCGTAGTCCCCGCTGCCCATCAGGGCCTCACCCGAGAGCTTCACGAGAATTCTCGAGTACGGCGCTTTGGCTTGCGTCATCTGTTTCTCCTTAGTTCCGATGGAAAAAACCCCGCGCGCGGCGGGGTTCTCTCCTGCGAACGGCTCGGTGCGCGTGCGTCAGTGCCTGACCGCAGGTCCGGCGCCCTTCACCTGCGCCATGACCTCCGCGACGAAGTCGTCCTGCTTCTTCTCGATCCCGGCGCCGACCTCGAAGCGCTCGAACGCCAGCACTTCGGCCTTGGCGCCCTTCAGCAGCTTCTCGATGGTCAGGTCCGGGTCCTTGACGAAGGCTTGCCCGGCGAGCGTGATCTCGCCCAAGGACTTGCGCAATCGCCCCTCGACCATCTTGGCGACGATCTCCGGCGGCTTGCCCTCATTGGCGGCCTGCTCGGTGAGGATCGAACGCTCCTTGGCCACCACCTCCGCGGGCACCTGCGCCGGGGTGAGATAGCGCGGGTTGCTCGCGGCGATGTGCATGGCCACATCGTGCGCGAGGCTCGCCGGACCGCCCTTGAGCGCGACCAGCACACCAATGCGCGTTCCGTGCACGTAGGCGCCGAGGTGTTCCGGGGCCTCGAGCACGGCGAAACGCCGCACGCTGATGTTCTCGCCGATCTTGGCCACCAGGGCGCGGCGGCGCTCCTCGATGCTCTCGCCCGAGGGCAGCTTGATCTCGTTCAGGGCCTGCGGGGAGGCGGGCTTGGCGGCAAGCGCAGCCTCGGCCACCGCGTGCGCGAAGCCGCGGAAGTCATGCTCGCGGGCGACGAAGTCGGTCTCGCAGTTGACCTCCACCATGGCCGCCGCACGGCCGTCGTGGGCCCTGGCGACGACCACGACGCCCTCGGCGGCCACGCGGGTCGCCTTCTTGTCGGCCTTGGCGAGGCCCTGCTTGCGCATGAGCTCGGCCGCCGCGTCGAGGTCGCCCTTGGTCTCCACCAGCGCCCGCTTGCACTCCATCATGCCCGCGCCGGTGCGCTCGCGGAGCTGCTTCACTGCCTCTGCTGTGATGTTCATGAAAAAAGCTGTCCCTACTTGTCGCCGGACTCGGCCGCGGCCCCGCCGCGACCCTTGCGACGCGCCGCCCCCGGGGCGGGCCGCCGCGCGACCGGCGCCGGCGGCGGCACGGTGCCCGCGGCCAGCTGCACATCGGCGATGTCCTCGCCCTCGAGTTCATCCTCCTCCACCACCGCCTCGACCGGGGCCTCGGGGGCCACCGCCTGGGCGGCGACGGGCACGCGCCGGCGCGCCGGAGCCTTCTTGCGCACCGCTGCCGAGGGGCGCGGACGCCCGCCGCGCGGGCTCTTGCGGCGCGGGTTGCCGGCCTCGTCGAGCTCGACGAACTCATCCTCGCCGACGGCCACCTGCGGCACCGATTCCTTGCCCTCCAGCACCGCATCGGCGATGCCGGTGGTGTAGAGCTGGATGGCGCGCATGGCGTCATCGTTACCCGGGATCACGTAGTCGATGCCGTCCGGGGAACAATTGGTGTCGACGATCGCCACCACCGGGATCCCGAGCTTCTTGGCCTCGTGGATGGCGATGTTCTCGTGACCGACGTCGACCACGAACAGCGCATCCGGGAGCGATTCCATGTTCTTGATGCCGCCCAGGCTTCTTTCGAGCTTGTCCATCTCGCGGCGCAGCTGGGTCGCCTCCTTCTTGCCGCGCTTTTCCAGCGCGCCGGAGGCGGCGAGCTCGGTGATCTCGGCCAGGCGCTTGATCGACTGGCGGATGGTCTTGAAGTTCGTGAGCATGCCGCCGAGCCAGCGCTGGTTCACGAACGGCTGCGAGGCGCGCTCGGCCTCCTTCTGTATGGACTCGCGCGCCGAGCGCTTGGTGCCGACGAACAGCACCTTGCCGCCATCGGCAATGACGCCCTTGATGAAGTTCGACGCCTCCGCGTACATCGGCTGCGTCTTCTCAAGGTTAATAATGTGGATTCGGTTGCGTTCGCCGAAGATAAAGGGGGCCATCTTCGGGTTCCAGAAGCGGGTCTGATGTCCGAAATGGACTCCCGCCTCCAGCATCTGTCGCATGGACACGCCGGGCATGAAAGACTCCTGTGTGGGTTAAGCCTCCGCGCATCCCCGTGACCATCCTTTCAAGCCGCTTGGCCGGCTATCGGGACACCCAGTCACTAAGGATCGTGATGCGCGTGTGGGTTGCGTTGCCAAAAAAGGCCGCGCTTTATACCATGAAGCCCTCATCCGAACAATGTCTTACGGGCGCGCTGATCCCCCTTGCCGGCAGGCGCCCCCGGCCCCACTTCGTACCCCTATGCACGTGACGATAAAGACCCAGGAAGAGCAGGAAAAGATGCGCACCGCCGGGCGCCTGGCGGCCGAGGTGCTCGACATGATCGGCGAGCACGTGGTCCCCGGGGTGAGCACCGAGGAGCTCGACCGCCTCTGCCACGACTACATCGTGAACGTGCAGCGTTCGGTGCCGGCGAACCTCAATTACCGCGGGTTCCCCAAGACCATCTGCACCTCGGTCAACCACGTGGTCTGCCACGGCATCCCGAACGACAAGCGCCTCAAGGCCGGGGACATCGTCAATATCGACGTCACCGTGATCCGCGACGGCTTCCACGGCGACACCAGCCGCATGTACTTCGTCGGCAAGCCCCCGGCGCACGCCCAGCGGCTGGCCGATATCTGCTTCGCCGCCATGTGGCGCGGCATCTCGGTGGTGCGGCCCGGGGCGCACCTGGGGGACATCGGGCACGCGATCCAGAGCTTCGTGGAAGAGAATGAGTATTCCGTGGTACGCGAGTACTGCGGCCATGGCATCGGGCGCATCTACCACGAGGACCCGCAGGTGCTGCATTACGGGGAGGCCGGCACGGGGATGGAGCTGAAGGCCGGCATGACCTTCACCATCGAGCCGATGGTGAACGCGGGCAAGCGTCACGTGCGCCTGCTACCGGACGGCTGGACCGTGATCACCAAGGATCACTCGCTGTCCGCGCAATGGGAGCACACCGTGCTCGTGACCGACGGCGGCGTGGACGTGCTGACGCTCGGCGCGTCCGGCCGGCCGCACTAAAGCCCGCCACCCAAGATGGCTGCTGAGGATCCGGAGCGGCCGCACCTTACCCCCAAGGCCGCGCTCAGCTGGCCGCTGCTCACGCGCCTGCCCGCTGAGCTGGCCGCGCGCGCCGAGCCTGGCGCCTGGCGCGCGCTGCTGCAGGAGGCTCACGCGGAGCTCGAGGCGCGCTTCTTCGCCGAGGAGCCCGTCGAGGAGCTGGTGCACGCGCGCGCCGCCGTGATCGATATCGCACTGCAGGAGGCCTGGGGCAAGCACTGCGCCGCGCAGCACAACTGGGCACTGGTCGCGGTCGGGGGTTACGGGCGCGGCGAACTGCACCCGGCCTCCGATATCGACATCCTGCTGCTCGTGCCGCAGCCCCCGGATGGCGCCGGCAGCGCCGCGCTCGAGCGCCTGGTCACCTTCCTGTGGGACATCGGGCTCGAAGTCGGGCACAGCGTGCGCACGGTGGCGCAGTGCGCCGAAGAGAGCATCGGCAACGTGAGCGTCATGACGACGCTGCTCGAGTCACGCCTGATCGCCGGCAGCGCCGCGCTGCTTGCGAGCATGCGCACCGCGCTCGCCCCGGACCGCATCTGGCCGGTGAAGCAGTTCTTCGAGGCCAAGGTGCGCGAGCAGACCGAGCGCCACCTGAAGGCCAACGACACCGCCTACAACCTGGAACCGAATGTGAAGACCGGGCCGGGCGGCCTGCGCGACATCCAGACGATCGCCTGGGTGGCCAAGCGCCAGTTCGGCGCCGACACGCTCGACAGCCTGGTCACGCACGGCTTCCTCACCGAGGCGGAGCTGCGCCGCCTCAAGCAGGCGCAGACCTTCCTGTGGAAGGTGCGCTTCGGCCTGCACACGCTCAACGGTCGGCGCGAGGACCGGCTGCTGTTTGATCACCAGCTGCGCCTGGCGAAGAGCTTCGGCTACGAGGACGCCTCCTACACGCTCGCGGTCGAGCAGTTCATGCAGCGCTACTACCGCACGGTGATGGACGTGAGCCTGCTCAACGAGCTGCTGCTGGAGCTGTTCCGCGAGGCGATCTTGAGCGAAAGCGAGCCGCCGCGGCCGCTGAATGCGCGCTTCCAGGTGCGCAACGGCTCGCTCGAGGCGGTGAGCGAGGAGGTGTTCGCGCGCAATCCTTCCACGCTGCTGGAGCTGTTCGTGCTGCTGCAGCAGAACCCGGAGATCAGCGGCGTGCGCGCCTCCACCATGCGCGCGGTGGCCAAGAACCTGTGGCTAATCGATGAGGAGTTCCGCCAGAACCCGCGCCATCACCGCCTGTTCCTGGAGATCCTGCGCTCCCCGGTGGGCGTCACGCACGAGCTGCGCCGCATGAACACCTACGGTGTGCTGGGGCGCTACATCCCGGCCTTCGGCCGTGTGGTGGGGCGCATGCAGTACGACCTGTTCCACGCCTACACCGTGGATGCGCACACCCTCTTCGTCGTCAGCAACCTGCGCCGCTTTGCCATCCCGCGCTACGACCACGAGCTGCCCGATGCCTCGCGCGTCATGCAGCAGCTGCCGAAGCACGAGGTTGCCTATCTTGCCGCCCTGTTCCACGACATCGCCAAGGGGCGTGGCGGGGATCACTCGACCCTGGGCGCGGTGGACGCGGAGGCCTTCTGTCTGGAGCAGGGCCTCTCGCCCTACGATGCGCGCCTGGTCGCCTGGCTGGTGCGCAACCACCTCGAGCTCTCGATCACCTCGCAGAAGCAGGACATCGGCGACCCGCAGGTGATCAACGCGTTCGCACGCAAGGTGGGCGACGAGGCGCACCTCGACTACCTCTACGTGCTCACCTGTGCCGACGTGCGCGGCACCAACCCGAAGCTGTGGAACTCCTGGAAGGCCTCGCTGTTCCGGGATTTCTATCAGCGGGTGAAACGCGCGCTGCGGCGCGGGCTGGAGAGCCCGATCGACGCCGAGCACCTGGTGCGCGAGACCCAGGATGCCGCGCGCCGCCTGCTGCTCGAGCACGGCATCCAGGAGGAGGCCATCCTCGGCGCCTGGACGCGCTTCACGCCCGGTTACTTCACCCAGCACTCCCCGGAGGAGATCGCCTGGCACGCGCGCCTGCTGGCCGAGCGCGATGCGAGCTCGGATGAACCGCTGGTGGCGCTGCAACCCAAGAGCGTGCGCGGCACCACCGCCGTGCTCATCTTCGCGCGCCCGCGCCGGCACGGCTTCGCCCGCACCACCGCGGCGCTGGATCAGCTCGGCCTCAACATCGTCGATGCGCGCATCACCCCGACCGGGGATGGCTTCAGCCTCGACCTCTACCACCTGCTCGAGGACGACGGCGCGCCGATCACCGACAGCGACCGGCAGGCGGAGATCGAGCGGGCGCTGTGGTGCTCGCTGCAGGGCCCGGCTGACACGCCCTTCGCGGTATCGCGGCGCGCGCCGCGCCAGGCGCGCATGTTCAATACCCCGACGCAGATCGGTCTGAGCGTCGATGAGCGCAACCGCCGTTCGGTGCTCGAGCTCACCGCGGGCGACCGCCCGGGACTCTTATGCGAGGTCGGCAAGGTGCTGATGGCCGAGCGCATCGAGCTGCACGCGGCCAAGATCATGACCGTCGGGGAGCGCGCCGAGGATGTCTTCTATCTGACCGATTTTGACAATCGGCCGCTCACGAGCACCGACGCCGAACGGCTGAGGGAACACCTGCTGCAGGCACTCGATGAACGCCAGGCGGCGTTGCGTCAGCCCGCTGCCGGCAAAGTGCCGGCATGAACCCGCGCCTCGAGGCGCTGCACGCCTATCCGTTCGAGCGTCTGGCGCGCCTGAAGTCCGGCATCGCCCCGCCGCGGGATCGCAGTCACATCGCCATGTCGATCGGGGAGCCGCAGCACCCACCGCCGCCGTTCCTCGTCGAGGCGCTGCGCCGCAGCGCGGGCGAACTCGGCAGCTATCCTGCCACCGCCGGCCTGCCGCAACTGCGCCAGGCGTGCGCCGCGTGGCTGACGCGCCGCTACGCCCTGCCGGCCGGCAGCCTCGATGCGCACACGATGCTGCTGCCGGTCAATGGCACGCGCGAGGCACTGTTTGCGTTCGTGCAGGCGGCCGTGGCCGCCGTCGGCGCGCCGCTCGTGGCGATGCCCAACCCGTTCTACCAGATCTACGAGGGCGCCGCGCTGCTCGCCGGCGCGCAGCCGCTCTACCTCGACACGTGCGCCGCCACCGGCTTTCTGCCGGATCTGGAGGCGGTGCCCGCCGCGGCCTGGCGGCGCTGCCAGGTGCTGTTCCTGTGCAGTCCCGGCAACCCGACCGGCGCGGTCCTGTCCCTCGCATACCTGCAGCAGGCGCTCGAGCTGGCCGAGCGCTACGACTTCATCGTCGCCAGTGACGAGTGCTACGCCGACATCTATATGGACGAGGCCGCCCCGCCGCCCGGGCTGCTCGAGGCCGCGCTGGCGGGCGGGCGCGCGCGCTTTGAGCGCTGCGTGGTCTTTCACAGCCTCTCCAAGCGCTCGAGCGTCCCGGGGCTGCGCTCCGGTTTCATGGCCGGGGATGCGGGAATCCTCGAGCGGGTGCTGCGTTATCGCACCTATCACGGCAGCGCCATGCCGTTACCGACGCAGCTCGCCAGCATCACGGCCTGGGAGGATGACGCCCACGCGGCCTCGAACCGCGCGCTCTACCAGGAGAAATTTGCGCGCGTACTGCCGCTGGTGGGTGCGCCGCTGCGTCTCAGCCGTCCCGGCGGCGCCTTCTACCTGTGGGCAGACGTGGGCGGGGATGATGAGCGCTTCACGCGCGAGCTGTACCGACAAGAGAACCTCACGGTGCTGCCCGGCAGTTACCTCGCGCGCGCCGGCGCGCAGGGCAACCCGGGTGCCGGGCGCGTGCGTATCTCGCTCACGCCGCCGGTCGAGGTCTGTGTCGAGGCGGCCGGCCGGCTCTTGGATTTCCTGCGCAGCGGCCGGGAGCCGTGCGAGACTTCCCCGCCATGAGCGCTGAGGTGCAACTGAAGAGTGTCATCGATGCCGCGTTCGAACGGCGTGCCCAGCTCACCCCGGGAAACATGAGCGATGAGCTCGATGATGCGATCGCCGAGTCGCTCGCGCTCCTGGACTGCGGGGCGGCGCGGGTTGCCGAGCCGCGCGCGGGCGGCTGGGTGGTGAACGAGTGGCTCAAGAAGGCCGTGCTCTTGTCGTTCCGCACGCGCGACAACGAGCTCATCCGTGGCGGCTTCACCAACTTCTACGACCGCGTGCCGCTGAAGTACGCGCACACGAGCGAGGCGCAGCTGCGCGCCGGCGGCGCGCGCATCGTGCCGCACGCCATCGTGCGCCACGGCGCCTACGTGGCACCCAACGTGGTGCTGATGCCCAGCTACGTCAACATCGGCGCCTACATCGGCGCGGGTACCATGGTGGATACCTGGGCGACGGTGGGCTCCTGCGCCCAGATCGGCAGCAACGTGCACCTCTCAGGCGGCGTCGGCATCGGCGGCGTGCTCGAGCCACTGCAGGCCGCGCCCACCATCATCGAGGACGACTGCTTCATCGGGGCGCGCTCCGAGATCGTCGAAGGCGTCATCGTCGAGGCCGGCTCGGTGATCTCCATGGGCGTCTTCATCGGCCAAAGCACGCGCATCTACGAACGCAGCACCGGGCAGATCCTGCGCGGGCGGGTGCCGGCAGGCTCCGTGGTGGTCTCCGGCACCCTGCCGGCCGCCGATGGGTCCCACAGCCTCTACTGCGCGGTCATCGTGAAGCGCGTGGACGCGCAGACGCGCGCCAAGACCTCCATCAACGAGCTGCTGCGCAGCCTCGATTCCTAACCGCCCCGTTACCGCGGCCTAACTGACTTCCTACCCGCACGCTTCCTAGGATCGAGGGGCGCCGGTGGTGCGTGTCTGCACCAGCCGTAGCCGCATGTCAGGGAAAGCGAGCACCAGGCACATGATCTTCCGAACGCGCGCGGCAGCGGCAGCTGCCGCCCTACTCCTGCCCCTGGCCGCGTGGGCGCAGAGCCCGCCGGCACCGAGCACCGCCGAGCTCCTGCAGCGCCTCGAGGCGCAGGAGAAGCGCATCGAGGCGCTCGAGGCGGCCCTGAGGCAGCAGGGCGGCGGCAGCAGTGCCGGCGGCGCGGTGGCCGCAGCGCCGCCGCCTGCGCCGCCAGCGCCGCCCGCGCCAGCCCCGGTCCCCGGCACCGCCCCGGGCTCCGCGGTCCGGCCCGCCGTGGCCTCTGCCGGCAGCGCCCCGACGCCGGGTGTGGTTCAGGCCGGCCCGCAGGGCTTCATCGTGCAAAGCACCGATGGCGCCAACGTGCTGCGCCTGCGCGCCAACCTCGCGGTCGATGGCCGCTGGTTCTCCGATTCCGGCACGAAGGAGTCCGCGGACACCTGGCTGCTGCGGCGCGCGCGGCCCTATATCGAGGGTACCGTGAACAACATTTACGACTTTCGCCTCATGCCGGACTTCGCCGGTGGCAAGGCGGTCATTCTCGATGCCTTCGTCGCGGGCCGCTTCCAGCCGTGGCTGGTCGTGCAGGCCGGCAAGTTCAAGGCGCCGGTGGGCCTTGAGCGCCTGCAGCCGGATCAGTTCAACCGCTTCCTGGAGCTCGCCCTGCCCTCTGCGCTGGTGCCCAACCGCGATCTCGGGCTGCAGATCGGCGGGGACTTCCTGCACGGCACCGTGAGCTATGCCATCGGCGCGTTCGACGGCACCACCGACGGTGCCAGCACGGACGCCAATGCCACCCCCGACGCGGACAGCAACGATGGGCGCAAGGAGTGGGAGGGGCGGCTGTTCACGCAGCCCTTTGTGCACTCGGCCAATCCCTACCTGCGCGGCTTCGGCGTCGGCGTGGGTGGCTCCTACGCCAACGAAGTGGGCAGCCCGACCAACACGCTGCTGCCCAGCTACCGCACCCCGGGCCAGCAGAGTCTGTTTGGCTACCGCACGGGTGACACCGCCACCTATGCCGACGGGCGCCACTATCGGCTCGCGCCGCAGCTGTACTACTACAGCGGCAGCTTCGGCCTGCTCAGTGAATACGTGCGCTCCTCCCAGGACGTCAGCCGCACCTTAAGTTCAGCCCTCACCCGCTCCGCAACGCTCGATAACAGTGCCTGGCAGGTGTCGCTGGCGTACTTCCTGACCGGCGAGCGCGAGTCCTACAACAGCTTCGTGCCCAACTCGACCTTCCAGCCCGGCCACCCGGGCTGGGGCGCGTGGGAGATCGCGCTGCGCTACCACGAGCTGCACATCGACCCGGAGGCGTTCGCCGGCGGTGCGGATTCCTTCGCCGACCCGGCCCTGGCGGCGAACACGGTGCGCGCCTACGGCATCGGGCTCAACTGGTACCTGAACCAGAACATCAAGTGGATGCTCGACTACGAGCGCGCGACTTTTGACGGCGGTGGCAAGAACGGCAGCGACCGCGGCGACGAGGCGGCGATCCTCACCCGCTTCTCGCTGATCTTCTGAAGCGCTCGGCCTCAGCGCTCGCTCAGGCGCCGCACCGGCGCCTGAGGACCCCGACGGCGGGCTGTCTTGGCCCGCGGCCGGCCGGTCAGCGGCGCGAGCGGCCGGAAGGTGCGCGCCGCCAGAGTCTGTACCTGCGCATCGAAGCTGCGGTAGAGGCTGACGAGTTCCTCGCCGAGCGGGGTCAGTGCCGCGCCGCCGCCGCCGCGCCCGCCCTTCTGGGTGAGCACCGCGCGCTCGCGGAAGGAGCTGTTCAGGCTGTCCAGCAGCTGCCAGGCGCGCCGGTAGCTCATGTTGAGTTCACGGGCCGCCTGCGAGAGCGAACCGCTGCTGCCGATGTGTTCGAGCAGGGAAATCTTGCCCGGGCCCACGGCCTCCTCGCGGCCGAAGTCGAGGCGAAAGCGTACGGCGGGTATCGGCATAAGCTACTCCTGGGCGGCATCTTACCGCATGCGCCGCTGCTGCAGTTGCGCCGCTGCCGCGGCATCTGCGACGATATGTTTGTAAAAACATATCGAATGAGGCGAGCCTTGCGCTTACCCGGCACTCCCCCGGCCAAGAGCCGGCGCCGCCGTCCGGCAGCGCCGACCGTGCTGCTGTCGCTGAGCCTCGAGACGCTCGCCGGGCGCGCCGATGAGGCCACTCCTGCGAGCAGCGGCAGCTGGCTCGATAACTGGTTTGCCACCTCCGAAGCCGCCAAGGAGGCGCAGCCTCACTGGATGACGCCGGTGGTGACCGTCACGCCGCGCCTGGAGCAGGAGATTCGCTAGAACTACGCTGGCACAGGGACGTGCCGGCTCCCACCCGCTCAGCGCGCCGCGCGCGTCGCGCCCACCCGCGCGAGATCCACCACCGTGCGACGGCCGGCCTCGATACGCGCCGTGACCGTGACGTCGCCGGCACCCGGCGCCAGGCCCTGGACGCGGTAGTCGCCGGGGGCCAGCAGCAGCGCGACCGGCGCCTGGCCGAACGCGCCGCCGCGATTCTCGATCTCGCGCACGCTGCCGTCGGGCGAGTAGAGCTGATAGTTCATGTGGACCGGGAGCTCGTTCAACGTGTAGCCGGACACCCGCATGGCGGTGTAGACCAGCAGAGCGCCCGCGCCACTCGCCGCCGCGCCGCCGGGCTCCGGCGCGACGACCTCGCGCACCACGAGCGGCGCCGGTGCACAGCCTAGGAGCGCTCCCAGCAGCATCGAGGCGCAGCCGGTGCGCACCGCGGCTGGGTCCACCGCCGCCTCAGCTCCCGCACACGCTGCCGGCCGCCAGGGGCTGCCGGATGCGAAAGGCGCTCCCCGCACCCGGGGTGCTACGCACTTCGACCAGCGCCCCGTGGGCGGTGCAGATCGACTTCACGATCGACAGCCCGAGGCCCGCCCCGCCCGGTTCGCGGGAACGCGAGTCGTCGACACGGTAGAAGCGCTTAAACACGTGGGGCAGTGCCGCGGGCGGGATGCCGATGCCGCTGTCGGTGACATCCAGCACCGCGTAACCGTCTTCCGGGTGCACGTCCAGCACAATGCTGCCGCCGCCCGGGGTGTACTTGATGGCGTTGTCGAGCAGGTTCACGACCACCTGTTTCAGGCGCGCGCGATCGCCGTCGACCATGACCGCGCCGGCGCAGCGCGCACGCAGACTCACGCGCTTGTCCTCGGCCAAGAGGCCCATTTGCTCGGCGGTATCGGCGGCCAGTTGCGCCAGGTCAAAGCGCACCCACTCGGCCGGTGCTTCCCCGGCATCCAGGCGCGACAGTGCCAGCAGGCCCTCGACGAGCTTGCTCAGGCGGTCGACTTCCTCGAGCACGCTGCCCAGGGCCTCGCGCGTCTCGCCCCGCAGCGCGCCGTCCTGGGCCAGACCCTCCAGCTCCCCGCGCATCACCGTGAGCGGCGTGCGCAGTTCGTGCGAGGCATCCGCGACCAGCTGCTTGGAGCTGCGGATGGCATCCTCCAGGCGGCTGATCATGTGGTTCAAGGACACCGACAGGCGCTCGATCTCATCCCCGCTGCGCGCCACCGGCAGGCGCTCGGAAAGATTGTGCTGGGTAATCTGCTCGGCCTTGTGGGTGATGCGCTCCACCGGCAACAGCGCCCGCCGCACCAGCACGAAGCCGCCGGCCACTGCCGCGGCGACCGCCAACGGCAATCCGACCGCCAGCATCAGCAGCACGCGACGCAGCGTCGCCTCGCTGGCCGCTGCGGACGTCCCCACCTCGACCCGGTAGCGCGTGCCATCGCTGCCGTTGGTGTCGTAAGCGGCCACCAGCAGCGCGCCCTCGGGGACGGGGATCTTGCGCGCGGCCGGTCCGCCGACGGGGGCCGGCGGAATCGCGGCCGGCTCAAAGCGCGCCTCCCTGGGCGCACCGGAGGCATAGACCACGGCGCCGTCGGCGCGCGAGATGCGGATGAAGCGGTCGTTGGCCTCCGGGGAATACAGGTCCTCGACCCGGTTGCCCAGCAGGGCCTCGTCGCGGCGGCCGATGTGAGCCACCAGCGTGTCGGCGATCTGGCGCGCGCGGCGCGCCTGATTGTCGAGGACGTTCGCCTCGAGGTAGTGGCGCAGGAAGATCAGGGTGAGCATCCCGAGCAGCACGAATACCAGGGTCAGCACGCCCGCGTACCAGGACACCAGACGCACACTGAGCGAGCGCAGGTTCACGGCTCGGCGCCGTCGCTGAGGCCGTAGCCGACGCCGCGCACGGTACGGATCAGTTTCACTGCAAACGGTTCATCCACCTTGCTGCGCAGGTGACGCACGTACACGTCGACGATATTAGTAAGACCCTCGAAGCTCTGGTCCCAGACGTGCTCGATGATCATGGTGCGCGAGAACACGCGGCCGGGATTGGCGGCGAGGTATTCCAGCAGCGCGTACTCCTTGGCCGTGAGTTCGATGCGGCGGCCGGCGCGGCGCACCTGCTGCGTCAGTCGATCGATCTCCAGATCCGCCACGCGCAGCACGCTCGAACGTGCCACCGGGCCCCGCCGCAGCAGCGCCTTCACCCGCATGATCAGTTCCGCGAACGCGAAGGGCTTGGTCAGATAGTCGTCCGCCCCGGCCTCGAAGTGGCGCACCTTCTCCTCGGTGGCGTCGCGCGCGGTGAGCACCAGGATCGGGACGTGCTGATTCTTGCGGCGGATCCGCCTGAGCAGGTCCGTGCCGCTCAGAGCCGGCAGCATCACGTCCAGAATGATGAGGTCATAGTCGTACGCCTCGACGAATTCCCAGCCACTCGGGCCATCCTCGGCGACGTCCACGGCATAGCGCTCCGAGCGCAGCGCGCGCGCCACGAGTTCGGAAACCTTCTTCTCATCCTCGACGAGCAGCATTCGCATGGGTATCTCGGTACCTGCTAGGAAAGCACGTTCGGATTAAGGGTCCAAAAATCCCGGATTAAATCGTGTTCAGAAAACAACGCCGCGTTAACACTTTGATACACAACACTTAAGGACTTGGAGGGCGTCCCGCGCAATACTCGTTCCCGGGGCTGTTTTGGGCCCTTCCGTGTCATATAACTGTCACGTTTATGCATTTGGACTGTCACATACCTGAAGCAGAGTGAGCCCGCTGCCGTGCTGGTCACGGTGGTTGCGGCGTCGCACTTTCGCATCAACTGCCCTCGGGGAGGGGTGCCAAGGGGATGGGCGCTGTGTCGGCTCTCAAAACCATAGGAATCCGAAGATGACACCTATCCGTGCCTCTCTATTAGTGTCTTCGTTGGCGGCAGTAGGCGTCGCACAGGCGCAGACTGCAGCGGCACCCGCACCGACCCCGGCACCGGCGCCCGCACCCGCGCCGCCCAAAGCCGACAGCAGCCTGACCTGGAACGGCATCACGCTCTACGGCATCGTGGACGTGGGTCTGCAGTATCAGACGCACGGCGTGCCGATCAGCGATTACTTCCCGGCCGGCAGCGAATCCATCATCTCCAAGAACAGTAACCACTCCATCACCGGCGTCACGCCGAACAACCTGAGCCAGTCGCGCATCGGGCTGTCGGGTCTGGAGCCGCTGGGTTCCACGGATGTCTCGTTCGTATTCCGCCTCGAGACGTTCTTTAACCCCCACTCGGGCAACCTCAGCGACGCGCTGAAGTCCCAGGTACTCAACAACGGCAAGCCGCTGGCCGAGCAGGGCACGACCGTGGACTCGAGCGTCGCCGGTCAGCTCTTTGCCGGGGCGGCGTATGCGGGCTTCAGCTCCGCAAGCCTCGGGAGTCTCACCTTCGGTCGTCACGTCACCCCGCTGGCCGATGGCATCGCAAAGTACGACCCAATGGGAGCCGCACAGGCGTTCTCGGTCATCGGCTTCTCGGGCACCGCCGGCGGCGGTGGCGACACGGAGAACCGCCGGCTGGATCAGTCGGTGAAGTACACCGGCAAGTTTGGCTTTGTGCACATCGGTGCGCTGTACCAGTTCAACGGCTCCAACGGCGCTGGCAACACCGCCGCGCAGTTCCAGCTGGGAGGGGAACTCGCGGGCGCGTCCGTGGATGCTTACTACGCCAAGAAGAAGGGCGCGATCGCGACCTCCTCGCTCAGTGCCACCCAGGTCAACCAGCTGAGTGGCGTGCCACAGACGGATCCCGTGACCGGCGACCCGATACCGGTGTGTACTGCCACGCCGGCCGCGGGCAGCAAGGCGCCCCCGTGTGTGTCGGTCGACAACGCGCTGGCGGCGACCATCTCGGACAACACCACCTACAGCATCATGGGCCTGTACAACTTTGGCGCAATAAAGATCTATGCCGGGTACGAAAACATCAAGTACGAAAATCCGGATACGCCCATTGAGCCCGGGTTCATCACTATTGGCGGCTACCAGCTGGCCTTTACCAGCAACACCGCGTACACCAGCAACAAGACGCTCGAGGTGGTCTGGACGGGTGTGAAGTGGGCGCTCACACCGGAGTTTGAGCTGACGGGCGCCTACTACGGCTACCGCCAGAAGGCGTTTGCCACCGGCGCCAATGCCGGCTGCGACACCTCAAAGAACGCGGCGTGCAAGGGACAGCTGAATGCCTTCTCGTTAGTCGCCGACTACAAGTTCAGCAAACGCTTTGATGGCTACCTGGGCACCATGTGGTCGGGCGTCGAGGACGGACTTGCCAACGGCTATCTCATCAAGAGTCCCACCGGCAACTCCGCGGCGACCATCACCACCACCCTCGGCATGCGCTTCAAGTTCTGATAAAGGCAACGCTAAAGCACGCAACTGCCAACGGGCCCGCAACCGCGGGCCCGTTTCTTTTGGAGGCGCACTTTAAAGGCTGATCTCCTGACCAATGCCGCGGCGCGTCGCCGCCTCATAAAGGGCCTGCGCGGCATAGACGTCGTAGAGCGCCATGCCGACGCTTTTGTAGGCCGTCGTGCGACTGACATCGATCGTGCGCGCCCCGCTGATCAGGTTCCCGATCCAGAACACGCTGGCCGGCGTCAGGATGCCCTTGGCGAGGGGTAGCAGCACGTCGCCCACTTCGTGGCGGGCCGCTTCAGAGTCGATCGCGAGCTCGCCGGCGAGCTTATAGACGGCGTCCGGCAATTCCTGCATCGTCGGCTTGAATGAACCGATGCTGATGAAATGCTTGCCGGCGAGCAGCTCCGGCTCCTCGGGCAGCACCGGAGTGGTCGCCGTGGTGGCCGCGATCACGAGCGTCGTGCGTGCCAGGAGAGCGCGGGCATCGCGGCAGGGGGTGAGCGTCACCGCAGGCACCTGAGCGCGCACGGTGGCCTCGAAGCGCGCGCGACTTCCCGGCGAGCGCGCGACGTACAGCACCTCGCGGATGGGGCGCACGGCACAGGCGAAGATCGCCTGCCAGGCGCCCTGCACGCCCGCGCCGATGATCCCCACCGAGGCGGTGTCGGGCGGGGTCATGTATTTCACCCCGAGCGCCCCGATGGCACCCGTGCGCTGCGCCGTCAGCGCCGCGGCGTTCAGCAGCGCGACGGGCGCCCCGGTGCGGCGGTCACTCAGGACCATCAGTCCGTTGGTCACCGGCAGCCCGCGGGCGGCGTTGCCGGGAATGACGCACACGAGCTTGATGCCGAACACCGCCTCGGCGAGGGCGGGCATGGTGAGGAGCGTGCCGTCCTCCCACTCCAGCTGCGCGCGCGGCGGGGCGACGGCACGCCCCTCGGCGTG
This sequence comes from uncultured Pseudomonadota bacterium, assembly GCA_963781815.1. Classification (GTDB taxonomy): domain Bacteria; phylum Pseudomonadota; class Gammaproteobacteria; order Steroidobacterales; family Steroidobacteraceae; genus 13-2-20CM-66-19. Next base: position 473,746 of record CAWAHK010000002.1, on the reverse strand, counting down.
CGCGCGCACGGCACCCTCCAGCACCGCAACCAGCGCGGCAGGTGAGAGCAGGCCCAAGAGATCGGTGTCGGTGAGAACGCGCATCAAGCTCTCTTTGCCACCCCATGTGCCGTTCACCCTCGGCGTCGCCCGCTTTCCAGAGGCCCCGCGCAGTCAGGTTCGCAATCCGGGCCGCGGCCGTCAGCCAAAGCGGCCGGTGATGTAGTCTTCCGTCAGGCGATGGCGCGGATTGGTGAACACGCGATCCGTGGGACCCACCTCGATCAGTTCGCCGAGGTGAAAGTAGGCGGTGCGCTGCGAGACGCGCGCGGCCTGCTGCATGGAATGCGTGACGATCACGATGGCGTACTGCTCGCGCAGTTCATCGATGAGATCCTCGATGCGCGCGGTCGCCACCGGGTCCAGCGCCGAGCACGGTTCGTCCATCAGGATCACTTCGGGCTGTACCGCGATGGTGCGGGCGATGCACAGACGCTGCTGCTGACCCCCGGACAGGCCGGTGCCGGGACTCTTCAGCCGGTCCTTCACCTCTTCCCACAATCCGGCACGCGTGAGGCTGGTGCACACGATGTCATCCAGCTGCGAACGGCTCGCGGCGAGCCCGTGGATCCGCGGCCCGTAGGCGACGTTGTCGTAGATCGACTTCGGGAACGGATTGGGTTTCTGGAACACCATCCCGATGCGCGCCCGCAGCTGCACCGCGTCCACCTCCGGTGCCTGAATATCCTGACCATCGAGCACGATCGAGCCGGTGACACGGGCGCCCGGGATGGTGTCGTTCATGCGGTTAAGGCAGCGCAGGAAAGTCGACTTACCGCATCCGGACGGACCGATCATCGAGAGCACCTGCCGCCGAGGCACGTCGAGCGAGACGTTCTTCAGCGCCTGCTTGCTGTCATAGAAGACATTCACCTCGCGGCACACGAACACCGGATTGTCGATCACCCCTGCGGCTTCGGCCGGTCCCGCCGCGGGCGGCTCCTGGGTCACCGTGCTGCCGCGACGACCACTGGGCTTGAGGTTGAGCCCGCCCTCCTCCAGGCGCTGGCGCATCCCCTGGCCCGCGGCCCCGTTGCCCGAGGGCGCCGCGGGCGCCGCGGCGCCCTCGCCTTCGGGCACCCGCGGTGTATCGCGATTGGTGGGTTCGGGCGTTTCGTTCATGGGTAAGGCACTCAGCCGAAGCGGCCGGTGACGTAGTCATCGGTACGGCGGTTCTTGGGCGCGGTGAACATCTGCTCGGTCGGCCCGATCTCAACGAGGTCCCCGAGGTACATGAACGCGGTGACATTGGACACGCGGGCCGCCTGCTGCAGGTTGTGCGTGACGATGGCGATGCAATACTGCTCGCGCAGGCTCTGCAGCGTCTCCTCCACCCGCAGGGTCGAGATCGGATCCAGTGCGGCGGTGGGCTCGTCAAACAGCAGCACTTCCGGGCGCAGCGCGAGGGTGCGGGCGATGCACAGCCGCTGCTGCTGGCCGCCCGAGAGGCTGCGCCCGTCCTCGTGCAGTTTGTCCTTCACCTCGTCCCACATCGCCGCGTCGCGCAGCGCCTCTTCCACCCGCTCGGTGAGCTCGGCGCGCGAGATACGCCGTGACAGCCGCAGTCCGAAGGCGACATTATCGAAGATCGACATCGGAAACGGCGTCGGTTTCTGGAACACCATGCCGACCCGGAAGCGCAGCTCCGCCACATCCACGCTCGGGGCGAGAATGTCCTCGCCATCGAGCCGCACGTCCCCGGTGGCGCGGTGCCCGGGATAGAGTGCGTACATGCGGTTGAATACCCGCAACAGCGTCGACTTGCCGCAGCCGGAGGGGCCGATGAAGGCGGTGATCTGCCGGTCCGCGAGCGTGAGGTTGATGTCCTTCAGCGCCTGGGCGTGGCCATAGAAGAAATTCAGGTGTCGCACCTCGAACTTGACCGGGTTGTCCGGGCGCGGCGCGAGCGGCTGCGTGAGCCGGGCTTGCGGGGTGCTCATCGCTTGCCTGCAGGGTTCAGGGAGGAAACGACGATGCGCGCGGTCACGCTCAGAATCAGGATGCTGGCCGTGATCAGCAGCGCGCCGGACCAGGCGAGCTGCTGCCAGTTCGGGTAAGGGCTGAGCGCGAACTGGAAGATCACCACCGGCAGGTTCGCCATGGGCGCGAGCACGTTGGTGCTCCAGAACTGGTTGTTGAGTGCGGTGAACAGCAGCGGTGCCGTCTCGCCGCTGATGCGTGCCACCGCGAGCAAGAGCCCGGTGAGCATACCGCTGCGCGCGGCCGGGTAGATGACGCTCGTGATCGTGCGCCAGGGATACGCCCCCATGGCGGTCGAGGCATCCTTCATGCCCTGCGGTACCAGGTTCAGCATGTCCTCCGTGGTGCGCACCGTGACGGGCATCGCGATGATCGCGAGCGCCACGGCACCGGCGATCGCCGAGAAGTGCCCCATGCGTATCACGAGCAGTTCGTAGACGAACAGCCCGATGATGATCGAGGGCGCCGAGAGCAGCACGTCGTTGACGAAGCGGATCACCGTGGCCACCCGGGTCGTGCGCCCGTATTCGGCCAGATAGGTGCCCGCCAGCATGCCGATCGGGCCGCCGATGAGGATACCGATGAGGGTCATCACGACGCTGCCGTAGATCGCGTTCAGCAGTCCCCCGCTGGAGCCCGGCGGCGGCGTCATCTCGGTGAACACGCGTGGCGAGAGTCCGGCGATCCCGTTCTTGATGAGCGTCCAGAGGATGGCGCCGAGGAAGAACAGCCCGATCGCGGTGGCGAGCCCCGACAGCGTGAGCGCCACCAGATTGGTCAGCTTGCGGACCGCGCGGCGCTTCATACCGAGGACAGTGCGCGCCGGTCGAGGCGCAGCAGCATGAAACGGGCGGCGGCGATGACCGTGAAGGTGATGAGGAACAGCAGCGCGCCGAGGGCGACCAGGGACGAGGTGTACAGGTCGCCCACCGCTTCGGCAAACTCATTGGCGATCGCGGCGGAAATGGTGGTCCCGGGTGCGAGCAGCGAGGAGCCCACGCGGTGGGCGTTGCCGATAACGAACGTGACGGCCATGGTTTCACCGAGGGCACGGCCCAGGCCCAGCATGATGCCGCCGATCATGCCGGTACGCGCGTACGGCACCACCACCTGCCAGATCACTTCCCAGGTCGTGGCGCCCAGGCCGTAGCCGGACTCCTTGAGCACGTCCGGCACGGTCTCGAACACATCGCGCATCACCGCGGCGATGAACGGGATGACCATGATCGCGAGCACAAAACTCGCCGTCAGGATGCCGATGCCGTAGGGCGGCCCCTGGAAGAGCTTGCCGATGAGCGGCAGGGGTCCGAGCCAGTTGATGAGCCACGGCTGCACATGCGCCTGCAGGATGGGGGACAGCACGAACAGCCCCCAGATGCCGTAGATGATGCTGGGGACGGCAGCCAGCAGCTCGATCGCGACCCCGACCGGGCGCTTGAGCCACACCGGAGCGAGCTCGGTGAGGAAGATGGCGATGCCGAAGCTGACCGGGATCGCCAGCAGGAGTGCGAGGGAGGACGTAACGAGCGTGCCGTACACCGGCGCGAGCGCACCGTACTGGTCGGTGACCGGGTTCCAGATCTCGCGGGTGAGGAAGCCGAGCTTGAATTGCGACAGCGCCGGCCAGGCGCCGGTCAACAGCGAGAGTGCCACCCCGCCCAGCAGCAGCAGCACGATGAGCGCGGCCACCATCGTCGCGCCCCGGAACAGGCGCTCGCGCAAGCGTTGCCCGACGGCGTGTCGCGGCCCGATCGCTGCCACGGTATTCATCGCGGACGGCAACCTGTCACGGCGTGTAATCCCCGTACTCAAAAACCGGCGGCTGCCCCCTTCGCGGGGAAGCAGCCGCCGGTGTCCAAGAGCGCACAGCGCAGGCGCCTTCCGGTACCTGCCCGGGCGAGGCCCTCGGCCTGGAGCTACATCTGCTTCGCGTCAGAGGCGCTCGCCACGCTCACGCCCTTGATTTGCGACTTCCAGGTTGCCCGCACCTGCTCGATCAGGCCTGCCGGCAACGGCACGTAATCCAGCTCGGCGGCCATCTTGCCACCGTTCTTGTAGGCCCAGTCAAAGAACTTGAGCGCCGCTGCCGTCGCGACCGGATCCGGCGGCGTGCTGTAAATCAGGATGAAGCTGGCGCCGGTGATGGGCCAGCTCTTATCCCCGGCCTGGTCAGTCAGGATCAGGTAGTAGCCGGCGGCGTTCTTCCAGTCCGCGTTGGCGGCGGCGGCCTGGAAGGTGTCCGCGCTCGGCACCACGGTCTTGCCACCCTTGTTGACGAGCCCGGCGTAGGCCATCTGGGTTTGCTTGGCGTAGGCGTACTCGACGTAGCCGATCGCGCCATCGGTCTGGCGGGTCATGTTGGCGACGCCCTCGTTACCCTTGGCACCGATGCCGACCGGCCACTGCACCGAGGAGTTGGCACCGACCGAGCTTTGGAACTTCGGGCTGGACTTGGACAGAAAATCCGAGAACAGGAAGTTGGTGCCGGAGCCGTCCGAGCGGTAGATCGGGGCGATATTGGTGGCCGGCAGCGCCACCTTGGGATTCAGCTTCTTGATGCGCGCGTCGTCCCACTTGGTAATCTCGCCCAGGTAGATGGAGGCGATGGTGGCCCCGTCCAGCACCAGCTGCCCCGCGGTCACGCCCTTGATGTTCACCACCGGCACCACGCCGCCGATGATCATCGGGAACTGCACCAGACCTGCTTCCTGCAACTCTTCGGCCCTCAGCGGCATGTCGGACGCGCCGAAGGTGACCGTCTTCGCCTTGATCTGCTTGATGCCGCCGCCGGAACCGATCGACTGGTAGTTAAGACCGATGCCGGTCTGCTGCTTGTAGGCATCGGCCCACTTTGAATAGATCGGGTACGGGAAGGTGGCACCGGCGCCGGAGATATCGGCCGCCTGTGCCGCGGCCGCGACTGCCAGCGCGGCCAGGGCTGTCAGCACCGTCCGCTTCGCATTGAGTAGCTTCATGAATGGGTCTCCTAAACTCTTTGAATTCTCTTAGGCCCCGATCGGGCCTCGCGGGGCAGCCTAATCACCACTGGCGCGCATTAGATGACAGTCACATGACGCTCTGATGACAAGGCGCGAGGCACCTCCGTGTGCCCCTTACCGTGTCAAACCGGCCACGTCCCTGTGACCGTGAGCTAAGTGTTGCCGCGCCAGGTTGCATCCGCGTGACAGCCGGGCTCAGGCTTGCCGGGGGCCGCCTCGCGTGCGTATAAAGCGCCACCGCGCCGCCGCCGGGGGATCCCTCCTATGAGAGCTCAATGTCGCAGACCCTTGAACTGACTCAGGATCTCCTCAGGCGCCGCTCCCTGACGCCGGCGGATGCGGGGTGCCAGGAGCTCATCGCCGGGCGCCTCGCGGCCGCCGGCTTTGCGGTCGAATCACTGCGTTACGGGGAAGTCGATAACCTGTGGGCGCGGCGCGGATCCGGCGCCCCGGTCTTCTGTTTCGCCGGCCATACGGACGTGGTGCCGACCGGTCCGGTGGAGGAATGGCACAGCGACCCGTTCGTGCCCGCCCGCCGCGGGGAGTCGCTCTACGGGCGCGGGGCCGCCGACATGAAAAGTGGCCTGGCCGCCATGGTGACGGCGGCCGAGGCCTTCGTGGCCGCCTACCCGGCTCACCACGGCACTCTAGCGTTCCTCATCACGAGTGATGAGGAGGGCCCGTCGGTGGATGGCACCAAACGCGTGGCGCAGACCCTGCGCGAGCGCGGTGAGAGGATCGACTGGTGCCTGGTCGGGGAGCCCTCGAGCGAGAGCGCCCTCGGTGACACGATCAAGATCGGGCGGCGCGGTTCGCTCAGCGGCCGGCTGACGGTGCACGGCGTGCAGGGCCACGTGGCCTACCCGCAGCTCGCGGAGAATCCGGTGCATACCCTCGCCCCGGCTCTTGCCGAACTCACCCGCCGGCAGTGGGATCAGGGCACGGAGCATTTCCAGCCCACCAGCTTCCAGGTCTCCAATCTCAACGCCGGCACCGGGGCGCCGAATGTGATCCCCGGGGAGTTGCGCGCGCGCTTTAATTTGCGGTACTGCCCGGTGCAGACGCTCGCGGGACTCAGGCAGACGGTGGAAGAGATCCTGCACCGCCACGGCGTGCGCTACACGCTCGAGTGGTACGTGTCCGGGGAGCCCTTCTACACGCCCCCGGGGACCTTGTGCGAGGCGGTGAGCGAGGCGGTGTACGAGGTGAGCGGCCGGCGGCCGAAGCTCTCCACCGGCGGGGGCACCTCCGACGGGCGCTTCATCGCGCCCCTCGGCGCACAGGTGGTGGAGCTGGGAGTGGTGAATGCCTCGATCCACAAGGTGAACGAGTCGGTGCGCGTGGCGGACATCGACGCCCTGCACGCCATGTACTTCAACGTACTGCGGCGACTCTTGGCCTGAGGTTGCCGATCAGGCCGAGGGCCGCCAGGGCGAGCGCCCACAGCGCCACCCAGGCGGGCATCGCCAGCCCGAGAAAGCGCCAGTTGACCGCGCCGCACTCCCCGCTGCCGGTGAGCACCTTGCGGATCACCTCAAACAGCGGCGTGAACTTCAGCAACACCGAGAGCGGCGCGCCGCAGGAGGGCAGCGAGCCCGGCGGCAGGCTCTGCACGTAGACATGCCGCGCCGCCACGGCGAGCGTGGCGAGCGCCGCCATGCCGATGAGCACGCCATACACGGCGCGGGCCCGCCCGCGCGGGTGATGCAGCGCTGCGATCAGGAACAACACGCCGGTGAGGGCAATTCCGATGCGCTGGAAGATGCACAGCGGGCACGGCTCCAGGTGCAGCTGGAACTGCGAATACAGCGCGTAGGCGAGCAGCGCCGCACACAGGAGGAACCCGACGAGATTGGGCAGGCGGGTGTCTGAGTTCACCCCTGAAGGATAGCGGCAGGCACGCCGCGGCGCCACGCGCTCACACGGGCGTGTGGGCCCCGGCCGCGGCTTCCGCGCGCAGTTCGCGTTCGACATCATCCAGGGAGGTGTGGCGGATGTCCTTGCCGTGCACCATGTAGATCACGTACTCGCTGATGTTCTTGGCATGGTCGCCGATGCGCTCGAGCGCGCGCACCACCCACATGACATCCAGCGCCCGGCGGATGGTGCGCGGATCTTCCATCATGAAGGTGATGCTCTGGCGCTGGATCGCCTCGTATTCCTCATCCACCAGGCGGTCCTGGCGCGCCACGCGCAGCGCCGAATCCACGTCCATGCGCGCGAACGCATCGAGAGCGTCGTGCACCATCTCCGAGACCACGCGCCCGAGGTGCTTGATCTCGCGGTACTTGTCGGCGGGGCGCTCCATCGTCGCCAGTCGCGAGGCGATGTAGCCGATCTTCTCACCCTCATCGCCGATGCGCTCCAGATCGGTGATCGTCTTGATGATGGCGACGATCACGCGCAGGTCGCCGGCGGCGGGGGCGCGCGTGGCGAGGATCTTGCTGCACTCCTCGTCGATCGCGACCTCCATGTTGTTCACCTGCTGGTCATCGAGCGCCACGGATTCCCCGAGCGAGCTGTCGCCCTCGATCAGCGCGGTGATCGCCTTGCGCAGCTGCTGCTCCACGAAGCCGCCCATGCCGAGCACTTTGCTGCGCACGCGCTCGAGATCCTCGTTGAAGCGACGGGAAATGTGGTGGCTTAGATCAGCGGTTTCCATCAGTTGGCGTCTCCGGCCCGGCTGGGCTGCCTGCGCGCGGCCCTACGCGCGATCATAGCCGAACTGCGGCTGACGGCCAGCGTCGCGCGCAGCGCCGTCGGGATCGGCGCGAGTCCTGCCAGAAACTGCGCACTGGCCGCCTCCCAGCTGAAAGCCCGTGCGCGCGCGGCGCACCCCTGGCGGCTCAGGCGCAGCGCACCGCCGATCGCAGTGGCGAGATCCTCGTGCAACACGCCGGTCACCCCCGGCTCGATCACGTCGAGCGGTCCGGGCACGGGGAAGGCCGCCACCGGCACCCCGCAGGCGAGTGCCTCGATCATCGCCAGGCCAAATGTATCGGTGCGGCTCGGAAAGACGAGCGCGTCCGCCGTGCCGAGCAGGCGCGCGAGCTCCTCCCCGATGCGGTAGCCGAGAAAGCGTGCCTGCGGATAGCGCGCCGCCAGCATGCCACGCAGCGGGCCGTCGCCGATCATCACCTTGGTACCCGGCAGCGGCAGGCGCAGAAAGGCGTCCAGGTTCTTCTCCACCGCGAGGCGGCCGACGCACATGAGGATCGGGCGCGGCGACCCGGCCAGCTGCGGGTGCTCGTCCCGCGGGCGAAAGCGCGTCAGATCCACTCCGCGGCGCCACAGGTGCAGTCCGGTGAAGCCGCGCGCCGCGAGCTGCCCGCGCAGGCTCGGGCTGCTGACGAAGGTACGCGCGGCCGCGGCGTGGAAGCGGCGCAGCCAAGCGTAGGTCGCGTTGAGCGGTATCGGCCAGCGGGCCCGCAGGTACTCCGGGTAACGCGTGTGATAGGAACTCGTGAAGGGCACGCCGCGTGCCCGGCAATAACGGCGTACCGCGAGCCCCAAGGGGCCCTCGGTGGCGAGGTGGATCGCGTGTGGCCGAAAGCGCTTCAGTTCCCGCGCCACGTGCGCGCCCGGCCACACCGCCAGGCGGATTTCCGGATAGCTCGGGCACGGAAGGCACAGGCCCTGCGGCCGGATGACCCGCACTTCGTGTCCGAGGTCGGTGAGGGTCGCGGCGGTGGCCTTGAGCGTGGTAACCACACCGTTGACCTGCGGCGTCCAGGCGTCGCTCGCGAGGGCGATCCTCACGCCGCGTCCGCCAGCGCCGCCCCGGTGGCCGCCGGGGCCCCGGTGAGCTGGGACCAGCGCAGCAGCGTCAGTTGCCCCGCCTGGTTCTCGATGAGCGCCGAACACGACTCCACCCAGTCACCGGTATTGGCATAGAGCGTGCCGCCGATCTGGCACAGGTTGGCGCGGTGGATGTGCCCGCACACCACCCCGTCGTAGCCTTGGCTTCGGGCATGTCCGGCGGCGACCTCCTCGAACTGGCGGATGTAGCGGGCCGAGATGCCGATGCCCAGCTTCAGGCGCTCGGTGAGCGGCCAGTACGGCTGTCCGAGCCTCCGGCGCGCATTGTTGATGAGGTGGCTGAGACCGATGCTGCCACTCAGGAGCTTGTCGCCCAGGCGCGTCAGCCAGGGCGGGCAGCTCACCGCGCCGTCGAACTGGTCCCCGTGCAGCACCAGCAGCCGCGCGCCGCGCGCGGTGCGGTGTACCCACTCCCGGTGCACCTCCAGCTGGCCCTGCAGCATCTGCGCGAGCACCGCGAGACTCGCATCGTGATTGCCGGGGATGTAGATCAGGCGTGTGCCGGCACGCTGGCGCGCAAGCAGCGTGCGCACGACCCGCGTGTGCTCGGCACTCCAGAAGGCGCGCTGGGCCAGGCTCAGGGCGTCGACGATGTCGCCGACCAGCACGATGCAGCCGGCCTCGACGCGGGCGAGAAACTCATTCAGCTCGCGTGCCCGCGCGTGACGGAAGCCCAGGTGAAGGTCCGAGAGGAACAGCGTCCGGGCGCTGATCCTGCCGCCGCGCGAGAGCTGAGCGCTGGCCATGGTCCGTCCTTAGCTTGCCGAGGGCTCTGCGCCCGCCGCCTAGGGTGGTGCGGGGATGTGTCGGATCCGTGACAGCGCGGCGAAGACTTTCTGACGGCTGAGGGGGTTGCGAGGGCTTCCTAAGCCGTGGCTGCGGACGCCGGACGCGTGAGCGGGACCAGGCGCTCCGGGGGGAAATGGCAGGTGAAGGTGCTGCCCACGCCGAGGGTGCTCTGCACCTCGAGGGTCGCCCCGTGTCGCTGGAGCACGTGCTTGACGATGGCCAGCCCGAGACCCGAGCCGCCGGTGACCCGGGAGCGGCCGGCATCCACGCGGTAGAAGCGCTCGGTGAGCCGCGGGATGTGCTCCGGCGGGATGCCCATGCCGGTATCAGCGACGGCAAAGTGGCCGCCGTCGGCGTCCGCCCACCAGCGGATCTCCAGCGAACCCTCGGCGGCGGTGTACTTGGCAGCATTGTCGACCAGGTTGGAGAAAGCCGAATGGATTTCCGGCTCGTCGCCGAGGAGCGCCGCCGGGCTCTCCACCCGCACGCGCACGTCCTTGGGGTGCACCGGACGGGCGAGCACGTCCTTGCGCAGCAACGAGGCGAGCGCGGCCACATCCACCGGGGTACCGCCAACGATCTCGTCGGTCTCCTCCAGGCGCGACAGCTCCAGCAGATCGCGGATGATGGCGGTCATGCGCTCGGCCTGACGGCGCATCTCGGCTACCGGCCCCTTGAGCTCCGCATCCACCACCGGGTCCTGCGCCAGTGTCTCGAGGTAGCCGGAGATCACGGTGAGCGGCGAGCGCAGCTCGTGCGAGGCGTTGGCGACGAAGTCGCGCCGCACCGCTTCCAGGCGCATCTGCCGGGAGACGTCGCGCACCAGCAGCAGCAGCTGCCCGTCACCATAGGGCGCCACCTGCAGCGACAGGAAGCCATCCTCCCCGGTGGTGGTGCGCACCACGACCGGGTTGGCGTAGTCGGCGCCGGCGAGGTAGCGCACAAACTCCGGCGCCCGCAGCAGGTTTTCGATCCGCATCCCGAGGTCGCCCATGCGCCGCAGGTTCAGCAGGCGCGCGGCCATGCGGTTGAACCACACGATCTCGCGCTGCGCGTTGAGGATCACGACCCCGTCGGGCAGGGCCGCGGTCGAGCGCTGCAGCTGACGCATCAGCTGCACGAAGCGCTGCTTGTGAAAGCGCTTGCGCCGGTGCAGGCGCACGATCTGGGCAATGATCTCGCCCCACACCCCGCCCACGTCCGGCGGATCCGCGTAGCTGCGGTGTCGCAGCCACCATTCGAGCCGGAACAGGTTGGCGAGCACCCAGGCCAGGTGCAACGCGAGCGCGCACGCCAGTCCGCCCCAGGGGTTGCCGAACAGCCAGCCGGCGCCTAAGCCAACCAGTACCGTGGCGAGCAGCCGACCCGCCGCGAACAACCAGGCCTGTGTCGCGGGTTGCATCAGTGAAGCGCCTCGCGTCCTTGAGGCTTAACTATACCGTTCGGGCGGAGAAGCGGTACCCGGAGCCGCGCACGGTCTGCACGAAGTGGTCGTAGCCGAAGTCCTCGAGCGCCTTGCGCAGGCGCCGGATGTGCACATCGATGGTGCGTTCCTCGACGTAGACGTTGCCGCCCCAGATGCGATCCAGCATCTGATCGCGCGTGTACACCCGCTCCGGGTGAGTCATGAAGAACTCCAGCATGCGGTACTCGGTCGGCCCGAGCGCCACCGTGCGCTCCCCCACCATGACGCGGTGGCTTCCCTGGTCCAGGATCAGGCCCTCGAACTCGATGAGCTCGTCGACCCCGTTGGGGGTACTCCGTCGCAGCACCGCGTTGATGCGCGCCAGCAGCTCCCGCGGCGAGAAGGGCTTGGTGACGTAATCGTCCGCGCCGCCTTCGAGGCCGGCAACCTTGTCGCCCTCCTCCGCGCGCGCGGTCAGCATGATGACCGGCAGCTCGCGTGTCTCGCGGTCGCGCTTCAGGGCGCGGGTAAGCTCAAGGCCGCTCATGTCCGGCAGCATCCAGTCCACCAGTATGAGATCGGGCCGCGAGTCGGCCAATGCTGCACGTGCGGCACGGCAGTCTTCCGCCTCGCGGACTTCGAATCCGGCCCGCTTGAGCCCAAAGGCGATCATCTCGCGGATCGGCCGCTCGTCCTCGACGATCAGTACGTGTTTGGCGGGCATGCTGGAAGGCTTAAGGGCTGCCGCGGGTCGGCGCGGGTATTACAGAGGGACGGTGTTGCAGATTCATGACAGGAAGACGATCCGGTGTCAGATTAATGACTTGGACGTTCCCTTAGGCACCTGCGCCACATTATCGCGCAGATAGACCGGAAGGGCCTCGGCGGCCGTGAACACCCTGCCCGCCTCGACTTCCGGGGCTGCCAGGCGCGCGATCTCGGCGGCCCGCGGCCAGAGCCCCTCACGGATGCCCCGTACGGCGGCGGCGAGCGCGCGCAGCTGCGGATAAGCGGCGAAGCCGGTGCCGGCGGCAAACAGCGCCGCCCCGCTGGGTGCGGACCATTGCGGCGGCAGCGGCACGAGCTCGGGCTTGCCCACGCACTCCGCCCCCACCGCGACAGCACGCCCCGCGGCCCCGCGCTCGAAGGTGCCGCTATAGACCTCCTGCATGCGGGCGTCGTTGCAGACGAGGACGCGATCGGCGGCCGGTTCATCATCGAACACGCGCTGGGCCAGCGCGCGCAGGTCCGAGATGGGTACCACCGGCAAGCCCGCGCCGAAGGCGAGCCCTTGCGTCACGCTGGCGGCGAGGCGCACGCCGGTGAACGCGCCGGGCCCGCGGCCGAAGGCCACCGCGCTCAGTGCGCGCAATGCAACATCGGCGGCGCGCAGAAGCTCCTCCACCATCGGCAGGATGCGCTCGGCATGTCCGCGGCCGAGCAACGCCTCACGCATGCTCAGCTGTCCATTAATAAAGAGTGCGGCGGAGCAGTTCTCGGTCGCCGTGTCGATCGCCAGGATCTTCACGGCACCAGCACCGCCGCTGCGGCGGTCCGCGCACGCGGCGCGTGGCGCTTGAGGAAGCGGGCCGCTTCGCGCGCATCGCGTGTCACGGTCATCGGTGGCAGTGCCGCGAGAAACACGCGCCCGTAGCTGCGCCCGACCAGGCGCGGGTCACACACGACGATGACGCCGTAGTCCTCCTCGCTGCGGATGAGCCGGCCCGCGCCCTGCTTCAGGGCCAGCGCCGCTTCGGGCAACTGGTAGTCGCGAAAGGCATTGCCGCCATTGGCGGTCAGGTGCTCGATGCGGGCGCGCACCAGTGCATCATCCGGGGACGCAAACGGCAGCTTCTCGATGATTACCAGCCGCAGCGCAGTACCCTTCACATCGACGCCCTCCCAGAAGCTCGCCGTGCCGAGCAGCACCCCGTTGCCATCGGCGCGGAATTCCTCGAGCAGTCGCTCGCGTGGTGCCTCGCCCTGGACGAAGAGCCGGAACGGCTCTTCGTCCTTCCAGCGCGCGCGCAGCAGCGCGGCGCCCTGCGCCAGCGCCCGGTGACTGGTGAACAACACGAAGGCACCGCCACCGGCGCCACGGATGAGCGGCTCGGCGGTGTCGATGACCGCCGCCACATAATCCGGCGACGAGGGGTCGGGCAGTCCCTGCGGCAGCAGCAGCAGGCTCTGGCGCTCGTGGTCGAACGGGCTGTCGATGCGCAGCGTGGGCGAATCACCGATTCCGAGCCGCCCGGTGAAGTGCCCGAACTCCTCCCCCAGGCACAAGGTGGCGGAGGTGAAGATCCAGGCCCCACCGCGCTCATCGATGAGGCCCCGGAAGCGCTGCGAGATATCAAAGGGCATCAGGCTCAAAGTGAAGCCGCGTGGCGTGCTCTCCAGCGTGCGCGCGCCCTCAAGCTCCTCCACCGCGCCGATACGCCCGAGGCTCGCGGCCACCTCGGCCGCGCGCACCGCCAATTGTGCGAGCGGGGAGTCCTCGGCGGCGGCCGCGAGCGCGGCGTGCACCTCGCGCAGGGCGTCCTCGAGCCCCTGCACGGCATTGCCCAGGCTTGAGTGGCCGGGGGCCCAGGACTGGCGGCCGGCGCCAGCGCCGGCGACGCCGCGCAGGCGCAGCAACGCCTCGTCGGCTTCCGCGAGTGCCGCCGTCGGCGCCTGCACGCGCTGCGCGGGGTGCGCCGCGGCGGTGGGGGCGCTGAGCTCGGTGCGAAGATCGCCGAGCAGCGTCTCGAGCAGGCGGCTGCTCACGCGCGCGCCGAAGAACTGCGTCGCGAGGTCCGGAATCTGGTGGGCCTCATCGAGGATGATGGCATCCGCCGAGCCGAGCAGGTCACCGAAACCATCCTCCTTCAGCGCCAGGTCCGCCAGCAGCAGGTGGTGATTGACGATGACGATGTCCGCTTCGAGCGCTTCGCGGCGCGCGTGCACCACGTGGCAACGCGCAAACTCCGGGCAACGCGTACTGAGACAACTCTCGCGCGTCGAGGTGACTTGTGGCCACACGGGATGCGCATCGGAGAGTCCGCGGATCTCCGCCAGGTCGCCGCGCCGCGTGGTGCGTGCCCAGCGCTGCACCCGCGCCAGCATGGCGCGCGCGGCGCGCGTGCGCGTGACGCCCAGGTCGGCGAAGCTGAGCTGCTCGGCGTCTGCCTCGCTGCGCTCGAGGCGGTAGCGGCACAGATAGTTGCTGCGCCCCTTGAGCAGTGCGACGCGCGCCGGCCGGCCCAGCGCTGCTGCCACCAGCGGCAGGTCCTTGGCGAACAGCTGGTCCTGGAGCGTGCGCGTGCCTGTGGAAATCAGCACCCGCCGCCCGGAGAGGAGCGCCGGCACGAGGTAGGCGAAGGTCTTGCCGGTGCCGGTGCCGGCCTCGACCACGAGCGACTCGCGCATCGCCAGCGCGTCGGCGACGCGCTGCGCCATGTGCAGCTGTTCCCGGCGCACGCGGAAATCCGGCAGCGCCCGCGCCAACGGTCCACCGTGCCCGAATATGTCCTGAAGATCCAACATGTCAGCGGGCACCTACGGGCGTGGCCGTCGCGACGGGCCGAAGCGTCCGGCGAGCCTTATCTTGCTGAATTATCTGCAAACTGGTGCGCAGCGGCTGAATGAAAGACAATAGCGGAGCCGGGCTACTTTATCAGGGCGACGGAGCCGCCCGCGATATACTTAGCGGTTACAGCCTGCCACCGAATTAAGGGGATCCGCGGATGGCGACCGCCGCACACACACTCGTCCCGCTGAGCCAGCTGAGCCGCCCCGTCACCGAGTGGGTGCACGCGATGCGCGAGCTCACGCAGCCGCGCGCGATTCATTGGTGCGAGGGCACCGAGGCGGAGGCCCGCGAACTCACCGCGCAGCTCATCAGGAGCGGGGAGCTCAAGAACCTCAACGCCGCCGAGTTCCCCGGCTGTCAGCTGTACCGCTCCGCGCCCAACGACGTCGCGCGCGTCGAGCATCTGACCTACATCTGCACGCGCTCGCAGGAGGACGCGGGGCCGAACAATCACTGGATGGAGCCGCAAGCCGCGCACACCAAGATGCGCGAGCTGTTCCGCGGCTGCATGCGTGAGCGCACGCTGTACGTCATTCCGTACTGCATGGGGCCGATCGATTCGCCGCTGGCGCGCTGCGGGGTGGAAATCACCGACAGCCCCTACGTCGTCCTCAACATGCTGATCATGACGCGCGCCGGGCGTGCCGCGCTCGAGCGCATCGCGCGCGAGGGTGGCTTCGTGCGCGGGCTGCACTCGACGGGGGAACTCGACCCGGAGCGGCGCTTCATCATGCACTTCCCCGAGGAACTCGCCATCGAGAGCTTCGGTTCGGGCTACGGCGGCAACGCGCTGCTGGGCAAGAAGTGTCACGCGCTGCGCATTGCGAGCTGGCAGGCGCGCACCGAGGGCTGGCTGGCCGAGCACATGCTGATCGTCGGCTTGCAGAATCCACGCGGCGAGACGCACTACGTCGCCTGCGCCTTCCCGTCCGCCTGCGGCAAGACGAATCTGGCCATGCTGATTCCCCCCGACTCGCTTCCCGGCTGGAGAGTGTTCACCGTGGGCGATGACATCGCCTGGCTGCACCCCGGACCCGACGGGCGATTGTGGGCCATCAATCCGGAGGCCGGGTACTTCGGCGTCGTGCCCGGCACCAATCCGGAGACCAACCGCAACGCCTACCAGATGATCCGCCGTGACACGCTATTCACCAACGTGGCGCTCACTGCGGACAACCAGCCTTGGTGGGAAGGACTGACCAGCGGCAAGCCGGTGTTCGACTGGCAGGGACGCGCCTATGACCCGGCGCGCGGCCCCGCAGCGCACCCGAACTCGCGCTTCACCGTCTCCGCGCGCCGCAACCCGAGCTACTCGCCGCACGCCGAGGATGCCTGCGGCGTACCGATCGCGGCCCTCGTCTTCGGCGGCCGACGCCGCGCAGTCGCCCCGCTGGTCTACGAAGCGCGCGACTGGCAGCACGGCGTGCTGGTGGGCGCCTCGGTGGCTTCCGAGACCACCGCCGCGGCGGTAGGGCAGGTGGGTGTCACACGGCGCGATCCGATGGCGATGCAGCCCTTCTGCGGGTACAACTTCGGCGACTATTGGCAGCACTGGCTGAACGTGGGCGCGAAGCTCGCCCGGCCGCCGCGCATCTATCACGTCAACTGGTTCCGCCGCGACGCGCAGGGCAAGTTTCTGTGGCCGGGCTACGGGGAAAACTTGCGCGTGCTCGCGTGGATGCTGGAGCGCTGCGCCGGCAGCGCCGGGGCCACCGCGACGGCGATCGGCAACGTGCCGCGCGCCCAGGACCTGAACACGCAGGGGCTGCAACTCGCTCCGGAGGCGCTCGCCGCGCTGCTGACGGTGGATGCCGGCCTGTGGCGCAAGGAAGCCGCCGAGATCGGCGAGTACCTGGCGAAATTTGGTGCCCGCCTGCCTGCGGCCCTGGTGAGCGAACTCAAGAAGACCGAAGCGCAGCTCGGCTAGGCGCGTGCGCGCCCTAGACTTCCTCGCAGTTGAAGCGGATCGTCTGCGGTGAGCCCTGCTCGGGCAGGCGCCCGAGCCCGATCATCCCCTGCCCCTTGATCTGCAGGCTGTCGCGACGCACGAAGGATTCCTCGCCGTCCGCGCCCTGCACGAAGGTGCCGTTGGTGCTTTGATCAATGAGCACGAATTTGCTGCGGTTGATCTCGATGCGCGCGTGCAGGCGCGAAATGAGACTGCCCTTGACCACGACGTCGTTGTCCTCGGCGCGGCCGATGGTGATGCTCGAGTGCCGTTCATCCACCACCAGCTCACGATCCTGACACCGCAGCCGCAGGCGCGTGGTGCGCTGGGGACGCGAGTCGGTCGCAATCCCGGGCACCATGCTGGTGACATCTTCGGTCTGCCACAGCACTTCGTAGAGCGCGACCTCGTTGCCCTGCCCCTTGATAGTCGCGATGTCGATCTGGCGGCACGAGGCGCGCCATTCGGGGGAAAGCTTGTCCACGGTGGCCGCCGTGGTCACGATCTGACCGGCCTTGGCCTGGCTCGTCATGCGGTTTGCCGTATGCACCGCGGCCCCGAACACATCGCGGTTCTCGAGCATTACCGGCCCGAAGTGGCAGCCGATGCGGATCGAGACCGGCTGTCCGTCAACCTTGAGCTGGGCGTGGCTGGAGATCTGCTGCTGCATCTGTGCCGCCGCATTGAGGGCCGCATCTGCGCTGGGGAAGGTGGCCATGACCTCATCACCCATGGTCTTGATGACCGTGCCCTGACGCTGTTCGGTGGCACTGCGCATGACGTCGATGCAGATCGCGACCATGTCGCGCGCGCGCAAATCCCCCATCGTGTCGTACAGCCGGGTCGATCCCACGACGTCGGCGAACAGGATGGCCAGTTCGATGTCTTTTCCCATGGACGCGGTTGATTATACGCAACACGCTCCCCACCGCTACACAGCCGACCGCCGGAGCACCGCGGTGGGCATTACACGCCGCAACAGTTCCGGGGCCGCACCCGCCGCGCGTGCACCCTCGCTGAGCGTACGTCGGTAGTCGCGTGCGCCGGGCTGCCCTGCATAAAGTCCAAGCATATGGCGCGTAATTGCCGCCAGCCGGCCACCGGCCGCGAGTTCGCGGGCCGCATAGTGCTCCATACGCTCAAGCAGTGCCTCGCGGGACGGCACGACGTCGCCGCCAGGGTACAAGGCCTCACTCAACTCCGCGAGCAGATAAGGCCGGTGATAGGCCTCACGCCCCAACATCACCCCATCGCACCACTCAAGTGCCTCCTGTACCGGGCCGGCGTCACGCAGTCCGCCATTCACCACCAGCGGCAGTGTCGGAAATTCGAGTCGCAGTCGGCGCACTACCTCGTAGCGCAGCGGCGGAATCGCGCGGTTGTCCTTGGGCGACAGCCCCCCCAGCACCGCCTTGCGGGCGTGCACGATGGCAACCTGACAACCCGCAGCGCGCACGCTGGCGATGAAATGCACCAACCGCTCATAGTCGTGCTCGTCAAACCCCGCCGCCGCCTGCGCCACCTCGGCGCGTTTCGCGCTCACCACACCAACGCGCATCTTCACCGTGACAGGCACACGCACCGCGGCGGTCATGGCGGCCACGCAATCCGCCACCAGCGCAGGCTCCAGCATCAGGCAGGCCCCGAACGCGCCACTGGCAACGCGATCGCTCGGACAGCCACAGTTCAGATTGATCTCATCGTACCCGGCCTCTTCGCCGATGCGTGCGGCTGCGGCAAGATCGTGCGGCTCGGATCCACCCAGCTGCAGCGCCAGGGGGTGCTCTTCAGAATCGAAGGCCAAGAGCCGCTTCCGGTCACCACGCAAGACGGCCGCTGCAGTGATCATTTCCGTGTAAAGCAGCACGTGCGGCGAGAATCCGCGCAGGAAGTACCGGCAGTGACGGTCGGTCCAGTCCATCATCGGAGCGACTGAGATCCGGCGGTCGATTTTTCCTACGCCGTGCGAAATGCTTACTCCCTTCGGCCCTTCTGCATGGCGCACCAAGGCAGAATTCCTCGACGTGCTTGTTCTCTCATGTTAATCCTCGACAACTGCGCTCGGCGCCGTGGCGTTGGCGGCCCCGACCTTGACATCGACCTTTCTGATTGTTCCCGTGAAAGTTGTTATCACCCCTCGCATAGTCCTCGGTTACTGCCGTGTAGAGATCAGTGCCCACGTCGGCGGTCTCCGTTCCATAGATGAAGGGGATCGTGCGTTCGAGTCTGCCGGAGGCTACCTTCTTGCCATTGATGGCGATGGTCCCCGTGCCGCCTGCCCCTGGCTTGCCGCCGTCATAGGCAAAATCGTAGGTTACGGTCACGAGTCCTGCAGGCAGGCGCTCGCTCGAAGTGATGGTCGTCACCGCACCCAGAACGTTGTAAGCAAACTTGGGCTTGCCGTCTTTGACGTAGAGACTCCATCCTGAGTGCGCACCGCCCTGTGCCAGGATCACTCCCGAAGCACCACTGGCCGGTATCTCGAGTTCGGCCGTAATCGACGAGCTCCGGTTCTTCACGTCGATGAAAGCATTCTCCTTCATGCCGACCATACCCGGATACAACGTCAGCGAAGTCCGGCCGCCCATGTAGTCGGGACGCCCGGCCATGGTGGCGTTGAATCGCACGGCGACGCGGTCATCGAGCGGTAACACGTTGTACTTAACCGCCTCCGCCGTGAACGCTTCCTGCAGCTCTTTCAACTTCGCCGGTTCCTTGGCCGCAAGATCATTGGCGCAGCTGAAGTCGTCGGCCGTGTTGTAGAGCTCCCATTTGTCGTCGGCGTAAACGCGTACGCGGCTTCGGCTCCCAGGACACCTTGTGCACGGTCACGGCGTACCAGCCGTCCTTGTAGATGCCGCGGTTTCCGTAGATCTCGTAATACTGAGTCGTATGCGCCGATTTCGCCTGGGCATCGGTGAATGAGCTGAGCATGCTCACCCCTTCGATCGGCTTTTGGGCCACGCCATTGACCGTCTTCGGTTGCGGCAGCCCGGCGGCTTCCAGCACGGTCGGGACGACGTCGATTACGTGGTAGTACTGGTTGCGTATCTCGCCCTTCGCCTTGATCGCCTTCGGCCAGAAGACAATAGCGCCGTTAGTGGTGCCGCCGTACTGCGTATGAAACTGCGAATACGCGAATGGTGTGTTGTCGGCGATCGACCACCCGGCCGGTACTGTCATCGCGGAATGCGGCCCGCCGACCTCATCGAGGTGCTTGAGCTGATACTCCAGGGTCTCGGGCATCCCATTGAAGACACTCAAGGTGTTGAACGTGCCGAGCCGTCCACCGTTGGGGCTCGCGCCGTTGTCTCCCGTGATATAGATGATCAGGGTGTTATCGAGAGCGCCCATATCATCGACGGCCTGTACCACCCGGCCGATCTCGTAGTCGGTCAGCTCGGCAAAGGCCGCGAAGACTTCCTGATAGCGGATCGCGACCTTCTTCTCGTCGGCGCTCAGTGTGTCCCAGTCCGGCATGATGTCCGGCTTGGGCGTGAGCTGGGTGTTGGCTCGGCACGATGCCGAGTTTCTTCTGGCGCGCCAGGATTTCCTCACGGTATTTGTCCCACCCCTCATTGAACTTGCCCTTGTACTTGTCTCGCCACGCCTTCGGCAGCTGCACCGGGTCATGCATGCCTTGCGCCGCGTAGTAGACAAAGAACGGCTTGTCGGGGGTCGAGCGTCTTCTGTGCCTTGATCCATTGGATCGCGCGGTCGGCGATGTCCGTCTGGTAATAGTAATTCGGGTCCTTTGACGGCGGGGCCAGTGTCGTGTTGTCGTGGACTACCGGCGAGAACTGGTCGGATTCGCCGATCACGTTGCCGTAAAATCTCTCGAATCCCAGACCCGTGGGCCACTGGTCGAACGGCCCCATGAGGCCGCTTTCCCACGGCACGTATTCGTGGGACTTTCCGAACATCGCCGTGCTGTAGCCATTGAATCTGCAGGATCTTCGCGAGTGGCGCCACGCTGTTCGGCAGCACGGAAGTCTGACCCGGAAAGGCGGTCGCCATTTCCGAGATGGTCCCCATGTTCGCGCTATGGGGATTGCGGCCCGTGAGCAATGCCGCGCGGGTCGCCGAGCAGATCGGGGCCGTATGGAAATTGTTGTAGATCAGCCCGTTCTTGGCGAGGCGATCCAGGGTCGGCAGGTTCATCACGCCACCGAACGTCTTGGAGCCGGCATAGCCGAAATTGTCGAGGAGGATGACGATGACATTGGGCGCGCCAGCCGGCGCCTTCGCCTCGAAAATGGGCGGAGCCTTGGCATTGCGCGCGTCGAGCTCGGTGATCGCCGCGTAGGTCGGTTCCGCGAGTGGCAGCACCGTTCGATCAAGCCCCACCACAGCAGGGGGCTTCGAACCGGCCACCGGTTGTTTGCTCCCATCGCACCCGGAAAGGATGGCGAGTCCAACTGCGACCGCGATAGCTGTGGATCTCATATGCCTCGCCATAGCTATTATCCCCTCGTCGAGCGATACCGTTCAGCTTCCTGGCCGGCGTAGCCGCCGTAGCCGGCATCGGGCGCTAGTTGTCTTGGATTGCAGCGATGAACTGGATTCGTGTTCAGCGTGCGAGTGATTGTAACCGATTGTGCGCACTGCCAGTAAGCGACAGTGGGCTTCATTGAGCCTCGTTCAAAGTTCAAGCGCTGGTCACGGCCAGCGCGCGCATCCGCTTCGGCGTGGTCACGAGCACCTCAACTTGCAGACCGGCTCTTGCAGCGGCATTCCCCAAACCGTCAAGGCTAAACCGATCGATCTTCAGCAATGCGTTCAAGCGCGGCTGAGTAAGACCGAAGCGCGCTGCTGCTCGAGCCCGCGTCATAACGCTTCGGTCACTGTTCAATGCACCTTATCCAAGGGTGGCTGCTTCCAGCGTCCGTCCAATGCCGCCTCCTTTGGCCAGTACAGACGCATCACCACCAGGAAAGGTCCCCTTGGCGCGGGAAGCCAGTTCGCTTCCTTATCCTTGCCAGGCGAAGCGTTCTGGATCAGAAGTGTCACGCCTGCATCGGGGTCGGGCTTCAACTCAGGCAGCATCGGTGAATTGATGAGGTAGCGGTTGATGGGATTGGCGACCAGAAGGCTTGCGGGAAGCTCGTACATCGTCAGCGACCAGAACGCATTCACCGGCGGCAGTTTTCCCGGCGCAAAGCGCAGCACATACCGGTTGGCGCCGTTCAGCGGATGTCCGTCTGCATCGACCCCGTAGATCGGATACATGGCCTCTTCCTTGGAATTGCCATAGATCCCGATTACGGCCGCCGCCATTCGGTAAAGATAGTTGCCTTTTAGATGCTCTCGGGTCCCGATCATGTCCCCGGAAGTTACTTTCCCGGTGTCGACCTGATTTTTCTTGAAGTCTGCAAATTCCGTCCAGGCATCCTTCATGCCTTGCTCGATGGCAGCCTTCATTTCAGGAGAAAGCTTATCCGCGTTGAACGGCTTCCCTGGGCCGACCCCGATCTTCGCAAATCGGGCCATCAGTCCGGTCTCAGACGGGAGCGTCGGGCAGAACGACAGCACAAAGTTCAGAACATTGAAAAATTCCGGCGATGTCTTCTCAGCCTCTGGCGTCAAGGGCTTTATGAAATCAACTGCCGGAGCGGGCACCGGCACGGGCTGTCCCAGGAACTCCGCCCGCGTCTGGACCTTATAGCCGGCCTGCACCTTCTTCACGCTATCCAGGTCCGCTGGACCAAACAGCTGCGTCCGGTAGATCACAAAAGCAAGCTCGGTCTCTGCCCGAATGACCTTCTTCACATTTTTTGGAGCCTGACCTTTCCAGCCCGGGCCGGCGATCAGGTAACTTCCACCCTCATTGCCGGTCGCGCGTGTGCCGATGTAGGCGAAGTTGGCCGTATAGAGATCCACCAGTTGCAAGCTGAAATAGCGTGTCTCTTCCATGGGTGGGACGGTTAGCACGATGGGTTGCGTGCGCAGGTCCAGGCTAAGCATGGAGTACGGCGTGTCGGAGTTGGGCGTCTGGACAGTCTTGTCCTCGGGAGTAAATACCCGAGCGGTGTTGTTGATCTGATTCCAGGGCGCTTTGAATTCCGGACTCTTCGTGTCCACCGAAAAGGCGTACTGAATGCGGTAGCCGTCTACCATCGGGAAGCCGTAGACATAAGCTTCCTTGGCGATTGCCCTGGCTTCCACGGGAGTCACACCTTCAGTGGCCTTGGTTGCAGCGAGCAGGGAGCCAGCCACGGCCATAGCGGCCAGCCCGTACGACATTGAGCGCAAAATCGGTGATTTCATGAAAGTCCCCTATCCGATGGCACTGCCACCGCAAGGCATTCTTGTTAGTAAAGATTTCGCAAGCGAGACCTTAGGCGCTTTGGCAAACATCGTTGGCACCGACACTAGGACTTTCCACTCATGCAAACCACCAGCGCCGTCGCAGGAACTCGGCACTCGGCAGTACTCGTCGAACTCCCTTTTCTAGAGGAGACATAAAGGTGACAAGGATTTTTGCCATGGCTTAAGTGATTGATCGCAAAAGCCATTCGAGAATAGCCGGTCCAATCCATCATCGGCGCCACCGATATCAAACGCGAGATCAATTGACGCAGTCTATTTAAGCTTAAATCACTCAACTAGAAATATGTTACTCTTGACGTAACGGGTAACGCAATCTAGGCTCCGCTCGGAATGATCGGCAACTATCGTGATAAGCGAACACGAAGCTTTGCGGCCGGCCACCGGGTCAAGGCATTTGATGGAATATCGCACAGGCTCGGCATGAAGCTAGATCAACTGGACGCCGCCGCATCCTTGCGGGACCTTGACTTGCCTGGCAATCACCTTGAAGCGTTAAAGGGTGATCGAAAAGGACAGTACAGTATTCGGGTAAACGACCAGTGGCGGATCTGCTTCCAATGGCCCAAAGGTGCCGAGGGGCCGATAAACGTTGAGGCGGTTGACTACCACTAGAGGATACCTTTTATGGCGCGTCAGGCAATTCATCCCGGTGAGCATCTCGCAGAGCAGCTTGAAGCACTCGAAATGAGCGCGGCCGAGCTTGCACGTCAGCTGAAGGTGCCCACCAATCGAATCACCCATATTCTGAACGGGCAACGCGCAATCACGGGGGATACGGCGCTGCGCCTGGGACACTTCTTTGGTACCAGCGCAGAGTTCTGGCTAAACCTGCAAAAGATCTACGAGCTTCGAGTCGCCGAGCGTGAGAGCGGTTCGGATATCAAGGAGCTGCCGCGTTTGCGCGATCGAGCCGCCTAGCAACGCCCTGAATCCATGGCTGAGATCTTCATCTCCTATGCGAGTGCTACCGTCGATCAGGCAAAGCAGATCGCGGATGCGCTCCGTGCGCTCGGCTATGGTGTGGCGCGATGACGAATTGCCTGCTCACCGCACCTACGGCGACGTGATAGAAGAGCGACTACGATCTGCAAAAGCAGTAGTCGTAATCTGGTCGGCATCGGCCGTGAAGTCGCAATGGGTCCGGGCTGAGGCGGATCTAGCTCGCGAGGCCGGGAAGCTGGGTCAACTCAGAATCGATGGGTCGCTGTTACCGCTGCCAGATTCAGTGTGCGAACCTGGCTGATTAGTCCGGTGATGCGGATGCTCCGGGTTGGCGAGGCAACGACAATCTTCCTGCTGCGCGAAAGACGCCTCGAGTCTCATCCAGCCTTTGGCATGAGCTTCTCCACCACCTGGTCGATGCTGAAGCTTGCGGCGCGAGCCCGGGGCGGGAACTCCTTGAAGGACTCCAGCCACTTGGCAAGTAGTGGCGGGGCGCTGTACAGAAGGAAGTTCTGCTCCAAGAACCAGTCGTTGAACTTGAAGCTTTCCTCTCCACGTTCGAAAGGATCGGCACGCAGGTCGAAGAACTTTGGAAGGCGCATTTGTGACAGCGGCTCTCGCCAAGCATCAATACCCTTACTTCGCTGTTCGGCGAAGACTACCTTGTACCGCCCCATGCGGACTGCCATGCAGTCGCCATCATCACTCCAATACAGGAAAGCGTCGCGGGGCGATTTGTCCTCCTTGCCGGCCAGGAATGGGAAGAGATTGACGCCATCGAGATGTACCTTAAAGGTCTTATCTCCGATCTTGTAGCCCTTCTTAACCTTGGCTACGAGATCCGGTTCGCCGTTCGCCGCCGCAAACGTCGGAATGAAGTCTTGGAGAGAGCATATATCGTTGATCAACCGACCAGGCTTGATCACGCCTGGCCAGCGCATGACGCAGGGTATCCGCCAGCCGCCTTCCCAATTGGTGTCTTTTTCACCGCGGAAGGGCGTCGCACCACCGTCCGGCCATGACAGCACTTCCGCGCCGTTGTCAGTGGTGAACACTACGATCGTGTTGTCGGCAACGCCGAGATCCTCCAACTTCTTTAGCAACTCACCTACATAGCCGTCCAGTTCCACCATGCCATCTGGATAGAGACCCAAACCGGTCTTGCCCTTCGACGACGGCTTAAGGTGCGTGAACACGTGCATGCGGGTTGGGTTGAAGTAGCAGAACCAAGGCGTTCCCTCTTTGGTTTTGCGCTCCATGAAGTCCAGCGCGGCGCCAAGAAATTCCTCGTCAACCGTTTCCATTCGTTTTGGGGGCAGTGGACCGGTGTTTTCGATAGTTTGCTTGCCCACCTTGCCGAACTGCGGATCGACCGTGTTGTCGTCCTTGTCGGTTGCCTTGCACTTCAATACCCCACGGGGACCAAACTGTTTGCGAAATGCGGGGTCCTTCGGGTAGTTCTCGTAGTAGGGCTCTTCCTCCGCGTTCAGGTGATAGAGGTTGCCGAAGAACTCATCGAAACCGTGCACGGTTGGAAGGTGCTCGTTGCGATCGCCCAAGTGGTTCTTGCCGAATTGGCCGGTCGCGTAACCAAATCCCTTCATGAACTGCGCGACAGACGGATCCTCCGCGCTCAGGCCAAGCGTGGCACCGGGCATGCCTACCTTGGTCAGTCCCGTGCGGATCGGCGTTTGACCGGTAACGAATGCCGCTCGTCCCGCCGTGCAGCTCTGTTGTCCGTAAAAATCGGTAAACCGAGCGCCCTCGGAAGCGATCCGATCTATGTTTGGGGTTTGGTACCCCATGATTCCGCTGTTGTAGCAGCTTGCGTTAAACCAGCCGATGTCGTCGGCCATGATGAAGAGAATGTTCGGCTTGCTGGGTTTCGCCACTGACATCTCCCGCAAAAACGCCCAATACAGCGAGCAGGCTCATGCTCGGTCCAGAAGCGGCGTGATTCCATTGGACCTAGGTCCTAGGACGCGGCCTTTTTTCGCGTTGCGAGAAATGCCTCAGTAAGGCATCCGGCACCTGTTCCAAAATGTGATGTGCAGCGCGTCTTCTGCGGTGCACAAACGGCAGGATCTTAAGCGGTACAATTACGCACTGTCGGGTGATCCGTGAGCGACAGAAAGGTCGTCCCCTTCCGCCCTCGTCCGCCTTCAGACGCCGAGCTTGCGATCTACAAGCTCATGACACGCACTTGGCATCCCGAGGTACGCCAACGGATATTCCCCGAGCACTTCCGCTGCGTTGAAAAAGAGCTCGAGGATGAAACTCGCGGCGTCAAGATATAAGAGAGCCCGGGGAAGCGGCTGACATCAGGCGATCGTCCGCGGTGGCGAACGCGAGCGACGGATCACTCCGTTGGCACGGTACGATTACCGGGGGGGAAGCGACCCTTATTCCTCCACCGCAAATGCGAGCAGCAAATTACCCGGCTGACCGGTAATCCGGCCGTAGCCCGAGTTCACGTACACCATGCCGTCGGCAACCGTCGCCCCGCCGTTGTCCAGCGAACCGCCCGCGGCAGCGACCCCATTTACGGTTGCGAAGGACTGCGCGGTATCGACGTCCCACATCACCGTCCCATCCGCACTCGCGTACGCCCGCAAATGACCGTCCTGGGAGCCCGAGAACACGACTCCAGGTATCGCCGAGACGGCTTGCGACTGCGCTGCGATGCAGTTTCGAGTCCCCCAACTGCATACGGGCGCCGCCGGATCGGTGCGCCACATCTGTTTGCCGTCGGCGATACGAAGGGCGATCAGCCCACCCGGCTTGGCAGTAGTGGCCGCTGCATCGGAAACCGCGAGATACAGCTGGGTCTGGTCCGCCGCCCCTCCCCACTCGATGCCCCCCAGGGCGCTGCCTACCCCGACCTGTGCGCTCCACAATTGCCTGCCGCCCCGCGGATCCAGCGCATAGACTGTTCCCGACTTCGCCCCCGTCAGGAGCACTGCGCGCCCACCCATTAGTGTTCGCAGGATGGGGGATGCGCCGAAGTCAGCATCCGGGCCAAGCATCTGCGGGCAGTTGCCCTTCCCTGCGCTAGCCGCGGTATCACAGCCGACAATGTAATTGTCCTGCGGGCGCAATTGATTGACCCAGCGCACGGCGCCCGTCCTCATGTCGAGAGCGACGATCGAATCCGTACGTGCGGTCGGAACATCGGTGTAAGAATTGCCCGTGCCGACGTAAAGCTGGCCGCGCTTCGGGTCGAGTGTCGGTGCCGACCACACGGCGCCGCCGGCCGGGCCGTAAAGTTGCGTACCGTTATCCGTCTTGCGGTACGGCTTTGCCAGTTGATCAACGATGAAGGTCTGCCAGATAAGCTTCCCGTGCCGCGCGTCGAGCGCCACGACACTGCCGCGGAACTTGCAACACTGGTAGCGGGGTGAGAGCGCGCTGAGCTCTTCGAGGGACGATACCGGCACGTACAGCCGCTGGTCATAGAACACGGGAGCGCCAGTGATCCGTGCATCGGGGTGCTGGTCGAGCCGCCTTGTCCAAACTGGCTTGCCCGTGTCCGCGTCAAGCGCGTACACGTTCGCGGCGTCGTCCCCGAACACTGCAGCAAGCCGCACCCCGGAGACACCCCGGATCCTGATGATCGACACGGCCGTGCGCACCGCCGCCGCGGCATCGAACGTCCAGTGTGTACAGCCCGTCCTTGCATCCAGAGCATAGACACGCCCGGAAGAGCTCGTCGCATACACCCGGCCGCCCACGACGGTCGGCTGACCGTAGATATAGGTTGCGCGGTAGCCGAAAGCCCATTTGACCTTCAAATTCGGCACCTCAGCTGCAAGGAGCCCGGACTTGGGTTGATAGCGCGAGTTATCCAGGTCGCCCCCCCAGCCATTCCAACCGGAACCGGTGGCAATCGCCGCAGCGCCATGCGTCATGCATGCATTCCCCTCCGGCCCCACGGCAATCTTGTCGGTGGGCGCCCGCCCCGTGACGAAGGTCGCCACGGCAACGCGGTCGTTCATGTTGAGTCCCGCCGCCTGAGTGCGCATCGCACCGTTGGTCAGCGTCTGCATCACCTCTTCTGGACTGCGCCGGCCGATCACGTCGCGGGCGGGAATTCGATCCTGCGGATGGTCATGACAGCTGCCGCAGAACTGCTCGTAGAGCTTCGCGCCCGGCACCGACGGCGGCCCGTCCGATCCTGCACCCCATGTCGCGGTGGATAGGAGCAGCGCTGCGGCGCAGTGGGCACGCACGATCATCAAAGGCGGCATCATCGCCGCGGAGGCGGATTTCGCAAAGACCTTACGAGCCCGCCGGCCGTCCCGAGGGGCGTAAAGACGACCCGCGATGTCCGACGGCACCAGGTCCTTGAGGCTGAAAGCGGATTTCTCCTCACCGGTCCAAGCCCTCATGGCAGCCCCGTTATCTCGTCTGTCTATCATTTTGAGAAGTCGTTACCGGTTCAACTCATACACGCACATGTTGACAGCCGATGCCAGATTCAGTGATTCGATGCTGCCGCCACCGGCAATTGCAAAGGACCTTGCGTTGAGCGCGCCGAGCTGCTCGCGGGGCAGGCCGCGGGCTTCGTTGCCGAACAGGTAGCAGTTGAACGTTCGAAAATTTGCGGATGACACGCTCTCGCCCTGCATATCGAGGCAGGCCACGCGCTCAAAGCGCTCGCGCAGGGAAAGCAACTCCACATCCAATTCGATTGGCACATGAAAGATCGCGCCTGCACTCGCGCGGACGACCTTTGAGTTGTATGGATCGACGCTGCCGGGACTGAGCAGACAGCGCAGCTTTCCGAACCACGCCAGCGTGCGCAGAATCGTCCCCAGATTTCCCGGATCCTGAATTTCATACAGGTAGATCATTTGCTCGTCACCGCATACGGGCGGTGGTCGCAACACCGGCACCAGCGCGACGATTCCCTGCGGCGCCTTGGTGTCGGCAATCTGCGCCATCTGGGCTTCGCTGATCACGTGAGTCTTAAATGGGCCGCGCCAGTGCTCCCGACCCCGAGTCACATACAGCTCGCAATCCTGTAACTGCGGATTCTGAAGCGCTGCCTTCTGCAGCTCCAGCACCGGATGCTCGCCTTCAACCAGAAAGTATCCGAACTCCTCCCGGTATCTCTTCTGATGCAGCTTCTTGACGTCCTCGAACTTCATTGATTCGTCGTGTGGCTGAATGTTGTATCGTGCAGCATGGATTTTGCCACCGCTTCGGCAACCCTGATCCCATCCACCCCCGCCGACAGAATGCCGCCAGCATATCCGGCGCCCTCGCCGGCCGGATACAGGCCGCGCGTGTTGAGGCTCTGCAATGTCTCGTGGTCGCGCGTAATTCGCACCGGCGACGAGGTGCGGGTTTCGATTCCGGTTAATACCGCGTCGTCGCGATCGAAGCCGCGGAGCTGTCGGCCGAATGCCGGCAGCGCCTCGCGAATGGCCTCGATCGCATAGTCGGGCAGCGAGGTCGTAAGATCCCCTAGCCGGACTCCAGGTTTGTACGAGGGCTCAACCTCGCCTAACTGGCTGGAAGGGATGCCACGAACGAAGTCCCCCACCAGCTGGCCCGGTGCGCAATAATCGCCGCCGCCGAGCTCGTAAGCGTGCGCCTCAAGCCGCTCCTGCAGCTCCACGCCGGCCAGGCGGGCCCCTGGGAAGTCCTGCTCCGGATTGATGGCCACGACGATTCCCGCATTGGCATTGCGTTCCTTGCGCGAGTACTGGCTCATGCCGTTGGTGACGACGCGGAAGGGCTCGGACGTGGCGGCGACGACGGTGCCCCCGGGGCACATGCAGAAGCTGTAGACGGCGCGACCGTTTTTGGCGTGATGCACCAACTTATAGTCAGCGGCCCCCAGTTCCGGGTGGCCGGCGTATTTGCCCAGACGGGCCTTGTCGATAAGCGATTGCGGATGCTCGATGCGGAAACCGACCGCAAAGGGCTTCGCCTCGATGAACACGCCGCGGCGCTGGAGCATGCGAAAGGTATCGCGGGCGCTGTGACCGGGCGCGAGCACCACGTGGCGGCTGCGGATCGTCTCGCCACTCGCCAGCGCCACGCCTTCGAGGCGAGCATCGTCGAGCAGCAGATCGATCACCTTGCTTTCAAATCTCACCTCCCCGCCGAGGGCAATGATTTCGTCGCGCATCCTCGAGACCACCCCGGTGAGACGAAAGGTCCCGATGTGCGGCTTGCTGACATACATGATTTCTTCCGGGGCCCCGGCTCGGACAAACTCGTGCATGACCTTGCGGCCGTAGAACTGCGGGTCCTTGATCTGGCTGTAGAGCTTGCCGTCCGAAAACAGACCAGCGCCGCCTTCGCCAAACTGCACGTTCGATTCCGGCGACAGGGTCTTCCTGCGCCACAGCGCCCAGGTATCGGCGGTGCGGCGGCGCACCTCCCGGCCGCGCTCCAACACGATCGGTTTGAATCCCGTTTGCGCCAGCAACAGGGCCGCAAACAGCCCGCACGGGCCGAAGCCTACGATCACGGGACGCTCGCTCAGGTTTGTTGGTGCGCGTCCCGCAGGATAGTAGTTGGTATCGGGCGCCGCGCGCACATTGGGGTCGCTTGCCAGGCGTTCCAGAAGCGCTGCTTCGTCGCGCGCCACCAGATCGATGACGTAAACAAAGGTGATGCTGCTGTTCTTCCGGCGCGCATCGTAGCTGCGCCTGTAGACCTTGAAATCCAGCAGCTCGGCGTCGCTTATTTTGAGGCGCTTGACGATTGCGCGCCGCAGGGCGTGGATGTCCGAATCGAGCGGCAGCGACAATTCGGTGATGCGAATCACGAGGCTATCCTGGCCGGTTACTCCCGGCAGAGGAGGAGAAGATATACTGGCGGCCAGATTATAACGCCGCTGCGGGGCTCGCCCCTAGATCCGATCCACTCCTCCCGGTTCTCCAATGTCACGATCCAAGAGCAGCGGCAACTGGCTGCAACAGCACGTCAACGATCCCTACGTCAAACAGGCGCAGAAGGACGGCTACCGCTCGCGCGCCAGCTACAAACTGATCCAGCTGAACGAGAAGGACAAACTGATTCGTCCGGGCATGCTGATAGTGGACCTGGGCTGCGCCCCGGGCGGCTGGTCGCAGGTCGCCGCAAATCTCGTCGGCGCGAAGGGCAAGGTGATCGCCACCGATATCCTGCCGATGGACCCGCTCAAGAATGTCGATTTCATTCTGGGTGACTTCACGGAACAGGCCGTGGTTGATCAGATTCTCGCCCGGCTCGAGAACAGGAAACCCGACCTCATCATCTGCGACATCGCCCCGAATATCTCGGGGATCGATGTTGCCGACCAGGCCTCTTCCATGTATCTGGTCGAACTCGCACTCGATATGGCCCGACAGGTGCTCAAACCCAAGGGCGCTTTCGTGGCCAAGGTATTCCAAGGCGCCGGCTCGGACGCCTATTTGAAGGAGCTGCGCCGCTCGTTTGAAATGCTGCTGATCCGCAAGCCGGCTGCGTCACGGCCCAGATCCCGGGAAGTCTATGTGGTAGCGAAGGGCTTCAAGGCAGGCGTGGCCGCAACAACCTGACCCGCCGAAGCGCTACTCGACCTGAAAGCGCTGCGTACCGATCCAGAGGTCCTTCCAGGCCGGTTCCCGGGCGGAGACGTTGCCGCTTGAGAGTGCTGACAGCAGGCTCTTCCACGCGGGGGGATTGCGATCGGAAACGTGGCCTACGTTTTGCCACCCGCCACTGCCCTTCTGGTAGACCTTGCCGCCGAAGGCGTTGAGCAGCACGAATTCATCAGCACCGTCGCCATTTAGATCGACGAACAGTCCCACGGACTCCTGGCCCTCATCAGCCGTCCCCAGGTATCGGTGCTCCGGACTCGCCATGTCGGCGAGCAGTTTTTGGGACAACTCAGGTTCGAGGGTGCGACCTTCGGGATAGACCTTCAGTTTGGCAAGCGCCTCGGCGGGAACTAACGCGGGCGGGGACTCCCATGGGTTGGTGAGCTTGAGTGCCGCGGTGGCGAGCTCGCGGATGCGCTGCTCCTGCGGGTGGTTCTGCAGCCTGGAGAGTTCCTCGAGCCTGTGCCTGCCGTAGGTCCCGGAATCAAACCGCAAATACTGGAAAGGAGTTCTGCCGCGGTAAGGCTTCACCACGGCTCCGAACTGACCGCTGAGTACGGCTTTGAACTGACTGGCCGCAGCTAACCGATAGGGCGACAGGATCGGCGTCAGCGCCAAGGAGAGAGCGGCGATCAGGGCAAGCGCCGCCCCAACATTGACCCGGGCAACCGCGCCAAACCAGACACCCGCGCGAACCGCGGCGACCGAATAGCCGATGGAGTAGAGGAGCGCCGCGCCCGCCACGATGAAGGCCCACACCCGCTCCACCGTAAGTCCGTAGTGCTGGGTTCGAACGTGTAACGCATAGATGGCCGTGAGGGACACGAGGACGGTGAGGGGCACTACTAACCTCAGCGAGAGCGCTATCCATTTCGGATAGGGCTGAGTGGCAGACCCGTCCCGATACGCGGCGTTCAGGAACAAGACCACAACCGCCACCAGCCACAGGAGCCAGGCCGCCCCGATTGCCTTCTCACCGGTGAACACCAGATTGGGCAGGCGAAAAATGAGCGCCAGGCTAAATAGGCCCAACAGCGCGCCGGAGACGGTCCCCAGCCACTTAAGGACGCTCAGGATTTGCTCGAGGACCGCCGATACGAAGCGGTCGATCGACCCGATCAGGTGCAACGCGCAGCCGAACACCAGGGACGTCACGGGGTAAACAAACAGCGGCTCCGAAAATAGCTCGCGGAAGAAATCCATTGCCAGCATGTGGAAGAGCGACTGCCACAGGAAAAGTAACAGCCAGAAGATTCCCGTGAAGATGGCAGCTTCAGTCAGGACAACGGCATTGCGCCAGGCGTGAACAAACAATGGCTGATAGTCAGCCGTCCAATGTCCCGCCGCCAGCCTGGCCTGCACAAACGGCATCGTGAGCAGCCACCACACGGTGAGCACGATCGCGAGCGGAAAGCACTCCCCCGACTGCGCGAAGCGGACGTCCGTAGGGTCGGCGACCGCGCTGCCGTGATGCCAGCCAAAGTAAAACAGAACCACGGCCATCAGGCCGACGATGCTCCAGGTGCCGGAACTTCGTGCCTGCGCTGCCAGCAGCTGTACCGTGACTGGGACCAGTACGACTACCGCGTACAGCGCAAATAGCCAGCCAAGGTCGGTAGCCGGCCACGTGTGCGCCGCAATGGCGTGGTGCAGCCCGTAGAGCGCCCAGCCTTGGATCACTGCTGCCGCGAGTATGATCGGGAGGTGTCTGCGGTAGGACGTTGCCGAAGCTGCTTGCTGCATGTGACTTATCCCGGAGATGGCGCGGCAGTTATGCGTCGTCAGTTTGGCACACGGACGCAATCGCGAGCATCAAGGCGATCCGGGTGGCAATAGACTCATTCGGACTCGAAACGGAAGCGCATCCGCTGTCGGCAGGATTTGCCTGGACGCTGAAATTCAGCATTGGTCAGAGTCCGCAGCACGGCCTCGTCCCATTCTTTCCAATTGCTTCTTGATCTTGCAATCACGGCGTCGACCACCGTCCCGGACGGGGTGATCGTAAATTCGATCTCCACATCCCCGATGGGCGGGATCCGAGGAGTTGCAAGATCGAGTGGCCGGTAATCCACGCTGCGGAAGGCCAAGGGCGGCTCGCACTTTGGAAGCGCGGAGACCGCGCGATCACTATCGAGTCCCAGAACACTGACCGCGACGGCGGCGACTAGGAACCACATGCGGTCAGGTCCGTAACAGCGTTCGCGGTCAGACGTGTAAGCGCAGCGAGTGGCAAATGAAGGTGTCCCGGTCGAAGAGCCGCCCCGTGCGCCGATTCCATCGGCCCTTAGAGGGCCCAGGCGTTGTGCTGCAGGACTATGCGATACCCGTCCGGGTCTTCGAAAGTCAGCCCGTCTCGGTCCCAGTAGGGATTGAACGAGGCGACCGGTTCGTAACCGGCACTCCTGAGCCGGGCCACTGCATCGTTCCATTGCTGTGCATCGGGAAGGTAGAACACCAGAAGATTGTCGGCCGTGGGCGCTCTGCCTGCCCGATGCCCCTGGGCGGTCGTAAATTCCAGGTGATATGGTGCGCCAGGCAGACCCAGCATCACGCCGCTGAAACCGCTGTGATCCTCAAATCGGAACAGCTCCGCAAAGCCCAGGCCGTCCCTGTAGAACCTGGCGACCGACTCCAGGTGATCTGTTGGACGCGCCACTCGCATCTTCGTCGTCACAAGCATCCGCTAGGCCTGGTTCGCCTCGAAACCGGCCCTCATCTTAGTTCCAGACGGTCGATCGTGTAACCTTCCGCCTGCCTATTGCACTTATGAAGCACGTCCTCCTATGCGTTCCCGCGGGTGCTGCGCGCGAGCGATTCCTGCCGCTGCTGCTGCTTGCGGATGAGTCGGAGCAGCAGGTCCGTGACTACATTAACAGCGGCGATCTGTACGCATACTCAATCGAGGGAGTGGTTGCTGGTGTGGTTCTGGCCATCCCCATGGAGGCGGACGTCATCGAGCTGAAAGCCGTCGCGGTCGAGCCGTCGCGGCAGTCCCAGGGGATCGGCAAGCGAATGCTGACAGAGGTCCTCGTGCAGTTGCGCGCGCAAGGTTGCCTGCGAGCCGTCGTCAGCACGGCAACCGCGGCCATCAGTGAGCTTGCGTTCTATCAGAAGGCTGGTTTTCGCATGTCGCGGATCGAGCGCGACTTCTTCACGCCGGCGCGCGGCTATCCGGCGGTGATGGTCGATAGCGGCATTCGGCTACGCGACAAGGTCTGGATGGACGTGTCCCTCGAGGAAATACCGGGTGCCGGCTAACAGCTCGTCTGCCGCGACGTCGCCCTCCTCACTTCGCGGCACCGGGCTGGCGAGTTAAGAGGCTCGCTCGCCATGGCGGCAGAGATTTCCATTCGCGAGACCCGTACCGAGGATCTCGAGGCGCTCCGGCGCATCAACGCAGATTCCGCTCCGGACGTCTCTTTACTCGATGCTGGCACCATGCAGATGCTCGCTGCGACCGCGTCGGTGGCATGGGTCGCCCTGGCACAAGGCGCTATCAGTGGATATCTGGTTGGATTTGCACACCCGGCCGCGTATGAGGGCGAGGAATTTCTCTGGGTCAAGAGCCGCTACCAGGATTTCGTCTTCGTGGATCAAGTAGCAGTTGCCGCACGGTGTCGCGGCCTCGGAGTAGGCACGGCCCTGTATGCAGCACTTGCGCGATGGGCGGTGCGCAAGCATTTGCGTTGGTTGGCCTGTGGGGTCAACCTCGAGCCTCCAAATCCGCGATCATTTGCATTTCATCATCGTCAGGGATTTGTCGAGATAGGTCGGATGAAGACGACTGACGGCCTGTATGTGGCACTGCTTCGCAAGGAAATACGCGCGCTCCACGGACCCGGCCAC
The DNA here is from genome assembly GCA_963781815.1 of uncultured Pseudomonadota bacterium. Classification (GTDB taxonomy): domain Bacteria; phylum Pseudomonadota; class Gammaproteobacteria; order Steroidobacterales; family Steroidobacteraceae; genus 13-2-20CM-66-19. Next base: position 438,498 of record CAWAHK010000002.1, on the reverse strand, counting down.
GCCAGCACCGCTGGCTAACAACCGACCTCGCGTAAGTGAAGCATCCCTCTGGGCTGTGCTAGGTGGCCTCTGAAAAGTCTTAATACCGCTAGGACTAGGGAAATCAGCTGCCGGGAGCCACACTTCGCAGCAAGAGCTTCTAACGGAAGGTTACAGAGATGCCTGTCAGATTCGTCCTTGCGGTGATATTGGCGGCTTCGGCCGGGTCAGCCGCGGCCGCTGCCGACCGCTGTGGTGCCGGCGCCGATCCTTCGTTTGCGCACTACTACCGGGTCGTGAACTCCCTGCGCCCGGACAAGCCGGGACAGGCGATCGTCTACGCCTCGGACGGGGCACGCTTCAGTGCCGCGGAAGCTTACTGGCTGAAGGGACAAATCCGCGCTGCCGAACGCAACTGCGGCCTTGGCAACGCCGCGGAGGCCCTGCAACAGCTGCAGGGTGTTCGGACCCTGATCGACTCAAGAACAACGCCCTAGAACCTGGAAGAAACGCGGCTACGGCTCGCCGCGCTCGTTCAGCCCGGGCCCGATTCTTAGAATTTATAGATCGCTTCAATCGCCACGGAGCTCTGCTTGTCGTTGCCCTGGACAGCTTCGGTGGTGCTGTCGACACTCTCCACGAAGGCGCCGGTGACGTCGGACTTGTCGTACCGGCCTTCCAGGCGCAGCAGGAAGTTCTTGGACGGGGTGTAGCCGACGGTGAGCGTCACTTCTTTCCATTTTTGTCCCTTGCCCGTCGCCGGATCCACCACACCCGTGCGATAGCCGTCCTTGTCGTCCAGGATCTCCCCGCGCAGCGTGGCACTCCATTGATCGGTGAACTGGTAGCTCACGTAGAGCGCGCCGCCATCCCACTGGTACTTGTCGATCAGCGCACCGGGCGTGTCGTCCTTTTGCTCACCATAATCAAAGTTACCCACGAGGGTCAGCTTGTCCGTGATCGCCCAAGTGGCTACGACATCGACCAGCAGGCGGTCGCCTTCCGCCGTCGTCGGGACGTTGCTGACGATGCCGAGAGGTTCCTTGCCGACGTAGCCATCCACCACCAGCGTGAACCCCTTGACCGGTGCGAGGGTCACGCCGAACTCGACCGTCTTTTGCTTGTTGGCATCGCTCACCTGGTCCCAGCCGTTATTGACCCCGAGCGTGAGGCCGATTTGGTCGTTGACTGCGTAACTGGCACGAAACCCGGTATGAGTGAACGGGATCGCGTAGCCAAACAGGATCGATCTTGAAGAGTTGCTATCGGTGGTCGGATTGATGGTCTCCGCGCCGGCGAGCGTCACGAACTTGCCGCCGATGAGGGTCCAGGAGCCGGTGGCGTATTGCACGTACGCCTGCGTCACGTCGAAGTTCGATCCTCCCTGGTTTGGATACGACTTGATGACTTCCGCATCCTGCCCCGCGGTGAGGTTGACGAGGACGCCGAAGCCCTCCTTGGGTTGCTTGGCGAGCGTGAGGGACGCCTGGTGCAGCGTGAAGCTGTCGTGGCGGGCATCGAATACCCGGTCGGCGGTGCCACTGGAAAAGTATCCGAGTCCAGAGAGATGCTGGTACGAGACATCGACGTAGCCGTTGATGGTTATTCCGGACGCCTCCAGCACCTCCGAGATCGCGGGCGCCGCCGGCTTTGCCGCATCCTCGGCCCAGGCGAGCGGGGAGCCCAATGCCCCCAGCGCCAAGGCCGTGACTGTCAGTCGCTTGTCGTTGCATTTCATTGTCAGGTCTCCTCCTTTTAGGTTTTTCAAGTCGAGCGCGGGGGACACGCTGCTCCCCCAAGCAGCGACCAGGTGCCCCAAGTGCGGTGCGGAAAGTGGTGGCGGGAAAAAAACGCCCGGCGACAACCACCATGTCGCCGGGCGGCCGTTAACTGCTACTCGATGCTTTCCCCGTGCAGCGTGATGTCCAGACCCTCGCGTTCCTGTTCTTCGGTGACGCGCAGTCCGAGCGTGGCATCGATGAGCTTGAGGATCGCGAAGCTCGCCAGGAATCCATAAATGAGCGTCGTGCCCACCCCCCACAGCTGCGTGATGACGGAGCCATCGACGCCGGCGATCTCCTTGCTCGCAAATACTCCGGTGAGCAGTGCGCCGACGATGCCGCCGATGCAATGCACGCCAAAGGCGTCGAGCGAGTCGTCATAGCCCATGATTTTCTTGAGCGTCGTCGCCGCAAGAAAACACACCACGCCCGCCGCGATCCCGATGAACACCGCCGCGGAGGGGCCGACGAACCCGGAGGCCGGCGTGATGGCGACGAGCCCGGCGACCGCACCCGAGGCGATGCCGAGCACACTCGGCTTGCCCTTGGTCAACCACTCCACGAACATCCAGGCAAGCGCTGCGGCGGCGGTAGCGATCTGGGTGGCGGCCATGGCCATGCCGGCACGGCCGTCTGCCGCGACGGCGGAGCCGGCGTTAAAGCCAAACCAGCCGACCCACAACAGCGAGGCGCCGATGACGGTGAGCGTCAGGTTGTGCGGCGGCATGGGGTCCTTGCCGTAACCCAGGCGCTTGCCCAGCACCAGACAGCTCGCAAGTCCTGCGATGCCGGCATTGATATGCACCACGGTACCGCCGGCGTAATCGAGCACGCCCTTCATTGCCAGCCACCCGGAGGGTTCCCACACCCAATGGGCGATGGGCGCGTACACCACCAGCGACCACAGGCACATGAATACCAGCATGGCGGAGAATTTCATGCGATCCGCGAAGGCGCCTGCGATCAGTGCCGGTGTGATGATGGCAAAGGTGAGCTGGAACATCGCATACACGGTTTCCGGGATGGTCACCGCAAGGTGCGAGACGGTGAGTTTGTTGGCGTCCTTCATGAAGGTCATGCCATGCATGAGGAAGCGCGTGGAGCCGCCCAGGTAGGCACTGCTGCCCGGAGTGAACGCCCACGAATAGCCGATCACCCACCACAGCAGCGTGACCACGCAGGTGACTGCGAAGCTCTGCATGAGGGTTGCCAGCACGTTCTTCTTGCGCACCATGCCACCGTAGAAGAGCGCGAGACCCGGGATAGTCATCATCAGAACCAGCGCCGTCGAGGTCAGCATCCAGGCGGTGTCGCCGGCGCTGATCTTGTCCGTGCCGACCAGCACCGGCTCGGTCGGGGCCGGCGGCGTGCTGGAAGCGTCCGCCGCGGGCGCCGCCGCATCCGCGCCCGCCGGCGCGGCATTGGCGGACGCTGCCGCGGGCGGCGAGTCGGCCGCCGTGGTCACAGGAGTGGTTTGAGCCCAAGCGGCGTGCGCCCCGAGCACGAGCAGCCCCAAGGCGATCGATCGAGAGAGTTTGCTGATCAAGGGTATCTCCTCACGTCTTGTTCTAAAGCGCGCTCGCGTCCTTTTCCCCGGTCCGGATGCGCACGACCTGTACGAGCTCAGTAACGAAGATCTTGCCGTCGCCGACCTTGCCCGTGCGCGCGGTTTGCATGATCGCGTCGATTACTTGTTCGGCGAGGCCGTCCGGGACGGCGACTTCGATACGGGTCTTGGGGACGAATTCGACCGCATATTCGGCGCCGCGGTAGACTTCGGTGTGGCCGCGCTGCCGGCCGAACCCCCGCACCTCGGTCACGGTCAGACCCTGCACCCCCACCTCGCCCAAGGTCTTGCGGACGTCGTCGAGCTTGTACGGCTTGATGATCGCGGTGATCAGTTTCATCGTGGCCCACTCCTCCCGTTGAATTCTTCTCGTTGCAGTGAAGACACAAACACGAGAGGGCATAGCAAGCCCCGTGCCATGTGCGGCGGGAGGGAATTACAGTGAGTTACGACGCCGGCGCAGCCCGCCGTCGTTCAGGAGCGCACTATTGCGGTGCGCTCGCGCCACTCTTGGTGCAATGAGGCCTCAGCCAGCGCAGGGAAGCGGACCAGGCGGCACGCTCAGCCGGTCTTCGCCGGCGCGGGCCGACGGGCAGGCGGCGTGCGTCACCCGCCGGCCTCACGCGCTGCTCAGAAATCGGGAAGGCGTCGCGGCTGATTTGGCCGCCGCGGTGCGTAAGGGCCAAGAACTTCGGGCATCAGCGCCACCTTGGACCTACAGGACGCGCAGCGAAACGACCACCGTATGGGTAATCGGTGCAGCGTCCCCGCCACACTTGCCGGTGACCGAAACGCTGTAGGTTCCCGAGGGGGTGCCTGGCTCAGTCGGATCCGAGTCGCCGCAACCGACTGCGAGCAGCGCCACGGCACACATGAGCATCCCGAGAAGCGCCGGCCGGCGCCATTTGCGCCGGGGAATCAGCAGCAGCACGAGGCCGGCCAGTGCCGGGCTGACGCCGCCGGCGGCAAGCCAGGGCGGCGCGGACGGTCGCTGCAGGCTCCCCAGGGCCGCCTGCTTGTGATCCGCGGTCGTGTTGACCAGCAAGGTGATCGTGCCGCTGCCGGCAAGGGATGTCGGGCTGACGGTGCAGGTAGCCTTGGTGAGCGCACTCGGCAGCGCGCAGCTGAAGTCGATGGAGCTGGAAAAGCCGTTCGAGGCGGCGACCGTGATTGGCACGTTCGCCACTTGCCCCTTGGTGACCGTCGCAGCATTGGCACTCAGCGCGAACTCCTCTACCGCGACGTTGACTGCCGTGGACAGGGATTGATTGCGCGCCGCGTCGCCCGAGTAGGCCGCCGTAATGGCGTGCGTGCCGAACGTGGGCAGCGCGGCGGTCAGTACGGCCCGCCCATCGGCAACAGCCACGGCATTGCCCAGCGGTGCGCCGTCGTCGAAGAACTGCACGGTACCCGTCAGGGGCGCCCCTGCCGTCGCAGGAGCCACCGTCGCGGTGAACGTCACCTGCGCTTTCAGGCTCACTTCCGTGGTGCTCGCGCTGATCTTGGTGGTCGTCGCCACAGCGCTCGGCAGGACCGCGATGGCCCCCATCATGCCGGCATCTTCGTGACCGAGCATATGGCAGTGATACACGAACAGCCCGACGATGTTTGCGGGTCGGAAATCCATGAGCAGCGTGACGCTCGGATACGGACCGGTGCCACTCCAGTGCGGCACCACGATGGTGTCGCGCAGCGCCGGATCGGTGACGGGCGCGCCGTTCATCGCGAGGAGCTGGAAGCGCGTCTGATGAATGTGAAAGACGTGTTCCTCGGTGCTCCGATTCTCGACCGTCCACTCCTCGGTCGTACCCTGGTGCAGCACGATGCTCGGCGGCGCGCCCGGATCAAAAATTGCCGGGGTCTGCCCCTGTTGAGTGATGAAGAACCCGGCACCGGGCCCGGTGAGCTTTTCCGAAAAGTACAGCGTGCGGCGACCGTCAGGGGCGGCCGCATCCATGCGCGCAAAGCGCGTGACACGCACCGAGGTGCGCACTGTTGCCAGGCGCGCCAGGCCCTGGGGAGCGCTGGCTTGCGCGATGATGCTTGCCAGCGGCCGCGCCGGGTGGGACGCGCCGTCGCGTCCGGTATCGATTCGTTGTGTGACCAGCTGCGCCTGCTCGCCGATCTTCGGTGTCGCTACCACAAATTCTGCGCGCGCTCCCGGCGGCAGCGCCACGCTGGTCTGGGTGACTGCCTGGATGGGACCCGTCCCCTGGCCAACCGGCACGCCGTCGAGCGCCACCACTTGCACCGGCTGGGCGACACCGTTCACCAGATACTGCAGCTGCAGCAGCGTGTTCGAAGAGGCATTCAGCACCCGCCAGAATTCAGAGACACCGGCCGCGGTCTGGACCACAACCGGTACATAGCTCGGGTAGGTCACCGGGGCGTAGTTGACCGAGACATCCAGCGCCGGTCCGCCAGGCACGGAGGGACCTGGCAGCCGCTGATCGCGCAGCACGAACAGCCGCTGCGGCAGACCGGCGACGAGCGGGTTCACGTTCTCGATGCCCTCGACGATCAGCGCGCCGGCCGCGCCACCCAGCACCTGGCCGTTGCTGAAACCATGCGGGTGCGGGTGATACCAGTAGAGTCCCGCGGGCTCGTCGGGTGGCACCTGCACCGTGTAGTCGAAGGTCGCGGCCGGCTGGATGAGGGTGTTGAGGACTTCGTCCTGGTGGCAGGTGGGCGGGACGTTCAGGCCGTGGAAGTGCAGGTTGGTCACGGCCGGACTCATCATGCCACCGGCACAGTCACTGTCCGGGCCACTGCTGGCAGCCGCCCGATGCGCGTGCGGCATCAGCATCATCGGCATGGGTGCGCCGGGTGCGGCGGGCAGATCGTTCTCGAAGTGGATGACCAGCTGATCACCCGGATACAGGTGCAGCGTGGGCGCTTCAAGACCGGTGTCGGTTATATAGCAATAGCGCGTCAGTCCCTGCGCGTCCATGACGGTCTTGAACTTGAAGGTGACTTCCAGCAAGCCGTTCTGACTGCGCAGGTCAGGCGGAGTGGCCAGTGCCGATCCCGCCGCGAAGCGCTGACAGACCTGATCCGCCGGGTCAGACACCTGAGCACGCGCCGCCCCGGCGAATGCCATCAGACCCAGGGCCAGACAGCAGACAACAAGCAGCCGCACCCGCTTCCAGACAAGGGCTGGGGATAACGTTGGGGTGCAATCCATCATGGATTCCCCCAGCGAAGGGCACGTAACTCTCGCGACATTCTTCTGCTGGTTGGAGGCTTGTGGCGCGCGGCCGAGGCTCGCAGCGCTGTTGTCATGAGATTCTATACTGACAGGCGCCGCTAAGCTTCAAGGGACTTCCGCGAGCGGCGTGTCTGTATGACTTAATCCAACTCGCCTGAGGACTCTCCCCGACTTCCCTAACTCCTTGTTGATCGTCGGCGAACGTCGTCAGAGGAGGCACAGGCATGATAACACGCCTAACCCATTGATTCAGTGCACTAAATAGAAGCGCCGTGCACTGAACGAGTTCCAACGACCAGGCTAACCGGGCGCGCGTCCGGTGCTTGCAATTTACGACGGCACGCTGTGAACGTCGCCGCCGGCCTACGCTAAGTCGCGCTCCAGCGCCAGTTACGAATCTCGGGCAGATCTTCGCCGTGGCGGCATATGTACTCGCGATGCTCGATGAGCTTGTCGCGCAGATGTTGCCGGGCATGCGCCGCGCGGGCCTCGAGCCGTGGCAGCCGCGCGATGGCATCCGCAGCCAGGTGAAACCGGTCCAGGTCGTTCAGCACCGCCATGTCGAACGGCGTGGTGATGGTGCCCTCCTCCTTGTAGCCACGCACGTGGAGGTTTGCGTGGTTGGTGCGTCGATAGGTCAATCGATGGATCAGCCAGGGATAGCCGTGAAAGGCAAAAATGATGGGGCGGTCGCGCGTGAAGAGCAGATCAAAGTCCTGATCGCCCAGACCATGCGGGTGTTCACTCGTCGGCTGCAGCTTCATCAGATCAACTACGTTGATCACACGGATCTTGAGGTCCGGGAAGTGCCCGCGCAGCAGCTGCACAGCCGCCAGTGTTTCAAGCGTCGGCACGTCTCCGGCACAGGCCATCACCAGGTCCGGCTCACTGCCATCATCGCTGCTGGCCCACTCCCAGATCCCGATGCCGGCCGTGCAGTGTCTGACCGCCGCTTCCATGTCCAGCCACTGCGGCGCCGGGTGCTTGCCGGCCACGATTACGTTCACATAGTGGCGGCTGCGCAGGCAGTGATCGGCCACCGACAGCAGGCAGTTGGCATCCGGCGGCAAGTACACGCGGATGACATCCGCCTTCTTGTTGACCACGTGGTCGATGAAGCCCGGATCCTGGTGGGTGAAGCCATTGTGATCCTGCCGCCATACGTGCGAACTCAGCAGGTAGTTCAGCGAAGCCAGTCGTCGCCGCCAGGGAATCTGCCGCGTTACCTTCAGCCACTTGGCATGCTGGTTGAACATGGAGTCGACGATGTGAATGAACGCTTCGTAGGAGTTGAACAACCCGTGGCGCCCGGTCAGGAGGTATCCCTCGAGCCACCCCTGACACAGGTGCTCACTCAGCACTTCCATGACGCTGCCGCGAGGCGCGAGGTGGTCGTCGCCCGGGATCGTCTGTGCGACCCACTGCCGGTCGGTGGCCTCGAACACCGCATTGAGCCGGTTGGAGTTGGTCTCGTCCGGACCAAACAGCCGAAACGTTCGCGGTTCCTGATTGAGCCGAATGACATCGCGCAGGAAGTTCCCCAGCACGCGCGTGTCCTCGGCGTCGCTTTCTCCCGGACGCGCAACCGGCACCGCGTATTCACGAAACTCCGGCATCCGCAGGTCGCGCAGCAGCAGGCCGCCGTTGGCGTGCGGATTAGCGCCCATGCGCCACTCTGCCCGGGGAGCCAGAGCGGCGAGCTCAGCACGTAACCGGCCGGTGCCGTCGAACAGCTCTTCGGGTCGATAGCTGCGCATCCAGTCCTCCAGCTGCCGCAGGTGCGCAGGGTTGGTGCGAACCTCCGCCAGCGGAACCTGGTGGGCTCGGAAGGTACCCTCGACGGCCTGTCCGTCCACCGTCTTCGGGCCGGTCCAGCCTTTCGGGGTGCGCAGAACGATCATTGGCCAGCGGGGTAGCGTTACGTCACCCCTCGAGCGTGCGCGCTGCTGAATCTCCTGAATCCGCTGCAGGACCCTGTCCAGGGTATCGCACATGAGCCGATGCATCGGCAGCGGCTCGTGCCCCTCGACCACGAAGGGTTCGTAGCCGTAGCCGCGCAACAGCTGCTCGAGATCCTGCGCCGGGATGCGTGCCAGCAAGGCGGGATTGGCGATCTTGTATCCGTTCAAGTGCAAGATCGGCAACACCACGCCGTCGCTTGCCGGGTTCAGGAACTTGTTGCCGTGCCAGCCGGCGGCCAGCGGCCCGGTCTCGGCTTCACCATCCCCCACCACGCAAGCCACCATCAGATCGGGGTTGTCGAACACCGCGCCGAAGGCATGGCTGAGGGAATAGCCCAGTTCACCGCCTTCGTGAATGGAGCCCGGCGTCTCCGGCGCCACGTGACTCGGGATGCCACCCGGAAACGAGAACTGTTTGAACAGCCGCCTGAGGCCCGCTTCATCCTGGGTCACCTCGGGGTAAAACTCAGTATAGGTCCCCTCAAGATAGGTATTGCCGACCAGCGCCGGGCCACCATGGCCGGGACCCGAGACATAGACCATGTTCAGATCGCGCTCCCGGATGAGACGATTGAGATGCACATAGATGAAATTCTGACCCGGTGTTGTACCCCAGTGGCCCAGCAGCCGCGGCTTGATGTGCTCCGGCCGCAGTGGCTCTTTCAAGAGCGGATTGTCCAGAAGGTAGATTTGTCCCACCGAGAGATAATTCGCGGCGCGCCAGTACGCATCCAAGCGTTGCAGCAATGCTTCGCTGATCTCTCCCATGCCGTGCCTCCGTTACGCTACCGGTCCAGCGTGCGGTTCTGGAGTTCCCGAGCCTTCCCGCGGACCAACCTGGCGTGAAATTGTGCGCTTTCAGGATGACAAGACAATCTACGCCCACAGTAGACTCAGGTGTTTCGTCGTCGCGTTTGCTTGGACGTAGCGGTAAGTCATGGCGGCACTGCTCACGATCAATACCGGCAGTACCTCGGTGAAGCTTGCGGTCTTCGCGCTCGAGGCCGGCGGCGCGCCGGCGGAGCGCGCGCGCGAGCATCACGACGGCGGCGAGCTCGATCCGCGGGAAATTCTCACGACGCTGGCCGCCAAGCTTGCCGAGCCGCCCGAGATGATCGTGCACCGCATCGTCCACGGTGGCACCCGGTTCTCGACACCGACACTCATCGACTCTGAGATCCTGGCAGCCATCGAGGCGCTGACCCCGCTCGCGCCGCTGCATAATCCGACGGCGGTACGCTGGGTGCGCGCCGCGCTCGAGGTCTGGGGTCAGCGTACGCGCCAGCTGGCCGTGTTCGACACCGCCTATTTTGCGCAGCTGCCCCGGGTGGCCGCCGAATATGCACTGCCGGCCGCCGTGGGCGTGGCACTCGGAGTGCGCCGCTACGGATTCCATGGACTCGCCCATGAATCGCTGTGGCGCAAGTGGTGTGCGCTGTATCCGCGCCTGCCCGCAGGCGGACGCCTGGTCACGCTGCAACTCGGAGGCGGGTGTTCGATGGCCGCGCTCGAGCGTGGCCGCCCGCTGGATACCTCCATGGGATTCTCGCCGCTGGAGGGTCTGGTCATGGCCACCCGCTGCGGCGATGTGGATCCTGCAGTGATCCCTTATCTCGAGCGTGAACTCTCACTAAGTGGTGACGCCGTGCTCGAGCTGCTCGAGAAGCATTCCGGTCTCGCAGGTCTTGCCGGTACCAACGCCACTCCCGCGGAACTGCTTGCAAGTCCGGCGCCACAGGATCGATTTGCCGTGGAGCTCTACTGCTACCGCATCCGAAAATACCTCGGCGCCTATATCGCCGTGCTCGGCGGCTGTGACGGCATCGTATTCGGCGGCGGCGTCGGCGAGCACGTTCCGGCGGTACGCGCAGCAGCCCTGCAGGGCCTCGGGTTTCTCGGAGTCCTGATTGATGCTTCCCGCAACGAGGCGGCCCGGGGCGCGGAGACGCGAATCAGCTGCGACGATGCACCGATCAGGGTACATGTGTTGAGGAGCGATGAAGAATCCATGCTGGCGAGTGCAGGCGCGGCGCTCCTCCGGGGCACCTTATGACGGATGGGTCGCCTCCGCCCCTCCGCCGGACGAACTCGCCCGCGCCAGTCGGCCACGCACCAACTGGATATGATTGCGCAGCTGATAAAGGAAATGCGCAAACGCATTGGGCACGCGCACGTGCCCGGCGCGCTCTTCCAGGCGATCCAGGCGTTCCTTGAGCCCCTCGGTGGCAGTGCCCGTGGCGGTCTCGAGCTCGGCCTCGATAAATTTGAGCTCCCCGTACAGCCGGAAGATCCGGCGGCGCATGTTCCAGCCATAGAGCGCGGGGGCGCCCCGCAACAGCGGGTAAGCGATACCCACAATCGGGATGAGAAGCACGAGCAGTCCACTGGCAAGGACCGCAAGCCAGAACGGCAGATAGCGCTGCAGGAATGGCCGGCCGGACCGGTAGAACTGACTCGCCTGCGCCGACAGCGGCAGATCGACATGCTCGGGCGCGGGGAACTGGCCTGCCCTCTGAAACAGATCGGGTGCCGAGTGAATCTCCGAGGCGGCCTCCAGCAATAGGTACTGGAGCGCCGGATGCAGCTCGCGACGCACGATCAGGCTGGCCTTGGGCCCGACCAGGTTGACGTCCGCCGGAGGTCGGTTGAGCGCCAAGCTGCCGACGCCAGTCGGCAGCGTCAGCTTATTCAGGTACGGATACAGCGCGACGTACGCGTCGGCCCGCGGAAAGCTGACGAGGTCAACTGCGGGAGACGCCAGCAGCCGCCGCACCACCGGCGTCTCCGAGGAACTCACCATGAGAGCGCCGTCGATCTCCCCCCGCAGCAGCGCCTCACCGGCCTCGTCCTGCGTCAGCGGGAGCAACTGCGCCACGCTGCTGTCCAAGCCATTCAGGGTCAGAAACAGCAACGCTAGAACGCGTGTGCCACCGCCCTCCGGTCCGACGGACAGCTTCTTGCCGGCCAGAATGTCCAGGCGGCTGCCGCTGAGGGTCTCGCGGCGAAAGAACCAGAATGGCTCGTAGAATACCGTCCCCAGGGATTCCAGCTCCGGGGACTGCTGCTCGCTCGTGAGCCCCCCTTGCGCAAATCCGACGCTGATACCGGTGCGCCGGTCATTCAAGCGCTGCAGGTTTTCCACCCCACCGGCGGAGGGGATCAGTTTCAGATCTACGCCCGAGCGCTTGAGAATGACCCGGTAGCGCTCGCCCAGGGACTGGTAGTCGCTGCCAGGCGCCCCGGTACTCATGAGGACCACGCGCGGCGGCAACGGCCCGAGCCAGACCACGGTCGCGAGCACGGCCGCAAGGATAAGAATGCCCGCGACCGCATAGAACAACCTGATACGTCGCTCGAGTGGGATTCTCATGCCTGGACTGGCCTCAGATGCATGGCTGGCACCACGCTGTTTTTTATTCGCACCACGCCGGGCCAATCCTAAGCCTTCTCGCTCCGTGATACGCCTTAAAAAATTGCGCTCACCCGGCGCCCGGTGCGGTCGATGGCCGCTACCAAGCGCCGGCCACGCATTGTAAGCCGCCTGCCCCGGGCCGGCACCCCTCACGACAGCTGCCTTGCCGCTGACGCCGCTTCAGGCTGAACGCACTCTTGACAGCTTCGATTACACACGTAAACTTAGATCAGTTACAGCTGTAATCCGCTCCTTGAGGACCCTTGTGGCGCCATCGATTGCAATCAGTGAGGCTGAGGCGCTCGTCATGGAGGTGTTGTGGCGTGCGAGCAGTCCGGTGAGCAGCGAGGCGGTCTTCGACGCCCTGCGGAAACAGCAGAAATGGCAGGAAACGACCGTGAAAACTCTGCTCGGGCGACTGCTGCGAAAAGGCGCCATCCGGGCGGACCGCGACCATCGACGTTACCTGTATTCGCCGGTCCTTACCCGTGAACAGTGGCTCTCCTTCGAGAGCAAACGCCTCCTGAACCGTCTGTTTGGTGGCCGGCTGGCGCCGCTGGTGGCGCACTTTGGTCAGCATCACCGGCTGACCAAACAGGACCTCGCCGACCTGAAACGCCTGGTCGCGGAGATGGATGATGATGGCTGAAGTCCTCGCGCTGCTGTACACCGCCGGGCTGGCATCGTCGCTGGTGATTTTGTGCGTGCTGCTGCTGCGTGCGCAGCTCAGACATCTCTTCGGACCGGCGGTTGCCTACGCGGCCTGGTTCACCGTGCCGGTGGCGCTGCTTGCGCTGCTGGTACCGCCTGCTTCGGACACTTTGCTGCCAGCGAGAAATCCCATATTCGTCTCGGCCGACGATCTGATCGTGAGCGTGACGACTTCGACCTCGGGCATCGCCGGTGGCCTGTTCGCCACTTGGCTCAGCGGCGCCCTGCTGTGGGCCTCCGTGCTGCTGCTGCGGCAGTTACAGTTCGTGCGCAGCCTCGGGCCCTTGCGGGTTCACAATGGTCTCGCCTATACCCCGCGAACTGCCGTCAGCCCGGTCGTGGTGGGCCTCATACGCCCGCTCATCGTGTTGCCATCAGACTTTTATTCCCGCTATACGCCGGATGAGCGTGCCCTGATCCTGGCCCACGAGCGCATGCATCTGCGCCGCGGCGATCTGATTGCAAACGCCGTGTGGTCTGCGATCCGCTGTCTGCTGTGGTTCAATCCGCTGACCCACCTGGCCACGGGCCGCTTTCTGTTCGACCAGGAACTCGCCTGTGATGCCAACACACTGAAGGATCCCGGACGGTCCCGGAAAACCTACGCTACCGCGATGCTCAAAACACTGCTGCCCGAGTCCTCGGCACCCGTCAGCAGCTCCTGGCAGTCGAGTCATCCGCTGCAGCAACGTCTCCTGGGACTTAAGAAATCCCCGCTCCCGGCGCCGCGACGCATCCTGGGGCATGTACTGATCGGCCTGCTGTTGGGGGTGCTGGGCTACGGCGCCTGGGCTCTGCAGCCGGCTGCAGCCTATCGCCTCGCCACTCGGCAGCCCGTGGCTGAGATGTGCCCGCTGGAGGCAAAGAAGCTGGCGGTCGACGGTCGGGCGTCGCGTCCCGCACCACAGCCATTGTGACTTCGGGTCGACACTTGCGGAGGAAATCGATGCGCCCCAATGAACGCGTGGTAATGATCCTGCTCGCTGGATCCGGGCTCCTGCTCCCCGATGCGGCGGCGCTTCGCGCCCAGACGCCTCCCGCCGCCCCGCCTGAAGCGCAGTTGACAGGAAACAGCGAACGCGATGGCCAGCACGACTTTGATTTCGAGCTGGGCTCTTGGGAGATCCATCTGCAGAAGCGTCTGCATCCCCTCACAGGTTCGAACGAGTGGGTGCGATTTGACGGCACCTCGGTCACGCGCAAGGTGTGGGAGGGACGTGCGCAGCTGGAGGAATTCGAGACCAACGGTGCCGCCGGCAAGATCGAGGGCCTGACACTGCGAACCTACAATCCGCAAACGCACCAGTGGAGTCTGTACTGGGCCAACAGCAAGAACGGCACCATGGATCCGCCACAGGTCGGGAAGTTCAAGGATGGACATGGCGAGTTCTACGCCATGGATAAGCAGGAAGGTAAGCCCATCCTAGTGCGGTTCGTCTGGTCCGATGTCACGACGAACAAGCCGCATTTTGAGCAGTCCTTCTCGGACGACGGCGGCAAGACCTGGGAAGTAAACTGGATAACGGATCAGACGCGCGTGCGCTCTGCGTCCGATCCCGCGCGCTGAAACCATAGGATTCCCCAGCAACCTCGCACCCATTACGAGGGTGCGAGGTTGCCGGCCTTCGTCAGGGCTTCGGATCCGAAGCAGCGCGGGCCTGCTTGGCCTTCGCCTCGGCAACTTCGTAGTTGGCGTCCGCCTGGTCGCGGCAGGACTTCTGGGCCGCCCCACTCAGCCCTTCGCACTGCGCGAGAGCCACCTTGTGCGCACCCTCGGCCTGGGTTTCAGCGACCTTTTGGTCCTGCACCGCGGCTACATGCTGGTAGTCCTGCTGCTCCGATCGCACGTCTTTACGCGCATCGGCTTCCTTCTCGGCCGCGTTCTGATCCGCCTTGGCGAGCTTTTCTGCGGCCTTCTCCTGCGCTTCACTTGTGTCTTTGGCCACCTGCGCATCTGTCTTGGCGTGATTGCACGCGGTCAGGCTCCCCGCCATGCCGAGCACCAACGCCAGACCAATGATTGCTGTTCTCATCCAGACTCCTCCTGAAGTGCCGAGCACTCTTGTAAGTTAGGTGCATAGTCTTGTCCTGAGGCTGCACCATTGCGGTCGGGAGGGTTGCTGATCGCTCGTCAGAGGTTGACTACAGCAGCCCTTATCCAGCGGCAAACCGGCCATTGGCGGTTGAAGAGGGTCACTGTTGGTCCATCCAACAACGGACAAGTGTGGCAGCGCTGTGGTGAACGCCACGGGTGTGTTGGTGTCACCAACGTGCTTTGCGCGGCGCTCGGGACGCCTGGGAGTCCAGTCCTACCAGCACTGGCAGGCGGGCCGCCGGCAGCGTGCTCGGCCGGCGCTTGCCGGCCGAGCACACCAAAATCGGCTAACTGACACCTACCTTGGACATTGCCGCCAACGCGTCGTCCAGCGTAAACGTGTTGGGCTTCTGGATCGGGGGAAAGTCCTTGAACGTCGCAGCCCATTTGCCTGCCGTGTCGGTTGCGGCGTAGACGATGTAGACGTGACGGATGAACCACTCGTAGTACGTATTCGAAGTGACGTCGGCGTACTCATAGGGGTCGGTACGCAGGTTGAACATCTTTGGCACGCGCAGCTTGGTGAATGGCTCGCCCCAGATTGCCATCGTGCCCCGGCAACGCTGTTCGATGAAGACGATCTTCCAGTTGTCCATGCGCAGCCCGAGCACGTCGCCATCGTCTGACAGATATACAAAAAGCTGGCGCGGTCCCTTTTTTTCCTGTCCGGTGAGATAGGGCAGGAAATTGTAACCATCGACGTGATTCTTATAGGTACGTCCGATGGCCTGATAGCCCTTCTTGAGCTTGTCCATTACGTCCGGGTCTCCCGCCATAGCGAGGAAGGTCGGGAACCAGTCGTGGTGCTGGACAATTTCGTTTGAGACCGTGCCAGCCTTAATTTTTCCCGGCCATTTCACGAGCATCGGGATCCGGAAGGCACCTTCCCAGTTGGTATCCTTCTCGCTGCGAAACGGTGTGGTGCCCGCATCAGGCCAGGAATTGCGATGCGGACCGTTATCGGTCGAATACATGACGAACGTGTTGTCCGCTATGCCGAGCTCATCGAGATAATCCAGCATCTGACCGACATTCTTGTCGTGGTCGATCATCGTGTCGTGATACGGGGACTGCCAGCGCCCCGCCTGACCCAGGCTTTCGGGTTTGGTATGCGTATACAGGTGCATGTGGGTGAAGTTCAGCCATACGAAGAAGGGCTTGCCCGAAGCATCAGCCTTCTTAATGAATTGCTTGGCCGCGGCCACGAACTCATCATCGCAGGTCTCCATGCGCTTGACGTTCAGCGGTCCGGTGTCCTCGATCTTCTGCTTGCCGACCTTGCCCCAGCGCTCCTGCATCGTGGGATCGTCCTTGTCGGTGGCCCAGCAGTGCAACACGCCACGCGGTCCGAACTTCTTGCGAAAGTTCGGGAATTCCTTCTCATCCGGATAGTCGTACATCTCCGGCTCTTCCTCGGCATTCAGGTGATAGAGATTGCCGAAGAATTCATCGAAACCATGATTGGTGGGCAACATGTGGTTGAGGTCGCCCAGATGGTTCTTGCCAAACTGGCCGGTGGTGTAGCCCTGGTTCTTCAGCGCACCCGCGATCGTAATCGCCTTCTCGGTCATGCCCACCGGGGCACCCGGGATGCCGACCTTCGATAGACCCGTGCGGTAAACGCTCTGCCCCGTGATGAACGCGGAGCGCCCGGCAGTGCAGCTCTGCTCCCCGTAGGAATCGGTAAAGCGCATGCCCTCTTTGGCAATGCGATCGATGTTGGGCGTCTGATAGCCCATTAATCCGCTCGAGTAACAGCTCAGGTTTGAGATGCCAATGTCATCGCCCCAGATCACGAGGATGTTCGGCTTGTCCGTCTTCGGCATGGTAAATCGCTCCTTTGGGTTCGAGTCGCGTGCTGATCACGGGACCCGCAGCTGCGTTGAAGGCGAGTGTCACAGGACTCTCGTGCGGCGGGCGTGCCGGATCAATACAACCTTGGTCCTATGAAGGGCGACCGGAATTGCCTGACGGCAGCAGACAATTGCTCTTTATGGGCTGCCCCCTCCCGCTCTTGGTTGCTATTGAAAGCTGAAGACCCGGTTCCAGTCGGCTTTCATGTCAACCACGGTCCAGCCCTTTGCCAAGGCGTCATCGAGCGCCTTGTCGAGCTTGCCAATCCTGGATTTCCGGTCGTAGGCATACTCGCGCTCGGCGTCCGTGTGATGCACCAGCCCGAGAAACCGCGGGCCGCTGCCCGCAGCGGTCCACTGCAGCATCTGCCAGTCGCCATCGGAGTTGCCGAAGGCGAAGATCGGCTGGCGCCCGATACTGCGGTAGATGCCGACGGGCTTGCCGGGGCCGTCGTCGACGAAGTCGACCTTCGGCAGGCGGATCAGCACCGGCTGTCCGCTCTGAATTTCCAGTCGCGTCGCTGTGATGCTGCCGATGATCTGCTCGGGAGGGATGCCGTAGGCCTTCTCGGCCCAGGGCCGCATGAACTCGACACTGCCCCCGGAGACGATAAATGTTTTAAACCCGTGTGCGCGCAGGTATTCAAGCAGCTGCTGCATCGGAACGTAGACCAGCTCCGTATACGCACGGTGGAACTTCGGGTCACGCGCGTTCGCGAGCCAGAGGCGGATGCTGTGATCGTAGGCCGCGGTCGTCATGCCGGAATTCGCCTGGGCGAGAAGCCGTAGCACCGGCTTTTCGCCCATTGCGGCGAGTGCCTTCTGGTCCTTGGCCACCAGTGCCCGGAACGCCGGGTCGTCGCGCCATTCCGGATGTTTCGGCGCCGCAGCCTTTACCTGCTCGAGCATGAAGGCGAACTGAAAATAAAGGGGTTGCTCTGCCCACAGCGTGCCATCGTTATCAAACACGGCAATGCGATCCTCGGGCGCCACGAAGGTTGCCGCGCCAGGGGTCGTCACGTCCGTAACGAACTTGAGGATCGCCTGCTTTGAGGCGGTTTCATTCCAGGCGGACAGTGCCTGCGCATGCGCGGCTGGCGCGCAGCTTAGGGTGAGCAAAACGAGCGCCCGGGCGGCAACCGCGAGGCGCATGCGGCGGATACGCGCCGCCGCGGCTAGGCAACCTTCAAGTTTCGCAGCCATGCTCCTTCCTTTTGCGCTCCCGACAGGCCCGCGGCCGGCGCCGGTCACCGTGCTCGACGTCTCAGGGTACGACGGCGCCAAAGTCGTACCCCAGGGACGTCGTGACGCCGTAGTCGAGCGTCTGCGCCGTCTCCGAAGGTGGGCGGCTGTCATAGTTTCCGAATCCACTGAACTTGAAGGAGAAACGATCCGTCAGCTTGAACGTCAAGGTGACATTCAAGCTGGAGCGGAAGCGCGGAGAGCTGGTGATGCTCGGATACATTAGCAGGTCAGTGTCCAGATTGACCTTCGGATAGCTGAACTTGAACACGCGCCACTCGCCACCGAAGACCCCCTCAAGACTGCCCTGACTGTTGCCGCCGCCCGCAGCCCACTCCTGATCGAACGCCAGGCCGGCGAGGCCCTGGATCTCCGCACGCGGGCTCTGATAGAGGTGCCGGCCGAGTGCTGCCCCCAAGAGCACACGACCATCGATGCCGAGGTTCTGGTCGCGTTGGAGGGAGCCTAGTAATGCCCAGAAATTCTTCCCGGGCCTGAGGAAATACAGACTCGAACCAATGGAGGCCTGATCCGAATCATCACCCGAGGGCGTGCTGGTTGCGGCGTAGTGCGCGCCGAGTTTGGCTTCCAGCGATACATCGGCGTAACGCGCGTCGAAATCAAAACTGCCCTGCGTAACGCCGCTCGACTTGGTGTAGTTGTAGCCGAGCGCCACCGAACCATTGATGCGGTGCCAGAAGTTAGCTTCGTAGGGCAGTATGCGAGAGACCTCCTGCATCGGCAGTGTCACGGCGCTCTCACCGCTGCCGACGATGAGGTTCTTGCCCTCTGCATCGGTGTCGAGCACGCCGGCGTAGACGGCACCGCCGAGTCTTTCGACCCGGAACGCGTAGATGCTGCGAACGGAGCGCACGTTTGGCCACTCGATGGACACATCCCCCACCTGCGCGGAGTTGACCTGTAGCATGCCGAACTGCACGTACAGGACGCGACCGGTGACCTGATCGCCATTCTTCAGAATGATGAGATCAGTCTTCTTGCGCTCCGCGATCACCTCGAAGCCGGCAGCAAAAGCGAAGTCGGCAGCGAATACGCAGAAAATCAGCGCGCACTGCGCGAGCGCCCGCCGGTTACCCCTCCGGCGCAAGTGGTGTCCAGCTGTCGTCCGGGTTGAACTGCGTGATTGCAGCGGCAGCCAGCGCCGTGTCCGTGCCCAGATCACGCTGCCACACGACGCCATCCTGATTCACGATAAAGGTCATGATGCCGCTCGCCCCGTACGTGGCCGGGTACGCCAGCAGCGCAAACCCGCCGGTGACCTTGCCGTCCACGAGGTAGTCCTGCGCTCCTCCGGAAGCAGCTGCTCCCTGGGAGGTGAGCATGCGGTAAAGGTACCCATGGTACGGGGCATGACCACTCTGCGCGCCAGTGTTGGCGTAACCCTCAGCCGCGGCTGAGGCCAGGAGCGGGCCGGCCGGACTGGGCGCCTCGCCGGGGGCCACTTCCCAGTAAAGGCCATCCTGCTTGCCGGGCGAGCTGCGCAATTGCCGCGCATAGACACCGGGCTTCTGGCCGTCATGCCCGGCGGCGGCGTAATCCTTCTGCGCCGCCACGAAGCCGTACATGACATCGATGGTGTTCAGTTCGTTGGCACCGATGCGCCGCAGCACCAGCTCATCCGCACCGGCTGCGCCGTCGAATCGCCAGCGACCGTCTTTGCGCACGAGTGGCATCGGCAGCGGCCACTGATCCGCACCGACGAGCAACACCAGATCGTCCGCGCCACCGGCTGAGAGCGTGTGCTGGGCGCGATAGCCGGCGAGGAACGCGTTTCGCTCTTGCCGGTCTTGTACCGGATCGCCGGAGGCGAGCAGCTGCTCGGTTCCGGGTCCGAGCAGGTGCTGCAGCGCGGGCCGGTCATCCTTTTCCACCGCAGCGACCAGCGCGTCGCTCGCCTCCTCCGGCGTCGCGAAAGATGCTTGTGTCGCGCTCGCGGCAGCCGGCGCCGGTGAGGCAGCGTCGGGCCCGTTCGTCCCGGGCTTGGCGCAACCCATGAGCGCAGCGGCGGCCACGACAAGGACACACCAACTGCCGGGCCACGACGGATACTTCATGGCGTTACTCCTAGCGTCCGACGCGACCGTGATGACCCCCACCACCGCCCATACCGCCGGCGCTCGCATGTCCGCGGGCACTTGAGGCCCGAGTGAAGTTGCCCCCGGATGCGTTGCTCGCCCCGGAAAACGCACCCTGGCTTGCGGCGGCCGTCGGCGCCGGTCGCTCGAGGTTGGGCGACTCGCGACTTGCGGCGGCGCGTGCGGGCGTACGACTGGAGTCCCCGTAGCCACGATCAACCGCAGGAGCACGCGCGGCCGCATTCGTCGCCGGTCCATGCGGGCTGCCCTGGTTGGCGGAGGACCCTGGCTTGTTTGCCACCGCAGGCTTGTTCGCCACCGCCGGATTGCGCGTGCCGCCCGCGCCGCCGACCTGTGACGGCTGGTTCGCCGGCCGCGGCGCCCCCGCGTAGCCGGTCGCCGGAGTGTGGCCGGCGCCCTGATTCACCCGCGGCGCCTGAGCGCTGTTGTGCGCACCGGCATAACTGGACTGACCCTTCCAGTTGCTGTCGTTCACCGCCGTGTTGCGGGTAGCGCCGCTGACATTGTTCTGGTTCACGTTGCGGAGGTTCTGGTTCTTGTTGAACTGGTTGAAGTAGTTGTTGTTGTTGATGTTGACATTGACGTTGCCGTTTATGTTCGTGTTGCGATAGCCGTTGTATCCGGATGCGGGGTGAAACGCCGGCCCGTACACCGGCCGGTACACATAGGCGGGCGGGTAGAAGGGCCGCGGTCCGACGTAGACCGCACCGGCACCCCAGTGCGGGTAGCAGTCGTCGTCATGGATCGCATTGCCCACCGCAATGCCGACGCCAAACGCCAGCAGTCCGCCGAGCACCGCCGTCTCCGTGCTGACCGTGCCCGCGGAGCTCGCCGGCGGCGGCGGGGGCGGAGGCGTCGTGTAGATGACCTGCGGGTTGTACTGAGGTACATAGACTATCTGCGGGTCCGCGGGCTTCACTTCGATGATCGTCTTCTGGTTCTCGGTCTTGGTCTCGACGCGCTGCTGGGGAGTGGACTTCAGATTCCCCACTTTCGCGGCCTGCGCACGCAATCGCTGCACCGCATCCAGCACGCCCTTCTGGTCTGAGGTGAACGCGGCGCCCAGCTGGCGCGTCCAGTCCAGCTGCTGGCACATCATGTCGACCACGTCCGGGAACTGCACCAGCGCCCGCATCGCCGGTCCGAGCCCCGCCTTCTGCGCCGCCGCATCCAGTGCGTCACCCTTCAGAGTCTCGTTCTGCAGCAGCCAGTTTCCGCCGTCGAGCACCTCCTGCGAGTTGACCGAGGCGGTCAGGATCTGGCCGACGAGCTGATCGGGGTAGAGCGCGATGGGAGCGACGAGCTTCTCCAACTCATTAGGGGCCCAGGAAGCCTGGGTGACTGCAGGAGCGGAAACCGCGGGAGCGGGCGCGACCGCCGGCGTGCCCTCGGCGGGCGCGGCGGCTGTGGTGGAAGGGGCCTCCTTGGAGCCGCAGCTCGCGAGCAACAATGTGTATGCGAGTACCAGCGCAAGCTTCGGCACTGGAGTTCGGCGTTCAGGCGCTGCGGAAGTTCCCTGCATGTGCCCTCTCCTGAAATTCGGCCCCGCGGCAACACCGGCGCATGTGGCACCTCAAATGATCGGCCGCGCACCGTGCAGCCAACAATAGGACTTTGGGGAGGGGTGCCAGGGATGGCACCGACGGCATCTGCGTCGCACCGCGGCAGCGGCGTTAGGGTGGAACCTCAGGTGGGCGCGCCGCTCGCACCTTTTGCCGCGCGCGCACGTCCTCAAGATCCCGGTCCAGGAAATAATTCAGGAAAGTACGGATCACTGCGATGGCCCCCACGCGCCCAATGGTCTCCCAGCTGCTGCTGATCGAGGTCTCGATGATGTCGGCGGCCAACTGGAAGGTGAGCGCTGCCACCAGCCAACGCGCGTAGTTCAGCCACGTATCTCGCATGAGTTCGTGCGAACGAGTGCCGAAGCTGAGCCGGACCATTCCGACTATGACCTCGACGGTGCCGATCAATATCACCACCAGCGCGACCGCATCGATCAGCGTGATCGCACGCTCGCTCAGGAATGCGAGCCATTCTTTCATAGGCGTCTTTCCGCAGTAGCGTGGCCTGGGTCCTGAAGGGCGGGCGCGAAATTCTCAGGGCATGCGTCAATTTGCGTCGGCGACTGCACTGCGGTGCGCACTGGAGAAGCCCTCACCCAAACGGCCCGATGTGGAAGACGAGGCCCAAGAGAGCCAACCAGCCGATGGCCAGCAACGAGAGCGCGACGATGAGGGTCAGCGACGGCGGGAACTGGCTCTGGGCGTGGATCAGTCCCGCGGAGTGCAGTTCGTCGCGAACGCGTCGCAGCCCCAGCATGTACATGACGTGGTAGATGATCCCGAGCATCAGCATTGCGATCCCGAGCCAAACCAGTGACAGCCCAAAGTTGCGCGCCGGTGCCGCACCCGAGAGTGCCCCGCTTTCCTTGAGCTTGTTGAAGAATTGGAAGATCGTGAATCCGAAACTGATGAGCGACAGCGACGTGCGGATGACCGACATCAGCGTCCGGTCCGCGCTCATGCGCGTGCGCTGGAAGGACATGCCGGTGCGGCGCATCGAAAGCTCAGTCGCGATGGCCGGGTCCGGACTCGCCTTCGTCACGGGCTCGCTCATGCGTTGCCTCTCAGGATGCAGCGAAAGCCCACGTGGCTCGTGGACGTGTCGATCGGCTCGGCGTGGCGCGCGGCCGGCCGGTAGCGACGGCAATAGTTCGGCGCACACAGGTGCGAGCCGCCCTTCAGGACCTTGCGCGGAATGCGAATGTCGGGCTGGCAGGTATCGTAGCTGCCCTCTCGCGGCGCGCCGCGGGGATTCTCAGAGGGGCAGCAGGGGCCTGGCGGGGTGGCGACGTGCCGCGCGGCGTACCAGTCCGTGGTCCACTCCCAGGTGTTGCCGATCATGTCGTAAACGCCGTAGCCATTGGGAGGAAAGGCCGTGACCGGTGACGTGCGCGCGTAGCCGTCGGCGCGCGTGTTTTCGTGTGGGAAGTCGCCCTGCCAGGTATTGGCCATGTGTTTTCTCTGCGGCGTGAACTCCTCGCCCCAGGCAAACTCCGCCCCATCCAGCCCGCCGCGCGCCGCGTACTCCCATTCCGCCTCGCTGGGCAATTCCTTGCCGGCCCATTTCGCGTAAGCCTCCGCGTCGGAGTAAGCGATATGCACCACGGGGTGCTCGTCGAACGCCGCGGCCGGATTACCCGGTCCGTACGGGCGGCGCCAGTTGGCTCCGAACTTGAACTTCCACCACTGGCTCCAGTCGCGCAGGTCCACCGCTCCTCGGGGCGGGGTGAAGACCAGCGAGCCGGGTTTGAGCATGTGCGGTAATGCCCCCGGATAGTCCTTCGGATCCGGCGCAATCTCCGCAAACGTGACGTGGCCGGTGGCTTCGACGAAGCGACGAAACTCGCGGTTGGTTACGGGCGTGCGATCGATCCAGAATCCGTCCACGCGCACGTGGTGCGTCGGCTGCTCCTCGGGGTAGTGCTTGTCCGACCCCATCAGAAACACCCCGCCCGGGAGCCATACCATGTCGGTTTTCGAAGGCACGCCCTGGGCGGCACTCTCGTCGGGTGCCACGGCCTCGTCTGTGTTCTTAACCAAACCGGTCATGGCACGCCACCTTGTGAGCCCTGCTCAGTCCTTGGCGCTGTCGTGGAGGCACCCCTCACTTCAAGCTCTCCAGGACGGCCTGCAGGTGACGCAGCACCTGCACGAGGCTCTGCGTACCCTCAGCACCCCGCCCCGGTACCCTGCAAGGCAATGAGTAGCGTTCCACGCCTGATCCGTCGGAGACACACCTTCGACAGGAGATTGCGCAGTGTGAGGACGAGCAGCAACGAGAATTCCTTGTTCCTCGCGGGGTTCTGGCCGCACAGCTACAGTGTAAGCCGCTAGGCAACACTGTCCGGCGATACCGAGCGTAAACACGAGCGTAAGGGCCTCTCGGCGATGGCCGCTGGATGAAACTTGCGCCAGTCCCCGACACCGCAGTCCTCTGTGAGCGCGCGTAGCGTGAAGGGTGGGTCAGCGACGGGCTAGTGTGAGGGCTGGACTGATACCGCCACGGCATCCGTGTACGCCACGTCCACCTCGTCCCCCGATCGCAGGCCCTTGATGAAGGTTTGTCCTTCCGGGGATTTTACGGACGCCGTGTGCACTGACCCGTCCTGACGCTGGAAAGTAACGGTGTTGGCCGAAGTATCCACGCTCTGGATCTTTACCGTCTCCAGGATCGTCTGGCCGACGGCTCCGGCCGGCCGTTCGCCGGGCTTGGCTGCGTAGGTGGCGACCGCACCCTGTGGTGCCAGACTGGTGCTGCCCTTCGGCTTCACCTGTGCCGCAATGGCCTTGTAGTAGTGCACGGTGACGGTGTCCCCCACCTTTATCTGGGCGAAGTTGCGCACCTCGGGACCCGCGGTGATCCACAGCCTCTCACCCTGTGGCGGGCGCAGCGCAATCAGCCGGGTCACCGGGTCCACCGTTTCTACCTTGGCGCTCGCGGTTTCCAGGGAATCCTTGAAGACCGGCGCGGGGGGCTCGGGGGGCGTCTGGGCGCACGCGTTGCACAGCGCAAGGGCCATTGCGGCGAAGAGGCCGTGCTTGACGCGGGTAATCGACTTCATGGTGGATCCCTTCTGCATTGATTCAGGAGACTGCACTGCACCACGATCGTGCACGGCCATGACGGGGTGTCCTCGTACCGGCGCCCTCCAGCTCCGCTGTTAAGGGTTGACAGGCCTTCATGCCGACGGCCGGGTTGCCATTCGGCCCGCACCTGCGGTACTGCTAGCTCACGCGCACGGTGTCGGGTTAAAACGCACGCCACCGCTCACCCCACAGCTGAGCCACCTCATCACTATGAAAACGTACAGACTTCTTGACCATGGGACCTTGGTCTGACTCCGGATGTGGGGTGGCGGGACGGCGTGCCCCGGTTCAAACTCATCGCGGACCCTGCTTTCCATGGATTTCGGTGCGACAGGCGGTATGAGGATGTCGACGCAGACCACGCCCTTGGAAGCCGACGTGGACGCTGAGGCGCATCGCCTGCCGGGAATCGGGCGCGGCCGCGGCGCGGAGATCCTGCGCGCCGCAGGGCCGGCACTCGCAGTCGCCGCGCTGTATGGGCTGGCGGCCTGGATCGGTGTGCGGGCCCGCTTTCCCGGTGCCGGCCTCTCGGTCCTGTGGCTCGGCAATGCGCTGCTGCTCGGGGTGCTATTGCTCACCCGGCGGCGCGACTGGTGGCTCTACCTGCTCTTGTGCCTTCCCGCGCACCTGCTGGCGGTACTCCCGGCCGATGATCTGGCGACGGTTCGGGCGCTAATTTCGTTTGCCGCCAACTGCGCCATCGCCTTGATCGGTGCCCTGGCACTGTCTGCCGTGGTCCCGGATCTGCAGCGCATCGATCGGGTACGCACAGCCGTGGCCTTGATTCTGATCGGCGGGCTCCTGGCACCACTGTCCACCAGCGTGCTGCTCGCGGCCACCTTCGTCGTCCTAGACCACAGTCAGTCGTTCTGGCTGACCATGAGCGCCCGCTCGCTGACCAATGCGTTTGCGATCCTGACCATCGTCCCGCTGATCCTGCATGCCAACGCCTGGGTGCGGCGCGTCGACCGTTCCATCCTGCCGGCGCGGGCAGCGGAAGGTGGCCTGCTCGCGGTGAGCCTGTGCACCTTGGGAATTCTCGGGTTTATCGCGCCGCAGGTCGCGAACGAACACTCGGCGGTCCTGCTCTACGCGCCGTTTGCGGTGCTGCTGTGGGCGGCCGTACGCTTCGGCGTGAGCGGCGCCTGCGCTGCCGTTCTCGCCCTGGGGGCACTTGCCATCAGCGGTCTGCTGCATCAGACCGGACCGTTCGTGTCCGAGGGCCCGATGCAGAGCGCGGTCTCGCTGTTGCTGTTTCTGGTGTTGACCGCCATGACCATGCTGCTGCTTCCGGCAGCACTGGAAGAGCGCAGTGCGTTCGAGCGCACGGATGCGGTGAGCAAGGCGCGCTTTCGCACCATCTTCGAGCGCAACATCATGCCGACGATCATCTGGGGGTCGCGTGGTGAGATCGTCGATGCCAATGCCTCGTTCTTTGAGCTGACCGGCTACAAACCTTCCGATGTGAGCGCCGGCCAGCTGTTGACGCATCAACTCCTGCTCCCCTCGAGCGGCCTGCCGGCACGCAGCGGCGTCTTCAGTCTGGACGGCGACGGTGGCCCCGTCGAGTGTGAACTCGTGGCGCGCGGCGGCCGGCACATACCGGTCCTGACCCAAGGCAGCCCCTTTCCCGGTTCCTCCGGTCAAGGCACGGCCTACGTACTGGATCTGTCCTCCCTGCGTCGCGCCGAGTCCGGCCGTCGTCAGGCGGAAATGCTGCACTCTGCGGTCCTCGCCTCGATCCACGATCAGATCGCGGTACTGGATCAGAACGGCGTGATCATCGAGACGAATCAGTCCTGGCGGCGGTTCGTCGAGCACGCGGACAGTCAGGCGTTCGAGCGCGCCCGGGTTGGGGATCAGTACCTGGAGACCTGCGCGGTTGCGGCAGCCGGTGGCGATGCCATCGCCGCGGAGCTGCTCGACTGTATTCGCGAAGTTCTTGCGGATCTCACCGTGCGCCGGCGTGTGGAATTTTCCCGCGAGATCCCGGGCAGCGGCTTGTTCTGGCACGAGATCTCCATCGAGCGTCTGCATCGTCCCGAGGGCGGCGTCGTCATTACACGGGCCGACATCACCGCGCAAAAACGCGCCGATGAGCGAGGCACGCGAACAGCGCCAGCAGCTGGCGCACCTGGGGCGCGCGGCCATACTCGGCGAACTCTCCGGCGCCTTCGCGCACGAGCTCGCGCAGCCTCTGACATCCATACTGGGCAATGCGGAGGCGGTGCTGCAGCTGTTGCCCCTGGGCGGCAACGTCTCGGAAATCCAGGAAATCATGCGCGACATCATCAAGGACGACGTGCGTGCCGCGGAAGTCATCGGACGCCTGCGCTCGATGCTCGCGCAGGGAGAAGTGCATCGCGAACCGGTGGACCTGAACCAAGTGGTGCGCGAAGTAATGGCGCTGGCCCGCAGTGATCTGATGACGCGCAATGTGGCGGTGCTCGTGCAACTTGACCCGCATGCCCCGCTGGTGCAGGTCGACCGGGTGCAGATGCAGCAGGTGATACTCAACCTCATCGTTAACGCGTGCGAGGCGATGGCGGACCTTCCCGTCGCTGAGCGTCAACTCAGCATCAGCACACGCACCCTGGAGGGCGGCACGCTTGAGTGCGCGGTCGCCGATCGCGGTCACGGCATTGCACCTCACCAGGCGGAGCGCATTTTTCAGCCCTTTGTCACCACCAAGAAACAGGGGCTGGGGCTGGGGCTGGCAATCTGCCGCTCCATCATCGAAGCTCAGGGAGGGCGGTTGTGGGCCGAAAACGGGCCAGAACGGGGCGCCATCTTTCGTTTCACCGCCACGACGGGCGCGTAAGCGAGTGTAAGACGAAGGTCCACTAGCGCCGCGGCCCGCACCGTCGCCAAATCGCCCCATGGTGGCGGGGCGACCTATGATTGCGATCGTCGATGATGAAGAGACCGTGCGACGCGCCCTGGCGCGCATGCTGAACGCGTCGCAGTTCGAGTCCGAGGTGTTCGCCTCGGGCAAGGAGTTTCTTGACTCCCTCACGAGCCGACGCCCGGACTGCGTGCTGCTGGATTACCAGATGCCCGGCCTCACCGGTCGCGACGTCCAGCGCCGCATGGCGCTGGCGGGCATCGACATCCCCATCATCGTCGTGACCGCCCACGACCAGCCGGCGTTGCGTGAGCAGTGCCTCGCCGATGGCGCTGTGGCCTACCTTGCCAAGCCGCTGCAGCGCGAACGCCTCGTCGGGCTGATCAACGAAGCGCTGCGCGCGCGCGCCGCGCACGCCTAACGCTTGAAACGCGGCAACGGCACGCCCTAGGCCGGCCCGCCACGCTGTGGCGGTCCACACCCCCGCCGCGCGCGACCGTCGGCGTTGACGCTCAGCACCCGAACTGAGCCTGAGGCTTGTCCATTACCGCATTCGCCCCCAGCCGCAGCTAGGGGCGCTGAGCGTGTAACCGTGCCACGAATCACGCAGGCTTTGATACCGGGGTCGGGGCGGTGTCCCCGGTCTTGATCTGCAGCGACCACGTGCGGCCGCCAGGCGAGGCGCGCCCCTGGGCTGCGCGGGGCAGCTCCCGCACCCGCAGACCCCCGGCGCCTGTGCCGATGCGGGCAAGGCACGTACGTTGCTGCCCGGGGAGCGGGCAGCAGCGATGTATTTCCCCCGATACGGCGACCATCCCCCGGGCCCTGGCGCCGCAGGGCGATTCGGGTCGTCGCCAGGCAAGCTGCCCTCGGGACGGATATGGGACACTGATCCCACTCGTCAGTCGTGTGAGCGAAGCCTCTGGCGTCGGTGCAGGCGGCAGAGGCATACTACTTATTCTGGGATGTAACAAATTAATGTGGGTGCAATGAGTGCATCCGATAACAGAACGGGGCCACAGCCACCGTGGACGCGGCGGAGAAATGCCGATGTTTGAGCCAAAGCCGGTCGTGTTCTTACTAGATGATGAGCCCTCAGTCGTTGTGGCCTTGGGGCGCTTACTGCAAGCGAGCGGCTTCGCCACCAGGGGCTTTACCTGCGTGGAGGCCTTCCTCCAAGCTCATGACCCGGAAACGCCCGGCTGTCTCGTGGCGGATATGCGCATGCCCGGCATGACGGGCCTCGAGCTGCAACACTCGCTCGCCGCGGGCGGTTGTGCGCGTTCTATCGTCTTCGTGACCGGGCAGGGAGATATGAGCACGACCGTGGCGGCGATGAGGGCTGGTGCGGTAACGTTCCTCGCCAAGCCCGTGCGGCGCGACGAGCTGGTGGCCGCCGTCGAGGAAGCGATCGACAAGGACGCCGTCCTGCGCGCGCAGCAGCGCGAGCAGCAGGAGATCTCCCGCCGTCTGGACATGCTCACCCCGCGCGAGCGACAGGTGCTCGAACTCGTCGCCACCGGCAAGCTGAACAAACAGATCGCGGTCGAACTCGGTGCTGCGGAGAAGACCATCAAGGTGCATCGCGGCCGCATTATGGAAAAGATGCAGGTGCGCACCGCAGCCGCCCTCGTCGGGCTGCTGTCACGAGCGGCCCCGCGCGCGCAGCCGCCCAGCCCCGCGCACCTCTCCTAGAGCGCGTCGTCGGACGCTGCAGTCTCAGCGCCGCGCTGGGATAAGCGGCGTTGCCTTCGGATGTCTGACCACGAACCAACAGCGCGTTGAACTGCTGCGTCAAGTGTTGGCACAGCTCCGGGTCGAGTACGCAAGCATCCACGCGTTGGGCACGAACAGCGAGGTCCGGGTGCCCCCGCGAGCCGCCACCCTTGGTTCTGAGTGCAAACCAGATACGGTGCCACTACGAGCCCGACGTGCGCGAGGCAATTCCCCAAGTGCTACCGCTGCATACGATCGTGCGTTGCGCGTGGCTGAAGTCTGCGGCGCCGCACGCTCCTGAGGGAAAGCCTCCACCATCGGACTTTGGTCCTGTCGGCCCGCTGCCCGTCGGCGCCGGCTCAGTCGCCGACACCTTTGGCAACCTCTTCAGCAGCACGCTGCTGCCGGCCGGCGGCGTCCGACTGCGCTACCGCGCCGTCCCTGCCAGCGGTGTTAACATCAGTGTCGACTACGCTTGGGGCAAGAGCGGCTCCGGCGGGCTTTACGTCTATATCGGGGATGCGTTCTGAGGCGCCCGGAACCCATGGGACCGAAGTCCAATATCGCGCGGCCCTCCCGAGCGCTAGCGTGGCATGGAAACGGGTCCGCGGGGGTCCGTGCCATGGTTCTTGAGGTGCGCCGATGCTGCGGCGCCCTGAGCTACTTTTTTAAGGAGTGGTCATGCAGTACCTGAGAGCCGGTCTTGGTTCATCTTTGAGCATCACCGCGCTGTTGGTGAGTTCAGCGCTCTGCGCCCAGCAGGCGGCCGCGCCGGCTGCCGCACCACCGCCGGCACCGGCGCCGGCCAGCCTTTCACAGAGTCTCGGCGTGGTTGTGTTTCCGGCGAAAAATCAGAGCGCGACCACGCAGAGCTCGGATGAGGGCTACTGTTACGGCTGGGCAAAGACCAACACCGGCATTGATCCGATGGCGCCGGCGCCCACTCAGGCCGCGGCGGTCGCCCCGCCGCCGCCTGATCCGGGGGGCCAGCGTGTCTCCGGCGCAGCCCGCGGCGCAGCCGGTGGCGCGGTGATCGGAGCCATCGCCGGCGATGCCGGCCAGGGTGCCGCAATCGGTGCCGCGGCCGGGGCTATGCACGGCGGAGCTCAGAAGCGGCGCGGGCAAAAGGACGCCGCGGCGCAGCAGCAGCAGGCACAGGCCAATGCCGACGCGCAGGCCAAGGCGGCCGCTGATGCGCAGAAGCAGACCTACAACAAGGCGTTCACGGCCTGCATGGAAGGCAAGGGCTACACCGCCAAATAGCCACCGCGTGCAGCGGCGGCGCTGCAGCGCGTAACGCACGCGGCGCTGTCAGCCCGGCGCCGCTGCGCCACCACGCTGCGCGTGCCGCGCAGTCCGGGAGCGGCTCGCGTGAGTCGGGCCCGCAGGCGGCTGAGAGCCTAAAATGCAGCCGTGGTCGTTCACCTAATCGATGGCACGTACGAGCTGTTCCGTCACTTCTACGGATTGCGCCGCTTCCATTCCGGGGCGGACCCGCCCTTTGGGGCCGTGCTCGGGGTGCTGAACACGCTGCTGAAGATGCTCGAGGACGGTGCCACGCACGTCGGCGTCGCCACCGATCACGTCATCGAGTCCTTCCGCAACGCCCTGTGGACGGGCTACAAGACCGGCGATGGCATCGACCCGGCACTGTGGGCACAGTTTCATCCGCTCGAGGAGGCCCTGACGGCCATGGGCGTGCGGGTGTGGCCCATGGTCGAGCAGGAAGCCGACGACGCGCTCGCCGCCGCCGCTCAGGCGGCCGCAGCCGATCCTCGTACTCAAAAGGTGTGCATCTGGACCCCTGACAAGGATCTGGCGCAGTGCGTGCGCGGCGAGCGGGTGGTCCAGGTCGACCGCAGGACCAACCGGATACGTGACGCGGAGGGCGTACGCGAGAAGTTTGGCGTCGAGCCGGCGCGCATCCCCGACTTTCTCGCGCTCGTGGGGGACAGTGCCGATGGCTACCCGGGAATTGCCGGCGTGGGGCGCGTGACGGCCGCGCGACTGATTGCGAAGCACGGCGCGATCGAGGATTTTCCCCCCGCAGTGCTCGGCGACAAACGCGAGCTCGCGCTCCTCTTCAAGACCCTGGCAACCCTCAGGACCGACGCTGCCGTATTCACCGATGTTGAGGAGCTGCGCTGGCGGGGGCCCGGCGCTGATTTTGCAGCGACGGCCGCGCGGCTCGGCGATGCGCGCATCTTGGCGCGGGCGCAGCGCGCCACGACGACGCCCGTGCGCTAGCATCCTCTGTCGGCGCGACCACTCGCCACCGCTCGAAGCCGCCAACCCGGCACGTTCCTGGATACTCGCGTCGCTGCCTTTACTCAAAGGCACCGCAACCGAGTACGCCCGCGGCCGTTGGTGCGCACACGGGGTGCGCGATCTCTGGCATATTGCATCGCAAGCTCGCCAATGAAAGATCTGCCATGAATTCGCCCACTCCGATGCGGCGTGAGGTGGGCACCTTTGCCCTCATGCTTACCGGCCTCGGTTCGATCATCGGATCGGGCTGGTTGTTCGGCGCCTGGCGCGCGGCCGGGCTCGCCGGCCCCGGTGCCGTGTGGGCCTGGGTACTGGGGGCCGCGATCATCATCACCATCGCGCTCACCTACGCGGAACTCGGCGCCATGTTCCCCGAATCCGGCGGCATGGTGCGCTACAGCCACTTTTCCCACGGCTCACTGGTCGGTTTCATCGGTGCGTGGGCCAATTGGATCTCGATCGTCTCGGTGATTCCCGTGGAAGCGGAAGCCTCGGTGCAGTACATGGCCTCCTGGCCCTACCCGTGGGCTCAGGAGCTGTACATGCACCTGCCCGGCGGCCACGGTGAATTGACCCCTCCGGGCATCGCCATCGCGGCCGCGCTCGTGATTGTCTATTTCCTGCTCAATTTCTGGAGCGTGCGGATATTCGCGCACTCCAATACCGCCATCACGATCTTCAAGTTGGTCGTGCCGGCGGCCACCGGCGTGGCGCTCATCGCCAGTGGCTTTCACCCCGAGAACTTCCACGTCGGCGTGCACGGAGACGCGCACGCGCTCGACTTCGCGGCGGTGCTCACTGCGGTCGCCACGGCCGGCATCGTCTTCAGCTTCAACGGCTTCCAGAGTCCGGTGAACCTGGCCGGCGAAGCCCGCAATCCGGCGCGCAGCATCCCCTTCGCCGTGCTCGGATCGATCCTGATCGCCACCGTCGTCTACGTCATCCTGCAGGTGGCCTATCTGGGCGCCGTGCCGCCGGAACTGCTCGCCAGGGCCGGCTGGCATGGCATCGACTTCAGTTCACCGTTCGCACAGCTCGCGCTGCTGCTGAACCTGCATTTGCTGGCCATACTGCTCTACGCCGACGCCTTCGTGAGCCCGAGCGGCACCGGCATCACTTATACGGCAAGCACCGCACGCATGATCTACGGCATGGAGCGCAACGGCACCCTCCCCAAAATCCTCGGCCGCCTGCATCCCCTTTACGGTGTGCCGCGCCCGGCGATGTGGCTGAACCTCGCGGTGTCGTTTCTGTTTCTGTTCTTCTTCCGGGGCTGGGGCACTCTGGCGGCCGTAATCTCGGTCGCCACCATCATTTCCTACCTCACCGGACCGGTGAGCGCGATGACACTGCGGCGCACCGCAGCGCAGATGCATCGCCCGCTGCGGCTTGCGGGCCTACCGGCGATCGCCGCCCTCGCCTTCATCTTCGCGACCGAGCTCTTGTACTGGGCCAAGTGGCCCCTCACCGGGGAAATCATTCTGCTGATGGTGGTCGCACTGCCGGTGTATCTCTTCTATCAGGCGCGCACTGGCTGGCCGGACTTCAAACGCCAGCTGCGGGCTGCCTGGTGGCTGGTGGTCTACCTGCCCGTGATTGCCGCCGTCTCCTGGGCCGGCAGTGCCAAATTCGGCGGCCACGACTACCTCACCTGGGGCTGGGATCTGCTGGTGGTCGCCATGCTCGCCCTCGTGTTCTTCATCTGGGGCGTGAAGTCCGGCTGGAGCACCCCGGCGGTACAGGAAGCCGCCGCCGCGCACGGCGGACGGGACGGGCGGTCAGCCGCTGCGCAGCGGGGCGGCACCATGCTGTTGCAGGCAAAAGATGCGTTGGAACCGAAGATGCCGACGTAGAATCATCCTCCGCACCCATCGGACCAACAGTCTGTCCCATGACCAAGCCGAGCTTCCCGCTGCCCCTGCTCGAATGGTTGCCGGGCTACCGCAAGGGATGGCTGCGGCTCGATCTGGTTGCCGGGCTCACGACGGCCGCCGTGATGATCCCGAAGGCGATGGCGTACGCGACCATCGCCGGACTGCCGATCCAGGTGGGCCTCTACACGGCCTTCGTGCCCCTCATCATCTACGCGGTGCTCGGGACTTCCCGCCCCCTGAGCGTCAGCACGACCACGACGATTGCGATCCTGACCGGCGCCGAGCTTGGCCAGCTGGTACCCAATGGTGATGCAGCCACGTTGTTGCAGGTCAGCGCGCTGCTCACGCTCATGGTGGGCGGCATCCTCATCCTGGCCTCCGCGCTGCGTCTTGGATTCGTTGCCAACTTCATCTCCGAACCGGTGCTGGTTGGTTTCAAGGCCGGCATTGCCGTCGTGATCATCCTCGATCAGCTGCCCAAGATTCTCGGCATACACTTCGCCAAGGGATCTTTTCTACACAACGTGCAAGCCATCGGGATGGGGCTCTCGCACGTCTCCCTCCCCACCCTTGCGGTGGGTCTCGCGACGATCGCGGGCCTAGTGGCCATCGAAAGGTTCCGACCGCGCTGGCCCGCACCGCTGATCGCCGTGGCGCTCGCCGTAGCAGCGATTGCGCTGTTCGGCTTGCAGAACCAGGGCGTCGAGCTGGTGGGCGCGATCCCCGCAGGCTTGCCGGCCTTCACGGTGCCGGAACTGGCGCTCGCGAATCAGCTGTGGCCCGGTGCGCTTGGCATCGCGCTCATGAGCTTTACGGAAACCATCGCCGTCGGGCGGGCCTTCACGGGCCCCGATGAGCCCACTCCACGCCCGAATGCCGAGTTGCTGGCCACCGGGGCGGCCAACGTGGCGGGTGCCTTCCTGGGTTCGATGCCGGCCGGCGGCGGCATGAGCCAGACCGCGGTCAATCGCAAGGCTGGCGCGCGCACCCAGATCTCAGAGCTGGTCACGGCCGCGGTCAGTCTGCTGACGATGCTGCTCCTGGCGCCGCTCCTCGGCCTCATGCCGCACGCGGTTCTGGCGAGCATCGTGGTGGTCTATTCGGTCGGACTCATCAAGCCGGCGGAATTCCGCAACATCCTGCGGTTCCGCCGCACCGAGTTCTTCTGGGCGGCCGCCGCCTTCCTCGGCGTCATGCTGATCGGCACGTTAAAGGGCATTCTGGTGGCGATCATCGTGTCGCTGCTTGCACTGGCTCAGCAGACGGCCAACCCGCCGGTTCGCGTGCTGCGTCGCAAACCGGGGACCAACGTGTTCCGACCACGTTCGTCCGAGCACCCGCAGGACGAGTCGTTCCCGGGGCTGCTGCTGCTGCGGCTGGAGGGCCGGGTCTTCTTCCTCAACGCCGAGCGCATCGCGGAACGTATCCGCCTGCTGATCGCTGAGGCCAACCCGACGGTCGTCGTGCTCGACCTCAGCGGCGTCTTCGATCTGGAGTACACCGCGCTGAAGATGCTCACCGAGGCAGAGGCACGACGACGCGAGGCCGGCGTGACGCTCTGGCTCGCCGGACTCACGCCGGACGTCTATGCGGCAATCCAACGCTCGCCGCTGGGCGAGCGCCTTGGCCGCGAGGGCCTGCTATTCAATGTCGAGATCGCGGTCGAGCGGTATCGATCGGTGCCGGACGGCGGGCCGCGCGGAACTACCCCAACGACGGCGGGAGGACCCAATGAGTAACTCACGGTCGGAGGATGCCGGTACGATTCAGGTGCTGCTGACGCGTCTGAACGGTGAGCGCCTGCCACGCGCGCTGGATCTCCACAGCAAGGTCGATCGCGGCGAAAGACTGGCCGAGTCCGATATGCAATTCAGCACCTGGCTGCCAAGCATCCGGACTTCCAGTCACTGGTCGGGCGCCTCATCAGCCTCTACGGCGAGATCACAGCTAGGGCACTGGAAAACGAGCAAAGAGGCCTGAAGCCATGGCAATGAAAGATCAGAAACAAACGCACGCCGGTACGAATCCCGACTCCGGCGAAATGAAACGCAAGAGCTACGAAAAGGAGCTCAAGCGCCTGCACATCGAGCTGGTAAAGGCGCAGCAGTGGATCGTGCACAAAGGGCTCAAGGTCTGCGTCATCTTCGAAGGCCGCGATGGCGCGGGCAAGGGTGGCACCATCAAGGCCATTACCGAGCGCGTGAGTCCGCGCGTCTTTCGCGTCGTCGCGCTGCAGGC
The DNA here is from genome assembly GCA_963781815.1 of uncultured Pseudomonadota bacterium. Classification (GTDB taxonomy): domain Bacteria; phylum Pseudomonadota; class Gammaproteobacteria; order Steroidobacterales; family Steroidobacteraceae; genus 13-2-20CM-66-19. The sequence goes on along the minus strand of CAWAHK010000002.1, from coordinate 402,979 downwards.
ACCGACCGAACGGGAAAAGAGTCAGATGTACGTGCAGCGCTACCTGCCGTACCTGCCCGGAGCCGGAGAGGTCGTGATCTTCGACCGCAGTTGGTACAACCGGGCGGGAGTCGAGCGCGTGATGGGATTCTGCTCCCCCCATGACGTGAAGCAATTCCTGAAGGCGGTGCCGGGGGTCGAGAAGGCGATCGTCGATTCCGGAATCATCTTCATCAAGTACTGGCTGGAAGTGAGCGCCGATGAACAGACGCGGCGGCTCGAGGAGCGCATTGATGACGGGCGCAAGATCTGGAAGCTCTCGCCCATGGATCTTAAGTCCTACAGTCGCTGGTACGACTACTCCCGGGCCCGCGATGACATGTTCGCCGCCACCGATACCCGTATCGCCCCCTGGTACGTGGCACGCAGCGACGACAAGCGGCGGGCCCGGCTGAGCATCATCACGCATCTGCTCAGTCAGATCCCGTACAAGACCTTGCCGCGCAAGAAGATCAAGCTCCCCAAGCGGCAAAAACGCGGGGACTATCGGGATCCGAACCAGCCGTTGAGGTTTATCAAGCAGGTCTAGCCGGCTGTTGCAATTGCCCGCCTCAACTGGCGCGCCCGTTCGCGCGGACGCCGTCAGGTGCGCGCACTTGCTTCGAAGGATTGCAGAGCACTGAAGAACATGACGGACGGCTATATTCTGCAGACGCACGGTTTGAGCCGGGAGTTCAACGGCTTCGCTGCCGTGAGCGACCTGAATCTGCGCGTTCGCCCGGGCCAGATCCACGCCCTCATCGGTCCCAACGGTGCCGGCAAGACCACCTGCTTCAACCTGCTCACGAAGTTCCTGATCGCGACGCGCGGCCAGATCCTTTATAAGGGCGAAGACATCACGGCGGCACGACCCGCCGACGTCGCGCGCCGCGGCATCGTGCGCTCGTTTCAGGTGTCGGCAGTCTTCCCGCACCTGAGCGTGCTGGAGAACGTGCGCGTGGCGCTGCAGCGCGCCCGGGGCCTCACGTTCCAGTTCTGGCGGCGCGCCTCCAGCCTCAACACCCTCAATCCACGCGCCATGGAACTTCTGCAGGCGGTGGAGCTCGGCGCCTTCGCCGACACGGTCGCGGTTGAGCTGGCCTACGGGCACAAGCGCTCGCTGGAGATCGCCACCACACTTGCCATGAACCCGGAGCTGATGCTGCTGGACGAGCCGACGCAGGGCATGGGACATGAAGACGTCGACCGGGTCACGGCGCTGATTCAGCGTGCGGCCGCCGAGCGCACGGTCCTCATGGTGGAGCACAACATGCGGGTGGTGGCGAAGATCGCCGACACGATCACGGTGTTGCAGCACGGACGCATCATCGCCGAGGGGCCCTATGCGCAGGTCTCGAAGGACCCGCAGGTAATCGAGGCCTACATGGGTGCGGCAGAGTCCGAGCCTCAGGGTGTACGAGCGTGAGCGCGGAAGTGCTGCGCGTCAGCGGACTGCACGCCTACTACGGGGAGTCACACATCCTGCACGGGGTCGACTTCAGCGTGAACCGCGGCGAGGTAGTCACGCTGCTGGGCCGTAACGGCGCCGGGCGCACCACGACCCTCAAGGCGATCCTCGGACTGGTCGCCAAGCGCTCGGGCTCCGTGCTGATCAACGGTGTCGAGGCCATCGGCCTGCCACCGCACCAGGTGGCGCACCTCGGCGTCGGCTATTGCCCGGAGGAGCGGGGCATCTACGCCAGCCTCTCGGCCGAAGAGAACCTGGAAATCCCGCCGCTCGTGGCCGCCGGCGGCATGTCGGTCGCGGAAATTTACGCGATGTTTCCCAATCTGCGGGAACGCCGCGATACCCAGGGCACGCGCCTCTCGGGCGGGGAGCAGCAGATGCTCGCCGTGGCGCGTACCCTGCGCACCGGGGCGCGGCTGCTGTTACTGGATGAAATCTCCGAGGGGCTCGCGCCGGTCATCGTGCAGAAGCTCTCGCAGACCATCCGCGAGCTGCGCCTGCGCGGCTACACGATCGTGATGGTGGAACAGAACTTCCGCTTTGCCGCACCACTGGCGGACCGCTGCTCCATAATGGAGCGTGGCCGCATCGTTGAGACCTTCACCGCACCGGAACTTAACGACAAAATGGCGCGGGTGCGGGAACTGCTGGGGATCTGAAACTTCGATAACGCTTCCGAGGGACGGATAATGAAACTGAAGGTCTTGGGCATTACCCTGGCGCTCGCGGCGGGCATGGCGCACGTGCCAAGCGCCGTGGGGGCCGACCCCGACGTCGTCATTGGCGATATCGACGATTTGTCGGGCAACTACGCCGATGTCGCCGGTGCCGGGGCCGTGGAAGCCATCAAGATGGCGATCGCGGACTTCGGCGGCACGGTGCTTGGGCGCAAGATCGTCACCCTGGTCGCCGACCATCAGAACAAGCCCGACATCGGAGCATCCAAGTTCCGCGAATGGGCTGACCAGAGTGGCCTGAGCGTCATGCTGGGCGGCTCCAATACCGGCGTCATGATCGCGATGTCCAAGGTTGCCGCGGCCAAGAAGGTACCGTTCTTCGTCCTCGGCGCCGGCGGCGCCTCCCTGACCAACGAGGACTGCACGGCCTACACGGTGCACTACATCTACGACACCACCGCGCTCGCCAACGGCACCGCCACCACGATCGTGAAGAACGGGGGCAAGTCCTGGTTCTACCTGACCGCCGACTACGCCTTCGGGACGCAGCTGCAAACCGCCGCCTCCAAGGTCGTTGAGCACAACGGCGGCAAGAATGTCGGCGCGGTGCGCGTGCCGCTGGCCGCCGCGGACTTCTCCTCCTTCCTGCTGCAGGCGCAGGGCTCGGGTGCGCAGGTGCTGGGACTTGCCAATGCCGGTGAGGACTTCAGCAACTCCCTGAAAGCCGCCAACGAGTTCGGGATTACCAAGAAAATGCAGCCGGCGGCGCTGCTCGCCTTCATCACCAACATCCACAGCCTGGGTCTGCAGACCGCGCAGGGCCTGGTGCTGACCACCGGGTTTTACTGGGACCTCAACGAGGAGACGCGCGCCTTCGCCAAGCGTTACTACGCCAAGACCTCCAAGGAGCCCACCATGGACCAGGCGGGCTACTACTCCGCGACGCTCACCTACCTCAAAGCGCTGAAGGCCGTCGGCACCACCGAGGCGGACAAGGTGATGGCGCAGCTGAAGAAGATCAGGATCAACGACATGTTCGCCAAGGACGGCTACATCCGCGCCGACGGCGTCATGATTCACGACATGTACGTGATGCAGGTGAAGTCCCCGCAGGAATCCAAGTACCCCTGGGACTACTACAAGGTCCTCAAGGTCATGAAGGGCGAGGAAGCCTTCGGCCCGATCACCGGCGCGTGCGCGCTCGCGCCGAAATAGGCACGCCGCGCGGGCCCCTGCGATGAGCGGCAGGGCGTTCGCCGTGCGCCGCACGCCGTGACTGAGGTCTTCGGCGTCCCGGTCGCCGTGATCTTCGGGCAGCTGATGCTCGGGCTCGTCAACGGCTCCTTCTACGCCCTCCTGAGCCTGGGGCTCGCGGTCATCTTTGGTCTGCTCGGTATCGTGAACTTCGCCCACGGCGCGTTCTACGCGCTGGGCGCGTTTGTGGCGCTCTTCGGCCTGCAGCGGCTCGGGGTGAACTACTGGGAGGCCCTGCTGCTCGCGCCGCTGGTCGTCGGGCTCCTCGGGATCCTCACCGAGCGCATACTGCTGCGCCGCCTGCGCGGCTTGAGCCCGCTCTATGGCCTGCTGCTGACCTTCGGACTGGCCCTCGTGATCGAAGGCACGCTGCGTGAGGCCTTCGGCGCCTCGGGACAGTCCTACCCGGTGCCCCCCGCACTGCAGGGGGCAATCAACCTGGGCTTCATGATCCTGCCGCTCTACCGCGCCTGGGTGATCCTCGTGTCGGTGGTGGTGTGTTTCAGTACCTGGTTCGTCATCGAGCGCACGCGGCTGGGCTCCAAGCTGCGCGCGGCCACCGAGAATGCGCCGCTGCTGCAGGCCTTCGGCGTCAACGTGCCGCTGCTGATCGCCGCCACCTACGGCGGGGGTGTCGCGCTCGCAGCCCTGGCCGGGGTGCTCTCGGCACCCGTCATCCTCGTGACCCCGGCCATGGGCAGCTCGCTCGTCATCGTCGTGTTCGCCGTGGTGGTCATCGGCGGCATGGGCTCGATCCTCGGCGCCATTGTGAGCGGGCTGTTGCTCGGGGTCGTCGAAGGCTTCACCAAGGTTCTCTATCCGGAGGCCTCCAACATCGTCGTCTTCGTGATCATGGCGCTGGTACTGATTCTGCGGCCGGCGGGTCTTTTTGGAAAAGAATAACCGCGTGCGCGGCGCGAGCGTCTTCTACCTGGCAGCCGGGCTGTTCGCGCTGGCGGTGCCGGTGACTGGGATCTATCCGGTCTTCATGATGAAGCTGCTGTGCTTCGCGATCTTCGCCTGCGCCTACAACCTGCTGCTCGGCTTCAGCGGCATGCTCTCCTTCGGGCACGCAGCCTTCTTCGGCTGCGCGGCCTACATCACCGGCTGGCTCGCCACCGCGCACGGCTGGGGCACGCTGCCCGCAACCCTCGCCGGGGTGGCGGTCGCGATGGTGCTCGGCCTTCTCATCGGCGCGCTCGCGATCCGCCGCCGGGGCATCTACTTCGCGATGATCACGCTGGCGCTGGCGCAGCTGCTTTACTTCGTGTGCCTGGAGGCGCCCTTCACGGGCGGGGAGAACGGGCTGCAGGGCGTGCCGCGGGGCGCGCTGCTGGGCATCGTGCCGCTGCGGTCCGACCTGCCGATGTACTACCTGGTGCTCGCGGCGTTCGTCGGTGTGTTCCTCTTCATCCGTCGCGTGGTGCACTCCCCGTTCGGGCAGGTGCTGAAAGCCATCCGCGAGAACGAAACACGCGCCATCTCCCTGGGCTACGACGTGCATCGCTACAAGCTCGTGGCGTTCGTGCTGTCGGCCACGCTGGCCGGTCTTGCCGGCGCGCTCAAGACCCTCGTGCTCGGCTTCGTCACCCTGTCGGATGTCTCCCAGGCCACCTCCGGGGAAGTGATCCTGATGACCCTGGTGGGCGGCACCGGCACCTTCTTCGGCCCGGTGATCGGGGCGGCGGTCATCGTGACGCTGCAGGAGTACCTGTCCGACATCGTCGGTGGCTGGGTGACGGTGATCATCGGCGCCATCTTCATCGCGTGCGTGCTGGTGTTCCGGCGCGGCATCGTGGGGGAGCTCGCCGCGCTGCGGCCGCGCCGCCGGTCCCAGAGCTGACGCTCCCAGTACCCCGCCGGCGCCGGGGCGCCGCGCCGCCTCAGAACCCGGGCGGCGTCGCGGCGGCGACCTTCAGGCGCTCCTCGAGCGCGAGTCCCACGCGTCCGATCTTGCCCTCCTCGAACAAGCGCCCGATGAGGGTGACGCCGTGGGGCACGCGGCGTGGTGGCTTAAAACTCGGCAGCGGGTGCTGCGGATCCGGGGCCCAGTCGCTGCGTGCGGCGCTGACCTCGATGAACCCCGCCCGCAGCGTGAGGGAAGGGTGTCCGGTGAAATTGCTGATCGTGAGCATTTCATCGCGCAGTGAGGGCACCAGCAGAAAGTCCACCTCAGCGAGCAGGCGCTGCATCTGCTGCGCGACTGCACGGCGCATCCGGTCGGCCTGCACGTAGTCGACGGCCGACAGGAAGCGCGCCTGCCGGAAGCTGTTGGGCCAGGCATCCGGGGGCTGCATGCGCAGCGTGTCGTCCTGATGCGTGAGGGTCAGTTCCTCGAAGGCGGCGGCGGCCTCGGCAAAGAGCAGGATGTTGAGCCCGTCGTACGGCCAGTCCGGGAGTGACACCTTGACCGCTTGGATGCCCAGTTTCTGGATCTGCGCCAGCGCCTGCCGGTCGACCTCCGTGGCCGGGTCCTCGTGCATCCAGGCCGGGAAGTAGCCGCAGCGCAGCCCGCTCAGGCTCGCCGTTGCCTCATACGCCAGGGGCGCCGCGACGCTGCCGAGGTCACCCTCGTCCGGACCGCGGATCGCCTGCAGCACGAGCAGGGTGTCCTCGACGCTGCGTGCCATGGGGCCGAGCTTGTCGAGCGACCAGGCGAGCGTCATCGCGCCCGTGCGTGGCACGCGTCCGAAGGTCGGCCGCAGGCCGGTGAGCCCGCAGCGCATGCTCGGACCGACGATGCTGCCCTCGGTCTCGCTGCCGATCGAAAAGGCCACCAGGCCGGCCGCGGTCGCGGCCCCCGGTCCTGCGCTGGAGCCCGAGGCTCCCTCCTCCAGCAGCCACGGGTTCATCGTCTGGCCGCCGAACCACACATCATTCAGCGCCAGCGCTCCGAGGCTGAGCTTGGCGAGCAGCACCGCGCCAGCCTCGTGCAGGCGGCGCACCACGGCGGCGTCGCTGGCCGGCACGCGGTTCCGGTAAGGTTCCGCCCCGTAGGTGGTGCGGATGCCCGCGGTGTCGAGCAGATCCTTGCCGCCCCAGGGGATGCCGTGCAACGGGCCGCGGTACTTGCCGGCGGCAATCTCCCGATCCGCCTGCTTGGCTTGGCCGAGCGCCAGGTCCGCCGTCAGGGTGATGATGCAGCGCAGTTTCGGATCAAAGGTCGCGATGCGCTGCAGATAGATGCGGGTCAGGCGTTCCGAAGTGAGCTGACGCGATTCCAGCCAGCGCGACAGCTGCCACACCGGCGCGAAGGCGATGGCCCCGTCCGTGGCCGGGAGCGGACCAGGATCGCGCGCGCTGCGCACGAAGCGCTCGCCCGCCGGCAGTGCCGCGTGGCCCGGCAGCATGGGATTCCAGGTCGAGTAGGGTGCGAGTTCCGCATTGAGCTTGACGCGGCGTGGACCGGCGCGTCGTTCGTACAGCGGCGCCATGCTGCGGCGCCAGTTACTCACCGCCTGCGCGCGCTGCGCGGGCGTGAGTTGCACCTGCACGAGCTTCTCGGCGGCTCCGAAGGTTGCAGCAGTAACCTCCGGGCCCACCGCCGGCGCGGTGCCGAACGCGGGCGGCGTGCCCGGCGGCGGCGCGGGCTCGGGTGCCGGAGGATCGGCGGCGTGCGCCTCACGCGCGACGGCGAGTGAGCCGAGCACCGCGGCGCAGGAAGTGGCCAGGAAGTCGCGACGCGAATTGGACACGGTGCAACCTTTCAATCAGGGGCGCGGGTCAGCACTAGATCAACAGCAGCTGCCGCCGCAGGATTTCGGACTCGTAGTTCAACAGCGGCCGTTGCTGCTCCAGGCAATCACAAATCCTGGCGCGCTCGGCGTGCCGGGCCGCAGTGCGATCCACCCAGTCGCAGATCACCATCACCGGCAGTCGCCCACCCTCGCGGTACAGCTGCCTGATCCAGCTATACAGGGGCCGCAGTTTCGGTGACTTGATCCACCATGGAACCTGGTCCGGCAGCCAGAGCCTGGCGGTATTCAGATGCTGCAAGAGACGCCGGCGCGGCGCAATGGTTTGTCCGACGTAGCGGATCTCGCGGACGTTCCTTGGATCGGACAGCGAGTAAATCGCCACCCCGGCAGCGCTGACATCCGACTCGTCGAACAGGTGCTCGGCGAGCCGCGCGCGCACGTAGTGCGTCAGCTGCACCTGCGACAGCGTGGGATACGCGCTCGTCGCATCAGCGCCCGCGGCGCGGGGTTCTGACGATATCGACACTGGCGGAGGTGGGGTCGAACAGGATCTGGGCATCGCCGCTTTCCAGCTGCGCCCTCACGTGCGCAATCTTCTGCTCGAGCGTGAACTCGTGCTCCCCGTAGTCGGTGCCCTCGCGCAGCACGAAGGCCCTGATGACCCCCTCGAGCGCCGGCGCGGACAATTGCCCGTGCGGTACGGCGACCGGCTCTGGCTGCGCCGCGCCGCCGACGACATGCAGCGGCAGATCGTCACACGCCTTCACTTGCTGCGCGTCCTGAAGGTGATGGAGTAGCGCAGCTCCTTGGTGGGGGAGACGGCGTGCTGCCAGTGCCAGCGGGCCTCATCACGCAATACGTACGCCGAGCGCGGCGCCAGCTCGATCGCCAAGGTGGTGCGCGCGTTTGGCTTGGGCGGCCACGGACGGAAGCGCAGGCGCGCATGCCCGAGCAGCGACACCCCCATGATCAGTTCGAAATCGGGCACGTCGCGGTGCCAGCCCAGCGGTGTTGCCGGCGGGTACTCCGCGACCATGGCATGCTGAATGTGCTCGGGCACGAGGCCCGCGAGCCGCGCCAGCCGGTGCCGCAGTGGCAGCAGGAACTGCGGGATGGGCGCAGCGTCGCTCAACTCGTGGCGGGTGAAGTCATAGCGGCCGCCGAAGCTCACGATGCGCCGCCGCGCGTACCACTCGCGGTACTGTGCTTCCTCAAACGGCAGCGCGCGGATCAGCGCCAGCAGCTGCGTCTCCTCTGGCGCACTCAGAAACTCAGGCGCGTAGGTGAAGCCGGGCGGCTCGGCGGGCGCAAGGGCGAATAGTTCTCGTTGCGTCACGTGCGAATTATGCATCGGTCGCGTGAGACCGAAACATCGCGCGCAGGGATTTTCTCATCCAGTTGTGCCTCGCACGTACCACTGTATGGCCGCCGCTTCAACGGGTTAGAATTGCACGCGCGGGGGACCTCACCGCGGCACTTCGACAAGAACAGCCTCTGCTTCGACGGGAGAACGAGATGGACAGTAGCCTGAGACGGGCATCGTGCGCCCTCGCCCTTGCCAGCCTGTTGATCGGCCAGCCTGCGGCCCGCGCGGACGGCACTTTCAAACTGACGAGCCCGGACCTGCCGCCAGGCAAGCCCATCGCGGAACGCCACATGGCCAATGCGTTCGGCTGCCACGGCGCCAACGAGTCCCCGTTGCTGCAGTGGAGCGGCGCGCCGGCCGGGACGCGCAGCTTCGCGATCACCATGTACGACCCCTTCAGGCCCCCGGTGTCCGGCTGGTGGCACTGGATCGTGTACGACCTGCCGGCGACGACGACTTCGTTGCCGCACAAGGCCGGCGATCCGGGAAGCCCGGCCATGCCCAAGGGTGCCAAGCAGGGTCTGCCGGATGGCGAGGCGCCCGAGCCTCACTACTACGGACCCTGCCCTGATGAAGGTGATCCGGCGCATCAGTACGTGATCACGGTGTACGCGCTGAGTGTTGATCACCTGAACGTGCCCGCCACTTCGACGGCGGCCAACATCGACTACGAGATCTCCAGCAAGACGCTGGCCAAGGCCTCGATCGAGCGGCCGTTCCAGCGGCCGGCGAAGCCGAAGTAGGAGGGGGGACTTCTGTCTTGGCTCCCCGGGGATCGCAGCTCACGATCCCCGGGCGGTGCCCTGAGTGGTCCTCGTCACCCACAGCATGGTTGCCGCGGGCGGCCTAGCCCCTTACCCACAAGGCCGGTAGCGATCCTCCACGAGTTCCTCCGCCAGGCCGAACGCCAGCGTCATGCCAAGGCCGCCCAAGCCGTTCACGAGGGTCACGCCCGGAGCCGCGCTGCGGACGAATTCGGTGCCACCGTCGGTCAGCTTGGCGTAGATGCCGTGCCAGGTCTGTGTCAGGCGCGCCGGCGGCAGGTTCACCACCTGACGCGTGTACCCCAGAATCTTGTCGTTGATGGTGCACTCGTCAAAGGGATCAAGCGTCTGGCCGTAGGCGTGCGAATCGCCGATCGCAAGTTCGCCTTGCCCATTCTGCGTCACCAGCATGTGGATGCCGGCCTCGAGCAGCGGCGCGTGCTCGCGCTCCAGGCGCGCGCGCAGCAGCCGCACCTCGTGCAGCGCGGCGAAGGTGGCGTAGTGCACCAGTGACAGGCCCGCTGCCAGCGAGCAGCCGAGGCGAAAGCCGGGCACCTCGGGAGTCAGGCGCATCATCTGCAGCTTGCAGCGCGTCAGCGGCGCGGCCGCGAACACTTCCGGGTACAGCCATTCAAAATCAGCGCCGCCGCAGATGTAGATGCGCTCCGCCTGGAATCGCTCCCGTCCCGCGTGCGCGACGCCGCTGTCCACCGCGTTGACCGCCGTGCCCCAGCGAAACTGCACACCGTGGCGCTCGGCAAGGCAGGCCGGCAGCGCGCGCAGGGCCTCGCGCGGGTCGAGCAGCAACTCGTCCTCGCACAGCAGGCCGCCGTGCAGCCCTGCGGGATTGAGCGCGGGCACCCGCGCGAGCGCGGCCGCGGCGCTCATCATCCGGCACGGCCGCGCGCCGCGGTTGCGGCCGACATAGGCCTCGAGGACCGCCATTTCGTCGCTGGCGCGCGCGACGTGCAGCGAACCGCACGGCTCATGCCAGATGCGCATCGCGCGCAGCAGCTCGAGCCAGATGCTGCGCGAGCGCAGGGCGCGCTCGTAGACATGGTCAGCGACGCCGATCGGCCAGACGCTGCCGAAATTCCTTAAGGACGCACCCACGGCGCGCTGGTGCCGTTCGAGCACGGTGACCTCATGGCCACGCAGCGCGAGCGCGCGGGCGAGCGCCAGGCCCACGATGCCGGCACCCACGACGATCGCCTTCCCGTTAGTCACCTCACAACCCGCCCCGCCGGTGAAAACTAGCGCCGCCCGCACGCCCGCCCACCGCGCTCATACGCCAATCAGGCAGGTGAACCCGGGGTGCTCTGCGCTGTCATCGCGGGTGGGCGAGCAATGGGCGCGCGCTACTCAGACTGCGCACCCCCGCACCCCACAGCGCTCGCCCCGGCCGTCGGCGGCACCCAGCATAGCTCCCGGCGCCTCAGCTGCCGTGCACGATGATGTCGACCGAGTCGCCACCCTGCCAGAAGGCGTGCGCCAAGCCAAAGTCCGACCTCTTCAGCTGCGCGTGACCCAGGAAGCGACACCGGGCCGCGCCGTCGCCCCGGGTCTGCGGACAGTCGATGTCGGTGACCGCCAGCGTCACCGGACGCGTAATGCCGTGCAGCGTCAGATCGCCATGGACCGTCGCGCGGGTGGGGCCCTGAAAGTCGATGCGGCTCGAGCGATAAACCATGTGCGGAAACTTGGCAGTGTCGAACCACTGCGGGGAGCGCAGCCGCTCGTCCCAGAAGGCGCTGTCGCAATCGATGGATGCCATGCGCACCACGACGCTCAACTGGCCGCCCTGTCCGTCCGGATCCAGCACGAATTCCCCGCTGAGGTCGTGAAACGCGGCCGTGAACCAGCGCAGCCCCAGGTGGTGGATTTCGAATGCTACCTGCGTATTGGCGGAGTCCATGTGATGCGCGCCGCAGGGCGCGGCGACCGCCCCGAGCAGCCCCAGGGCCGCAATCCATTGACGAGCTGCCGGCACGCGCACGATCCTCATTCAGGCCCCGGGTACTACTACGTTAGTGGGCGGCGGCCCGCAAAAGGTTTTCGCGCGGCCGCGAGGCGGCGCCCGCTACGTGGCGGCCCCGCCAGCGGGAGGCGGCGGCGCAGCGCTCCCGGGCTTCGCCGGGACAGGTCAGTGTGCGCCCTCGCCCGCCGGCGCCGCTTCGCCTTTCAGGTAGGTGGCCAGCCACTGGTGGACTTCCTTGTAGAAGTAGCGGCTGTCCTCGGGCTTGAGAATCCAGTGCCACGCATCCGGCCAGACCAGCAGGCGGCTGGGCACCTGCATGCGCTGAAGCGTGCTCCAGTTCTGCAGCGTGTTACCGATCGGGACGCGGAAGTCTCTTTCCCCGATACTGAGCAACATCGGCGTCTTCCAGCTGGCGCCGTAGGTGATGGGGCTCTGTTCGCGCCAGATGGCACTGCCACCCCAGGGCGGCCCGCCGTTGGTGACCTCGCGCTCGTAGTTAAAGTCGCTCTCTCCCCACTGGGTGGCGAGGTCGACTTCACCCGCATGACTGATAAGACACTTGTAGCGCGTGCTAGTGGCCTCGATCCAGTTGGTGAGGTGACCCCCATAGCTGGCACCGGCGGCGCACATGCGCGAGCCGTCGATGAAGGGGAAACGCCTGAGCGCCTCGTCGACCGCCTGGTTGATTTCCTCTCCCGGCGTGCGCAGCGGATCCAGCTTGATCGCTTGTGCGAACTTCTCGCCGAATCCGGTCGAGCCGGTGTAGTCGGTGAGCAGCAGCACATAGCCGGGAGCGGCGAGCAGGTGGTAGTTCCAGCGCAGCCCGATCTGGTCGGGGTTGTTGCTGGCGGCGCCGCCGTGGATCAGTACCAGCAGGGGGTACTTCTTGCTGGCGTCAAACCCCGGGGGCCGCACGATCATATTGTGGATGCTGCGCCCCTTGGCGCTGGTGAAGTAGAAGTGCTCCGGTGGACTCCAGTCGATGGCGGCCGCCGCGGCGACGTTGATGTGCGTGAGATTTGTATGCCGGTGCGCCGCGGGATCCAGGCGCACGACCTCGGCCGGGCTGACCGAGCTGCCGTAATTGCCGATCAGCACCGGCTTTGAAGCCCGGCGCGCGCTGCTCAGGGAAGTATAGCCGCCGAGGTCGGGCTCGATGACCCGCTCGGCGGTGCCACCGGCCGCGTTCACGCGATACAGGTCTTCCCGGGCGGCATCCGGAACTAGCAGATAGACCGTGCGGCTGTCGGGAGTGAGCGCGTAGGCGGCGACCTCGCGGTCAAGATCACGGGCGACCAGAGTCGCGGCACCGCCGGCGGGCCAGGCCACGCGCTGGAGGCGCTCGAGGTGATAGACCTCCTCATCCTGGGGCGCGTACTTGAAGAACAAGCTCTTGCCGTCCGGGGCAAAGGCCGTGTCGCGATAGGTGCCCGGCGTCGTGGTGACGGGCCGTGGCTCCCCGCCCGCCGCCGGCATGCGATAAACGTGATAGCCCACGTGAGCGGCAGCGGCGTTCCAGCGCTCCGTCGTGGCCGTGAACACGATCTCCTGTCCGTCCGGGCTGAAGATCGGCTCGAGCGAGATCCGCGTTTCCACGCTCACGCCGGCGAAGCCGGACGCATGCGCCAGTGTGGTTGCCGAGAGCAGGTCCCGCGCGCTCGCTCCCTCCTCGAGCGATTGCACCATGATCGTGAGCCGGCGCTCGTCGAACCACTGATTCCAGTAGCGGATCGGGAAGTGCTCGTAGATGCGCACGTTGTACTTGCGGGCCTTGCGCTCGGCGATGATCTTCTTGTTCGCCTCATCGTCCGCGGCCTCCGGATAGACGAGCGACTGGAACAGGATGGCCTTGCCATCCGGCCGCCACTGCGGATCCGAGGCTCCGGTGACCACGTTCGTCACCCGGCGGGCCTCGCCGCCATCGATCAGGTCAAGGACATAGATCTGTTCGACCTCGTCACCCTCGCGCTTGGTGGCGAAGGCGATGGAGCGACTGTCCGGGGCCCAGGACACTCCGCTCTCGGCAGCCTTGGTATTGGTGAGCCGGTGCGGCGCCGCGCTGCCGTCCGCCGCGACGAGCCACAGGTCGGTCACCTCTTTGTCCTGCTCGTACGAGGGCTCCGTCACGGAGAAGACGACCCACCTGCCGTCGGGACTCACCGTGGGTGTGCCCACGCGTTTCATCATCCACAGCGCCTCGTGCGTGATCGCGGTTTTGGGGGGAGTCGTGGCGGCGAACGCCGCCGCGCAGACCATCAGGCATGCAGCCAGCACGCCCAGCGGCTCGCCGGACTTGAGTGTCATGAGTGAGACCTTGCGAGCGAGAAGGCGCGCAGGATAGCAGCATCAGCGCGGGGCGCGGATGAGGTAACACATGCTTACATCACCGCGCGCGGACTCAACTCTCGTCCCAGGCCGCGCGCAGCAGGGCACGCACCGCCGGGTCGACGTCGCCGGGCTTGGTGAGCAGCAGCGTGGACGTCAGGCGCTCCGACCAGCCCTCGCGCTGAGCGCGCTTCAGGCGCGGGCTGGCCCTCGGGGCGAGCGCGAGCCCGAGCCGAACCTGCCCGCCCTGCGGCCGGGCGGCCGCGAACGCGTACGAGCGCGACCACACGGTGTAGGCCTTGCGCTGCCCGGCGATCAGGTCGGGCAGCTGACCCGTGGCCGCCTCCAGTGCGGTGAGTATCGCCAGCGTTCCCGCTCCCGCCACAGCTTCTCGCGCACCTGGCGGGGCGCCGGAGCAGTCCTACCCTGCTCGCGGTCGAGCTCGCCCAGTACATACATGGCGTAGTTCTGCCCGAGCCCGTGGGTGTGCTTGAACCAGCGCAGTCGCGCGCGCGGCGCGCTCTCCGGACAACTGCGCGCGACCCCGAGCCACTCCCTGAGCGGGCGTCCGGTGTGCGTTTCAAGATTCGCGACGAGCGCCGCGCGGTATTTCTGCTGGCGCACCGTAAGGCCATCTGGCGCCATACGTGCCTCTTGGCGGGGTCCGTGGGCGAAAAAGGGTAGCGCTCGCGCGCGGTGGCGACAATCGCGCCCGAGCGGCGGGTTCAGGGCTTCGCGGTGGCCGGCCGCAGCTGCCGGGCCGTGAAGTAGCGCTGCAGGGCAGCCGGGTCGCCGTCCGGATCGACGAGGGCCACGTAGCTGTCGGGCCTCATGAGGTAGAGCGCGCCCGGGCTCAGGCCGGCCGCCCGGTGTCTGCGCGCGAACGCGAACACGCGCAGGGCGACACCGTGCTCGCCGCACCAGGTGGCCACACTGCCGCGCGCCGTGCCGTACACGTGGACCTGCCAGCGCGGCTCGCGCAACGAGTCATGGTTGTCCGCGCCGCCCGCGCGCACCCAAGGCAGGCGATCCCCGCCGTGCACCCGGCCGGCCGCCCCCTCGCTGAGGGGACCGCCGCGGTAGTTCACGCCGATCTGCGAGACGGTGCGGAACATGAACTGCCGCACCGCCGGCAGCGCCAGTGCCCCTGGCACCACGACGGGGGCGAGGCGCGTGCGCACCAGGTCGGCGATGTGCCCGGCGCCGGTGGCGAAAGTGAACACGCGGTCGGTGGTGGTGACCAGGCGCCGGGCGAAGCGGATGCGCTCGGCTTCGTAGCTGTCGAGCAGGCCATCCGGCGCCGAGTCCGCCAGCACGGCGGCGAGCTTCCAGGCCAGATTCACCGCATCACCGATGCCGGTGTTCATGCCCTGCCCGCCCGCCGGGCTATGGATGTGCGCCGCATCCCCGAGCAGGAACACGCGCCCGTCGCGAAAGTGCGCGCTCACACGGTGGTGGACCCGGTAGCTCGAAAACCAGTTTACCTGCTGGATCTGCACCTTGAGGTGCTCGATGGCACGCCCGCTGACGTCCTCGAACTTCAGGCTCTCCGGGTGATCCGCGCGTTCATCACGCACGGTCCCGATGAGGCGCGCGCGGCCCTCGCCTGCGAGCGGGAAGACCGCGAGGAAGTCCGCCTCGTCCAGATCCACGTGCAGTTCACCATCCATCGGGGGACCGCCCCCCTGGATATCGGCCACGTAGAAGATCTGCCGGTAGGTGCCGCCGGGGAAGCCGGTCTGCAGTGTCTCGCGCACCAGCGAGCGCGCCCCGTCGCAGCCGGCGAGGAAACGCGCCTCGCACACTTCCTCCGCGCCATCAGGCGCGAGCAGCTGCGCGCGCACCTGCTCGCGCTCCTGCGTGAAGGCCTTCAGTTCGGTGGAGCGCTCGACACCCACCCCGAGCGCCGCGAGGCGCTCGATCAGGAGCTTTTCATGCTCGTCCTGCGGAAAGATGTGCAGAAAGGGGTACGCGGTCAGATGGGCGCCCACGTTGCCGAACGGCAGCCGCGCCGCGCGCGAGCCCCTGACCCAGAGGTTGACCGCGGGTACGCGGTGCCCGCGCTCGAGCACCGCCTCGGTCAGCCCGAGCTGGCGGTACAGTTCCAGGGTGCGCGCCTGCACCGCCAGTGCGCGCGACGTGGTGCCGGGCTCGGCCGTCTTGTCGATGACACGCACCGGCACGCCGAGCTTCGTCAGCCACAGGGCCAGGGCGAGGCCGGTCGGGCCGGCCCCCACGATCAGGACGTCGGGTGACACGTGAGGTGACCGCAGCTCATCTTGTGGTTGAGGCGCGGCTCATTATGCCTGTCGGTGGCGCGCGCAGCGGCGAGCGGCACGCGGAGCTGGCTCCTGCGCCAGCGCGGCAAGGCCCGTCATGCGGCTCGCCAGGCTTCGACCTCATGCTCCTGGACCCCGAGCTGCGGGCTCCCGAGGCGCATGTGGTCACCGGCCTTCAGATACAGCGGCGCTGGTTTCATGCCCATGCCGACGCCGGCGGGGGTGCCGGTGGCGATCAGGTCCCCGGGCTCGAGCGTCATGAAGCGGCTGAGGTAGGCCACGAGCTCGGCCACCGGGAAGATCATGTTCGCCGTGCTGCCCCTCTGGCGGCGCACGCCGTTCACGTCAAGCCACAGCTCTACTGCCTGCGGCTCGCCCAGCTCATCGGCGGTCACGAGCCAGGGGCCGACGGGCCCGAAGGTGTCGCACCCCTTGCCCTTGTCCCAGGTGCCGCCGCGCTCGAGTTGGTACTCGCGCTCGGAGACATCATCGATGAGGCAATAGCCCGCCACGCACGCGAGGGCTTGGTCTTGGGCGACGTAGCGGGCGCGGCGGCCGATGACGACGCCCAGTTCCACTTCCCAGTCCGTCTTCAGCGAACCCTGCGGCAACATCACCGGATCAGAAGGGCCCGTGAGGCAACTGATGGCCTTGCTGAAAACGACCGGCTCCTTGGGGGGCGTGAGCCCGGACTCGATGGCATGATCGGTGTAGTTCAGACCGATGGCGATGAACTTGCCGATGCCCGCAAGCGGTACACCCAGACGCGTGCCCGCGGGCAGCGCCGACAGGCGCCTCGGCTCAAGCTGCGCGACACGCGCGAGCGTTGCGAAGTCAAGCTGGGCCGCGGTCCAGTCCGGGATCAGGTGCGACACATCGCGAATCACGCCGCCAGCATCGACTATGCCGGGCTGCTCGTGCCCGCGGGCACCGTAGCGTACGAGCTTCACTCTCCAGTCTCCCCACCGCGCGGCACCGGCACCGCCCGCGCCGACTATCGCACAGGCGCCGCCACGGTTCACGAGCGGGCAGCGGAGTGCGCCTACCCGCGTGTGCGCGTCGCACCTACGTCGTTGCTGAGCACTTTGGCCGACCATTCACCTCGCGCAATTTGGCGCATCCCCCTCACTTCACAGGAGACCAAGCATGACCACTATCAGCGGCCACACTTCCGCCATTCGGGCCAAGAAAGTGCTCGGCACGGCCGTCAAGGACACCTCGGGTAAGAAGATCGGCGCGATCGAAGACGTCATCCTGGACAAGGAGTCCAGCAACATCATGTTCGCGGTGGTCGGCTTCGGCGGCTTCCTCGGGATGGCCGAGAAGTACCACCCGATTCCGTGGGAGTCGCTCGACTACGACGAAGGCGAAGGCGCCTATGTGGTGAACTACACGCGCGCCCAGCTGGAGTCCGCGCCGGCAGGCTCGATCGAGGAGCTCACGCGCGACGACGGACGGCAGTTCCGCGAACGCAGCTACGACTACTACAAGGCGCCGCGCTACTGGGAGAACCGGCAGTAATCATTCGCCGCCCGAGCGTCGCATGAGATGCCGCCGGCTGCGATTTGCAAGGGGTTTCCGGGTTGCGATGAGCAATCGCCGCTGCCAGGCGGCGGCGATGGCCATCGCGCCCGGAGGATCCGAAGGCGACCCGGACAATCGCCACGCGGGCGCGGACCAGTGGCTCTTCGTCGTGGCCGGGTCCGGTGTGGCGTGGGTCAACGGGCGGCGACGGCCGCTGCGGGCCGGGATGCTGCTGCTGATCGAGCAGGGCGATCGCCATGAAATCCGCAACACCGGGCGCGCGCTGCTGCGTACCCTGAATTTCTACACGCCGCCGGCCTATCGGGCGGACGGCACCGAACTGCCCCGCGGCCGGCGCTCATGATGCGGGGCTGGGTCCCGCCTGGCCCACCAGGCGCACCTCGCGTTGCGGGAAGGGAATGACGATACCGCGCGCGCGGAAGGACTCGAGGATGGCGCCGTAAATCTCACCCGTCACCGCGCCGCGGTCCTGCGTCAGCGCCCACGGGCGCACGGCGATGTTCACGGAAGAATCCGCCAGCTGGATCGGCTGGATGATCGGCGGGGGGTCCTGCAGCACGCGCGGATTGGCGTTGAGAATGTCCTGGATGAGTGCCAGCGAGGCACCCAGATCGCAGTCGTAGGCCACACCGACGGTGACGTCCAGCTGCCGGATCCGCCCGTAGTTGTGCAGGATCTCCCCCACGATCTTGCGATTGGGTACCACCACGCGCGAGCGATCGGGATGCGCGAGCGTAGTACTGAACAGCGTGATGGTTTCCACGGTGCCCTCCACGCCCGCGATCTCGATGTACTCCCCCACGCGGAACGGCTTGGAAAAGATAATCGAGAGCCCGGCCACCGCATTGCTCAGCACCCCCTGGGTTGCCAGAGCGATGCCCGCGCCCACCACGCCGATGCCCGCTATCAGCGGCAGCAGCTCCACGCCGAGGTTCTGGAGCGCCATGATGCAGAACAGCACGAAGCACCCCGTCCACGCGACGCGCGCCAGCAGCAGGCGTACCGGGGGCTCGAGCTCCAGGCGCTGCATCAGCCGCAGCACCCAGCGGCCTACCCAGCGGCTCACCAGCACCCCCAGGAGCAGGATCACGAGCGCGGCGAGCAGCCGCGGGCCGAAGTGAACGGCAAGGTCCATCACCGAGTTCTTGACGTTGTAGATGCTGGCAACCTGGTCGTTCATGAGGCGGCTCCCGTGCGCTGCTGCACGTATATTAAAGGCTCAGCCCCGCGGCGTGCGCGCCGCACGCTTGCGGCGGCAGGATCCGCTGGGCTTTCTGCGGCGGCGGCGGTACCTTGGCCCATCTGGCCCGCGCGTACGCTCATGGCATATCAGCTGACAATCAAACAGGAACCACAGTACCTGCACGCACTCGTCACCGGCACGAACGATGCGGACACCGTGGCGCGTTACCTGGATCAATTGCGACGCGAGTGCCTGGCCCGGGCATGCTACCGCGTACTGATCGAGGAACGCCTCGAGGGCCCGCGCCTGGGCACATTCGCAGTCTACAAGGTGGTCTCGGAGAGCAGCGAGCGGGCGCGCGGCCTGCTGCAGGCCATCGCCTACGTCGACGTCCACGCCGAAGGAAATCTGATGGACTTTGCCGAGACCGTCGCCGTCAACCGCGGCATGCCGATCTCGGTCTTCCCGACCGTGGCCCAGGCACGCGCATGGCTGCTGGGTGTCGCCTCGGAGCAGGTAGCGGCGGCTCAGAGCGCGCCGGGAGACCCGGCCGTCAGGTAACGCGGATCGTGCGGGGCGCGCGCGAAGATGCGTCGCACCAGCGGCTCGAAGGTCGCGAGCGGCTCGCTCGCGTAGTCCGGATCGAAGGAACACTGATCCCAGTTGGCACAGAAATGCACGCACGCCTCGTACCAGGGATGGTCACGCAGGCGCTCGCGCGCGTTGCGGTCTCCGCCGAAGTGGTGCACGTAGTAATAGTTCTGAAACAGGCCGTGCTGCGCGACGATCCAGGTAACTTCCGGGCGCACGTAGGGACGCAGGATGGCGGCGGCGATCTCGGTGTGGTTATAAGGCGCCAGCTCGTCGCCGATGTCGTGCAGCAGTGCGGCCACCACCAGTTCTTCGTCCGCGTTGTCGCGCAGCGCGCGGGTTGCCGCCTGCAGCGAGTGGCCGAGGCGGCTGACAGGGTAGCCCGCCAGTGAGTGGTCGAGTTTGAGCAAGCTCTCGAGCACCCGATCCGCAAGGCCCGCCGCGTACTGTTTCTCGGACTCATCGAGGAGAACGTAGTCCTCCTTGGTGCCGTCCTTCATCTGGCGGAAGCTGACGATCCGGTTCACGCGCTGCGCCTCACTGCGGCTGTCCGGGCGCCCCGGCGGCGCAGTACGCGGTAGAGGCTGCGCGGCCCGTCGATGTCGATGTAGCAGCCCTGCAGGTGGCGCAGCCCCTCGGCGGGATCAAAGCCCGTACGGCCGTGCAGCAGCCGGCAATTGTCGAACATCACAAGGTCGCCCGCTGCGAGCAGGAAGCGGATCTCGAAGTCCGGCGCGCGCAGCGCGTGATCGAACAGCCGGCGGGCACGGAAGTAGGCCTGCAGCTGCTGCGGCTCGAACAGCGGCACGAAATCCAGGCGCGGGCTGAAGTGGATCGCTTTCAGCGCGCCGGTGACGTCCAGCTCGATCGGCGGCGCACTGGCGGTGAGTTCGGTCTGGGCATCGATGTACTTGAAGCGCACCGGGGTGCCGGCGAGGATCTCAAATGCCTGCGGGTCCTTCGTGCGCAGGGCCTGCGCCACGGCGAAACCGTCTACCAGGGTCGACTGGCCACCGCTGGTTTCATTGGCCAGGCAGTGCAAGAGCTGGATGCCCGGGACCGGGGCGCGGTACGGGTTGTCGGTATGCGGGTCGAGCGCTATCGAAGTGTAGGCGAGGTCGGTGGCGTCGGGCGTGGAGCGCACGTCGAACAGCGCCCCGAAGTTAGTCTCGCGGGTGAAGCCGAACATCGAACCGACCTTGAGCACCGTGGCGGGCTGCGTCGGTACGCCCTCGAATATCACGAACCCCAGCGTGAGGAAGGACTCAAGCCACGCCAGTCGCTCCGCCTCGCTTGGCTCCGCCCGCCAGCGCACGCGTGGCAGGGCCGGCAGGGAGCCGTCCCACAGCTGCGGACCCGGGCAGTCGTGACTGTTGGGAGCGAGGCAGGCCTCCTCGAGGATGTCCGCGGCGCTGAAGCTTGCCTCGTGGCCGTCGCTGAACTTGACCCGGAAAGTGCCCGCCGCGGGCTGCGAGAGCGCGACGATCGTCAGCTCCAGGTCGAAGTCGGAAGGGTCCTGCAGGCGCTGCTGCGTCTTCAGGTCCATGCTGGCGGCGTCCTTGCAGCGCTCGCGCAGCCACAGCGGGTGCACGGCGCAGCACGACCCATCGGCCCGCTCCAACAGCAGTTGCGCAGGGCTGCCCACTTTGAGGTTCGCCGTCCGGCTCATCGGCAAAGTCTAGCGTCGCCTCATGACGCGGTCCAATGAGCCGCAGTGGCGCCGTCGCCGGCAGGCGCGCTCGCGGGGGGATGATTCCTTGGCGTGCACTGAGGGCGTACGCTGCGCAGGTGCCCGCCCGCGCGCCCCTGTTAACAGGATGATCACGACATGCCCATGAACCGCCGCGACCTGCTGGGTGTCTCCGCGCTGCTGCTGGCAGGCCCTGCCCTGTCCTTGCGGGCCGCCGCGAAGCCCTCGGCCGCTGGCAACACGCCCGCGATCCTCTGCTGGAACGAGAATCCCTACGGTCCCTCCCCGGCGGCCCGGCGCGCGATTGCCGCGGCAATCGGACAGGCCTGCCGCTATCCCTCGGATGAGGAACAGCAGGATCTGGTCAGCGCGCTCGCGCAGCACGAGGGCGCCGCTGCGGAGCAGATCGTAACCGGCAGCGGTTCCGGGGAGCTCCTGTGCGCGCTCGCGCTGCTCTACGGGCGCGATGGCGGCGAATTCATCGCCGCGGAACCAACCTACCTGGAGCTGCCCGAATATGCGCGCACCCTGGGCGCCACGGTGCGCTTTGTCGCGGTGGACGCGCGCCTGCGTCACGATCTGCCGGCCATGCGGGCCGCGGTGTCGGCGCGCACCCGCGCCGTGTACCTCTGCAATCCCAACAATCCCACCGGCACCGCGGTGGCGGCGGAGGATATCCGCGCCTTCGTGGCGGGACTGCCGCGCGAGGTAGTGACCATCGTCGATGAGGCTTACATGGATTTCGCCACCGCCGCCGAGGTGGGCTCGGTCGTTGACCTGGTGAAGGGCGAGCGGCCGGTGGTGGTGCTGCGCACCTTCTCCAAGCTGCACGGCATGGCGGGCATGCGCATGGGCTACGCGATCACGAATCCTAAGATCGCCAAGGCGCTGCGGCTCGCGCGCATGACAACGCCCAACCAGCTCACCGTGCGCGCCGCGCGCGCGAGCCTGGATGACCGCGCGTTTCTTACGGACACCCGGCGGCGCATCCTGGCGAGCCGCACGCGTATCACGGGCGAACTGACGAAGCTGCGACTGCGCTACGCGGAACCGCAGACCAACTTCGTGTTCTTCGATACCGGTATGCCGCTGGCGAGCTTCACGCAGCAGATGAAGCAGCGCGACATCCTGGTCGGGCGGCTGTTCCCGCCCTTTGCGACCTGGTGTCGCATCACCATCGGTACCGAGCCGGAGGTGAGCTCATTCCTGGACGCGCTGCGCGCGACCGTGCACGCCTGAGGCGCCGGCACCTTCCAGGATCAGGCTCATGCAGGTGAGCGCCGCTTCCGCCTTGTGCAGCTCGCCGACCTCGAGCACGCGGGTGCTCACGCCCGCCGCCTCGAGCCGCCGCTGCGTCAGCGGGTAGTCGGCGCTCACCAGCGTGATGCCGTTGAGCGTGAGTGTGTTAGCGCCGAAGGGTTCCGCCGGCGCCACGTTGACGATGCGTGCCGCTGCGAATGCGGCCGCATCCACCCAGGCGGGATTGACCAGGAGCAGGTCCGGCGGGATGAAGGTGGCGGCACTCTTCAGGTGCAGGCACCCCTGCATGGGTACGGCGCACACCCGGTAGCCGGCCGGTGCGAGCGCCGCGGCAAGCTGCGCGACGCCGGCCGCGTTGCTGCGCGCCGAGCCGCCGACGAACAACGAGCGCCCGATCCGCAGCACGTCACCACCCTCGAGCGTCCCCGGGGCGTGCACGCGCGCCAGCGGCGTGTGCCGGGCGAGCATGGCGGCGACCGATGCCACCTCGCCGCGGCGCGAAGCGGCTCCCGGGCGGGTAAGGACGGTGAGCTCGGGCAGCATGACGGCGGTGTCCTCGACGAACACGCCGTCCGCGTGCTCGGCCAGCGGCGGCAGCCACTGCACCTCGCAGCCGAGCGCCTCCAGCGCGGCGACGTAGCCTGCGTGCTGCTGCCGCGCCCGCGCGGCATCGATGGCAACGCGCTTGAGGAACGACAGTTCACAGCGTTCCGGTTGCGGGCTCAATTCACGGACGAAGGCGATCATGGCGGCCCGCAGTATAACGAGGGCGACTGCCGCACTGGCGCGGCGCCGGCAGTTCTCTCGACAGCCCGGGAAGGGGGCCCTATCGTAGCGCTCATGCTCAGCGTACCCGACATCGCCGGCGGTGATCTGGCGCTCTCGATTGCGCTCGGGGTGGGCCTCGCCGCCGCTGTCGGTTTCAGGGTGTTTCTGCCGCTGCTGGTGATGAGCATCGCCGCCTACTTCGGGCATCTGCACCTGAGCAGCGGTTTCGCCTGGCTCGGCAGTGTGCCGGCACTGCTGATGCTCACCGTCGCGGCGGTGCTGGAGATCATCGCGTACTACATCCCCGGAGTGGACAACGTTCTGGATGCGCTGGCGGCGCCGGCGGCCCTGATTGCCGGCACGGTGGTGTCGGCGGCGGTCATGGCGGATGTGCCACCGCTCGTGAAGTGGAGCGCCGCCGTGATCGCCGGCGGCGGGGCCGCAGGACTCACGCAGAGCATCACCTCAGTGCTGCGCCTTAAGTCCACGACGCTCACCGCAGGCCTCGGCAATCACGCGGTTGCGAGCGGCGAACTCGGCGCTGCACTCGGGTTTTCGCTGCTCGCGCTCGCCGCGCCGGTCATCGCCGTGGCGGCCGCGGCGGTGTTCTGCTGGTTCGCCATCCGCTTCCTGCGGCGCTTGTTCCGCAACGCGCAGCCGGTCACCCCGGGGCCGCCACCGTGAGCGGGCGGCGCTGCCAGGGTGCGCGCCGCCGGGCGGCCACGGCTAGCGGATCGCCGTACCCGGGGAGACATGCTCCTCGACGGTATAAAAGCGGGTACAGCTGCGGTCGAACACCTGCTCCTCATCCGCGGCGATCCGCTGCGCATTCACCGGGTCGGTGAACGCGGCCATCGCGGCGGCGAACGCCGCCTCATCCGGGTACCAAAGCTCGGTGACCACGTCGAAGTCGGGTGCCGCGGCGCCCGGGGCCAAAATCGCGCCCTCGGACACCAGGAAGTTGCGGCGGTAGTCGCAGATCTGCGGCGCGATCGAGAGGATGAGCGGCGCGTGCCGGGTCTCGTAGTAGTGGATGAACCCGGCGCGCGTCAGTCCCGCCCTGCGCTTCAGAAAGGCGATGGTCTTGATCATGTCGGCTCCTGTTGCGGCTAATGGACGCGGCGCAGCACCGCCTCGGCGTAGCGCTCCAGCGCCCTCTTCTTTACCGCCAGCTGCGCCATGTCCTCGCCGCGCTCGAGCCACGTGTTCGGGTCCCAGGGCGAGGGCAGCCAGGGTGCGATGACGACCAGGTCGTGGACTCCCAGTTCCTGCACGGCATCCACCGCCGCCTGGGTGACCGGTTCGGCGAGCGGCAATCCCACCTCGAAGCCGCTCGGCGGCAGGCCGGCATCGCGGCGCATGAGATGGATCGCCGCGAGCGCCGTGTCGGCCTGCGCGACGGTCATCGGCAGCGGCAGCCAGCCGTCATGGCGTGCCGCCCGACGCATGGCCGGTGCCGCCGCGCCCCCGCACCAGATGCGCACCGGCCGCGTGGGCGCCGGGCACATGATGCCCTCGAACCGGAACAACGGGCCCTCGTGCTTGACCACCTGCCCGCTGAAGAGCTTGCGCATCACGAGCAGTGTCTCATCGAGCCGCCGGCCGCGCAGCTCAAAATCGACCCCGGCGAGTTCATACTCCTCCCTGAGCCAGCCGGCCGAGACGCCGCAGACCACGCGGTTGCCGGTGAGCACCGCCGCGCTCGCCACGCTCTTGGCCACCGTGAGCGGATCACGCAGGGCGGCAAGGTAGATGTTGGAGGCGAACTGCAGCCGCTGGGTGATCGCCCCCAGATGCGCAAACAGCACCCACGGATCGGGCCACGGCGTATCGGGTGGCACGAAGATCTTGCCGTCCGCTGAATACGGATACGGGGTCGTGATGTGCGCCGGCCAGATGAGGTGATCGCCCACCATCAGGCCGTGGAAGCCGAGATCCTCGGCGCAGCGCGCCAGCTGCGGCAATTGCTCGATTTCGCGCACCGCGACCAGCGACAACCAGAATTTCATGGGTTAACGATGCTCCCGGCGAAAGAAGGACAGTGCGAGATACGACGGATCCTGCTCGTCGGTGCGCCCGCGCGGTGCCCCGGCGGCAAACTCACCGTAGGCGGCAGCGTCGACCGGCCGCACGCGGCACCAGTCCAGCGCCAGCGACCGGTGCAGGAACTTCCACACCCCGGCGCGGCGCTCGTAACGGTCCAGGTAGCGCCCGCCGATGACGATTTCGCGCGCCTGCGGCGGATGGGTGCGGTGGTAGGCGAGGGTGTAGAGCTCCCCCTGCGCGTGTTCGGCGCGCACCACGAAGAGCGCGTTGGTGATCGAGTGCACCGTGGCTTCGAAATTGCCCAGCACCGGGGGCAGCCAGGCGAGGTATTCATCGGCGCTGCCACGGAACATGCTGCCGTGATCATCGATGGCCTCATCATGATAAAGCGAGCGCAGCAATACGAAATCGCGCCGATCGCAGGCGCGACAGTACGTCAGCACCAGCTCGTGCAGCGCCTGCTTGTCGATGAGCGTCTGTAGCTGCTCCGCCATGGCCCCCGCACCGAGCGCGTCCGCCGCGTGCCGCTAGCGTACCCGCTTTACCCGCGTTAACGTCATCACGCATTTAGGGTAGCGCGCCACCCGCGGGCTCACGCATTTGGGCGATGCGCCCCAGCGGGGCTTCGCGCACGGTGCAGCGCGCCCCAGACGAACGTCCCGCGCGGAGGCTTCAATGATCGATGTCTATGGCATGAGCAGCCCGAACGTGGTGAAGATCACCATCATGCTGGAGGAGCTGGGCCTGCCCTACCGCCAGCATCATGTGAACGTCTTCGCGGGCGATCAGCATGAGGCACAGTTTCTCAAGATCAGCCCCAACAACAAGGTGCCCGTGATCCTGGACGCAGACGGCTCCGGGGGCGCTGCGCTGCCGGTGTTTGAAAGCGGCGCCATCCTCATCTATCTGGCGGAGAAGACCGGACGGCTGCTGCCCGCCGGCGGCGCCGCGCGCGTGGCGGTGCTCGAATGGCTCATGGTGCAGCTCACCGCGGTGGGTCCGATGTTCGGCCAGCTGGTGCATTTCACCCGCTACGCGCCGCCTGGCAACGACTACGGGCTGCGGCGTTACACCAGCGAGGTGCGGCGTCTCTTCGCGGTGCTGGAAGGGCGGCTGCGGCAGGCGGCCTATCTCGGCGGCGAATCGTATTCAATCGCCGACGTCGCCACCTGGCCGTGGATTCGCACCGCGAGCGGCATCTACCCGTGGCTCGCGGAGGCGGGCGCCGGCGGCGACGCACTGGCGGCCTGGCCGGCGCTCGGGCGCTGGTTCAGGCTCATCGGCGGGCGGCCCGCGGTCGAGCGCGGTGTCGCCAGCGGCGAGCGCTTCCTCGAGCTCGACAAGGCGGCCTTCGGCAGCGCCGCGCCGGAGGCATTCGACCGCTTCTTCAACCGCGGCAAGTATCAGCGCTAGGGAGTCGCGATGAAATTCTGGCAGATGCTCACGTGGATGGAGCCCGAACAGATCCTGGAGGTCGCGCGCTTTGCCGAAGAGGTCGGCTTCGAGGGCGTCATGCTGGGCGATCACGGGGTGTTCCCCCGGGACGTCAAGGCCGTCTACCCTTACTCGGCCGACGGCAAGCCGCCGATGGCGCCGGATGCCTGGTACCCGGATTGCTGGGCCACGATCGGCGCCATCAGCGCCGTCACCCGCCGCCTGCGCTTTGCCGTGGCCGTGTACGTACTGCCGCTGCGCAACGTGTTCGAGGTGGCGCGCGCCACCGGCACCCTCGCCATCCTCAGCAACAACCGCTTCATCCTCGGCGCCGGCATCGGCTGGATGAAGGACGAATTCGAGATTTACGGGGTGGACTTCCATACCCGCGGCAAGCGTTTCGACGAGCAGATCGACGTGCTGCGCAAGCTCTGGGGCGGGGGCATGGTGGAGCACCACGGCGCGCTCATCGACTTTGCGCCGCTTCAGATCTCCCCGGCTCCCGAGCGGGCGGTGCCCATCTTCACCGGGGGGGCCGCGCCGGTGGCGCTGCGGCGGGCGGCGTACAAGGCCGACGGCTGGATCGGCGCCGGCAACACGCCCGAGGAAGTGCCGGGGATACTGGCCGAGTTCCGCCGCCTGCGGTGCGAAGCCGGCCGCGAGCAGCTGCCGTTTGAGACCGTCATCGGGCTGTCCACGCCGCCGGCGCTTGCCACGTTCCAGCGCCTGCACGAGCAGGGAATGAGCGGCGGGGTGAGTTATCCGTTCACCTTCACGGCGGGCCAGCGCTCGCGGCTCGATGACAAGAAGCGTGTGATGGAAGACTTCGCCCGGCGCTTCATCCGCCCGCTGGGGGGCTGAAGAAAGCCACCCGGCGGCGCGGCTGCGGCTAAAGAAGGCGCCGCCAGCCGGCTTGCCACAGCGGCGCGTGGTACCCGGCGGCTCTAGTGCGTGGCCGAGCCGGCCGAGAGACAGGTCTTCATGAACGCCTTGCGGCTGTCCCCGCTCAGCGACTTGGTCGTTGCTTCCGCGTTGCAGTCCTTCATTCTCTGCTGCTGACTGTTGGACAGTTTCACGCCCTTCTTGGACAGGCAGGTCTTCATGAATGCCTTGCGCTCATCACCGCTCAGGGACTTCGTCGTCGCGTCGGCGTTGCACTCCTTCATCTTTTCCTGCTGACTGTTAGTCAGGCTCTCGGCGCTTGCCGACTGAACGCTCGTCAGCGCCAGCGCCGCACCGATTGCCACCAGCCACGTCGCGCGTCTCATAGCCTCTCCTTTGTGAAACGGACGGCAAACATGCACCCGCCGTATGTTACCCCCACGATGCACCCTACTCCATGTCGGGGTAGGGACCGCGGCCTTGGTCCGCGATAAAGCGATCGATGCGCGCCTGCAGCGTCGGCAAGGGCACGGAGCCGAGTGCCAGCACGACGTCGTGAAAGGCACGGATGTTGAAATGCTCGCCGAGGGCCTTCTCCGCCCTGGCGCGCGCCTCGAGGATGGCGCGCTCGCCCAGGTAGTACGACAGCGCCTGGCCCGGCCAGGTGATGTAGCGATCGATCTCGGTGGCGATCTCGCGCTCCGGCAGCGCGGTGTACTGGCGGAAGTAATCGATGGCCTGTTGCCGCGTCCAGCCCTGCGAATGAATGCCGGTGTCGACCACCAGACGTGCCGCGCGCCAGATCTGGTAGCCGAGCATACCGAAGCGCTCGTAGGGCGTGTCGTACATGCCCATCTCGCTGCCGAGCTGCTCACAGTACAGCGCCCAGCCTTCACCGTAGGCTGATATGTAGGTGAGCTGCCGGAAGGCCGGCTGGTCCTTGTGCTCCATGGCGATGGGGATCTGGAAGGCGTGCCCCGGCGCGGACTCGTGCAGGGTGAGCGCGGTCAGGTTGTACAGCGGGCGGCTCGGCAGGTCGTAGGTGTTGAGCAGGTACACGCCGGCGCCGCCGCGGCCGGCGGTGTAGAAGGGCGCCAGGTCATCCGGTACCGGCTTGATGGCGAAGCGCGCGCGCGGCAGGTAGCCGAAGTACTGCGCGGCCTTGCCGTCGAAGCGCTTGGCGATCCAGGCCGCGTGCATCAGCAACTCCTCCGCCGATTTCACGTAGAAGCGCGGGTCGCTGCGCAGGAAGCTCTGGAAGGCCGCAAAATCCCCCTTGAAGCCGGTGTCCTGCATCGCGCCCACCATCGCGGCGTGCAGGCGCTGCACTTCGGCAACGCCGAGTTCGTGGATCGCGGCCGGCGGCATGTCGAGGGTGGTGAATTCGCGGATCTTGGCGCGGTAGTAGTTACGGCCATCCGGCAGGTCCTCGGCGGCGAGCGTGGTGCGCATGCCCGGCACGTACTCGGTGCGCACGAACTTGAGCAGCTCGTCGTACGCGGGCTGCACCACCTCGCGGATGGTCTTGAGGGCCGCGGCGCGCAGCTCCTGCTGCTTCGCCGGCGGCACGCCGTTCATCTCCTTGAAGGGGGTATAGAACAGACTGTCTTGCGCAGCCGCCTCGGTAACCGCGGTGATCGAGGCGTCGCGTCCCTCCATGGTGGCGCGCGGCGGCGTGAAACCGCGCTTCAGACCCGCGCGCATCTCCTGCATCTGCTCGCGGAAGTAGCGCGGGATGTCCTGCATCTGCCCGATCCAGTGCTGGTAGTCCTCGAGGTGGCGGAACGGGCGCCGCGCGGTGTAGCCGATGTCGGTCCAGAAGGTGGTGTCGGAGTTTGCCGGCATCTCGTAGTCGCGGAACCGCTGGTTGGCGACGAGCACCGCGATCTGGGCGCGGTAGATGTCGTAGTTGACCTGTTCAGTTTCCGAGAGGCGCGCGCGGTCGATCCCGGCAAGCCGCTGCTGCACGTCCACCCAGTACTTCAGGCGCATCTCCTGGGTCGCCGGATCCACGCGCGGCAGGTGGTCGGAGATCGGCCGCGTGCCGTCTTCATCGTCCGGCTGCTGATCCGTGCGCCACTTCCACTCGGTGCTGTAGATCGCCCGCAGGCGCGCGTCCATGCCCTCGTGCCCGGAGCGGCCGCAAGCGGCGAGCGCAGCGGTGAGGCCCATCGCGAGCAGCAGCGACCCCAGGGAGTTTCGCATGGTGAGACTTTCGACGCGCCGGCCGAAGAATGCGGGCTTCATGAGGTCCGACAGCATACGCGAACCGTTGCGCGCCGCTTATCCCCTACGGTACAAGGGGGCGTGTTGTGGAAAGCGATCATCGCCATCTGTCTCGGCTCCAGTCTCGGAGCGCTGCTGCGCTGGTGGCTCGGGCTCCTGCTCAACCCGCACTTCCCGAGCATCCCGCCCGGTACCCTCGCCGCCAACCTGATCGGCGGCTACATTGTCGGTGTCGCGGTGGCGGTGTTCGCCGCCTACAGCGCCGTGCCCCCGGAGTGGCGGCTGTTCGTCATCACCGGCTTCTGCGGGGGGCTGACCACTTTCTCGACCTTCTCCGCCGAGGTCGTGGCCCTGATGATGCAGGGTCGCCTGTGGTGGGCCGCCGGAGCCGCCGCGACCCACCTTGCCGGCTCACTGCTCATGACCTTCGCCGGCATCGGCACGGTCGCGTGGCTGCGCAGCTGAGAGGTCCGCGGTCAACGGCTAGGAGCGCACGCACATGCAAGGCTCATTCCTGCGGTTCTATGTCCACGAGAGTCAGCGTCACGGGCGGCGGCTGCTGTGGGAGTGGTTGCTGGAACAGGCCAATGCGCTCGGCATTCGCGGCGGCTCGGCGTTTCGCGCCATGGCAGGCTTCGGCCGCCACCACGTGCTGCACGAGAGCACCTTCTTCGAGCTCGCCGGGACGCTGACCATCGAGGTGGAGTTCCTCGTCACCGATGAGGAGGCGCGGCAGCTGCTGGCGCTTGTGCAGAGCACCGGAATGCGCCTCTTTTACGCCTCGGTCCCGGCGCAGTTCGGGGTGATCAATCCGGATGCGTCCGATCCACCGCCGCAGGAGTGAGGCGGGCGCCTGCGCGCGAGGGTTACTTGCGCTCCAGGGTGTGCAGCGGCACGGCGCCTGAGGCGCCCAGCCGCGGCCGGTCCGCCTCGGCGGCGGTAAGGGGCTGACACTCCCGCAGGCTCGCGTGGCAGCGCGCGGCGAGTTCCTGGTACTCGCGCGTGCCGGTCGCCTTCCACTGCAGCTCCTCGGGCGTCAGCTGGCGCACGATGCGCGCCGGCACGCCCATGACCAGGGTGCGCCTGGGCACCACGAAGCCGGCGCGCACGAAGCTCGAGGCACCCACGAAGGCTTCCTCCTCGATGACGGCGCCGTCCATGACGACCGCGCCGATGCCAACGAGCGCGCCGCGCCGGACAGTGCAGCCGTGCAGCACGGCGGCGTGCCCAATGTGCGCGTCCTCCTCCAGCAGCGCGTCCTTGGAGGGGAAGCTGTGTAGCACGCAGCAGTCCTGCACGTTGGAGCCGGCGCCCATGATGATGCGTCCGAAGTCACCGCGCAGTGCCGCGCCGGGGCCGACGTAGCAGCGCGGCCCGATGAGGACGTCCCCGATCAGCACGGCCTGCGGGTGCACGAAGGCACTCGGGTGTACCACCGGCACCAGGCCGTCGATTGAGTAAACGGGCACGGCGACTACCTGGCCTTGGCCCGGGCGAGAAACGCGCTCACGGCGGTGCGGAATTCGGCGGATTTAAGCTGCGCGCCAAAGATGCGTGCCTCCTCGTCGATGCGGGCGAGCGTCGCTGCCTGATCCCCGCGCAACAAGCGGCGCGTGGCGGCGAGCGCGTCAGGTGGCTGGCGGGCGAGCGCGCCGGCGAGCGTGCGCGCCTCCTCCATGAGCGCCGCCTCCTCCACCACGCGGTTGACAAGTCCGAACCTGAGGGCGGTGTCGGCGTCGAAGGGTCTGCCGAGCAGCAGCAGCTCGGCGGCGCGCTGCGGGCCGATGAGGCGCGGCAGCAAGAGCGAGCTGGCGGCCTCCGGGACCAGCCCCAGGCTCACGAACGGCAGCGAGAACTGCGTGGCACGCGCGGCCACGATCAGATCGCAGTGCAGGAGCATCGTCACGCCGATGCCGACCGTCTGGCCGTGCACCGCGGCGAGCAGGGGCTTCTGGAAGGTGGCGAGCGTGCGCAGCAGGCCCATCACCGGGTGCGCGGGGCTGAACTCCGGCCCGTTGAGAAAATCGTGCAGATCGTTGCCGGCACAGAAACCGGCGCCCTCCCCGCTCAGCAGCACCGCCTGCACCGCCGCATCCGCCTGCGCGGCGGTGAGCCCCTGCAGCAGCGCGGCATACATGGCAAAGGTGATGGCGTTGCGCTTCTCGGGCCGGTTGAGGCGCAGCTCGCATACCCCGGCAGCGGTCGCACTGAGGACCTGCTCGCTCATGCGGGCACTTTGCCCAGTGCGCCGCAGCCGCGCAACTGCGCGAGCTCGGCCGCCGTGAGTCCCAGGCGCTGCGCGAGCACCTCCTCGGTGTGCTGTCCGAGCGTCGGCGGTGCCAGCTGATACTCGAGCGCGTTGCGCGAGAAGCGCACCGGGTTGCGCACGCCCGGGGCCAGAGCGCCGAGCGCATGCGGCAGATCCAGACGCAGGCCGCGGTGGCGCACCTGCGGCTCCGCGAACGCCTGCGCGATGTCGTTGATGGGGCCACACGGCACCTGGGCCGCCTTGAGGATCTCGAGCCACTCGCCGCTCGAACGGGTGGCGAACTGCGCCGCAAGGCGCGCGACGAGCGCGGGCCGATGCGCGACGCGCTGCGCGTTGTCGGCGAAGCGCGCATCACGCGTGAGCTCCTCCAGCCCCAGCGCGCGGCAGCAGTTGGCGAACTGCCGGTCGTTGCCCACGGCGAGCATGAGGAAGCCATCGCGCGTGGCGAACGCCTGGTACGGGGCGATGTTCGGATGCGCCGAACCGTGACGGCCCGGCGGCTGACCGCTCAGGAGGTAATTCAGGCTCTGGTTGGCGAGCCAGCCGAGCTGGCTGTCAAGCAGCGCCAGGTCGATGTGCTGCCCGGCGCCACTTCCGGCGCGCGCGTAGAGCGCGCCCAAGATCGCCGTCGCCGCATACATGCCGGCCATGAGGTCGGAGACCGCGACGCCGACCTTCACCGGTCCCGCGCCCGGTTCCCCGTCGGCGATACCGGTGACGCTCATGAGACCGCCCATCGCCTGGATCATGGCATCGTAGCCGGGGCGGGCTGCCTCCGGGCCATCCTGCCCGAAGCCTGTGATCGAGCAGTAGATCAGCTGCGGGTGCGCGGCGGCGAGATCCGCGTAGCCCAGGCCGTAGCGGGCAAGACCGCCCACCCTGAAGTTCTCCACCAGCACATCGGACGTGAGCGCCAGCTCGCGCGCCAGCCGCGCGCCTGCGGGGTTGGCCAGGTCGAGCGTGATGGAGCGCTTGCCGCGGTTGGTGCTCAGGAAGTACGCCGACTCGCGCGTCGGCGCGCCGCTGCCATCGGGCAGCCACGGTGGCCCCCACTGGCGTGTGTCATCGCCCGCACCCGGCGCCTCCACCTTCACCACCTCCGCGCCGAAGTCCGCCAGCAGCTGGGTGGCCCAGGGGCCCGCGAGCACGCGCGTCAGATCCAGCACCCGCACCCCCGTCAGCGGACCCATGGGGGTGTTCAGCCCTGCGGCGGCGGGGCGGCCGGCGCGCCGTGCGAGCGGAAATCAACGCTGCTGTCGGCGGCCAGCCAGGCGAGCGCCGCCCAGGCGGCGACATTCTGGTCCAGCTGTGCGCGATCGACCTTGTCGAGCGTGTCATCCGGGGTGTGGTGGATGTCGAAGTAGCGCATGCCGTCCTGGCTGAGCGCGAACGCGGGCACGCCCGCCTGCACCGCCGGTGCCACATCGGCGCCCGCATCCTCCGGCGGGCGCGCCGCGGCGAGCACCCCGATGGGCGTCAGCACACGCAGGACCGCCTGTGCGAAGTCCGCGTGGATGACCGCCGCCGGCAGTGCGAGCTCGTAGATGCGGTCGGCCCCAAAGTCGCTCTCGGCGGCGAGCACATGGCTCGCAAGCTCCGCCTGATGGGTGGTGACGTACGCATGGCCGCCGAAATCCCCGAACGGTTTCACCGGCTGGGCGATCTCCTCGGAACCGAACAGCACTACGCGCAGCGTGCGTTGCGGCCGGTGCGGCAGGTCGCGGATGAGCTTCGCCGCGGCGGTGATGATGGCGGTGCCGGTGCCGTCATCGAGCGCGCCGGTGCCCTGGTCCCAGCTGTCCAGGTGCGCGGCGAGCAGCACGATTTCCTCGGGCTTCCTGGTGCCCTTGATGTCCGCGACGACGTTCTGCGAGTGCGCGTTCTGCAGGTAGGAGGCGCTCGAGGAGAGGTGCACGCGCGCGGTGCGGCCAATGGCCGCGATGCGCTCGAGCTGATCCGCATCCGGGTTACTCAGGGCAAACGCGGGCACCTCGACCTTGCCGTCCACGTAGCGCGTCGTGCCGGTGTGGGCGTTGCGATGCGTGTCGGTGCCCGCGGAACGCATCAGGAACGCGATCGCGCCGCGCTGCGCGGCTTCGTGCGGGCCGGCGCCCCGCGCCGCCACGGCCGGCCCGTAGCCGGCGCCGTCCTGCGTGCGCACCATGCGCATCGTGACCATCGCGATCTTGCCGGTCAGGGAGCCGGCGGGCGCAGCCTTCAGCTCCTCGAGCGTCGGGAAGATGACGACGTCACCCTCGAGCCCGCCTGCCGGGGTGGGCGGGGATTCCCCGAGCGCTGCGACCGCCAGCGGCTGCACGCTGGGAGAGACGAGCTGCGCGCTTTCGGTACCGCGCACCCAGGCGGTGATCGGGAAGGTCTCGATGTGCACATTGTCGAACCCCAGATCCTTCAGGCGCGCGGCGGCCCACTCGGCGGCCGCCTGTTCGTTGGCGGAACCCGCAGGTCGCGGACCGAAGCGCGTCGTGAGCTCGCTCACCCAGGTGTAGGCGATATCGTGGCCGGCCATCGCCGCATCGCGCAGCTGCACGGCCACCGTCTCCGGCGGTGGATTGTGGCCGGCGAACGGTGTGCCGGCGGCGCACGCCACGCCGGCGGCGAGCAGCCAGGTCGGCGCGCCCAAGCGCCACAGGGTTGCTGAGAATCGGGATTGGTCGCGCACTTCGGTCCTAGAGGTGCAAAAGGAGCGCGCATTCTACGGAAGCGCTGCGACGCGCACCACGGCAGATTCGCAGGCGCCGCTACCCCTTCAGGGGGGCAGTTGGGAGATCGGCAGCGGTGTCGCCAGATAAAAGCCCTGGGCGTAGTCGACGCCGATGTTCTTCAGCTCCGTGAGCACCGCCTCGGTTTCCACGCATTCCGCGACGGTGGCGATGCCGAGCGCGCGCCCGACCTTGCCGATCGCCTCGACCATGCTGCGGCTCACCGCATCCTGGCTGATGTGGCTGATGAACTGTCCGTCGATCTTCAGAAAGTCCACCGGCAGGGACTTCAGGTACACGAACGAGGATACCCCGGTGCCGAAATCATCGAGCGAGAACTTGCAGCCGCGCGCCTTGAGCTCACTCATGAGGAAGCGCGCGTTGGACAGACTCGTGACCGCGGAGGTTTCGGTGATCTCGAAGCACAGCGCCCCCGCGATCGCCGGGTCCCCGACGCTCTGCAGCACGAAGTCGACGAACGACTGCTCGTTGAGGGAGGTGCCGGAGAGGTTCACGGCGAGCAGCGGCAGCGCCAGGCCCGAGCGCCGGCGCTCGCGCAGCAGTTCGATGGCGCGCTCCACCACCCAGCGGTCAATCGCCGACATCACGTTGTAGCGTTCCGCGGCCGGGATGAATTCGGTCGGGGCGACGAGTTCGCCGGAATCATCCCGCAGTCGCACGGTGAGTTCGTAAAAGGCGCGCCCGCCGCCTTGCGTCAGCGACACGATCGGCTGGAAGAACAGCTCCAGGCGGTTGTCCTCGGCGGCGCGCGTGACGCGCGCGACCCAGTGCATTTCGCGGTGCCGGTGCGAAACGCCTTCGGCACCGTAGACGTGGATGCGGTTGCGGCCGGCGTCCTTGGCCGCGTAGCAGGCAATATCAGCCGCGGACATGACGCTCGCGACGCTCTCCGTCTCGGCGCGGATCTGCACGATGCCGATGCTCGCCCCTACCGAGAGCGTGCTGCCGCTCCAGGTGAAGCGGAAGTCGCGGATCGCCTGGCGCACCCCTTCGGCGATGCGCGTCGCCTGCTCCAGGGTGCAGCCCTCCAAGAGCACGCCGAATTCATCCCCGCCCAGGCGCGCGATGGTGTCGGAGGTGCGCACCCGCGTCTGCAGCAGCCCGGTCACGTCGCGCAGCAGACGGTCGCCCGCCTGGTGTCCGCAGGTGTCGTTCACCACCTTGAACTGGTCAAGATCGATGTACAGCAGCGCGTAGGAGCCCTCGCCGCGCTGCGCGGAGAGCAGCGCGCCGTGCAGGCGGTTGTCGAACTCGCGCCGGTTGATCAGGCCGGTGAGCGCATCGTGGCTCGCCTGCCAGGAGAGCGCGCGCTTCAGGCGCCGCTCCTTGGTGACGTCGTGGAACACCACCACCGCGCCGATGACGCGACCCTGACGGTCGCAGATGGGGGCGGCGGATTCCTGGATGGCCACCTCGTGGGCGGAGCGCGTAATCAGCACCGAGTGATCGGCGGGGGCGGCGTTGCCGGAGCGCCCGAGGGCGACGTTGAGTGAGTTCTCGATCGGCTCGCGGGTGAGTTCGTTGACCAGATTCAGCACCGCCCCGATCGGCTGGCCGCGCGCTTCGCTAAGGCTCCAGGCGGTGAGATTCTCGGCCACCGGATTGATGTACTCGATGCGCCCCTCGGCATCAGTGCTGATCACTGCATCGCCGATGGACTCCAGCGTCACCTGCGCGCGCTCCTTTTCGGCGAAGATCGCCTGCTCGGCGCGCTTGCGCTCGGTGATGTTCGCGATCGTGCCCTCGTAGCCGATGTGCCGGCCGGCCGCGTCGCGCATCGGGCGGGCGTTCTCGAGCACCACGATCTGCTGGCCATCGCGCCGGCGCATGAGAAACTCCGCGTCGCGGATCTCGCCCTCCGAGTCGACCCGGCGCGCAAACTCGGCGCGATCGGCCGGGTTCCAGTACAGCGCCTCGGCGCCGCGCAGCGCGTACAGTTCCTCGGCGCTGCGATAGCCGAGCATGGCGACGAAGGCCGGATTCACCGACAGCAGGCGCCCGTCGCGGCCGCTCTGGTAAACCCCCTCCGCGATGCTTTCAAAGAGGCCGCGGAACTTCGCTTCGCTCGAGCGCAGTGCCTCCTCGCCCAGGCGCCGCTCGATCGCAATCCCGGCCAGCTGCGCGGCGCGCGCCATGACCTGCGCCTCAGCCGGGCTTGGCACCCCGACCGTGGTGCGGTACACCCCGAGTGACCCGAGTACCTGCCCGCCGGCGGCCTTGATGGGCGTCGACCAGGCGGCCCGCACCCCTGCGGCCACCGCCACTGCGCGCGGCTCGATCCAGAAGGGATCCTTGCCCACATCCGCCACCAGCACCTGGCGACCGAGGTACACGCAGGCGGCACAGGAGCCGGTGCGGATGCCGATGGCCGCGCCCTGCAGCGCTGCGCGCAGCGCCTCGGGTACCCGCGGCGCCACCATGGAGGCGAAGGTCTGTCCGTCGACCGCCAGGACGCTCGCCGCGGACAGGGCGCCGCCGATTCCCGCCTCGATCAGGCCGGTGATCGAGGTCAGTACCTCCGGCAGCGGCGCATTGCGCGTCACCTGCTCAAACACCTGCCGCTCCGCGGCGGCCATGCGCTCGGTGCGCTTGCGCTCGGATATGTCGGCGATGCTGCCGCGCACCAGGCGGCGCGTGCCGCTCGGCAGGTGCACCAGGCGCACCTCGCAGATGATCTCGCGCCCCTGCGCGTCGCAATGCGACCACTCGAACTGCTGCACGTCCCCGGCGAGCGCGCGCTCGATGTAGGCACGCGCCCGCTCGGCGGAGGCGCCGCCGTCGGGCTGCTGCGCCGGACTCAAGGTTACCGGCCCGAGTTCCAGCAGCTTTTCACGGCCGAGGCCAAAGAGCTTCTGCGCGTTGACGTTGGCATCCACGAAGCGGCCGGAATCCACATCGAGCACGACGATGGCATCGGGGGCGTGGTCCACCAGGAGCTGGTAGCGCGCGGCGCTCTCGCGCATCGCCTGCTCGGACTCGCGCCGCTCGGTGACATCGCGCAGGCACAGCACGAACATCTCGCGCGCCAGCAGCGGCGCCTTGCTGACGGCGAACTCCGCCGGGAACAGCCCGCCGTTCTTGCGCTGCGCCCACAGCTCCTGCGCGCTCAAGTCCAGCGCCGTGTCGCCCACACTCGCCGCCAGGCGCGCCAGCGCCTCCGGGATGCTCTCCTCGGCGGCGATCTTCGGCAGCAGCAGATCGATGCGCTGCCCGACCACCTCGTCCTGCGAGTAACCGAACACCCGCTCGCCGGTGGGGTTGAAGGTGCGGATCATGCCGTGCTCGTCCACCAGCAGCACCACGTCCTTGATGTGATCGAGGATCACCTGCAGGTGCTCGGAGGACTGCTCGCGCGCCTCGTGCGCCAGCGCCTGGGCCTCATCGGCCATGAGGCGCATGGACTCGACGATGCCGCGGCGCTCGCGCTCGACCGTCTGGTACTGCTCATTGATCAGGCGCAGCAGCATCGGCACGTCCGGCACGGCGCTGCCGGTGCGCAGCTGCAGCTCACGCAGCTGCGCCTTCAGCTGCGGGTGCAGTTCGGGGTATTGCTCAGCGTGCGGACGCGCGTCGGCCCGCACCAGCGTCGTCGTAGCGCCCGGCGTGGCATCGGGGGACTCGGGGAGTGTCCGGAAGGGCTGGGTCTTTGACATAACGGCGACAGCTGAACCCGATACCGATCATACGGGCCGCATCCGCAGTGACTTGTGAAGCCCCTCCCGAATCCGCGCAGTGACCGCGGATCCAGGAACGCCCGGGGGGCTAGCGCGAGGCGGGAGCGGGCGGCTGGGCCGCCGCGGTCTTGGCGGGGGGCGGGTTCGCCGGCTTCACCGGCAGGTCCGGGAAGCCGCGGCCGGCGATGATCGGGATCGCATAGGCCTGGGTCGTGACCTGGCCGGCGCTGTCCACCCCGGAGAGCGTGGCAGTGAGGGTGTAGATACCGTCCTGCTTGGGCAGCACCTTGAAGACGTGCTGGATCGGCACCCCCTCGGCCGGCTTCTCCAGGCCGGACAGCTCGGACGAGTCGACGACCTCGAGGCCCTCCTCGCCCTCCACCTTGCCGTAGATGCGATCAAGGTTCGGACTCAGGGGCACGATGGCGATCGTTACCTCAAGGGGCTGTGCGACTTCCGGGCGCTGGCCGAGCTCAAATTTCACCTGGATGGGCAGCGCCGTGGAGCCGGGTTTGACCGACGTCACCGCCGCCACCATGTTGCGCGAGAGGGTATCCGCCGGGGTGGTTACCGTCTTGCGCGTCACCTTGGCGGCCGCAGCGGCGGCCTGCTTGTCGTGACCTGAGCCGCAAGCGCCCACGGCGGCGGCGAGCGCCAGGACAGCGACCGTGTTTCTGCTAAGGATCCACATAGCTTGCGCGTGCCACCCGATGGATTTGTCTTAAGTTACATGCGAGCCGTGAGGCCACAATAACGCCTCTTCGCGGTCCGGCGCACGTGCGCAGGTCCGCATTTCCACACCTCACTCCATCAGGAGCGGCGGATCCTCGATCTGCGCGACCTGCTCGAGCAGATCGGCGAGGTAGCCCTCCCAGTAGCGCTCTTCGCCGAACCAGGGGAACGCCCGCGGGAAGGCCGGGTCACCCCAGCGGTGTGCCACCCAGGCGCCATGGTGCAGCATGCGCAGGCTGCGCAGCGGCTCGATGAGGCGCACCTCCGCGTAGTCGAAGTCCGCAAACTGCCGGTAGCCCTCCAGCAGGTCGGCCCACTGGCGCTTCTGCTCGTCCGGGGAGCCCGCGAGCATCATCCACAGGTCCTGCACGCGCACGCCCGTGGCGCAGTCGTCCAGATCCACGAATACCGGGCCCTGCTCGTTCCAGAGCAGATTCCCGAGGTGGCAGTCCCCGTGCAGGCGGATCTCGCGCACGCCCGCGCTGGCGGCAAACGCCGCATTCACCCGCTCCAGCAGCGCTCCGCTGACGGAGGCATAGCGCTCGTGCAGGCGCTCGGGCAGCAGCTCCCCCTCCAGCACCTGGGCGCGCGCCTGCCAGCCCAGGCGCTCCACGCCGATGCGCGGGCGCAGCTGGAAGGCGCGGGTGGCCCCGATCTGGTGCACCCGGGCAAGGCTGCGACCGAGTATCTGGCGGGCCTCGGGGGCGTCCAGCTCAGGCGCCCGGCCGCGCATCCAGGGGAAAGCGGCAAACCGGAAGTCCTGGAAGTGCAGCAGCGTCTCACCCCCGATGGCCAATGGTGCGGCCACCGGAAGCTCGGCGGCAGCCAGCTCGTGGGTGAATTCGTGCTCCTCGGCGATCTGGGCGTCGCTCCAGCGGCGCGGCCGGTAGAATTTCAGCACCAGCAGGCGCTCGTCCGCGCCGAGCTGGTAGACCCGGTTCTCGTAGCTGTTCAGGGCAAACAGCCGCCCGTCCGGCTCCAGACCGAACGCGGCTGCCGCATCCAGCACCACCTCGGGCGTCAGTCCTGCGAAGGGCTGCACAGTGCTGTCGCGGGTTTTGTTTATCATCGGGTGACCATGAGCCAGGGCAGCATATTAGTGACCGGGGGCGCGGGCTACATCGGCTCGCACGTGGCGCTGCAGCTGCGCGCCCGCGGTGAGCGGGTCGTGATCCTCGATGACCTCTCGCGCGGCTTCCGCCAGGCGGTGCTCGACACACCCCTGGTAGTGGGCAAGGTGGGCGACCGCGACACCGTCGCGAGCCTCCTTAAGAGCCACCAGGTGGACACGGTGATGCACTTCGCCGCCTACACCATCGTGCCCGAGTCGGTGGCGCAGCCCTTGAAGTACTACGGCAACAACACCTCCTCGACCCGCACGCTGCTCGAGTGCTGCCTGGAGGCCGGGGTGCGCCACTTCGTGTTCTCCTCCACCGCGGCCGTCTACGGCACGCCGGCGGATGGCGTGGCGGCCGAGACCACCCCCACGGCGCCGATCAACCCCTACGGCACCTCCAAGCTCATGTCCGAATGGATGCTGGCGAGCGTGGCCGCCGCCTCCTCCCTGCGCTATGCCGCGCTGCGCTATTTCAACGTCGCCGGCTCGGACTGCGGCGGCCGCATCGGTCAGGCGACGCCCAACGCGACGCTCCTCATCAAGGTCGCCTGCGAGGCGGCGATCGGCAAGCGCCCGCACGTGTCGATCTTCGGCACCGATTTTCCGACCGCCGACGGCACCGGCGTGCGCGACTACATCCACGTGGAGGACCTGGCCACCGCGCACGTGGATGCGCTGGCGTACCTGCGCGCCGGCGGTGACTCCACGACCCTCAATGTCGGCTACGGCCACGGCTACAGCGTGCGCCAGGTGCTGGAAAGCGTGGAGCGCGTCTCCGGGCGGCGCCTCGCGGTGCGCGAGGAAGCCCGGCGGCCGGGGGACCCGGCGGCGCTGGTGGCCCGCGCCGAGCGCATCAAGAGCGAGCTCGGCTGGCGCCCGCGCCTGAATGACCTCGACACCATCGTGCGCACCGCCTATGCCTGGGAGCAGCGGCTCCAGCAGCAGCCCTGGTAAGCGGCATCCCCCTGACGCGCCAATCCGATACGCGTTGCGTGATCGCCCGGTAGAATGCGCCCCCATGCAGTGGGGGCGTCCCAAGTCATTGAGTGGACTGATGCTGGTCGGCCTGGCCCTGATGGCCGTGCCGCTGCTCGTCGCCGTGCTGACCGCCGTGCTGCAGATCCGGGACCTGGCGGACACGGGCCAGAAGATCGTGATCCAGGGGGTCACGAATGCGCGCGCCTCGCAGGCCCTGTTCGGACAGATCGCCTCGCTCGAGCGCACGGCGCGCCTCTACGACGTGCTCAACGACGCAAAACTGCTTGAGCTGTACCGTACCCAGGACGCCCTGCTGAGCGGCACGCGCGAACAGCTGCACAGCCAGGCGACGGGCGAAGCGCGCGACACGCTCGAGCAACTGGGGGAGCTGCAGCAGACCATCCGCGAGACCGTCACGCAGACGCCCGCCACCCAGGATGCCGCCGCGGCGCGCGCGCTGTCGCAGCGCTTCACGCAGCTCACGACCCTCGTCCAGCGTGTCGCGCAGCAGAGCAATGAGCAGGTCGATACGGAGGTCGCCGTGCTCAAGGAGCGCACGCTGCAGGCGCGCAAGCGCCTCTTGTGGCAGGCGGCGCTGCTGCTGCCGCTCGCACTCCTGGCGGTGCTCATCCTCACGGTGGGCGTCGGGCGGCCGCTGCGCCAGCTGGATCGTGCCATCAGCGAGCTCGGCGAAGGCACGTTCACCAATCCGATCGCGGTCTCCGGGCCGCATGATCTGGAGCGCCTCGGCGGGCAGCTCGAGTGGCTGCGGCAGCGCCTGCTGGAGCTCGCGCACGAGCGCAACCGCTTCCTGCGCCACATGTCGCACGAACTCAAGACGCCGCTCGCCAACATCCGCGAGGGCACCGAGCTTCTGATGGACGGGGCGGTCGGGGAGCTGGATTCGAACCAGCGCGAGGTCGCCGCGATCCTGCGCGAGAACGGCATCAAGCTGCAGCGCATGATCGAGAACCTCTTGTCCTTCAGCGCCTGGCAGACCTCCAGCGTCGGACTCGAGGCAACCGAGTTTCGGCTGCGGCCCCTGGTCAAGCAGGTGCTCGAGAACCAACAGCTCACGCTGCTGTCTCAACGCGTGCGCCTCGACGTGCACGTGGAGGACGTCACGCTGGTGGCCGACCGCGGCAAGATCCGCCTCATCCTCGAGAACCTGGTGTCCAACGCGGTCAAATACTCCCCCAAGGGCGGCACGATTCATCTCATGGCGCGCACCACCGACGCGCAGCTGGTGCTGGACGTGGCCGACGGCGGCCCGGGCATTCCGGTCGAGGACCGCGAGCACATCTTCGATGCGTTCTACACCGGTCGCGCCGCGCGCAGCACCGCGGTGAAGGGCACCGGCATCGGGCTGTCCGTGGTGCTCGAGTTCGTTTCCGCCCACGGCGGCACGGTGCAGATCATCGACGGGCAGTTCCCCGGTGCGCACTTCCGCATCACCATGCCCATCCGCGCGAGCACCGGGGACCGCCCGCTGAGCGTGCCCAAGGCGCAGGCCCATGCGGCCTAGCACCCCCCGGAGTCCCCGGCTGGCGGCACTCAGCGCCGCCCTGCTGCTCGCGGGCTGCACCGGGCTCATGTCCGGGCAGCGAACGCCCGCCCCGCCGGCGCCGGTCAACCCGGCGGCAACCAACTCGACGGTGTTGGCCGGCTACCTTGAACTGCTGCAGAAGCTGGTCGCGGGGCCGGCGACCGAACAGGCGGAAATCGTCACCAGCGCGCAGCACGACTACGACACCGCCCCCACCCCGAGTCACCAGCTCAGACTCGCCCTCGTCCTGGGCACCACGCGCCACCCGGCCACCGACCTGCTACGCGCCCAGGGCCTGCTGCGCGAACTTCTGGCCAACCCGGAGATGCTGCTGCCGGCGGAGCGCTCGCTGGCATCCCTGAAACTTTCGCAAATTGACGACTATTTGACGCTCGAGGCAGAAAATCGCAGGCTGGCGAGTGAGGCTGTGAAGGCGGATCGCGAGCGCGCGGCGAACGCCAACCACCGCCTGCAGGCGGAACTTGACGAGAACGCCCGCCTGCGCAGGGAGCTCGACGAGGCGCGCGCCAAGCTGGCCGCCATCGCCAACATCGAGCGCTCGCTGAATGAGCGCAAACCCGGCACGGGCAAGTAAGGACTTAAGGAACCGATGAACCAGACTGGCAAACGCAAGGCCCGCATCCTGGTGGTCGACGACGACCCGGGACTGCTGCGTCTCCTGACGATCCGCCTGCGTGCGGAGAGCTACGATGTCGAGGCGGTCGAGAGCGCCGCCCAGGCGCTCGCGGCCTCCAGCCGCTTCCGTCCGGATCTGGTGATCACGGACCTGCGCATGGACCAGATGGACGGCATCGGCCTGCTGAAGGAGCTGCAGAACCGCTGGCCGGGACTGAAGGTCATCATCCTCACCGCCCACGG
Organism: uncultured Pseudomonadota bacterium; assembly: GCA_963781815.1. Classification (GTDB taxonomy): domain Bacteria; phylum Pseudomonadota; class Gammaproteobacteria; order Steroidobacterales; family Steroidobacteraceae; genus 13-2-20CM-66-19. Next base: position 359,591 of record CAWAHK010000002.1, on the reverse strand, counting down.
CACCATCCCGGATGCGGTGCAGGCGACGCAGATGGGGGCGTTCGGCTTCCTCACCAAGCCCGTGGACAAGCAGGAGCTGCTCGATCAGGTGCAAAAGGCGCTGCGCATCTCCGGCTTCGGCGCCTCGGACGAGGACTGGCGCGCGGAGATCGTCACGCGCAGCGCGGCGATGGAGGAGAAGCTCGCCCAGGCGCACATGGTCGCCGGCACCGATGCGCGCGTGCTGATCACCGGCGAGAGCGGCACCGGCAAGGAGCTGCTGGCGCGCGCGATCCACCGCGGCAGCCCGCGGCGCAACAAGCCGTTCGTGGCGATCAACTGCAGCGCCATGGCCGAGGACCTGCTCGAATCGGAGCTCTTCGGGCACGAGAAGGGTTCCTTCACCGGCGCCACGCGCGCGCACCGCGGCCTGTTCATGGCCGCCGACGGCGGCACGCTGATGCTCGATGAGATCGGCGACATGCCGATGCGGCTGCAGGTGAAGCTGCTGCGCGTGCTGCAGGAGAACGTGATCCGCCCCGTCGGCAGCACCGATGCGATCGCCACCAACGTGCGGGTGATCTCCGCCACCCACCGCGACCTGCAGCAGCTGATGGCATCCGGACAGTTCCGCGAGGACCTGTACTACCGGCTGAACGTGGTGCACATCGAGATGCCCTCGCTCAACCGGCGCCGCGAAGACATCCCGCTGCTGGTGGCGCACTTCCTGGCGCAGATCGCCAAGGAATCCGGGGTGCGCAAGATCTACGCCCCGGAGGCGGTGGAGCTGCTCGCCACCGCCGACTGGCCCGGCAACATCCGCCAGCTGCAGAACGTAGTGCGCCAGAACGTCGCGCTCTCGCAGACGCCCATCATCCCGGTGGAACTGGTGCAGCAGTCCCTCGGCGGCACCCCGGGGCGGCTGCCCTCCTTCGATGAGGCGCGCGATGAGTTCACGCGCAGTTATCTGTCGCAGATCCTGCAGATCACCGGCGGCAACGTCAGTCAGGCGGCGCGCCTGGCGCGCCGCAACCGCACGGATTTCTACAAGCTGCTCGCCCGGCATCAGCTGACGCCGGAGGAGTTCAAGCAGCGCTAGGCGGGACCGCCGCGCGGTTCAGCGTTCGGCAGCGCGGCCACCGGGGCGGCGCTGTCGGCCGCCAGCGGCACGTTCTTGCCGAACTGGGTGGCATCGATGCTGTGCTTGCCCAGGAGGTCGTAGAGCGTCGGCCGGGTCACGCCCAGCAGTTCCGCGGCGCGCGACAGATTGCCGCGCGCCACGGCGAGCGACTGGCGCACCGCCTGCGCCTCGGCGCGCTGGCGCGCCACGCGCAGGTTCAGGTACTCAGGATCGTCGCCGGGGTCATCCAGCCCCAGGTCCGCCGCGGTCACCACCACCCCCTCGGCCATGATCACGGCGCCCTTGATGCGGTTCTCCAGCTCGCGCACGTTGCCCGGCCAGCGGTAGGCCTGGATGGCACGGATCGCATCCGGGGCGAGCCCGCGCGTCGGCTTGCCGAAGCGCTCGGCGATCTGCTGCAGCAGGAACTGCGCCAGCAGCAGGCTGTCGCCCTGGCGGTCCTTGAGCGGCGGGATACGCACCGTCACTTCACTGATGCGATAGAAGAGGTCATCGCGGAACGCGCCGCCTGAGCCGAGCAGCGCCTCGAGGTTGCGGTTGGTGGCGCACACGATGCGCAGATCCAGCACCAGCGGCACGCGCCCGCCGATGCGCTCCACGGTGCGCTCCTGCACCACGCGCAGCAGCTTCGCCTGCAAGGAGGCCGGCATCTCCCCGATCTCATCCAGGAACACGGTGCCGCCGTCGGCGGACTCGAGCTTGCCCACGGTGCGCTTGGCCGCACCGGTGAAGGCCCCCTTCTCGTAGCCGAACAGTTCGCTCTCGAGCAGCGTGTCGGGAATGGCGGCGCAGTTGATGGCGACGAAGGGCTTGTGGGCGCGGCCGGAGAGGCGATGGATGGCACGCGCCAGCAGTTCCTTGCCGGTGCCGCTGTCCCCGAGCAGCAGCACGGTGGCATTGGTGGGTGCGACCTTCTCGATGGCGCGGCACAGGCTGCGCATGGCATCGCTCACCCCGATGATGCCCTCGAGCGCCATGGAGCCGGTGCGCTCGCGCAGCCGCCAGTTCTCCTCCTCCAGCTCCCGGATACGCAGGGCGCGGCGCACGACGATGGAGAGCACGCCGGCATCGAGGGGCTTGTGGTAGAAATCCGTCGCCCCCAGTCCCACGGCTGACACGGCCAGCTCGCGCGCGTCGTGCTCGGTCATGGCGATGATCTTGGTGTCGGGGGAGATATTGAGGATCTGGCGCAGCAGCGCCAGGCTTGCGGCCGCCACCGCAGGCTCGCGCGAGGTTCCCAGATCAAACAGCACCACATCCGGTTCGGTGCGGCGCACCAGCGCCAGCACCTGTTCGGAAGCCTCGGCGGCCGTGACGTCGAGGTCGGAGAAGATGCCCTCGAGCTCGCGGCGCAGGGTGCGGTCGTTCTCGAGGATGAGTAGCTTGCGTCTGTGTTGCATCACCGCGGCCATCAGCGTGCCCCCTTGCCAAGGAGCACCACCTCGGCGGTCTGAACCAGGATTGCCAGATCGAACAGCAGCGTGTTGTTCTTGATGTAGTACAGGTCGTACTGCAGTTTCTCGAGTGCATCCTGCTCGGAAGAACCGTACGGGTAGCACAGCTGTGCCCAGCCGGTGATTCCCGGCTTCACGTAGTGACGTTGCACGTAGTAGGGAATCTTCTCGGCGAGTTCCGCCACGAACTCGGGCCGCTCCGGGCGCGGCCCGATGAAACTCATGTGGCCGCGCAGCACGTTCAGGATCTGCGGCAGCTCATCGATGCGCAGCTTGCGGATGACCGCGCCGACCCGCGTGACGCGCGGATCCGAGTGCTGCGCCCACTGCGCGCCGTTCAGCTCCGCGTCCTGGCGCATGCTGCGGAACTTGAGCACGTTGAACTCGCGCCCGCCGAGGCCCACGCGGCGCTGGCTGTACAGCGCCGGCGCGGTGAGGCCGTCCTCGAGCTTGATGGCGAGCACCGTCAAGAGCATCGCCGGCAGGGACAGGGTCAGCACCAGCAGACTCGCGCTGAGGTCGAGCATGCGCGAGGAAAACAGCCGCACCGGATCGCGCCGGAACCCCTGGCCGAAGATCATCCAGCTCGGATTGAGCACATCCAGGCGCACGCGTCCGGTCTCGCGCTCGAGGAAGGTCAAAAGCTCCGTGACATCGACGCCGGCGAGGCGGCAGTCGAGCAGCTCGCGGATCGGGAAGCCGCGGCGCCGGTCGTCCATGGCGACCACCACCTCGGTGACGCTGAGGTCCTCGCACAGGCCGCGCAGGTCCCCCTTGCCGTCCAGCACGCGCTCGGCGGGCACGCTGACCGGTTCATCGGCCGGCGGCACGAAGCCCACGAGCTGAAAGCCGCGGCGGTCGGAGGAGCGGCGCAGGTTCGCCACGGCGGTGGCCGAGGCGCCCGCCCCGTACACCAGCACCCGGCGCTTGAAAACCTCCTGGTTGACCAGGCGGGCAAACAGCAGGCGCGAACCGATGATGCCGCAGCCGGCCAGGATCACCGCCAGCGCCTCGACGCCGCGCCACAGCCGCAGGGACGGGAACAGATAGAACACCGCCGCGATCGCGCAGGAGGCAACCACCAGCGCGGAGGCCACCCGCACCAGCACGCCCGAGAGCTGCGCGCGCTGGCGGGCGCTGTAGAGCCCGAAGGCGAGCAGGCACAGCACCACGATGAGGCTGAACGCGAGCCCGCGGGGCCAGAGGATGCCGAGTTCCTGCTCGAGCAGGCGCAGGTGCCGGATCGGTGTCTCGAAGCGGATGCACACCGCGATGTACATCGCCACGAACGCGACGACGCCTTCGGCGCTGGCGAGCACCGCGATCGAGGCAGGGATGTGTTGGCCGAGAATCCGGATGCGCATGAAGACTTCGGTTTACAGAACGCCACCGGCGGTGGCAGCCGGGACTTTACACGAGAGTGTAAAAAGCGTCGCTCAGTGCCGTGTGAGACCGGTCACAGTTGGCGACGCGGAGGTAACAATCGCACGGAAACTGCGCAGCCGGTCCCGGCCTCGCCCGTGGCTACGCCCGCGCGCTCCGCCGCGGGCCTGTCAGGGATGCCGGCGGAACGCGGCGAGCTGCATGATCCAGGGGGCCGCGGCAATGTTGGCGCTGGCGCTGTAGCTCCCGGTCGCAGTGACGATCCGATCCTCGAGGATGTCCCCGTCGGGCGAGGTGATTACCCGGGTGCTGAAGCCGGACCCGCCGGTGATCGTCAGGCTCTGCACGAGATTGGCACCGACGAGCAGATCGTTCGCGAAGGTGGTCGTCACCGGGGGCGTGGCACTCGCGGCGCTGTTGCCGGTGGCGCTCGCCACCACGTCCAGGGGATTGTTCGGGTCGATGCCGCTGTACTCGGCGAGGCGGATGTCCGGGTAGATCGCCGCAGCGGTGAAGCTCACAGTGACCGAGTTGGCACCGGCCGCCGCACCGACGATGTTGGCGGCGTAGTAGATCGCCTGCGTGGCCGTGCCGCTGATGGCGGTGGGTCCGACCGCCAGGCGGTAGACGTTGCCGACGGAGTCGGTGACGGTGCCGACGGCCGCCGTCGTGTCGCCCCAGCCGACGACGACCACGTTCAGGTCTCCGGCCACCTGGGTGGCGTTGAAGCGGACGGTCACGGTGCGCTGCGGGGTCTGCGGGGTGGCGTTGCTGGTCTGCACGAAGGTGATGGGGCCGCCGCCGCCACCGCCGGCGCTCGCCGTCGTGGCGCTGGCGAGGTTCGAGTACGGACCGGTGTTGTTGCCGGCATCGGCCGCGCGCACGCGGTAGGAATAGGCGGTCGCGGCGGTCAGCCCGGCGTCGTTGTAGCTCGTGCCGGTGGCGGTGCCGATCTGCGCGAAGGTGCTGCAGCCTGAGCCCTGGCAGCGCTCAACGCGGTACTGGCTGATGACCCCGCCGGTCTCGCTCGCCGCGCCCCAGGTGAGATTGATCTGGGTGCTGCTCACGCTGCTGGCGCTGAGGGCCGTGGGGGCGGTGAGCGTGGGGGCGGCGGTGGTGGCGGTGGCGAGATTCGAGTACGGACCGGTGTTGCCGGCGGCATCCTTGGCACGCACGCGATAGCTGTAGGCCGTCGAGCCGCTGAGCGCACTGTCGCTGAAGCTCAGCTGCGTCGCGGTCCCCACCTGCGTGAAGCTGCTGCAGCCTGCGCCCTGGCAGCGCTCGATCAGGTACTGCGCGATGCTGCCACCTGTCTCCGTCGCCGCAGACCACGAGAGGTTGACCTGCGTGCTGCTGGCCGCGCTTGCGGCAAGCCCGCTCGGCGCACTCGGGGTTCCGCTGACCGTGACGCTGGTCGCGGTGTTGGAATACGGCCCGGTGTTGCCCGCCGTGTCCTGCGCCCGCACGCGATAGCTGTAGCTGGTGCCCGCGGTCAGTCCGGAGTCGGTGAACGTGGTGGCCGGCACGGCGGTGGTGCCGACCTGCGTGAAGCTGCTGCAGCCTGAGCCCTGGCAGCGCTCGATGAGGTACTGGCTCAGGGTGCCGCCGGTTTCGGTGGCCGCGCCCCAGCTGAGCCCGATCTGGGTGGCGCTGGTGGCGCCGGCGCTGAGCGTCCCCGGGGCACTGATCGTCGGCGCCACGGTCCCGGTCGTCGCGGAGGCGACGTTCGAGTACGGGCCGGTATTGCCGGCCGTGTCCTTGGCGCGCACGCGGTAGCTGTAGCTGGTCGAGCCGGTCAACCCGGTGTCGGCAAAGGTGGTGCCCGGCACACTCAGGGTCGCGACCTGCGTGAAGCTGCTGCAGCCTGAGCCCTGGCAGCGCTCGATGAGGTACTGGCTCAGGGTGCCGCCGGTTTCGGTGGCCGCGCCCCAGCTGAGCGTCACCTGGGTGGCGCTGGTGGCGCCGGCGCTGAGCGTCCCCGGGGCACTGATCGTCGGCGCCACGGTCCCGGTCGTCGCGGAGGCGACGTTCGAGTACGGGCCGGTATTGCCGGCCGTGTCCTTGGCGCGCACGCGGTAGCTGTAGCTGGTCGAGCCGGTCAACCCGGTGTCGGCAAAGGTGGTGCCCGGCACGCTCAGGGTCGCGACCTGCGTGAAGCTGCTGCAGCCTGAGCCCTGGCAGCGCTCGATGAGGTACTGGCTCAGGGTGCCGCCGGTTTCGGTGGCCGCGCCCCAGCTGAGCGTCACCTGGGTGGCGCTGGTGGCGCTCGCGGTGAGTGCTCCCGGCGCGCTGATCGTCGGGGTAGCCGCCGCGGTGCTCGCGCTGGCGACGTTGGAGTACGGCCCCGTGGTGCCCACAGTGTCCTTGGCGCGCACGCGGTAGCTGTAGGCAGTGGAGGCGCTCAGGCCGGTGTCGCTGAAGGCAAGCGTGGTGGCGGTGCCGACCTGCGTGAAGCTGCTGCAGCCTGTGCCCTGGCAGCGCTCGATCAGGTACTGCGCGATCGTGCCACCGGTTTCCGTCGCCGCACTCCAGGTGAGATTGATCTGCGCGCTGCCCGCGGCGCTCGCCGCCAGAGCGGCCGGGGCGCCGGGGGTCGCCGCCGCGGTGACGGCCGTGGCGCTGTTGGAGTACGGGCCGGTGTTGCCGGAGGCATCCTTGGCGCGCACGCGGTAGCTGTAGCTGCTCGAGCCCGTCAGGCCGGAATCGGCAAACGAGGTGGTCGGAGCGCTGGCGGTGCCGATCTGGGCAAAGTTGCTGCAGCCGGCACCCTGGCAGCGCTCGATCAGGTACTGCGCGATCGTGCCGCCGGTCTCGGTCGCCGCTCCCCAGCTGAGATTCACTGCGGTGACCCCGGCGGCGCTCGCCGTCAGCGTGCCCGGCGCCGAGGGTGTCGCCGGCGCGCCCGCCCCGGCGGCCTTGAAGGTCGCCATCTGCATCAGCCACGGGCCGCCCGGGGCGGAGGCCGTGGCCGCGTAGCTGCCGGTACTCGCGACCACCTGGTCCTCGGCGATATCCGCATCCGGCACCGTGATCATGCGCGAGGTGAAGCCGGAGCCGGCCGCGACGGTGGCCCCGGTGGTGAGGTCGGCACCGACGATCAGTTCATTCGCCGCAGTAGTCGTGGCCGCGCCGCTGTTGGGCGTGGCGTTGTTGCCGGCCGCGGCCGCGACCACGTCCAGGGGATTGGCAGGATCAAGGCCGCGGTATTCCAGAATGCGAATATCCGGGTAGACGGCCGGCGCGCTGAAGGAGACGCTGACCGTGTTTGCGCCCGGGGCGAGGATGTTCTTGGCGTAGTAGATCGACTGCGACAGCGTGCCCGTCATGAGCGTCGGGCCCACCGCGCGCACGTAAGCATTGCCGCTGGTATCGGTCACGCTCTGGACGGTGGCGGTGGTATCACCCCAGCCCACGATCACCACGTTGAGGTCACCGGCGGACTGCATCGCGGTGTAACGCACGCTGACGCCGGCCTGCGCGGTCTGCGGCGTGGCGTAGTTGCCCTGCACGAACGCGATCTGGGGCGGGGGCGGCGCGATCGTGTAACTGGCACTCGCCGCGGGGCTCGTCAGTGCCCCGCCCTTCACGGCGATCGCCCGCACGGTGGCCGCCGCGGTCACCGGAATCGGGTTCACGTAGGTGGCCGAGGCCAGGGTCGGCGGGCTGCCATCGAGCGTGTAGTGGATGGTGGCCCCGGCCGCGGCGGTGATCGTGACCGCCTGCGGTGCGCTGTAGCTGCCGGCACCGGGGGTGAACACCGGCGCGGCGAGGCGCGTGCCGCTGCTGCCGAGCATGCCGTAGACGTCCAGTTCGTACTGTGCCCCTACGAAGACCTTGCCGTTGGCGACGGTGGGGACTGCGAACTTGATGGGCGGGCCGCCGCGATCGCGACTGCCGGAGGCCTGGTTGCTGTTGTAGACCTCGTTGGCGAGATTGGTGGCGTCGTAGGCGTGCAGCGTGCTCGCGTTGTTCACCGAATCGCGCTCGATGGTCCACAGCACGGCGCTCGTGGCGCTGCTGCTCGCCGCCGAGATCACCGGCTGCGACCCCGGATAGCCGAAGGAGCCCGGGGCCTGCGAGGTGGGCGTGGTGCTCAGGAGCCCGTTGGCGAGCGTGAAGGCCTTGCAGACATCCTTGGCGCCGCAGAAGTAAACGTGGTTCTGCCAGTACGCCGGGGTCGTGAAGCTGTTGCCCGCGTAGGGCATCGGCATCGCGGTGGGATCCACCGGCACCGTGCCGATCTGGCCGGGTATCCATTGCACGACGTTGCTGTTGGGCGTGTTGTAGGAGCCGTTGAAGTGCCCCATGTTGTCGCGATCGATGAGGTAGATCTCACCGTCCTTGCCGCTCCCCACCAACAGGTGCGGATGCGCCGCGCTGCCGGCCGCGTCCGGCAGCAGCACGATGCCCGCGGCGGCCACGTCCAGGTCCGCCAGCCCGAGCGCCGCCACGTTGAACGGGGCAAAGTAGTCCAGCACCGCGAGGCCGCCGGCGGTCTTCAGCTTGAGGAAGGTGTCCGCCCAGGCGTTGGAGCCGCTGCTGAAATAGCCGTTGCCCGTGGAGAAGAAGATGTTGCCGCTCGCATCCACCGCCGGGGCCTCGCCGCTGCCCCAGACCCCTGCCCCCTGTGCCCCGGCCCCGGAGGTACAGAACACGCTCACCTGCGCGAGCGTCGTGGCGTTGTAGCCCAGCAGCCACCCGACCCAGGGGAAGGAGTCACCGCTGGAACCCAGGCCGACGTAGACCACCCCGTTCACCAGAAACAGGCCCGGGCGCTGCTCGCTGGTGGGCGCATCGACGTGGAAGCCCGCGCCGCTGCCGGCGGAGGCCTGCAGCGACACCGGCGGCACCTTGTCGGCGCCCGTGGTGATGTCCAGCGCATGCAGCCAGAAAAGCGCCGGCGAGCCGCTCTGCACGGTCTCCGCGACCACGTAGAGCGTGCCGCTCGCGGCGTCGATCACCGGGGTCGAGGTGATCGAGACCTCCGGAACGATGTCCTCGAGGGCGGGATTGGTGGTGCGCGTGGTGAGCCCGGCCGCGGGATTGATGAAGCTGCGCTGCCACAGCGGTGTCGCGCTGTCGGCGTCGAGCGCGTAGACGCTGCCGTGCTCGGTCGCGGCAAACACCACGTTGAAGGTGCCGAGGCCGGGCAGTGTCAGGTTGGATTTGTACAACGGCTGCGTGTAGGTGTAGCCGTCGAGCGCGAAGGCGTAGACCTTGCCGAACGTGGTGGCACTCAGGTTCGGGACGGTGAGGGTCGGCTCGTTGAGATTCTGACCGGTACGGGCGGCGTCGTAGTGCGAGACCAGCACGTCCGTTTGCGCCCGGGATACGGTTGCGGCGAGCAACAGCACCCCCAGCCAGAGGCCTCTCAACTTCATTTCGCTCCCTCGCAGGCTAAATAGTTCCCCCCGCCTTGGGGGACGGCGAGAAAGATACAGCAACTATCATGCCCCCGGGAAAAACCGAAGCTAATCAGGGGTTCCGGCAGGCTGGTGCCCCGGGGTGCGAGCGTGCTGTAAAGACTTCCGACGCTGCCGCTGTAGCGCTCGCGCGACGAGCGGACATAAGGGGCCGTGGATCTAGTGGCGGTGGATCTCCTGGCCGTCGCGCAGCAGCGTCAGCTCAGTCGGCGGCCCCTGCTCGTGGTAGAGGCGGGCGAAGTCCTCCGGCGTGGAAACCGCCCGTCCGTTCACGGTCACGATCACGTCCCCGGGCTCCAGGTGCAGCTGCCCGACCACGCTCCCCGGGGGCGTCGCACTGACGCGCAAAGTGCCATCCGGCCCGAGGGTCAGGCCGCGCGCGATCTTGACCAGCTGCCGCTCGTCGGCCCCGGCCGCGCCCGGGCTCAGCGCCGGGGGCATCTCGGGCGCTGGGGTGCTGCCCGCCTCGTCAGCCGTGCCCGCGCGGCCGGCCGGCGCCGGAGCCTGCGGTGCGCGCGCGGCCTGCGGGCCGGCGGCGACGGGGGTACCACTTGCCGCAGCTGCCGGCGCGGAAGGCGGGGGCCCCGTGCGGCTCAGCAACAGCCACACGATGAGCGCCGCAGCCACCAACATCCCGAACCACAGGTAGCTGCGGCCGGTTTGCCCTCGCGGCATGGCGGAGCCACTCACACGAGGCGGCACTTGCGCAGGTGAAAGCCCTCCGCCCAGCCGCTGCCGGCCCCCGCCTCCACGCCCCGCAGGCGCATGAGGCCGTTGAAGGTCTCGGCGCTGAACCAGTGCCTGGACCGCTGGCTCGGGTAACAGCTGAGCAGCGTGCGCGTCTTCGCCCCCGCCTGGGCGGCGGTCAACTGCACGTAGGCGTTGGGCGTCGTCAGGCCACCCTCGTATTTGGGGATTTCGTACTCGAGCAGCAGCTGACGGCGGAAGGTGTTCAAGGTGAGCTCGCTCACCAGCCGGTGATCCTGGTGCAGATCGGCGCGCTCGGGGGTAAAGACGATGTCCGGTGCCGGCAGGCTCTTCAGGGACTCGAACATGCCCTTGAGCGCAAGATATTGCGCCGGGAAGAAGCCGTCGCGCAGCTCATGCGTGATGACCCGCCTGTGCCGGCAGCGGCGCAGGAAACGCCGCGCGCTGGCGTGCAGCTCGCGTGCCCGTGCCGCGTCGGCGCTGAACACCACCCAGGTCACCTGCCACTCGCCGCGTCCCAGCAGCTTCATGAGCGTGCCGCCGCAGCCGATCTCGATGTCATCGCAGTGCGCCCCGAGGCACAGAATGCGTGTCGGGCGCCTGGCGGCACGAGTCAGCGTCAGATCCAGCATGGATGACTAATCATTCGTTGTCAGGCGCACAGTTTGTCAAGGCGACTGGCGTTGCGCCATGGGAACTTGACCGCTCGCGCGGGGCCAACCATCTTTAGGCGATGAAGACTGTCATCATCACCGGCGCCACCTCGGGAATCGGGTCGGCCGCGACGCGTGCCTTCGCGGCCGACGGTGCGCGCGTGTTCCTCATCGGCCGCAGCGCCGCCCGGCTCGCCGCGCTCGCCCGCCGCGTGCCGCCGCGGCGACTGGCCGGCACCGCGCTCGCCGACCTGAGTGCGCTTGGTGATCTGAAGCGCCTGCTCGCCGACATCCGCGCGCGCGTGCGGCGCGCCGACGTGCTGCTGCACTGTGCCGGGGAACACGACTGGACCCAGGCCGGGCGGGCCGAGGCGGCGCGGTTTGATCTGCTGTTCGCGGTCAATGTGCGCGCCCCCTACCTGCTGACACAGGGACTCTTGCCGCCGCTGCAGCGCGCCCGCGGTCAGGTGATCTTCATCAACTCGAGCGTGGTCCGCACGCCAGGCGCGGGCGTCGCCGCCTACAAGGCAACCCGTCACGCCCTGCAGGGCCTCACCGACAGCCTGCGGCAGGATCTGAACCGCCGCGGGCTGCGGGTCACGAGCGTCTACCCGGGCCGCACGGCGACCGCGCGCATGCGCCGTATCTACGCGCACGAGAAAAAGCGCTATCACGCCGGCGACCTCATGAGTGCGCGGGACCTCGCCCAGGTGCTGCTGGCACTGACCCGCGCCCCGGCGCGCATCGAAATCACCGACCTGCACCTGCGAGCGCCGCGCCCGTACTGACCCACTGGCGGTGCCTAGGCTAGCCGCCCGGCGCGCGCGAGCCCCCGAGCCGGTGCGCAATGCCGCGCAGCAGGGCCCCGGGCGAGCGCAAGCGTCGCGCACCATACGCCGCCACCGCGCGCAGCAGGCGGCCACGCTCGAGCGGGGTGTCACTCAGTGCCAGCATGCGCTCATGAAACTCCCAGAATTTGCGCCCCGGCAACGTGACCGCAGCCGCCGCGAGCCGCGCGTAGTACTGCTCGCGCCGCGCCGCAAAGCGACGCGCGAACTCGCCCTCATTCAGGTACGCGCGGCCGTATTTCGACAGGGTGTACATGCGACCGGCCATGATTGTCTCCAGGTCGCGCAGCGCGCTGGCATGGCTCGCCTCGTGCACGCGTATGAACACCAGCGGTTCGTGCACGAAGGCGAAGTCCGACTCGCGCAGGATGTCGTAGCAGGACTGCGCGTCGGCGTGCAGGTTGCGCGGGTCGTAGAACGGCACGCGCTTGCGGATCAGGTCCGCGCGCACCAGCATCGTGCTCGGTGAGCCGAAAAAGTGCCGGTCCTCCAGGAACGACAGCCGGCACGCCGCGCCGCCGCTTAAGTGACTCACCGCACGACCGTCGGCCGGCAGGTAGTCAAACAGCACATCACCGCGGGCGGTCCTTCCCAGGCAGCACACCAGCCCGGTGCGCGGTCGGGCGAGTGCCGCGTGCACCAGGCTCTCGATGCAGGAGGGGTACAGGCGGTCGTCCGCCATCAGCGGCTTGCAATAGTCGCTGTCGGCGTCGAGCAGGCTCAGGGCACGGTTGTGGTTGTCGATGATGGGCAGGAACTCAGCACTGTCGTGCACGCGGATGCGCGAGTCCAGGCGCGCGTAGTGCTGCGCAATCTCAAGACTGGCATCGGTGCTGCGATTATTGAGCAGCAGGTAGCGCCAGTTGCCATACCCCTGCGCCAGCACACTCTCGATGCACTCGCGCAGGTAGCGGGCGCCGTTGTAGACCGGCGTTACCACGCTCACCAGCGGTGCGTGCGGAGTGCTCACAGGCGGATTATCTGGCGCTCTGGCGCGATATGCTCGGAACGGGCGCGCGGAATCTGTATTGTACGCACGGCCTGGAGGGCACCGCGCGGCCAGCTAAACGGTAAACCGGGAGGGCATTCTTGCGCATTCTGTTCGTGAACCCGCGGGTCTATCTGCCGCAGCTGCTGGGCGGCGTGGAGACGACCACGTTTGACTTATGCCGGCAGCTCACGCTGATGGGGCATGAGACGGCCGTGATGAGCCAGATCGGCCGCGGCGATGCGATTTGGCTTTTCAATCGCCTCAAGAGCTACCTCACCGGCCGGCTGTTTCCGCGCGGGGATTACCGCGGCATGCCGGTGTACCGCGGCTACGGGCACAAGACCGGTCTCGGCCCGGTCATCGCCGATTTTCACCCCGATGCACTGGTGGTATCCGGCGGCGCCGATGAGTCCTTCGAACTCGTCGTCCAGTGCCGCGGCACCGGCCTGCCGACCGTGTTCTATTTCCACGAGCTCAATACGCTGCGACGCCTGAAGACCCCCGCACTGCTGGAGGGCGTCACCTTCGTCGCCAACTCGGCCTACACCGCACGCGCGGTGCTGGAGGTGCTCGGGCGCGGCGCCGCGGTGGTGCCGCCGCTGGTCGACCGGGAGGCCTACCGGCTGACCAGCACCCGGCGGCACGTCACGATGGTCAATCCACGCCGCATCAAGGGCGGGCAGACCGCTTTTGATCTGGCGCGCGCCTGTCCGGATATTCCGTTCATGTTCGTAGAGGCCTGGCACACCAAGGACGAGTTCGTCGGCGGCCTGCGTGAGGCCACGCGCGCCATGCCCAGTGTCACCTGGCGCAAACCGACCCTGGACATGCGCAGTGTCTACGCGAGCACGCGCATTCTGCTCGCGCCGAGCGAGTGGGAGGAGACCTGGGGCCGCGTCGTCACCGAAGCCCACGCCGCCGGCATTCCGGTGTTGGCGCGTGCCTACGCGGGCTTGCCCGAATCCGTCGGTACGGGCGGCATCCTCATGGCACCGGATGCGTCCCTCGCCGAGTGGACGCAGGCGCTGCGCTCGATGTGGGATGACCACGCGCTCTACGAGGTCCTGGTGCAGCGCACCCGCGAGTTCTCTGACCGGCCGGAAGCGCAACCCGCCTACCTCGCCGAGGCGTTCATCGCGGCGCTGCGGACGGCGGTGCCAGCCACACCTTCCACGGACAATCCCCGCGAGCCTCCAGACGGTCGTAGGTGATCTTGTCCTTGAAGGTGTCCATGCACTGCCAGAACCCGTCCCAGCGAAAAGCGATGAGCCGCTGCTGCTCGATCAGGCGGGCGAAGGGCTGCTCCACCAGCTCCTCGCCGTCACGGATGTAGTCGAACATCTCCTGGCGCATGGCGAAGAAGCCGCCGTTAATGCGCACGGTTTCGTCGTGTACCGAGCCGATTGCGGTCACGGTGCCATTGGCGTGCGCCTGCACGGTGTGGAAACTCTGCGGGCTGCGTACCGCGGCAAAGCTGGCGATCGCCCCTTTGGCCCGAAAGTCTGCGAGCTGCTCATCCAGCGGCACGTTGGCGAGCCCGTCGGAATAATTGGCCAGAAACTCGCCTTCGTTCTTGAGGTAGCGGCGCACGCACAGCAGCCGCTGGCCGATGTTGCTGTGCAGCCCGGTGTCCACGAAGGTGATGTTCCAGTCGTCGGTGTCGTGGCCGTGCAGCTCGATGCGCCGCCCGCCCTCATGCCAGGTGAAATCGTTGGACATGGCCTCGTTGTACTTCAGGAAGTACTCACGTATCAGGTCGCCGCGGTAGCCGAGGCACAGGATGAAATCGCGGTGCCCGAAGTGCGCGTAGTAGCGCATCAGGTGCCACAGCAGCGGCCGGTAGCCTACGTTGACGAGCGGCTTGGGTATGGTGTCGGAGTGTTCACGCAGCCGCGTGCCCAGTCCCCCGCAGAACAATACGACTTTCATGGTTTCTTTCGCCCCTGCTTGCTGTTGGCCGCGCGGCGCGCGGGCCGCTTGCGCCGCGGTGCGGAAATGCCCGGCTCAGGCTCCGGCGCCAGCAGGCCGGCGCTCTCGAGCGCGGCCGCGGCCTCGCGCAGCAGCGCCACCGGCAGCTGGGAACGGCGCGCAATGTCCAACAGCGAGTGCGCGCCATCGGACTGGTTCAGCAGCCACAGCATGGCGTGCTCGTGCTGCTTGGGGCCCGCCCCGCCGAGCGCCCCATACAGGCCGCGCGCGCCGAGTCGTGGCTCGCCTTTGGGTTTCAGGTTCACAAAGCGCCGGTTGCTCTCCATGACCTCAACGATGCGCCGGCACGCCGCGAGGCTCGCGGCGAGCGCCTGCGGCGTGATCAGGGTCAGATCGTCCGCCGAGGTATGGTACTGCGGGTAGCCGCCGTTCACCGAGCGCGTCAGCCGTCCGGCCGGCAGATTGAAGCCCGGGGAACACAGCTGGCGTTCATCGTAGCCGTAGGGCGAGAACGGCACGGTGGTGCCCTCGCCCGCCAGCACGTACGCCGCGATCTCGTCTATCTCGCTCGTGTCGCGCCGGCTGCGCTTGTAGGTGAGCGCGCCCGGATCCCCCAGCAGCGCCAGCACTAGCGCGTGCCGCACGCGGGACAGGCGTGGTTCGTTGCGGCTGAGCCAGGTGAGCGAACCGATGGTGCCCGGTGCGAAGACCAGCCGGTAGGTGAAGCGTCGCGGCTCACGTGCCAGCCATTCCGCGAGTGCGGTGGCGACCGCCATGCCGCTGGTATTGTCATTGGCCAGCGAGGGGTGGCAGATATGCGTGAAGAACAGGACTTCCTCGCGGCTGCGGCCCGGGAGCAGCAGTTCCCCGTAGCTGAGCGATCCCTTGGCCAGCGAAGTGCGCACCTCGACGCGGTAGCGACCAGGGCGCAGGGCCGCACGCTCGCGCGCGCGCATGCAAAAGCCCCAGCTGCGGCTGTAGTAGCTGGTGCGGTACGGAATCCAGTCCGGGTGCTCGGGCAGCACGTGCAGGCGCGGGCTCAATTCCTGAAGCGACATCGAGGCCTGGATCGGCTCGGAATAGCCGACCAGGTGCAGGTTGTGCGCCTGGAAATCGACCACCCGGCGCCCGTCCGGATCGAGCACCGCCGCATCCTCCACATTCCACTCTTCCGGCACCCGCCAATCGAAGACCCGGGTGCCGGTTGGCACTTCGTGAATCTGCAGCGGGATGCGGGCGCGGATTAGGCCCAGGGTCTGGCGCACACCAGCGCCGGTGATGCTGCGGCAGATCGGGTAGAGGCGCGCTGCAAAGTCATAGAGCGCGCGTGCTTCGGCCGCCGGCGGTGCGCTGCTAGCGTCCATGGGGCCCCTCGCCGGAGCTCGCGGCACGCCGTGCGAGCTCGGCCGCGAAGGTGCGCGGATCAAAGTCCGGGTAAGTCGCATCGCGCTCGGCGATGACGATCGGCTCCTGGATAGGCCAGCGGATAGCGAAGGCCGGATCGTTCCAGCGCAGGCCGGCCGCCAGTTGCGGCGCGTGCGCCACGGTCATCTGATACAGCACCTCGGAGGCATCGCGCAGGGTCTGAAAGCCGTGCGCCACCCCGGGCGGGATGAACACCGCATCGCGGTTGTCCTCGTCGAGCGCCACCGCGCAGTGCCGCAGATACGTGGGCTCTTCCGGGCGCAGGTCAATCAGCACGTCATGTATCGCACCACGCACGCAGCGCACCAGCTTGCCCTCCTCGGCGGGCGGCCACTGCCAGTGCATGCCCCGCACCGTACCGCGGCGGTCACTGCAGGAGATGCTTGCCTGCACGAACTCACCCGGCAGGCCGTGCGCCCGGAACTCCGCGGCGCATACCGAGCGCGCAAAGAAGCCGCGCGCGTCAGTGTGGCGCTCCAGCTTTACCAGCACGGCGCCCGTGAGCCCGAGAGGTTCAAACTTCATGTCAGCGCCAGTAAAAGTCGCCGTCGATCTGATTGGTCGCCTGCAGGTACTTCAGCTGCTTGAGGCGCGTGAAGGCCCGGAACTGGTAGCTCTCCGGTGCCATCTGAATGTGCTCGAACAGCCGGCGCAGCTGCTGCACCCCGGCGCGCGCACTGTAGCGACACTTAAATCCTGGCAGCTCGGTGTGAATGCGGTCGAAATTGACGCGGTAGCTGCGATTGTCGCCACTGGCTGAACCGAGCGAAACCACGCAGCCTGGGAATTCCTCGGCCACTATCTGCGCCAGCTCGCGCACCCGGTAGTTCTCGGAGGTCTGGCCGACATTGAAGGTCTTGCCGATCACCGCGTCTGCCGGGGCGATCAGGCTGCGGTAGATCGCCTCGCAGATATCCTCCACGTGCACGACCGGCCGCCAGGGGCTGCCGTCGCTGGTCATCGCCACCTTGCGCGTGGTCCAGGCGAGCGCGCACAGGTCGTTGATGACGATATCGAAGCGCATGCGCGGCGAGGGACCAAAGGCGGTGGCGTTGCGCAGCAACACCGGCGTGAACCCGGGACCGGCCATGGCGAGCAGATCGCGCTCCACGAGCACCTTGCAGCGCGCGTAGGCGGTTTGCGGATTGACGGGGGAATCCTCGTCCAGAAACTCCCCGGTGCCGGCGCCGTAGACGCTGCACGAAGAGGTGTAGACGAAGCGCTCGATGCCGGCCGCGACGGCCTGCTGTGCCAGCGCCACGCTGCCCAGGTGGTTGATCTGGTGCGTCACCTCGGGATTGTTTTCCCCCAGGGGATCGTTGGAGAGCTCGGCCAGATGCACGACCGCCGTACACTCGGCCAGATCCGCCGCAGTCGCCGCACGCAGATCCTTGTTCAGGGTGTGGGGTGTGGCCGGCTGGTGGCGGTTGTCGCTGTAGAGCCAGCCGTCGCGGTAGTAGCCGGTATCAAGGCCTACCAGCGTCATGCCGCGCTCGAGCAGGTAGGGGGCAAGGACTGCCCCGATGTAACCGTTAACCCCTGTGACGAAGACGCGCACGTTCTTCCCGGATGGCGGGGCGCGGGGGTCTGCGTGCAGCGTGGCGCTTCACGCGTTGGCGGCCGGGCTCAGCCGCCCGCCGATGCCGTCCAGACGCCAGCGCTGCGGAAAGTAGACCAGCCCGAAGCGGCTGTCGACGCGGCGGGAATGGCCGTAGACAGGCGCTTCCTCGATATCGAGTTGGATCGCGTGCTCCATGGCGTCATAGATGTGCGAGGCGACCGAGGAGTCCACCCACAGCGAGAAGTAGTAGCGACCGGGCAGCAGGTTGAGCGAATCGATCTCCAGGTCGATGTAGCCGGTGCCGGCAGCCACCCGAGAGATGTCCAGACCGTGCAACCAGGTACTGGTGTCGGTGATCAGGGTGCCCATTTCCGTATACATCCTGATACCGAAGCTCGGATGCTCGACCACCTCGTTCGCGAGGTAGTGCAGGCGAATCACCAGGCTCTTGCCGCAGCGGGTGACCGTCTGCGGCTCCCCGGCCTTGGACAAGAATTCCACTCGCGTGTAACGGATCTCGCCCGAACCGCGGCGCCCCTCCACGTCGGTGAGTGCGTTGACTGCGCCGTCCGCGGAGGCGAACGAGGCCATGTAGGCCTCGATGACCTCGTGCGTTGGCCCGTCCAGGCGCACGTTGCCGTTGGCGATCCAGATGCCCCGCGTGCACAGGTTCTCAACCGCCGCCATGTTGTGGGACACGAACAGCACGGTTCTGCCCCCGCCGCGCATGTCCTGCATGGCGGTGATGCACTTCTTCTGGAACGCCGCATCGCCCACCGCCAGCACTTCATCGACGATGAGCACGTCCGGCTCCAGGTGCGCGGCGACCGAGAATCCGAGCCGCATGCGCATGCCGCTCGAATAGCGCTTGATCGGCGTGTCGACGAAGCGCTCCACGCCGGAAAAGGACACGATGGCCTCGAACTTCTCGTCCACCTCGCGCTTCTTCATGCCGAGGATGGAGCCGTTCAGATAGACATTCTCACGCCCGGTCAGCTCCTCGTGAAACCCGGTGCCCACTTCCAGCAAGGATGCGACCCGCCCGCGCGTGCGTACTCTGCCGGAGGTCGGATAGGTGATTTTCGAGAGTATCTTGAGGAGGGTGCTCTTGCCGGCGCCATTGCGGCCGATGATGCCGACCACTTCGCCCTCCTCGACACTGAAGTTGACATCGCGCAGCGCCCAGAGGATGTCCTTGGGCCGGCGACGGTGGAACGGGTTGCGCAGCAGGCGCACCAGCTGATCGCGCAACTGCGTCTCCTGCTGCGCCAGTCCAAGCTCGTAGCACTTGGAGAGTTGTTCGACGGAAATGGACTGAGTCATGAATGGAAGTTCCTGGACCTAAACGATGTCGGCGAAGACCCGCTCCGTGCTGCGGAAATGCAGGCCGCCAAGGACCAGCAGGAACAGCGTGATGGCCCAGGAGCAACCGATCAGTCCCCAGTTGAATGCACTGCCGAACAGGCAGCTGCGAAAGCCCTCGATGATCCCGGTCATGGGGTTCAGCGCCAGCCAGCCCTGGAAGTGGCGGGGCAAGAAGCTCATCGGATAGATGACGGGCGTCACGAACAGACCAAGCTGCGTCACGAACGGCAGGGTGTACTTCACGTCGCGGTAGCGCACGTTGAGCGCCGCCAGGAGCATGCCCGCGCCCATGACCAGGATGGCGGTCTGCGCGATGAACAGCGGTGCGAGCAGCATGGTCCAGCGCGGGGTGACGTGGTAGTAGATCATCATCGCCGCCAGAAAGAGCGAAGTGACGAGCAGGTCGAGCAGGCCCGCGAACGCGGACGACGCCGGCAGCAACACCCGCGGAAAGTAGATCTTCGTGATCAGGGATGAGTTGGTGACCAGACTGTTGCCGACCTGGGTGAGCGTGACCGAGAAGTACGTCCACAACAAGAGTGCCGAGAACGAAAACAGCGGGTACGGCACGCCGTCGCTCGGAATCCCGGCCAGGCGACCGAAGAAGAACGCGAACGTGATCATGGTGAACAGCGGCTGCAGCACCGCCCAGGCGACCCCGAGCACGGCCTGCTTGTAGCGCACCTTGATGTCGCGCCAGGCAAGGAAGTAGAGAATCTCCCGGCAGCGCCAGATTTCCGACAGCCAATCACGCACGGTATGTCCACCCGAAAAATTTGTGCTGCACCACTGAACGGGCCGCCAAGCGGCCTGTGGCAGGGCTTGCACGCCAGTCCCTGGCTCTTATGTTATCGTGACTTT
This sequence comes from uncultured Pseudomonadota bacterium, assembly GCA_963781815.1. GTDB lineage: Bacteria > Pseudomonadota > Gammaproteobacteria > Steroidobacterales > Steroidobacteraceae > 13-2-20CM-66-19. Next base: position 339,870 of record CAWAHK010000002.1, on the reverse strand, counting down.
ACTATGATAGCCGGGAGTGACCCCCCGGAAAGTTGAAACGGCGCACGGATGGCCGGCCTTTCGGGCACCGCTTCCCCGCGAATCGCGGCCGTTCGCTGCACAATTGCCTCCCAGCCATTAAGCTCCGGCTCAGTTCGGACGGCGACTATTGTCAAGAACACCGGGAGTTCGGCCCTGTCATGATGGATCACGTGGTGAGCTGCCGCTTCTGCGGACATCCCCTGCGCCACACGTTCGCCAACCTCGGCATGTCGCCGCTGTGCCAGACACACATCACCGCCGACCAGCTCAACGCGATGGAGCGCTTCTATCCCCTGCACGCGTACGTGTGCGAGCACTGCTTCCTGGTGCAGCTGGAGGAGTTCGTCGCACCACCGGACATATTCAACGAATACGCCTATTTCAGCTCCTTCGCCGAGAGCTGGGTTGCGCACGCCCGCGACTACTGTGACCTGATGAGCGCCCGGTTCGGCATCGACCGGCACAGCCGGGTTGTCGAGATCGCAAGCAACGACGGTTACCTGCTGCAGCACTTCGTGGCGCGCGGCGTCACGGTGCTCGGGATCGAGCCGGCGGCCAACGTGGCCGCCGCAGCGGTCGCGCGAGGGGTCCCGTCGCTCGTGAAGTTCTTTGGCGCCCAGACCGCCCGCGACCTCGTGCGCGAGTTCGGCAAGCCCGACCTGCTGCTGGGCAATAACGTGCTGGCGCACGTTCCCGCCCTCAACGATTTTGTCGCCGGACTGAAGCTGCTGCTGCGCGAGGATGGTCTCGTCACGATGGAGTTCCCGCACCTGCTGGAACTGATGCGCCACAACCAGTTCGATACCATCTACCACGAGCACTTCAGCTATTTTTCCTTCACCACGGTAAGCGCCGTCTTCCGTCACCATGGGCTGACGCTCTTTGACGTGGAGCGGCTGCCGACGCACGGGGGTTCGCTGCGCATCTACGCGCGCCATGCGGAGGATGCCTCCAAGCCCGTGAACGAGCGGGTCGGCGAACTGCTCAAGCTTGAGGAGGCCTTCGGGCTGCTGAAGATCGCAACCTACGCCGGCTTCGAGGGGCAGGTGCGCGAGACCAAGCGCGCGCTGCTCGAGTTCCTGATCGGCGCCAAGCGTGCGGGCAAGCGCATCGTCGGCTACGGCGCACCCGGCAAGGGCAACACGCTCTTGAACTATTGCGGCATCGGTACGGACTTCCTCGACTTCACCGTCGATCGCAATCCCTACAAGCAGGGCAAGTACACGCCGGGCACGCATATCCCGATCCTCGAACCGGCCGCACTGCTCGCCGCCAACCCCGACTACGTTCTGATCCTGCCCTGGAATCTTAAGGATGAGGTCTTGGCTACCGTCGGAAGAACCGCCGGACTCAACGCCCGGTTCGTGGTGCCGATTCCCCGGGTCGAGATCGTCGGCTAGATGAACCGGGTACCGGAGAGCACGGTGCACGGCGCACACAACCCCATGGCAGACGCGGCCCGCGTCAGCGTCGTCATGCCCGTTCACAACGCCGAGCGGCACGTGGAGTCCGCGCTGCGCTCGGTGCTGGCATCCGACCTCAGGGAAATCGAAGTCATCGTTCTGGATGACGGCTCAACCGACCGCTCGCTGGGGATCGTGCGCTCGATCGACGATCCGCGCCTGCAGAGCATCAGCCTTGAGGCGAGCGGCGGTCCCTCGCGGCCACGCAATATCGGCATCGCGCGGGCGCGGGCCCCCTATGTCGCGCTGCTTGACTCTGATGACCTGTTAAAGCCGGACAAGCTGTCCACGGCAGTGGCCGCCCTGGACCGCCATCCGCAAGCCGGAATTGCCTTCGCCGACTACGAGCGCATCGATGATGCGGGGGCGTTGTTGGAGAGCTCCACGCTGGCGGCCTACACCGGCTTTCAGGGCCTCAATAGCCTTCCGGCCAGCGATGGCTGGCGGCTGATCCGGCAGCCCGACTTTGCGCGCGGCCTGCTCTACGAGAATTTCATCGGCACCTCGGGGGTCGTTCTGCGCAAGAGCGTGCTGGATCGGATCGGTACGTTCGACGAGAAGCTGAGCTATTCCGAGGATCGCGATCTGTGGTTTCGCCTGGCACACGACTGCGACGCGCTCTATCACGATCGCATCGGCCACTCGTATCGCATCGCTCAGGGGAGCCTGAGTCTCAGGCCGGGCTCGCACCAGGCGCGCAGCCGCATCGAGACCCTGCAACGCGAGAAAGCCCGCTGGAGTTCCGGGCCCGAGCGACGGCAGCTTGATCGCCTGATCGCAGAGAACCTCGCCGCCATCGCCTACGAGCTGCGCAGCAGTGGCCGGCGTTTCGCCTCGACCGGCAAGTTCCTGCAAGCGCTGGCAACCGCACCCGAGCGGCGCTGGCTGCGCGGCGCTTTGGGTTCACTGCTGTTGCTCGCTCCCGGCCGGGAGTGAGGTGCCATTGGCCGGCGGGACCTCGGTCGGGTTCGCGGTCAGGGTCTCGAGCAACGTGGCGGCGGCTCGCTGCGTATAGGACAGCGCGCCGTCGGGGTTCAGGTGGAAGCCGTCCGAGAACGCCGCGTGCGGCATTTCTCCGGGTGCAACGGGAATAACCACCGAGACGTGGGACGCCAGCGCCGCGGACGCGACCGCGGGCGCAATGTCCAGTTTGTAAAGGGTCGGGGGCACCAGATAGATGAACCGGGCGTGGTATTCGCCGGCGAGGGCGCGCAGCGACACGAGTCTCTGCACGCCGCGTGACACGGACTTCTCGTTCGCCACCAGGGGCACCGGGTCACGCACCGAGAGGTGCGCCGCCAACATATCCGCCCCGGGCAGCCATCGCTGCAGCAGCCCGTCACGAAAGGTGGTGCGGGTGCCGAGCCACGCGCTCATATTGGCAAAGAAATAAGCACTGGCCGTCATCATGTCCAGGTGAGAATCGCGCACCACAGGCCCCAGGTCGCGAAATTGCATCAGGGCGTGCGCAAACCCCTCACCGTCGGTTGAGTCCGACAGCAGGTGCCGCGTCGAGATGCACAGCACGAGCACCGCGGGCCGCGCGCCCTCGGCGAACAGGCGGCGCAGCCCATAGGCCCAGTCCAGGTAAGTCGTGCCTTCGATCGGATACAGGACCACCTGGTAACTCGGACCCATCAGCGCGCGCAGCTGGTTGCGGTCGATGCCGTGCAACAGCAGCGAGTTGCCGACCACGAGGACACTGCGCGCGCCGTCGGCTGTGGTGGGGCGCAACTGCAAGGTCGCGCGGTAGTCGTACGCGATCCGGCGCTGGTTCTCGCTGATGCGCGGCAGCACTTCGCGTGCAAAGCCTTCGAGCACCAGGAAATAAAGCACCACGGCCGCCAGCAGCAGCACGATCGCCCGTGCGGGCGTCGCTACTTCAAAAGCGGAAGTAAATGAACGCATTGGCTTGATTGGCCCCGAGGAGCGTTATTAGAACGCAGAATGCCAGCCCGGTCAGGATCCGCAGGCGCAAGCTGTGGTCGGCGAACAGGTACTCCGTGCCCGCTGATTCCATTTTAAGATCCAGCAGAAACAGCATGCCAATGTAAACGGTCAGGAATAGCAATGCCACGCCGTATACCGGCTGCCACTGCCACTGTCCAAGTCCCGCAAGCTGCGCGAACGCCCCGTGCAGCGAAGGTTCGCGGAAGAAGATCCACGCGATGCAGACCACATTGAATATGAGGATGCGGCGCAGCCAGATCGCCAGCGTGCCGCGCGAGTCGGTCACCTCACGCTCACCGACCAACAGTCGTTCGACCGCCAGGCCGCCGCCGTGGATTCCACCCCAGATGACGAAAGTCCAGTTGGCGCCATGCCACAGGCCGCCGAGCAGCATGGTGGTCATCAGGTTGAGATAGGTGCGCAGTTTGCCCTTGCGGTTGCCACCGAGCGGGATGTAGAGGTAGTCGCGCAGCCAGGTGCTGAGGCTGATATGCCAGCGCCGCCAGAAGTCCTGCAGACTCTGCGCCAGGTAGGGCTGGCGGAAATTCACCATGAAGTGGAACCCCAGCAGCTGGGCGCTGCCGCGGGCGATGCTGCTGTAACCGCTGAAATCGCCGTAGATCTGCCACGCAAAGGCGTAGGTTCCCAGGAGCACCGTAGCCAGGTTCGGACCGCCGAAGTTGCCACCGTAAGCGGCGTTAGCGATCAAGGCACAGTTGTCGGCGATCACCACCTTCCGAAACAGACCCTCGAGGATCAGCATCAGCCCGTCGAATCCCTTGCCCGCATCCCAGGAGCGAGGCTGCTGCACCTGGGGCAGCAGATGGGAGGGCCGCTGGATCGGGCCCGCGATCAGGTGCGGGAACAGGCTGACGAACAAGCCATAGTCCACGAGTGAGTCGGCGGCAGGAAGCTTGCGCCTGTAGACGTCGACAATGTAGGCAACCTCCTGGAAAGTGTAGAAGGAAATCGCGGGCGGCAATACGATCTTCCACACCACCAGCGGCACGCCCTGCAGGCCCACGAAGGCCGCCAGGGTGGCGAATGACTCGACGAAAAAATTGAAGTATTTGAAGAAGCCCAGGAAGCTGAAATTCAACAGCAGCGAAATCGTCAACAACAGCCGCCGCCGCCGTCGGTCCTCGCCGGAACGCTCCAGCCCACGGGCCACGTAAAAATCCACGACGGTCGATGCCGCCATCAGAATCAGGAAGCGCCAGTCCCACCAGCCGTAGAAAAAATAGCTGGCCGCGAGCAGGAACACGTTCTGCGCCCGGCGACCCAGACGCCAGTACAGCAGTACGACCAGCGCCAGGAACACAAGGTAGATGGTGGAATCGAAATACATGCGCTATCCCGGGTGCGTCAGCGCGCCGCGGCACCAGCCGCACGCCACCACGCGGCTGTCGGTGCGCTTATTTGCCTGACGATGCCGCCAGCGCAGCCCAACCGCGCCAGGTGCACCCGTGACTTGCCATCGCCTCATCGCTGACGCACGCGATCCCCCCACCGATACAATGAGGTCAGCAGCGCGCCTCTTAGCATCTGCACACAACTCAAGTCGAGTCGCTGCTGACTCAGCAGTCGCTTGAAATCGCTGCTGCGACCCGGTCCCGCCAGAAAGTCATAGCAGCCGACCCGCCGCTCGGCGGCCGCTTCCATGGCGTAGCCCAGATGCAACAACCCGAGGGAGACCCGCGGGTTGAACCCGGGATCAAACGCCATCTTGATGTTGTACTGGCGGGTACCCTTGCGAACATCGTAGAGCACCGACACGACTTGGCCGCCGACCCAAAGGCGCGACAGCGCGAGTTCCCCGCGCTCGGCCAGCCGCTGCGCCAGCGCGGTGTGAAACTGCAGGCGCCGGACGCCGAACGCAGGCTTCTGCCAGCGCAGCTCATGCAGACGATTGAGATCCCGGAAGCCACCTGCGATTTCCGGCGCGGGCAGGTCTTCAAGGCGCACGGGGCCGAACTCGTGCAGGCGGCGCCGCAGGTTCCAGATGCTGCGGCGGGTCGACTGGTGCAAGTCGCGCAGATAGGCCGGGAATCCGGCAGTCAGGTCAGCCTGGTAGGCAACCGAGCGGTCAAGCTCGCGCACGTAGTGCACTCGCGCCGCAGCGCAACGCGAGTAGAGCTCGCGCCAGCGGGCCGCGGCCGGTGTGAAGCCCGCCACGAACTCAGTCCAGCCTGGCGCACGCAGCAGGAACCGCACGCACGCCTCGCGCACGCGCTCAAGATCCCCCGCCCCGGCGATCACGTCCAGGTACTCGGAGATCAGCGGCACGTCGTCGCGCCAGGACAGCCCAAGAAACTGCACGGAATGGGTGGGCACGAAGCCCCCGCGCACGAGGCGCCGGCAATACAGCGGAGCGAGGCCAACGAGATCTGCGCCCTGATAGACAGCCAGGATCTCAGGCACACCGCCGACACTGCTGCCAAAGCAGTGCCACCAGTTCGTGAGCCACTCCCAGGAGAGAAACAGTGCATCGGTGGCGGAACGCCCGACGAGGTCATTCCACGCGACCTCATTGCCGAGCCATTCCTCCACGCTCCAGCGGCGGACCGTCAGAGTGCGGTGATCGGCGGCCTGCCGCGTCGGCTCCTCACCCTGCATCAGATGTCCTTGTCGCCCTGAGTGATATGCCAGGCAGCCTGCGGCGCTGCGCCATCCCGCACCTGGAACACCGCATCCGCAGCGCGGGCGATGAATCCCAGCCGGCGCAGCTGTGCGCGTCCCGGGTGCCGCTCGTCGAGAAGTATCCTGAGGGTCGCCAGACCTGGAGTGGCAAGGCTGCGCAGGACGAACAGGGCCAGCATGGCACGCAGGTCGTCCGCGGTCTCACCCACCAAGTCATAGATTGAACACGTGCCCTCCATACTGGTGGCCTCGAAGACCAAAAACCCGCGTATCTGCCCGAGGCGCTTGAAGGTGGCGAAGGTAAAGCGTGTGCGAGGGTGCTGGGCGTAGCGCCACTGCAGGAACTCCGGGCCGAGGTCGCGCACGACGCCCGGACTCGCAGGGAGTCGTTGCGCAAACCGAAGCAACGCATCTTCCATCGTGTCACTGAGCTGCAGGGTGCCGTTACGGGGCACATGGCGGCGCACCAACACCCGTTCGGCGGCACGGACGCAACGCGCCACGCACTTTGCCAGGGTCTCGCTGTGCAGCCATCGTTTCACGTAACGGGCCGGGTCCAGAACGTAGACCAGCGGCACCAGCGCACCGCCGGTTTGCCACCCCACAGTGGCGAGCGTTTTTCGCGCGCTCTCGGTGGGAATCACCAGCGCCGGATGCCGTGGAAACTGTTGCTGCAGATGCGCCGTCATGGACCGCAACAGGATCTGACCCAGCCCCTGGCCGCGCAGGCGTGCATCAACGGAAATGTCCCCAATCACCGCGGTCTGCACCCGCGTGCCGTTCACGCGGTAGGGCCGGAAGATGGCGGCCGCCATCCCGACGCGTTGCCCCTGCGGGTCCAGCAACCAGTAGACGCACGGTGGCGGCGCATCGGCGGTGGCCCGGTAGCGCCACGTCAGGTACGCGAGCGTCTCGGGAGTCCTGCGGTTGGTATTTCGCAGCCGCAATATCTCCGGTTCCTGCCCTGGAAAGCCGGTTACCAGGCACGAAAAGGCTCCGGTGTCATTTGCCGGAAGCTCGCTCACTGCCTGGCACCCGGCATCGATCCGGAGGTGCACAGCGCGGTGTAGACGCGCGCATGCTCAGCACACATGTGCGCGAGTGAAAACCGCGCCTCCACGCGGGCGCGCGCTGCGCGTCCCATGGCAGCGCGCCCCGGGCCATCCTGGTGCATGGTGAGCAGGGCCTGCGCCAGCGCCGCCGCGTCCAGGGGCGGTATGACCCAGCCCGTCTCACCGTTCGCCACCGCTTCAGGGTTGCCGCCAACAGCCGTGACGATCATGGGTACACCGGCCGCCATCTGCTCGATCACGGCGTTGGAGAATCCCTCGTTTGAACCTGGGGTGAGACAACCCACGTCCATGGCCCACAGATACGGAAGCACGTCCGCCACGTCCCCGGCAAACACGGTGCGCGGCGCAAGCCCCGTGACACCGAGGCGCTGCTGGTACTGCACCAACAGCTCACCGCCCCCGACAGCAAGGACCTTGAGTGACGGCAGTGCGGGGGCGGCGCGCGACAGGCCCTCGAAAAAAACATCATGGTTCTTTTCAGCACGAAACCCGGCCACCATGCCCACGACAAAGTCCTCGTCCGTGAAACCGAGCCGTGCGCGGGCGTCTGCGCGCTGCGCGGCGGAGGGCGGGTGGAAGCGTATGGCATCCACCCCGTTGTAAATGGTCATGACACGCTGAACTGACAGGCGATCCTGCGCCACCACTGCATCACTGACGCCGTTGGCAACCATGATAAAGCCGTCAAAGAGCCCGCGCAGTCGCCGGTTGAGGAAGACGTGCAATGGCTTGCGCAACTGTCCGGTGTCACGCTTGCTTGAAACCAAATGACGGGCCCCCGCCATCCAGGCGATCAGAGCACCGTAGGTGTCAGCTTTCTGGTGATAGGTCTGCACGATGTCATAGCGATGGCGACGGATGAGCTGCGCCAGGCGCCACGCCTGCCGCAGCGCGTTCGGGACGTACTCTCGTCCCACCGGCAGATGGATTATCGGCACGCCCCGGCGCCGCAACTCCTCGAGCAGCGTGTTCTCGCCGGCATCGAAGACTACTACGGCACAGCGAAAGCGCTCGGGCGGCAATCCGGTGATGAGTTGGACGAGGTGTTTTTCAGTGCCCCCGGTACGGTGAAAGTAGTCGATCAGGAATAGGATCTCTATCCTTTCGGGAACCATAGACCTCTCGCCCGTTACTCATGCACGCTCCTCGCGCGTGGCAGTATATCCAGTTGTGCGCAACGCCTCGCCGGAGGCAGCCGCAGGGTTTCGCATTCGCGGCGGCCATGGGTGCACCGGCCCAGCATACGAGCGCACACTCTCGGCGGCAGGCCGGAACCCTACGACCCTCGCGCCAGACACCGCTTTTGCTGGTCTTAAATCGCAGCGGCTCGATGCCACGCTCGGCCGCTCAAGCAACGTCCGGGCGCGGCTGGTAGGCCTTGGCAAGGGGACGCCTCGGAAGCGGGACGTCGAGAAGATTATGTCGAGCGCGGCTGAAAACCCTGACCGCTGCCACCGGCTACTGCAGTCACCACGCAGCTCGCGAAACCAGCCGCGTTGGCGGCCGCGCGGGCGGCGCTGCCCGCTGCTTGCACGACTCAACATCTCTGGGCGGCAATGCGCGCCACACTGCGCTGCCGCGTCAATCGTGTCGGGACCTGGCGACGCGTGATTTTCACTGCCATATCAAGTCGCTAGGAGCATTTTTCGATTTGCGGGCAGTCCCCTTGTCGTCGAACCCAGACGCCGCAGAAACTTCCCCTGAGCGGCAACGCTTGCTTACACGTAAATTGCAGGCACTACAGGGGCTTACACGCCCACCGCCGACAGCGTAAGCGCGGCATGAAACTTGTATGAGAACTGGGGCGCGTGAGTGTCACGGCGTGAGCTGCGCCGGCTGTCGTGCGACTAAACTAAGGACCCTCAACTATGCATCTGCCGCCGCCCACACCCGCCTTCCCCGCCCGCCGCTTGCTGCTGAAAGTCACTGCGACCCTGCTGGGAATATTGGCGGGCGCGCCGGGCGCGTGGGCAGCCCCGGTGGTGCAGAAAGTGAGTGGTCCGCTTGATCACAGCACCGACGTGACCATCAGCGGCAGTGGGTTTGGCTCCAAGCCGAGTGGCGCGCCGCTGGTGTGGGACAACGCCACCAGCAACAAGTTGAGTGACAAATGGAGCGGTGGCTGGCCGAGCGAGTTACCAGGATTCAACATCGGTTACTACAAGCCCATGCGCGGCATCAATCCCCCGCATTCCCGGGACGCGCGCTACATTGCCGGAGCCCATGCGTCCAACAGCGGCGCCTACAGCGGCTACGCAGTCATGATGTACAAGACCATCAAGGTCCCCAAGCTCCCCTATTACATCTATGCGAGCTGGTATCAGCGCGCCGATGACCAATGGCATTTTGGCGGCGACAACAATTTCAAGACCTTCGACTATTCCGACGGCCATGACCCGTATGCCGACAAGAGCTGGTACGTGTGTTATGGACCGCCGCATCCGGATAGCAACACGGACGGCGCACAGTGGTCGATAGAGATCGGCACCCCGCTGGTGAGCCCCGACCGCAACGGACACAACGCCTGGTGGGGCAGCGCGGTGAACCCCATGGCCGGCCAGTGGTCCAAGGTCGAGATCACAGTCAAAGTCAGTGATCAGAGCGACGGCTACATCAAGATCTGGGAGAACGGGCACTCCGTGCTCGACTATGCCGGCGTGACCGACACCTATGGCGGCAGCGACCGCACGATCTCCGTGGGTGGCTATGCGCGCATGCAGGGCTTCACGAATAACTGGCGCTACTACGACGATGTCTACCTCGACACGACCCTGTCCCGGATCGTGCTCGCCGACAAGCCGGTGTTGAGCCAGGCGACGATCGTGGAGAACCAGATTCCGAGTGCCTGGAGCGACACCTCGATCACCGCGACGGTCAATCTGGGCAAGTTCGCCCAGGGGCAGCCTGTGTACCTGTTCGTGGTGGATTCCACCGGGACCGCAAGCGCCGCCGGGCTCGCATTAAAGGCCGGCGCCACGGCGTTCATGCCCAGCGCACCCGGTGCCGTTGCCGTCCACTGAGGCGTCGAGGCGCCTGGCGCGACCTGCGGCTCGGAATTTAGTTTACCTAGGTCACCTCGACCACGTGATCTTGCGGCGCGCCGCGCGCGCGCGAACGGAAGAAACGGCGCGCGCGCAAGAAGGGCCGCTCGATCACATAGTAAGAAACGAGAGCCGCGCAGCAGGCCAGCAGGATGTTCAAGGGAAACCGTGCGTACAGCGAGCGTGAGTTGGGGTCCAGGAACAGCTGTTGCCACAGGTACAGCGAGTAACTGAGAACCCCGACGTACGCAATCGGCCGCCAGTTCAGTATCCCCCGCACCCATCCGCGGCCGAGGATTACGCTATTCCACACGATCAGAATGATTCCCACATTTGCGACCGTCTGTCCTATCGAGTCGTAGACTTTCGTACCCACAAGATAGGAAGCCACGGCCGCCGACAGCAACGCGGCACCCAACACGAGGCTGCACGAAGATCGGGCAAAGTCCGCAATGCGTCGCGAGTTCATCAGGGTATTGAAGAAGACGGCCAGCAGCGCTCCCATCGCCAGGGCGTCGAGCAGGCATTCAAACTGGCGAGCGGGTGCAACCGGATTGCTGCTTTCGATCAGGCCAAACAAATAGGCCGCGCGGACTCCCAGAGGCACGATTGCGAAAATAATCACAGCCACCCGCACGCGTAGCTGGCTCGCCAGGACGAACAGCAGACCCCACAGCAGATAAAACTGCTCCTCGACCGAAAGCGACCACAGGTGGTTCAAGTGCCACGATTTGTCGTCCCGGTAGTCCATCGTGAAGGTAAGAGCGCGAACCGTGTCGCCGGGCGGGCTGTCAACAAGCCCGAGCGTTGCCAGCGTATGGATGGCAACAACGTAGACGAGAAAGGCCGGAAGGATGCGCAGCGAGCGGCGCGCGTAGAAGTTTCTCAAAGACACTTCACGTCGGGCGTCCAGCTCCCGCAGCAGCAGGGTCGTAATCAAGAACCCGGAAATCGCGAAGAACACCCGCACGCCAAGGTTGCCGGCATGCGTCAGCGGTGCGAGAAACGTCGGGGCGCCCCAGGTGTCGACCGCGTGACCCAGAATTACCAGCCCGATGGCCGCGGCGCGCAAACCATCGAGCGAGGGAATCTTGGTCGGCAGATCGGGAGCCAAGTGCGCTTGCGCTGAGGCCGACAGCATGTCGCACCACTCAGGCAACGCAGCCGCTGACGGGGCGGTGAAGAGCGCAGGTGCAACCTTCCTCACGCGCGGTACCAAAACAAATGAGGTCGGCGAGGTGCAGCACCGTGAGCTTCCGCGGCGCGAGCGTGGTCGCACGCAAGCGCGCGCGGAGTATATCAGGAGGCGACGGGCTTTTTCTGAGCCGCCTCGAGGCGCACGGTGAGCGAGCGCAACTCTTGCTTCAGCGCGGCGATGCGCTCGCCCATGTATTCCTCGTTCCTGACGACCCATTGATTGGCTTTTTCAGCCAGCTCACTTCGCTGCGCGTAGGTGCGTTGCACGTTCGCCGCGATTTGCTCGGCGGTGTTTTCCGTGAGTACCGCCGCGCCTCCGAAATAGCTTGCAAGAGCGCTGGTATTGGAGATGAGCAGCGGCTTGCGCGCGGCCAAGGCTTCGTAGGCCCCGCAGAGCAGACAGTCCTCAAGCTCGGTCAGATCGACGATCACGGCGCAGGATCTGAGGTAGGCGTAGTACTCCTGCTCGGAGACGTAGCCGAGGAAGCGCACCCAGGGGAACCGCGCCGGATCGATCCCCGCGCGGGTGTAGCGGCCTGACACGAAGAGCGTGTAGTGCTGCAGGCCCGAGAAAGCCCTGAAGACCGCCTCGAAAGGTTCATCTTGCTCGAACGAACACACCAGGAATACGGCCTGGTCCGGCACGGGCACGTGAGCAGTCCTGGCGCTCAGATCCGGCAGCGGATCCGGGCACACGTACGCGCGGCCGCCGAGCGCGGCCACATAGGCCGCGTGGCGCTCATTGGTCACGATCACGAGGTCCGCGCGCGCATTGTGGAAATCGAGCACGCTTTGCAGCAGGCGCCCGCCCCTCAGGGTGCGCACGCCCACGTAGTGGGCATCCGACACAAGGGCAAAGCCAAACCAGCGCCGCAGTCCGAGCAGCAGCAACCCCAGTACCAGCGATGGGTTGGTGGCGATGACCACGTCCGGACGCGCCCGACGCAGGGCCGCCACGGTTCGCCGGATGCTCTTCAGGTAGCGCCACAGGCGGTTCCCGCCGATGTGGATCTCCACCAGCTGCGCCTCGAGGCGCCCGGCAAGGGTGCGGCTGCGCAGGCTGCGGGCCCAGTCGATCCACAGGGTCGCCGGCCTATCGCTCATCGAAGATCCCGCGCAAGCCGTCTCCCGGCGTCATCGTTGCCCGCGGATGGAAACGTTGCGCTCAATCGCCAGTGCCCAGGACGGCGGAACCTCGCTGGCGTCCACTTTGTGGGGGTCCTGCAGACCGATCTCCTCGTACCAACTGGCGACTTCATCGAACTCGTGCCGGTGAGCATACAGCGGCGTAAAGCGGTCACGCGCCGCGTGGATGGCCTGCTGCGCAGAATAGGTCGCGCCATGCGTGCCCGAGAGCCTGCCGAGCATACTGGCAACCTGGTACATCGGCACCAGCGGCCACAGCACCGCCGTTGCGACGCGCGGCGGCAGGCGCGCGATCACCGGCCGGGTCCTCTCCTCCACGGCGTAGGCCAGCCGGCGGGGCAGCGAAACCCGCACATCGTCGTATCCGTACAGCCACAGATAGAGGCTGCCACCGCGGCTGACCAGCTGCGCCGCGTGGCGCACCGCCTCCTTGGTGTTCCAGGTGTGGTGCAGCACCCCGTGGCTATAGACGAAATCGAATTGCTGCGGCCGAAACGGTGCGGAGAATACCGAGGCCTGCACGAAATGCAGGCGCGGGTTGGCGCGGAACTGCGCCGCGGCGCGAAACACCGAGCTGCTGAGGTCCATACCCCAGGCCTCCGCGCCGAGGGCCGAGGCCGCCTCGTTGGTGAGGATGCCAAGGCCGCAGCCGATCTCGCAGAAGCGCCTGCCGGCAAGATCACCCTGCTGCAGGCCGCACTCGCCGCGGAAGGCCTGCAGGCGGTCGGCGGTCGAGGCGGTCCAGAGCGTGTCGCCGTAGTCGTAGTCCTCCCACTCGGTGGAGAAGCTTGTCGCGACGGCTTGCTCACCCGGCGGGGGATCATCCGCCGCAAAGCCAAAACCGGCGTCGCTCAGGCTCTGGCGCAGCGCCGCGGGCCAGGCGGCGCAGGCGGCCTCACCCAGGGCGGTTTTGTAGCGCAGCAGGATCGGCACGCCTTGATGGAGCGGATAAAAGCAACGGCAGCCTGCGCAACACAAAAGCCCGCTCTCGACCCAGCGCGGCGCCGCCCCGCCGTCCGGGGCAGAATCCGTGGGCGAAAGTTCATCGACCTGTCCGTCCGCGGCAATCGCGCGCGCGCCAAGCGCAGCTTTGCAGCGGGGACAGACAAGGTGCCCGGCGGCGTGCATCCACATGCGGTTTCCCTTCCTCTCAATCCCTGAGGTGCAAGAGTCCGCGCGGATTTGCCTGGTGGTCCGTCCGTCAAGCTTGGCCGCGGGGCTCGGGTATCTGATCCGTGCTCATCATATGCACAAGATCCCGTGCACTCGCAATCCAGCGCTGCGTCAATTCGCCGCGCTTCACCGCGGCGGCAATCTTCAACTCGTCACTGCCAAGCCTCAGCCGCTCCAGTCCCCGGCGGATGTCCGCCGTCGTATTGTCGGTAAAGGCCGCGGCACCGGCAAACAGCTCCACGCTCGCGCGGTTGTTGGACAACAGCATCGGCGTGCCGACGGCCAGCGCCTCGTACGCGCCGGAGACCAGACAATCCTGCATCAGCGTCAGGTCGATGATCGCATCCGCCGAACGCAGCAACGCCCAGTAGTCCGGGTCCGGCAGAAATCCGGTGAAGCGCACGTTGGGTGGGGCGCGCGCCGCAAGCATCGGGTCCATGCGACTTGGATTGCCGGTCACGTAAAGGTGCACGTCGGTGTCGCGCACGGCCTCAAAGATCTGCGCCACCGGTTCATCAGGGGCGTGAGTGGCGATGAGGACCACGTTGAACGGGCCCTCCAGGGTGCGCAGCGCGCTGGCCGGGGGCGGGACGGGGATCGGATCCGGGAGCGTGAACGAGCGCCCTCCCCAGGCGTCCACCAGCGCCGCCAGCTGTCGGTTGCTCACGATGGTCACATCCGCCTTGCGGATCACCCAGCGCGACAGGGACTTCACCCAGCGCTGACGGTTGATGAAGGGTTCAACGGCCTCGTTATGCGCATCGACGATCAGTCGATATCCCAGCAGCGCGCGCAGCAGCACGGCCAAGCTCGCCAGGATGAGCGAAGGGTTCTGGACGAGGAGCACGCGTACCCGCCGGCGCACGAGCAGGCCCACGGTGCGCGCCCCGAGCAACAGGTAACGCACAGGACCGCGCCAGCGCGTCTTCAGCACCACCAGTTCAAGATCAAGACCGGCGCACAGCTCCTGCGTGCGCCGCTGGTCGGTCCAGGTGACGGCGAGCGTGGTCACGCCGCGAAGTTGCTCGTGGCAGGCGGCGCCTGCGCCGGGCGCGCAGCCCGGTGGCTGTGCGCCTGCCACAGCTGGAACATCAGTAGCGAGAACAATAGCTTGCTGTGCTTGCGCACCCCGGTGAGGTGTTCGTGCTTGAGCCGCTCGACCTCGCCCGGATTGAAGATACCGCCGGCGCCCACGGCCTGCGGGGACAGTGTTTCCTGCAGCAGGGTCCGCAGTGGCCCACGCAGCCAGCGCCCCATGGGCGCCTCGAAGCCCTGCTTGCGATGGTTGATCACCGGCGCCGGCAGCCAGCGTGCCGCCACCTGCTTGAGAAGATGTTTCTGCCTGAGGCCGCGAATCTTCAGATTCGCGGGCATGGTCATGACCTCCTCGACGAAGCGGTGATCCAGGTACGGCACCCGCAGCTCCAGTGAGTGCCACATGCTCAGGCGGTCGGTCAGCGTGAGGATGTCATCGGGGAGATAGAAGCGCAGATCGGTCTTGAGTGCACGCTCCAGACTGCCGCCGTTGCGAAAGCCCTGGAACGCGTCGCTGAACACCGCCCCGCTGGCGGCGGCATCGATGTGCGCGGCAGCTTCCCGCGAATACAGCCGCGCGCGCTCGCCGGGCGGCAGCGTGCTCATGGAATCCTGGTAGCGCCGGGACGCCAGCGCCGAGGAAGCGCGCGAGAAGCGCTTGAGGTGATCCACGAGGTCGCTCGAGGTCTTCGGTTCCGGGAGGCGGCGGATGGCGCGGTCCACGATGCCCTCGCGCAGCCAGCGCGGCACGCGCGCATAGGCATCCCCGACGCGCACGCCGAGGTGGCGCCGGTAGCCGCCGAAGAGTTCATCGCCACCCAAGCCGGTCAGGGCAACCTTGACGAAGCCCGCAGCCACCTGGCTCACGTAATAACTCGGGATCACCGAGTCATCCGCGAAGGGCTCATCGAAGGCGCTGACGATGTCTTCGATGATATCGGCGACGTGCGGCTCGACGCTGATCTCGTGGTGATTGAGGCGGTAGCGCTGCGCGATCATGCGCGCATAGACACGCTCATCGATGAACCCGGAGCCCGCGTCCGCAAATCCCACGGTGAAGGTCTCGACGGGGCGCTCGGTGGCCGCGGCCATCATCGCGACCATGAGGCCGCTGTCGACGCCCCCGGACAAGAACGCCCCCACCGGCACGTCGCTGACCAGATGCGATTCCACCGCCTGCTTAAGTCCGCTCTCCACGCGTGTGACCCACTCACGTTCCGGCAGCACCGCGGGCTCAGGGTCCGGGATGTCCCAGTAGCTGCGCGTCTTCAGGTCACCCCGCGGGCCGATCGTGATCGTGGTGCCGGGGAGCACCTTGCGGATCGCCTGGTAAATCGTGCGCGGGGCCGGAATGAACGTGTAGGTCAGGTAGGCATCCAGCGCCTGCCAGTCCAGATCCTGCGGCACGAACCCGGTCGCCAACAGCGACTTGATCTCAGAGCCGAAGAGGATCCCGGAGGGCAGCTGCGCGATGAACAATGGCTTGATCCCCAGCCGGTCCCGCGCCAGGAGCAGCGTCTCACGCTGCGCGTCCCACAGCGCGAAGGTGAACATGCCTTGCAGCTCGCGCACCAGATCCGCGCCGTGCTCCTCGTACAGGTGCACGATCACCTCGGTGTCGGAATTGGTGCGGAAGGTGTGCCCGCGCGCGCGCAGCCGCTCGCGCAGCGCCTTGAAGTTGTAGATCTCGCCGTTGAACACTACCGCCACGGAGTGATCTTCGTTGTAGACCGGCTGCGAGCCGCCCGCCACGTCGATGATGGCGAGCCGTCGCATCGCAAGTCCGACGGGCCCCGTGTGCAGCGTCCCCTCCCCGTCCGGACCGCGACGGAAGATGACGTCATTCATCGCCTGCAGGGTCGACTGCGGCCAACCCGAGGAGGAGACAAAACCACAAATGCCGCACATGCCGGAACTCCTAACGGGGCCGCAGCCGAGGCGCGGGGCGCTGCGACATGCCGCGCGGTCGCAGCGGGCCGCGCACGCCTCGCAGCAGCCTGCCCGCACGCCGCCCCTCGGGCACCGGGGCGAGCTGCGTCGCTGGCGCAAGCTTCAGTGCCAGGCGCGCCGTGACCACCGAGAGCCCGCCGAAGAAGTACCAGTACGGCTCCGAGAAGCCAAAGGCCGCGAAGCTGAAGAACAGGTCCACGGCGACCACGACCACGAGTGTGCCCGCCACGTCATGCAGGAAGCGCAGGCGCGGCTCGGTCAGCGGCGCGGCGCTCAGGAGCCGCTGCGCCGTCCAGCAGGCCTTGAGGAAGCTCCAGATCAACATCAGCAGCAGCACGAGTCCCACGTAGCCGAGTTCCTCGGCCACCTCGGTGTAGAGATTGTGGGAGGGCAGATCCTCACCCCGAAAGTTCGCGTTCGCCTCCCGGGAGGTCCCGAGTCCGTGCCCGAACAGCGGCCGCCGCAATGACACCTTGAAGTCGCCGATGACGCCGGTGATGCGCGCCTCGGCGGTGGCGCCACCCTTGGCGCTGTGCGAGAAGATGGAGACGTAGCGCTCGCGCTGCAGGTCCGACATCAGCCCGAGCCCCACGACCGCCACGATGATTCCGGCGGTGAGATAGGCGGCGCGGTGCTTGCTGCGCCAGATGGACAGCACCCCGAGAAACACCAGCCCCAGGAACCCGGAGCGCGAGGCGCTCAATACCAGGGCGTAACTCATGGCCGCCAGGAGGCAGCCGAAGAGCACGCGGCGTGCCGTGCCATCGGGGCGCACGATGAGGTAAACGAGCGGCAGCGCCATGATGATGACGAAGCCGAGCCCGTTGGGGTTGATGATGTCGTAGGGTGAACCGGAGAGCCGGTCCATGTATTCCCAGTTGCCGAGCGAGGTGAAGGAGCCCCAGTAGCCGGAGCGCAGATGCATCTCCAGCGGCTCGAGCACGCGAAACACCTGGGTGGCCGCGTAGACACTGATGAGGATCCGCAGCTTGCGGGTCGTATCGACGGTCGCAACGACGAAGAAGAAGAAGCACAGGGACTTGGCATAGCCCTCGAGGTTGTGTATGACGCTGCCCGGCCATTCGACGAATGGGATCGTGATGAGGATATAAGCGAGCAGTATCCACAGCTGCCGCGCCACCGGGTCCAGTTTTGCCGAGGACCCCCGGTGACGTGTCGCCCCGAAGGCGAGGGCCGCGGCGGTGAGCGCCGCCAGGATCAGGTCGAAATGGATGCTGCCGAGGAACCCGACACGCGCGGTGATGCGCGTGAAGTAGCTGACGATGAAGGCACAGAAGAAGTAGAAGGCGGCATCGCGCGAACCCTCTTCCGGGTCCGGCTCAACTCCCTGTTTTATGCGCTTCCTTTTCATCGGGTTATTATGTCACGTCGATTCCGCAGCCGACGCGTAGCGGAGCGCGCAGTGTGCCCGTAGGCCTTGTCCGAAGCATCCGCGCATTTCACGTAATCGCCTCATACAGCCGCAGATAGTCGCGCGCCATGCGCGCGCTGGAAAAGTGGCTCGGCAGGCCGACGCGCGGCTCCGCCGCTGCCGCGGGCGTGCGCGCCATCAACGCGGACAGCGCGCGCGTGAGGGCATCTACGTCATCGGGCGCCACCAGCTCGCCCGCACGGCCGTCCTGCAGCAACTCTGGAATGGCTCCGACCGCGGTCGCGACGACAGGCACCCCCCACTGCAGGGCCTCCATCAGCACCACCGGCATCCCCTCTGTGAGGGAGCTCATCACGAAGCCCGCCGCCGCCTCCAGCAGGCGATCCGCTCCGGCGACGTAACCTGCCAGCGTGACACGCTCGTGCAGGCCGAGGGCAGCGATGCGTTCTGCCAGGGCGACGCGCTCAGGCCCCTCGCCGACGAGGAGCAGCTGGTGGGTGTCACCGTGCGCGCGGTTGGCGCGCCCGAACGCTTCAATCAGGCCGGCAAATCCTTTCTCGGCAGACAGGCGTCCGATGCCCACCAGCGTTGGTCGCCGCCGCGTAAACTCGATCAGGCTGCGCGGCACCTCGGCGGCGCCTTGCAGCGCCAGTGCGGCCATACGGGTCACCAGCGTCGGGATCCCGTTCTCGATCACGTGCACTCTGTCGCCGGCGATGGCGCGCAGCGCGGGCAGCTTCAACATGGCGCGGGTCACCACGACCACCGCCTCGACGTGTCCGAGCGCCCAGCGGTCGAGCCGTTCGTACAGCCACAGGAAGCTCAACGCGCGGCTAGCTGTCCATCCGTGCACCGTGGTCACCATCGGCGGACGCCTGCCGCGACGCTGCGGGCCCAGGAGGATATTGGCCTTGTAACCGTGTGAATGCACGATCTCGGTCTGCAGGCTGCGGCTGATTCCGAGCAGCCTGCGAATAACCGCCGGGGTTGGGCGCGGAACGATCCGGATCGGCACCACCGTCACTCCCCAGGACACCGCCAGCGCCTCGAATGGCGTCTCGGGCGTGCCCGGGTCACGCATACTGCCGATGATCGGTTGGTGCCCCTGCTGCTGCTGCTCGCGAGCCAAATACAATAGAATGAGCTCTGCCCCGTATATGCCCTCGCTGTGAATAAGATGAAGAATCCGCATGAGTTCGCGACCTGAGAACGATCAGTTCACGAGCTGGAGGCGTTGCCGGGCACTGATCGCATCAGACTTGTGGCGCTACGCCGGCACGCGCGGGCGCCGCGTGTTCTGGGCGCGCTTCCTGACGACGCCGGGCTTTCATTACACCGTCCTGTTGCGTCTTTATCCGTACACGCTCAGCGCCTGGTGGTGCCGCTATGGCATACGGCACCTCATCGTGCTGGCGCTGCATCACTATGCGATCCGTTACGGCATCGACATATCGCGCGATACTCGCATCGGCAGCGGTTTCTACATCGGTCATTTCGGCGGCATTTTCGTGAATGCGGGTGTCGTCATCGGCGATAACTGCAACATCTCCCAGGGCGTCACACTCGGACAGCTCAATCGCGGCCCCAAGGCTGGCTGTCCCGTCATCGGCAACAACGTCTACATCGCCCCGGGTGCCAAAGTCCTCGGTCGCGTATACATCGGCGACTATGCCGCGATCGGCGCCAACGCCGTGGTCGTCAACGATGTCGCCGCGAACACGAGCGTGGGGGGTATCCCGGCACGGCCGCTGTCGGATTTGGGGTCCGGAGGGTACGTCAACCGCACCGACTATCCCCCCGTTCCCGCGCGCTGAACGGCTGCTCACGGCGCACGCGTCGTGATGAAGCTGCGCACGACTGCACGCCAGGCCGGCCAGTACCAGGGCACGCGCCCGATGGCGCGGGCGTAGTCCCGCAACGCCGCCCTGCGGTTCGCTTCCTGCCACAGCGTGATGTTGCCGCGGCCGACGTAGGTGTGGGCCCAGGCGCTGCGCACCACGCCGGGGTTCACGATGCGCGGGTTGTTGTCGAGGAAGCTCTGCATGATGCGGATCGCCGACTGGTAGCGCTTCTTGTAGTTCTTGGACATCTGCCCCGCCCAGATACGGTAACGCACCGTGGGTTCCGGCACGAAGTCAAACTGGTAATGCGCCGAGAGGCGCAGCCACAGGTCGTAGTCGATCCCCATGCCCAGGGTCTCATCGAAACAGCCGCTGCGCTCCAGGCATTCGCGCCGCACGACGCCGGCGGAATAGCACACGAAGTTCTCGATCAAGAGCGCGCCGCTCACCCAGCCGCGCCGCATCGGCGTGACGCCCTTGGCGAGTGGCCGTCCCTCCCCGTCCATGCACTGGTAATCGGAGTACACCACGCCCACTTCAGGACGACCCCGGAACAGCTCCATCTGACGCGCGAGTTTTCCTGGCAGCCACAGGTCATCGGCGTCGAGAAAGGCGACGAAACGGCCGCGACTCAGACTCACACCGGTGTTCTTGGCGCGCGCCTGGCCGGCATTGGGCTGGGCGTGCACGCGTACGCGCGGGTCGTTTCGCCACTGGCGCACGAGGTTCGCCGTATCGTCGGTGGAGCCGTCGTCGACGATCTGCACCTCGACGTTTGGGTAGGACTGGGACAGCACCGACTGCACCGCCGGCACCAGGTAGTGACCCATGTTGTAGCTGGCGATGACGACCGATACCAGATCGTCGGTGTTCGCGGCCACGACCTATATCCTGCAGATCGAGAAGCGGTACTTGCCGGAGCGCTCTTGCGCGATGCGCTCCAGATACTCGGGCCTGAACGTAATGCCCGGCCCGAACACGCTTCCAAACTCCGCCAGCAGAGCCGCTTCACTCGCGGGCGTGAAGTCCGCCGCGCGTACCACGTTGAGCACGATTTCATCCGGTGCCGGCTGCACGATCTGCAGCTGCTCAATTCCCGGGATCGCCGTGAGCGTGCGCTCGACGAGGGACACGCCGGCGACCAGGGAGCCGTCGCGTCGCTTGAGGTAATCGGCCACCCTGCCGGTGACGCGTTCCATGAGCGGCAGCCCGCGCCCACAGGCGCAGCGCCGCTCGGTCGGGACGCCCACGTCCTCGATCCGATAGCGGATGAAGGGCATGCCGCGGTTCAGCAGGTCCGTGAGCACGATTGCTCCCTCCTCGCCTGAGGCAGCGGGGCTGCCATCCGGGCGCAGGAACTCGATGTACAGGTGCTCGATGTCCAGGTGCAGCCCTGCGTGCTGTTCGCACTCGCAGGCGATGAGTCCCACTTCCTCGCAGCCATAGCGGTTGGTCACCTTGGTGCCGAAAGCCGCCTCGATTGCCGCGCGTTCATTGTCGAGCAGCATCATGGAGGTGGAAACGATGCCCTGCGGGCGCAGGTCATGGATGGCGTGCTCCTGCAGATAGCGCGCCAGCATATAAAGCGAGTGCGAATGGCCGAACAGCACCTCAGGGCGCTCGCGGCGCCAGCGGTTGATGAAATCCTCGATGGAGCGATCGTTAAGATCAATCGTGTCCAGGTACACGAAACGATCGATCAGCAGGCGCCGCAGACGCTGCTTCAGTGACCGCGGCACCGGCGGGTTGCCCCACAGCGCCGCCACCTTCATGCCGTGAAAGGCGCCCGCCCACTGGTCGGAGCGCAGCGCGTCCGCGGTGCGCGTCTCAAGCCAGGCGCGGTCGAAGTAAGTCGTGAGGGCGACGCCGGTTGAGCCGCCGGTCTTGTGTTCCCCGAGTTCGGCGCGGCTGAAGGCCCGCGACAGCAGCTCGTCGGTGCACGCGCGGATGATGCTCTTGGTGAGCAGCGGCAGGCGTGAGAACGCGGCCGGATCGAAGGCTGACGGATCAAAGCCGTGCTCGCGGAACAAGCGCCCATAGTAGGGGGAGTTCGTCGCCGCGTAGCGCAGGATCGACTGCAGGCGCTCGTGCTGGCGCGCCTGGAGCACCTCAAGCGGCAGCCACTGCGTGCGCTCGAGTTCCCGCAATTCGCGCAGCCTGTGGCTGCCATCCTTCAGGTCCCACAGCGGGTGGAACACGTGCCGCGACAGCTGGCTCATCAGCGACATGGGCCTATCCGGTGCGCGGCTGCCAGAGCACCTGTTTTTCACCGCGCAGGAAGCGCCCGAAAGCGGCGGCGGACGCCCAGTTGAGCAGCAGGAAATAGTACGAATAGTGCGCGAGTCCCAGACGCCGCAGCCGTGCCGGACCATAAACTGCCACGAGCACCAGCACGCCCACGCAGCATTGCACCGCGGCCAGGGCGCCGTACATCCAGCCGTAGGGTGCGAGGCACCAGTTGAGGACCGACGCGATCGCGAGCGGCAGGAAGCTCATGTAGCGCAGCACCTTGTGGGAGACGAGCTGCCAGGCGAACAGCGGATAGCGCCAGGGATTGAGTAGCGCGCGCATGTCGCGCAATGCCCAGAACGCGCGCAGGGCCACGCGCACCCGCATCTGGTACTCGGCATCCTCGTGCGTGAGTGTCTCTTCCTCGAGCACGGCGTCGGGCACAAACACCACCCGATAGTCCTGTTCCACCACGCGCAGCGGCAGCACCAGATCGGGGAGCTGATCAGGACGCATGGGCCTGTAGAGCGCACGACGCACCGCATCGACCCCACCATCGACGCCCACGATCGAGCCGATCCCAGTCTCCAGCTGGCGCAGCGCGTTCTCGTAGCGCATGTAGGCCGTGCAGCCGTCACCGATGAGCGAGCCGTGATGATCGACGTATAGCATCCGTCCCGTCACATAGCCGACCTGGGCATCGGCGAACTGCGCCACCAGCTGGCGCACCGTGTCAGGGCGGTACATGGAATTGGCGTCCGCGAACACGACGATCTCGCCGCGCGCCCGCTCGACCAGCTGATTCAGGGCGGCGGTCTTACCGCCGCGGGGCTCCTGACGGAAGAAGCTGACGCGGGGATCGGCTTGCGCCAGCTGCCGCAGCACCTGATCGGTACCATCGGTGGAACCGTCGGAGGCCACCATGACATCCAGGGGCCCGGCGTAATCCTGGGTGAGCTTGTTGCGTACCGTGGCCTCGATATGGGACGCCTCGTTGTAGGCGGAGATCACCACCGTGACGCTCGGGGTGATCGGCTGCGAGTGCACCGGCCGCGCCCGCAGGGCACGCAGCAGCGCAACCCCCAGCGGATAGCCAAGGTACGGATACAGCCCGAGGGTCAGACATGACCAGAAGAGAAATTCAGTCGAGGTAAGCATAGGCAAGCGCTGGCACAGGCTCGTCAGAGCCGCGGCTGCATCGCCGGGGTGGTGGGGTGCAGGCCGGGCGCTTCGCCCTGGTCAGTGCCGGGCGAACTGCCGTGAGAGCTGCCGAGGAGAGTGTACGCCACTGTCACGCCGATCTGGTTCTCATTGATGGAGTTGGGAGAGATCGCGGTGTGGGCGTAGATGAAACGCAGACCGAGACGCTCACCCAGCCGCCAGCGCAGGCTCGTCAGCAGGTTCAACTGCTTGAGGGTACCGCCGGTTGAATAATCATCGAACTCGTAGGAAAGGCCCACGTCCAACTTGAAGAGCGGATTGAGCTGGCGCGTCACCAGCGCACCCAGCAACTTCACCTTGCGATTGTCGGTGGGGGTGAGCGTGTAGTCGTCAGTCGTGTAGACCGCGTTGATATTCAGCCAGGTGCGCACGCCCTCGATGTGCCACGTCGCGCTGAAGTCGCGGTGCGTGTAGGGCTGCCCGGTCGCGATCTGGTACGGGTTACCGCCCGGGGTGGGCTGGTCGATACTGAGCCGGAACAGGCTGGGCGCATCGGTGACCTCCTGTCCGGCGTGCAGCGATACGCGCTGGGTCGGGGTGATGAGACGTGAGAGGTCGAACTTCCAGGTGACGCCGTTGGGTTTGGTGTCGGTCGTGCCGGGCGGCGGGTTGATAAGCTCCAGCGCGACGTAGCCGCCCTCCGCGCTGAGCACCGTGCGCGCGTCGTCGTAGCGGAAGCCGGCGACCCCCGCCTTCTGGTTGAAGTCGGTGTTTTCCACCTTGTTGGTGAACTCGACCTTGTCGTAGGTGAACTCGATATATCCGTTCAGGCTGTTGGTAAAGCCGCGCTCGATCTTCGCAGCCGCGCCGGCGCGGTGATTGTTGATATTCACGTAGGCCGGGGACTTCGAACTGGTGTCTACGTAGGAATAGGTCCCGTCGATGACGATCGAGGTTCGCAGGGTCGGCTGAAACGTCAAGCGCGGGCCGGTGGAAATGTAGTTGATGCTCTCGAGGTTGTCGGGGGTCGCCGGCGCGAACTGGTTCAGAACGACCTGGCTGAAGGTATCGCGCGCGGTCCAGGAAAACAGGCCCGGCAGGATCTTGAAGTCCGCGCTGCCATCGAAATAGCCGAACGGCTGCGTCGCGAACGTCGAACTGAAATACTTGACCACCGCGATGTCTGAATTCACGTGGTAGTCGAAGCGCGGCGCGTTCTCGCGCTTGGTATTGCCTACCAGTCCGAGCATGGCGAGCGTGTCGCCGGGGCCATCCTTGGTCAGGCCCACGTTGTCGGTGTAAATGATGCCCGTCTGGGCGTCGAGGTAATCCGCGTTGTGAACGTTGGTGGCGTCGTCGAAGAACAGGCTCTGGGTGGTGATCGGCCCCTGCTGGGCCCAAGCCGGCAACGCCAGCAATGCCAGGAGGACGCCAAATGCCAGACGCGCGTGACCCAGCAGCCCCTTATGCCATCGGATGTTCATCTGACACGCCCCTTCAGCGTGACTCAAGCGCTGCCGTCTTTGTCGGCCGAGCGGCTCTGCGCGTAGCGGTAGTAGTACCCCGCGTGCGGCTGCTTCATGCTCTGGTTCAGCACCAAAGAGACGGATTTGCTCTCGGCCAGTGTCTCGACGGCCTCCAGGACCACGTGCTGCGGGGTCGAGTCGGCCCGGACGACCATCAGAATCTGACCGGCGACCTGCGTGAGGGCCTGTGATTCGGTCGTCAGCAGCAGCGGTGCGGAGTCAAACAGAACCAGGCGCGAGGTATCCTGCGTCGCCAGCTGCGCTGCCACCTCGAGCATCCGGGAACTCGACAGCAGCTCGGTGGCATTCGGGTCCTGATGTCCGGCGGGAAGGAACGACAATCCCGGCACGTCGGTTGGGAGGATCGCCGAGGCGATGGAGAGGCTCGGGTCCTTGATCACGTCCAGCAGCCCGCGGGCGTCATCAGCGCCCAGGATCTGGCTGAGGCGCGGGTTGACGACGTCGCCGTCCACCAGCAGCACCGTGACGTCCTCCTCGAGGCGCATGCTGAGCGCCAGATTCAGCGAGGTGAAGGTCTTGCCCTCCCCGGGCACGGCGCTCGCGACCATGACAAGGTTGCCCTCCGGGAGCGCCTCGACACCGCGTCCGAGCGCATTGTTGATCAGCGGGCGCTTGATCTGGCGGAACTGCTGCGCGAGCTCGCGCTCCTGGTGGGCCGGCGGCAGCAAGCCCGCGACCCGCAGAGTGTCTAGGTCAATCGGCAGGATACGCTCGGGTGCCGGCGCGTCGGTACCCGTGTCGAGCCGACGTGCCGCACTGCCGGTGGCGCGCACCGCGGCGGCGCCGCCGCGCGAGGCCTGCAGTCTCTTGATGGCGTTTTCGATGACACTCATGCAGTCAGTCCGTGCAGGAATCGTGAGGCCATTCCCTGGGTCGCGAGCGTGATGAGGGCAAGGAGAATCAGTACGCCCGCGGCGGCCGAGTAGGCCCACGCCGCCCGCCGCCCTTCGGCCTTGTGCCGTTCAAGCCACGTCATGCTCACCGAACCCAGCACCGGCAGCTGCGTGAGCTCGGTCAGCTGGCGCGTCGAGGTGAACACCGGGCGCAGCTGGTGCATGAAGTAGGCGGTACCGAATCCGGCCGCGAGCCCGCCCAGCAGCACCGTGAGGATCAGGCGGATGCGATCCGGAGCCACCGGCTGGCCGCCGCCGCTCGGGGGATCGACGATCTCAAAACGCGTGACGCCCGTGGCGTCAGCCTTATCGGAAAGCCGCGCCCGGTTGAGGCGCTCGACCAATGCCTGGTACTGCCCGCGCGTCACGTCGTAGTCGCGGTTGAGACGGGCATACTCTGCCTCGACCTCGGGTGCCACATTGATCATCTTGCGCGTCTCTTCGATGCGCGCCTGCTGGTCGCTCACCTGCCGCCGTAACGCGGCGACTTCTACATCGGCCTGGCTCAGCTGCATCCGGATGCCCTGGTAGACCGGGTTGGCGGCCAGGCCGGTGGAGACGATCGCGGCCTGGTCACCGCGTCGGACGGCGGCGAGTTCGGCGGCCTGGCGCTTGCGCAGGTCCTCGAGGTTGCGGCGCGCCGCGAGGACGTCCGGGTGTTTGTCGGTGTAGCGTAGCAAGAGTTCATCGAGGCGACCCTGCGCCTCACGGATCATGCTGCCGGTATCGGTGGCGCCGCCGGCGACGCCCGCACCCGAAAGCGGTTGCTCGCTGGAGAGCTGGCGGCGCAACTCATCGCGCTTCTGTTCGGCGACCTGAAGGTCCAGTTGTTCCTTGCTGAGCGTGTCGGCGTCCCCGTGCAGGCGGGTGAAGTAATCACCGCCGGTGGCCCCGGGCACCAGGCCCGCGTTGTGGCGCTTGAAATCCGCCAGCTTGCTCTCGGCGGCCTGCAGCTTCTTGTCGTATTCACCGATCTGCTGCGTGAGAAACTGCTGGGCCGTCTCGGAACTCATGGCCGTGCCCCCCACGGCGTTGGCCATGAACAGCCGCAGCAGTTCCTCGACCACACGACGTGTCGTCTGAGGGTCATGGTCGGTATAGGTGATGACGTAGAGATCGGGTGCCTGGCCCCGGTCGCCGTTGGCCTCGACGATGAGTCGCGCGCGCAACCCATCGATGATCGCGCCCTTGGTGGATGCCGACGCGGTGGCGTAGGAGGGGATGGCCGCACGCGCAACCTTGTCCAGCTGTGGGGCGCCGAGCAACGCCTGGCGCACCGCTTCGACCTCGGAGGCGAAGTTCGAGTCGACGCCGATGCCCTGGGTAACCTGGTTCAAGCGCGTGCGGGTGTCCACGAACACGCGCGCCCAAGCACTGTAGGTATCGGGCATCACGAGTACGATCAGCCAGCCGAGCAGACACACCACCCAGGCCACGAGCATCGCTGTCCAGCGGAAGCGCCAGACGCCGCGCATTTGCTCAACAATGAATTCCAGGGCTGCGTTCATATTCAGAAGAGCGACTGCGGCACGACCAGTACGTCACCGGGTTTCAGCGCGACGTTCTCGCGCACATCCCCGCTGTTGACCAGGTCCGCGAGCTTCACGTGAATGGTGGTCTGCTGGCCGTTCACCATGCGCACGATTTTTGAGCGGTTGCCGGAGGCAAACTGCGACAGCCCGCCCACCTCGAGCACGGCGTCGAGCACCGTCATGCCTTCGCGGTACGGCAGCGCCTGCGGGTGGGTGACTTGGCCCACGACCTTTACCAGGCTGAAGGCGCTCGCCGCCGTGGTGACGATGATGTTCACCTTGGGCGAGCGCACGTATTCGCCCAGCACGGTCTCCATGTCACGCGAGAGCTGCGGCGCGGTCTTGCCGATCGCCACCATATTCTCCACCAGCGGGGTGGAGATCTTGCCATCCGGGCGCACCGGTATCGTCACGGACAGTTCCGGATTACGCCACACGAATACCTGCAACACGTCCCCGGGCCCGATGATGTAGTCGGCACTGACTGCCTTGGCCGAGGCCTGACTCGGAGTCGGCGGCAGCTCTACCGGAGGGCTAGACGCGCAACTGATTATTAGTGGACTTATAGCCAGCCATCCGGCCAGCGTCAGTACGCTTGGACGTCGCATCACTCTTCCTGTGAGTCCAAAAGTTGAGCCTATCAGAAAGCACGGCAGCGCAGCCCGGTCATATGTACGAACTGCCGCTCCCTTTTTATGACAACCCGATCAGAGGGTTGTATGTTATTTGAGGGCGCGTTTGAAGTAGCCGGGCCGTCTCCCCATAGCGACGCAGCTTACGGGCAGCGCATGCTGGCCGGTGTGAGCAAGCTCACAGACAAGACCCCCGCTGGCTGTTGCGCGCACGACCCACTGATATGTCATGTGGATGCCCGCCGCGCCGTGCGTGCACCGTTCCCTTAGCGTAGGGTTTCGCTGGCGACAAAATCTCCGAGACGCCGACGGGCGTCCTCGCAGTCGCCCCGGCACTCGGCCCGCACGGCAATGAGCGTCGACAGCGGCGAACCGACGATGGCGTTGAGGCCGTACCAGAGCTGCGAGCCCAGCGGCCATACGAAGGGGCGCCCGCCGATGCGGTAGCGCGACCAGATGAGGGAATGCCCGTTGGTGGGATCGGCCGCCTCGGTCTCGCGAAAGATGCCGGCAGCCGAGCTGACCTGCTGTTCAGCGCGCCAGCGCAGGTGCCCGCCGAGGAGCGAGCCGGACTCGCCGACGAGTTCGGCACCCTGGCGCTGCTCCAGAAAGCTCACCCGGAAGATCTCCACGGCACCGCCGGTGGCATCCACCATGGAGACCCGCTCATCGCGATCGGCGCCCTCAAAGTGCGGCACCCAGAAGGAATCCCGGTCGGGGGCCCGCGCGCTCCAGGGCGGATGGTCGACAACGAGCGGTGCGTCGCTCAGGGGCGCCGGAGGATGGATGCGGCGCGAGAGCAGACTCGCGCCCGGAAGCAGCAGCAGCAGCCCGACCGCGAGGGCAAACCCCACCAGCGGCGGTGCCTCCGGCGGATCCACTGCCACCGGCGCGGCCAGCTGCGGCGGCGGCGCGGGCGTGAACCAGGTGCTCAGCCAGAAGAACGCAAACAGCGCCACGCCGAACACCGCCCAGCCAAACCAATAGTGACTGACGCTCACCAGGTAGTGGCGCATATCGGTGAGATAGCCCGCCTCGATCACGACGTAGACGCGCACCCAGTTGGCGAGCAGCGCAAGGCCTGCCATCAGGGCAAGTTGCGCCAGGCGGGTGCGCCAGGGATCACGGCGTAACTCCCCGTGCAGCGCCGCCACAGCCAGTCCGACAATCATGAAGTGCAGCCCGCTGCAGCCCTCCTCGATCGCAAAGCTGCCGTTGGGGATGTGGATCAGGGCGCCGTCGATCACGGCGTGCGGTCCGGTGAGCCCGAGAAAGCCGCGCATGGCGAGCACGGTCAGTTCCTGCAGCACATCACCCAACTGCGCCCAGGAAGGCAGCGCGAAACAAAAGAATGCGACCGGGAAGAGCAGCAGACGCGCGACCGGCCAGCCGAACGCGCCCGCCACCGCGAACCAGAAGAGCGCCGGGTAGATCGTGATGTGCAGATCCTGGATCCCGGCGCGGTAGCAGATCATCCAGGCGAGGATGGCGCCGGCGAGCCCGATCAGCGCGAGCGGCCACGGGTGCGCCGGTGCGCTCGCAATCTCACGCCGGTCACGCCAGATGAGGAACAGGCTCACCGCCAGTATCAACCAGCCGTGCGTGAACGTGATGTTCACAAAGTCCGACCACTCTGCGTACAGCACCGCGGTGCTCGGCCAGTAGACGAGCGCCACCAGCATGCCCAGGACGAGCAGCAGCCACAGGCGCGATGGGGCAACGAGGCGCATGGGCGCCGATATTACCGAGAAGGCGCGCCCAGGCGCGTGCGTCGCGCGCCCGCGTTGCGGAGCGGGTCACGCTCAGGCGGCGCGCGCCGTGGTGTTCCGCGCGCAGTCCCTCAGCTGATGGTCTTGCTGACGATGTTCGACAGGGAGCTTTCAACGCCGGCGCTGGTGACCGCCCGGATGGCGAAGTACCAGGTGCCCTGGCCGAGATTGTCGATGACGTAGGTCTGCAGGCCGACGCCTGCCAGCTGGATGGTCTGCGACAGATCATCCTCGCTGATGCCGTAATAAATGCGGTATCCAGCAAGATTCGTCAGCGAGGCCCCGGTCGTGGTGGTGGTGGGCGCCTCCCAGGACAGGGTGGCGGTACCGTCTCCGGCCGGCACGCTCTGGGGCGTTACCCCCGCAGCATCCGCGGCGAACGCGGAGCCGTCCTGTGAATGACAGCCGGCGAAGGTGAACGCCGACACCAACAGTACGCAGACAAGCTTGATCAGTTTCAAGACGCAAACCCCCACCCATGCCCGTGTGTAACGGGCACCACAGTTCAGTGCCGGAAGCTGCCGCTGATGGGGCAAGCGAAGTGCCGGTCAGCGCAGTCGCAGGAATTAGTGCAAGGGGTGTGCCGTCGACGAGATCTTATTAAAATTCAATAGATTAAGCGCTAGCGAAGCCATTCGGTCCGGGCCAGGGAACCCGTCGCGTCGCAGGGAGCCGACGGCGGCAGCGCGGCAGTGTGGAAGATCGGATCCAAGCTGCTGTTATCTCAGGCGATAATGAACGTCGCCCCCGCCCGACAGACTGTTGCATCGCGAGCCATTCGCGTCACCTTGTGATGCGGAACACAATTGCGCGGCGATATGTCGCATTGGGCGCTATTGCACATACAACCTTTGTTATTCTTTTCGCCACGCTCCTTCTGCTCAGCTTGCAGCTGGCGGCCGGAGTGGCAGAATCAAGGTGTGTAGGGATCAAACAAGACTGATGACCGGGCATGGCGCGGGCCGGCCTCTCGTAAGGATAAGGTCACTGGAGGGTTAGCGATGAAGAGAATCACACTGATTGCGGGCATGGCGAGCGTGGCGACCGTTGCGGCCGTGATGTGGAGCGTGCCGGCATCGGCCATCACCTGCGGCTCCAGTGCGTGCGCGGTGGTTCACAACCGCTGGCCCGGACGTCCGATCCAAACCAACAGGATTACCCAGCCCCGCCAGGATGAGGGCGGCCCAGCGGGCGTGCCCGAACCGGGCGTGCTGCCGCTGCTGGCATTGGGACTGGGTGGCGTGGGTTTCCTCGCCTTAAGACGCAAGCGAGCACAGGCCTAAGTCACCAACGTTGTGACACCGTGGACGGCTCCTTCGGGAGCCGTTTGCGTTTGGAAGGGCAGCGTTCGTGGCCGGTGTTGGAATCGGTCTACGTGGCGCTACCAGGGTAAAAGGAATTTGAGGGCGCCCGACGCCGTCCGCAGACGTAGGTCTTGTACCTACTTCTCTGGCACGCACGGTCCGCTATAGTCAGTCAACAGCATGGATAGCAACACTCCACCGGTGGGCGCCGCCGCCCGCCAGGTCAATGCCTTCACGGTCGACGTGGAGGATTACTTTCATGTTGCCGCGCTCAGCTCGGCGATTTCGCGCGCCAGCTGGGGCTCACGCGAGCTGCGCGTCGAGCGCAACACCGAACGGCTGATGGAGATACTTGCCGAGCGCGACGTGCACGCGACGTTCTTCGTGCTCGGCTGGCTCGCGGAGCGCGCGCCGGCGCTGGTGCGCCGCATTACGGAAGCCGGTCACGAGGTCGCCTGTCACGGCTACTCACACCAGCTGGTATACAAGCAGACTCCGGGCGAGTTTCGCGAGGAGACGGTGCGCGCCAAGCACTTCCTTGAGGACACCATCGGGCACGCGGTGCTCGGTTACCGCGCCGCGAGCTTCTCCGTCACCCGACAGTCGCTATGGGCGCTGGATGTGCTGATCGATCTCGGCTTCCGCTACGACTCCTCGATCTTCCCCATTCACCACGACCTTTACGGGATACCCGGAGCGACCCCCGAACCGCACCGCGTCAGCGCCCCCTCGGGGCGCACGCTGGCGGAGTTTCCCATGTCGGCGGCGAATTTCTTCGGACTGCAGGTGCCGGTCTCCGGCGGCGGCTACTTCCGCATCCTGCCCTACTGGCTGACGCGCGCGGGGCTTGAGCAGATCAATCACCGCCGCGGCCGGCCGTTCGCCTTCTACCTGCACCCCTGGGAACTGGATCCGGGCCAGCCACGCATCAAGGTGGGCGCCTTCTCGCGCTTCCGCCACTACACGAATCTTTCGCGCTGCGAGGCGCGGCTGCGCCGCGTGCTGGGCGAGTTCGCCTTCACCTCCATGTACGAATGCCTGCAGCAGCGCGGCCTCCTGGCCGCCGACCGCGCGACTATGCGGCAGCTGCCGCCGCTGGCGCCGCCGCCGCTCTTGCCCGGGCGTCTGCCGGCAGGCTGATCCGCACCACGAGGCCGCCGCCGGCGACGTTGGTGGCGCCGATGCTGCCACCGTGCAGGCTGATCGCGCGCGCGGCGATCGCAAGACCCAAGCCCTCGCCCCCGGCGCTGCGATGCGCCCGCGCCGCATCGACGCGGTAGAAGGGCTCGAAGATCAGCGCGAGCTCCTTCTCCGGCACGCCCGGTCCGTGATCGCGCACACTCACCTCGATCAACTGCGGCACCGCCGCGGCCGCGCCGCGGCGCGCCGTGATCCCGACGACCGCGGCGGGCGGGCTATAGCGCACCGCGTTGCGGATCACGTTCTCAAAGGCGCTGCGCAGCAGCTCCGCATCCCCGCTCACGCCCAGGTCCGCTTCGGCATACACGTGCACCAGGCAACCCTGTGCGTCGGCCTCGATGGCGACCTCGGCGGCAATCGTATGCAGCAGGTCGGCGAGGTCGATGTTCGCGCGCTCGAGCTGGTTCGCGGGGCCCTCCAGGCGCACGAGCTTGAGCGTGCGTGCGATCAGCTGCTCGAGCCGGTCGGCCTCGAAGGCGGCACGCTCGATGTGCCGCTCGCTCGCCGCCTCATCGCGCCGCGCGAGCGACAGCGCCAGCTGCAGCCGCGCCAGGGGCGAGCGCAGCTCGTGGCTCACATCGCGCAACAGCTGCTGCTTGCCCTCGAGCAGCTGGCGCAGCCGCTCGGCCATGGTATCGAGGTCGGCGGCGAGCAGCCCGAGATCATCCTGTCGCCCCTTGAGTGCCGGCAGCACGCGCACGTTGAGATCGCCGCTCGCCAGCTGGCGCGTCGCCAGCCGCAAGCGGTCCACCGGGGAGGCCAGGTAGCGCGCCAGCAGCAGGCAGACCGCGGCGCTGACGATGAGTGCGATCAAGAGCAGCGCGAGGGGCACGCCGGGAAGTTCCAGCTCGCCGAACAGCCGCGGACTGTCGCGCACCGGGCCGATGATGACGTGGTATGAACCGCCCTCGGGCCGCAGCAGCACCAGCGCCCCGCCGATAGGCGCGATGGCGCCGACGGGCGTATCGGCGTGCGCCGCCGCGGGGGCCGCCGCCGGGCTGCCCCCGGGCCGGTAGAGCGAGGCGGGCAGTGGCCGGTGCAGCATCTCCGCGCCCTCGGGACCCACGACGAAGGTGCGGTTGCGCGGTTCGGCCGGCAGCTTCCGCAGCCAGTCCTCGAGCGCCGCGGCGCCGCCGCTCTCGAACGCCGCGGCAGCCTGGTTATAGAGCTGGCCGCGCTGGATCCAGGGGCGCTCGGTGCGATGCGTGGTGGCATTCACCGCCACCGTAACCGTGCCGACCAGGATCAGGGCCAGAGCCGCCCAGAACGCGAGGAAGATCCGCCAGTAGAGCGAGTGCACCGGGCACCTGCCTCAGGTGGCGGAGGCGCTCGTCGGCACGCGGTTGCTCGCCAGAGTGAGGGCGTAGCCGGAACCGCGCACGCTCTGCACGCTCACGCGGTCGGTGTAGCGCAGCAGCTTGCGGCGCAGATTGCTCACGTGCGTATCGAGGCTGCGGTCGGTGGGCAGCAGGCGCCGCCCGAGGGCCTGCAGCATCAGTTCGTCGCGCGTCACGGTGCGCGTATCCGCGCGCACCAGCAGCTCCAGGATGCGCAGCTCCGCCGAGGTCAGCTCCAGATCATGCTCGGCGACCTGCGCGCGCCGCGCGCGCAGGTCCAGCAGCAACGGTCCCCACTGGATCGCGCTCTCCGCGGCGCCGGCCTCCGCCGGCGTACGTCGCAGCACCGCGCGGATACGCGCCACGAGCTCGCGCGGACTGAAGGGTTTGGCGAGGTAGTCATCGGCGCCCATCTCCAGCCCCACGATGCGGTCGACCTCCTCGCCGCGCGCCGTGAGCATGATGACCGGCACGCGGCTCAAGGCGCGGATGCGTCGCAGCACCTCGAACCCGGACAGCTCCGGCAGCATGACATCGAGGATCACCAGATCCACCGGCGCGCGCGCGAGCTGCTCCAGCCCTGAAGGTCCGGTGGCCGCGGCCACGGCCGCGAACCCCTCGAGCGTGAGGTACTCGATGAGCATGGCGCACAGCGCCTGATCGTCATCGACGATCAGGAGCGTGGGCTTGGGTTCACTGGCGGGGCTGCGAGGTTCCATGGTCCGGAACGATACACGCTCCGGGCTTCGCATCCCGGTATCCGGAGCCCTGAAACGCAGCTTTCTTGACACTTCTTTGCTCCCGGCGCATACCGCCGGCGAGGCGGGCATGCCACCGTGTCGCGTCTCCTCCTCGGGGCGGCACGGTGGTCCATGTTGCCCCATTTTTTTGTGCCGGCCGAGGCCGCTCAGGGCGTGTGTCCGGGTGTCTGCGCCAGTTCCGCGGCGGCGCCCTCGGGCTTGCCGAGCGTGGCCGCATCCCAGCCGCCCCCGAGCGCCTGCACCAGCGCCACGCTCGCATTGAGGCGGTTCTGGCGGATCTGCAGCAGTGCCTGCGCGTCGGCGAGCGCGGTGGCCTGCGCGGTCACGACCGTCGTATAGGCCACCGTGCCGGCCTTGTACTCATTCAGCGTCAGGCGCACGGCCTCGTTGGCCGACTTCACGGTCTGATCCTGCACCGCGTACTGCGCCTCCAGGATCCGCAGCGTCGCGAGCTGATCCTCGACCTGCTGGAAGGCGCTGAGGACCGCCTGGCGGTAGTTGGCGACCGCCGCGTCGTAGGCCGCACGCGCCTGGTGCACCTGCGCCGAACGCAGGCCGAAATCAAACAGGGTCGCGGTCGCGTTGCCGCCGAAGGACCACACGGCGTTGGGCGCCTGGAACAGGCCGTCGACCGCCTTGCCCGCGAAGCCGGTGGTGCCGGTGAGGGTGAGGTCCGGGAAATACGCCGCGATCGCCACGCCGATCTGGGCGTTCGCGGCGGCCATGTTGCGCTCCGCGGCCGCCACGGTCGGATTGCGCTCGAGCAGCGTCGAGGGCACGCCGATGGGCGCGACCGGCACGGCAGCCCCCAGGGGTGCGGGCGCGACGGAGAAATCCGCAGGCGCCTTGCCGACCAGCACCGCGATAGCGTGCTCCAGCGTTGCGCGCGTGACGCCGATTACAAGCTGCTGCGACTTCGCGCCCCCCAGCTGCGTCTCGGCGGTGATGACGTCGGCCTTGGCGACGATGCCGACCTTGTACTGGTTCTGCGTGATGGTGAGGGAGCGCTGGAACGCCGCCACGGTCTCATCGAGGAGCTGGCGCGTCTCATCGGCCACCCGCAGGTCGACGTAGTCGGTGGCGAGTGCCGCCTGCGCCGACAGCCGCGCGGCGGCGAGCTCCGCCTCGCTCGCCTGGGTGTTCGCTTCCTGGCTCTCCACGGTGCGGCGGATCTTGCCCCACAGATCCACGTCCCAGGCGGCCGTGGCGAGCGCCTCAAAGGAATTGGAGGGATGGCCGGTGGGCGATTGCGTGACGGTGCTGCCGCCGCTCGTGACCGCACTCGCGCGGGCGCTCGAGCGCGTGCCCGAGGCGCTCAGGCCCAGGGTCGGCAGGTAGGCCGCGCGCGCCTCGCTCACCAGCGCGCGCGCTTCGCGCCAGGCCGCCTCGGAGGCCTTGAGCGTCTGGTTCGAGACATCGATCTGGCGCTCCAGGTCATCGAGCACCGGATCCTCGTACACCGACCACCAGGGGCTCGCGCTCGCCGGCGCGCGCGGCTCGGCGGGCTTCCAGCCGTCGGCCTCCTTGAAGGCCTGCGGCACCGGGGCCGAGGGACGGTGGTAATTCGGGCCCACGGCGCAGGCGGTGAGCAGGCCCACGGCGGTCATCGGCAGCAGGGATTTCACGTGTTTCATAGGCCGGGTGCGGGCGCTGGATGTGCCGCCGGGTACAGCCGCTCCCAGGTGCGCGTGCACCAGCGGCCGAAACGATCCAGGTACAGGTACATGACAGGGGTCGTGTAGAGCGTCAGTATCTGGCTCACCACCAGACCGCCGACGATCGCGATCCCGAGCGGCTGGCGCATCTCGGCGCCATCGCCGGTGCCGAATGCCAGGGGCAGCGCGCCGAGCATGGCCGCCATGGTGGTCATCATGATCGGGCGAAAGCGCAGCAGCGAGGCCTCGTAGATCGCATCGCGCGGGCTCTGGCCGTGGGTACGCTGCGCCTCGAGCGCAAAGTCGATCATCATGATGGCGTTCTTCTTGACGATGCCGATCAGAAGGATCACGCCGATGAGCGCGATGATGCTGAACTCGGTGTTGAACAGGCGCAGCGCCAGCACCGCGCCGGCGCCGGCGGAGGGCAGCGTCGAAAGGATCGTGATGGGGTGGATGTAACTCTCGTAGAGCACGCCCAGCACGATGTAAACCGCGGCGAGCGCGGACAGGATCAGCACCGGCTCACTCGAAAGGGACTGCTGGAACACCTGGGCGGTGCCAGCGAAGCTGCCGTGGATCGTGCTCGGCACACCCGCCTCGTTCATCGCCCTCGCAATCGCCGTCGTAGCATCACTCAGCGAAGCACTCGGCGCCAGATTGAACGAGATCGTCGTGGCGACGAAGGTGCCCTGGTGGTTGACCGCGAGCGGGGTGGTGCCCGGTCCGTAGTGGCTGAAGGCCGCCAGCGGCACCATCGCCTCATTCGCGGTGGAGACCGCCGCGCCGGTGGACACCGCGCCGCGGCCAGAGTTGGCGAGGCTGTTGACCGCCTGGTTGCGCGCGGTGTCCGCGGCGATCGTGGCCGCGGTGGTGGTGGTGGCGGTCTGCGCGGAAGTCACCGTGCCCGCCACCGCCTGCGAGGACTGGGTGCCACTCACCGTGCCGCCCGCGGTGCTCACCCAGATGTCCTTGAGGGTCTCGGGGCTCTGCCAGAACTCCGGCGCTACTTCCATGACCACGTGGTACTGATTCAGCGGGTTGTAGATCGTGGAGACGTCGCGCTGGCC
This sequence comes from uncultured Pseudomonadota bacterium, assembly GCA_963781815.1. Taxonomy (GTDB): domain Bacteria; phylum Pseudomonadota; class Gammaproteobacteria; order Steroidobacterales; family Steroidobacteraceae; genus 13-2-20CM-66-19. The sequence continues at coordinate 302,857 of CAWAHK010000002.1, read as the reverse complement.
GAAGGCGTCGTAGAGGGTGTTGTCGATGGCGGCAGGATTGAGCTTCAGCCGGCTCGCGGTATCGCGGTCAATGATGACGTTGATCTGCTGGCCGTTCTGCTGCTGATCGGAGTTCACGTCCGTCAGGAGCGGGATGCGCTGCAGCGCCTCGGCGACCTTCGGGGCCCACTTGTAGATGTCGGCGACGTTGTCGGCCTGCAGCGTGTACTGGTACTGCGCGTTGCTCTGGCGGCCGCCGGTACGGATGTCCTGCACCGCCTGCAGGAACAGGCGCGCGCCGGCCACCTGGTTCAGCTTCGGCCGCAGCCGGGCGATGACCTGGTCCGAGGACAGCTTGCGCTCGGCCTTGGGTTTCAGCGAGATGAAGACGAAGCCGCTGTTGGTCTGGCCACCCCCCTGCGAGCCGCCGCCGGTGAAGCCCACCACCGAGTCCACCGCCGGGTCGGCCTTCACCAGGTTCATAAACTGGATCAGCTTCTGCGACATCGACTGGAACGAGATGGCCTGGTCGGCCTGGATCCCGCCGGTGAGGCGCCCGGTGTCCTGCTGCGGGAAGAATCCCTTGGGAATGACGACGTAGAGATAGATGTTGAACACCACGGTCGCCGCCAGCAGCACCATGAGCAGCGCGCGGTTGCGCAGCGCCCACTGCAGCGAGCGCGCATAGCCGTGCACCATCGCCTGGAACGCGCGCTCGCTCACCCGGAAAAGCCGCCCCTGGCGTGCCGGATCCTGACGACGGATCAGGCGCGAGCACATCATCGGCGTGGTGGTGAGGGACACCAGCAGCGAGATCAGCACCGCCACCGACAGCGTCACCGAGAACTCGCGAAACAGCCGTCCCACGAGCCCGCCCATAGCGAGGATCGGGATGAACACCGCGATCAGGGACAGACTCATGGAGAGCACCGTGAAACCGACTTCCTTGGCGCCGAGGATCGCGGCCTCGAAGCGCGGCATGCCCGCCTCGACGTGGCGCGTGACGTTCTCCAGCACCACGATCGCATCATCGACCACGAAGCCGGTGGCGACGATGAGCGCCATGAGGGAGAGGTTGTCCAGACTGTACCCGAGCAGGTACATGGCCCCGAAGGTCCCCAGCAGCGAAATCGGCACCGCCACCGCGGGCACCAGCGTCGCGCGCGCGTTGCGCAGAAACAGGAACACCACCAGGATCACGAGTGAGATCGCGACGATGAGCGTGCGCTCCACGTCGTGCAGCGAGGCGCGGATGGTGGTGGTGCGGTCGACGGCGACCTTCATCTGAATATCGGAGGGAATCGCGGCCTTGAGCGCCGGAATGAGCGCGGTCACGCGATCCACCGTCGCGATGATGTTGGCGCCCGGCTGACGGTAGAGGATGACGAGCACCGCGGGCTTGCCATCGGCGAGCCCGAGGTTGCGCACGTTCTCGACCGAGTCGAGCACCTGGGCCACATCGGACAAACGCACCGCGCTACCGTTGCGGTACGCCACGATGAGGTTCCTGAACTGCGCGGCCTTGCTCGCCTGGTCGTTGGTGTAGATCTGGTAGCGCTCGGCACCCACGTCGATCGAGCCCTTGGGCGTATTGGCGTTGGCCGAGGCGAGCGCGGCACGCACGCTCTCAAGACCGATGCCGTACTTGAACAGCGCGCTGGGATTGAGCTCCACCCGCACCGCGGGCAGGGAGCTGCCGCCCACCTGCACCTGGCCGATGCCCTTCACCTGGGACAGCTTCTGCGACAGGATCGTGTCGGCGGCGTCGTAGAGCTGCCCGGGCGTGAGGGTCGCCGAGGTGAGCGCCAGGATCATGATCGGTGCGTCCGCGGTGTTGACCTTGCGGTAGGTCGGATTGCTGCGCAGCGCGGTCGGCAGGTCCGCACGCGCCGCGTTGATCGCCGCTTCCACGTCGCGCGCCGCGCCATCGATATCGCGGTTCAGGCCGAACTGCAGCGTGACGTGCGTGGAGCCCGTCGCGCTCGAGGAGGTCATCTCGGTCACGTCGGCGATCTGACCCAGGTGCCGCTCCAGCGGCGTAGCCACGGTCGAGGCCATGATGTCCGGGCTGGCGCCCGCCATGGATGCGTTGACCGAGATGGTCGGGGAATCCACCTGCGGCAGCGGCGCCACGGGCAGCTTGGTGTAGGCGAGGATGCCCGCGAAGGCGACCCCGACGGTGAGCAGCGTGGTCGCGATCGGACGGCGGATGAAGGGCTCGGACAGGTTCATTGCGCCGCCGCCGCGCCGGGCGCCTTCTCCACGCCCCAGGCGCGCACGCGGCGCTCGAAGCGATCGAAGTACAGGTAGATGACCGGCGTGGTGAAGAGTGTCAGCAGCTGGCTGACGATGAGGCCGCCGACGATGGTGATACCGAGCGGATGGCGCAGTTCCGAACCCGTGCCGCGGCCGAGCATCAGGGGCAGCGCGCCCAGCAGCGCCGCCATCGTGGTCATGAGGATCGGGCGGAAGCGCAGCAACGAGGCGTGGTAGATGGCATCGCGCGGGCTCATGCCCTGCTCGCGCTCGGCGACCAGCGCAAAGTCGATCATCATGATCGCGTTCTTCTTCACGATGCCGATCAGAAGAATGATGCCGATGATGCCGATGACCCCCAGATCCGCGCGAAACAGCATCAGCGCGAGCAGCGCGCCCACGCCGGCGGAGGGCAGCGTCGAGAGGATCGTGATCGGGTGGATGAAGCTCTCGTACAGCACCCCGAGCACGATGTAGACGGTGGCCAGAGCGGCCAGAATCAGCAGTACTTCGTTGCCGAGGGTGGACTGGAACGCCAGCGCGGCACCCTGGAAGGTCGTCATCATGCTCACCGGCAGGCCAAGACCCTGCTCGGTCTTCCTGATGGCATCCACCGCATCCCCGAGCGCCGCACCGCTGGCGAGGTTGAAGGAGATAGTAGTGGCCGGGAACTGCCCGAGGTGCCCCACCGACAACGGCGCGGTCGTCTCGGTCACCTTCACCAGCGCACTCAGGGGTACCTGACCGCCGACCGCGATCGCCGAGGGCAGGTAGATCGTGCCCAGGGCCTCGAGCGAATTCATCAGCGCCTTGTCTGCCTGCAGGATGACGCGGTACTGGTTCGACTGGGTGAAGATGGTCGAGACAATGCGCTGGCCGAAGGCGTCGTAGAGGGCGTTGTCGACCGTGGCTGGCGTGATGCCGAAGCGCGCCGCGGAGTCGCGGTCGATCGTGAGGTAGGCCGCCAGCCCCTCGTTCTCCTGGTCACTCGCCACGTCCTCCAGCTGCGGCAGCTTCTGCAGCTCAGTGACAAGCTTCGGCACCCAGGTGTTGAATTCCGCCGGGTTCGCATCCTCCAGCACGAACTGGTACTGGGTGCGGCTCACCGTGGTGTCGATCGAGAGATCCTGCACCGGTTGCATGTAGAGGGAGATCCCGGTGACCTCGTGGGTCTGGCGCTGCAGCCGGCGGATGATCGCGCTCGCGTTTTCCTTGCGGTCGCTCACGGGCTTCAGGTTGATGAGCATGCGGCCGGAGTTGAGCGTGATGTTCGAGCCGTCTACCCCGATGAACGAGGACAGGCTCACGACGTCGGGGTCCTGGAGGATCACCGCAGCCATCGCCGCCTGGCGGCGCGACATCTCGGCGAACGACACCGACTGCGGCGCCTCGGTGATGGCCTGGATGACGCCGGTGTCCTGTACCGGGAAAAATCCCTTGGGGATGAAGACGTAGAGGAGGATGGTGAGGATGAGTGTCGCGATCGCCACCAAGAGCGTCATCGGCTGACGGTCGAGCACCCACCTGAGCGCGCTGCCGTAGTGGTCGATCAGCGCCTGGAACTTGGCGTTCGACCAGCGCGCGATGCCGCTCTCCTCGCCCGCCTCATGGTGGCGCAGCAGCTTGGCGCACAGCATCGGCACCACGGTCAGCGACACCACCGCGGAGATCACGATGGTGATGGCGAGCGTGATGGCAAACTCGTGGAACAGGCGACCCACCACGTCCCCCATGAACAGGAGCGGGATCAGCACCGCGATCAGCGACACGGTCAGCGACACGATGGTGAAGCCGATCTCAGCGGAGCCCTTCAGCGCCGCCTCAAGCGGCGCTATCCCCTCCTCGATGTAGCGCGAGATGTTCTCGATCATGACGATGGCGTCATCCACCACGAAGCCGGTGGCGATCGTGAGCGCCATCAGTGACAGGTTGTTCAGGCTGTATCCCAGCAGGTACATCGCCGCCAGCGTGCCGATCAGCGACAGCGGCACCGACAGGCTCGGGATAAAGGTGGCCGGCAGGCTGCGCAGGAACAGGAAAATCACCAGCACCACGAGGATCACGGCGAGGCTGAGCTCGAACTCCACGTCGTGCACCGAGGCGCGAATAGTGTTGGTGCGGTCGGTGAGGACCGTGACGTCGGCGGCCGCCGGCAGCGAGCTTTGCACCTCCGGCAGCAGCTTCTTGATGCGGTCGACCACCTGGATCACGTTGGCGCCCGGCTGGCGCTGGATGTTGAGAATGATGCCCGGGGTGTTGTTGACCCATCCGGCGAGGTAAGCGTTCTCGGCGCCCTGGGTCACCTGGGCGACGTCCGACAGACGCACCGGATTGCCGTTCTTGTAGGCCACGATGACGTTCTCGTAGGCCTCAGGGCTTTGGATCTGGTCGTTGGCGTTCAGGGTCCAGGAGCGCGCCGGGCCATCGAGGGAGCCCTTGGGCGAGTTCACGTTCGCGTTGGCGATCGTGGTGCGCAGGTCATCGATGTTCAGGCCATAGGCGGCGAGCGCGCGCACATTGGCGATCACGCGCACGGCGGGGCGCTGGCCCCCGCTCACGCTCACCAGACCAACCCCCTGCACCTGGGAGATCTTCTGCGCCATGCGCGTGTCGGCGAGGTCCTCCAGCGTTGTGAGCGGCAGCGTCTTGGAGGTGATGCCGAGGGTGAGGATGGGCGCATCGGCCGGGTTCACCTTCGCGTAGATCGGCGGCGCGGGCAGGTCCGAAGGCAGCAGGTTGCCGGCGGCGTTGATCGCGGCCTGCACCTCCTGCTCGGCGATGTCGAGGCTCAAGTCGAGGCTGAACTGCAGCGTGATCACCGAGGCGCCGCCGGAACTCATCGAGGACATCTGGTTCAGGCCCGGCATCTGGCCAAACTGCACTTCCAGCGGCGCGGTGATGGAGGACGTCATCACCTCCGGGCTCGCACCCGGATAGAAGGTCTGCACCTGGATGGTGGGGTAGTCGACCTGCGGCAGCGCCGACAGGGGCAAGAATCCATAGGCCACGATCCCGACCAGCAGGATCGCCACCATCAGCAGCGTGGTTCCGACGGGGCGCAGGATGAAGATGCGGGACGGGTTCATCCGTCGTGCGACTTACTGGGCCGGCGCCGGACCGCCGTGATCCGTCGGCGCCGCCTCGCCTGCCGGGCGGCGCCGGTGTTGGCCCTGGCCCTTGGACGCGGACGGCTCGCCCGCCGCAGCCCCGGCCCCCGGCGCCGCCCCGGCCCGGCGCAGCGACACCTTGGCGCCGTCCTTGAGCTTGTCGGCGCCGTCGGTCACCACCGTCTCGCCGGCCTTGAGCCCCTGCACCACGATGTCGTTGGCGTTGCCCGGACCCAGAGTGACCTTGCGCAGGCTCACCGTCTCATCCTGATTCACGACGTACACGTAGGTACCCGGCGCGCCGCGCTGGATCGCCGACTGCGGCACCAGCACCACGCCCTGCAGCGTGTTCAGCAGCAGCTCGATGTTGACGAACTGCTGCGGGAAGAGCGTCTCTTCCTCGTTGGCAAAGCTCGCCTTCATCTTGAGCGTGCCGGTGGTCGGATCGATCGTGCTGTCGATCGACTGCAGCACCCCGGTGGCGAGCTTATTGGTGTGCGTACGGTCCCAGGCCGTGACCGGCAAGGTCTTGCCGGCGTGCAGCTGCACCAGCAGCGGTGGGATCTGGTCCTCCGGGAGCGAGAACATGGCGGTGATCGGCTTGAGTTGCGCGATGACGACGAGGCCGTTCGGTTCGGAGGGGGTGATGTAGTTGCCAAGATTCACCTGCTGCAGGCCGGCCCGCCCGCTGATGGGGGAGACGATGTGCGCGTAGACGAGATTGAGCTTGGCGGCATCCACGGCAGCCTGGTCGGCCTTCACCGTGCCCTCGTCCTGCACCACCAGGGACTTCTGGGTGGCGAGCGTCTGCTCGGCGATGGAATCCTGCGCAAGCAGGGTCTGGTAGCGCTCAAGGTCGGTGTGCGCGTTGGCGAGCAGCGCCTTGTCGCGCGCGAGCGCCCCCTGGGCCTGCTCGAGCGCGACCTGGTACGGGCGCGGGTCAATCTGGAACAGCGGGTCACCGGGCCTGACCGCCTGTCCTTCCTTGAACAGCACCTTCACGATCTGGCCGCTGATCTGACTCTGCACGGTGACCGTCGCGATGGGGGTGACCGCGCCGAGTCCGATGAGGGTGATGGGCATGTCGCCGCTGCGCGCGGCAGTGCCCACGACCGGCATCGGGCCGCCGGCGGTGAAACGGCCGCCGGGGGCTTTGGTACCCGCTTTGGGCGTGAGGGCCCAGGCGACCAGCGCCAGCACCAGGAGGGCTGCGACCGCGAGCGCCACCTTGCGCAGCAACGCTCGGCGGGTGTTCGCCTCGGTCTCGGTGGTGGCAGCGGGGGCCTCGCCGCGGCCATGGATGTCGTTCATAAGGAAGCGCAGTACGTGGGGCGCCGCCGGATCCGGGTAGTCAGGGAATATTCTCCACGATTTTCAGCAGGGCTTGGGACGCGCAGGCCGCCGGCGTGCTGCGGGGCGATCGCCCGCGGCTGCCGGATGCACGGGCCCGTCCGGGCAATTGTCGCGCCGGAGCTTAAGGTAGGGCGTGCCGCCGCCCACAAGCTTGCCTAGCATGCCCGGGTCCGGGGGTAGGGAATTCTGAAGAACTGCCAAAAACTCTTCGCAAAGCGTGCGCGGAGGCCCGTAACGGCCTCAGGCGGGGTTCTCCAGGCTGAACGCCTGACGGTTGTCGTCGTAGGCGAACACCTCCCCGTAGCGGCCCCAGCTGATGATGGTCCGCAGGGTCTGCTCGGCTGCCTCTTCTGCCATGTAGTCCTCGAGCTCATCGAAGAAGCGGCTCTTGGGCGCGCTGTGGCTGGCACGTTCGTCAAGCACCCGCTTGATGTGGGCGGCGAGGGGCACGTAGGTGATGAGGTGGCGCGCGAAGAGCTTCTTGCGCTCATCGAAGTCGCCGCGCGCAAACTGCAGCCCGGCCTCGGTCAGCTTCATGTCCCCGCCCGCGACTTCCGCGAAGCGCAGCAGCTGCAGCGCCTCGGCCGCGGGAAAGAGGTCATCCACTTCCAGGTGCTGCTCCTCGGCGATCGCCGGCAGGTCCGCCTTGCCGCTGTAGGGCGGCTCGTTGACCGTCTCGATGAGGCCGGTGAGCACGGTCGAGGAGACGTGGGTGAGCGTCGTGCCGATGCCGGTGCCCGGGAAGCGCTCAGCCTTGGTGCCGGCGCGCAGCTCCCCGCGCGGCCGCGCCGTCATCTCCACGTACACCCGGTCGATCAGCGCGCGGAAGCGCGGGTCCTGGGTGTGGCGCGGCTGCGGCAGGTCGATCGGGATCTCGCTCATCACCCGTCCGGGGTTGGTCGAGAAGATCAGGAGCCGGTCGCACATCTGCACCGCCTCCTCGATGTTGTGGGTGACCAGCAGCACCGCCTTGATCGGCAGCTGCCCCTCGCCCCACAGCTCCAGGAAATCCGTGCGCAGCGTCTCGGCGGTGAGGATGTCCAGGGCCGAGAACGGCTCGTCCATGAGCAGAATATTGGGGTGCACGACGAGCGCGCGCGCAAAGCCGACGCGCTGGCGCATGCCGCCGGAGAGCTCGCGCGGATAGGCGGACTCGAAACCATCCAGACCGATGAGGTCGATGGCCTTCAGCGCCCGCACCCGCATCTCCGCCTCCGGCGTGCCCAAGGCCTCCAGTCCGAGCTGCACGTTCTCGAGCACCGTGAGCCAGGGAAAAAGCGCGAAGCTCTGGAACACCATGGTGATGCCGGCCGCCGGTGCCACCACCGGGGCTCCCATGTAGCTGACGACGCCTCCGGAGGGCGGATCCAGGCCCGCGATCGAGCGCAGCAGCGTGGACTTTCCGGATCCGGAGCGGCCGAGCAGGCCCACGATCTCCCCCGGGCGCAGCGTCAGGTTGACGTTCTCGAGCACCACGAGCTCATCGCCATCGGGCTTGCGGAAGGACTTGTTGACGCCCTGCACGTCCAGGAGCGGCGCCAGGTTCAGCGGGGCAACGGCATTCACGGCAGTCTCCTTCAGGTCCTTAGCTCAGGCGGAACTTGCGCTCCGCGCGCGCGTACAGCGGGCGCCAGAAGAGCCGGTTCAGCGTCACGACGAAGAGGCTCAGGATCACCGTCCCCAGCACCACGCGCCGGAAGTCCGCCGCATCGGTGGCCGCGTGAATGTACGCGCCCAGTCCGTGGGCCGTCACCGTCTCGCGCCCCCAGCTTACGACCTCGGAGACGATGCTGGCGTTCCACGAGCCGCCCGCCGCCGTGATGGCCCCCGTCACGTAGAACGGGAAGACCGCCGGCAGCGCGAGACGCCGCCACCACAGCCAGCCCCTCAGGCCCAGGTTCTGGCCCGCGTAGCGCAGTTCCGGGGAGATCGCGGAGGCCCCCACGATCACGTTGAAGAGGATGTACCACTGCGTGCCCAGGATCATCAGGGGACTTAGCCAGATGTCGGGGGTCAGCTTCAAAAGCACGATCGCCGACACCACGAAGCCAAAGAACAGGTTCGCCGGGAAGGCGGCGAGGAACTGCGCGATGGGCTGCACGATGCTCGCCACCTGCGGGCGCATCCCGACCCAGACCCCGATCGGCACCCAGATGAGGCTCGCGATGGCGATCAGCACCGCCACGCGCAACAGCGTTATGAATCCGAGCACGACCACGTGGCCGATCTCCCCCACCGGCACATCGCCGTGGACGAAGGCGGCCATCCTCCACAGTGCCAGCACGCCGATCAGTCCCAACAGGGCGTACCAGATGAGATCGCCGAAGCGCGCGTCCCAGTGTCGAAGCGCGCGTACGCCGGGAGGCACGGATGGCGCACGGCGCGGCTTCATGCCCGCCCGCAGCATCGCGGCGAAGGCGCGGCCGATGAAGCCCAGGAAGCGCGAGCGGCGCATCATGGTGAGGGCCCAGGAGCTGTTGGGGGTGAGCCCCGCCTCCTGCTCCAGCCGAAACCAGTCGGCGCTGGCGATCAGCGGCCGGAACAGCAGCTGGTCGAAGATCAGGATGACGACGAACATGGCGGCGATCGCCCAGCCGATGGCGCCGTAGTTGCGCTGTTCGTTCGCCAGCGCGATGTAGGAGCCGACGCCCGGCACCACGACCGTGGTGCTGCCGATGCTGATCGCCTCGGAGGCCACCACGAAGAACCAGCCACCCGACATCGACATCATCATGTTCCAGATGAGCGGTGGCATCGCGAACGGCACCTCCAGGCGCCAGAAGCGCATCCAGGGACTGAGCTGGAAGTTGCGCGCGGCCTCGATGAGCTCGTCCGGGATGCTGCGCAGGGAGTGATAGAAGCTGAAGGCCATGTTCCAGGCCTGACTGGTGAAGATGAGGAAGATGGCGGCCATCTCCGCGCCCGCCACCCGGCCGGGCGTCAGCCGCAGAAAGAACAGCATGAAGATCGAGAAGCTCAGGATCGGCACCGACTGCAGGAAATCCAGCAGCGGCACGAGCAGCACCTCGGCACGGCGGCTCTTGGCCGCCAGCGTCGCGTACGTGAAGGTGAACACCAGCGAGGCCACGAGCGCGATCAGCATCCGCAGTCCGGTGCGCGCCGCGTAGCCCACGAGCGCCGACGGGGCCAGCGAGATCGGGGTCGCCTCCAGACCCGCAAGCGAGCCGGTCAGGCCATGCGCCGCCTGCGCGAGGTAGAGGAAAAAGGCGAATACCAGGATGAACGCGAGCACGTCCCAGCCGCCCGGAACATAGCGGTCGCGCAGAACCGAAATTGGCAGCCGGTCGACGAGCATCCGGCGGAGTTTGCCCGAACGAGATCACGATTGGCACCGTAACCAACCGCATTTTCCAGGTCCCGAAAGCGGACCTGGGTACCGTGCAAACACGGGACGACTGCCGTAGGATACTTCGCCATGAAAGCATCTCTAGTGTCGGCGTTCAGCGCCATGACTTTGGGCCTGATCGTGCTGCCCGCCGCGCATGCGCAGAGCATGGGTGAGACGATCAAGGAGGACTTTGCAAAGGCGGGCCACGCGATTGCCGCTGCCTCCAAGACGGTCGGCCACAGCGTCGCGGATGCCTCGAAGACGGTCGGCCACGACGTCGCCGATGCCTCCAAGACCGTGGGCCACACGGTGGCGGAAAAGTCCACGGCGGCGGGGCATGAGATTGCCGACACCTCCAAAAAGGTCGGCAACAGCGTCAAGGACGGCGCCGTCAAGACCAAATCGGCCGTCGCCAGCGACGGATCCAAGCCCAAGGAATAGTGCCATCGGCGTGCAGCGGGTGCGCGCTCCAACGGGTCTGCATCTGGCGTATGTCGCACGTGCCGAGCACCCGGCACACTGGGACGACGTCCTGGGCATCGCCACATTCAACGGCACACCGGCCACGGCAGCCGGTGCCGCGGGCATCCCCATAGCGCAGGTCAACACTCCGGTGCTGCCCCCCGAGACGCACCTGTACGAGGTGTGGAGCTCCGGGCGGCCGGCCGAGTCCGGGCAACACCACCGCGTGCGCTTCCGGCGCACCGAGGAGATGCTGTTCGGCTGTATCACCCTCGCCGAGGCGGACTTCGCAGCGCCCGCCCACGCGCCGTCCAGCCTCCATGCCGCGACCGCCCAGGCCTACGCCGAAATCTGCGCAACCCTGGAGGCGCAGCAGTACCCGCACCTGCTGCGCGTCTGGAACTACCTTCCCGACATCAACCGCGACTCGCAGGGCACCGAGCGCTACCGCCAGTTCAATAGCGCGCGCCAGTGCGTGCTGCAGGCCTGCGGCCGCGCCCAGTCGGGCAGCGTGCCAGCAGCCTCCGCCCTCGGGGCCACGAGCGACAGCCCGGTGGTGGTGTATTTCCTTGCCGGGCGCAGCGCACCGGTGTTCGTTGAGAACCCCCGCCAGGTGAGTGCCTACCATTACCCGCGCCAATATGGCACGCACAGCCCGTTGTTCTCCCGCGCCGCGCTGCTGCGCCAGACGCAGAGCCTGACGCTGTTCGTGTCCGGCACCGCCAGCATCGTCGGGCATCGCTCGCTGCACATCGGGAACACCGCAAGGCAGACCCGCGAGACCCTCACCAATATCGAAGCACTGCTGAGTGAGGCAAACCGCGTCACGCGGGGCGCTCACTTTGAGCTGGATGGCCTCGCCTACAAGGTCTACGTACGCCGCCCTGAGGATCTTGCCCTCATCCAGAGCGAGCTCGCCGCCGCTCTAGGATCGCAGGCACAGGTCATTTACCTGCAGGCCGACATCTGCCGCCAGGATCTGCTGGTTGAGATCGAAGCGACGGGAATATGCCCGCTTGCCGCCGCTGCCTGAGACGCTGCGCCGGCTCCTGAGCGGGCTCATCCTCGCGACCGCCCTGCTCCCCGCCGCCAAAGCTGACGAGCACCCGCTATGGGAGTTTGGCCTGGGCGTGGGCCTCTTGGTCTTCAACGACTACCGCGGGTCGGACACCACGCACGCCTATCCCGTGCCGGTACCCTACTTCGTCTACCGTGGCGTGATCTTGAAGTCCGATCAGGACGGTCCGCGCGCGCGTTTCTTCAACCAGAACCGGGTTGAGCTCAATCTGAGCGTGTACGCCACGACGCCGGTACGCAACGACTCGGCGCGCAATGGCATGCCGGATCTGAAACCGACGCTGGAGCTCGGCGGTTCGCTCAACTTGCATCTGTGGCGCAGCGACGATGAGCGCTACAAGTTCGATCTGCGTCTGCCCGTGCGTGCCGCGGTAACCCTTGAGGCCTCCCCGCACCTGGTCGGCGTTTTTGTCGCGCCGCACCTGAGCCTCGACATCGCTGAGTTCCGCGGGGCACAGGGCTGGAAGCTGGGATTTCTTGCGGGTCCGTTGTTTGCGAACCGCCGCTACAACGACTACTTCTATACGGTGGCACCGCAATACGCGACCCCGGAGCGGCCCGCGTACGAGGCGCACGGCGGTTACGCCGGGACCCAGACCTTGGCCTCCCTCACGCGACGCTATCCAAGCTATTGGCTCGGCTTTTATCTGCGCCACGATATGCTCGGAGGCGCAAGTTTCGCCGCCAGCCCGCTGGTGAAGACCAACAGCTATTGGTCCGGAGGGGTGGCGGTCACCTGGATAATTCAGCAGTCCTCCAGCATCGTGGAAAGCGAAGATTGACAGCGTCCAAGACCCATCTGGTGCTCATTCCCAGCTACAACCCAGGCGTCAAGGGATTGGAGACTGTGCGTGCCGCGCGCGCGCAATGGGCTCCCGTGTGGGTCGTGGTGGACGGCAGCACGGACGACTCGGCAAACGCCTTTGGGGCGTTGGCGCAGGACGACCCGCAGTTACGTGTCATCGTGCGGGCCAGGAACGGAGGCAAGGGCGCCGCGATCTTTGACGGGCTCCTTGAGGCCCAGCGCGCCGGCTTCACCCATGCTCTCACGATGGACTCCGATGGCCAGCACCCGGCACAGTGCATTCCGGTCTTCATGGCCACCTCCGCCCAAAGCCCACAGTCCATGGTGCTCGGAGTGCCGCAGTTCGATGCCAGTGCACCGGCCGTACGGGTACGCGGCCGGCGCATTTCCAACTGGGCCGCCAATGTTGAGACCCTGTGGGCGGGAATCCAGGACTCCCTGTTCGGCTTTCGCGTCTACCCGATCGCCGAGCTGGTTGAAGTGATGCAGCAAACGCGCTGGATGCGCCGCTACGACTTCGATGCGGAAGCGGTCGTGCGCTTGAACTGGCGCGGCGTGCCGGCGATCAACCTGCCGGCACCCGTGCGCTATTTCTTACCCGCCGAAGGCGGCGTCTCACATTTCAACTACTGGCGCGACAATGTCCTGCTGACGTCGATGTACTTCCGCATGTTTCCAAGTTTTCTAGTGCGGCTGCCAAATCTAATCGCCCGGCGACTCGCCTAATACGAGCAACTGTCGGATTCCGCAGCTCCCGTTTCAGTCCAGCAATTTCAGTGCACGTATGACGTCGCGAGGTCAGGTATCTCCATCACTCGGCCAGTCATATATGCGGGTTTTTCAATACCAAGGACAGCAAGAATGGTGGGCGCCAAGTTCATGATTGGAACGGAGTCACGGCTGTCTGAATGCCTTCCTCCCGGCATGCGAAACCATGCCATGCCGTCTCGATGATGCATACCGCTTTTCTTGAGATCGACGAGATAGAAGACCGAATAAAACGGAGTCCGGAGATGATCAGCACTCAATAGGGCGTCTGGTGGCAATTCTTCAAATATTGCGCAGCCCGTGAGAATACTGCTTCCATCAAGGGATGACGAAAAGGCCGGCCTACCTGCGACTGATACGCGACTAAGTTTTTCGTGTGCGAGTTCCGCTGCAGCGGCGCTTGCAAACCGAAGATGAAATTGCTCGGACATTACGGCCTCGGGAGTGCAACTGGACGGGTCGATTCCCGCCGCGTCCAGCACTTTCAAGTAGCTGACAGGCTTGTAGAACCGTTTGCCACCCCTTCCCTCGTACTTCAAACATGGCTGCTGGCTCAGCGCCGTCGTAAATATTACGGCCGCATCATCACCGGCCAGGGCAAGCGTCTTGCCGACGATGCGATCCATCTGTTCGTAGCCGTATAGCACCGCATTGCCCAGGGCCCTTTGCTCCTCCGGCGACGGCTGCACCGAAAACTTTTGGGGCTCGAGATTGCGCCAATAGACGTGCTGGAAATGCGCTGTACTGTTCAAAAAGAAGGTTGCGAGCCGAGGACGAATCCGACGAAAGTTGGATTCAAACAGGTCGTACTGCATACGATCCATTATCGTCGCCCTGCGCCAGCGGACAGGCGACACGCGCTCACGAATAAGTTGCGATGCAACTGCGAGCGCTGTTGACGGCCTCAGACCGTTTGCCGCCATGAAAGTCATGAACTGCAACGCCTCCTTTGCAGGGTAAGTCGAATTCGGTCGTGTGTACTCGAGCACTTGGCCACGGACGAAGTCGAAGTACGGATTCAGCCTTGCGGGTGTCGGTCGAACACTGACCGACCAGGGATCCGGGAGAATCTCACCCTTGATGCCTTCCTGGTGGAAGGCATTCATGCTTCCACACACCCACACCGGAAGACCGCGGTCGGAAACTATGTCCCAAATGGATGGATGTCTAATGTTCGCCGAATCACCGAGATGGAAGATTCCGTGTTCATCAGCGCGAACTCCCGTGTGAACCGTAACCCATTGGATCCATGGTTCCAGCCGAGGAGGATCCTCGCCGGCGTCGGTAATAAACGCGTGCGATTCCTCAAATAGGCGCGAGAAGTTGGGCAGGCGCCCTTCTGACATAAAGCGCCACATCAACGTCGGAGTAAGCTCGTTCAGCTCTAAAACGATTGCCGGAACGCCTGAAAACATAGCCAAATCTCGTGGTTCCGAAGAAATGAAATCAAGTTGAGTATGCCACGGACCTACGACATTTCAATCTACCGCTCGACGAGTTTCAGGACCAAAACGACCGCCTCACAGATCTACTGCCATTCTCGGCGGCAACAACGTGGTCTACCACAAGTACGCTTTAATACTTTAGCGCGTCTGCACCTGCCGGAAATCTGTACCGTGCGCCTCAAGGCGCCGGCCGGGTACTGGATGCGCGATAGCGATCGCCGCAGCTCTGTTGGCTCTCGAACGGGCACTACACATGTGCCCCGGGTTCCGCGGTCGCCTGATCCTGCTCCACGTCGACTGTATCGTGGTCGAGCTTCCCCATGATGTACTCGTAGCCAAACTGGTGCGGCGTCTTGAACCACCAGGCGATGCTGACGCGGTTAAGTGCATAAGGATCCGGTGTCGTGCCGTTGAGGCCGCCACAACTAGATACACAACAATCGAATCCAGCCTCGCGTATCTGCCTCAATGCGCTCGGCGTGATGTGCTGCCTGCCGCCGAAGGGGTAGGCGAAGAGCTTCGGCGTATGGCCTAGCTCCCGCATCAGCGTCTCATTCGACTCGATAAATTCGCGCCGGATGCTCTCACGGTTGGCTGTGCCCATGTTCAGGTGCGTAGCAGTGTGGTTCCCGATCTCAAACCCCATACTCTCAAGGGCTCGAACTTGGTCCCAACTCATCCAGCCCGGTTGGCTAGGCAATCCAAGGTCCCACGCAGGTATCTTGTTCGAACCGATAAATCCAGTGGTGACGAAAAACGTGGCAGGCAAGCCAGCGCGCCTTAGTATCGGCGCCGCTACTTCAAAATTATTCCGATAGCCGTCGTCGAAGGTGATCGAAAGACTTCCGCCCAAGTCACGGCCTGCATTACAAGCCGCTACTTGCTCGGACAATGATAGGACGCGAAAGTAACGACCGAAAAAGTCGCAGAATGCGGCGAACTTGGCCGCGCCGCTCGTAAGTCCGTCTTCTGGAATCGCGTCCGTCACACGATGGAATGTGACGATCGTCATTTTCGAGCGGAACGTGCGTGTATAAAAGCCCAGGTCGCCAGCCAGTTGTCCAGCTAGTGTCTTGATCTTGGATTTGACTCCGGCTTTCATCAGGTCTCGAGGCAGCCCTCCTCGCACTGTGGCATGAACTGAATTCTTCGTCCAACTGCCTCGCTATGCTGGTCGGACCCAAGCCGAAACGCATGTGCAAGGGCTGTGCAAACAAGTTACATTTTGGAGCAGAGTTTTCGCTTAGCAATGTGTCCATCCTTAGCAAGGGTATAAGCTCGCGCCGTTGTTAGCCGACGTAATGCCTGCCGTGAAACCGAGTTCCGCGCTCACCATCCGCTCTGTCGAAGTCTCGAGGAATTCCGACCCCACGGCGGCGCCCGGTCTGTGCCCTGCACGCGGTGATCAGCCGGTCACGACGCTGATCTCGGCAAACCGTTCATGGCGGGCCGAGATCGGGCTGCACCGTGCTCATGATCGGGACGCACTAGTGCGGGCTGCCACTGGGGGACCTCTTGAATGCGTCGTCGGAGACGTTCGAGAGGTAGCCGCCTCTACTGATGGCCCCCCCTTCGTGAACGCGACGCCTATCGTCCTTGACTGGCAGCATTCCACAGCCCGCATTTCGACTTCGATCACGGGGCTGCCGCCCGTGTTCCTCTTCCGCAGCAATCAGGGCGCCTGCCTCAGCAGTCCCTTCCTTCCGGGACGCGCGCACGGTGCGCTGCATCCAGACCCGGATGGGATCGCCGACACGTTGCGCTGGGGACACCCGATCGACGGGCGCACATTGTTCCAAGGCCTAACGACGGTCGCCGCGAACTCAACCGTTGAGATCTCCGTCAGCGGCGAGATTGCGACCCATGCGAATCCGGAATGGATGATCGCCGATCTTTACGGCCTATCGCGCGAAGAACTTGTACGCGAGCAGCTGGCCGCGTTTGGCACGGCGGCCGAACGCTTTACGGCGGAGAATGCGTTTGTAAGCTTAACTGGGGGGCTTGACTCACGTGCGTCCCTTGTCGCGCTAATGCGGGCCGGTCATCGAATGCCTTGCGTCACGATGGCGGGTTCACCCGAGAGCTTAGATGCGCGGCTCGCGGCGGAGTACTGCCGGGCGCAGAACATCCCTCACCATACCTTGCTGTTGGACGAACGGTTCAGGGCGCGCCTACCGGCGCTGCTGATGCGCACGGCGGAGCTCACAGGTGGGGTTGCCTGCCTCGGACAGACTGCAGACCTGTATCTCTACGAGAGCCTTCCGCAGGCTTTCAGCACCCGCATATCCGGTAATCTCGGCAACCAAGTGGGTCGTGGAGGATTCGAAAGCCTCGGTGCCTATCAGCCCCTCGCCGAAGTTTTCTCCCCCGAAATCCAGCAGCGCCTGGCAGCGAGGCCGCGGGTACCATGGTTCATACCGCGACTCGCGCACGACTATGCGGACACTCTGTTTTGCCAGGAAGTACATTTCTGGTCCATCCCAAACTACGTCGTGGGCAGTTCGCGGGCACTGCAGCTCACGCCGTACGCGGACCGACGCCTCCTGTCACTCTCCAAGGCAGCCTTCGCTCACGATCCGGAACTACGCCGCCCCACTCGCAAGATGCTACGCGATCGGGATGTGCGCCATCGCACGTTCGGAACGCCGCGTCGTCATTCCTTTCAGCGCCAGTTCATCGCCCAGAACGATCCACGCGGACGCGCTGTGCCGCTGAACTGGGGTTGGCGCGCCGCGGGCGGGTGGTCTTTGAGGGGACGAGTGTATGCGGCCGCTAGCGCCGTTGATGCGGCCATGATCAAAATCGGATCGCAGCCGGGGGTTCTGCGGCCGATTGCACGATGGGCCTCGGCGAGCCTTAAAAATCGCTCGGCTCTGGCCGACTGGCCGGCACTCATTACCGGTTGCCTACGCGAGGTGGTTCTCGATACAGTTGCATCGCAAAGTGTACGGGACGCACGGGTGTTCGAGCCGAAAAGTCTCGAAGCAGTGCTGAAGCAGCATTTCAATGGCAGCCAAGATCAGCACTTGACTGTGATGCGGGCCTTTGAGCTGGCCCTGGGAATCAGTGCGCGCGCGACTCGCGTGCAACAAAAGCCAGCCCTCTAGCTAACTCTGCGGCCAGCCCGCCGTGCGAAGGGCGTGCGAATCCAATGGCGAGCGCGCCGCGCCAGCTCACGGAAACCACAAACCTCAGCCTCGAAGGCGATATCGCTGAAATCATCACTGTCGAGAAAGCGCTTGAGTAGCATTACAGACTCGCCCGGGGCGTTGAGTCCTGGCTCGCAAGTCGTGCCCGAAGCCACCCCTAGCTGTCGCAACCACTGCGGATGCCGTGCTGTGTATTCGCCACTGGGATAACAGAAGTGACGCGGCATGACGCCCGTGATTCGCATGACCGCGCTGCGGTTCTGTTCGATTTCCCAGGCGGTCGCATCGCGGTCGTCCGGCAGGCGATGCGTGTGCGTGTGGAGCTGGATGTCCATTCCACAATTGGAAAGCTTCTTGATCTCGGTAGCGTCAAGAAGCCTGAACCGACCATTCTCAAGAACGTGATCAAGATCCATACCGAGGGCCAGCGCAATCGGGCGTAGAGCCGTTTGACGTTCGGCGACAGGGAAGGCCTTCTCCGCCGCGATGATCAGCGCAACGATCGTCTCATCAGTCTTGCCCAAAATCTCATATCGGCCATCCATGATGGGATGAACACCAACAAGTGTCACGCTACTTCGCCCGGAGCGTCGCAGGAGATACGAAAGTACAACATTGAAGACTTCCGTACCGGCCGCCAGATGCTCGGTGGTCACGTAGACGCACGCCGGGTAGTTATACTTTTCCAGGATAGGAAGGCCGATTGTCAGGTTAGAGGCCCAACCGTCGTCAAAGGTCAGGACGGTCTCCCCGTTCGTGATTTGACCTGCCTCAAATCTCCGCACAGCTTCATCAAGCGGCAACACTGGCATTCGTCGCTTCCTGAGAATCGCCATCCTTCGATCGAAGGTCGCGGCGCGCATGAACATTCCCGGAGCCACCTGATACTCGTCGCCTAGTGAAAAACCGTGATAACACAGGATGCGCAGTTGTTTGCGGGTAATAAAGTTCGCGACCGCGAAAGCACCCAAGCTACGGGCGAGATGGAGCGCGAGAGCGCGAACCGCAATCATAATCAGGTTCTAATCAATGAATGCCTGGCGCAATGCCTTAAATTGCCGTTCTCAAGATGAGTCTTATTGAGTTGCTGGGTCATTGACGCTGCGACATTAGGGCACCCGTCGTGCTCATTTTCTCAATTCTGCGCTCGAACCGCCTTATTTCATCCCACCTAGCCAAGCGACGGACACCTTCACGCCGTATCGCGGCCCAATTCACGCCGCAGCGCGAAGCAATAACATAACATACAGACTTGAACTGGCGGCCTCAGCCAGGACCCAGCCCGGTAGACTGGCTAGCAGATCCACAGGCTTACACAATACGTAGGAACTTGCTGCATGTGTGGTATCGCCGGCGTTTATAGGCCGCACACTCGTCTGGAGACTTCCGTCGTCGACGGGATGCTTGCATCGATGGCTCATCGGGGGCCGGACGACTGCGGAAAGCAAAGCTTGGCGTCGGATACATTGGTACTGG
Source organism: uncultured Pseudomonadota bacterium (assembly GCA_963781815.1). GTDB lineage: Bacteria > Pseudomonadota > Gammaproteobacteria > Steroidobacterales > Steroidobacteraceae > 13-2-20CM-66-19. The sequence continues at coordinate 283,631 of CAWAHK010000002.1, read as the reverse complement.
GGCATCTCCGTCTCTCGATACTCGATCTTTCCCCGCTCGGTCACCAACCGATGTCTACCTCCGATGGCAGCACGTGGATCGTCTACAACGGTGAGATCTACAACTTCCGCGAGATCCGATCGGAGCTGCAGTTGCTCGGCATGACGTTCCGCAGTGATTCCGATACCGAGGTAGTGCTGGCGGCCTACCAAGCCTGGGGTCTAGAAGCGATCGAGCGGTTTCGCGGAATGTTTGCCTTCGCGCTATGGGACGACACCGCAAGGCAACTGCATCTTTGCCGAGATCGCTTCGGTGTCAAACCGCTCTACTACTCAATCGAGGATGGTTGCCTTGCATTTTCCTCGGAGCTCAAGGGACTCATCGCTGGAGGATTCACGAAGCGCTCAGTGCACCCGGTGTCCGTGTGCGAATTCTTGCAATACGGTTACATCTCGGCGCCACGAAGCATCTTCGGGGACGTTCGAACGGTGAGCCCGGGCTGCATCTGTTCGATCGACTCGGAGCTCAGGATATCTGAGCGCCGCTATTGGACGGCGCGGAACCTCTACGATGGTGATCAAGCCCGCGCCCTCCGGCACGAGCTAGCTTTGTTACCTGATGAGGCTTTGCTCGATCGAGTAGAGGATTCTCTGCAGCAGGCATTCGCCTATCGCATGGTCGCCGACGTGCCGGTAGGTGTGTTTCTGAGCGGCGGCATCGATTCCTCCTTGGTGGCTACCCTGCTCGCAAAGCGCGGCGGATTCAAACTTCGCACCTTCACGATCGGATTCGACGGCTCCGAGTTCGATGAGTCCGCCTACGCTGCGACGGTTGCCAGGACGCTCGGAACTGAACACGTGAAGTTCTCGCTCTCGCCTCAGGCCGCTCTGGATAGCGTGACGGAGATTGTCGAGATCGCCGATGAACCTATTGGTGACAGTTCCCTGTTACCCACTCTGATGGTCTCACGCCTTGCGCGGCAGCACGTAAAAGTTGCCCTCTCGGCCGACGGCGCGGATGAGCTTTTCGGTGGATATACACGCTACGCCTTTTGCGGTGAATTCGTGGATCGAACCAAGTTGATGCACGGACTCTACTGGTTGTCCGCCGAACTCATTGACGTACTGCCACCTGCCCTTGTGGCACGCGCGTACGCGATCTCGCGCACTGGTCCGCGATTTGCGGGAATCCATGACAAGCTCAAGAAGTTTGTGCGCATGGCGCGAGCGTCGGACGAGTTTCCGGCGTACGACGCCGCAGTCTCGGAATGGTCGACCCGGGAAACATCAGAGTTCATGACCCAAGCGATGTCCGGCAGTACAGGGGCGCGCGAAGCCTACGAGTCGATCGAAGGTACCGGACCTAGAGACCGCTTCATGCACTTTGACATGACGCGCTACCTGCCCGGGGACTTGCTCGTCAAGGTAGACCGGGCGTCTATGGCTGTTTCGCTTGAAGCACGCGAACCTTTCCTAGATCACGAAGCAGCTAAGCTCGCCGCGGCGCTGGACATGAAGTGGCGCATTCGCGGCAAGGAAAACAAATACATCCTTCGCAGACTCCTCGGACGACACTTTCCCTCTAGCCTATCCAGCAGGCCAAAGCAGGGGTTTTCGGCACCGATCGGTGATTGGCTGCGCGGTCCGTTACGCCCCTTGCTACTCGATGAGCTCTCGCCAGCACGCGTGCGCCAGTGGGGTATTCTCGATCCAGCGACGGTGGCTGGTGCGACTGAGCGCTTTCTCTCTTCAAACGCGCGCGCCGGTTCGGGAGCCGCGATGTGGATTCTATTGCAGCTGCAGCGATGGTCCGGACGCTGGTTACACCACCCGAGAAACTAAAAGCGGCTTCGAGATCTTCGGGCTGACCTGCAAGTGATGCGCGACGGGTTTGCAAATGTCGAACAATAGTGTAAGTCAGCAATCACCCACGATCATCGAGGGACTATTCCGTTTGAGTTAGGCGGCTCAGAGCGTGTTGGCGCTGATGTTGCGCGGGAGTGCGTGCGTCGAGGCTACAAGGTAGCTGCATTTGCTTTTTACGGCTCTGATGGCCCGGTGCGCCGTGAGCTCGAAGCGGCGGGCGTTGAGTGCTTCGACTTAAGCTACCTGACGCGTACAAGATTTGTTCGCCGATTCACCTACCAGCTCGCGCTATGGCGCTTCTTTCGGCACATCAAACCGCACGCGATACATATACACCACTGCACCTCTTTGATTCTGGGGGCTCTATCTGCTCGAGCGGCAGGGATTGGTCGCATCGTACTTACAGAGCATTCTATGTTGGAGCTTATGGCAATGCCGACCTATCGCAGACAGAGCCGCCACTATTGTCGGTTTGCCGATGAAGTGACAGTGGTCCACCCATCCATGAAATCCTTCTTTCTTTCGGAACTTGGAGTGCCTGCAGAGCGTCTTCATTACATACCGAACGGGGTACGTCTACAGGCCGAGGATCCCCTCGAGCGAGCACGGGTCAGGCGCACTCTCGGCATTTCTGATAGCGATTTCTTGTGGATATTCGCGGGTCGTCTGGCAGAAGTTAAGGACCTCCCGACACTTATTCGAGTATTGCGATTGCGAAGGGCAAATCGCAGCAGAAACTGAGACTTCTGCTCGTCGGCGATGGCGATCAAAGATCACATCTGGAGCAACTTGCCCGAGAACTCGGCCTTGGCCCCAGTGTGTCGTTCCTTGGGGCCAGGCTCGACGTTCCGAGACTAATGGTTGCCGCCGACGGATTTGCTCTGAGTTCGCTGTCAGAAGGTTTGCCCATGGTACTGCTCGAAGCGATGGCAGCGCACGTCCCCTGCGTCGCTACCGGCGGTCGGCGGCATCCCGGAGCTCTTATCTGGCGGTGCAGGAGTTGTGTCCCCACCGGGCGACCCGGCACAGCTCGCTAACGCCTTACTCGAGCTTGCGGCAAACCCTACAAATGCGGCGAACGATGGCTGCCGCAGGCTTTGCCAAGGTTGCCTCGACCAATAACCTGGATCAGGTTGTAGACAGGTATTTAGCGCTTTTCGCGCTGCCAACCTATTGGCCTACCCCAGCGGATTCCTCCACTTGAACCGCCGCTCAGGTAGGTGGATGCTCTGTGCGCGGTGTTGGAATGCCTGAAAGCGATCGGGAGGCAATCTCCGTGAGACGGGTCGCAGCCGCCGCGCAGCCTAGGGTGGTGCCGACCAGCGTCCAGAGGAGACTTGAGTAGGCCATGGATAAGAAGAATCCAGCAACAGCGCTTCCAAGCAAAGCCGCCTGCAACATACGAGCAAATACCAACATTGCGTCACGCTCATCGTTGTGCGGAGCGGCAAGTAAGGCCCGGCGCACTGAACCAAGAATTCGCCAGCTCAGCGTGTACACCCTGACGAATAGAACGAAGCCCACGAACCCCAACTCGACCAAGGCCTCAAGATAGCTGTTATGCGCGGCCTTGAATTGGCCACCGGTACGTATGTCTACCATCGGAAACGAGTTGATACCAAAGCCTATAGGTCGGTGCAGGACAGCGTTTGCATTGCGCCGCCAGATGTTGGATCGACTGTGCGAGTTGTCGACGTCCATATTGTAGTCACTACCGAGCATAATCACTGACGCTAGGCGGTCACGCGTGTCGAAGGGCAAATTCGGCCATATCACTGCAGCAAGCACCAGCACCCCCAAGAGGCTCGGGATGATTCGGCGCATCTTGCCTCCTGTTCCCTGTATCGGCGGTCGTCTGATCGGGCGCAATACCGTAAATCCCAGAACTGCCAGCAGGCCAAACAATCCCCCGCGCGAAGAGGTGAGCAGCGTTGCCACTACCAACGTGATAGCCAAAGCCACGTTCAAAACTCGGCGTAGGGTTGTCTTCGAATTCAGGGCAAAACTAATTGCGATTGGAAGAACCGAAACGAGCACGTATGCCAAGTCATTTGGGTCATAAGCCCCCGTGGCACTGCTAGCACGTCCCCCTTGAAATCCTGCAAGCGCTGACAGAGCTAGCAAGAGAGCCGATACAACAAGCATGCGGCCGACGTTTTGAAGTTGACGCCAGTTGCCGGAAACCTTGAAGCTCAAAATAACGGTAGCCGCCAAAACCGGTAGTTCTTGATACAGGAATTCGACGCTTGCACCTGGCCAAATAGACAGTGGCGTAAGCAAGATAGCCAATGCGACTAGGAGTCCTGCATTGCGAGCCAGCGGGACTCCGATTGCGGGCAGCTTTGGAAGTTGGCGCCATCTGACTAGGAGTTGGATGACGGCAAGCGCCATCGCTACCTTGGCGATCGGCAAGGAGCGCAACGAGGGAACCAGATCGTGCACTCTTCCAACTGCTATCAGCAGGAAAACCGAATAGCAAATCGTAAGTCCGCGCGCCTCGCCCGGCACCTCGCCGCGATCGTTGTCCCTGGCTACTCCATCGGCTGAAATACGTTGCAAGGAAAACCAGCTCTCCGCCCGGACGTGGAAGTTGGCCATACAGCTCAGCCGCGTCTATGTGCCGCGCCGTGCGAACCGGCTTAGAATAACGCAGAACAAACGCCATCGCCGCCGCAGTATCATTCGGCAGTCGGTGTGAGCCGGAACACGGCGCGAGACGCCTCTTGGCCGTACACGTGCTGCGTCACAAGGCGTGCCTCACATAATCAGGCGGGGTTGAGTGTTCGGACACGCGCATAAGAGGATTGCTGCCCTGGCATCACCTAAGGCAAATGGCAGTGAAGCGCAACACACAGCCCCTTCAGGGACATCGCTTGAGTGTGCATTACTTGAGTGTGCACTATGAAAGGCATCCGATTTGGGATTAGGAACTGATGCGTCGGGTGGGAATCGAAGCGTTCTATCGCATGTCACGGGCGATCAGCCGACCAAGCGGCCTAGATCTGCGTAGGCACCTTGGCACTGGCAAAAGGTGTCTGGCATTACAGACAGCTCTAAGATTTCGCCGTGAAGCTCTTCACAGGCATCGGTCCTGTCTCAGATCACAGACATTTTCCGGGCTTCACGGGACGAGACTAATTGGTATTCTTGCGCCAGTTTTTATCGGCCGACTATCCTCACGGTAGATCCGGCCGCGCAAGGTGAGGTACGGCTCTATGCGTTTTAGCCCAAAGACTTTGAATGCCCGCATGTCCACACGCCGAGAAGTGCTTCGCGGCGGGAGTGGAGCAATTGCAGCGGCAGTTGCAGGTTCCCTCTTCCCGTGGCGGACTTTCGCGCAAACCACTGGTGGTTCATTTGACTACTACATATCGCCGACAGGCTCGGACAGCAATCCGGGAACTTCGGCGAGTCCCTGGGCGCTCACCGCGCTAAATACAAAACGGGGCACGTACGCAGGCAAGCGGGTGGGGGTGCTCCCAGGGACGTATAACTGCCTCAGCCTCGTGGGAGGTCGATATACGGGCGACTTTTCCACGCCCGCATTCAGTATCGCGGGTGGAACTGCTTCGTCACAGACCGTGGTCCAGTCCACGGTGCCACGGGGTGCGATCCTTGACGCAGGAGCCAATTCTGGAAACAACCCGAACGGGCAACCGCTTATCGGAACGATCGGCACGGCCGGCGCGGGGGCAGGTTACATCACAATCGATGGGTTCGAGATTAAGAACTGCTACAACCGCGCCATCTCCGTTGGGCAAGTGACCGGAGCGCCACTCGCTGGCAATCGCCTCCCCGGCCTGATCGTACAGAACAATTACGTCCATGACCTCACGAACAACATCGGAGGGGCCAACGCGACCGCGATAACTGTTTATTCGAGTCAGGGTGCTGTAGTTCAGAACAACTACATTACAAATCTGTACTGTAATTTCAGTCGTGCGTGTGGAATTGAATTCTGGACCTCAATAAACGCCGTCACGCAATTCAATACCGTGATCTCCAATAGCACTGAGCAGTTTGGAGGAATATTCCACAAGAATGCGTCGCAGCACAGTAATACCGTCAGATACAACTTCATCGATATGACGCGCTCTGGGACGGGTGATGTGACGGGAATGACCATCGATGACGATGGAGACGGCACGACGACTTCTACCATCAACAACAACATCATCATTGCTAATAACGCTGTGCAGCCCTATCAGATCGATGTTGGGAACTTCCCCGCGTCCCTTAATCACCAGACTTGGTATAACAACACCTTCGTTGGCATTCCGAACTGCACTGTCGGGAGTTGGATTAGATTTGGCGCACCCGGGACAATCAAGGTGTACAACAACATCATCAAGCGTGGAACCACTGGCGGCCGGGGCGATCTTGATACAAACGCAAGCGCACTCGCACTGGTGGATTACAACTGCTATCCCACTTCCATATCGCTCGGCTTGTCGGCCGACAATAGCACTGCCTATCCGAACACTCTGAGCAAGACGATTTCATCCTGGGCGTCGACGCTCCCGGCAAGCACCGTCGGAAAAGATGCACATTCGATTGCCGCAGATCCAGCCTTCGTTGCCAGCGGCTCAGGCGCCGGCTACTACAAGCTTCAGCAAGGAAGTCCTTGCGTTGGCAAAGGCTCGTCGAACGGCACAACAGGCGGATCGGCGACGGACATGGGCGCGTGGGGCAATGGTGCTACTCAAGTGGGATGCAACTTCCAGCCCGGTGCCGCTGTACCTGACGCTCCCGTGCTCACAGTGTCCTAAGAACAGAACGCCCGCGATTGGCCAAGGTGCGGCGCCGGGGAGTGAATGGGCGCCACACGCTTTGGCCAGGCCCAACCTAGTTACGTCGATTCCCGCAGATAGGCTACGATCCGATCCATTGCCTTGGTACGACGCAATGCCGGGAGAGCAACGTGGGGATCATCGAGTGGGCGCGACGACGTGAGACCCCGCTTCAAAGACGCGTGTTCTCCGCACTAAAGTCAACTTCACGGCTGAACCTGAGGCCGGTGCCCATTGTACATCGCGGACTTTTGACCCTGAGACGCTTTCGCAGGGGACCGCTTCGTGTATTGGCTAGTAAGTTGTACAGCGAACCGCTGCTGCGCCTTCAGTGCGCGAGCGTTGGTGACGACTTGTTAGTTGAAGAGAATATGCCAAAAATTCTCGGCCCTCTCTCGATTTGTCTCGGAAAGCGGGTAACTCTATCGGGAGAACAAGTTTGGATTGCAGCCGGAGGTGGGAGCGTGCGGACTCTCCAAGTCGGGGATGATTGTTCGATTGGCTACCAGACCGAACTCATCGTTGGCACTTCTATTCAGATCGGTAATCACGTTCGAATCGCAAGTCGGGTGTCGCTCAACGGTTACGACGGACATCCGTTGGACCCATTAGCTCGCGCGCGCGATGAACCACCAGGGCCGGAGCGCTCGGGCCCAATCGCCGTGCTCGACTACGCTTGGATTGGCAGCGGGGTGACCATCCTTAAAGGGGTGACCGTCGGTCGCGGCGCGATAGTCGCGTCCCGAGCAGTAGTCACAAGGGACGTCCCCGAACTTGCCGTTGTCGCAGGAAATCCGGCGCGAGTCGTCCGACGTCTGACGCCCCCTCCTGGATGGCAGAGTGCCGGGTGTGGGTCCTAACCTTCGGGCTACGAATTTCTCGACTCTGGATGCGCTCTACGCGATCGGCTTCTTCGAGGCCTACAGACGAAGACGAAGGACCGCACGCAAGGGCACGAACGCCTTGCGAACGCCTTGCGATCGCCTGCCCGGTCGCCGCGACGCCGACACGGCGCAACGGATTGTCTCGCAGATGATACGATCGATTTGCGGCGATCGAGTACCGTACTAATCATGCACTTAGCCCCATTGCACCGGCCTCCTTGGCTTAGTTATGTGAATTCGATCACGAACGGAGTGGCGGAATAGCGTAGGTAGTAGAATTTAGTAGTATCGTTTTGCGGCCTGGGTCACGGGCGCGCCGACCAAGAAGAATAAATAGTTAGTCCGATGGTCACCATTGTCTTTTGGATCTGCAGCGCACTGCTGGTGTACGTCTACTTGGTGTACCCGGCCCTGATATCGATCTTGTCACGCCGATTCGGAAGAGCGGTGGTCAAGAACAATCATCTTCCGAAGGTCACTATTGTAGTGACCGCGTACAACGAAGAACGTTGTATTCGCGCAAAGCTAGATAATTTGACGGCAGCTGACTATCCGGCCGCTCTTGTCGAAATCATGGTTGCATCGGACGGATCCACCGATTCCACGGAAGAAATCGCGTCGTCATACCCAGGAAGGCGGATACGCGTCATCCGTGTCGAAGGCCGATGTGGCAAGACAGCTTGCCAAAACGCCGCGGCCGCCGAAGCCGCTGGCGATGTCCTGGTTTTTACTGACGCGACAACTCGGTTGCATCCCGCAGCTCTGAAGCGGCTGGTCGAAAACCTTGCAGATCCGACAGTCGGTTGTGTCGGTGGACGGTCAGTTATGTGACAGACGTCGAAAACGTCACGGGACGTGGCGGCGAGGCGTACTGGAGCTATGAGCTACGCTTGCGCGCTGCTGAAAGCTCGCTAGGTTCTCTGATCGGTGTCAGCGGCTGCCTTTACGCAGTTCGAAGGGTTGCCTATCGGCCAATAGACCCGGAGCTGATTAGCGACTTCGTCATTACGATGCTCATGCGCGAACAGAACAGACGGACGGTGTTAGAACTTAACGCAATCTGCTTTGAAGTCACTTTCAGATAGCGGCAGCAATGAGCTTTCAATGCGTGTGCGCGTAGCTATCCGGAGCTTGAACGCCCTAATTCGCGAGCGCCGCTTCCTAAACCCTCTCAAATACGGTCTTTTCGCCTGGCAATTGTGGTCTCACAAGGTTCTTAGGTACGCATCGCCCCTGCTGTGGCTCGGAGCGCTAACGGCAAACCTCGCACTGATAACCACCACCCGTACCTCTTTCTATTAGCAGGACAAAGCATTCTGTTAGCAGCGGGAGCCGTGGGATTCCTGCTTCAAAACTCGACGAGAGAATTGGGCCTGTTCGCAAGGCCGTATTACTTTCTACTCACAAATGTCGCTTCGCTCATTGCTACATTGCGCTATCTGCAGGGCGAACGTATGGTGACGTGGAAGCCGCTGCGCTGAGCCCGTAGCCCTCGATACAGTTATAACTGCCGGTGGGTCAATCCAGGCTGATTTCCGCGTAGAGTCCAGACACTAGGGCTTACGCGCTGAAACGATGAAGTCCCGAGCCGTTCGCTGGAATTCCGAGTTTACAAAGCCAGCGTGCGCCAGATCGCGCCGCAAACTACCCACACTCTGAAACGTCTCGCGTGTTCCGCTCCAAGGCCTTGCCGGAATGCGCCCGGTTGCAATATAAATCGCACTCGCACCGACGATGTAGCCGTGATCAATAACTCTGCGCAACGCGCCGGCTTTTACAGCCCTCGAGAAAAATATCCACTGCAAACGTAAGTCGTGCATTGTCAGAAAAACGTCACCGCCAGGCTTCATCACCCTGAAGATTTCAGCGAACGATTTTCTGATGTCGGTATACAGAAGAGCCACCTTCGAGATGACGACATCGAACTCCTCCGCGGAATATGGGAGATGTTCGGCATCGGCAACCTGGAGTTCGAGATCGGGGAACTCGTGTCGACCATTCTCAATGGCCTGCCGATCCACGTCCATTCCGCAGCGACGCACCGCAGCGGAGTAGTACGGATGCATCAAGGTTTCGCCAGTGCTGCACCCGATATCCAATACACTTCTCCCTGCGATCGGGAAACTGGGAAGGGCTAATTGAAATGTGGATGCACCCATGTCGATCTTCATCTGTCTCGCGTTGAAATCAACGACGATTTCAGCCTACCCGACCGATCGTATTGTAGTCTCGATTTGGCTCAAAAACTGTGCGTTCTGCGCAGACCTCGAATGCTGTTGAATCTCTGCGAGGTTTGGTGCACGTAATGTCCCCAACTGCACGTGTCGCACGTAGATGTCACGTAGCAGTTCGCACAAGCGCACTGTTTCGCCGGACGCCACACATGAGACCCCTTCTATCCCTTTCACGACGGCGGCCGTGTCGCTTGTGGGTTCGCAAAGCACCAACATCTCGCGTCCGAGGGCCAGCAGTTCGAAGGTTTTTGCGGGCACTTGCATTGGCTGCCCTTCTGCGAAATTGAGTAACAGCGTCGCGCGCTCATACAAGGATTCCAATTCGGGCGCACCAACCGCTCCTCGAATCATTACAACTCTTCCGGACGGACGGTTTGCAAGCCAATCACTAAGCGCGACACCGCCATAGTGCTTGCAGTCGCCGACAAAAAGCACTTCGACGCTCGAAGGATCTACATCGGGATTTTCCAAGAGCCAATCGAGGGCCTCAAAGAATGGGAAGGGATTTCTGTTTAGATATAGTGTACCCGCGTAAATCACGATCAGTTTGTTTCCTGTTCCCGCACGCTTCACCTTCGGCACTTGATCAAAGCCATTTCGAATGCACTCGATGCGATCCTTCATGGGCGGGTAACGGCTTCGAAGACGCTCGCGCAACGTGTGGGACGTCGTTATCACCCTCGTCGCGTGCTGAACCACATAGCGCTCCAGTGCCCGACGCCCCCATGGAACCGGGACGCCATCGCTCAATGCGGCGTGCTCGCATTCATCACAGATGGGGTCACGCAAATCGACGATCACGGGACATTTCAGCGCACGTGCCGCAAGAGTTGCGGCGAGAACCGTAGACATCGGGGGCCCGGAAACGATGATCACGGCCGGTCGGGTCATCGAGACCATCTTCCGCAGAGCTCTGAATGCCCAGCGCTTTTTGTCATCGATCAAGTGCAGCACGGCAAATACCCAGCTGCGCAGCGACGGTCCCGATTCCCCCGAAGGTACCTTCAAACCGGCACCCTCGTTCTTGTTAGCGAGCGCCCTGTTCCTGCCCGATGCCAATCTGCGAAGAAGTCTGTTGACGCCAACCATCATTGCCAGAACCAGGCTGGGCGGATCCGACACGCGGCATAGCTCATAGCCGTCCAAATTCGGGTCGCTTTGGCGGGCTAGTCCGGAATTGCCGAGCCCCTCGAAGGCACTGATAATGCATACACACTTGTCAGTCGCTCTTAGGGCGCTCGCCAGCGCAGTCATTCTTTTGGCTCCAACTTCTGGCGACGGCCAGAAATGGTACGCAACGAGAATTACTGAAGAAGATTTCGATCCACTATTTTTCACGAAAAAAGCCAATACCAACTAACCGAACATGAGGAATCCACCTCCGAGAGCAGGAGGTGGCGACACCCTTCACCGATACTAGCCCTGTGGTCCCGATCTTGACCGTGGTTGAAAACGACGCGCGATTTGGCGGACTACTTCGAGTAACGCAGACTCTGGGCCGGACGGCCGCCCGCAGACTACCCAGGCCATCCAAACAACTAACAAATACGTAACCGTACCGATAAAAACCTTTGCGGCGAGAGTGCGGATCGCAGTTTTGGCGTCCACCACGCCGGAGGTCGCAAAAATCGCCCATAACACCGCACTCATTACGATCGCACCCAAGGCAATCCGCCAAACCCGTCCCGCAAGGTCGGAGAACCGGATGCCCGCCAGTCGCCGTAGGACGGAGAAATTTATGGGAACGAGCAAAGCGCTCGCAAGTGCAAAAGCAAACGCCACACCGGGGTAGCCCGCGACGCGAGAGCAGACCAGCGTTGTCAATACAACAATAAGTAACCCCGTTGCTCCTAGCCCTGCCACGATGCGGGAATGCCCGAGCGCCCAATAGACGTAGTGCGTATTGGCGGTCATAACAGTGAATACCGTGCCCAATGCCAACCACTTAAGCACTGTCTGAGCGCCGCTCCACTGCGGTCCCAGCAATAATGAAATTGCTTCCGGGGCAACCGCAATAATCCCCGCAGCCATGGGAAGGCATATCATCCAGATGGTTGATGCAATACTGACATAGGACGGGCCGAGATTTCGGTTGGCACGCACGTCTTCCGTATACTTCGAGTAAGCAGCTCTATTAATCGGCGCAGCCACTTCGGTGATCGGAACAATGGCAAGTTCCCCCGCAACCGCAAACAGTCCATTGGTTCCGAGCCCGTAGGCGCGACCCACGTAAAGGTCGGCAAACTTCTGGCGGGAGTATTCGACGACATTCCCGAACAACAGCCACGAGGAAAACCCCAACAATGCACGCGCGTTGCTGAGTGACAGCCTCGGCCTGTAAGGATGAAAGAGATAACTGGCACCAATCGTCGTAATCCTGATTGCAAGGATGCCCGCGACAAGGGCCCAGTACGATTTGTAGTAGACAGCCCAAGTTAGAGTGACGATGAATCCGACGAATTTCGCGCCCGATCTGATAAGAAACTCCTTGTGAAAGGCGAATTCGCGCCTGAAGTAGACGGTTCCAATATTTTCCAACGAACTTATGAGGCTGGCGACTCCCATTGCCATCAACACGAGCTGCAGCGCTGGTTGATGATAAAAGGACGCCGCGGCAGGCCCTAACAGCGAGAGCGTTGTACAGGTAAATACTCCGAACAGCGCGCGAAGCGTCCACGCTGAATTTAGATCTTCTACGGTGGGCTGTTCGAGACGCACCAGGGCCCAATCGAATCCAAATGCGGTAATCAGTTCTATTGCGGCCACGATCGTGTTCGCAATCGCGACCAGCCCGAAGTCTGCAGGCTTGAGCAGCCGCGCCAGGATTGCGATGCTGATAATCCCGACTAGACGATCAAACGTTCGGGCCGCGATCAGCCATGAACCGCCGACAAGCACGCGTCGGTGCGAAGCGACCCCAGTCACGAATGGAACGCCCGGACGGGCACTCTCTCGAAAGTCTCACAGCAGCCGACGGTTGTTTGCGTCATCGACACAAAGAACGATGCAAGCGCCCCAAATGCAGCGTTCCAGGCGCGTCGCGGCTTATCGCTGCCAAGACTACGACGAAGTTTAAGTACGATGGTATGCCCTTAGGGCGCGCCTAGGTGAGGGAGTCAATTGAATCGTCGCCAGCTAACCCGTACTCGTAGTAGCCGCCGCCCTGCTTGATAGCAGTCTGATTCAAGATTAGTCCCTGTAGTTTGTTCCGATCGATATGCCCAACGGCATCGATAATTGCCTGCCGTGGTGTCACTCCCGCGCGCACTACTAGAACGACTTGACCAGGGATGCGAAGCAGCACCCTAGCTTCACTAGAAACAAGTAGTGGCGCGGAGTCGAACAGCACCAACCGTCGCGGGTTTTTTGCAGCGAGACGCGTAGCAAGCTGACTCATGCGGGCGCTTGCGAGTAATTCGGTCGAGTTATCTTTGAATCGACCTGCGGGAAGTACGTCGAGCCCACGAACATCCGTGCCGTGAATGAGTGATTCCACGTCCAGCGTCTCGTCGGCGAGAGCATCGAGCAACCCGGATGCACCACGGATCCCCAACACCTCGCTGATTCGTGCCCGCGGTGCGTCCGCGTCGACCAGCAGTACCGAAATGTCCCGCTCGCGCGCCATGCTCAGCGCAAGATTGAGGCTGGTGAAGGACTTGCCGTCCCCAGGTAGGGCGCTGGATATAAGAACAAGACGCATCTCTGGCGTGCCGGCGAGCGCCTTTTCGACCAGCGGTCGTTTGACCTGCCGATAGTGATCCGCGAACCGCCGCTCAAGCCCCTCTTCGGGCAGGTACCCGGCCTTGCGAAGAGCCTTAATGTCTAGGGTAATGCGAGTCGCCGGTTCCTCGATGGACGGTGGAATTGCCGTTGCCACGTTTACGACGGGGGCCGCGGCACTGACCGTACGCGGGACCGGGCTTCGAACGTGCCTCTCTGCTTCAGCGCCGCGCCGTAGCTTTTCCAGTGCGCTCTCAATAAGGCTCACGAGTTCACCATGTGCTTCAGAGCGGTAATGCTCAGCCGATAGCCTTGGAGACTCAGTATCAGGGTCACCAAGAATCCCCCTAAGAGGCACCCCGTGACGAGCGAAATCCGCCACAGGTCTCGACGGATTGCCCGTCGCCTTCGTTCAGGAAAGGCAACACTGACGAGTCCCAATACAGGCACGCCGGCAAATTGGGAGAGGGCAATGGACGAAGAGACAACGGGATGTAGATAGCTCAAGCCGTAGGCCAAAGCAGCACCGGCTCCGAGCGCAGCAATTAGGACCATGAAAAGGAGCAGTGGCCGCTTCGGCCATACAGGCCGGAACCCCGCCGTTGGGGGCTGCACGACCTCAAACCGAATCGATCCAGCGTCGTCCGCACGTTCGCCAAGTCGTGCCTTTTGCAGATTACCCAGCAACGCGGTGTACTGGGCTTTGTTCACGTCGTAGTCGCGGTTGAGCTGCGCGAATTCCGCCTCGACCTGGGGCGCCGTATCGAGCATCCGGCGAAGCTCAGCGACCTTGGAGTCGTGCTGCGCGAGCTCGGTATTCAGATCTGCGATATCCACATCCACTTGATTCAGTGCGAGTTGTACGCTTTGATATACGGGATTACTGCTGGCGCGGCTTGCTGCAGCCGTTGCGGCGTCGCCCTGCCGTAAGCTGTCAATTTCCGTTGAGCGGCGCTTCTTCAGATCCTCGAGCGTCTGCCGGGCGGCAATCACGTCAGGATGCCGATCCGTAAATTTCAACAGTAGTTCATCCAGCCTCGCTTGGGCTTCGTCGATGCGGGAAAGCGTATCGAGCCCGCCGCCCCTTCCTGGACCTGATCCTGATTGAGTGGAAGAACTCGCCGCGACCGCAACATCCCCATGGAGCTGTTTGGTCAACGTAATCCGGCGCGATTGCGCCTCGGCAAGCTTCGTCCTTACAGTGGCAGCGGTTTCAGATTCCTTCTGCAGCTGCGCGAAATAGCCCCCCTGCTCGGTGGGCATCAGCCCAATGTGTCTCGATTTGAACGCAGCCAACCGGTCTTCGGCGGCCCTAAGACGCTTCTCATAGTCCCGGATTTGATCCTCAAGGAACTGCTGAGCACTCTGGGACCCCTCACGTTTGCCGCCGAGAGTCTCATTCACGAGGGTGTCCATGAGAATTTGAGTGACTCGCAGCGCGCGCTCACGATTGCGGTCCTGATAAACGACACGGTAGATACTGCCGGCCGTCTTGCGATCCTCTTCCCGGCCACTTGCGCTGTGCACACTAATATCGATCCGTGCACTCATGGCCGTAACGAGCTGTTCCTGCGTACGCTCATCAATGCCGGCGGGAAGGACGCCACCATCGCGTGCGATGCGAAGTAGCTCCGGGCCCGCCAGCAGGGACTGACGGACAAAGTTCAGCTGTGCGTCCACATCCTGTTCCACGGTAAGCCCTTGGAGAATCGGCTTCAAGGACGTGCGTGTATCCACGAAAACGCTCGCCACCGCCTCGTACCGGTCCGGAAGTGCGAACACCACCAGCCAGCCGAAGAGCGAAACTAGCACCGCTAAAGCGAGCGCGAACCAGCGATAGCGCCAAGCGCTGGTGACCTCATCCCATACCTGATTAAGTATCGGGCTCATGAATGCATTTCCCGGCTTGACCTCCCTCCTCCATCGCGTTTCGCCTGCTCTTCGACTCACGCGCCGTCCGCCATGCAGCGCCGCGCCAGCCTGGTGCGGTCCCGTGCAAAAAACTCTGCAGGACACTGCGCGCATCGGCGCAAGAAGGTACGCATGCGGCTCTGAACGCAAACAGCTGAGAGTCGGGGCGACTCGTAAGCGCCCGGACTCCGTACCATAGCTGGGAAAGGATCGGGACTACGAACGATTCTCCCTCTATGTCGTAGAACGACCAGATGACTGACCGGTTGCCCTCCATGTCGACGGCGACAACCTCACGATACGTGCTTCCTCCTACATCCACGAAGGCCGCCGTTAGAACTGAGAGGCCACCTTGGCCCAGCAGAGAGTTCCCTTCGTTGACCAATTCCCTGCCCTGACGCTGCACGGCATAGCCGACCGCGACCGCCTCAATCCGGTGACCCTCACTGTCCTCATACGCCACATGCTGCTCAGAATGCGCCCCAACGAACACGGGGCGCCACCCCTGATCCAGGGCCGGCAGAGGACCGCGCCATGCGTTCTGCCCGGTTGGCATGCGCAGCGCGTACGGCGGCGCGCCGACATCGCCAGGGCGTGCCGACAACGAGGTCAGCAGGGGTCCGGTGACCAATGCGGTTATTGCCACGAAATATCCGCTGAGAGCCAGCGCTCCCAATCTCGGGGCCCGTGCCCCAGGCTCAGGCAGAGTCCGCCGCGTCGCGGCCCATACGAACGCTACCAGCACGATGACGAACAGCAGGTACCCGAATTCCAGATGGCGCTGCGAGACGATCACGTTGTCCATCCCGCTTGCATAACCGATCGCAAGCAGGAGGATTACCCGGACCCAGTTGGTCGCAAGGGCGATGAATGCCATGCTGATGAAAAGGCCGGCGCGCCGTGCAAAATTGGCCTCCTCGAGCTCCCCCAGCAGCACAGCGACGGCGAGCGCCTGGGCTAGGAACCCCACGCCGCTACAGGCCAGCGTGACTACGAACCTCGCGCCATTTGGGAAGGCGAATGAGGTTCCAGAAACGCTCGCTGGCAGTCCGACCAGCGGTGCGAGTAGGGCAACAGCGTGGACCGTGAGTTCCTGAAGCGGCACGCTCAGAATGTTCCATGCCGGCATCGCAAAGTAGAGATATCCGATGGGTACTGCGACGGAACGCGCGACAGCAGTGCCGAAGGCCGCGAGTACTGCCAGCCAGATCACGGCGGGCAGCATCAACAGCTGCAGCGCCTGGAGGCCGGCCTTCCAGAAGACGAGTGCGGCCACAGTGCAAGGGACCAGCAGCAACAGCGCCCACGGCGCTGCTTGGACAGGTTCGGAGTCCGTGCGATCCCGGGCGCGTGCAAGCAGCCAAGCCGCCAGGGCGGCCACGAGGATCCCGTGCCCTCCCAACGAAGGTTCCTCGATCCAGTAGCTCCAGAGAGCAACGGCAGCAGGCCAGTAGGCGAGGAGTCCCACTGCAATGAGCACGCCGACTAACACGGTCGTACGCGCTGCACCGACACCCACAGACTCCTTGAGGGTTTTTCTAGGAATACTCGATTCCCCCGATAAGGGGTGAATGTTATCGTATGGCCTGTCGCAGATCCCCGACGCCCGGGAGGTTTGTGATGCAGTGCACGAATGCACGCATGCAACGGTGTCGGAATAGTTTACGCTTCAGATGGAAATTACCACGCGTTACGTAAACTCGGCAGTACCGAATCAAGAGATTACAAGGTTGGCCCACTCCTTGCAGGTCCTCGGGGTGAACAGTCTCAGCGGGGTCGAACTATGAAGAAGATTGCCTTGACCGTCATTGCCATGGCCGCCCTGGGGGCCATGAGCACGACCCCGGCCTACGCGAGCGGCGGCGGCGGCGGCTGGCTTTGCGGCCTGCCGATCATTGGCAAGCTCTTGTGTCCCCCCCCCGCCCGGCGGTGGCGAGGGTGGAACCTCGGTCCCTGAGCCCGCCACGCTTGCGGTCCTGGGCGCCGGCGCCGGTGCTGCATTGCTGGCCCGCCGGCGCAGGACCAAGAAATAGCTCCATCTGACGCGACCATCGGGTCGCCTCCGTTTCGCAATTCCGTGGTCACTTTCCGGGTTTGGCGCAGGGTGATTGCGCTCCGGACCGATCCCGACGGCAGTCCGGGCGGGTCGTAACACGCCTCGCTAGAGCCCCGGGAAACTGCCATCGTTGCAGCGCGGCATAGTCAGCCGCACCCTCAGTCCAGTTACTTGCACGTGCCTCCTCGGCGCCAGGCTCGCTACCAGCTTGCGGGCATGAAGCAGCCTCTCCCGCGGGGCGCGCTTCAGATCCCGTCGCTGCGGCTCCGATCTTCCGCGCCTGCGATTTAACACTGCGCCTGTCTTAACCGCAGTTCGTTTTCCATAGTGTTTCCAACACCGGGCGAGTCTTGTCTGCGCACAGAGACACGTTGCGTGCCTGTAGTTGAAGCGCTTTACTGCCGCTCGACGTAAAGGGCAAACCCCCCGCAAGGTGGGGACGCAAAGCTTCCGGTCTCAGGTCTTTTGTCGCTCACTTGAGATAGCGGAGTTACCGGCAACGCGGCCCCACACTGCGCTGCCGTTATTCCGATTCGGTCCCTTGCCGGCCCTTGCGTTTGTCGACGCCGCTAAAGCGAGAACTGCAAGGCATGGCTCATTCCCGCTCAGAGACCCTTCGTCGCCTAGGCCTCGGTGTCCTGAGTATTGCCCTCGCTCTCACGCTGGCAGCTTGCGGCGCCGTCGGCGTGAGTGGCGGACCGGACAGTTCCCCGTCCGGCATCACCGGGCCGCCGACGAACCCGAGCAATACAGCCCCGCAGATCTCCGGGACGCCGGCGACCAGCGTTATTGCCGGCAGCATCTACGTATTCACGCCCAGTGCTTCTGACGCCGACGGCGACGCGCTGACCTTCGCGATCTCCAACATGCCCGACTGGGCAACATTTGACACCGGTACCGGGCAACTGACGGGCACCCCGCCGCCGGCGAGCATCGGTGCCTTTACGAACATCTCGATCAGCGTCAGTGACGGCCAGTCGACGACGTCTCTGGTGCCGTTTTCGATTGAGGTGGTAGCGCCGCTGACGATCGCCGGTAACCCGCCCACTGAGGTGGCCGTCGGCTCGACCTATGATTTTAAGCCCACCACCAATGCCGCCAGCGGGGCGGCGCTGACTTTCTCGGTCGCAAACCAGCCGCCCTGGGCCTCGTTCAATGCCGTGACCGGCGAACTTTCTGGGACACCCAGCCAGGCCGGTACATTTTCGAACATCGTCATCAGCGTATCGGATGGCATGCAGACGAGTGCCCTCGATGCATTCACCATCTCGGTTGCGACGCCTGCCCCGACCAACCATCCGCCCACGATTGCAGGTCAGCCCGCTACGACAGCCCGGCCAGGGACTGCGTACAGCTTCACGCCCACTGCATCCGACCCGGATGGCGACAAGCTGACTTTCAGTGTCTCCAACCGTCCCGCGTGGCTTACCTTCAACAGTGCGACGGGCGCGCTGACCGGCACGCCGAGCGCGGCAAACGTGGGCACCTACTCGAACATCGTCATCAGCGTCAGCGATGGCATGGTCTCAGCCGCCCTGCCGGCGTTCTCCATCAAAGTCACGGCAGCCCTTGCGATCTCCGGCACTCCGCCAACGACCGTAATGGCCGGCACCGGCTATTCCTTCCAGCCCAAGACCAATGCGGCGAGCGGCACGAAGCTGACCTTTGCGGTACAGAATGAGCCCGCGTGGGCATCCTTCAGTAGCTCAACCGGCACGCTCTCGGGTACACCGTCGACGAGCCAGGTCGGCAGCTATTCGAACATCGTTATCAGTGTCAGCGATGGCACCCAGACCAGCTCGCTGCCCGCCTTCGCCATCAAGGTCACCGCGTCGCTTACGATCTCCGGCAGCCCGCCGACACAGGTCACCGCAGGCACTGCCTATTCTTTCAAGCCGACTACCAACGCTGCGAGTACGACCGCCCTGACCTTCTCGATTCAGAACAAGCCTTCGTGGGCTTCGTTCAGCACTTCGTCCGGCACGCTCTCGGGTACGCCCTCGACGAGCCAGGCCGGCACCTACTCGAACATCGCCATCAGCGTCACCGACGGCGCTCAAACAAGCTCATTGCCAGCCTTTGCCATCAAGGTCGTCGCAGCAAACAACCTGACGATCTCGGGAACGCCGTCCAGTTCGGTCAACGTGAATTCGCTTTACAGCTTTACGCCGACGGTCAACAACCCCGGCGGGGCGCAGCTGACCTTCAGTATCATGAACAAGCCCTCCTGGGCGAGCTTCAGCAGCAGCAACGGCCAGCTCACCGGAACCCCGGCTGCCGCGAGTGCGGGCACCTATTCGAACATCGTCATCAGCGTCAGCGATGGGACCGACAGCGCTTCCCTGGCCGCCTTCTCGATCAAGGTCGCTGCGACCCTTACGATCTCCGGCAGTCCGCCGACATCCGTCATGGCTGGCACCGGCTATTCCTTCCAGCCCAAGACCAATGCGCCGAGCGGCACGAAGCTGACCTTCGCGGTGCAGAATGCGCCCACGTGGGCATCCTTCAGTAGCTCCACCGGCACCCTCTCGGGCACGCCGTCGACGAGCCAGGCCGGCACGTACTCGAACATCGTCATCATGGTCAGCGATGGCACCCAGACGAGCTCGCTGGCCGCTTTCTCGATCAAGGTCACCGCGGCACTTACGATCTCCGGCAGCCCGCCGACACAGGTAACCGCAGGCACTGCCTATTCGTTCAAGCCGAGCACGAACGCTGCGAGTACGACCGCCCTGACCTTCTCGATTCAGAACAAGCCCTCGTGGGCTTCGTTCAGCACTTCGTCCGGCACGCTCTCGGGCACGCCGTCGACGAGCCAGGCCGGCACTTACTCGAACATCGCCATCAGCGTCACTGACGGCACGCAGACGAGTTCACTGCCGGCCTTTTCGATCAAGGTCGTCGCGGCGAGCACCCTGACGATCTCGGGAACGCCGTCCGGTTCGGTCAACGTGAATTCGCCTTACAGCTTTACGCCGACGGTCAACAACCCCGGCGGGGCGCAGCTGACCTTCAGTATCATGAACAAGCCCTCCTGGGCGAGCTTCAGCAGCAGCAACGGCCAACTCACCGGAACCCCGGCTGCCGCGAGCGCGGGCACGTATTCGAATATCGTCATCAGCGTCAGCGACGGGACCAACAATGCCTCGCTGGCCGCCTTCAGCATTACCGTGAATCAGGTTTCCAATGGTACGGCGAGTCTGGACTGGACTTCCGTTACCCAGAACACTAACGGGACGGCACTTACTAACCTTGCGGGCTATCACGTCCACTACGGGACCTCCGCCAGCAACATGAATCAGGTCGTGAACATCACCAACCCCAGCGTGACCGCTTACGTAGTTACGAATCTGTCCTCTGGGACCTGGTACTTCGGTGTGACGGCCTACACCAGCTCCGGCATGGAAGGTGCCCTGTCGAACGTAGGCAAAAAGACCGTACCGTAGGCGCCCAGGAATCCGTGCGGCAGCCTGTCAAGTCGCTGGAAATACGCGAGCTTGATCTTTGGGCGTAAACAAACCCTTTAGTTTCAGAAAGTGCCGTTCGAATAGCTCGTAACTGCAGAACCCCAGCAGATAGCTGACCAGCAGCAGCACGGGTGCGTACCACAATGCGGCAGAAGCGGGCACGGCGTCGCCATAGCGCGCGACCAGCCACGGCTCGCCCACGAGCTTGTGCAGCAAGCCATGGAAGACGTACATGGCATAGCTGTATTTTCCCAAGGATCGCAGTGGGGCGCAGCCGACGAAAGAGGTGAGTCGCGATGCGGGCTTGGTCGCCAACATTGCCACGACCGCTACGAACAGCGCGCAGGTAACGGCAAGAACCGAATAGCCGAGAGTCTCACCGGCCCACCTTGTACGGTCGTAGACATGCGTAAGTGGGATGCCGACCAAGAACAAGGTCAGCGCAATCGTCAGAAACCGGTTCGTTCGCCCCAGCAGCGACTGGCGCAATTCAGGGATCCGCAGAAGACAGGCACCCGCGCTTCCCAGTGCCAACGCGTCCATGCGACATACCGTATTGGTATACAACGTCCACCAATCGGTACCAAATCCGACCAGAACGCAGCGCAGCAGCAGGGCTCCCAGGGCGACCCAAACACATACCATCAACAACCGGCGCGCTGTGAGCTTCCATACGACCAAGGGCCACAGCAGATAGAACTGCTCCTCCACCGCCAGCGACCAGAAGTGGGCGAATCCGTAGGGCGCGGTGTGCGTCCAGTTGACCGTGAACAGCCACAACGAGGCTTGGCCTTCGGAGCTGATCGATGCACTGAACGCAGGAATGAGGGGCACGACCACGAGAAGCGCGAACAGGACCCCGTAGTACAAAGGCAGGATGCGCAAGGCGCGTTTCGCGTAAAAGTCCCTGAAGTAATGATCCGAGCGCTGGGTGTCGAGCAGCCCCCCGGTAATGAGAAACCCCGAGAGCGCAAAGAACAGTTGCACGCCGATCCAGCCGGGGTGCGTCAGCAATCCGAGAGCACGAAATATCCCGGCTAGCGGGCGCCATTGAGATGTCAGTGGCGTTGTGGAGCACGACCCAGACAATCGCCAGGCCGCGGATGCCGTCGAGCGCTGGAATGTAACGGGCGGGGCCATGTGCAGGTAGGCGCGTGGCCTGGGAGCGGTCGGGGATCAGGGGCGCCTCTCTCACGTCGAACGCACCGGTCAGGCCCAGAACTCGTTGCGTCCCTCATGGAAGAAGGCGGCGTCGTTGTCCAGCATTTGTACCCGCAAAGGTGAGGCCGGCAGCGCGGCGCCGCGCGGCGGACGCACGCGAATCGAGATCTGACCCCGCAGGTGGAAGCCGCAGCGCGGCAGCACCGTGGTTAGCAGTGGATCGCTCGCACGCATGACGAGCTCGGAGGCCTGCGCGTCCTGTCTCGCCCGGGCGACCGCGCACAGCAGCATTGACCGCCAATCGGAAGGGTCGCCGGAATTCACCCAGCAATCAACAATACGCACCTGGCCAGGAGCCGAGGCCAAGAGAAAGTAGCCGCGCAACTGACCCGCCTGTTCGAGCGCATAGAGCTGCATGGGAACGATCGGGCAGTGCAGCATGTAGCGAAACAATTCCACGCTGCGCTCAAGGAGCGTCAAGTTTGCGGTGGCGGTTGGCAACACCGCGGCCAGCTGCTCAAGGTCTGCATCGGCGGCCAGCGGGCGCGTGCCCCAGCCATCGCCCACTGCCGTGGGCGCCGCAGCCCGCCACGCCAGACTGCGCACAATCCTCGGCAGAGTTTTCCAGTCACGATCCTCGTTACCGTGCAGCCTGCGCAGTGGGAACAGCGGACGCACGTAGCTGGCTGCAAGCCCGACGCTCTGAAATCCGATGTGCGGGAGGATGCGCAATGTGTCATCGCTGCCGCCGATCGCGATCAGCGCCCCTACCTGCTGGGCGATGTGCTTCATGAGTACGATCCCCGGCACCCATCTCGCCGCGGCGTGCGACCCAGTCAGTTACGTGCGCTGTCGTTTCGCGGCCGGATTGCGTAAGCAGCGCACCCGGAACCAGGGCGCCGTGGGCAATCAGCTCAGAGCCGGCCGTGAGCACGAACGAGCGCGGCCGCTGCCAGTCGGCGCGCGCCTGCCAGTACTTCCAGTGCAGCGAGCCCGGATCCGCATTCGGGTTGCAGGCCGGCGCCTGCAAACAGCGTCGACGATGGCGTCCGAATCCGCAGGCGTCGAGGGTCGAACAGTACGCTGCATCATTAGCCGCCGACCGGCGAACCCGACTCGTTCAGCAGCGCCGGGAGCGGCTTGCTTCAACACGGCACGAAAAATTCGATCTGGGACGTGATCTGACCATTACGCACCTCGATCAGGTCGACCAGTTCGGTCGGGATGACGATGCCGGTGATCTTGGACTCGATGTCCACGCGCCAGTGCGCGGCGGCGCTCGTGCCTTCGATGGTGAGTGACAGCAGCTCGTAGCCCCGCAGCCTGAAGGTCTTGACCAGGATCGAGAGCCAGGGGCGGATGCGCGCGATGCGGCTGGCATCGATGGCGATCGGCTTGCCGTCACTCGAGCCTGCGATGCGCAGGCGCGCATCCGGGGAGAACACCCGGCACAGTCGCTCCAGATCCCCGGCCAGGCGGGCGGCGTGCAACTCCTTCACGAGCTGTTCAACCTGCGAGCGATCGCTCATTCCCCTATCCCCTTTTGCGGCTCGACCGCCGTAAGCAGACCGCGGATGTCGGCGCCCATCTGCGCGAAGGCGGTGCCGGCATACGGGATCAGCCCGCGCATGCCGTAGAACAGGTGAATCATACCGGGATGGCAGCGGTAAAGGGTCCGGACGCCGGCGGCCTCCAGGCGCTCGGCGTAGGCGCGCCCCTCATCGCGCAGCGGATCAAATTCGGCCGTATGAATGATTGTAGGGGGCAGCTGGCCCAGATCCCGGGCGCGCAGTGGCGAGATGCGCGGATCGGCGGGATCGGCCTCCGGACCGAGGTAGTGTTTGAGATCGTGTTGGAGGGTGTCGCGGTCGACGAGGTAACCCTGGGCAAGATTCCTGCGCGACTCGCTCTCGGCGGCGAAATCCATGATCGGACACAGGAGAAACTGCAGGGCCAGCCGCACTTGCTGCGAGCGCGCCAGCGCCTGGCAGACGACGGCCGCCAGCGTGGCGCCGGCGGAATCCCCGCAGACGCCGAGGCGCTGCGCATCGAGGCGCAGTTCGCGCGCTGTGGGCCGCGATCCACGACGCCGCCGCACACCCGTCCTCCACGGCTGCGGGGAAGCGGTGCTCGGGGCCTAAGCGATAATCCACCGACAGCACGCGCCAGCCGCTCGCGTTCGCCAGCGCGCGGCAGATCGGATCGTGGGTATCGAGCGTACCGGCCACCAGACCGCCGCCGTGAAAATAGATCAGTCCGGGCAGGCGCGCGCCCGCGTCCGCGCCCCGCAGGCGTGTAGACGCGCAGCGCCAGGGCAGCGGCGGGGCCCGGGAGCGTGCGATCCTCCACCGCGGCGACCGCCTCGGACGGCCCGGAGAAGCTCAGGAGCTGCTGCAGCCCCTGGCGCCGCTCGGCGGCGCTCAGGGCCAGAACACTGGGAGGATTGAGGGCGGCCAGTTTGTCGAGAAAGCGCTTGGCACGCGCATCAAGGGGCATGGGCGGCCGGGAGCCTTAGGAGCGCAGCCCCGGCGTCACAGCGCCAGCGCCTGGCGTGCCGAGGCGGGCCAGCGCGCAAGGTCAACGCCGTGATTGGCGAACAGCGCCACGGCGAGGCGGTCCATGCCGAAGGCGACACAGCCGGTGTGCGCCAACTGGTGGCGCTCATCGTGCAGGCCCCACACCTCCCCGAAGTGCTCTTTGTGATAGTTGAAACTCATGCAGGCGGTGGGCTTTGCGCCCGCATAGAACGGGATCAGGAGCTCGAACTTGAGCGAATTCTGCACCTGGCTCACCGCCATCATCTGACCGACGCGCCCGAAGAACGGGTCGCTGGCAACATCCACGGCATACGGCAGCGCCAGCTGATCGGCCAGTCCCTTGGCGCGGGTCATCCACCCGTCGCGGAACAGCTGGATCTGCTCCGGGCTGCCGATGCGCACGAACTCGCGCATGCGGAAGGACTGCAGGCGATCCAGCGAGCGCGACGGCTCGCGGCGAAAGCAGTCGGCGGCGACGTCGAAGATCAGGCCGCCGCCCGGGATCGCCCCGCGGCTGGCCACCAGGGGGTACACCGGGTAGCAGGCGGCGGGCGAGAGCACCAGGTCCGCCGCCGCGAGTGAGGTGGTCCAGTCCCCGCCGTTCTTGTAGCGCTCGGCGGCGCTGCGGATGGCGCTCTCGGTGCCGTGCAGGGCGCACACGCAGCCCAAAAGGTTCGGGAAGCTCTCGAGGTAGCCGGATTTCTCCAGCTGCCGGCGGCTCATGACCGGCGGGAAGCGCAGCACTTCGGCCTTCGGATCGCGCTGCGCGGAGATGAAGGCCGCCAGCTTCTCGATCACGCCCTCGTAGAGCGCGCTGCGGGCGTAGACACCCTCGACGCCCATGTCACGGAACAGGGCCGCCGCGATCGGGGCGAGCGGGTCGGTCGCGGGGACGGTCTCAGCGGTTGAAGCAGTCATCGGCGCTCAAGCTCCGGAAAAAGCGCGGCGCGAGCGTGCGCGCAGCGCGTTGCAATCACTCGCGCAGGGACGTCGGGATGGCGCTCATCAGGGCCGGCGTCGCCAGGTTCGAGAGAATGCGGTCGTTGTTGATCATGATCGGGGACGAGAGTACGTCGCGCAGATGACGCCCAAGGGTGTAGTCGCCGTCGTTGCGATAGCCGGCCAGCCCGCAGGCGCGCATCGCGCTCATGACGGTGGCGGCGGCAAGCTCGGAAGCCTCGACCTTGGTGAGCGTGATCATGGTCTGGAAGTCCAGGCCCGAAAGCGCCTGCGGGTCGTCCATCACCTGCTGGTACCTGCGCAGCGACGTGGTCAGCATGCCGCGCAACGTGCGCAGGGTGGACATGGCCTTGGTGAACTGCGGTGCGCCGGGGGGCAGCTGGCCGTTGCTATGGCGCATGGCGTTTCTGATGAAGGCCTGGGCGCGCGCCGTCGCGCTCGCCGCGATCCCGGTCCACACCGAGCCCCACAAGAGGTGCGCGGAGGGGACCATGGTGCGCGCGTGGATGGTCTCGTAGGCCTCCGGCAGCACCTGGTCGGCCGCGAAGTTCGCCTTGAGCACGTAGCCTTCGCTGCAGGTACCGCGCATGCCAAGCGCGTTCCAGCCCTGAAGCTTGGTGAGCGTGTAGTCGCTCTTGAGCAGCGCGACCAGCACCTGGTCGGAGGAGGTTGCGTCCTTCGCGCGGCGCGCCAGCGTGACGACGCCGTCCGCGTAGGCGCCGTAGGAAATGACCGTCGCCTTGCGCTCCAGGGCGACGCGGTTGCCCTCAAGCGGCTCGATGGGCGCCTCGCTCGAGCGCACGTTGCCCCCGCCCTGGCCCTCGGTGGTCGAGGAGGCGAGCAGCAGCTGCTCGGCACACAGCCGGCGCAGCAGCTGCTGCAACGAGGCGCTGGCTCCCATGTGCCGCACGATGCACGCGATCTTGATCTGATGCATCGCGTAGATCATGCCGGTGGACGAGCACGACTGGCCGAGCTGGTAGCACACGTCCGCGACGTCGCCGATGCTCACGCCCTCGCCGCCTAAGGCCTTGGGCACCATGATGCCCAGCAGTCGCTGCGCCTTGGCGGCCGCAAAGGAGGCGGCCGGGAACAGCGCCCCGACATCCACCTCAATGGCGTTTGCCGCCGCGATCGTCGCGACGGCCTTGGCCCGGGCGGCAAGATCACCGACCACGGCATCAGCTACCCCGGTGGGGGTCCCTCCGACCAGCTGCGCTTCCATTAAAGAGACCCCCGGATTAGTTTTCCTTGTGGCCAGACGGTAATCTGACTAACTGATGATACATCAGTACCTTGGGACGGCCTTCGGGGGACGTCACAAAAGGAACCCCTGAAAAATAAGTGAAATATCATGCCCGTAGACATTGAGCCCCGCAGGACGCGGTCAATGCAGCCCCGCACCAGCGTGGGGCAGCGCGGCCTGAGGGCCGCCCTCCGCATCGGCCTCATCAATAACATGCCCGACGCGGCCCTCCAGTCGACCGAAGCACAGTTCTTCGGGCTCCTCAAGGGGGCGGCCGGCTCGCAGCCTATCACTGTGCGGCTGTCCTCCTTTCCCGAGCTGCCGCGCAGTGCCGAAGCCCTGGCGCAGATCGGCTCCTACTGGCCCCTCGAGGAGCTCCTGGCCGAGCCCCTGGACGCCTTCATCGTCACGGGCACCGAGCCCAAGGCGGCGCGTCTGGCCGATGAGCCTTACTGGCCGCGCTTCGCGCAGCTTCTGGAGTATGCCGAGAGCCACCGGATTGCGAGCATCTGGTCGTGCCTCGCGGCGCATGCGGCGGTGGAGTCCCTGGATGGCATCCAGCGCCAGCGCCTGCCGCAGAAGCGCTGCGGCGTGTATGCGCACAGCACGCTCGCCGGTCACGCGCTCCTGGCCCAGGTGCCGACGCCCCTCGCCATGCCGCACTCACGCTGGAACGAGCTGTCCGCCGAAGCGCTGCGCCAGGCGGGCTATACGCTCCTGAGCTGGTCGGACACCAGCGGTGCGGATGCCTTCGTGAAGGAGCGCGCCAGCCTGCTCCTGTTCTTCCAGGGACACCCGGAATACGAGGGCACCACGCTGCTCAAGGAGTACCGCCGTGACGTCGGGCGCTACCTCAACGCCCAGCAGGCGCACTACCCGACGCTGCCGGTGGGTTACCTGTCTCCGGAGGCGACTCGTCTCCTCGAGGCATTCCAGGCCGAAGCGCTGGCGCAGCGCAGCCCCGCGCTGCTCGAGCGTTTCCCGTTCGCGGCCGTCGCGGCCGCGCTCACTAACAGCTGGGGCGCCGCGGCCGTGGCGCTCTACCGCAACTGGCTTTCGCACGTCAATGCCGCGCGCCGCGCAGCGCGCGCGCCAGAACCGGTATCATTGGCCTAAATCCATGAATGACGTTGCCGCGAAATCCCTGGCCGGGCCCGCCGTGCGCGCGCGCCTGCTGGCCCTCATCGGCCAGATCCTGGAGCGCGCCGATGTGGCGGTGCCGCTCGAGGGACGCCTGAGCGAGCTGGGCATGAGCTCGATCAAGATGGTGAATCTGATGCTCGCGGTCGAGGGCGAGTTCGACCTGAACATCCCGCAGCAGGAGATCACGCCGGAGAACTTCCGCTCGGTGTCCTCGATCGAGGCACTGCTCGAGCGGCTGCTCGCGCTTAAGCCTTAGCCTCGAGCGCCGCGACGAGTTGCTCGACATCCTCCAGGGTGGTCTCCCCGTGGGTCACGCACACGCGCACCACCTCGCGCCCCTCGGTCTTGGCCACCGCCACCCAGGCGCGCCCTGAGCCGAGCACCCGCTTGACGAGCTCACGTATCGGCGCGAAGCCGGGCGGTGGGGTCACGCACAGCACCGCGAGCTGCGAATCATTCGCCACCTGCCAGCCGCGCGCCACGAGGCGCTCGCGCACCGCCGCGGTCACCGCCGCGGCGCGCTCGACATGGGTGCCGTACCCCTCCCAGCCGGCGGCCGCGAGGGACAGGAACAGGCGCAAGCCCAGGAAGCGCCGCGACCACTGCACGGTGTTCAGGTACGGATCCAGCGCCGTGACGCTCGAGGGCATGAATTCGGCGGCGACCTTGAAGGCCGCGCTCAGGACCTGCGGGTGCCGTGTGATGAACATGCCGCAGCCCATAGTGGTGGCGAACCACTTGTGCGCGTCGATGGTGATCGAGTCGGCGAGCTCGATGCCGGTGAAAAGTTTCCGCAGACGCTCGGAGGCGAGCGCCGCCCCGCCCCAGGCCGCATCCACGTGGTTCCACAGGCCGTGGCGGCGCGCCAGCTGCGCGCACGCGGTGAGTGGATCGATCATGCCGGCGGCGGTGGTGCCGGCCGTCGGGGAGATCAGCACCGGCACGACCCCGCGAGCGCGGTCCGCGGTGATGGCGCGCTCGAGTGCAGCGGCGTCCATGCGGCCCTGGCCGTCGGTGCCGATGAGGCGCAGCGCGTCGCGTCCGACCCCCGCCTGGTGCACGATCTTGAACCAGGCGGGCTGGCATTCGCGCGAGGTATACATCGCGACCGGGCCTGCAAACGCGCGCACCCCCTCGGACTCGAAACGCGGCTCCGCGCGCGTCAGTGCGCACACCAGCGCGGTGTAATTCGCCTCCGAGCCGCTGGTGGTGAAGTGCCCGCCGCTGTCCTCCGGCAGCCCCGCACGGCGCGCGATGGCGCGGATCACGTGCGCCTCGATCTCCACCGGCGCCGGGGAGGAACCGGAACTGGCCAGCTGCGGATTGAAGGAGCCGGCGATGCGATCCGCGCACTGCGAGGGGAAATTGGAGGCCGGGTTGAAGAGCCCGAAGTAGCGCGGGTGGTTCATGTGCACCACGCCCTCCTCCAGGCGCGCGATGGTCCACTGGAGAAGTTCGTCGAGCGCGCGGGGGGTCGCAAAATCAAACTGTGCCAGCTCCTGGCGCAGCGCCGCGCGCTCCAGGGTCGGCACGACCGAGCCCTGCGCCACGCGCTCGCCCGCATCCAGCAGCGCGCGCGTCAGCGCATCCTCGACCCGCGTCCGGGTGGCGCGGTCCGGGAACAGCGCCGGCGGCGGCGCCGGCAGCTCCTGGCCCGCGCTCATGTGCCGCGCGTGGCGACGTCGAGCGCCTGGTCCAGATCCGCGATGATGTCATCGATGTGCTCGATGCCGACGCTCAGGCGGATGGTCTCAGGTCCAATGCCGGCAACGCGCTGCTCTTCGACCGACATCTGCCGGTGCGTGGTCGAGGCCGGATGGCAGGCGAGCGACTTCGCATCGCCTAAGTTCACCAGGCGCTTGAACAGCTTGAGCGCATCGTAGAAGCGCGCGCCGGCGTCGAAGCCGCCGCGGATCGCGAACGTCATGAGCGAGCAGGCGCGGCCGCCGAGATACTTCTGCGCCAGCGGGTAGTAGGGGTTGTCGGGGAAGCCTGCGTAACTGACGGAGGCCACCCGCGGGTCGGCGCGCAGATACTCGGCCACCCGCTTGGCGTTCTCGACGTGCCGCTCCACGCGCAGCGCCACGGTCTCGATGCCCTGCAGCAGCAGGAACGCGTTGAACGGTGAGAGCACCGCGCCCATGGTGCGTGCGAAGACACTGCGCACGCGACCGAGGAAGGCCTTGTCCCCGTAGTGCTCGGTATAGATAAGGCCGTGATAGGACTCGTCCGGTTCGCTGAACATCGGGAAGCGGGCGCGCTCTGCCGCCCAGGGAAACCGGCCGCTGTCGACGATGGCGCCGCCGAGCGTGGTGCCGTGGCCCCCTAAGAACTTCGTGAGCGAGTGCACGATGATATCGGCGCCATAGTCGAAGGGGCGGATCAGGATCGGCGTCGGCACGGTGTTGTCGACGATCAGCGGGATGCGGTGGCGGCGCGTGATCGCGGCGAGGGCTTCCAGGTCGCAGATGTTGCCGGCGGGGTTGCCGACCATCTCGCAAAAGAGCGCGCGCGTATCCGCATCGATCAGCTTCTCGAGGTCTTGCGGGCGATCGGACTTGCCAAAGCGTGCCTGCACGCCGAACTTCGGCAGAGGTGGGCGAAGAGCGTGTGCGTGGTGCCGTAGAGCTGCGGCACCGAGACGATGTTCTGCCCCTGCTCGGCGACGTTGAGGGCGGTGTAGTACAGGGCGGTCTGGCCGGAGCTCACCGCGAGCGCATCGATGCCGCCCTCCAGCTCCGCTACCCGCCGCTCGAGCACGGTGGTGGTCGGGTTGCCGATGCGCGTGTAGCGATAGCCCTCGACCTCCAGATCAAAGAGCGCCGCCCCGTGGGCGGCGCTGTCGAAGGAGTAGGCGACCGTCTGGTAGATCGGCACCGCGACCGCCTTGGTGGCCGGGTCGGAGTCGAAGCCGGCGTGCAGGGCGATGGTTTCAGGTTTCATCGTCGCGCTCGGGTGCGAAAGGCTGGCGCGCGCCGGCGTAAATCAACTATTGTGATTTGTATCATAGAAGGTAACGGGGCATCTCAAGTGCACTGACCACTTGGGTTCTCCAAGCCCCGCACGATGGCAGCGCAAAGCGACGAAAACAAGCGATCGCCTCTCAAGGCCTGGGTCCGCGCGCTGGAGCGCACGGCCCCCATTGAGGGCCAGCCCTCGCTGACCCTGCCGCTCCTGATCGGACAGCTGGCGGAGCGCTTTGCGGACGCCCCGGCGCTCAGCGGCCCGGATGCCACGCTCAGCTACCGCGGCCTGGCGCAGGCGCTCAACCGCTACGCCCGCTGGGGTCTCGCGCGGGGGCTTAAGTCCGGCGACGTCGTGTGCCTCTTCATGGAGAACTGCCCGCACTACCTGGCAGTCTGGCTCGGCCTGAGCCAGATCGGCGTCACCGTCGCACTCCTCAACACCAACCTTACCGGGCAGGCGCTCAGCCACTCGATCAACACCGTGAGTCCCCGCCTGCTGATCAGCGGCGCGCGGCTTGCGGCGGCCGTGAGCGCCGTGCGAGGCGAGCTGGCAGCGCCGCTGGAGTGCTGGGTGAGCGGCGGCGAGGCCGAGGCGCTGCCGCGGCTCGATACGGCGATCGCTTCCTTGTCGGGGGAGCCGCCGCCGGCATCGCTCTACCAGGCGCCCACGCTCAGCGAGCGCGCGCTGTGCATCTACACCTCCGGCACCACGGGCCTGCCTAAGGCCGCCAACGTCAGTCACTACCGCCTGATGCAGTGGAGCCACTGGTTCGCCGGCCTCATGGATGTCACCCCGAGTGACCGCATGTACAACTGCCTGCCGATGTATCACAGCGTCGGCGGCGTGGTGGCGACCGGGGCCACGCTGGTGGGCGGCGGCGCCGTGGTGCTGCGCGAGCGCTTCTCGGCGAGTGGCTTCTGGCAGGACGTCGCCGCCGAGCGCTGCACGCTCTTTCAGTACATCGGCGAGCTGTGCCGCTACCTGCTGGGCAGCCCCCCGCAGCCACACGAGGCGCAGCACCGGCTGCGCCTCGCGTGCGGCAACGGGCTGCGCGCGGACGTCTGGGTCCCGTTTCAGCAGCGCTTCCGGATCCCGCAGATCCTCGAGTACTACGCCGCCACCGAGGGCAACTTCTCCCTCTACAACTGCGAGGGGCGTCCCGGCGCCATCGGGCGCATCCCGCCCTTCCTCGCCCACCGCCTGCCGGTCGCCGTCGTGCGCTTCGATGTGGCCACGGGGCTGCCGGCACGCGATGCGAACGGCCGCTGCCAGCGCTGCGGCGTGGATGAAACCGGTGAGGCCATCGGACAGATCCTGGGGAGTAAGGGCGCCACGCGCTTCGAGGGCTACACGGATGCCGCGGCCTCGGGCCACAAGGTGCTGCGCGACGTGTTCAGCCCCCAGGATGCGTGGTACCGCACCGGGGATCTGATGCGCCAGGACGCGCAGGGATTCTTCTATTTCGTGGATCGCGTGGGCGAGACCTTCCGCTGGAAGGGCGAGAACGTCGCCACCACCGAGGTGGCCGCGGTGATCGGCGCCTGCCACGGCGTCACGGACGTGGCGGTCTACGGGGTCGCCGTGCCGCGGGCGGACGGGCGAGCGGGCATGGCGGCCCTGGTGGTCAGCGCGGACTTCAGGCTCGAGCAACTGCGCGCAGTGCTGGCGGCCCAGTTACCCGCCTATGCGCGCCCGGTGTTCCTGCGAATTCTCCCGGCCCTGGAGCTCACCGGCACGTTCAAGCTGCGCAAGCAGCAGCTCGCCGAGGAAGGCTACGATCCCACGCAGGTTCGTGATCCGCTCTACCTGGATGATCCGGCGCGCGGGGCCTACGTGCCGCTGGATACCGCCCTCTACGCCACCCTTGGCAGCGGCACGCTGCGGCTCTAGGCGGCCGGAGCACCAGGCGTCCCTGCGTCAGGCGGTGTTGCCGGCATCCACCGTGAGCGTCGTGCCGGTGATGTTCTTGGCCTTGTCACTCAGCAGGAACTCCACCGCCGCGGCCACGTCGTCCACGTCCGCCAGGCGCCGCAGCGCGCTGCGGCGCCGGATCTGCTCGCGCTGGGCGCCCTCCAGGTCCTGCGTCATCTCGGTGTCGATGAACCCCGGGGCCACCGCGTTCACGGTGATGCCGAGCGGCCCCACCTCGCGCGCCAGCGAACGCGTGAAACCGATGAGGGCGGCCTTGGTGGCCGAGTAGGCCGACAAGCCGTGATAGCCGGTGGCGGCGACCACGGAGGCCATGTTGATGATGCGGCCACTGTGCTCGCTCATCATCGAGCGCACCACGTACTTGGTGAGCAGCAGCGGGGAGACCGTGTTGAGGCGCACCAGGCCCTCGATCTGATCATCGCGCATCATCGCGAGCACACCGGACGTGCCCAGGCCGGCGTTGTTGACCAGCCCGTACAACGGCCCGAACTCGTGGCGCAGTCCGCTGACCAGTGCGGCAATGGCCTGCGTCTGAAGCAGGTCGAAGGCGCGAAAGCGGATCGCCCCGCTGCCGGACTTCGCCGCATCGATTGCGGCCCCGAGCGGGGCGCTCTGCGAGCGCGCGATCGCGATCACCTGGTAGCCGCTGGCGGCGAGCGCGCCGGTGATCGCAAGACCCAGACCCCGGCTGGCGCCGGTGACGATGACGTTACGCATTCGGACGCACCAGCTTTCCGGCAGCGGAGATTTCCAGCGCCGGCACGATGCGGATCAGCGCCGGGACCTTGTGAGCCGCGAGCGTCTGCCTGCAGCGCTCGGTGAGTTCACGCATGAGTTCGGCCGCCGCCGGGCGTGGCCCGGGCGCGGAGGATTCCTCCGCGAGCACCACGTCCGCGGTCACCACCGCCCCGGTAATGGGATTGCGGCGCGCCTTGACGAGTGACATGCGTACCCACGGGTGGGTGTTGATCACCGCCTCGACTTCCTCCGGATGCACCTTCATGCCGCCGACGTTGATGACGCCGCCGCGGCGGCCCATGAAATAGTAGCGGCCCTCGCGCGCCTCGACACGATCTCCCGTGTCGACGAACCCGTCCGGGCCCTTGAGCCTCTCAGCGGCCCCCAAATAGCGTTCGGCCGTGCCCGCGGAGCGGATCTGCAGGGTCCCCTCCGTCACCCGCAGCTCGACGCGCGCCCCGGCGGCTCCGACCAGGGACTCGGGGAAGCCGGCGCGCCCGTCGCGTACTTCGAAGGCGACGCCCGCCTCGGTGGATGCAAAGGCGTGCGCCACGATCGCCTGCGGGTACGCGGCGCGCAGGCCATCGAGCACGGCCTGATCGGCGATTTCCCCGGACAGTCGCGCGTAGCGCGGCGCGAGGCGGCCGGTGGCACCGCTCATGAGCGCCTTGCGCCAATGCGAGGGCGTGCCGGAGATGTGCGTCACGCCCGCGGCGGCGGCGCGCCTGAGGAAGTCCTCCACGGACTCCGCCGGATCGGACAGCACCAGGGAACCGCCATGCACGCCACGGAAGAAGATCTGCAGGCCGCCGTAGCGACGGATGTCGTAGTAGGTGCTCCAGGTGAGCGGCTCCGGCGGCGGCGGCTGGCCGGCGAGCGCGCTCGTGAGGCTGGCAAGGGTGTGCAGCACGAGCTTCGGCGCCCCCGTGGTTCCGGAGGTGAGGAGAATCCACTCGGTGGCGAGCTGGCCGCGGCGCGCGACGGCCGCCCCGCTCAGCGCCGGCTGCAGGGTGATCGCCGGAAGCCCGATCTCGGCCGCCGCAGCGCTGCCCTCGTCGCGCACGCAGCAATCAGTTTCAGCCCCCGCGATGACCCCGGGCAGGTGCTGCAACGGCAGGTCCGGCGTGCACAGCACCAGGCGTCGTGCGACCCCGTCGAGTTCGAGCATCGCAAGCGCCGCGGTCAGCTGGTCCTTGGCCGCCAGCAACACGCTCGCGCCGCGCAGTTCCTCGAGTCGCCCGCCGAAGGCGGAATGCCGCGCGAGATCGGCGAGCTCAATTACGCCGCGGGTGCCGTGCAGGCGCCCGGACGGGAGCCCCCTGGCGCTGATCGATTCCCACAGCGAGCGCTCTTCACTTGGCAAAGTTTTCGTACAGCTTGACGAAGTCACCGAAGGTGACGGGGAACTCGACCGCGACGCTGGCGTTGAACGGATCGATGCCGAGTGAGTCCTCGAGCCGCGCCACGATGATCGCGAAACTTAGCGAATCGAGCCCCGAGTGAACCAGCTTCAGCTCATCCGACAACGGCGAGAGCGCGCGTTCCTGCTCGATCGCGACCTGTTGGAACTGTGATGTGATCGTGGACCTCACCGACATCTCTTTCGCTCCGGATGAATGGCGCCGCAGTGTCTATCTTACGCGACTGCCGTGCGCGACAGCGGTGAACCAAGGCCGCTGCCCCTGCACCGCGCCTCGCATCTTCCGTTCACCGCCGTTGCCGAGAGCGAACCGGAGGTATGTTCGCTAACATGATGATAGTAAAAGAGACATGTGCGCTGAATACAGGAGCGACTGGCAGCGTGGAATTGTAAGAAAGTTCGCGACCGATGCGGGGTATCACTGGCGCCAGCGCGCGGCGCTCCCGGCGCGCGCAGGACGCCGGTGGAGCGCCACGGCGCCAAGGTTTCGTGGCGCGTGCGCCACGTCCGCTACCGTGCCGGTAACGACTTGTATAATGTCCGGGGTTCAACTGCAGGCGTAGCAAGCTCGAATGTCCGACACAGTCTCCACCCTGAGGCAGCCGTGCGCGAGCACCGGTGATGCTGCGCTCACTTCCGAAGTGGCGGCCCTGATCGTCGCCGCCCTGAATCTCGAGGTCGCCCCGGCGGACATCGATCCGCAGGCGCCGCTCTACGGCGAGGGCCTCGGACTGGACTCCATCGACATCCTGGAAATCGCGCTCGTGGTCTCCAAGCAGTACGGCGTGCAGCTGCGGGCCGACAGTGACGAGAACGAGCGCATCTTCGGCTCGCTGCGCCAGCTGGTCGACTACATCACCGCGCACAGGACCAAGTAATCACCTGGCCACGTTGCCGCTGATCGCGCACTCTTCGGCGGACGCCGTCGTGGCCTACCGCGCCGGGGTGGCGCTGTCGGCCGGGCAGTTCCTGGCGGACGTGGCCTTGGTGCGCGAGGCACTCGGTGACGGCGCACACGTGCTGAACGTCTGCGCCGATCGTTACCGCTTCACGGTGGGATTCGCCGCTGGCCTCCTGGCCGGCAAAGTGAGCCTCCTGCCCTCGACGCACACCCCGGAGGTCATCCGCCAGCTCAGGGCATTCGCACCCGATACCGTGTGCCTCACCGACAGCGGCGAGTGCGACATCGAGCTGCCCCAGGTGCGCTACCCCGGCGAGGCGAACGGCAGCCCCGGCGTCATCCCGTTCGCAGTGCCGCAGGTCGAGAGCACCCGGCTCGCCGCCTACGTATTCACCTCCGGCTCCACCGGCACCCCGCTCCCCTACCGCAAGACCTGGGGCCCGCTCGTCCAGTGTGTGCGCGAGGAAGCCCGGCGGCTGGATCTTCGGGGACCAGCGCCCTGGTCGATCGTCGCGACCGTGCCGCCCCAGCACCAGTACGGTTTTGAGTCGAGCGTGCTGATGGCCCTCGGCGGTGCTCATGCCTTGTGCGCCGAGCGGCCGTTCTTCCCGGCCGACATCGCCGCGTGCCTGGCCGCGCTGCCACGCCCCCGGGTCCTCATCTCCACCCCCGTGCACCTGCGGGCCCTGACCAGCACCGGCACTGTGCTGCCGGCGATGGACCTCGTGGTCTCGGCGACCGCCCCCTTAAGCCAGCAGCTCGCCGCGCAGGTCGAGCAGCGCTACGAGACGCGCCTGCTGGAGATCTATGGCTCGACCGAGACCGGCCAGATCGCGGTACGCCGCCCGACACACGGCGCCGAATGGCAACTGTGGCCGGGCGTGCGCTTCTTCGTGCGCGGGGGGGACACCTGGGCCGAGGGGGGCCATATCGAGCAGCCGACGCGCATGTGCGATGTGCTGGAAAGCGTCGGGCGGGGGCGCTTCCTGATGCACGGGCGGCTGGCGGACCTGGTGAACATCGCTGGCAAGCGCAGCTCCCTGGCCTACCTCAACTACCAGCTCAACTCGATCGCAGGCGTCCAGGATGGCGCGTTCTTCCATTGCGACGAGGCGCGCGCGGCGCACCGCGATGTCACGCGCGTCGCCGCCTGCGTGGTCGCCCCGACGCTCGAGGCGGCGCACATCATCGAGGAGCTGCGTCGGCGGATTGATCCGGTATTCCTGCCGCGACCCCTGCTCCTGGTGCCGCGGCTGCCGCGCAACGCCACCGGCAAGCTGCCCCAGGAGGCGCTGCAGGCGCTCGCCGCCGCGCACCTGAAGAGCACGGCGGCCTGAGGCCCAAGCATGCGCGCCACCAGCACCGTCACCATCGCGGCCGATCATCCGGCGCTCGCCGGCCACTTCCCCGGCGTCCCGATCGTCCCGGGGGTGCTGCTGCTGGATGAGACCCTGCGGGCGCTGGAGCAGGAGCACGCGCCCGGGCGGATCCGCTGGCGCATCGGGCGCGCGAAGTTCCTCAAGCCCGTGCACCCGGGGGAGACACTCCTCGTCGAGCACGAGACGCTCGCCAATGGCTCGGTGCGCTTCTACATCTCCAGTGCCGGTGCAGCCGTGGCCGAGGGCACCCTGCTGCCCGCATCGGCCGAGGAGGAGCCGCGTGGCCAGTAAGCCCGGCGCGGCGCCCCTTGCCGAGCGACCCGCGAGCACGCAGTGGGTCGAGATGCCCGAGCGCGGCACCTCCGCGATGGTCGCGTTCGGTATCGCGACCGCGCTGCGTATCGGCCGGCCGCTCGCGCGGCTGGGCCTTTACATCGTCGCGGCCTACTTCTTTGCGTTCGCACCGTCCGTGCGCCGCGCCTCCCGTGCCTACCTGCGCCGGGTGCTGGGGCGGGCGCCCACCGCCGCCGACCGCTTCCGGCAGCTCTACGCCTTCTCGATCACGCTGCTCGATCGGCTCTATCTTCTCAAGGAGCGCTTCGACCTGTTCCAGGTTTCCAGCGAGGGCGAGGAGCTGATGCTCGAGACACTGGCGCGCGGCAACGGCGCCTTCCTGCTCGGGTCCCACCTCGGCAGCTTTGCGCTCGTGAGTTCGGTCGGGCGGCGGCGCCCCGGGCTCAAAGTAGCGATGGCCATGTACGACCGGCAGGCGGGGCTTCTGGCCTCCTTCTTCAACGCCAGTGGTGCCCCCAACGCCCCGGAAATCATTGCCCTCGGACACCTGGAAGCCATGCTGCGCATCCGCGACTGCCTCGATGAGGGCAAGTTCGTGGGCATGCTCGCCGATCGCACCTTCGGTGAGGGGCAGGGACAGATCGTGAACTTCCTCGGCAGTCCGGCCCTGTTCCCTGCAGGTCCGATGCGGGTCGCCGCGAGCCTGCGGCGCCCGGTGATCTTCATGACCGGGCTGTACCGGGGCGGTAACCGCTATCACGCCGTGTTCCGCCAGATCGCGGACTTCTCCGTGCCCGCACCCCAGGGGCGTGAGGCCGCGGTGCGCGAGGCCATCGACCGCTACGCACAGCTGCTCGAGCACTACACCCGCTCGGACCCCTACAACTGGTTCAACTTCTATGACTTCTGGCACGACGGGGGCCTGCCGGATGAGTCCGTGCGCGACCGCCGCCCATGAGCCGGCGCGCTGCCCTGGCAGCGGTGTGCGTGCTGCTCGGCAGTGCCGCCGCGGCGGACGCGCCGGCGAACCCGACCCTGGATGAGCTCCTGAGCCTGCTGGCCGCGCGCCGGCACGGCCACGTCACCTTCACCGAGGTGCACGAGATGGCGATGCTCAAGGAGCCGCTGCAATCCTCGGGCGAGCTCTCCTATGACGCTCCCGACCGGCTCGAGAAGCGCACGCTCAAACCCAGGCCCGAGGTGCTCCTGCTCGAACACGGTGTCCTCACGGTGCAGCGCGGCCACCGCCAGCACGTGGTAACCCTCGCCGACACTCCGCAGCTGGTGCCGTTCGTGGAGAGCATCCGCGCCACACTCGCCGGGGACCGGGCGGCGCTCGAGCACTACTTCACCGTGGGCTGCGATGGGGACCTCGCGCACTGGACGCTGCACCTCGTCCCGAGGGAGGTAAGCGTCGCGCGCAGCGTGCAGGAGGTGCGTATCAGCGGCGAACGCGATGCGATCCGGGAGGTAGAGATCCGCCAGGGCGACGGCGACCGCTCGCGGCTCACGATCGGACCCGAAGTGACGCCATGACCCGCCCTGCCTGGGCGGCCACGGTGGCGTTCCTGGGGTTGGCCGCCGCGGCGGCGCTGCTGGCGGCCCGCACCCATTACACCACCGATCTTTCCGCCTTCCTGCCCAGGGCGCCCACTGCCAGTCAGCGCGTGCTCATCGAGCAGCTGCGCGAGGGACCTGCGGCGCGCCTCATCATCGCGGCGCTCGGCGGCGGCGATGCCGCCGCGCGCGCGCACGTTTCGGCCGCCCTGGCGCAGGGGCTGCGCGCCGACCCGCGGTTCGCCGCGGTCAGCAACGGGGATGCGCAGGGGCTGCAGGCCGATCGCGAGTTCCTGTTCCGGCACCGCTACCTGCTGAGTGAGGCGGTGACGCCGCAGCGCTTCACCGCCAGCGGGCTGCACGAGGCGATCGCAGGCTCGCTTGCGGCGCTGGCCGCGCCCGAGGGGCTGCTGCTGAAGGAGCTGTTTGTCCAGGATCCGACCGGGGAGTTGCTGGCGATCGTCGATGCCCTGGGACCCGAGCGCGCGCCGCGCAGCAACGCGGGCGTGTGGAACTCGCGCGACGGTACGCTGGCGCTGCTCGTCCTGCAGACCCGCGCCGCGGGCGCGGATACGGATGCGCAGCAGGCCGCGTGCGAGGCGGTGCGCCAGGCCTTCGCGCGCGCGCGCGACACGCTGCCGGCGGCGCAGCGCTCGGCGCTGACGCTGCGCCTCACCGGTCCGCCGGTCTTTGCCGTGGACGCGCGGGTGCTCATCAAGCACGAGGTCATGCGCCTCTCGATGCTCGGCGCGGTACTGATCACGGTGCTGCTGCTGTTCGTGTACCGCTCGCTGCCGGCGCTGCTGCTCGGCCTGGTGCCGGTCGCCTCGGGCGCCCTGGCGGGCATCGCGGCGGTCGCACTCGGATTTGGCGCGGTACACGGCATCACCCTCGGATTCGGGGTCACCCTGATCGGGGAAGCGGTCGACTACTCCATCTATCTCTTCGTGCAGCGCGGCCCCGACTGGCGCCACACCGTCTGGCCGACCATCCGACTGGGGGTGCTGACCTCGATCGTCGGTTTCGCAGCTTTGCTGCCCTCGGATTTTCAGGGGCTGGCGCAGCTCGGCCTGTACTCCATCGCCGGCCTTACGGCGGCCGCCCTCGTCACCCGTTTCGTGCTGCCGCACTGGCTGCCTGCCGGCTTTGCGATCCGCGATCTGCGCGCCGCCGGAGCGGCGCTGCAGCAGGCGCTCGCGCGGCTGCGTACGGCGCGGGTGCTCCTGTGGGGCGTACCGCTCCTCGCCGGGACGGTGCTCTACCTGCACCGCGGCGCACTGCTGAACCACGAACTGGCCGCGCTGAGTCCGGTGTCGGTGCCGGACCAGGAGTTCGATGAGCGCCTGCGCGCCGACCTCGGCGCCGCGGACGTGCGCTACATGGTGGTCGCCCCGGCGCCCACGCGCGAGGCGGCGCTGAGTGCCGCGCAGAGCCTCACCGCGCGGCTTGCGCCGCTCGTTGATTCCGGCGTCATTGGCGGGGTCGAAGCCGCGAGCCGTTACCTGCCGCCGGCCGCCACGCAGCGCGCGCGCCAGCAGAGCCTGCCGGAGCGGGCCGTCCTGGAGGAGCGACTGCGCGCGGCCGTGAACGGGCTGCCGGTGAGCCCCGAGCGCCTGCAGCCGTTCGTCGAGGCAATCGCCGCGGCGCGTGCCGCCCCGCTGCTTACGCGCGCCGACCTCGAGGGCACCTCCTTCGCCGCGGTCACCGATGCCCTGCTGGTGCAGGACGCCCGGGGCTTCTCGGCGCTGCTGCCGGTGGCGGCCGTCGCCTCGGGCGACCTCACGGAGGAGGCCGTGGCGGCGGTGCGGCGCGTCGTGGCCGCCGCAAGTGAGCCGGCGGTGCTGCTCAACCTCAAGGGTGAAACGGATCAGCTGTACTCGAGCTACCTCGCGCAGGCGATCCGGCTGTCACTCGCCGGCTTTGCCGCCATCGTGGTGCTGCTGGGCATCACGCTGCGCTCCGCGGCGCGCGTGGCGCGGGTGCTGACGCCGCTGGCGCTCGCTGTGGTCGCGGTCGCCGGGCTCCTGGTGGCCGCCGGCGCGACCCTGACGATCCTGCACCTCATCGGCATGCTGCTCATCGTCGCGGTCGGCTCCAACTACGCCTTGTTCTTCGATCGCAGCAGCGCGGGGGGCGATGGCACGCCGGTGGCGCTCACGCTCGTGTCGCTGCTGGTGGCCAACCTTGCGACCGTGCTCGCCTTCGGCGTGCTGGCCTTCTCCCGGGTGCCCGTGCTCTCGGATCTTGGGGCCACCGTGGCACCCGGGGCTGCGCTCGCGCTGTTCTTCTGCGCGCTGCTGTCGCAGCCGCCGCCTCCCGCCGCTAGCGCCGGGCGGGTCGCGTGATCGGCACGCTGTGCGAGCGCGCCGACCCCAAGCGCCCCGCGCCGGTGCAGATCGTGCTGCTGCCGGCGGCCTATTCCGGACCTGAGGATTTTTGCAAGGCCGGGTTTGGCGCCGCGGTCCGCGCACGCGGGCTCAACGTCGACGTGACGTTCGCCGCGCTGGACGTGGGCCAGGTCACGGATCGCTCCGTGGTACCGCGCGTCCTGGCGGAGGTGGTCGCGCCGCTGCGCGCCGCCGCGGCACAGCTGTGGCTCGGCGGCATCTCCCTCGGGGGTTACGTGGCACTGTGCTGCGCCGAAGCTGAGCCGCGGGGGCTCGCGGGCCTGTGCCTCTTCGCCCCGTATCTGGGGAGTCATATCATCATCTCCGAGGTCGCCGCGGCCGGGATCCGGGCGTGGCGCGCGGGCGAGCTGGCCGAGGACGACGACGAGCGGCGCGTATGGCGCTTTCTGCAGCGGCGCGAGGCGGCAACGTTGCCGCTGCATCTGGGGCTGGGGCGCGAGGATCGCTTCCTGGAACGCCACCAGCTGCTCGCCAATGCGCTGGACGCGGCTGAAGTGGATATGGTGCCGGGGGGACACGACTGGCCCACGTGGCTGCGACTCTGGGAGAATTTTCTCGATGCCCGCATCGCTGCCCGCCCCTGAGAAGCTCATCGGAAGCTGGCGACCGTCGGCCCTGGTACAGGGCTCCCTTGCGCTGCACCTGGGCGCGGCCGCCGCGGTGCTGGCGCGTCCGCCACTGTGGCCGTGGGCACTCGGCGCGGTGCTGGCCAACCACCTGCTGCTGTGTGCCGCGGGCCTGTGGCCGCGCAGCCGGCTGCTCGGCCGCAACCTGACCCGCCTGCCGGGCACCGCGGCGCAGGTCGCCCTCACGATCGATGACGGCCCGGATCCGGAAGTCACGCCGCGCGTGCTGGCACTGCTTGAGGCGCAGCACGCCAAGGCGACCTTCTTCTGCGTGGGCGAGCGGGTGCGGCAACATCCGCAGCTCGCCCGCGAGATCATCAGCCGCGGTCATGCCATCGAGAATCACTCCGAGCGGCATCCGTGGCGTTTCTCGCTCCTGGGCCCGCGCGGCATGGCGCAGGAAATCCGGCGCGCGCAGGACTCGATCCGGGAGGTCACCGGGGAAGTGGCGCAGTTCTTCCGTGCCCCGGCCGGGCTGCGCAATCCGTTTCTGGACCCGGTGCTGGCGCACGCCCACCTGACGCTCGCCAGCTGGACGCGCCGCGGCTTTGACACCATGACCGCGGATCCGGACGTGGTGCTGGCGCGGCTGACGCGCGGACTGCGCGGCGGGGACATCCTGCTGCTGCACGACGGACACGCCGCGCGCACCCGCGACGGTACGCCGGTGATTCTCGCCGTGCTGCCGCGGCTGCTGGCGCGGCTTGAGCAGGCGCGGCTGACGCCGGTCACGCTGCGCGCCGCCCTCGCGCCCGCGCGGCCGGCATGAGTGCGCCGGGTTCCCTGAGTGCGCTCCTGAATTCCGCGAGTGCGTACTACCGGCGCGCCGGGCGCTTCGCCTGGCACTTCGCGCGCGGCAAGCTCAAGGGCGACCCCGTCTTCCGCGCCATCCTTGAGCACGGGCTGCTCGCCGACCGCGCACGCTTGCTGGATCTGGGCGCGGGCCAAGGGCTGCTCGCGGCCTGGCTGCTCGCGGCGCGCAGCTGCCAGGCGAGCGAACAAGACGGGGCATGGCCGGCTCACTGGCCGGCGCCGCCCGAGTTGCAGACCTACCTCGGGATCGAGATCAATGCCCGGGAAGTGCGCCGCGCGCAGCGCGCCTTCGCCCTGGATCCGGGCGTCAGCCTCGAGATCGTGCACGGGGACATCCGCGAGGTCGACTACGGCACGCCCGACGCCGTCGTAATCCTCGATGTGCTGCACTTCCTCGACCCCGTCTCGCAGGAGCGCGTGCTGCGGCGCGTGCGGGCCGCGCTCGCCCCCCGGGGGCTATTGCTGATGCGCGTCGGCGATGCGGACGGTGGCATCGGCTTCACGCTGAGCAAGGCGGTCGATCACACCGTGGCGCTGGTGCGCCGCGGGCGCTGGACGGCGCTGCACTGCCGACCGCTGCGGGAGTGGCAGCGCCTGCTGAGTGAACTCGGGTTCCGCACGCGCACCGTGCCGATGAGCGTGGGCACGCCGTTCACGAACATGCTGCTCGTGTCCGAGCTGCCGTGAAGCCGCTGCTGCTCAGCGCCTTCACCGCGACCAGCTGCCTCGGCCGGGGCGTCGGCCCGACGCTCGCGACGCTGCAGGCGGCACGCAGCGGGCTCGTCCCGTGTGCCTTCGAGACCGTCGCGCTCGATACCTACATCGGCGAGGTCAGCGGTGTCGATGACACTCGGCTGCCGCCCGG
This sequence comes from uncultured Pseudomonadota bacterium, assembly GCA_963781815.1. Lineage (GTDB taxonomy): Bacteria > Pseudomonadota > Gammaproteobacteria > Steroidobacterales > Steroidobacteraceae > 13-2-20CM-66-19. The sequence continues at coordinate 239,778 of CAWAHK010000002.1, read as the reverse complement.
GGCTGCAGAGTTCGAGTGCCGCAACAACCGCCTGGCCTGGCTCGGTCTCACCCAGGATGGCTTTGCGGAAGCGGTCCTCGCCGCCGCCGCGCGCTATGGACGGCAGCGTGTTGGCATCTTCCTCGGCACCAGCACCTCCGGCATCCTCGATTCCGAGCTCGCCTACCGCGCGCGCGATCCGGCAACCGGAACATTGCCGGCCAGCTTTCGCTATCACGGGGCCCACAACACCTTCTCGGTCGCCGCTTTCACACAAAGCGCGCTCGGGCTCAAGGGACCGGCGGTGGTCATCTCGTGCGCGTGCTCCTCCAGCGCCAAGGTGTTTGCGTCGGCGCAGCGCGCCCTCGCCGCCGGCGTGATCGACGCAGCGCTGGTCGGCGGGGTGGACTCGCTGTGCCTCACGACGCTTTATGGCTTTCATTCGCTGCAGCTGGTGTCATCGACGCCCTGCCGCCCTTTCGATGCGGCTCGCAACGGCATCTCCATCGGTGAAGCGGCGGCGTTTGCCTTGCTCGAGCGCCCGGGGGAGCACCTCGACGCCGACGCGGTGCTGCTGCTCGGCTGTGGCGAATCAAGCGACGCCTACCACATGTCCTCCCCGCACCCGCAGGGCCGCGGAGCTGCTGCCGCGATGCGCGCCGCGCTCGCCGCCGCAGGCGTGGGCGCGCCGGACATCGGCTACATCAACTTCCACGGCACCGGCACCCCGAGCAACGATGAGGCCGAGGCGCGCGCGGTGGCGGAGGTGCTCGGCGCACAGGCGCCCGGCAGCTCCACCAAGGGCGCCACCGGTCACACGCTCGGAGCGGCCGGCGCGCTCGAAGCCGTGATCTGCGCGCTCGCGCTGCGCTCAGGCTTCGCGCCTGCGGGCGTGAACACGCGTACCGTGGACCCGGCACTGCCCGTCAACTACCTGCTCGCCAACCAGGCCGCGCCGCTGAAGCGCGTCATGAGCAACTCTTTCGGCTTCGGCGGCTCCAACTGCTGCCTCGTGCTGGGAAGAGCGCTGTGAGCGCGGTCCCGCTCAGCGGCTGCATCGAGGGTATCGGCGTGCTGGGACCCGGTATTGGCAGCTGGCCCGCTGCGGCCGCGATCCTTAACGGTCGCACGGCCTGGGTGAGCGCACCGACGGTGCTGCCGCTGCCCGAAGCGCTGCCGCCGCCCGAACGGCGCCGCACGGGCGCGATCGTGAAGCTGACGCTGGCCACGGGACTGGAAGCCACCCGCCACGCGGGTGCCGCTGCCGCAGACCTGGCGGCCGTGTTCAGCTCCTCGGGGGGCGACGGGGTGAACTGCCACGAGATCTGCGAAGCGCTCGCCTCCTCGGACCGGCAGGTCTCCCCGACCCGCTTCACTAACTCGGTACACAACGCGGCCTCGGGCTACTGGGGCATTGCCACCGGGGCGACGCCGGCAGCCAACGCCCTGTGTGCCTACGATGGCAGCTTCGCGGCCGGACTGCTCGAGGCGCTCACGCAGGTCGTCATCGAGCGCACCCGCGTACTGCTGGTCGCCTATGATGCCGGCTACCCCGAGCCGATCCGCGCCGTGCGGCAAATCCCGGATGCCTTCGCGGTGGCCCTCGTGCTCGCATCGCAGCCCGGCCCTGCCAGCCTGGCCCGAATCGAGGCACACTTGAGCGATGCGTCCGCCGACACCCTGGATGAGCCCGCCCTCGAGCGCCTGCGCACGGCCATCCCGGCGGCCCGCAGTCTGCCGCTGCTGCAACTCCTGGCACGAGGCGCCGGCGGTGACGTGGTGCTCGACTACCTGGCGCACCTGCGGCTGGGCGTCACGGTGAGCGCATGCCGCTAGACCATGCCTGGATCGAGCAGCACATTCCCCACAAGGGGCGCATGTGCCTGCTCGATGCCGTACTGTCCTGGGATGCGACGCGCATCCGCTGCACCAGCACCACCCACCGCAAGCCGGACAACCCGCTGCGCTCCCATGGGCGCCTGGGCGCCGCCTGCGGGATCGAGTACGCGGCGCAGGCCATGGCAGTGCACGGCGCCCTGGTCGCCGCCAGCGCGCCACTTGCGAGCACCATGGCGAGGAGCGTGCGCGGCAGCGGCGCCGCGGTCGGCTACCTCGCGAGCGTGCGCAACGTCGTGCTGCACGTCGCGCGACTGGACGATCTGACGGACGAACTCATCGCCGCCGCGGAGCGCGTCACCGGGGACGCCCGCACGGTGCTGTACGAGTTCTCGGTGTGGAGCGCCCAGCGTCCGCTGCTGGAGGGGCGCGCCAGCATCGTGATGGATGTGCGCTTCGGCGCCGTCATCGCGGACCCCGAGACGCTGCCATGAGCGCGAGCGGCAAGCGCGCGCTGGTGACCGGTGGCAGCGGCGGTATCGGCGGGGCGTTGTGCCGCCGGCTCGCACGCGACGGGCATTACGTGTACGTGCACTCGCACCGCGGCGGAGAGGTCGCGGCCGCGCTCGTGAACGAAATCCGCGGGGCCGGGGGTGCGGCGAGCGTCGTGAGCTGTGATGTCACGGACGGCACGGCAACGCGCAGCGCGCTCGAGGGGATCCTCGAGGCCGGTCCCATCCAGATCCTCATCAACAATGCCGGCCTGCACGATGATGCGGTACTGCCGGGTATGAGCGCCCAGCAATGGCACCGCGTCATCGACGTCTCGGTAAACGGCTTTTTCAATGCCACCCAGCCGCTGCTGTTGCCGATGATCCGCACCCGCTGGGGCCGCATCGTGAACGTTTCCTCGATCGCCGCCCTCATCGGCAACAAGGGACAGGTCAACTACGCCGCGGCCAAGGGGGCGCTCAACTCGGCCACCAAGGCGCTCGCGCTGGAAGTCGCAACCCGCGGGGTGACGGTGAATGCCGTCGCCCCGGGCATCATCGGCACACCGATGACGGCGGGATTGTTCGACGCGGCTGCGGTGGAGCGCCTCGTTCCCATGAATCGCGTCGGGCTTCCCGAGGAGGTCGCCGGTGTCGTTTCATTCCTCACCTCGGAGGACGCAGCCTACGTGACCGCGCAGGTGATCTCGGTGAGTGGCGGCATGGCCTGAGTGCCTTACCGACCGGATCGGCAGAATCAGAACCATACGAGCGGGCGCTCACCCGCGGGGAGAAGCGATTCATGATTAGGTTAGCGGCGCCCCTGGTGCGCGCAGCGTGTGGCACCGTGATGGTAGTCGTGGCGTGCGCTGCGACAGCACCGCCTGGTGCGGCGACGGCGGACACGCTGGGCCTGCAGCCATCCGGGCAGCCGGTGCGCGAGCGTGCCGGCTGGCGTAAGCCGGCGCTGATCCTGGTAGCTCCCTACCTGCACGAGCAGCTGCCGCAGCTTCAGGAGGCGGTGCCGGGGGTAAAGCTCATCGAGATGGGCGGCGCCACGGCGCGCGACATCGCGTCCGCGGACGCAAGCATCGGCGTGTGCTCGGCGGACGTGCTCGGCAAGGCCACGCGGCTGCAGTGGATCCAGTGGCTCGGCGCGGGGGTCGAGACCTGCGTGCAGCAGCCGCTGTTGCACGAGCGACACCTGTTGCTCACTAACATGCAGCGCACCGCCGCACCGAGCATGGCCGAGCACGTGCTCGGCATGATGCTGGTGCTGAGCCGCCACCTGGACTACTTCCTGAAGGAGCAGCAGCAGGGCCGCTGGGGCACGGACACGCCGCGCCTCGCCGATCTGGAGGGCCAGACGCTGCTGGTCGTGGGACTGGGCGGTATCGGCACGGAGGTCGCCAAGCGCGCGCACGCACTGGGCATGAAGGTGATCGCCACGCGCGCGAGCGGCCGCACCGGGCCGGACTACGTCAGCTACGTCGGGCTGCCCGATGAACTCCTGAAGCTCACCAAGGAGGCCGACTTCATCGTCAACTGCGCGCCGCTCACGCCACAGACCACGGCCATCTTCAACCGGGAGTTCTTCGCAACCATGAAGCCCGGTGCGTACTTTCTCAATGTCGGGCGCGGCAAGAGCGTGGTCACCGCCGACCTCATTGCCGCGCTCGGCGAGCACAAGATCGCTGGCGCCGGACTGGATGTCGTCGATCCGGAGCCCCTGCCCCCCGACAGCCCGCTGTGGCACCAGGCCAACCTCATCATCACGCCGCACGTATCGGCCGACACCTCCGTGACGGCCGAGCAGCGTGTCGCGCTGTTGCGGGAAAACCTGCGTCGTTACGCCGCCGGTGAGCCGATGCTGGCGGTGGTGGATATCGAGCGCGGCTACTGAGCCCGCGCAGATTCGCACCGGCGGGCTTGAGTAAAAAACGGCGGGCTGCGGGAGCCAGCCCGCCCGTGTGCAGCACGGCTGGTTACTGTTTCACCCAGACAGCCGTTTGCTTCTCGCCTTCCTTGCCGGGACTCCACGACACATCCGTGTACGTGCGCCCGTCGGCCGCCATGGTCTGCATCCCGTGACTGTCGACCTTGCCGTCGATCTTCAGCGTGTAACTCACCTTGGTGGGGGCGAGAAACTCGTACGCATAAGTGAACTTGGGCGGCAGATCCGGGCCCGCGACCGGCAGATCCTTGCCGTCGGCGGGACCTTCCACGGAGGCCTTCATCTCCGGGATCTCGTAATGCAGGATCCCGGGCCGGGGCGAGGAGATCACGAACGTACGCGGTCCGCTGGGGTTCTTGACCTTGACGGAACGCCAGGTGCCGATCAGTCCCTCGCCGGGGCCGGTGCGCTCGTAAACGTCCTGCTCATCGAAGGCACTGCCGTCCGCGTTGGTGCCGGTGAAGGTCATCGTCAGGGTCTTGCCGTCGGCCGACAGCTGCCGACGGCCCTTGGCGAGCACCTTGCCGTCGGCCTTGACGACGGAGTCCCAGGCATTCGGGCCGGCCGCGGTCCAGGAGGTGACCCGGCCGAAGGCCGCAGGGTACTCCTTGCCGTCGAGGCCGAAGTCGTAGCTGACATTGACCCCGTCGGAGTAATGCAGCATCGCCCCTGGACCCTTCGAATAGGTGAACGTGTCGCCGGTGAGGTGACTGCGGGCCTCGTCCAGTTTCCAGGTGCCGACCCAGGGACTGTCCGCCGCGAGCGCTGCGCCCGCAGGAAATGCGAGCAATGAACAGCAGAGAACTAATATTTTCATGTTGGAAGCTCCGTGTGTGATTGGGGATGTGGCTTAGAAGACTCTTTGCCGGATGCCCTCAAAGGTGCGGATCTGCCGGGAGCCGCGCGCGGGCGTTGCGGCGGCGTCCGTTATGACCAGGAAGCTGCCGCTCCAGCGCGCGTCATAACTCTCGCTCTGGATGAAGTGACTGAAGGAGCCGGCGTAGCTGCGCTCGCCGGGACGAATTTCGATGGTGACGAGGCCGCCGGCCGCGGCGCGGATGGCCCCGGCGTGTACCGCGGCGGCGCAGATCGAGGAACCATCGGCGTAGGGGGCGCCGCCGGTGACCGCCCCCGGGGCGACCTTTCCCGGGGGACAGCTGAAACGGAAGCGCTCACCGTTGAGGCCCCGCAGGTTCAGGTCCAGGGGACTCGAGCGCCAGTCGATCTCCGGGATGCCAGGTGCGGCCAGACAGCGCGCCGCGCAGGCCGCCAGCGCCACGGTAAAGAGAATGCCCGGCACAAACCGCAGCAGCTCGCGCCGCGAGACCGTGATCATTGCCGCCAGCAGCACCGTAGCCTCCCGCGAGCCGCGCCTGTGAAGTGCGGGCGGCAGCGTGTCAGGCGCCGGAGGCTGACGTCCTAGCCGTCGCACTGGCATTTTTCTGGCAAACTCATGGAAGGCCCCCCGCCGGCCTACAAGTCCATGACCGCGCTAGAAAACCGCGTCTACCAGTTCAAGGGATTCGAGCTCGATCCGGCCGAGCATCGCCTGCTCAGCGAGGGCAAGCCCGTCGCCCTCACGCCGAAGGTATTCGACACCCTGGTGCTTCTGGTGCAGCGCGCCGGCCATGTCGTCAGCAAGGACGAACTCATCCGCACGCTGTGGCCTCGGGGCTACGTCGATGAGTCCAATCTCACCAAGCACATCTGGCTGATCCGGCGCGCGCTCGGGGACAAGGAAGGCGAGGCCTCGCGCTTCATCGAAACGATCCCCAAGGTCGGCTACCGCTTCGTCGCGGCGGTGACGGTGCGCGAGCCAAGCGCGGTGATGGTGCCCGAGCCCCCAGCGGCGCCGCCGCAGCTCGCGCACGTCGGGACGGTGCTGCCGGTGGGGCGTCCCGGCCGCGTGACGGCGCGTGCACCCTGGTACCTGCGCCCGACCGTACTCGGCGCCGCCACGGCGGCTTTGCTCGTGGCTGCCCTGGCCGCGTGGCGCCTGGGCGTGCACAGTGAGGCAGCCGCCCACCACGCAGGAAGGACCGTAGCCTTCGTAGGCTTCAGCAACCTGTCGCGCAACCCCAAGGATGCGTGGCTGTCGCCGGCGCTGACCGAGATGCTGAGCGCGGAGCTGAGCGTCAGCGATGATCTGCGGGTACTGCCGGATGAGCTGATCCGCGACTCGAGCGCCGACATCAGTGCGCCGGCCGCGGGGGGCTACTCATTAGCGACGCTCGAGCGGCTGCGACGGCGCCTGGATGCGGACTATGTCGTGAGCGGCAGCTATCTTGTGACCGGAGCGCAGGAGAACGCGCCGCTGCGGGTAGACATCGCCCTGCAGGACGCCCGTAACGGTGCGCTCCTGGCCTCGGTCTCCAACCAGTCCGGCGTCGCTGGCCTCCTGGCCCTGGTCACGAGCGCGGGCGTCACGCTGCGCGACAAACTCGGCACGCGGCCCGCGGCCGCGCAGGATCTGAGCCTCATCGCCAACGTGCAACCCCCCAACGTCGATATCGCCCGGCGTATCGGCTTCGCGCTCGATGCCATGCAGCACTACGATGCGGCGCGTGCCCGGGACGAACTCCTCGAGGCCATTGCCGAAGCCCCGGCGTACGCCCCGGCCTACGCCCAGCTTGCCCAGGCCTGGGCGGCGTTGGGATACCGGGAAAAATCGCAGGCCGCTGCCGCGCAGGCCGCGCACTGGGCGGCGAACCTGCCGCAGGAGCAGCGACTGCTCGCCGCAGCGGTGCTCGCCTCTTCAGGCGCGGACCGCACGGCAGCCTCCGAGGCGTGGCAGAAACTGGTGCGCCTGAAGCCTGCCAATGCGGAATATCGCCTCGAGTGCCTGGCCGCTCAACTTGCCGCCAGCAGCGTGCCACAGGCGCAGCAGACGCTCGATGAGCTGCAGCGCCTTCCCGGCGCTGGCAGTGATCCGCGTGTGGAACTCGCCGCGGCGCGTATCGCCAGCAGCCGTGATGACGCCAAGGGTGCCGCGCAGCACGCCGCGGCGGCCCTGCAACAGGCTCAGGTGCACGAGGCCCCCGGCCTGATTGCACCCGCGCAGCTGCAGTTGGGGGAGGCTCGCGAACGCCTCGGGCAGCACGAGCAGGCCCGCGCCAACTTCGAAGCCGCCATCGCAGGCTATCGCACCATCAACAATCCGCGCGGCGAGGCGGCGGCGCGGCGGGCCCTCGCCGCCGGTCCGTTATCGGCGCAGCACCGCATCCAGGCGGCGCGCGAGGAATATCAGCGCGCCATGGCCCTCGATCAGAGCATCGGTGACCTGGCGGGCCAGACGCGCGTGTATGCGGACCTGTGCGGCATGCTGTGGCAGGCGGGCGACCGCGACGGAGCGCAGGCCGCCGCGCGCCACGGCCTTCAGCTCAGCCGCGATACGGGTGACCTGCCAATGCAGGGCTGGATGCTGCGGGCGCTCGCGACGATCGCCTCGGATGACTCGGCGAGCGAGGAAGTGTTGAACGAATACCGCGAGGTCGCCTCCCTCAACGAGCGCATCGGCGACCGCGGCGCTCACTCCTGGTCGCTGGCCTCCTACGCCGATGTGCAAAGAATGCGCGGCGACCTCACCGCGGCCCGCGCCACCTGCGTGCGCGCCACCGCCGAGGCCACCGCACTGAGTGATCCGCAGTTCATTGTCTATAGCGGCTTCACCTGTGCGCTGGTCGACCTGGACCGCGGCGACGCGGTGGCCGCCCGGGCGGCGCTCGAACGCGTCATAGACCTGGAGCATGCCGGCGGCAGTGACCTGTACGCCAACAATGCACGCATGACGCTCGCCCAGCTGGACATGGACGCGGCCCGCTGGTCCGACGCACGCGCCGAGTTGCGCGCGGCCGCCGGTGGCTTTGCAGGCGAAGAGGCCGACACCGGCGAGGCGGATGCGGAGGCGCTGCTCGCCCTGTGCGACCAGCAGACCGGCAACCGCGAGGAACGTGACAAGGCGAGGCAGCGCGCACAGCAGCTGCGCCAGGCCATCACCTCGCGCCAGGAGATTTATGTGGTCGACATCGCTTTGGCGCAACTGCCGGCAACGCCGCGTGAGAACCCCGCTGCGGTCGAGCAGCTGCTGGCCCTCGCGGCCGATGCCGAGCGGCGTCAGTGGATCTCCTGGTCCCTGGAAGCCAAGCTTGCGGCGTGGGAAGTGCTGCACGCACGTGGCAGCAGCGGCGCGCTGGCCCTGCAGCGGGATCTCGAAAGCACGGCACGCAAATACGGCTTCGGCAGGATCGTGAACCGCCTCCACCGCTATGACCACCTGGGCGAGCCCCACCGGGAGGTGCACGGCTAGCTGGGGCGCCCCGGGCGGGTGATCAGGCGCGCGCGTGCAGCCAGGAGATGATCTGTCGCGGGATTTCCTCGCGCGCAGCGCGACTGACGTACATGCCGATGTGGCCCGTGGGCACGGCGCACGCGGTGTAGTCCCGGCTGCCGACGTGCTGCTTGAGTGCCGCGCAGGCGTCCGGTGGCACGATGTGATCCTCCAGCGCGTACAGGTTCAGCAGCGGCTGGCGGATATGCTGCAGGTCCACGCGCCGGCCGCCGATACTGAGTGTGCCGCGTACCAGGGCGTTTTCCTGGTAGAACCAGCGCACGAACTGCGCCAGCGCCGCCGCCGCCTGTGGCGGGCTGTCGAAGATCCAGCGCTCCATGCGCACGAAGTCCTCCACCGCGCGCTGCTCGGGACGGCCGGTGAGCAGCTTGATGTACTTCTCCTGCGTGAGCCGAAACGGCATCAGTGCCAGGAACAGGCTGTTGAGCACCTCCCCGGGCACGTTGCCGCAAGCCGCCATGAGATCCGTATCCACCCCGCGCACCCAGCGCGACAGCAGGTTGGCCGGGGTATGAAAGTCCACGGGCGTGGTGAGCGTCACGAGATGCGCCACCTGCTGCGGATGCAGCGCCGCGTAACACAGGCTGAGGACTCCGCCCTGGCACACGCCCAGCAGGTTCAGCCCCTTGCGTCCGCTGCTGTGCAAAACGTGGCGCACGCAGGCGCCGAGACGTCCCTCGATGTAGTCCTCAAGGTCGGTGTAGCGCTCGGACTCATCCGGCGTGCCCCAGTCGATCAGGTAGACGCTGAGACCGGCCTCGAGCAGCCGCCGCACGAGCGAGCGGTCCGGCTGCAGGTCCAGCACGTACGGCCGGTTGACGAGTGCGAAACTGATGAGGAGCGGCGCCACCTTGCAGCCCGCGCCGCCGCGGGTGAGTGGCAGGTACTCGTAGAGCGTCGTCTTGCCGACACTCAGCACCGCACGTTTGGCCGTGGTGCCGACCTGCACATCACGGGCCTGGTGCAGGCGCGCGAGCGTCTCGGCCACGCGCAGGGTGAGTTCGGCGACCGACCCGCCGGCATCGGCGGCGGAGGCCTTCAAGTACGCGGCCTGCGCTTGCGGGTCGCGCGCTTGCCGCGCGCGGGCTTGCCACGGGATTTGCCGGCGGCGCGCGACGCACCGGCACGCCCGGCGGGCGGCGGGCGCGCGCCCTCCTCGAACTGGGCCAGGCGGCGGCTCAGATCCTTGATGTGGGCGTAGAGTGCGTCTACTTCCGTGCGCGTCGGCAGCCCGAAGGCGCGCACCAGGCTCTCGGCGTGGCGGCGCTGCTCCACAAGCAGCGCCGCGGAGACATTGGCAAGTTCACTCTGCAGCCGGGCGAAGTCATCGCGACGTGCGGTGGCCGCGTACGCCTCTTCCGCACAGCTCACCCATTGCTCGTAGAGTTTCAGCGTCTGATCGGCGCTGGGCACCGCCGAGAGGCTGCCCACGCGTGCCACGAAGCGCTGCGCGGCACTGCGGGCGATCTCGCTCCAGTGCGCCGCCAGTTGCGCCTGCAGCTGCGTGAGCCGCGCCACCAGTTCCCACACACGCTGCGCTTCCGGGTGTTGGACCGCGGCAGGTCCGAAAGGCAGTGGACCGAAGGACCCGGCGGCAGAACCCGTGGATCCCGGCGGCATGCCCGCCGCGCCGGCGGCGGTGAACCAGGGACCGGCCGACTGCGACAGGCGCAGCCATTGCTCGAACTGGCTCGCCAGCGGACCGGCCAGCGACGACCAGTCATGCGGCGCTGACCCCGGCCCGCTGCCGGCACCGGTAAAGGTTTTCAACAGTTCGAAGAAACGCTCCGCGGCGGCTGCGTACGCCTCCTCGGGCCTGAATCCGCCGCCACCAGATGCTGTTTCCATAGGCTGTATGCGGTGCCAAAAACGGTCGCTGTGGCGTTACACAGTGGTCGGGGTGCGTGAGCTAAGACTCAGTATAAACCGGGTATTGCGCGCCAGGGCGTTTTCGGTACCTCGTGACCTGCATCATTGTGCGCTGCATACACCGGGGCTACTATCCCGCTCGCCGAGCGTCGCGCGCTGCACTTTTGCAAGCCGTGCGCGACTGAAAGAGCGCTTAACCATGGCCGAAGAACGCCTGATACGCAAATACGCCAACCGGCGGCTCTATGACGCGCGGGACAGCCGCCACGTGACGCTCGATGACCTGCGCAAACTCATCGCCGCCGGCGAGCGCATCAAGGTCATCGACGACAAGAGCGACGAGGACCTGACGCGCAGCATCCTGCTGCAGATCATCGCCAGCCAGGAGCAGTTCGGCACGCCGGTGCTGAGCACGCAGCTGCTCGAGGCGATCATCCGCTTCTACGGCAACCCGATTCAGCAGCTGCTCACCTCGTACCTCGAGCAGAGCATCGGCGGGCTGCTGCGGCAGCAGAATCTGATGCAGGCCGAGATGGCCAAGGCGCTCGAGACGCCGATGGCGCCGATGGCGGAGATGGCGCGCCAGAATATGGAGATGTGGGCCAAGATGCAGGCCTCGATGCTATCGGCCTTCAGCCCCGCCCCGGCCCCCGCCGCGGACAAACCCACCAAGACCGAGCCCGGCAAGCGCCGCGGCTGATTCGGCGGCGACCACCGCCACATGCGCCGTGGGGCGCCACCGGCACTGCATTTGAACCCTGAAACAGGAGACATCGAGACGTGGACGTTCGTGGCAAGACTCTCGTGGTAACCGGAGCGGGACGGGGCATCGGCCGCGCGCTCGCCCTGCGCCTCGGCCGCAAAGGGGCGCAGCTGGCGCTGCTTGACACTAACGCGGAGGATCTCGAGGAGACACGCCAGCGCTGCAGCGAGGCAGGCGCCACAGCGCGCGCCTACGTTGCCAACGTCGCCGACGAGGCCAGCGTCGTTACCACCTTCGTGCAGGTGGTCGCGGACTGCGGGCGACTTGACGGTCTCATCAATAACGCCGGTGTGCTGCGCGACTCGCTCCTGGTGAAGGTCAAGGACGGCGCAGTGATCGGCACCATGTCGCTCGAGCAGTGGCAGGCGGTGATCGACGTCAACCTCACGGGCGTGTTCCTTTGCGGTCGCGAGGCGGCGCAGCACATGGTGCGCCTTGGCAATGGCGGCGTGATCGTCAATATTTCCAGCATCTCGCGGGCCGGCAACATCGGGCAGACGAACTACTCGGCCGCCAAGGCCGGAGTGGCGGCGCTGGCGGTGGTGTGGGCCAAGGAGCTGGCCCGCTACGGCGTCCGCGTCGGCTGCGTGGCACCCGGATTCGTGCGTACACCCATGGTCGAGGCGATGAAGCCCGAAGCGCTCGCCAAGATGACCGCACCGATTCCGCTGGGTCGTCTCGGAGAGCCCGAGGAGATCGCTCACGCCGTGGACTTCATCTTGGAGAATGACCTGTTCACGGGGCGATGTCTGGAGGTGGATGCAGGGCTGCGTATGTAATGCGACGCACAATATAATCGCAGATGATTTTGAGGATATTTTTATATAATTCACATTATAATCAATGCTTTATTAGCATTTATGGCCAACAGATTCTGATTCAATATTTCTTCTTGCACTGCATACAAACTTCGGTATAATGCGCGTCATTCCACCGGCAGCGGAGATGACGAACATGACCGACCACACTTTTGACCCGACCACGGTGCTGACCGCCACGCGCGAGGCCTTCGCGCCCGTGCTGAAGGCCCAGCAGGAAGGCTTCAAGGCCCTCGAGCGGCTGGCCCGCCTGCAGTACGCCGTGGCCGGTGACGTCCTGGAATCCGGCCTCGCCCGCGTCCATGCGACGTTCGCCGCCACCACGGCCACCGAGCTGCTGAGCAAGCAGACCGAGCTCACGAGCCAGTTCGTGGACAAGCTCCGCGGACGCGCCGATGAGTTTGCGACGGTCACGTCTGAGATCCAGACGAAGATCAGCCAGCTCGGTACGGAGATCGCCGCGAAGGCAGCGCCTGCACGGAAAGCGGCCTGATATCTTGGCGGTATCACACACCCGGGGCGTAAGCCCCGGGCGTGTCTTCTTTGGAAGGGCCCGCCTTGAACGACCGCTCGAAGAAGAAAAACAACACCAAGTCCACCAAGGGCGCATCAGCGCCTGAAGCGGGACTCTCCGGAGCCGCCGACGACACGCTGCGCCAGCTGCGCGCCCAGCTCGCCGCCCTCTCCGGCGGGCTCGCCCCCGATGACTACGCCCAGGCCTGGTGGGACTGGTACCTGAATCTTGCCACCCAGCCCGCCCGGCAGACGCAGCTCGCGCGGAGCGCCTACGAGAAGACCCTCGACAGCTGGCAGTTCTTCGCTCGTGCCGCGGCCGGCGAACCGCTGGCGCCCGGCCACGAGAACCTCGGGTTCGCCGCCCCTGCCTGGAATGTCTGGCCGTTCAACGCTTATGCACGCGCCTATGGCAACTGGGCCTCCTGGTGGCAGCAGGCGTTGCAACCCACCGAGGGCAAGGATATGGCAGCGCTCGCGCGCGCCAACTTCGCCGGGCGCATGCTGCTCGAAGCCGCCTCGCCTGCGAATTTCCTGCACACCAATCCCGAACTACTGCAGCGCACTGCCGCCGAATCCGGTCGCAACCTGATCCGCGGGCTGAAGAACTGGCTGGAGGATGCCAAACGCGCGGTCGAAGGCGGCCGCACCCCTGGCACCGAGGAGTTCGAGGTCGGCAGGCAGCTCGCGGTGACCCCGGGCAAGGTCGTATTCCGCAACCGCCTGATCGAACTGCTGCAGTACTCGCCCCAGACCCCGAAAGTCTACGCCGAGCCGATCCTCATCACGCCGGCGTGGATCATGAAGTACTACATCCTCGACCTGTCGCCAAAGAACTCCCTCGTGCGCTACCTCGTCGAGAAGGGGCACACGGTCTTCATGATTTCCTGGAAGAACCCGGATGCCGCGGACCGCGAGCTCGGCATGGACGACTACGTCCGCGACGGTTTCCTGGAAGCGCTGCAACAGGTTCAGCAGCTCGTCCCCGGGCAGCAGGTGCACGCGGTCGGCTACTGCATTGGCGGTACCCTGCTCGCCATCGCGGCCGCTGCGCTCGCCGGCCGCAAGGAATTCCCGCTTGCCTCGGTAAGCCTGTTCGCTGCGCAGACCGATTTCAGCGAGCCGGGGGAACTGTCGGTCTTCATCACCCCGAGCCAGATCGCGATGCTTGAGGCCATGATGCACCGCTCCGGCGTGCTCGAGAGCGAGCGTATGGGCGCTGCGTTTGCGCTGCTGCGCTCGCGCGACCTGCTGTGGTCACCCGCGGTGGAACAGTACGTACGCGGCGAGCGCCCGAAGCTCAATGACCTCATGGCCTGGAACGCCGACGGCACCCGCATGCCCTGGCGCATGCACAGCGAATACCTTGAGCGGCTTTACCTGAAGAATGAGCTTGCGCTCGGGCGCTTTGCGGTGGCAGGGGTGCCCGTAGATCTTGCCCGCGTGACGGCTCCGATGTTTGTCGTCGGCACGGAAACAGACCACGTGGCACCCTGGCGTTCGGTCTACAAGGCGCGTGCGCTCACGCGCAGCACCGACTACACCTTCCTGCTGACCAGCGGCGGACACAACGCCGGCATCGTCAGCGGGCCTTCGCATCCCAGGCGCCGGCACCGGCTGCTGACCTGGAACAACGCCACTGACAACCTGGCAGCGGATGAGTGGTTCAAGCAGGCGCCGCTGCACGAGGGCTCGTGGTGGCCGGCCTGGCAATCCTGGCTCGTCGCGCATTCGCATGCGCAGCAACAGCCCGCTCGCGCCGTCACCGTCGAGGGTCGCGTACCGAGCGAGGACGCACCCGGCCGTTATGTCCGCGGCTGATTGCCCGTCGACGCCTCGCCACCTCCCACTCGACCGTAGCTAAATCCGCACGTCGCAAGTGCGAGACATTTGCGCGCGGCTCGTGCGAAGGGGTGTACTTCATCCTGACGCAACCGCTGGCATGATCACGGAGTAGTCCGCGACATTCCGGCTGCGTCGCAAGAGCAAACCCGTCGCAAGGCGGGGACGCAAAGCCTCCGATCTCCTTAACTTAAGGAGACAGCGGGGTTGCCGGCTGACCGGGTCGCTCCGGGCAGTTGTCAGGTCGATCCGGCGCGGATCGGCTACGCGTTCCCCTGCGACGACAGTCGATCAGGGAGGCGCGATGCGGGAGATTTCGTTCTTCAGCCGGACCACGCTGCGGTCCGCAATGATTCTGTTCCTCATCGGCAGCCTCGCCGTAAGCGAAGTCGCCGCGGCCCGTCAGCGCACACATTACGGCCTGACGATTTCAGGCACGCCCGCAAGCGGCGTGCTCGCCGGACAAACCTACACCTTCACTCCCACCGCCTACGATTCGCGTACGCGCACGCTGGTCTTTGCCATCGCGAACCGGCCCTCGTGGGCCACCTTCTCCAGCAGCAACGGCCAGTTATCCGGCACGCCTACCGCGGCGAACGTCGGGACCTACTCGAGCATCGTTATCGCAGTAAGCGACGGCTACCGCACGGCAACGCTTCCGGCTTTCAGTGTGAGCGTGAGCGCCGTCGCGGGTCCGGCCCCGCCCCGCCGCACCGCCACCGCCGCCGACACCGCCCCACCCCCCGTCATTTCGGGGACTCCGCCCACCAGCGTGCAGGCCGGTAGCAGCTATGCGTTTCAGCCCACGGCGAGTGACCCCGGCGGCCTGACGCTGGCGTTTTCGGTGCAGAACAAGCCGGCGTGGGCGACCTTCAGCATCGTGAACGGGTTGCTGAGCGGTACCCCGGGCAGTTCCCAGGCCGGCACATACGCCAATGTCGTGATCAGTGCGAGCGACGGGCAGCACACCAGCGCCCTGCCCGCCTTCAGCATCAACGTCACGTTCGGCGCCGGCGGTCACCGGGACCGCGCTTCTGGATCTGACCGTCCCGACTCAGAATACCGACGGCAGCGCGCTGACGGATCTTGCAGGCGTGCGGATTTACTACGGCACGTCTCCCGCAAATCTGGCGCAAGTCGTGCAGCTCGCCGGCGCAACTGTATCGAGTTACACGGTAAGCAACCTCACATCGGGCACCTGGTATTTCGGTGCGACGGCCTACACGTCAAGCGGAACCGAGAGCGCCCTGTCGCCCATCGTGAGTAAGTCGATCCCGTGAACGAAGAACTGAGTCTGAGGCATCGGGCGTCCCCACCATAGACGCCCGTTGCGAATCGGCGTACTAATGCGCTCAAAGTCAGAGCCTGAAGGACGGGGGACAGGCCATGAGTGCACCTGCCAAGCGCATCGCCTACGTTACCGGTGGCATGGGTGGTATCGGTACGGCCATCTGCCGGCGGCTGTGCAAAGAAGGTCACACCGTGATCGCGGGATGCGGGCCCGGGTCCTCGCGCAAGGACCGCTGGCTTGCCGAGATGCGGGCTGCGGGTTGCAACGTGCACGCCTCCGAGGGCAACGTTTCGGACTGGGATTCGACCAAGCACGCCTTCGAGGCGGCGCGCGCCGAGGTCGGGCCGATCGACATTCTCGTGAACAATGCCGGCATCACTCGCGACGGCACGTTCCAGAAGATGACCAACGAGGCCTGGCACGCGGTGATCGAGACCAATCTTAATTCGCTCTTCCACGTCACCAAGCAGGTGATCGACGGCATGCTCGAGCGCGGCTGGGGGCGGATCGTGAACATCTCCTCGGTGAACGGGCAGCGCGGACAGTTCGGCCAGACAAACTACTCCACCGCCAAGGCCGGCATCCATGGCTTCACCATGGCGCTGGCCCAGGAAGTGGCGGCCCGCGGCGTCACGGTGAACACCGTATCACCGGGCTACATCGGCACCGACATGGTGCGCGCGGTCAAACCGGAGCGACTCGAGAAAATCGTGAGCGCCATTCCCGTCAAGCGCCTCGGCGAGCCGGCTGAGATCGCCTCCATCGTGGCGTGGCTGGTAAGCGATGACTCCGCGTTCGCGACCGGCGCGGACTTCTCCCTCAACGGCGGGCTGCACATGGGCTAGGCCTGGCCTTGCTCGCCGCGGGACTCAAGTGCTGAAGGTATGCGTAGTGGGCGCCGGCGCCATCGGCGGCTTTCTCGGAACCCGTCTTGCCACCCTCGGCGATGCCCGGGTCTCGGCCCTCGCCCGCGGCACGACCCTCGTGGCGCTGCGCGATCACGGCTGGCGGCTGGAGGAAGACGGGGCGCTGGTGAGTGCGCCGGCGGCGCTGGCCTCCGATGACCCGCGCGCGCTCGGACCCCAGGATCTCGTCATCCTCACCCTCAAGGCTCCCGCGCTGCCGCCGCTGGCGCCGAGCCTGCGACCGCTCCTGCACCCGCACACGATGGTATTGCCGGCGATGAACGGGGTGCCGTGGTGGTTCAGCGACAGCATCGCGGCGCTGGCGGGCAAGCCGCTGGAAAGCGTCGATCCAGGCGGCGGCATCGCCGCGGCCATTCCGACCGCGCAGGTCATTGGCTGCGTCGTGCACGCGAGCGCCACCCAGAAGTCACCGGGCGTTGCGCGGCATCGCATGGGGCGGCGACTCATCATCGGCGAGCCCGCCGGCGGGGATTCGGCGCGCGTGCGGGAGCTGGGCGACCGACTCACACGAGCAGGCTTTGAGGTCGTCTGCTCCCCGCGGGTGCGTTACGACATCTGGTACAAGCTCTGGGGCAACATGACCATGAATCCGCTTCTCGGCCCTGACCGGGGCGACTATGGATCGTGTTCTCGATGATGACCTGCTGCGGGCCTTCAGTGCCGCCGCGATGCGCGAGGCGGCCCTGGTCGGCAACCGCATTGGCTGCGAGGTGACCGAGTCGCCGCAGGATCGGGACGCGGTGACGCGCAAGCTCGGCGCGTTCAAGACCTCGATGCTCCAGGATGTCGAGGCCGGCCGCCCGCTCGAACTCGATGCACTCGTGGGCGCGGTGCGTGAAATTGGGCGGCGGGTCGGTGTACCCACGCCGACGATAGATGCGCTCTTCGGTTTGACGCGTCTTTTCGGGCGCGTACGCGGGCTATACCCAGTCTAAAAAACCTTTCGCCTTTAATTTTTTTTCTTCGCGCGCGCAAGTCCTGTAGCCAATTTCGCACGTCGCAATGTCGAGACATTTGCGATGTGCGGCGCGAGACGATTTACTGCCGCCCGAACGCAGAAGTGGCGTCGCCGCTGGGCACTGCGCAGTAGTGCGTCCACTGCAAGGAAGACCATCCGTCGCAGACGGAAACGCAGTAATCTCGGTTCGCATGAACACGGGGGCTGGCGGTTCGGGTCCGTAAGGGGTTACGGTGCCACCGCCAATTGATCTGCAGGTGCGATAACACGCATCTGTGGCTGCGGTTCCCTTTGCGGCACACGCCGACGTCAAGGGGACTCACGTGAATCAATTTGTTTTCTGCTCGCGACGGCAGGGCCGCGGCCCGGTTCGTTCGTTCCTCATCGCAATGCTGCTGTTCAGTGTCGACACTTTTTTCAAATGGCGCGCGCGCGAGCGGCACGCTCACGATCTCCGGGACACCAGCGAGTACCATCAAGGCGGCAGCAGCTACAGTTTCACGCCGACCGTGAAGGATTCCCTTACGGGCCGCACGCTCACGTTCAATATCGTCTACAAGCCCTCGTGGGCGACCTTCAGCGCGACCACCGGCAAGCTTTCCGGCACGCCGAGCGCTGCCAACGTCGGCAAGTACGCCAATATCGGCATCGCGGTCAATGACGGCATCAATGCCGCCGTGCTTTCGTCCTTCTCCATCACGGTGCAGTCCTCTAGCGGTACGGCGACCCCGCCGCCGCCTACCTCCGGGATAACGATCTCGGGTACGCCGGCGACCACCGCGAGCGTCGGCAGCGCCTACAGTTTCACGCCGACCGTGAAAGATTCCCTTACTGGCCGCACGCTCGCGTTCAATATCGTCTACAAGCCCTCCTGGGCGACCTTCAGCAGCACCACCGGCAAACTCTCCGGCACGCCGACCTCAGCAAACGTCGGCAAGTACAGCAATATCGGCATCGCGGTCAATGACGGCATCAATGCCGCCGTGCTCTCGTCCTTCTCCATCACGGTGCAGGCGTCGGGGGGCACCTCGTCAACCGTGAAGATCTCGGGGACCCCCGCGACCAGTGTCGTGGCCGGCAGTGCCTATAAATTCCAGCCCACGGCAACCGATTCCGCAGGCAAGACGGTCTCCTTCTCGGTGCAGAACAAGCCCGCCTGGGCTACGTTCAGCATCGCAACCGGACTGCTCTCGGGTACCCCGTCGACGAGTCAGACGGGTAACTACGGGAATATCATCGTCAGCGCCAGCGACGGGCAGTCCTCGAGCTCGCTTGCCCCCTTCAGCGTCGCGGTCACCAGCAGCACACCGCCCGCCTCCACCGGATCGGCAACGCTCTACTGGACCGATCCCACGCACAACACCGACGGCACTGCGCTCACCAACTTTGCCGGTATCCGCATCTACTACGGCACCTCATCCGCCAGCCTCAACCACGTGGTGCAGATCCCCGGCGCCACCGCGACCAACTACACGGTCGCGAACCTCGCGGCCGGCACCTGGTACTTCGGTGCGACCGCCTACAACACCGTGGGAGCCGAAAGCGGTCTGTCAAAGGTCGGCAGCAAGACGATCCAATAGCGCAACCCCGGGGCGATCCGCTGACGCGGACCGCCCCGGACCATCACAGGCGCGTCTTCAGAACTTGAGGGTGAAGTTCGCGAAGATCACGCGTCCCAGCAGGTCGTAAGTGGGAAAGGAGTTCGGCTGCCCGGTGCCCGTCACGACGTTGCTGACGATGGGCGGATCCTTGTCGAGGAGGTTGTTGACACCGGCACGCAGAGTCAGCGCACGCCCGACGTCCCAGATGCCGGACAGGTCGATGTAGCTGACCGACGGCATATGCGCATCGAAGGCGTCATAGGCCCCATTGTTGAGCGCCGGATTCGGATCGTTGGTGTCGAGCGCGACCTGGCCGAGGTAGCGCCACTGAACGGACGCCAGCCAGCCCCAGGGACTGACCCACGATACCCGCAGAGTATGACGCCATTTCGGGCTCACGGTCTGGCACGTGAGTCCATAGAGCCCGGCGCAGTCATAGGTCGTGGCGCCCGGGAAGGAGGTGGTGGTGGACTCCTTGAGGTAGGTGCCGTTGAACGTCAGCTGCCAGGTGCCCTTGTTACCTCCGAGCGCCAGGCGGTAGTTCGAGATCACGTCGACCCCTGAAACCACCGCCCCGGCAATATTCTGGTTCGTGCCGATCACGTAACCGCCGCCGGCCACCGTCGCGCCGAACAGTTCGCCGGAGGGCGTGCGCACGATCGTGCTGCAGTAGACCGGCTGGCCGGTCGTCAGACAGCTGTTGAGGTAAGTCACGGGCGGCGGCTGCCCCACCTCCTGCTTCAGGTTGATATGGTAGTAATCGATGCTGGCGGACCATCCGGGCGTGCGCTCCGGCTGCAGCGTGACACCGAAGGAGGTGGTGTCGGCCTGTTCGGGCTGCAGGTTCGGGTTGCCGCCCAGCAGCGCACCGCATTGTCCGGCGGGGCATTGCACGATGTGACCATATTCGGCCGCGGTCACGCCGCTGTGCATGCACTGCGTCAGGGTTGCCGTAGGCGCTGCCCCCGCGCACGGATCCACCGCCAGCGTTGGGGATTGGGTCACCGCTGCAGGCGTGTACAGCTCGATGATGCTCGGAGCGCGAATCGCCCGCGCATAGGAACCGCGCAACCGGAAGCCCGGCGTCGGGGCCCACTGCAGCCCCACATTGAACGTGTCGACTCCTCCTGCGGTGCTGTAGTTCGAATAGCGGTACGCCCCGGTCAGCGACAGATCGTCGGCCCAGGCCACGTGCTGCACCAGCGGCGCGCGCACCTCGGCGTAGAACTCCTTGACGTTGACCGAGTTGTCGATCGCGACCGCCGCTCCGGAGCCCCCGGCCAGAAGCCCCGCCGCGGAGACGGCATCCGGGGTCCACACGAGCGCATCGGAGCGGTACTCGGCGCCGAGCGATACCGACAGGCCCTCCTCGGCCGTGGGCAACTTCAGTCCGTACTGGCCGAGCGAACCGACCACATTGGCCGAGGCGATCTTCTCCTCGACCGTACCGTACGCGGTTCCGATCGTGTCCAGAAACGTGAGCTGCTGCGGCGTGACGCCGCCCTCAGTCCAGATGTTCCAGGGCACGCAGCCGGCGCTGAATCCGGCGATGGTGGCGGTGCACGTCGGCACGCCGTTCTGATTCACCACCTGCAGCGCCTGCGCGGCATTCAGCTGGTTCACGTAGCCGGAGTTCGCGTTGTACAACGAGGTGTAGTAGTACTGCCCGTACACGTCATAGGTCCAGACCGGATCAATGTCCCCCTTGATGCCAAACACGCCCCTGAAGTTCATGTGCTCGAACTCCCCCGTGCGCGGACCCCCTTCAATATTGCGGCGCCCGATGAAGAGCGGCACGAGGTTGGTCCCCGGCGTCATATTGGCGGGGGTGCACAGCACCGAGACCTCCTGCGCGCTCAGCAGCGGGTTGTCGCAGTTGACGCTGAACTGGCCGTTGGAGCCCGGCGCGACGTTGCCGCCTTCGAAGAGGCCGGACGGACCGATGTTCACGTGGGTGCGGTCATTCATGAAGTTGAAGTCGGAATACACCTTGGCGTGCGGGTTGAAATCGTAGTGCGCGAAGTAACCGGCCGAGTAGCGCGTATCCTGCCGCGACAGGTACTGGTAGGGACTGGAATTGAAGATCGGTGGCGGCGACGAGCCGGCCTGGGGGTAGGGCAGCAGCTGGTTGCCGACGATGCTGTAGGTGCCGCCGTCGTTGGTAATGTACTGGTTTGAGTTTGGCGAGCCGTTGCACACCGGGACGTTGCCCGGCGCAAGCAGGCGGCAGGCAGAAAAGTCCCGTGATCCCTGACTGACCGGAGCGGCGTCGCGGTAGTTGGCAAAAACCGTGATGTTGCCCCGGCCGTCTGCGATGTTCGTCCCGAGAATCAGCGAGATCGTCTTGTTGGTTCCGTCGTGGACGTTGTCGTCCGGCACAGCGAAGCCTTGCGCGGTCAGCAACGGGTCCATCCAGTCTTCTTTGTTGTGGTGCTGATTGAAGCCGTACTGGTAGTCCAGCTGCACACCTTCGAAGTTATGCTTCATGACAAAGTTGACCACCCCTGCGATCGCGTCCGACCCGTAGATCGCCGACTCGCCGCCGGTTACTACGTCGATTCGATCGATCAGCTGCACGGGTATCTGATCCAGGTCCGGAGCCGGATTGGTGTTGCCGGTATTGGCATCGCCGACTCCGAGGCGGCGGCCATCCACGAGCACCAGGGTTCGCTGCGGCCCAAGGCCGCGCAGATCCGCCGTGGTTATGCCACCCGGTCCCGACAGGGGATTGCTGGTGTTGGAGAAATCCGACACCCCGTTCTGAAAGTTCTGCGGCAGATTGTTGAGAAGATTGATGACGTCGTTCGTGCCCTCGAGCTGCAGTTCCTCCTTGGTGACCACCGCGATCGGACTCGTGCTCGTCATATTCGGCGTAGCGATGCGCGAGCCGGTGACCACGACCTCCTCCACCACCGGCGCGGATGCGTCCGCTGCGGGCGGGGTCTGTGCGACGGCGCTGCCGGCACCCAACAAGCTCGCGCTGATGAGCATCGCGGCCCGCAGTCGCGCCGTGGCCGCACCCGGCGCGCTGAGCCACGCGCCCCATCGCCACAAGGCTGCTTTCATTGCTCTGATCTCCCCTAGTTTGAATTGGTCGTAACAACGGCAGGTGCGTTGCGCATCCGAAAAAGTTAGCGACCGTGCGCTCGTGTCCGCAACCCAACAGGCGCAAGCGGAGCGCGCTGCGCCCCGAGCGGGACGCGGGTGAACACCGAACGCGTGCTTCACGAGTGACAGACGCACGCGTGGGATCCACGCAACTCCTGCGCACAGTTCTCCGTACACAGGTTGGCGGTCCGCTGGTGCGTGCAGGGCGCCGCTGATGCCGCCGGACGCGCCGCTCAGGCCGCACGCGTTGCGCGCAGCCGGTGCCCCTTCCTACGCTCACCGCACGGAAGTCAGCCAGGCGAGGAGTGCTTTTGCGGCTGTTAGATCACGTGGCGCAGTGTCGTGAGCCGTTCGTGGTTCTGCAGGACAGCGGCACCCGCTGGCGCCTGACCAGCGCTAGCGATTTTGCCCGCCCTGTGACCAGTTGCCCGCTGCGCTACGTGCTCGCGGATGAGCTGGTACGCACCTGCGTTGCGCTCGCCTACTCTGACGGCGACGAGCTCGCCGGCTGCCTCGACCTGCTGCACCTGCCCGCCGAGCAGGTGTGGATTGAGTGGGATGAGACGGCCCGCCGCGCGGAACTCTCGCGTTGCCTGCCGGAGTGCGCGATGCATGACATGCCGGACGTGCTCCGTGCCGGGGTGCTGATCTCGGCGCAGCCGAACGGCCGCCGGGGCAGCCTGCGAACCTTCTGGCTGCCGCGCGCAGTCCCCCAGGAACCGCAGCTGGCGGCGGTCGAGACCCTGCTCGACCTGGAAGGCGGCACGCTCAGTGGCCCGGCGTCGGCGCTGCTTGACGGCGCCAGCGTCGCGGTCAATGACCAGAGCAACCCGCAGGTCGACAGCCTGCTGCAGTGCGCGCGCTTCCGCCTGGATCCGCAATGGCAGCGTTACTATCGCGCCGCGGCAGCGACGCCAGCCACGCAGACGCAGGTGCTTCATCACTCGCTGGCGGCGGTCGCCTTCGACGTGCCGCTGCTGCTGGCGCTGTTTCTGCTGATGTCGATACGCGATGATCTGGTACGCCTGCCGGTGAACCCGCAGCGGCTGAACGCCAAGCGGCTGCGGCTCGGGAAACGACCGCTGCTCGAGCACCTGGAGATCTCAGCCCCGGTATTCACGCCCCCGCCCAGCGCCCGTACGAATGCGGGCGCCGCGCCGCGCAGCGCGCCGCGCTTCCATCACGTGCGCGGACACGTCGTCAGGCGGGACGACACGGTCTACTGGCGTAGCCCGCACTGGCGCGGGCACGTGCGCCTGGGCAGCGTGCGCAGCCGCACGGTGGCGCTGCGACTGCCGGGGTAGCAGCTACTCCAGGAGACTACTCGAGGAGAAACGGCGCCAAGCGGTCTCGGTAGCGGCGACTGAGTGTCAGCCGCGTGCCCCGCCGCAGCACGAGCTCGTAGTCGCCATGAAACAGGGGGTGCATTTCCGCGATGTGCTCCACGTTGACGAGCGTCGAGCGATGCACCCGCACGAAGCTTGCAGGATCCAGGCGCTCCTCGAGTTGCCCGAGCGGCTGGCGGAAGGAGAAGCAGCGCCCGCCCGCATAGATCTTCACGTGCTTCGCCGCGGCCTGCACGAACTCGATGTCGCGCATCGCCAGCACGACCACCTTGCCGCGTTCCGACAGCAGCAGGCGCGTGCGCCCCGCGGCGAGCGAGGCGCGCGGCGCGGCGGCCGCCCCCTGCTCATGGGCGGCGGCGATGAGCGACTTGGCACGGGCCACCGCGCGTGCGAAGCGCTCATCATCGAAGGGCTTCAGCAGGTAGTCGATCGCCCCCACGCCAAAGGCGTCCATCGAGCGATCCGAGTACGCGGTCACGAAGATCACGTACGGGTTCACCCCGCTCTCGGAGAGCGCGGCCATCAGCTCGAAGCCATCCAGCTCCGGCATGCGTATGTCGAGCAGCATCAGCTGCGGCGCGTGCTCGCGGGCGTGTTCGGCCGCCTCGGTGGCGGAACTGAAGGTGCCGACGACATTGATGTCCGGGTCCCCGCGCAGCAGCTTCAGCACGCGCTTGAGTGCCAGTGGCTCATCGTCCACGACCAGGGTGGAAATGGCGCCATTCATGGGCGCACTTCCGGCGCTCGCCGCGCCGCGGCAAACTCGCGCAGCGGCAGATCGAGGAAGGCTGTCGTACCGCCCTGCGGGTCCGGCCCGATCGTCAGGTGCGCGTCGGCGCCGTAGGCGGCGCGCAGGCGCAGGTTCACGTTCGACAAGCCGTGCCCGAAGTCCGCCGGCGACAGGTCGGTGGGCAACTGCGGCATGCTGTTGGTCACCGCGATGCACAGCCGCTCGGCGATGACCGAGACCGCAACGCGCACGTGCAGCACCGCGCCACTGTCATCGCGCCCGTGTTCGATCGCGTTCTCGGCCAGGGGCTGCAGCAGCAGCGCCGGCACGCAGGCGCCCAGCGCCTCAGGACTCGCGTCGATGGCGATGCTCAGGGCGTCGGAAAAGCGCGTCTGCTGGACCGCAAGGTACGCCTCAAGGCCGGCAAGCTCGGTGGCGACGTCCACCCAGGGCCAGTGACTGCTCTCGAGCGCATGCCGCAGGAAGTCCCCGAGCCGCGCGACCATGGCGGAGGCCTGGCGCGGGCTCTCGTCGATGAGCACGCTGATGGCGTGCAGCGCGTTGAACAGGAAATGCGGCTGCAGCTGCGCGGACAGCGTCGCCATGCGCGCCGCGGCGCAGGCACTGGCGAGCTCGGCGGCGCGCAGCGCCTCGCGATGGTGGCGCCGCGTCACGACCGCGAGCGCAATCGCGCACAGGCCGAGGACGTACGGCGGCAGGAAGAAGCGCAGCGGCACCACCAGATATTCCCAAGTGGGGGAATTGGTCCACATCTCGAGCGATTCGCGCATCTCCGGAACGCGCCCGTCGATGAAGCCACCGGCGATGATGAGGGCGGCGGGCGCGAGCGCGATGACGCACAGCGCCAGCACCGAATTGACCACCACGACGCGTGCGCGCGCCCACGGCCCCTGCGGCCAGCCGAGCGCGATCGCGATACGGTACGCGGCGGCGGCCGCAAGGAACACGACCAGGTGCTGCACGGCACGCGCGGTATTGGAAACCACGTACACCCCGCCGGACTGCGTGCCGCTGGCCGGCATCATCCACAGCAGCGCCGTGCAGGCGACGATCAGCCAGCACGCCCCGCCGACGCTCCAGATGATGCTCCAAGGGCTGCCGTCATCGGCGCTCTCCGGCGCCTCGGCTTCCAGGTCCGGATCGAGCGCCGGGACGGTCCGCGCCGGGGCACCCTGCAGGGGCCGGTAGGAGAAGAGTGATTCAGGGAAGGCCATGGCCGGGAGTCTAGGGCGAACGGCGCCCCAGAGGTCGGCAGGCCGGCGTGAGCGGGACTCGTCACGGCGCAAGCGGCAGGCGCAGGCCGTGCCTAGCTTGCGCGCACCTGGTCCTCGCGGATCGTCACGCCGCTGCGCCACAGATGCCACGCCGCCCACAGACCCGTCGGGGCCAGCAGCAGCAGCGCCCAGCGCAGCGATTCGGTCCCCGCGCCAAAGGAGACCCGGAACCAGTCGCTCAGCCAGCCGATGACCTGCGGGGCGATCACGAGGTTGCCCAGGTTCGCCAGAAAGAGCAGCAGTGCGCAGGCGGTCGCGCGCATGTTGGCGGGCACGACGTTCTGCAGCAGACCCAGGATGGGCCCGATGTAGAAGTACACCGCGGGCACGAAGATCCACAACAGCACCGTCGCGGCGCCCTGTGAACTCACCCAGTAGAGGAGCACGGACGGCACCGTCGCGAGCGCCACGACCCACGCCAGCAGACGTGCCACATAGCGCGGGTCGGCGGCTGCGGGCCGGCCGACCAGCCATCCGGCGAGCAGCGTGCTCGCGGTACCGGCAACGAGATGCATGAAGCCGAGCAGCGCCCCCGCCTCCCCGACGGTGAGCTGATGCGAGCGCTGCAGGAACGCCGGCGTCCACCACATGAGCCCCCAGCTCCACAACGTCGCGACCGCGCCGCCGAGCAGCAGGTGTACCGCCGAGCGCTGGGCGGCGATGAACTTCAGCGTCTCGGCAAAGGACGCAGACCCCGTGGTACGCGCGGCGCGATCGAGCGCGCCACGGCGCGGCTCACGCACCGTCAGCCACACGAGCAGTGCGAACACGATCCCGGGGATCCCCAGCACCAGAAAGGCGGCGCGCCAGCCGCTGCGCTGTGCCACGCCTCCGGCAACCGAGGAACCGAGCCATGCGCCCAAACAGGCCCCGAGGGCGAAGATCGTCAACGCCATCGGCCGACGCGCCGCCGGGAACTTGTCGGCAAGAATGGAGGTGGAGGGCGGCGTGCCGCCCGCTTCGCCGATGCCGACCCCAAACCGCGCCAGCAGCAGCTGCAGCGAGTTCGCTGCCAGCCCGCACGCCGCGGTCATGGCAGACCACAGGCCCAGCGAGACGGCGAGAATGTTGCGGCGGTTGGCACGGTCGGCGAATGCAGCCACCGGGATGCCGATGGTGACGTAGAACACCCCGAGCGCGACGCCGGTGAGCGCCGCGACGCCGCCATCGGAGAGTTTCAGTTCCTGGCGGATCGGCTCGATCAGGGTCGAGATCGAGAAGCGGTCGGCGATGTTAAGCGCATAGACCGCCGTGAGCACCCCCAGCACGTACCAGCGGTCGCCGGAAGCTGCCGCGGACGGCGCCGCTTCGCTGCCCGCGGTCACCGGCTGCGTGACGGCGCGCGCATCGGAGCGCGGCTCACGGGCTCCAGGTCCAGTCCTGCGCGCTCTTGCGGCAGCCTCCCCCGGGGGCGCCGGTCCAGGCGCGGCCGCGCACGGCGCGCCCGCTGGCGGCGCCTGTGGCCTCCTGGTTGCGCAGGGCGCGCACCCCGTTGACCCAGACGTTCTCGACGCCGGTCGCCAGCTGCTGCGGCCGCTCGTAGGTGGCGTGATCCTGGACGGTCTTGGGATCGAACACGACGATGTCGGCGTAGTTTCCGGCCTTGAGCAGCCCGCGCTCCGTCAGCGACAGCGTCGCGGCGGGGAATGCGGTAAGCCGGCGGATCGCCTCCTGCAGGCTCAGCACGTGATCCTCACGCACGTACTTGGCCAGCACGCGTACGAAGTTGCCGTAGGTGCGCGGATGGCGGCTCGATTTCAGGAACACCCCCTCGGGGGCCGGTGCGTCCGCGTCGGAATCGAAACTGACCCACGGCAGCGCCACTTCGCGCGCGACGTTCTCCTCGGACATGAGAAAATAGGCCACCCCGACGCGCGAGCCATCCTCGATCACCAGGTCAACGGCCGCATCCTCGGGGCTCACCCCGCGCAGCTGTGCAACCTCGGCCAGCGTCTTGCCGGTCAGCGGTTTCAGCGCCGGGTTCTTGAACTCCAGCAGGAGCATCCCCTTGGGCCCGGCCGCCGCGAAGAGATTCTCCCAGGACGGCGCCGGGTCGCGCATCTCCCGGATGACGCGGGCACGCGTCTTCGCATCCTTCAGCCGCGAGATCCAGGCTTCCAGCCCCCCGTCCTGCACCCATGGCGGCATGGCGGCATCGAAGCCCGTCGCACCGGCGGTATACACGTACATGTCAGCCGTGATGCGTGTACCGGAAGTGCGCGCGGCCTCGATGGTACGGATGAGTTCGCTGGTCTTGCCCCAGTTGCTCTTGCCGGCGACCTTCAGGTGATAGATCTCCGCCGGTGCACCGGAAGCCCGCGAGATATCGATAGTCTCCTGCACCGCCTCGATAAGGTGATTGCCCTCGCTGCGCATGTGGGCGCTGTAGATCCCGCCACAGCGGGCCGCCTCGCTTGCGAGCGCCACCAGTTCCGGGGTCTTGGCGTACGTGTTCGGCGCGTAGATGAGGGCGGTGGTCACCCCCATCGCACCCTCTTCCATCGCCTGGTGCACCAGGGCCTGCATCTGCCTGAGCTGGTCCGCGGTGGGCGTCATGTCGCGCTCCCCTAGCACGTTGACGCGCACCGTGCCCGCCCCCACGTAGGAAGCCAGATTGGGGGAGATCCCGCGCCGCTCGAGTTTCTGCAGGTAGTCCCCGAGCGTGGTCCAGTCCACCGCGTACTTGATGTCCCCCTGGCGCTGCAGGTCGAGGCGCTTCATTTCGGCATTTAATGGACCCATCGAGTCCTCACCGATCACCTCCAGCGTCACGCCCTGACGCAGGTCGCTTAGCGCGCGACCGTCCGCGATCAGCGACACTTCCGGGTGGGCCAGCATATTGATGAAGCCGGGCGCCACGGCCTTGCCGCGTGCATCCAGGCGCTCGCGCCCACCGTGCGGCGCGTGCGGCCCGACATAGGCAATTCGGTCCTTCTGGAGTGCAACGTCACCGGTGTACGGGGGTGCGCCTGAGCCATCGTAGATGGTGCCGCCGCTGATGAGGACGTCGTACAGGGCGGGCTCTGCGCCCCCTGCCCCGCCTGTGGCGAACGTGCCGAGCAAACAGGCCACGAAGGCAGGGCCCCGGATTTGGCAGGTCGTCATCGCAGGCGATTCCTTCATGAGCGGCGTAGCCGCGTGAATCTCGCATGGCGCCGGTCCGCGACGCGGCCAGGCAGAAGGCCCGACCCCGCGGGAACAGCGAAAACTGAACCTTAGCTTAAGTTTCGGCCCCCGGCGACTGGCGCTCCTACACCGGGTCCTACATCCTTCATAGCGGTCGGCCTACTCACACGATGGCGCCTTCGCTTGAGGATAGAGCCGCCGATTCGGACCGTCACGGAAGAGGATGAGCATGAGAACCGCACGCGCTGGAGCGCAGGAATTTCGGGGCGAGACCAGGGGGCGCAAGGATAGCGCTGTCGATACGGTCGCGCACAGTCACGAAGACGAGGCGGACGCGATCCTCTTTTCAGTCGCAGGAGTGGGCGGGCTTCCGGCGCACGGCGACGCCTCCGCGTACCAGGATCGGTACATGGAGTCTGAGGCCGAGGCCGAGCCCTACTGGGCGACCTGGAGTCTGGTCTGAAGTGAAGCGCGACGCGTGCCAGGGATGGCACGCGTCGTCGGCGGCGCACATCGTGGGGCTGCCCCGTCCTGCCGCGTCGCGTCCCAGACTGGGAGTGATGGGCTGTCCAGCCACGCTGCCCGGCCGCGCATCGAGCGCCGCGACGCTTAATTACCTCGGATCGTCCCTAATTGCACAGACAGCTGACCCGCGAGTGGCCGCGGCACCTGTAAGGACTGTCCGGGAAACCCATCCGGGATCAAGGATGCCGGCAAATATCCTTGATCCCGTCAGCAAAAAAGGGCCGCCACGACACCGTGGCGGCCCCTGCTGACGTCGCTTTCCGCTCTCAGGCCTTCTTCGGCTTGTAGCTGAACTTCTGGCCGCCAACCGTGGCCTGGTACATCGCGCCGCCCTTCACGATCGTGAAGACCGCCACACCCTTGTAGTACTTCGCCTCGGTCTTCGCATCTTTCTCTCCACCGCTGGCGCCGTGGCTGGTGCCCGTGGTACCGACGCTGGCACCGGCCGCTGCCGTAATGGCGACGGCGCTCACGTCCGCGCCAAACGCAAAGTCGCCGCTCGTGAATTCGTCCAAGGCGCGCTTGTCCTCGAACATGACTAGCTGACTGTACGCCTGACCACCCGCCTGGAATCCAATGCTGACCTGGGTCATCGAGGTGTCGCCGATGTACTTGCCCTTCTCGTACACGCGGCCGTTGCCATGCGCGGCGCCCACGCCAAGGCCGCCCTTGCCGATGGTCGGAAACACCGCGTAGCCGTAACAGTTCTTAAAGAAGTCTTGGCTTTCTTGTGCGTTCTTAAACAGGGCCACAGTGTCGGTATATTCGTCCGCCGAGCTCCCCGTGCTGGCTGCGAGCAGTGCAACACCCATCAAAATTCCCAGGAAACGTCTCATAGTTGGCTCCTCATTGAAGTTCTAATTCGTTGACCGAATGCGCCTGCGGGCAGCACGGTGCCCGCAGACATTACGCTCGTTGTTAAGGGCAGGAATCTATACGGTCCGTGAACCGGCGTCGGTCGTCAACGAGCATGAGCCCGTGTAAGACTTGAGCTACGCAGCATCCCTTAGCCGCCGCCAAGTTGCGATTGGCCATTGGCCCACTGTATTGAACAGGCGCTGGCGCTTCAGTAACGGCCCAATACTCGCTTGGCAAGACTCCTAGGGCTGCGCCTGTCACCTGCATCCAGAGCGTCCTGAAGCGCCAGTACGCGATCCAGGCTGCTCGCGTTCAAGCGTGTACCGGGAATCTGTCCGAAGTCAGTCTCGACTTGCGCGGTGGTTTTTGTGCCGAGTAACACACTTGAAACCCCAGGAAAGGACAGCGGGTAAGCAACCGCCGCGCGTACCATGGACCCCGCCTCAGCTTCTAGGAAACGGAACCGCTCGGCCTCATCGACCGTTCTTGCGATTTGAGCCGCACTCCATGCATGGCGCTGGTCATTGGGGGATGCAAAGGTCGCATCGCGCCTGAATTTCCCCGTCAGAAACCCTTCCTTCAAACTGGACCGGATAAGCACCGCCAAACCGCTGGCGCGCAGACGGCGGGCCCGCCTTAGAAAAGGGTCAGGGTCGAGCAGACTGAAACGCAGCTGCACTCCGTCGATCATGGAATGATCAATCAGGTAATCGATGTCGCTGGCGGAGTAGAGCGACACGCCCACAAACCGGACTTTGCCGGCCCTCTTGAGTGCGTATAGCTCATCGTAGACTCGATGATCCTCGGGCCGGGAGTGCAGCTGGTAGAAGTCGACCACGTCGGTTCCCAGTCGGGCCAGTTGCTGTTCCAAGGTCGCGGTTATCCCGGCGGGCTGGAAGGAATATTTGGTCGCAACAATCCACCGACTCCTGCGGTCGCGCAGGAACTCCCCGAGGACCAACTCGGAATCCCCATATACCATCGCGGTATCGACAAGATTGCACCCCAGTTCCTCCGCGCGCGCCAGGGCACGAAGCGAATCCTGGCGATCGACGCTGCCGTACGCTTGGCCTCCAATTGCCCACGCGCCGAAACCCACCTCGGACACCTCAAGGCCGGTAGCGCCAAAGCGACGATACGGCATGGCTCCAACAGTCTTCACGATTTCGGGAGGCTGTGCCGCCAGATCTGAATCCGACGCGTACGAACTCGTACGCAAGCGCCGAAACGCCACTCCGACCGCACCCGCCGCTGCAAGGGCCCCTGCTCCGACCACGAGTTCACGCCGCGTCAGTTTCATGAACTATCTTCCTGATCGAGTCCCAGTGCCGCTAGGAAGGCCCGTTGTCAGCATCGATACTAGCGCCGGAGCCAATTACGCACGGTTTGCCAACGCGCACCCAGGGCTCCCTTGATCGCGGCCTTGGCACGGCTTTTCCCGGCGGCGGCGGTAACCGAAAAGCCATCCGTGACAGGAACCTCGATCACCGTCACCCCCGAACTATCCATCGACTCTGCAAGACCCGCCTGAGAGAAGGGATCGCCGACGATATAGCGTGCGCCTACGGCATCGGCAAGCGCCTTGAAGTCAAGAAGCGGTAGCGTAACCCCGTAGTCTCGGCCACTGTGCTGCAGCTGCTGCATCCGGATCTGGTTTAGGTAGCCGTCATTGAACACGATAACGGTCAGCGCAATTCTCTCGCGCACGGCTATCGCAAGTTCAAGTCCGCTCATCAAGGCGCCACCGTCGCCAACCAACGCGATGACTGGCCGGGAAGGAGCCGCGAGTTTCGCCGCTATGGCCGACGGCAGCGCAAATCCCATCGACTGGAGATCCGTTGGCAGCAACAGCCCGTGCGTGTGTCGAACCTCGAAGTAGCGTCGTGCTAACACTTGGTGTAGGCCGCTGTCCGTCACAACCAGGGCGTCGTCCGGGAGCGCACCACGTAGCGTCTCGAAGAAGTGCTGGGGCGTCTGACCCGCGATCAGCGGCTCCGGATCCCCGCGCCGCACCGCGCGAATCCGAGTGCGCCAGGGCGTGAGGGCATCCAGCGTCCACTCGGTCCGTGGGATTGCGCCACTTCCTGGCAGCGCAAAGAATGCCTCCGCTGAAATGGCGGCCACGTCGCTGGCAGGGTAGACAGCGTTAAGATTCGAGATCGAGGCATCAACGTGTACCAGCCGCTCGGGTGGGAGCTTCAGGCCAAAGCCCGCTGTGCCGTTGTACGCAAGTCGCGCGCCAACCGCGACCACCAGGTCGGTCCCGCGAATGAATTCATTGAGCTCATCGGTTGACTCCCGGAGGCTTTCGTAGCACAGGCACCAGGGAGAGTCCTCTCGTATGACCCCGCGTCCCGACGCTGTTGTAAAAGCGGGCGTCCCGGTGCGTTCCACGTAGCTACTAATCACCGCTGCGCTTCGCACGCATCCTTGGCCGAACAACATGACAGGTTTACGCGCCTGATGAATGCGCGCCCAGACCCGGCCAGCTGCGGCGGCCGAGTCCTGGTTTGCTCGCTGTACGGCAAACGGGATTCGATTCAACCGACGTGCCGAGCTGAACGACCACCGGTCCGGGCTCTCCTCCCCTTGCCGCCTCGAATGCGGCGCAAATCGTCTCCTGGAGGCGAGCTAGGGAGTTAACTCCAAATATTGCCTTAACCATGGGTCCAACGATCGCGGCTTGAGCCAGCGCCTGGTGGCGATGTCGTTGATGAACCGCCTCGGGTGGCGCGGCGACTATGTGCACCAATGGCGCAGAGTCTTGCCACGCCTCTGCGATTCCGGCCAGGGCGTAAGCGAATCCAGGACCGGGGGTCGTCAGTAAAATCCCGGGGCGACCTTCGATGCGCCCGTAGGTGCCGGCCATGAACGCCGCCGCCAGCTCATGCGTGGGAACGATCAAACGCATGCCGGCGGAGCGCAAGGCTAAAAACAGGACCTGGTTGGAGCCGCCAGGAAGCCCGAAAGCGGCGCCGGCATTGCAGCGCTCGAGGGCAGAGCGGATCTCAAGAGCAGCCGCGTCGCCCGAAAAATCATTCATGGTCGGTGCCGTCGGCCCAGTGACCGCATCACCCGATTAACCGCCGATCGCGGCAGTCTTAGCGTTCGCTCGATGGCCTGACCTGCGAGGTGGCGGCCGGAGTTGGGCGCCGTGAGTACCAGAGCGGTCTCAAGGCTTCCCCCCAGCTGCGATTTGAAATGCGTGACCGAATTCAAGGCGGCGTCGGTGAGATCGTTGGCCTGATAGCCGAGCGCTGCAAGAGTTTCGAACCCTCGCCAGCGCAGAAACGCCGACGCACCCAAGCGGCTGAACTCAGGATCCATGCCGGCGCAGACCGTGTGACTGACGGGGTGTCGCCCGAGCAGCACAAGTTGTGATGCGATAGCCCTCCCGCCCGGCAACCTGGCGTGCTGAAGTCTCGCAAGTCCGGAGGCCCGGATTCGCTCGATAAAGCGGCGGAACTGAAGTTCGGGCAAGTAG
This sequence comes from uncultured Pseudomonadota bacterium, assembly GCA_963781815.1. GTDB lineage: Bacteria > Pseudomonadota > Gammaproteobacteria > Steroidobacterales > Steroidobacteraceae > 13-2-20CM-66-19. The sequence continues at coordinate 206,117 of CAWAHK010000002.1, read as the reverse complement.
GTGGGAACTCTGCGACGACCCAAGCGTTAGGGAGTGCAGTGTAAAGAACGAGTCAAAATCATCATCGTCCGTGAAGGTGACTCCATCCGTATCGCCGCAACGTTTGATCAACCGCCGCAGGTTCCCTTCAACCCGCTGCCACTGCTGCTCCAGATCGGTCAGCGTGACCACATATGTATAGCTTGGAGACGCACGCCAGCCACGTTCCAGATACGTGCGCACGTCCCGCACCGTATTGCGGCTCTTGAGAATCATGCTGTCGAAACGTAGTGACGCCAGGTACTCGAGCAACACCGCCTGGATCTCGAGGTCTCGGGAGGTCAACTGCGACGGATAGCCCCCGTCGTAGGGCGCGAAAACCGGGCCGTGGTAGTAAAGGAGCAGCCGTGGACCAGCGTGGAATCCGCGTAGGCTCGTTTGGGTCTGGTAAAGTGCGACACCGCCGATTAGCTCCCCTGCGCGCCGAACGCCAATGATCCGAAAACTCGCACCGGTTACGCTAGTGAGTGCGTCCAGGTATTCCGGTTCCGAGTACACGCTGCCATCGGACGACCGGCTGACAAATTCGCGCCACTCGATGAATTCCTCCGGGCGCAGTGTGTCAGCACTGAGTTTACTCATGCCGGAACTCAGGCTCGGCGCACGATGCGACGCACGGCTTCCAGTAAGATATGTCAGCCCAGTCGGTAATCGCCGGCACAGGATCTGTCCAGTTGAAGTGCGGCTGCTGCGCGCCAAACCACGATCGCAGCCACTCAAGTTTGGACAACTGCCGTTGCGACCAGACGAAACGCGCAGCCGCAAGATCCAAATACGGCGACACCAACCGCACGCCGCTGCGATACTCGGGAAAATCCATAATCGGCAAACCAAGAGCGTCGCGATAAGACATCGTGCATACGTCGACGCCACAACGGCCGGCGAACTCTACATAGATCCAGACGCGCGCATTAATCTCCAGAATCTTGAAGGTTCCGTCGCGGGCGTCGATCTTGAACTCCGCGCTAAAGATTCCTCGGTACTGAATTGCGGCCAGAATCGCACGCAGCGATTGCACTGCGGGTTCCACTTCTGCAAGTGGCACGCTGATCATGTGCGTGCTGTCCCCGAAATCAGGCGGATACATTCGCAGACGCCTGCGCGCGAACAGCGCGCGTATCTGTCCACCAGCAGCCGAAAACCCATCGATCAGGAAGTGGTTCGATCCAGGACCCGGTACATACTCCTGCGCCACGACACGGTGTCCGTCCGCCTGGATTCGGGCGAGCTTTGTGCGAGCGTCGCCGAGATCGCGCACACGGTACGCCTTAACGCCGTAGCATCGGATGAAATTCGCCGAATCTACGGGTTTAAGAAATAGGTCTCGCATCCGCATACCCGCAATGCGATCAAGGGCACTGGAGTCATCGACTATAAGGTGCGCGGGCGCGGTACGTCGATCGAATCGAGCAGGTTTGCGAACTTCGCCTTGTTGGTCAGCCGCGTGAGCAACCGCCGGCAGCGGAGTGCTACTTGGAAACCGCGAGCGAGCGCTGGAGGAATCTCTGCCACCGCAGACAACATGCGTCACTACAAGGGATAAGCACGCAACGTTCAAGCGGACTCGCCTGCAGCACGCGTCCAGAGACGCCCGTCGGCTAAGAGCTCATGCGAACCAGGAAGCCGGCGAAACCAACGCGATCTGGATTCGAACGAGGGACCGACAGTCAGCGAATAGACGGGAACGCCCGCACGGCGGAGCAGTCGCAACGCTCCAAGCGCACCGAGGCCGGAACCAATCACCAATGCGGGCGTCGTCCCGGACGCAGATGAGTTAGCCAACGTCACCCGTCCGAGTCGATCGATATTTTACCTAACGTCCGCACCGTGATGATTGTCATGTCTCGACTCCAGTCGCGGGTCAAAGTACCAGTGGTTTCAGATGTGGTCTACGAAGACGATTCGCACTGGCAGCATATTCAGGGCTTGCTGACTCTGCGCTGGTGTCGCGTCAGGCACCGAGCTGCGCCAATTCCCTGATATATCCAATCCCCTGAAATTAGATGCCGCAACTTGGCGCGACCGCCGTCCGACGCTTTTGATGTTTTGGCGTTACCCTTAAGTGTTGATTGGGTTTAGAAAAGCAAGATCCTAGTAGACTGCGGGTCTTCCGGTTGACATGCCCCGCACGCGCGATTGCGGCTAACCCGCGCTGCACTCGGACCGGCCTTGCCTCGAACAGGCACTATGTCATCGCCCCACATCTTTTATTCTCTTGCGAGCTTTATTCAGCAGCGGCGTAGGCACTGCGATCGCCTTCCTTCCGCCTCCGAATCCGCGTATCGAGCGGACAGACCGAGAAGGGAACCATTCGCAATCCATTGAGTCCAAGGTAGCGACTAAGGTCCCGTACAGCGATTGCGTGTAGGCGGCACAATCCGATTTTGGTCACACGAGTCCAGTTTTCTAGTCTTCGAACGACGCCTTTCTGATTTGGGTAGCGTATTCGCGCCCGGCGCATCCACATGCGTCGCACCGACTTCCCTGCCTGCCAGGCTCCCGGCGGGCTTGGGGATCGCTTTCGATGTCCGCACTTCTGTGATAGGACTATGTAAGCCTTACGTCTACGTCATGGCTGCATGGCAGCATGGAATTTATGTGAAGGCGAAACCGCCTGCCATGCCATGATTGATCTCACAAACGTCCCCTGAGGATTTGTTGGGGTGGCCGAGTTAAGACCTTAGACGCACCGGAGCCCGCACGCGAGCCTTGCCAGAGTTATTCGCAAAAAGCCCGTGCTGGGCCACTTCGCGCCCGGCGATTCCTCCTCAAGCAGATTTACCATCGGAAATTGTCACCGATATCGAGGGCATCCGTGCGCTGCGGCCCGACTACGAGCATCTCAACCACGTTTCCGGCAACACCCTTCCGTTCGCGCTCCACGAATGGCACTCAGCCTGGTGTGACCACTTCCTTAACCGCCACGCGAAAATTGAGGACCAACCGCTTTTCTGCGTAGTGCGCGATGCCATCGCGAGAGTGCGTCGGCATCGTCCCCCTGATTTCCACCCGGCGTAAGCTCGGACCGCTCAAGTTGGTCACCGTCGGCCTGATTGGCGCCGATCCGGGCCTGACTGAGATTCGCGGGCCATTAATCAGGCCCGGCTATGAGAAACCCACTCTGCAGGCGGTACGCCACGCCCTCGCGCGCGTTCCCGATTGGGACTGGATTGAATGGAACGGACTGAACGAAGAAACGGCCGCCGCCTTGGATCGAGAAACAGAGGCCCAATGGTGCGGAGTCAGTGAGGATTATGTATTGGATCTGCCATCGAGCTGGGAACAGTTGCGGACGCAGCTGGGAAGAAACATCCGTGAGTCACTGCGGCATTGCTACAACTCGCTCAAGCGTGACGGTCATGCGTTTGAGTTTGTTGTAGCACGAGAGCGGCAAGAAATCCGCCAGGCGTTGGGTCCGTTTTTCGCACTACATGGGATGCGTGCGGCGATGACACATGGCCCGAAGCATCCTGACCGTTTCGCTGGTCGGGCATTGCAGACTTTCTTCTACGATGTGTGCGATCGATTGGCGGCACGCGATGCAGTGCGTATTTTTCAGCTAAGGATCGCAGGAGAGATCGTCGCCTCTCGTGTCGGATTTTTGACCCACGACAGCGTCTACTTTTATTACTCCGGCTTTGACCCAGCGTGGGGGCGTTACAGCGTAATGACAACCACCCTGGCTGAAGCGCTGAAATATTCGATCGCCAACGGCATCAAGACCGCCAACCTTTCGTTGTACACGGAGCGCTCGAAACTACGCTGGCGTCCGCGCCGCGTAGAATTTCGCTCGGCACTTATCAGTCGCGAGCCTCTGAAGATCGCGCGTGGCTTGCACGGCCTATCGCTGGGTGCGATCAAGCGATGCCGCCCCCGCGCGACTGTTGAAGGGCCTTTGGCTCCATCGTCAATGGAATTGAGATTCGCCTGACACGGGGAGCTGGCAATCCGCAGTTCCTAGCAGCCCGCCGCGGCTTTAAGGCGAAGCGTCGAAGGGTAAGTCCGTCCTTGACCGAGTGCGTCTGGATACCGCGACATCGCTGGTGAACAGTTGCAGTCACGACAAGTTCTGCCAGCGCAGAGCGGGCCTGGCTGCCCTCTAGGCTTCGGGCAATTTGAAGTACTCAGGCCTGCCAGCAGGCCAGAAATCGCCGAACTGGTTGTTGCCACCATCGACGACCAGCACTTCGCCGGTGATGAACTTGGCAGTCGGTGCAGACAAGTACACCACGGCCTGGGCGATGTCGAATACGTCGCCAAGTTCGTGCGAGGGATTCGAGTAGCGGAACAGCTCCGCGTCACGGCGCTGATAAACGTTGAGACCTTCGCTGTTGATCGCTCCGGAGGCGACGCAATTGACACGGATCTTGAGCGGTGCCCATTCGGTGGCAAGGGTCTTGGAAAGGTAGACGACCCCGGCACGCGCGGCGCATGTGTGAGCCACCTGTGGCATGCCACGCCAGATCATGGCGACGATGTTCACGATGTTTCCCGCAGCGCCTTCGGCCTGCCAGCGCTTGGCGGCTGCCTGCATCATGTACCACGTGCCGTTCAGATTCGTGTCGATGACGGCAAGCCAACCCTTCACGCTGAAGTCGATGGCTGCCTGCGGAAACTGCCCGCCGGCGTTGTTGACGAGCGTGTCCAGACGCCCAAAGCGCTCATAGGTGGCATCAATCAGCCTCGCCACGGCTTCCGGGTCGCGGATGCTCATCGCCATTGCGCCGATCTCGCGGCCAAGGTGGCGCCGGATGCCACTCACCGTTTCGTCTAGCTTTTCCTGGCGCCGGCCACACACCATGACATTCGCGCCCAGCCGCGCGCAGACATACGCGATCGCGCGTCCAAAGCCACTGCCACCGCCGGAGACCAGCATCGTCTGCCCGGCGAACAGGTCATCGCGGAACGCTAGCGGCCGCGAGGCGAGTTCCTCGTCCTCAATACCCCAGGGCTTGGTTGTTGCATCAGACTGCATTTCGTTCACCTGCCGTCGCGCCTGCTGAGCATACTAATAGTCCCACCCGCACCGTGCTGCCTCGCGCGGCCGCCCTTGGCGGCCAGCGGCCGGATATCCCGCACCGCGGGCTTGGTCAGCACTGCTCATCTTTACTCAATCACGTGGGGCGCGACCGGCGCCTCTGCCTTGCTCTTCGGCGTCCGCATGAACGCCAGGAAAGGAATTGCCAGCAGCGTGAGAATGAGTAGGAAGAGAAAATCGTCAATATAGGCGATCATCGCGGCCTCGCGTGTAACGAGCGCATCCAGCATCGCTACACTACTTTTCCGCCCCAGGTCGAAGGCCGACGCAACCGGGCCATGCACCAGGTCCTTATTAGCCGCGGAGAGGTTTGCGACCAGCCCCGCGTGAGCGATCTGTGTGTTGCGCACCAACAGCACGTTAACCATCGCGATTCCCAAGGCGCTGCCGATATTGCGAAACAGACTGTAGATCGCCGTGCCGTCCGCGCGCATCTGCGATGCCAGGGTTGCAAACGTCGCGGTGGTCAACGGAACAAACACGACCCCCAAGCCAATGCCCTGAATGACACCGGGCCAGATGATGTCTCCCTGGGTAATCTCGAGATTGTATTGGAGCATCTGCCACTGCGAGACGGCGGTAATGGCGAACCCAAGTCCCAACAGCCAGCGTACATCGACCCGACCCACGAACCGGCCGACGACGAGCATTGCGAACATTGTCCCGATTCCGGTCGGCGCGGTGACGAGACCGGCGAGCGAAACGGGATAGTCCAGCAAGTCCTGCAGCATGGTCGGCAACAGCGCGCGGGTGGAGAAGACAATTGCGCCAACGAAGAACATGAGTACCGTACCGGCTACAAAATTGGCGTTCTTGAGGAGCCGGTAATCAAAGAATGACTTGCCGATGGGAGTCATCGCCGTATGGATGAGGAAATACGCAAGACTCACGCTCAGGATTACGAGCTCCACCCAGCTCTCTGTGGCGGCGAACCAGTCATTCTGCTGGCCGCGATTGAGCAACAACATCAGTGCCCCAATCGCGAGACTTAATGTCGCAAAACCGAATAGATCAAAGCTGACCGTTCGGGCGGCCGCGCGGTGGCGGATGTATCGCCCTACACCGTAAAAGGCGAGCGCGCCGATGGGAACGTTTATGAAAAATACCCAACGCCAATTGAAGTTCTCGGTCAGGTAGCCGCCCAGCGCCGGCCCGAGAATGGGCCCCACCATCACGCCTACACCGAACATGGCCATTGCGGTCCCGTGCCGTTCGCGGGGATTAATGTCGAGCAAGACTGCCTGAGACAAAGGAACCAGGGCTGCTCCAAGGACGCCCTGCAAGATACGGGCGACGACAATCTCTGCCAGAGAGCCTGCTATCCCACACAGCACCGAGGCAATCGTGAAGCCAGCGATAGATACCAGGAATACGAGCTTCAGTCCGAAGCGGTCCGTGAGCCAGCCGGTGAGCGGGGTGGCGACCCCCGCCGCGACGATGTATGAGGTCAGTACCCAGGCAATCTGATCCTGGGAGGCCGACAGACTCCCCTGCATGTGAGGCAGGGCCACATTTGCAATGGTGCTGTCGATGGCCTGAATCACAGTCGCCAGCATGATCGAAAGGGTAATCATTCCCCTATGCGCCACCTCCTCCTGATGATCGTCCCGTTCACTCATCCCGTGCCCAATCTGAGGCGGTTTACGCAGGCCCGCACCTGACGACCGCGGATCGCGTTCAACGCCACCGCGCGGCTGACTGCAATTTCAAGATGTTCCTTTGGAACGCCGATGAGTCCTTGTGGTTACAGATCCCGACACGCCTCCTCGAGAGTGAGGCTTGGATTCTGGCAAGGAGTGTCCGCCACACCGCCATACCTCGCGTAACCCACTGATTATATGGAGGTCTCAGGGCGCGCCTGTTTGAAAAACAAGGGTGTGCCCGGAGTCGAGCCTATTGTACCTGTTGATCAGGGAACTTCGGGCAAGCGCCAAACTGGACCGGTCATCTCCGTCAAAGGATGAATGAGGCTAACGGAAGTACCAAGCCATGGATACGCCCGCATAGGTGATGCCCTCGTTCGGCCGGTGCAGCCCCGCGTTGGAGAAGTGCTGACCATAGAGCCCGACTTCCCATTGTCTGCGAGCCCCGAAGCGCAAGCCGCCGCCTACGACCTCGGTAAACTCAAATCCGCCGCCCAGGTGCCGCATACCGGCGATGTTGGTTTCGGAGAAACCGCTTATCCCAAGCCCGACTTCGATAAAGGCTGGACTACCCGCGCTGCACGTCTTTGCCAACGAAGCTTGGCGCGCAGGAGTTCCGTCACCTCTCCCATCTGTTGCTGGTGCTCGCGACTAGTGTCTTGGACCGCTCTCACGAGTAGCCGGGCGCTGGCACGAGGGAATTTACGACTACCCGCGAAGCTCTTCAGGGCGGCTGAGCAGGCACGGACCCTGCGCATCGCCAGGCGGGTGCGCTGAGCGCGGCTCGATGTCAGGCGGCTTACTTGGCGATCGTGCGAGCCCGAGCGAGATCTTGGAGGACAGTGTTCTCCTGGATCTGTTCATCAAGTCGCGATTTGACGATGTCGCCGATGCTGACAATGCCGACTACGCGGCCGAGCTCGACCACGGGCACATGCCGCGCCCGAGTCGCGGTCATCGTTTGCATCACGGATCGCACGGTGTCCTGCATGCTCGCAACCGGACTGTCACGGCGCATAACCTGGTTGATTGGCCGTTGAAAGGGATCGGGAACCTCTGGATCAAGCGAGTGGACAATATCCCGCTCGGACAGAACCCCGAGGAGACGCCTGTCCGCGTCGAGCACGACAACGGCGCCGACGTGCTCGCGCTTCATCAGCGCGATCGCGGTACGAATAGACGAAGTAGGAGCGACGCTGACGAGATCCAGGCGCTTGCCCGAAAGAATTTGGCTGATACGCATCGCATCCTCCTAGAAACGATCCGCGCTCGGTCAGGTGAAGAGGATATCGCCCGGATGTCCAAAAACGTAGGCGTCGGTGGCGAACCACACTATGTGTTGCCGTAACATGCTGATTTAACTGGGCAATAGCAGGGGATCAGCCCTGAGCCTCGCCAATCGCGCGCGTTCCGATCTTTCAGGCGTGGGCTCGTACCCACCGGACTAGGTCACCCTTGCCCATGACGCCGGACTGCCGCGCGATCTCGCGACCCGACTTGAACAAGGCTAACGTGGGAATGCTGCGGATATTGAATTGACTCGCGAGAGCCGGTTCAGCGTCAGTATTGAGCTTCACCAGGCGTGCCGTGGGCTCGAGCTCTGCCGCCGCTTCAGAAAATTGCGGTGCCATCATGCGGCAGGGGCCGCACCAGGGAGCCCAGAAGTCCACCAAGACCGGCACGTCGTTGCGTTCAATGTACCTCTGAAAATTGGCCGCAGTCAGCTCAATCACGCGACCGGTAAACAGGGGGTTATGGCAGTGCCCGCAACGCGGTGCCGCACCGAGGCGCACCCCGGGAATGCGGTTCACGGTTTCGCAGTGCGGACAAACGATGTGCAATTCTTCGGACATGGCGAGTCTTTGGGGACGGCCAGTCTGACTTCAAGACCAAGGCCGGGGCGCAAATTGGTGCACACCAACTCGCTCACGGCAGCGGATCGCCCCACCTTGTGCACCGGGCGTCCAGCTCACCCATTCACATTTTTGTCGTGACGCCCCGGAATCCCCATAAGCAGCCCGAGGGCGCCCGCAAAAGCGCAGGCCGCACCGTAGTAGAACACTGCCACGTGGCTGACCCGGTCCCACAACATCCCAGCGATGAGGCTGGCTACGAGCTGCAGCAAGCCGACCGTGGTGCTGTACCAGCCAACTGCGCTGGCTCGCAGATGCTCGGGCACGAAGTCTGCGGCGAACGCCTTACCCACGGCGCGAAAGATTCCCTGAAACAGTCCGTAGAAAATAAACATTGTCGCGTTCAGGAGAATGTTGTGCGTAACAGCAAGACCCAGGTAGCCGACAAAAAAGATGATAAAGGCGGCAAGGAGGACATCTCTGCGTCCCCACTGGTCCGACAAAGATCCGGCCGGGTAGGAGATGAGTGCCGCCATCAGATTGAACGCCGCGTAAATCAGGATTGTATGCTGCAGCGAAGCCCCGACCTCCTGGGTTCGCAGGATGAGGAATGCGTTGCTGGAATTGCCGAGTCCAAACAAGGCCGTGACGAGCAGATACTTCCAGTAGGCTCTCGGAAACTGGCCCACGCTGATGTCGATTTTGGCCTTTGCCGTCACCGCCGCCGGTCGCTCCCGTACGAACAGCACCATGACAAAAGCCAACAGGCCCGGGATGAGGGCCAGATAGAAGATGCTGCGAATGCCTATATGTAATGAATACAGCAGGAACAGCGCCAGCAGCGGACCGAGGAAGGCGCCCGCGTTGTCACCGACGCCTTCGAGTCCAAACGCCCTCCCGCGGTTTGCCGCATCCACCGAGGAGGCAATGAGCGCATCGCGCGGTGCCGAACGTGTGCCGGCGCCGAGCCGATCCAGCAGGCGCGCAGCGAAGAGGCCCTGCCAGATTGTCGCCATGCCCATCAGTGGCTTGGCGATGGCCGCCAGGGCGTAGCCCAACAGCGCGAGGGGCTTTCGCCGTTGCAGCCGGTCGGACAGGGCACCGGAAAAGCCCTGCACGACGTTCTGGGTGGCCTGAGCGAGGCCATCCACCAGGCCGACGACGCTGCCGCTTGCCCTCAACGTTTGCGTCAGAAAGAGCGGCAGCACCGGATAGAGCATCTCCGTTGAGATATCCGCGAACAAACTGGAAAGCGCAAGCAGGAATGTGTTCTTGGACAATCCAGCGAAGTGTCGGTGGATCATTGAATTCGCCGCGCTCCGTACTTTTGCACCGCACTAACCTGCGCCGGGATTAGGAGCACCAGTGCCCGGTGTCAGCGTCGCGTACACGTTCGCTAGAGCGCAATGTTACGACGAACAACAGGAAGCGGAACAGCCAGACTATGTGGAAGAACGACCGTGCAATGGAGGCTGCGAGCAGTCCTGCGTACCAATTGTGCACGCGATAGACGCGCCGAAGCATAACGAATAGATACACCGCGAAGACCAGTTGAATGATGGTCGTGGGAAAAATATCCGCCGTTACCGTGCTCGGGGCTACGCCCGACGGTGGCCTTTGATGCGGCGTGTTAGCCTTCGACCAGAGTCGTGAATCCGCCCCAGATCATCCGCTTGCCATCGAAGGGCATCGCCTTCGGGTTCATCATTTTGGCCAGACGCGGGTCACTCATCACTCTGGCGTTGACGCGGTCGCGATGCACGCGCGATTTGTACATGATCCACGAAAACACCACGGTCTCACCGGGCTTGAGCTTCACGCTGCGCGGGAAGGAGGTCCATTTGCCGACCTTAACGTCGTCGGCGACACATTCCCGATAGTCCAGAGCGCCGTGGTCACGCCACACCTTGCCGGCCGTCCGCGCCATGCGGCGGTACGCCTCGAGCCTCTTCTTCGGAACAGGCACCACGAAACCATCAACGTAGCGAGCCATGAGGATCTCCTCGATTAGCGAGTGGTAAGCCTGAGGGGATTCAGTTCCTTGGATCCATCCCGTTTTCACGAGCTCGGACGCGTGCCGGGGTCCGTTCACTCATACTACGTCCAGCGCTCCCAAGACATTCTTCAGGACATCCAGACTCACGGGTTTGATCAGATAGTGGTCCATGCCGGCATCGATTGAGCGTTGCCGGTCCGCTTCTTGTCCGCTTCCGGTTAGCGCAACGATACGAATGCGCTGACATTCCGGCAGACTGCGGATCCGCAGCGCCGCCTCCGTTCCGTTTAAGCGTGGCATTACAAGGTCCATGAAAATGATCTGCGGCTTGAAGGTGCGAGCTTCCTCGATAGCCTCCTCCCCATCAGCGGCCGTGCGCACCTCGCAGTCCTCCATCTCAAGCAACAGCGCGAGGGATGCGGCCTCGTCCGAGTTGTCGTCCACCACCAGAACGCGCTGACCCTGGTTGCTAGTCGTCGAGCGCCGGGACGTCCGGCGGGGATCTGCGCGTCCTTTGACGATCGGCAGCCGAACGATGAAGCGGCTGCCGCTGCCGAGCCCTTCGCTGGAAGCCCGTACGGAGCCGCCATGCATCTGCACCAGCGTGCGCACCAACGAAAGGCCGATGCCCAACCCGTCCGTTGCGTGCCCCTCCTCCGCACGTACCTGAGAGAACATGTCAAAAACATGTTCGAGCGCTTCGGGCGGAATGCCAATGCCGTTGTCGTGTACCGTAATCAGCGCATCGGCCTTCTCGCGTTCGAGCGTGATCGTAATTCGCCCACCGCCGTTGGTATATTTGGCACTGTTCGAAAGCAGGTTCGAAAACACCTGTGCCAGACGGTCGGGATCACCGTCGACCAGAAGATTCTGAACGCGCAGATCGACTATCAGCTCGTGATGTTGTGCGTCGATGAAGGCACGTGACGCCTCGATGGCCTTTTCCAGCACCTCCGTGACCAGTATCTTCTGTCGTCGCAGTTCGAGCTTGCCGCGGGTGATGCGACTCACGTCCAGCAGGTCATCTACCAAGCGCGCCAGGTGGGTCATCTGCCGATCCATCATCCCGAGCGTTGGGATCATGGCCGGATCGGCAGGCGAGGCTCTTTCCACGATATGCAAACCATAGCGCAGAGCCGCAAGGGGGTTGCGCAGTTCATGGCCCAGAACGGCGAGGAACTCACTCTTGCGCCGATCGGCTTCTCGCACCTGAGCTTCGGCCCGCTTTCGAGCGGTCACGTCGCGCAAATAAGCGGCCAATCCCTGCGGCGTAGGATAGGCCCGCACCTCGACCCAACGCTTGTTGAGTGGCGAGACTGCCTCGAAAGCCACTGAGCATTGGTCACGTACGGCGCGCTCGTACTCCTGCTGAAAGATTGTTCCCTGCGTCGCCGGAATTGCGTCCCACAAGATCCTTCCCAGCAGCGCTTCGCGGCGTGCTCCGAAGTGATCCAGTGCTCGTTGGTTTAAGTAGGTGAAGCGAAACCCGCTATCCAGTGCATAAAAGGCATCGGTGATGCTCTCGAGCAACGTGGCCCTTTCCGCCAGTGCCTCACGTTCCGCCTGCTCACGCGCCTCAGAGCGCGCTGCCTCGTCACGCAGGCGCGCACCTTGTAGCATTGAGCGGATGCGTGCCCGGAGCTCGCGTTCGGTGTATGGTTTGCCCAGATAGCCGTCTGCGCCCTCGTTGAAGCCCTCGATGCGCTGCTCATCAAGAGCGCGTCCGGAGATCAGCAAAACCGGGACGGTTTGAGTGCGCCGGCTGCTGCGCAGCGCTCTTAGAAGTTCGATCCCGTCAAGTTCGGGCATCACGATGTCCGTCACGACGAGTTCCGGTGGGCTCTGAAGCACACTCCTCAGTGCTTCGGTTCCGTTGCCGGCCGTCGCTACCACGTATTCATCCGAGAGCGCTCGCGCGAGATGCTCCCGCAACGTCACCTCATCTTCAACCAGGAGGATGCGCGGTTTCGTCAGGCCGGGCGTCGATGTGTGTCGGTCATGCATAACGTGGCACCGTAGCGGTACGCGGTACTGCCTCCGGCGTGCACGCGGCGGAGCGCAACGTCAGATCCACGCTCCTCACGCAAGCGCAGGACGACATCTTGAAAGGTTACTTCTCTGATTGCCAGCAAACCCGCAGACCTAGGACCCCGCCGGCGCGCGGACGGACCAACCTAAAGCTGTATCTTAGCTTATCGCTGTCCTGCCTCGACTCCTGCGTTACGACGGCGCACTCGTCAGCACGACAGATCCGCTCGCGGAACAGCGACGCACGCGAGATCTGTCCCAATCTGCTCCCGCAGATCATCGGCATTCCAATCGAACGTTCGAGCGAGGATTCGCGAGCACCAACGAACCGATGCGTGTTGACATCGTCCGGTGGTTTAAGAAATGGGAGACGCACTCAGGGTTGGGCCCGCGTATCAGCTCCACAGCTGCGTGGCGTTGCCTGGAGTGTCCCGATGAGTTGCATGCGACCGTCTCATCGTTAAGCACCAAAACCCCGCGACGGCAGCATGGGTCGGCCAGCGGCGTACTTAGGGCAATACCCTATTTCTTACGGGTGCGCACGCCAGATAAGGCCTACACGAGGTTTCGCCCTCACTGACAGGCGATTTCCTGTTATGGAGATAGAGTGCGCGAGGCCTTCAGGGATGTGCGCCGGACACTAAAACCCATGCACCACGAAACGGGTACGTCCGGTGACTCGGACCGCTATCGCAAGCTAGCCAGCGACATTCGAGCTCTCGTTCCAAACCTCAAGGACCCCGACGTGATCGAGGAGCTGCGGGTGGTCGCCGCCTGTTATGACAGTCTTGCGCAGCATCTCGAGACGCTGACCGACTTGCCCAAAGAAGCGGATCCATCGAGTAACGTGCGGGACTAGCCGCCAGCGAATTGGATGGCGTCACCACGCGACGACCAGGCCACCCCATCCGTGACAACCGGTGCAGTTGCCGAGAACTGCTGACGGTCATGTGTGCAAGCAACTGTGACTGGGAACGCCGATTCTCCGAAACGCCTTTCTGTCAGAAAATCTTCATGCACTGGAAAAGGTACAGAGGCGCGCCTGTCACCTTTGTCCCATAGCTTCCCCCGGGGTCGCGATCTGTCGCATTCACCACGGAGAGAAAGCATGCTCGCATTCATTGAGAAAGCAGTGCGGACTAGGATTGCCGTGGTTGCATCCACGGTTGGGCTGGCCGTCCTGAGCGTGGCTGCGGCCGTGCCGGCTGACGCAGATCCGGCCGAATCCGTCCGCTCAATTAGGACCGCTACGCCGATCAAGCACGTCATCATTATCGTCGGCGAGAACCGCAGTTTCGACCATCTGTTCGCGACCTACGTGCCAAGGCGCAAGGCGGAAGACATACAAAATCTCTTGTCGGAAGACATCGTTACGGCAGATGGAATGCCGGGGCGTCAGTTCGCCAGGGCGCACCAGTTCCAGATTACCTCCGCGCCCAATGGCGGCAGGTTCTTCAGCAGCGCTGATCTCAAGAACAAGACGCTCTACGCAACCTTACCGCCCCCCGATGTAGCCGGCGTCGGCCCAACCTCTCCGTACGCAGCCATCCTCGGCATTCCGGGCGGAGACCCTGGGTTGCCGCCGCAGGACCAGTTTCTGTTTGCCACGGGAGGCACAGGCCTTGCCTTTACGGAGGGACCTGATACCCGCATCAGCAATGTCACAACGCTTCCCCCGGGTCCGTTTCAGTTGACAGGGCCGACCATGCCGTTCGACGCGTTTACGGGCGATACGATCCATCAGTACTTCCAGATGGTGCAGCAAGTGGACTGCGCGATCGATCGTGAACATGTATCCCACCGTAATCCCACCGGTTGTCTGCACGACCTGCAATCGGCCGTGACCACCACCTACAACACACCGCCGGGCAGCACGCCGCATGACACGGGACAGACCATGGCGTTCTTCAATATGCAGCGAGGGGACGCACCGGTCTTCAAGTCACTGGCTGACCAGTACACCATGAGCGACAACTACCACCAGCCGGTGCTCGGCGGCACGGGACCGGACAGTCAGCCACTCGGCTTCGCCGATCAGGTGTTCTTTAGCGACGGCAACGGCAATCCGGGGACACCGCCAGCCGCCAATATCTACAATCCCGATCCGCAGCCGGAGACACTGAACCTGTACACGCAGCGGGCACAGTGGTTTGACTGCTCGGACGAGACGCACCCTGGCATTGGTGCGATTACAAGCTACCTGAAATCGCTGCCGTATCGGGTGCAGTCCAAGTGCGGGCCTGGTCAATACTGGCAGGCCGTAAACGTTGACCCGTCATTCACGCCCAAAGGGTTAGCACAGAGCGGATTGGTCGTGCCACCGACAACCCAGCGCAGCATTGGCGACGTCCTGTCTGCCCATAACATCCCCTGGATCTACTACGGCGGCGGCTTCAATGCTGACGGGACCAACAGCCCCTTCAACGGCAGCTACTGCAATATCTGTAACCCGTTTGAATACGAGGCAAACTACCCAAGCGTAGTTGCCGATCACATGCGGGACGTCACGGATCTGTTCACGGATCTTGCCAATGGCACGCTGCCTGCCGTGTCCTACGTCAAGCCGGATGGCACCATGGACGGCCACCCGGCCTCGTCGAAGTGGACGCTGTTCGAAGCCTTTGTCAAGAACATCGTGGACCTCGCGCAGAGTAACCGGGAACTCTGGGCGAGCACCGCAATCTTCGTTACCGTGGACGAAGGCGGTGGGTATTACGACTCGGGCTTTATCCAGCCGGTGGATTTCTTTGGCACCGGGCCGCGAATCCCGATGATTGCAGTCTCCCCGTTTTCGACCGGGGGCCACATCAGCCACGTGTACAACGAGCATTCATCGGTCGTTAAGTTCATCGAGAGAAACTGGAAGCTCAAGGGTACGTTGAGTGAACGCAGTCGGGACAATCTCCCGAACCCGATCCAAGACCGCGACAATGCGTACGTACCGCGCAACATGCCCGCCATCGGTGACTTGTTTGACCTTTTCGACTTCGGGCGCCATCAGGATAGCGAGGACCGCTGAGGTCATCGACTATGCATGGTTACAGGTGCCGGCCCGGCGCGCCGGGCCGGCACCTGCGTTTCGTCGGTGTTCCTGCACACGTTCCGTTTGGGGGGCCACTCACCGCCACCAGCGACCGTAATGCCTGCAGTTGACCGCCCGCGTAGCTCGCAGGCCCTCGTCAAAAGCCAAGCGGTCCGATGCACGGCGCAGGCTACCGGCGCCGTCGGTCTCATCCCCGTATCGATGGTGGCCTTTGCGCTCGCGACACGTCTGCGCTTGGGAGTGCCAGCGCCGTGGATGCCGCATTCGCCGCTGGCTGTGCCTCGACCTCGACGGCAGGTTTGTCTTCCCGGAGGCCCTTGAGAGGCGCCGAGACGCCGCCGTTAACTCGCGGCTCGACGGTGCGCCCACACCACTTCGCGACTGGCAGACCAAGCTTGCGGCGCCAGTGGTAGACGCTTGGGACTGTCATGCCGTGGCGACGAGCAAAGGCGGTTACGCCGTTCTCGCGTGACCACGGCTCCACGGCTTTCAACTCCTCAACCTGCCGCATTGTCACTTGGTGCGCTCCTGCTCAAGAGTGGCGAGTCTACTCGCTCCCGCGGCCGCTCAAGGACGCCCCGAAACGCCCTCGTCGCGCTGGTGGAAAGAGTTCGAGGCGGTGAGGAACGGGGTAGAATTCCCGCATTCGGACAGGAGGTGCCCCATGTCGGAAGTTTCCCCCGCAATGCGCTCTGAGATCCTCAGTGCGTTGGACGCAGCCCGGCGTGACCTTGGTGCCACGCGGGATGCCACCGAGATCGGCAGCGGGCATATGGGCTTCGAACTCGCCGATGCGAACCTGCGAGACTGTACCGTCACCATAGAAAGGCTCACCGACCGCGATCAGATCATTGACATGCTCAAGCGCACCTACGATAGCCTGCCACTGACGACCGGAGGAGCAGCCGGACCGGTGTTTGAACACATCCGCGGCACGATCGTGGACCTCTGGGAGGAGTTGGAGCCTCCGGCGGACTAGAGGCCAGGATCGATCGACCTCGTTACGGGACATTCGCGCCCGGGGCCCGATCAGAGCAACCCGGGGCGCCACTCGTGACCGAAGTTTCCTTCGTTGTACCCGCGTTTAACGAAGAGCGCCTGCTTGCCGGAACACTGCAGGCAATTCACAAGGCAGCCTCCGGACTCAATGAATCGGCCGAGGTCATCGTCGTCGATGACGCCTCCACCGACGGCACGCAGGCAGTCGCTCATTCGCAGGGTGCACGCGTGGTTTCGGTCGCCTGTCGGCACATTGCGGCCACCCGCAACGCCGGAGTGCGCGAGGCGCGCGGTAAGTGGCTCATCTTTGTGGATGCCGACACCATCGTAACCAGCGAAGTCGTCCAGGCGGCCGTCGCGGCCATGCGCGCCGGCGCGGTAGCGGGGGGCTGTGATGTGCGCTTTGAGGGTCGATTGCCGCTGTATAGCCGTGCCTTGATTGCTGCGGCGATGCCTCTGTACCAAGCACTGGGCCTGGCTGCAGGCTGCTTCATGTTTTGCACTCGCGACGCCTTTGATGCCGTCGGCGGGTTCGACGAGACGCTATTCGCAGCCGAAGAAGCAGTCCTGAGCCGAGCGTTGCACCGTCAGGGTCGGTTTGTGATTCTGCGCGAGCACGTCGTCACCTCTGGCCGAAAACTTCGGGCGCACTCGGCGCGAGAGGTTCTGGGAGGATTGCTGCGATTGGCGCTGGGCGGGCGCCGTGCGATGGAAAGCCGGGAGGGACTGGAGATCTGGTACGGCGAGCGGCGCAAGGATCCCGGCTCCGAAACGTCGGGGCGCCGCGAGTAGTCGTTCGTCCCTTCGTCGCCCAGCCTGATCAAGCACCTCGCGCCCACGCAGGGCGTACCGCCGGCGCCCCTAGTGCTGATGATCCCTCTCGGGAAACAGCCAGCAGTAAAGGCAATGTACTTCCTCGGGGTGCGCAGGCAGGAAATGCCGGACCATGGGAATCTCCCGGCCGGATGCGGCGAACTCGTAGGACTGCTTGTCCAGGTCGTGGCCGACCACCTCCTGGGCGCCTTCGCTCGTCAGGATCTGGGTGGCGCGGGAAGTCTCGACGCCACCGCGCGGGTGAACCGCGACGATCGCAACCGATCCCTCGGCGACGCGCTCGGCCAAGCGTTGGGCAAGGTCGCGTTCGCCCTGCCGTGCCAGCAGGGTGCCGAAGTACTGCTCGAACTGTCCAACCACGGACGTCGCAGGCTGCAGGCCGGCGCGGCCGCACTCCTCACGGGCCGTCAGCTCCACCCGATCGGTCGGGAAGCCGTCGCGCACCAGCCGCGTACGCACCCGCTGCGCGTCGCCGAAGCGGTCGAAGACCGCCAGTAATACTGCGCTCATTTCCTGGTCCTCCCCGGAGCAGCTGCCCCGTGAGTCCGTCGGTCTGAGCCACGATTCTACGCTCCCTCCGGGTGCGCAACAGGTCCGGCGCAGTGACGCTGGTCCGACCTAGACCGCCGGCTTCACTCTGCCGTTGCGGCTTCCATAACCGTTTGATTCAGTGGCGTCCCCAAGGGGATTCGAACCCCTGTTACCGCCGTGAAAGGGCGATGTCCTGGGCCAGCTAGACGATGGGGACGCGCGCAAAAACCCATTCCGCGGTCAACAGGCCGGTTGCCCCACGGTTCCCCGACCATGCGGGGCGCGGAAGATTACACGGCTCGCGGTCCCCGGACAACGAGGCCGCCGTTTAAGGGGGTGTCACGCCGCGGGCCCTTGAACGGGCCCGCGGCGCGCCTGGTCGGCCTCAGAACTTGTACGTCGCCCGCACGTTCCAGAACGCGCCCGGAAGATCGTACGTGCCGGCGTCGTAGCCGTTGAGCGTGCACGAGAAGCAGATCGGCGGGTTTACGCCGAACATGTTGTTCACGCCTGCATCAAGCTTGAGGCCTTTGAGCGTGAACGCATTGTTCCACGAGATCTGCAGGTCGTTGTACACGACGGCCTCCAGCTCATGGAAGTCCGCGCGCGTCGCGCAGCCGTCCACGCCCACCGCCAGCGCGGCGGCACAGGACTCGGTCACGGAGGACAGATAGCGCACCGTCCAGCCTGCCTCCCAGTCCGCCAGGGCCCAGCCAATCTGTGCGTTCATCCGCCACTCCGGAATCGCGCTGTTGCGTACTTCAACACCGACGGTGCGCTGGTCGGCGTTACCGTTCTGATCCACGGCCGTGTAGTCATTTACCCGCGTCGCCTGCACTCCGACCGAGAGGTGACCGAAGCTGAACGGCATGGATTGCCAGTTCATCTTCAGGTCCTCGCCGCTCGTCGTAATTTCGCCAAGGTTCTCGAGGAAATTCTCCGGCGGAGCCAGATTGCCACCCGCTACGCGGGTGAAGCCCTTGCACAGGACAGGATCGGTGCCGCCGGCCGCAAGGCAGGCACTGAGCAGCGCCTGAATGTCGGCCGCCTGGATCGCACCCTTGACCTTGTGATTGTAGTAGGTCGCCTCGAACGTCAGGTGGTCTGAGGCCAGCTTCTGTTCCGCCCAGCTGGCGCGGTATTGGATGCCGGCGGTGTAGCTGTCGGACTTTTCCGGCTTCAGGTTCGGATTGCCCCCGGTAAACGTCGTGATCTGGGTGTTGGCCTGCTGGAACCCGGTCGGCGCGCCCTGCGCGCGGCACGCGTTCGCGAGCGGTGTGTTGCCGACCACCGCGTCACTGCACGGATCCTGCAGTGTGGCACCGAACTGCGTCAGCCCGTAGAGCTCGCCCAGGTTTGGCGCCCGGAATCCCGTGGAATAGGTGCCGCGAATCGCAAAGTCCTGAAACGGCTGCCAGCGCACGCCCCCCTTGTAGGTGGTCGTGTTGCCGAAAGTCGAGTAGTCCGAGTAACGCACCGCGCCACTGGCGCTCAGGGTCTGCAGCAGCGGCACCGCGAATTCGGCGTACGCCTCGCTCACGTGGTAGCTCTGGGATACCGGGAACGCCAGCGAGTCCTGGGACTCGCCCGTGGTACGCAGCGGATCCGGCTCAAACACGCCGTCGTACTTGCGGTATTCCGCGCCCACCGCGATGCCCACCGGACGGCCGTCAATGTGGAAGATGGTACCGGTGATGTTGCCGGAGAACGATTTCAGCTTCTGATCGCTGGAGTCGAGCTGGGGCGCGAGAATGTAATTGAGCATCGCCTGCGTGATCGGGCGGCCCTGGCCGCCGAAGAGATCGAGCGGTACGCAATTGGGCACCGCGGCGCAGATGGTCGGGTCACCCAGGGCGATGCCGATCTTGGCGATGTTGTAGCCGCCGGTGAATTTCTGCGTGGCCTTGTTGTCCGAATCGAGGAAATTCACGTCCCATTCGAAGCCCTCGAGAAAGTGCAGCGTCCCGCGGAAGCCGGCGCTGAAATACCAGGTATTCACGTCCTGATTGAATATGCGCGGACCGCCTTCCAGCGGCCGGCGGGTGACGAACCCGAGGTTGCTGCTGGCATCCAGATCAATGCCGTAGGGGTTCCACGGATTGTTCTTGGAGATGGAGATGTTGTCAGCCAGGCCACCGCTGCCGGTGTAGGGACCGACGAAGATTGGCTCGGGTGCGGCCTGGTTGGTCGACTGGCGGTTGTTGAACAACCCCTTGCTGTACAGCTGCACGTCATCGTTAATATCGTAGGTGACGGTCGTGAACAGCGAGTAGCGCTGCGAGGGGGTCAGCAGCAGGTTGTAGGGCGCGTAGTTGAAGCGGTCATCGGTACCAAAGTTGTGGTAGGTGCTCGTGCCCCCGACCGGGTTGTTCGGATCCCACACCGGCGTGGTCGTGCCGTTGTTCAACGTCACGTTGTAGAAATTTTCCTGACCCGGGGTGCACGAGCCGTAATTCGGCGCTGGCACGGCTGGATCGCAGAAGGCTGCGCGTCCCTGCGGGGTGCCTGAGCTGCCGCCGGCAAGTCCGGCGAGCGGTTCCGGATAGGACGACTGCCACCACTTGGAGGAGCTGATGGCTTCCTGCTTGTAGTAGCTGGCGTTGAATACGCCGCCGAATTTGCCGCTGTTACCGCCGGCGGTGAGACTTCCCTGGGTGATGCGGCCGCCCTTGCTGTAGTCGCCGACGTAACCGCTGACCTCGACGCCGTCGAACTTCTTCTTGGTGATGATGTTGACAACGCCGGCGATTGCGTCTGAGCCGTAGATCGAGGAGGCGCCGTCTTCCAGCACCTCGATGTGGTCGATGATGGAAATCGGGATCGTATTGAGATCGGCGCTGCCGCTCACGCCCGAGGCGGAGGACTCATTGACCCAGCGAAGACCATCGACCAGCACCAGCGTGCGCTTGGCGTCAAGGTTGCGCAGGTCGACCTGCGCGGAGCCGGCCCCTATGCCGCCACCGTCCGGGGGGTAGCCGAAATTGCCCGAAGAGTTGAATTTGGTATTCAGCGCCGAGCCGCTGGTGGTCAGCTGCGACAGCAGCTCGCCGACGCTGGCGAGGCCCGTGCGCTCGATGTCGGCCGACGTAATGATCGACAGCGGCTGTGCCGCCTGTGCCCCGGTCTGGGCGATGCGCGACCCGGTGATGATCACTTCCTGCACCTGGTCGGTCGGCGAAGTCGGGGCCTGCTGCGCCGCAACGGGCTGCAGGCCGAGCACTGCTGCGAGCGTGAGCGCAAGGTGGAAAAGACGGGCGGTGGGCTTTGACGACATAGACAAACTCCCCAAGCTGATTTCTTGCGTCAGGAAACAAAGGCCTCGAGCTTCGGCACGGTTGCTCAAGGTTTCTTTCCTTTACTTATCTGGGTTGGAGCCTAGCACCGCGGGAACGGTGACGGCAATTTCGTATCGTGCGCGCATCAAGGAACCGCGCGGCCTGCGGCCTTGCAGGCATAAATGTTGCCGCCCAGCAACACGAAGAAGCGTCGTGGTGCGCGGATGTCAAGTACGGTTAGCGGTCGGTGCCGCTGCGGCCGGCAAGGAATGTCGCGGCGGGGAACGGGGCGGAGGGTCTGGTGGAGCCAGGCGGGATCGAACCGCCGACCTCTTGCATGCCATGCAAGCGCTCTCCCAGCTGAGCTATGGCCCCACGCGAAGCCGCCGCACGCTACGCAGCCCCCCAGGGGTTGTCAAGCCTCGCTAGGAAGGCACTTTGGCGAGGGCGGCATCGATGCGCGCGAGGGTCCGCTCACGGCCCAAGAGGGCAAGCGTCGCATCGATCGGCGGGGATACGGCGGTTCCGGTGACCGCGACCCGCAGCGGTTGCGCGATCTTGCCGAGGCCGCTCTGCAGCTGGGCGGCAAGCTCGTTCAGCGCCGCGTTGATCGCCGCGGCGCCCCAGTCGGGGAGCGCTGCCAGCCGCGCACGCGCCTTCGCCAAAAGGGCCGGCGCCTCGCCGCTGAGATGCTTCGCGGCCGCCTTGGGATCGATCGCGACCTGCTCCACGAAGAAGAAGCGGCTGTTCTGCGCCATCTCCTTCAGAGTCTTGGCGCGCTCGCGCTGCGCCACGATCACGCCCTCCAGCAGCGGCTGGTCAGAGCTGTCGAGTCCGAGGCGTCGCAGCTGCGCCTTGAGGTGCGGCACCAGCGCCGCCGGCGCGGCCCGCATCATGTGCTGCTGGTTCAGCCACAGGAGTTTTTCCGGATTGAAGGCCGAGGCGGCTTTGTTGACGTCGTGGATGTCGAAGGCCGCGACCATTTCATCGCGCGTGAATACTTCCTGATCGCCGTGCGACCAGCCGAGGCGCACCAGATAGTTGAGGAGCGCGTCGGGCAGATAGCCCTCCTCCTCGTACTGCAGCACGCTCACCGCCCCGTGGCGCTTGGAGAGCTTCGCGCCGTCCGGACCGAGGATCATGGGCACGTGCGCATAAACAGGAGGCGTCGCTCCGATCGCCTGCAGCATGTTCATCTGACGCGGCGTGTTGTTGAGGTGGTCATCCCCACGGATCACGTGCGTGATCCCCATGTCCATGTCATCGACAACCACGCAGAAGTTATAAGTCGGCGTGCCGTCCGAACGCGCGATGATGAGGTCATCAAGCTCCGCATTCTGAAACGTCACGGCGCCGTGCACGAGATCCTCGACGACGACCGCCCCGTCGAGTGGGTTGCGGAAACGGATGACCGGCGCAACGTCTGCGCGCGGCGCGGTGCGGGCGCGGCAGATTCCTGCATAACGCGGTTTTTCCTTGCGGGCGATCTGCGCCTCGCGCAGCGCATCAAGTTCCTGCTTGGTGCAGTAGCAGTGATACGCCGTGCCCGCCTTGAGCATGCCGGCCAGCACTTCGCGGTAACGGTCGAAGCGCTGCGTCTGATAGTAGGGACCCTCGTCCGCGCCGAGCCCCAGCCACTCCATCCCCTCCAGAATGACCTGCACCGCCTCGTCGGTGGAACGCTCGCGATCGGTGTCCTCCACACGCAAGATGAACTTACCGTGCATACGGCGCGCGTACAGCCAGCTAAAAAGCGCCGTGCGCACGCCGCCGACGTGCAAAAGACCGGTGGGGCTCGGCGCGAAGCGGGTAATAACTGTCATGAGACTCGGGGGGAAGCATGCCGCCTAGCGACGGCCGCGCATGTTATCAAGGGTGGGTGTGCAGTGCGCACCTGGGGGCACCGGTCGCGCCTGACGCGGCAAATTTGCCTTGCACGGCGGGCACCTATAGACTTCGCCTCCCTCAAAAAGGGCGGTTAGCTCAGCGGTAGAGCACTGCTTTCACACGGCAGGGGCCACTGGTTCGATCCCAGTACCGCCCACCAATGACACGCGTGACTCGCACAGTGCCCCTTCATTTCGAGGAGCTCAGCTCAGTCGAACCCTCCACAGAGTCGCAAGGCCCGGAGGATCATGGAGAAGGAAAGGCCAAGAGCAATTCGCGAACTAGTACAAACTCAAGCTGAGAACAGGGCGAATTGATGAGAATAACAAGACTAGCGCCTGAATTTATCAAGGCCCCCGTCCGCAGCTACCTGCGCCGATCTGCCATCAAAAATGCACTAATGATGCTAGGCGATGGGGTTACGGATGAGCGAGTGCACGGCTTCCATAAGGCATGGGGAAGCGGTGGATTCTCGGCTGATGCCGATTACATGCTTCGGCTCGCAAGGCTCTTGGATAAGACAAAAGGCCCGGTACTGGAATGCGGGAGTGGTGGGACGACGCTACTCGCAAACGAGATAGGCTTACTCCGGGGGTTTAATACGTATTCATTGGAGCAGGAAAGCGAATGGGTCAAGACGGTGGATGGGATGATGGCCGCAAAATGTGCGACGAAGGTTCTATATGCCCCGTTGGAAAAGCTCAGGGACCATTATTTCTACGATACTGGCAGGCAGTATCTTCCCAAGCACTTCTCCCTAATCATCTGTGACGGCCCCTACATCGATGTGAGGTTAGGCGAGCCTTACTACTCAGGCTGGCGCTACGGCATCCTGCCCTGGCTCGAAAGAGCCGAGCGCACATGGGATGTCCTGCTGCTGGATGATGTGAACGACAAGCGCGCAGAAGCTATCTTAGATCGCTGGGTGAGAGAGTTCGGTGTGAAGGTGGACCGCATAAAGTCTAAGGACGGCGAGTGCGCTATGGTGCGACGTTGATTTCCGCCGCGTTCTCCGCGCGGTCCCACTTGCCTTCTACGTCTGAACCTGTTCCTTCGAGCCCGTCACCTTCGCGACGAGGGTATAGTTCTCGGCCGCGTGATCGGCTTGCTGGGTAATGCCCATGCCAGCTGTGGCGAGAGTTCCCGACCGTCCCGAGTCAGCTGACAGCTGAGATGTTCGGCGTCGCGCTGGGGCTGTGCGGACACCACGACTCCTCCACTCTGCAAGATCGCAGTATCCACACGTCAGCTGGACTGAGGTGCTTCCCGTTTTAGTACCGGCCTCCTGCGGGCCTACCATTTTCGGTCCAGCAGATCTTTCAGGGCTGGCTTGTCGAGCTCCGACTCGGCCAAGAGCGGCTTGAGCTTCGCGTTCTCCGCCTCGAGGTCCTTAAGACGATTAGCCTCCGACACCGTCATCCCCGAGTACTTCGTCTTCCAGTTGTGGAAGGTCGCCTCCGAGATCCCGCACTTGCGGCAC
The DNA here is from genome assembly GCA_963781815.1 of uncultured Pseudomonadota bacterium. GTDB lineage: Bacteria > Pseudomonadota > Gammaproteobacteria > Steroidobacterales > Steroidobacteraceae > 13-2-20CM-66-19. The sequence goes on along the minus strand of CAWAHK010000002.1, from coordinate 181,471 downwards.
AGCTCCTTGGTCGTTGCTCCGGGCCTCAGCCTCCTTGAGCACCCCGATGATCTGCTCCTCGGTAAATCGCTCCCTTTTCATCGTCCGCTCCCATGACCGCGGACTCTACTCCTGAGCGGTACTATTCGCGGAGGTCACCTCACTTGGAGCCAAGAACACTACCGCGCATATCAAAATAAACATTAAGACAAGCGCGCCGACGGCTATCAGAAATGCCCAGTTGTTGAGTTTTTTTAGGTTTTTCACAGCTGGTGAATTTGCGGGCCGTCTGCCACTAGAAAGGCTTATGCAAGAGTAATTGAGTTCGGTGGCTCCAAGATTTGAGGTGAGACTCATCTTGTCGCTACAGTTTGTGAACTGGATCACGGGGAGGGCTGCCAATCGTGCCTCAATGCGCTGAAGCCGTTGGCTAGTGTGCTCGCCGCGGAGGCCGCGAGGGAATTGCCCTGCTCTGCCCCGGCACTAAATTCGCGCAAGCTGTCCACATTGCGACCGGGGATACTGAGCTCAGGGTTCGCATTAGATTGTCCAGAGTTGTCCTGATCCCCGCGAGTAGTACCGCTCAGGAGCAGACTCCGCCGACGTCTTGAGAGTGGTCCCGATTTAGCTCCCATCATTGCCGGAAAAAACACAGCGCAGTCGTCCCCATCTCACCTGGCGGCCCTAATCGCACAACGCCAAGCTTTGACGCCTCGGCGTCAGCATACGCCCGAACGAACGGCCGAGTAGGTTTGCAGATCTGCCAATGTTCGGCCAAGCCCCCCGAGGCAGCCGTTCCCCTGCCAGTTATTACTGTGTTTAATTTCGGGGAATCTTCGAAGGAGGAAGCTGCACAGCAGCCGATGTCGGTCGCAAAAAAGGCTACCATTTAGAAGAAGTCCCAACGGACCGCTTGATCGCAGCAATTCGGCCTGGGTTTTCTACAGGTCGCCCGAAATCGGGGACCATGGAAAAGCTACCTTTGTCATTTCCAGCTATCAGCTCGCCTTCTATGTAGACGCAGCGTCCGCCCAAACCAATTTTGGCGAATCAACAATTCCTCCGAACTACTGCTTGGCACAGTCTTGCCGTCAACACTAAAGATGAAATTCGCGGCCACAAAGTCCGCCGAAATTGAAGAAAAGGGTTCCGTCGTTGCTAAACGTGTAGCTGGGCGATTGCGTGTATCAAGCGTATTTGCGTCGAACCTCATTTGGAATGAGGATGGCTCTGGCCCAAGGCCGTTCCAGATGTTGGGCAGAAAGGGGAACGGTGCATTATTTTCCAACAGGCCGGTGAGGCTAAGTTCAATAGTCTCCGCAAGCAGACGCCAGTGGAAAGACCGAGGATCAGGCTGCAGACTAGGCCGCATCTGTCGCTATTGAGATTGTCTGCGATCAGTCGCAGTGAATGGCAACCTCAATCGATTGCGAAATCCCAAGTAGTTGGGACGCCGTCTGCTTGTCGATGTGCTTTCCAGTCTGCGCTGAAACCTCATCTACGAACGCGGTAAGCATCGCACACGTCGATTGAATATCAGGGACCGCGTAATAGGTCTGCGCGAACATCGCTTTATGTTCCAGGCTCTTGCCTGGACCGACGCCTCGGACTTTCGTGAGTAGTCCCGCGAGCTGCACGGAGACCGGCGAATCGAATTGCACCCGAGAGATCGCTCTTAGATCATGATCCGCGGCGCCGATGAACACATAACTTATATCGGCAGCACTTCGTGTGAGCGTATATAAAAACCAACCACCATTGCCGAGCGGAGAATCGAACACGACCGTCACACAGCCGGCTGGTTCGCCGGGAGCGAACGCTGTGCAATGTCCCAAGGATTGGCCAGCGCTGTCAAAAGCTTCAATCCAGCCACCGTCGCCTTCAACGTAGAGTATTAGTGAGCTCACGTGATCTGTCGGCACACTGAAGTCAATTCGAAGCGCTGGGTGATCAAGACCGAACGCAGAAGTCGAATCACAAAAGCTCGTAAGGCAAGCTGCTGCAGATTGTCCAGATCCCCAAACAATCGGTTGTGTTGACGGAAGCGGCAACCGCGCGTCCCAGCCGAACTCGAGATTGCCAGTAGCGGCGCAGGGAATCCCTTCGAACATGCAGTCCGCAGTCACCGATTGCGCAATCACGGACGGAGAGTAGTGGAGTACGTAAGTGAATCCAGGTGGCGGGTTCGGATCCGGGTTAACGAAAGCCGTTATCGCACGAAGCCGCGCGCCGGTAGTCGCGCTCGATAAGTTTTGTCCTGGCGCGAAGTTGTTCGGATCAATGGTTATAAATGCCTGTTGTTCCGCGAAAGCACTTGCGCAAAAAAGCAAAAGGCCGCACAGCAATGAATGGCTAGTGTTCACGTCTAGACCCTCGTGTGTTCTGGTTATCTCCCCGAGGGAACGGGCCAGCTCACGGGTAGTTATACGCTCGCTTTAAAGACTGTGGTAACTGCCCCAGTCATCTCACCGGAATCTCAGTGCTCTGCTCGCGTCTAAGCTCGCGGAAATGGAATGCTCGCGACTCGGGAAGCGCAGGACTTAGTTGGCACGCAGAACCTCCCGGGTGGCTTATCATCTCGCAAGCCAAGGTAAACTACGTGTCTAAGGCGATTGTCTGCAGTCCATTCCACAAACTTGATCTGCGCGACCAGTTCCACTTGGTCCATAGCATCTAGCGCATTTTCTGGGCTGTGACCCCTCCGCCCATCGTGCCCGGTTGGTAAGTCAGTGCGGCACCTGTCGCGAGAACACCAATCGTAAGCATTCTTCGCAACCTTTCAGCCGACGCTCTGCACGGCTCGGGGCACACCTCGACATCATTACGGACGTGGTTCTTCCGGATGGGAAATGGCGGCGGCTCCGTAGCGCGTCAAGAGTTCCGAGTACTGAAGTCTCACTTCGGCGAGGTTGATCACGAGATCCTGCAATGTGTGATGGGCTTGGCAGCGTGAATGCAATGGGTGACCGCCAAAATGGCCTCCTCGAATCTAAGTCGGGAGACTCCTGATGCGCGCTCTGATCGCGATAGCTCTGGCCGCAACCCTGTGCGCCTGCGCCGAGCTGCGCAACTGGGCCGATGAGCAGCAGGGCAGCCAGGACGAATCGGAACTCGCCATCGAACAGCAGCGGCTCACCAACGAACAGATGGCGATGGGTCTGCCAACGATGAATGCACAGCAGGCCACCCCGTCGATCGTTTTCGGGCACCCGACAATCGATTGCACCAGCAGCGCACTTCGCGACGGCTTTGTGAGTACGACCTGCCACTGAAGCCGCTGGCCTACCTAGCACCACTGGCAAGCAGGGGTCCGCCCGAGCATCGACATTGAGCAAAGCTCGGGGTTGAACGTTCGGACCAGAGCAGACCGACTCCAGCGGCCCTATTTTCCGCCCTCCAGTATCCAGCTCACCCCTTCATCCCCTACAGTCGCGGTGCCCCCGCAACAGAGCGAAGGCCCGCTGAACCCGTGACCCTGAGCTATCCGTTCCAGACCGTCCCTGCCGCTGGGGAGGCCCACGAAATCGTACCCGGCGTGCGCTGGCTGCGCATGGGCCTGCCGATGGCGGGACTCAACCACATCAACGTGTGGGCGCTCGCCGATGAGGAAGGCTGGACACTGGTGGACACCGGCATGCAGACCGCCGAGACGGCCGCGAACTGGCAGGCCGCCTGCGCCGGTCCGCTCCTTGAGCGCCCGATCCGGCGCGTCATCTGCACCCACATGCATCCGGATCACATCGGCATGTCCGGCTGGCTGACGCGCCAGCACGCCTGCCGCCTGTGGACGACGCGCCTGGAGTACATCACCTGCCGCATGCTGGTCGCGGATACCGGGCGGGCGGCGCCCGCGGATGGCGTGCATTTCTATCGCGCCTCCGGCTGGGACGATGCGGCGCTCGAGCACTACAAGGCGCGCTTCGGCGGCTTCGGCAAGGCAGTGCACGCCCTGCCCGACAGTTACCGGCGCGTCATCGACGCGGAGGAGCTGACGATAGGCGGCGTGCGCTGGCGCGCCGTCGTCGGTCGCGGTCACTCCCCGGAGCACCTGTGCCTGTACGCCCCGGATCTCAAGGTGATGATCTCCGGGGACCAGGTGCTGCCGCGGATCACCTCCAACGTATCGGTGTTTCCCACCGAGCCGGATGCGGATCCGCTGACCGACTGGCTCGAGTCACTCGCCGACATCAAGGGGCGCGTCAGCGATGAGGTACTGGTACTGCCTTCGCACAACGAGCCCTTCCACGGCCTGCATGAGCGCCTGGATGAGCTGATTGCCGGGCACGAGGAGCGCCTCGAGCGCGTGCACGCCCTGCTCGCCGCCCCCAAGCGCGCGGTGGACGTCTTCGGTGCGCTGTTCCGCCGGCCGATCGGCGTGGAGATGCTCGGCATGGCCACCGGGGAGAGCCTCGCACACCTGAATTGCCTGATCGGCCGCGGGCTCGCGCGGCGCGAGGCCGATGGCGCCGGGGTTCTGTGGTATCGCAGCGCCTGAAGGGAGGGCCCGGAGCGTGCCGGCCGATGCGCTGATCACGCTGGCCGAGGAATCCGCCTTCCGGTGCACCGGGCGCACGGAGGAGGTCACGCGGCTGTGTGCCGCGTTCGCTGCGGCCTGGCCGCACGCGGTGCGCAACCTCGACTTCGGGCGCTCCGCGCAGGGGCGGCCGATGCGCGCGCTGCTCGCCTGCCGCGCGGATCCGCGCACCGTGCCCGTCCTGCTGCTCCAAGGCGGCATCCACCCCGGCGAGAGCGACGGCAAGGACGCAGGCTTCATCGCGCTGCGCGAGCTGCTGCGCGGCACTGCCGCCGCCGGCGTGCTCGAGCGGCTCGCGATCCTGTTCGTGCCGGCCTTCAACGTCGACGGCCACGAGCGCTTCGGCCGCTGGAACCGCCCCAACCAGAACGGCCCCGAAGAGACCGGCTGGCGTACGACGGCACAGAATCTGAACCTGAATCGCGACTACACCAAGGCGGATACGCCCGAGATGCGCGCACTGCTGGCGCTGATCCGGGCGTGGGATCCGCTGGTATGCGCCGACCTGCACGTGACCGACGGCGCCGATTTCCAGCCGGACGTGTCGTTGCAGGCGGAACCGATCAACCAGGGCGATGCCGAGCTTTATCCCGCCGGCCGCCTGCTGCGCGATGCGCTGATCGAGCGGCTGGCAGCGCAGGGCTCGCTGCCCCTGCCCTTCTACCCGGATCTGGCGGTAGAGGACGATCCCGCCTCGGGCTTCCTGCTCACGGTCTACTCGCCGCGCTTCTCCACCGGGTACTTCCCGCAGCGCAACCGTTTCACCGTGCTGGTGGAAACGCATTCCTGGAAGGACTACGCCACACGGGTGCGCGTCACCCGCAATACCATCGTGGCGCTGGCGGAGCTACTCGCCGCACATGGCGCTGCCTGGCAGGCCGCGGTCGCGCGGGCAGACGCGGCCGCCGCGCGCCTCGGCGGGACCGAGGTGGTCCTCGACTACAGCTCCGGCTGGCGCGAGGGCGCGAGCGGCCAGCGCACCGATGCCGGCGGGGCGCAGGGTGAGGCCCTGATCGAGTTCCCCGGCTACGCCTACACACGCGAGCTCTCGCCGATCTCCGGCGAGCCGGTGACCGTCTACGATCCGCAAACCCCGCAGCTCTGGCGGGTACCCTTTCGCGACCGCGTGCTGCCCTCGCTCTCGGTGCGCGCGCCCCAGGGCGGCTACCTCGTGCCGCGCGGCTGGGCCGCGGTGGTCGGGGGGCGGCTCGCGGCGCACGGCATCGTGGCACTGCCTCTGATCGCACCGACCGCCGCGCTCGCCGTCGAGGCATTCCGCGCCACGGCGGCCCAGTTTGCGACCCACCCCTTCGAGGGGCGTCAGCGCGTTGGCCTCACTGGTGCCTGGGCGCCCGAGACCCAGGAACTCGCGGCAGGCGACCTCTTCGTCCCGATCGCGCAGCCGCTGGCGCGCCTCGTCATGCACCTGCTCGAGCCCCAGGCGCCCGATTCGCTGGCCAGCTGGGGCTTCTTCAACGCCTGCTTCGAGCCCAAGGAGTACCTGGAGCCCTACGTCGCCGAGCAGATCGCGCAGGGTCTGCTTGCCGGCGATCCGCACCTGGAAGCCGAGTTCCGGCAACGGCTGCAGCAGGATCCCGCCTTTGCCGCCGATCCTGGGGCGCGGCGCGAATTCTTCCTGCGCCTTCACCCTTCCTGGGATGCCCAGCTGAACCGCTACCCGGTCGTGCGCGTGGCGGAGGCGCCCATCGCCGCCGAGCAAGCGCGCGTGGCCAAACCGGTGCCCTGAGGCTAGAGCGCGCGCTCATCCTCGGCCTCACTCGCGGCCGCCATGGCCGTGTGCTCGCGAGGCCCGCTCTCGGGGGCCGCGGCCTGCGTGGAGCGCAGTTGCAGCCACGCCTCGCGCGCCTGGCGGCGCACCTGCTCCAGGTCCTGCGGCGGCGCCGCAGCATCGGCCGCCGCAGGCTCCCGCGCCGCGGCGCGCCGCTCGACCCGCTCACGGTACTCACGCCGCAGCTGCTGGGCGACTTCACTTCTCACGCCTTGCTGCTCCATCTTCAGGTGCGCCAGCGGAATCGGCGGCAGCGGCTCGCGGTCGATCCCCTGGGCGGCAAGACTGCGATGATCGACGCGCGCGGCGATGTTGGCCGCACGCAGTGCCTCGTTGGTAAGGAGCGCCCAGCGTGCTCGCACGTTCACGTATTCCTGACGGTGATCGGGCAGCTCCCGCTTGCGCCGTTCGCGCGCCTCCATGTCAAGACCGGCCTTGGCCCCCAGGCCCGCCGGGGTGATCTCACGCGTCGTCGCCAGCAGGTGCGCGTGGAAATTGCGCGGGTCGCCCTCCGGGCGCGGCGCGTGCACTGCGAGGTCCACGGCGATGCGGTAACGCTCGGAAAGCTCGCGCGCGAAACTGCGCGCCAGGCTCACGCGCTCGAGCGCGGAGAGTTCCGGCGGCAGCGTCACCTGGAACTCGCGCGCCACGCGCGAGTTGTGACGCTTCTCGGCGTGCTCGGCGGTGTTCCACAGGCCCTCACGGCTGCGTGCCCAGGCAAGCGGCGCCCCGGCAAACTGCTCCGGTACGAAGATCTCGGTGTGCAGCACGTCGCGGCGGCGGCTAAAGTTGTGCAGCTCGCCGCTGCGTTGATCGCGGATACGCTCACCGGCCCGGTACGCGGCCGCGGCCGTGGCGCGCCGCCCGGCGCCGCGGCTGATGGAACTGATCTGCAGGAAGAAGATGGCCATCGCTCAGCCACCGGCGCGGAAGCTGACGCGCAGCCAGCACGGCGAGGCCGCGGTCTTGAGGTACCCGGTGAGGTCGGGCAGCTGCTCCAGCTGCGCCGCAAGGACCGCGCTCTCCAGCACGTGCTGCTCGCTGACGTTGGTGGAACGGCGTGCGTCGCGCGCGGCGAACAGCCCCGGCCGATCGCGGCCGCGCGCGATCTGCCGGCGGATCACTTCGCGCTCGCCGATCAGGCGCGCGGCGAACTGCGAGGTGCCGCCGTGCTCGCTGCCGGCACAGCGCAGGATCATGGTGTTGCCGCAATTTTCCACGATGTTTGTGCCTCACCGCTGCCGTAAGTGGCAGAGACCTGCGCAATCGACTGGAAACCGAGCACGCAGCGGCCGCCGAACTTGCGCAAGCGCGCCAGTGCGTCCTTCAGCCCGTCGATGGCCCCCAGAGAGTCCAGTTCGTCCACGATGAACCACAGCCGCTGGTCCTCGCCCGCATGGCTCATTGCCTCGAAGATCGCGATGCGCATCCAGGTAGCGATGATCGAGCGCAGCGCGGGGACCTGCGCGGCGCCGTAAGGCATGAAGAGCACCCCATGGCCGCCGCGGACAAACTGGCGCACCGAGAAGCTGCGCGCGCGCTGCGCCTGCACGTACTCGAAGGCGGCGGCGGCGGAAGCGGCCACCGAGCGGATCGAGCCGAACATGCGCGCATTCTCCGGCTCGAGGAACGGCTGCGCGGGCGTGCCGCAGATGAGCGGGCGCAGCTCCGCGCTCGGGGCCACGGTGAGCAGGCGCCACAGCTCGCGCGAGTCGGTCCGCCCGCACTCGCAGCAGCGCCGCATCACGGCGGCCAGGAACGTGCGGGCGTAGCCGCGCCACTCGCGTGCGGCCGCGTCCTCGCTCGCGGGAATCAGGCCGCTCGCCAGCTGCTCGACATCCCAGGGCTGCAACACTTCGGCGAAGGGATCCCACTTCACCGAACGCGCATCGAAAGGGTTGAGGATCAGATCCCCGCGGCGCGGCTGGTAGAAGCGCGCCGCATAGCCAGCGTCCGGGTCCGTGATGATCGCGCGGTCACCCCGGGCCAGTGCCGTCGCCAGCAGCCCCGCGATCGCGGTGGACTTGCCGGTGCCGGTGGTGCCGATGAGCTTGCAGTGCCGCGTCTCCTCGCGCGGCTCGAGGGCCACTCCGGCCAGGCGGACGGCCGCGGCGTAGCGCGAGGCGCGGCGCCGGGCGGCACGCCGCGCAGCCCGTCCCTTGAGGACCTCGGCGCCGCGCTTGTGCCCGTCGGCAGCGGGGGCGCGCAGCAGCGCGGTGGCGCCGAGGAACAGCGCGGTGAGCGCCGCTACCATCGCCGCGGCGGCAGGGGGCGTCACGTGCGGCAGTTGCATGAGTTCCACGACCGCGAGCCTCAGTAGCCCTGGATCACCAGAAAGTCCGCGTGCTCGCCATAGGCGGGGGCGCTGCGATCAATGCGCACGCACAACCGCCGCGCCGCGCCGCAGCGGCGCAGCTGGGCCCGTGCACCCGCCTGACCGAGGCGCGTGATCTCGCCCGCGAGCGCGTCGCGCGCCGCAGTGAGCCTTACGAGGTCCGCGCCGCTCGGCAGGAAGCAGGCCGCGAGCCCCAGGGACAGCGCGACGCCGAGCAGCGCGCTGCCGATGCTCCACAGGGCAAGTCGCAGCCCCGCGGCGCGGCCCAGCTGCCGCAGCTGCCAGGCGGCGCGTTGGCCCTCCTCCGTGACAGCGCGCAGCTCATCGATGAGCGTGGCCCGGATCTCCTCGCGCACCAACCCATCAAGACCGGCCGTGTGCTGCTGCAGCCCTGCGAGCGCGGTGTCGGCGAGGGCTCGCTGCGTCTCCACCGCCTCCAGGAGCAGCCCCGCCTTGACGGTCGCATCTTCCATGCAATCCTCAGGAGCGCTCGTAGTCAGCGACATCGCGGGCCGCTGCCGGCGCTGGCGCCGGGGGGATGACGGGCAGTGCCCGGGGGGCGCGGTGCTGCACACCGTGCGCCGGCTCGGTGGGCAGACCGGGCGCCGCCGCGAGCGGCGCGAGCCGCACCCGCAGCCACGCGGCACGGGAAGCCAGCTTCAAATAGCCGGCAAGATCCGGCAGCTGCTCGATCTCGGCTCCCATGACCGCCGCCTCCACGCCGTGCTGCTCGCTGTGCGTCACGGAAGACGAGCAGCTCGGTCGCGCGACGCGAGCGCGAGGTGTGTACGCGCAGCACCTCGCGCTCGCCGATCAGGCGCGAGGCGAACTGCGAGGTGCCGCCGTGTTCGCTGCCCGAGCACCTCAGGATCAGGCGTGTTGCCGCAGTTCTCCACCATGTGTCTGCGCCTCTCCGCTGCCATAGGTCGCTGACACCTGGGCGATTGACTGGAAACCCAGCACGCAACGGCCACCGAACTTGCGCAAGCGCGCCAGAGCGTCCTTCAGGCCGTCGATCTGACCCAGGGCATCCAGCTCATCGACCACGAACCACAGCCGCTGGTCACCCTCCTCGTTGGTTCATCGCCTCGAAGATCGCCAGCCGCATCCACGCCGAGATCGTCGAGCGCAACGCGGCGATCTGCCCGGCGCTGATAGGGCATGAAGAGCACGCCGGATGCGCTGCCGGCGCAGCCGGGTTCCGACCCACTCGCGCACCGACAACGGGGTGCCGCGCTGGCGCGCGACGTACTCAAGCGCCCCGACGGCGGAGCTGGTCACGGAGCGGATGGAGTCGAACATGCGCCCGTTGTGCTCCTCGAGGAACGGCTGGGCCGGGGTACCGCCGACCAGGGTCTTGCAGCTCCTCGGCGTCCCGGCGATCACCAGCAGCCGATAGAGCTCGCGCAGGTCGCGAGTGCCGGCCGCGTGCGCCTGGCGAAGTCACGGCGGTGAAGAACGTGCGCGCATAACCGCGCCAGCTGCGGTCGGCGCCGTCGTGGTCGGGTATCAGCGAGCGCGCCAGCTGCTCGACGTCGTAGGCATCGCTGATCTCGGCGAACAGATCCCACTTCGCCGAGCGCGGCTCGAAGGGGTTGAGGACGACATCGCCACGGCGCGGATCGTAGAAGCGCCTGCAGATAGCCGCCATCCGGATCGGCGATCACGGCGCGGTCACCGCGCGCAGAGCGCAGCGCCAAGCAGCTCCTGGATCGCGGTGCTCTTGCCGGTGCCCGGTGGTGCCGATCAGCTTGAAGTGCTTCGCCTCATCCTCGGCGCTCACGGGGACGCCCGCGAGCGTGAGCCCCCGGTGCGCCCGCGCCGCACCCCGGGAAGGCGCGCGCGGGGACGGGCTGCGAGCCGCAGGCCCCGGGTCGGCCACCAGCGCTCCGCGCTGGTGGCGGATCGCGGGCGCACGGCGCCGTCCGAGCGCGCGCCCGGCGGCGTAGCCTGCCGTCGCACTGAGAGCCGCGGCGGTGGAGATATCCAGCGCGCCGCCGCCGAGCGCCCCGAGGGCGGCCCCGGTGAGGACGGTCAGGGGCGCTGCGACCAGCGGCGAGGCCAGGAACTGCCGCAGCGGCGCGCGCGCCTGGGCGAGCCCCGCCAGGAGCGGGCCCTGGATGACGGCATAGGCGGAGAGCAGTCCCGGCCAGCCGTGCAGCCAAGCGCCCCCGGAGATCATGCTCCGTGCCGCGCGCTTCGACGATCTGGCCGCGGCGAACCACCCAGGCGGCGCTTGCGGGTCGGATCGAACCATATCTCGCGGATGAAGCGCTGGTGCTGCTCCACGCCGCACTGGATCACGACGTCGATCAGCAGGTAGAGCAGGCTCTTGATATCGGCGCGCGCGAGCCCACTGGCCGCCTGCGCTTTGCTTCACGAGCAGCATCAGCTGTTCGAAGGCGAGCTCGGCGCTCGTCGCGTGCACGCTGGTGATGGAGCCCGGATGACCGGAGTTGACGTTGCGCAGGTAGTCGAAGGCTTCCTCGGCACGCAGTTCAGCGAGCAGGATGCGGTCCGGCTTCATCCGCAGGCAGCGATTCCAGCAGCTGCTTGGGCGTCACGCGCGCCAGCCCCTGGTCGCCCTTGCTGTAGTACAGCCGCACATGATTGGGATGCCCCTCGAGCGCCAGCTCGCTGCGCATCCTCGATCGTCACCAGCCGCTCGTCGCCCGGAATCTCGCGGATCAGCGCCTTGGTCCAGGTGGTCTTGCCCGAGCCGGTGGCCCCGGATACCAGGATGTTCTTGCGTGCCCTGACCGCCAGACGCATGAACGCGGGGTAGTCGCGCGCGGCGTAGCAGCCGCAACAGCTCTGCATCGGTGTCCTGCGGGGCGCTGCCGCCCGCCGCGCCGCGGAATACCCCGCGGCTGGCGAGTTCCTCGATCGACCACACCGCTGCCGCCGGCCGGCGGATGGTGATCGCGACACAGCCCGAGGTGGTGGCGGGCGGCAGGATGATCTGCACGCGCTCCCCGCTCGGCAGCCACGCCGAGAGCAGCGGCGAGGACTCGTCCACGCGCTGGCGCGTGACGTTGCCCACCAGCTTCGCCAGCCGCCGGCACCAGTCGAAATCGGCAAACGGCGAGCTCCTCGCGACGCCACCCGCGGCGCGTCTCGATAAAGGCCTCGCGTGGGCGGTTGATGCACAGCTCGGTGATATCCGGATCGGCGAGCAGCGGGCGCAAGGCGCGCGCGTGAGATCGAGCGCGGTCTGTTCGAGCGCCGGCGGTGCGCGCGAGCACGCTTCAGCGGGCGGCGGCAGCGCGCAGTTCATACACTGGCCTGAAGTCAATGTCGCGCGCCACCAGCACTTGAATGCGTGCCCCATTGCGCACCGCGATGGTAGGCGCGATGTGCATCGAGTCCTTCATTGCCTCGGTCAGCACGTCCTGGGAGCCCGACGGCGCATAGATCACGGTGCCGTTGGAGGGGCTGGCCGCCTGCACGCCGGCCAGCACGGCTCCGTTCCACGACCGATATGAGAATCGCGGCCCCGAAGCGCTGCCAGAAATGCCGCTGCACCTCTCCCGTCACTCCCGCCCGCCCGAGTTCGTCAGTCCCGGGCGAATCCAGCGGCACAATGACCCCGGGCGGTGTACGCGCCTGCGTCCACAGCACGAAGAGGCGCGCCTGACCCTGCTGCACGGCGCCGCGCGTCTCGCCGAGCAACTTGGTGCCGCGCTCGAGCAGCACCACCTTGCCATCGGCACTGAAGGTGTCCGCGGCGGTGATGCAGGTCGTGAGCCCAGGCAGCGTCGAGTCGATCGCAGTCTCGAGCGTGCAATCGATAAAGGCGCCCTTGGGCAATAGCAGGCCGGCATCGGCCAGGCGCTGTGCCGGCACGGCCGCGGCCACCGTCGGGTCAGCCAGCCGGCCAGCGGCGTGGCCGTGGGCTCGCTGCCGTCGTGCACGGGGGCCGGTGTGGCAGCGCCCGCGGTCATCATCGGTGCGGCCGTGGTCACCTCGCGCGCGAACACCGCTCCCTCAAGACGTCGCTGCAGGGCGAGTTCGCCTGCGGTGCGGGGCGCGGGCACCGCTGCCGCGCCGGCGGTGCCGGGGAGTCCCTGCGGCGGGGCCTCGGTGAGCGGCAGCTCCGGTGGTGGCACGAGCGGCGGGCCCGGGGCCGGCGCCGCCGCCGTCATCACCCCGATCGGACCTAACGCCGGCAACGGCATTTCCCCCTGCGCACGGCTCGCGGCACTGGCCTGCGCGCTGGCGTGCGCGCGCGTTTGGCGCGTGAAGGCGTGGGCGTAATACCAGCTGAGCGCCCCGAGACCGAGCGCAATCATCAGCCCCGCAGCCAGCATGCTGCTGGCACGGGCCTGCAGGCTGCGCAGGCTGCTCACCAGGGCCGTCGCGCGCTCGCCGCGCACCGTACCGGACTCCGCCTCCATCCTGGCGGCGCCGAAGTCCGGGTCGGCGTTGCGGTGCCGGTGAGCTCACGGCACACCCTCCCGGGTCACGCGCTGCACCGCAGGCGCGATGGTGCCCGAGCGCAGGGCGTCGCCCGTGCCGGCGAAGCGCTGATTCACGATGCAGCCCTGCAAATTTCCGCGACGCACGACGAACTGCCGCGCCACGCGGTGCACGATGAGCTCGGCCGCCTCGACACTGAAATTGACCAGCGACTCGCTGCCATCCTCATTGCGCACGAACAGCGCCGGCAGCTCCTGGCGGGCGCCGAATTTCACGTGGGTCTGCACCCCGTCGTCCCACGCCGCCTCGGGCTTGAGCGCCGGGCTGCCGCAGTAGCCGTAGTCGAGGTTACGCGCGCGGGTGTCGGCGGCCTCGCTGAGAGGGCGCTCGAGGCTCTCGCGCGTGTGGTCCGCGGGCAGCGAAGGGTACGCAAAGCGCAACACATAGATCACCTCCTGCGAATCCGGGTCCGGGCGCCGCGCGCTCGCCCGATACTGGAAGTGATAGGTGCGTCGGGAGGTGAGAATCGTGAGGTTGGTTTCCACGTCCGTGGCGCGCGGCTTGAGGAACAGGTGGTTGTCCTGCGAGGAGAACGTCAGGCTCTCCACATCCCCCGCACCCAGACCGACGAAGGTCTCGCCGCGCTCGAACTCGAGATCGACCTGATAGCCCGCATAGCCCTGCAGGCGATACACCTCGTCGGCGTCGTAAACCGAGGTGCGGATGCGGCTGTCACCACCCGCAGGCGTTGCGGCCAGTGCCAGGGAGCTGCTTACGAGGAACCACGGCGCCGCACACCATGCGGCGGCCCGGATGCGGCACGGCGCAGGACGCATAACCCTAGCCGCCCTGCGTGCCCGGTTGCGGCTGCACCTCGGGCTCACTGGTGAGTTCCACGATCTTGAAGCCGAGCGGATTCCAGCGCCGCACGCGCGGATCCTGCGAGGGCGCGGCATAGGCGTACTGCACGGTGGCGATCCAGTGGGTGAAGTGTTCCTCAGCGCCGACGCCGGCGCGTTCCGCCTTCAGATAGCGCACCTGGGCAAGATCGCTGACACCGCTGCCACGCTGAAAAAAGCTCACAGCCTGCACCTGCACACGCACGGTGCTGCCATCCTTGTGCATGTTCAGGGGCGAAGCGGGATTGTGCCGATTCCACAGCGCGTACCACGCCTGGTTGCGCTGCGCGGCGTGAAAGGCGCCGCACTCCTCGTAGTCGCTCTCCGCCGTCGAAAAATTGAAGCGCTCACACACGCTGATGTAATGAGTCAGGAAGTAGCGCGTGACTGCCGGCTCCGCGGCGGCGGTGCCGCTGTATACCGGCACCACGTCCACCACGCCGGTGGTGTTATCGACCCGTACCACGAAGGGCTCGACCCGCTTCAGAGGCATCAGCAGCGCGAGCGCTGCCGCGGTCATCGTGCGCAGGTCCAGCCCGCTGCGGCACCCACCATGCGCTCCGTGCGCTACGCGCCGCCTGCGCTGCTCGGTCGGCATCCCAGGTGGCCGCCTCCTGGAAGTAGCCCGCCAGGGGTTCACTGCTCATGGTCGGGCCGCGGCTGCCGGGATACCGGCACCGGTGCTGGGAGATTGATCGGTTGCAGGGCATTGATCGCAGCTGCAGCCCGTGCGCAGCGCAGGCGCCGCGCATGAGTGCGAGCAGCAGCCCCGGGTCGCTCACGCTAAGGAGACGCATAGCCTTCATTGCTGGTTCACCCTGAAATCCTATGACATGCGCCAGCTGCTGCGGGTCACGTTGAAGCTCGACACCGCAGGCGCAGGCGCGCTCTGCAGGGCGCCCGTACCGACGGCTACGGCCCCGCGGCTGATACCCGTTCCCTTGCGCAACCCCCAGCTGACCAGGCCGCTTGCCGCGCCGAAGATGCTCAGTGTAATGCCCCCCGCTAGAGCCGCGGCGATCGGCATCACCTGGCGCAGCAGCAGAAACACCAGCACAGCCACCAACACCATGTCCAGCGCATCGACCGTCACCAGGGCGGTACCGCGCGCCGCGGTCTGCTCCGCGTAGGCTTGCACCAGCTGCAGCAACAGCGCCGCGACCATCACCGTCAGGATCGTGATGAGCGCATAATTGGCGAGCTGCGCCAGCCAGGCCTCAAAAAACCGCCGCGTGGACTCGAAGAACAGCAAAGCGATGAACAGCGGCCCCAGCGCCAACAGCACCGCCAGCGCCATGTTCGACAGCGCGATCAGAAACATCGTATACACGCACAGCAGACCCATCAGCACCCACACCAGGACGCCTGCGATATAGAAGCCGAAATCGCCGCTGAGCACCCCGCCCTTGTTCCACAGGTGTCCGCCACCGCCCACCGCGCTCCAGATGACATCCATGGTCGTCACCGGGTACGCGGTGCCCACCATCGCGGCGGCCAGCTGCGCCGGAGCGCGGTAGAACGTGTCGACGATCACGCTGTTGTAGAGCCACAGCTTCAGCGCGCCACCCATGATCAGCACCAGCATCATGATCCTCTTCAGTCCGCTGATGAATGGCTCCTCGATTCTGCCCGGTCAGCTGCAGGTAGCCCCAGACCATCACGTACACGGTCCCCAGCGTCACCACGGCCGGCTCCAGCGCCGCGGCCACCGCGCCGTGTTGTCACCGATGTAGCTCGCGAGCTGACCGTTCAGCCAAGTCCAGAAGGTCGCGAAGAAACCCATGACGAGCTTAGGGCTGCGGCTGGAATCTCGCGGCAAACTGGCCGTGGCCGCGATCACGCGCTCGCGCGTGCGCTGCTCATTCGCCTGGTCATGTGCCTGCGCGACCTGGTACAACGCCTGGAGCTTGGTCTGCTCGTTCTGCAGCATGCCGTGCTCGGCGCCGATGCGCGCCTGCAGATCCAGCGCCGCCTTCTGATCGGTCGCCTCGCCGATGGCGCCGATCAGCTGCTGCAGCGCGGCGAAGCGATCGCTCGCTTTCGCCAGCGCCTGGCGTGAGAGGGCCTGCAGCAGCGCGGTCGACTGCCGCTGCGCTAGCAGCTGCTGATCGCGCCGGTTGAAGGCTCGCCAGCTGCGCTGGCGTCAACACCGTCGTCGGCCTGTAGGGCCGCACGACTCGGTTCGCTAGGCGCCCGCGGATCCCGCGGGCTGCGCGGCGCTTTCAGCGCCGCCCAGTTGGCTGGCAGGTAGTTGCGCTGCGTGCCGGCGAGCAGCTGCTCCATGCCGCGATTGCCCGTGATGGACTGCAATTCCGCCTGGGCCTGGCTCAGCTGACTGCGCGCGGTCGGCAGCTGCTGCTGCCAGGGTCTGCACCTCTGCCAGCAGCTGCGTGACGGAGGCGATGTCGATCACTGCAAATTGCGCGTGCGCCGCCGGGGTGCTGACGAGCAGCGCCAGCGCGATGAACGATGCAAGTGATGGCTTCTTCATGTCAGGCTCCCGGTGGTGAAGTTGATGAGGCGGTCATTCGTGCTGCGCCTCGGCCAGGAATGGCGGCAGCCAGTGCTCCGGTGCCGGCCCGTGCGCCTCGATCAGCCGCCGCATGCACTCGAGCTGGCGCGCGCGGCCTGATATCACGGCGAGCTCCGCGTCAAAACCCTTCAGGTCCAGCTGGCACACGACGCTGTGTGGCCCTGCTTGATGAGAAAGCGTGCGCGAACCCGGTTCGAGCTGCTCGCTTGCATGCAGGCGGAACTCCCGCTCGGAGAGGCCGAAGCCCTTGGATGTATCCTCGGCGCTCGGCCTCCGGGTTCGGAAAGAAGATCTTGGTGGGCGTCTGCTCGATGATGGTGCGGCTGATGGGGCTTGCCAGCACATCACTCGGCGCTCTGGGTCGCCAGGCACATGACGGCGTTGAGCTTGCGCCAGGTCTTGGGCCCGTCCTTGGCGAAGCTTTCGAAGGCGGATCGGCCAGCAGGCGCCAAAACTCATCCATCCAGCACACCAGGCGGCCGGCCGTCCAGCAGCTGGCGCACCAGATGGAACAGGTACAGCGTGAGCGGCGCGCGCAATGACCTCGTGATCGAGGAATTCGGTGACGTCGAACCCGACAGGCGTCTGGGCCGGAAGCCGCGACCACGAACCGACATCACTCGGGTTGTCGAACGCCCAGGCGTAGTCGCCACCGCTTGCGGCGCACCAGGGCGCCAGTCGCGCATGCAGCCCTTCGGGATCGGTCGGATCCAGTAAATTCGATCAGTCGCGACAGGCGGCGCGCCGCCGGCTCGAGTGCCAGCGTGCCCTTGAGCGCCTGGTCCAGGTCGGCGCTCTCGCGCGCCGCGGAGCGGCACTTGCCGGGCGCCGCACCAGGAGCCGCAGCCAGCCTTCAGGAACTCGAGGTTGTGCGGCGCGTGGCCGGCAGCTGCAGCGGATTGAAGCCCGTGGCGCCCCCGCTTCGCAGCGGCAGATACTCCCCGCCCAGGGCGCGCACCAGGATCTCAAGTCCGCGATCCTTGTCGAACACCACCTGGGTGACGCCCGTGGCGCGCGAGCGTGCGAGCAGAAAGCCGATGAACACGGTCTTACCGGAGCCGGTCGGTCCGCAAATCAAGCGTGTGGCCGGTGTCCTTGCGGCTGCCGCCGTCGGCGTCGGCCGGGTCGCTGGCGTGGAGCGAGAAGTAAAACGGCGAGCGGGCGGTGGTGCATGAGGACGCGCCAGCGCCTCGCCCCAGTGATTGCCGTCGCGCCGCCCGGTGGGATAGTTGTGAAAGGGCGCCATGGCGGCGAAGTTGCGGGACGTGATGGGTGCCTTGCGCGGCCGCAGCGCAAAGTTTCCGGGCAGTTGTGCCCAGAAGGCGGCCTCGAGCGCGAGATCCTCGCGCGCCACGGTCATACCGGTGTCGGCCAGCAGGCTGCGGGCCAGCGCAACGTGCTCATTCAGCGCCCTGAGACGCCGCGCCGCGGGCGCGGATTGTGCGTCCGGATCGATTTCGGCCAGCACCTGGAGCGAGAAGTGATGATCGCCCATGGCGAACTCGTTGCTGGTCAGCGCATCGAGCGCCTGCTTGCAGCTCCTGCGGCCTGCGAGACGGCGAAGTCGCCCGGCGTTGGCCATGCGATTGCACTGGCGCTGCAACAGCGCCTGACCCGCGGCCTTGCTCAGAAAGGCAAACGATTGCGTGAGCACCAGGGGAAAGGCGCCGCCAGCAGCGCGGTTGAACATGCCGACCACACTCGGGGTCGGATATTCCTTGATGCCCAGCATGGCTCCCGCGCGGGTGCCGGCCGGCCGGCGGTACTCGATCGCCTCGTTGCCGAACAGCAGCCGGGTAGTGGCGAGCGCCTGATTCGCCGGTCCGGCCGGCAACGGCACGCGCCGCGCCTCGCCATTCAGCAGCAGCGCGAGATATTCCAGGAGAGACGAGTACCACAGCTCCCCGTGTCGGTAGACCCCGAGTGCTTCCGGTTCGTAGCGCGCCAGTGAGGCCATCAGCGTCTGGCCGAGCTTGGTGCACACTTCCAGGCCCGCGGCGGTCTCGAGCCTGCGGTTCCCAGGACGCGCACGCACCAGCAGCCGCGCGGTGAGTCCCACTGCGGCGCTGACGCTCGGCCGGTACAGGAGCGCGACATAGAGTTCGTTGCGCATCAGGCTCTCGCCGGCAAGCCGCTCGTTGTAGCGGCTTGCCAGCCCCGCGGCGAAGTCGCTGCCGCAAGGCTGGCGCGCGCCCGCGCGCACCGGCTGGCGGATGAGATGCGTCCACAGGGCGACCTCGGGGCTCGCAATGTTGCGCCACAGCACGTTCAGGCGCTCGTGCCAACCGTTCAGCTGTGCATCATCGGCACTCTCAAAGCTGGCGCCGCCGAGTCGAAAGGCCTGGAGAAAGTCCCCGTTGAGCGTCCTGACGACGTCCGCAGCAACGTGTGCGCTGTAGGGGATGTGTTCACCCGCACCGCGTTCGCGGTGTGCCGCACGCCGCCGCCGCGCTACCACGGGGCCACCCGGGCAGAAAATTCCGGCAGCTGCGGCGGTGCGCGGGAGCGGCGGCCGCCGGCGTCGGGCAGATCCAGCGTCAGCGGGCTGTAACTGCTCGCCTGCCACAGACGCAGTGTCGTCAGCAGCGCCGGCAGGCGTGTTCGCGCCCACAGCAGCACGAGGTCAAAGTACCGCGGGTCGCGTGCGCACAAGAGCGCGCACAGGCCATGTACCGGCAGGCATACCAGGAGCGTCAGGAGGTTGCGCGTCAGCAGGAAAGCCTCCAGGGTGCAAACCAGGTTTGCGAGCAGCGCCGCGTAGGTGACGCCCCAGCGCATCGGCGGACGGGTCGCTCCCACGAAGAGCAGGTCCGCGGTCAAACCGTTGTTGCGCGAACTCATGGGACTGCTAGACGCCGAACATGCTGCGCACCCAGGCAACAATCTGCGGCGCGCCGAAGGCAATGGCGATTCCCAGGATCGCGCCGAGACACCAGCCCCAGGCGAGTCGATTCGCCATCGCCATGGCGCCCAGAACCATCACGAGAATGACGGCAATGGGGGTGAGCCATGCGAGGATGTTCGTCTGCAGCGACGTCGCGCCGGTCAGGAACGGCGAGGTCGCCTGCGCCACGGCAAGCAGAGGAACTGCCGTGGCGAGCGCGGCGCAGCCAAGGCGGCGGAAAGAGACAAGGGGATCGCGCTTCGAACTGGACATCAGAGTGCTCCGCGCTCGGGAAGACAGATATCTAGGCAGCCGACTCGGCCGCGGGCGCCGCCTGCTCGCTCTCAGCCCGCGCCTCCCGCGTGAGACGCCCGGCCGCGCCGAAGCGGAAGCCCTCAACAATGAATGAGTGGTCGTACTGCTTCTCGCCCTGCGCGTCGGTCCAGGTGCTGGAGCGCACGCGCGCGCTGACCATGAGCTGATCCCCCTTGCGGGCGTGACGCGCCAGCGCTTCCCCCAGCGCGCCGAAGGCCACGAACCACAGGCTCGTGGTCACCTCACGCGCGGCGCCCTGCTCGTCACGCCCGGCGTAATCGTTGGCGATGAGACAGAAACGGGTGTAGCTCGTGTCGCTGCGCGTGATCAGGTCGGGATTGCGGGCAAGATTGCCGATCGCGGTGAGGGCAAAGCTGTTCATGGGGGTTCCTCCTGCGGCCGCCGTGTTGGTTTGCCAGAACGGGGGACGCAGTCTAGGCGGGCAGCGCAGGATTGGAATCGCGTTTGCCCGCTTGTTCGTGCAGAAATACCCACAGCGCGCTCGCCCGCGCACCTGCGCGCACGCCGGCACGTGTATGGTCGTGCGCCTAACTCAGCAGCGAGGTACTTCTATGACTCTCACGCTGGCGCAGCCGCAGGATCCCTCGGTGGAGCAGTGCCTCGATGAGCTCGGCGAGGCACTGCGCAGCTTTGAACGCTACCCGCCGACGGTGTTGGCGGTGGCGCTGCGCGTGCACCTGGAGGCGCTGCTGCAGGCGCTGCTCGCAAGCACGCTCTGCAGCAGCGCCGAGATACGGGTGTTCGTCAGGGAACTGGAGCGGGAAGTTCTGGCGGAGGCGGACTAGCGTCAGGGCCTCCCGGACCTAACAACTCAAGGCGCGCGCGCCACGCCGCGCTCGCGCTCAGTGCGGCGGGCGGTCGCGCGTGTCCGCGTGCCCGGCGGGATCACGCGCCGCCGGCGGCGGGGCATGTGCCGGCGCGGGAGGCGGAGCCGCGACCGGCGGCCGGCCCACCGGCGGGTGTTGCACCTCCCTTGGGGGTGCGGACGGCGGCGGCCCCGGCGCACGATAGTGTGGCTGCACGGGCGCGAAGCCGCTCGACGCGCCGGGGTTCAAGGGCGGCGGTACGCTCCCCGGCGGTGGCCGGTCTGCGCGCCCCGGCGCGTTTGGCACTACGGCGCCCGAGGTCACCGGCGGGCGGTAGGAATTCTCCCGCGGCTGGCTCGGCGCCCCGGAGCCCTCGCCGGTGCGCTCGCGCGGGGCAAACCCGGGCGTTGGCGCACCGCCGCTGCCCAGCGTCGTCACTGGCCGCGCCAGCGAATGCCCCGTCGCGGGCAGCACGCGCACGGGCGCTGCGGCCACGGGCGGCGCAAGCTGCGCCAGCTCTGCGCGCGCGAGCGGGCGGCCGCCGTTCGCCTGGATCGCCGCCAGCTGGCGGTCGAAGGGCACAGGTGCGCGCGGCGGCGGCGTGCGCGCCAGCACCGGGCGATCCAGGACGGCTGCCGGTGGTGGCCGCAGCGCCCGAGTCGGGGCGGCGCTGCCGACGACGCTGGCGCGCACCGGGGCGATGGCGGGCGCCGCGGCGGCCACCGTCGCGCCCGTCAGCGCCGCGGTACTCAGGCGCACGGCATGGCCGCCGACGCGCTGTCCGGTGGTGAACACGCCTTCGGGCACCGCAGTCACCGCACCCGTGGTGTTGTTCACGTAACGCGCGTTGGTAGCGTTGTTCTGGTAGACGTTGGTCGTGTAGTTGTTGATGACCGTCGTGTTGTTGATATTGCGCGCGTAGTTCGGGCTCGCCCGGTAGGCCGGTACGTACGCCTCGCGTGGCCCGAGCGGGAACCAGGCGACGTCGGCACCGACGCCGCGCCGGTGATCTGGCGCGCGCACCCAGGCGACCAGCGCCGGCGCATATACCGGGCGCGCGACGCGCGGGCCCGGCACCCAGCACCAGGCACTGTTCCACACCACCCAGCGGCCGTAGTGAAACGGTGCGAAGCCCCAGGGCGCATCGTCGATCCAGTTCCAGCCCCACGGGGTGATCCACGCCCAGTGACCGAAGCGGTACGGTGCCCAGTTAACGACCACCACCGTCGGTGCCCACACGTAGCCGTATTCGGCGGTCGCCTGCCAGGCCCCGTTGGCATCGAGTTCCTGCGCGCCGGGCATGTCCTCGGCCACGTAGCCGCGCGAGGCGGACTCCTCGACCGCGCGCTCGCGCTGCGCGGACCAGCCATCCAGATCATCGGGCGCGCCCAGCGTGCCGCTCGTGTAGGCGAGCGCCCCCATGCCGCTGAAACTGGCCACCTGCTGCATGCCGACCATGAAGGACTGGCCCCCGCCATCGGCCTGGGCGCTGCCCTCGCTGACCTTGACGACGGTGCTGTCGCCGGCCTCGTCCACCTCGACGCGATACACACCCGGCTGCAGCAGCGTCACTGCCAGGTTGGGGGTATCGATCTCGTAGATCTGCCCGGCCTGCAGATCACGCACGCGCACGATGAGGGTGCCGGCGGTGAGGCGCATTTGCGCGGTGTGATCATCGAGATTGAAGAACGAGAAACCGGTGTCGCTGCCGAGGCGCACCACGGCGCTGCCCATGTCGAGCTCGGCGCGTGAATTCTGATCACTCCAGAGCCGGTCGCCGGTCGTGATTGGCCGGTTCAGCGGCGCGGCGGTCCATTCCTCCACGCCTGCCGGTTGCAGCGAGACTGAGCCTTCCGCATCGCTCAGCCGTGCGACGCGGCCAGGCGGATCGGTATCCTGGGCGCGCGCCGCGCCGAGGCTCACGAGCGCGAGCAGCGCCAGCAGCGCCGCGCCCCAGCGCGGCTCCGGCTTGCGGTTTTTCATCGCTCTCTCTTCCACCCTTTCAGAAACGCGCCAGCCACGCTGCGGTTGATGCTGCGCCGCTCGCCGGCAGCGCAGCAGCTGCAGCCGGATCACATCTGACTCACAGTCCATATAGGAGGCAGCACCCTGAACGGCAGATGAACGAGCCGCCGGCCCGTGCCCTAAAGGGTTCCCGGCAGCCGCTCGGCCAGGAAATCGATGAACGCACGCACCGCGGGCAGCATACCGCGGCGACTCGGGAACACGATGTGCAGAACGCCCTGCGGAGTGTTCCACTCCGGCAGCACACGCAGCAGCACGCCACGCTGAAGATCCTCGCGCACCACGCTCTCCGGCAGCCGTGCGACGCCCAGGCCTGCCAGCGCCGCAGCGCGCAGCACGATGAAATCGTGGCACACCAGGCGCGGGGTGTGTTCCGCGCTCAGCGCCTGGCCGGCCGGTCCGACCAGTTCCCAGGCACGCCGCTCGAACTCGCTCGCATAGTCGAGCGTCTGGTGCCCGACGAGTTGTGCCGGTTGCTCGAGGGGCGCGGCGCTCTTCAGGTAAGCAGGACTCGCCACCAGGAATTCGCTGGCCTGCTCAAAGGTGCGCATCACCAGGCCGTCCTCACCGGTGGGCCGCGTGCGCACGCGCAGCGCCACGTCGAAACCTTCGCGCACCACGTCCACGCGCCGGTTGCTCACCTCCAGCTGCACGCGCACGGCCGGGTACTTCGCCATGAAGTCGGGCAGCAGCGGCGCGAGCGCCCATTGCGCCAGGGCGACCGGCGCGCTCGCCTTGATGTTGCCGCGCGGCTCGGCGCGCGCGAACTCCACCGCCTCAAGGGCAGCATCCGCCTCCGCGAGCATCGCGCGCGCGTGCCGGTAGACCTCCTGGCCGACCTCGGTGACCACGAAACGCCGTGTGGAGCGGTTCACGAGGCGCACGTTCAGCTGTGACTCCAGCGCCGCCACGTGGCGCGATACCCGGGACTTGGGAATCGACAGGGCCCGCGCGGCGCGCGCGAAGCCGCCGTGCTCGATGACCTGCGTGAGGTAGTAAAACCCTTCGAGCGGCTGCATGTTATTGGCTACATTTATGGAACGATGAGTTCCATTCTAGCCGGATACTCGAGATTAGCTCCATGGACTAGTCTTATACCCATCCTCAAGGGAACAAGGAGACGGTCATGAAGCTGTTACACCTCGACTCGAGCATCCTCGGTGAGCATTCCTCCAGCCGCGCGCTGTCACGGGAAATCGTGGCGCGCCTAAAGGCCGAACACCCCGGGCTGAGCGTCACCTATCAGGACCTAGCCGCCGAGCCGCTGCCCCACTATTCGGCCGCGTCCCTGGCCGGTGCGGACGGTGAGCACGCCGCGCGGGATCGGACGACGCTGGAGGCTTTCCTGGAGGCGGATATCGTCGTGATCGGCGCACCGCTTTATAACTTCAGCCTGCCCTCGCAGCTGAAGGCCTGGATCGATCGCGTCACCATCAAGGACCGCACCTTCCGCTACACCGCACAGGGTCCGCAGGGACTGGCGGGCGGCAAGCAGGTCATCGTGGCGATCGCGCGCGGCGGCGTGTACGTGCCCGGTGCGGGCACCGAATTCGGCGAGTCCTACCTGCGCTTCCTGTTCGGCTTCCTCGGCATCACGGACCTCACGTTCGTGCGCGCGGAAGGGCTGAATGTCTCGGCCGAGCAGCGCGCGGCAGCCCTGAGCGGCGCGCGCGCGATGATCGGCTCGCTCGCCACCCGCGGCACACCGGCCGCCCTTGCGGCCTGAACCCCGCGGCCCCACTGTCAGGCAATCCGGCACGCCAGCGTGCGAAAGGAACTTCCATGACGTCAACCCAGCTCCCCACCCGCGCGGTGCAGCGTGTCGTGAGAGGCATGCCGACCTCGGATGGCGCCGGCGTGAAGCTGCGCCGGGTCATCGGCCAGCCGCAGCTGCCGGACCTTGATCCATTCCTCATGCTGGATGAGTTCGGTACCGAACGGGCCGAGGACTACATCGCCGGCTTTCCCGATCACCCCCACCGCGGCTTCGAGACCGTTACCTACATGCTCGATGGTCGCATGCGTCACCGCGACAACCATGGCAACGAGGGCGTGCTCGTGCCCGGCAGCGTGCAGTGGATGACCGCGGGACGCGGCCTGGTGCACTCGGAGATGCCCGAGCAGCAGGAGGGCCGCATGCGCGGCTTCCAGCTGTGGCTGAACCTGCCGGCGCGCGAGAAGATGAGCGCGCCGAAGTACCAGGAATTCGGCCCTGACCGTATTCCGACGGCGACACCGGCGGCGGGCGTCATCGCGAAGGTGATCGCCGGCCAGGTGAGCGGGATCACCGGCCCGATCCTGCAGCCGGCCACCGACCCGACCTACCTGGACCTCGCGCTCGAGCCCGGCGCCGAGTTCGTGCAGGAGCTGCCGCCCGACTACGCCGCTTTCCTGTACGTGTTCGAGGGCGAGGTCGCGGTCGGCGCCGAGTCGCAGCCGGTGCACACGCACGAACTCGCGGTGCTCAGCGAAGGGGCGCAGATTCGCCTGCGGGGCGTGAGTCCCGGGGCGGATGGCAAGAGCGCGCGCGCCATCCTGGTGGCGGGACGGCCGCTGAAGGAACCCGTGGCCAAGTACGGTCCGTTCGTCATGAACACCCGTGCCGAGTTGCAGCAGGCATTCGAGGACTTCCAGAGCGGCAAGTTCTAGGGTTCGCCCGCGCCTCGGGCCCTTTTTCGCCGCCGGTGCCGCTAGGGCAGCGCGGCAAAGCCGTGGCGCACGAAGATCTGCCGCGCCGTATCCCCGCCGAGGAAGACCAGGTACTGCTGCGCCGCCGCCGAGGCCGCGGTGGTGAGTGCGGCCGGGTAGACGATAGGCGGGTGCGTGTCAGCGGGAAACACATCGACCACGCGCACCCGCTGCTCCGCGGCCGCGTCGGTGCCGTAGGCGATGCCCAGCGGGGTCTCCCCGCGCGCCACGTAAGCGAGTGCAGCGCGCACGTTCTCCGCGGGCGCCAGGTGCGCCGCCACGGCTTCCCACACACCAAGGCGAGTCAGTGCCGCCTTGCCGTAGAGTCCTGCCGGTACTGAGTCCGGGTCCGCCAGCGCCAGCCGGCCGCCGCCCAGGGACGCCAGCAGTGCAAACCCCGGGGCGATCTTCAGGGTCAGTTTGCTGGCGGCGGGCGCGATGAGAACCAGCGTATTACCCAGCAGGTCGCGGCGGCTGCCCGCTCGCAGCAGCTGGCGCTGCTCGAGGTAATCCATCCACTCCCGGTCGGCGGATAAGAACACCTCCGCGCGCGCACCCGCCTCGATCTGCTTCGCCAGCACCGAGCTTGCCGCGTAGGAGGCCTTCACCGGAATGTGCGCCTGCGCATCGAAGGCCCGATCCACTTCGTCCAGGGCGTCGGCGAGTGAGGCCGCGGCAAACACCAGGAGTGTCGGGGCTCCCGCGGCGCCGGCCTGAGGCGCCGGCGGTACTGCCACGGCCACGCTTGACAGACCCAGGCAGACGCAGAGGACAAATCTGAGGCCCAGTCGCGGCATTCGTCCCATTGCCACGGAGAAGCTCCTTCGTTAAGAGATTATGTCAGGTTGCCCGGAATGGACCTTGTAGCTGCTGCAGTCGATCGCGAACCCGCCTTCGGGCCCGGGAACTGCTACCTGCGGCAACGGTGCCCTGAAGGATGGCGTGCAGAATGCCTCGATGTATATACGGCCGAACTGACGGCTCGCGGTGCTGAGTCCCATGGCCGGCCGGTCGCCGTCGTCACCCTGCCTGAGTCCCTCTCTGCGCTGGCGCACGGCGGTGCCCTGTGGCCTGTTGTGGCTCGCCGCCCTGGGGGGCACTGCCGCGGCGGCCACGGCGGTGCCCCCGGCCCCCGCCCCGGCGGCGGACCTCGCCGCTGCCAACCTCGCGCCTGCCGCCGAGCCTGCGGACCCGTCCGACACCGGGGACATCGCCACGGTGCGCCCGAGCTATGGACCTCCCGGCGCTCCCGAGGGGATCCCCTCGGACGCGGTGCTTGAGAAAGAAGGCGCCGTCATCGGCCAGGTGATCATCGACAACCAGAACATCTTCAACACCGAAGACCCGAAGGACGACAAGTCGCTCTTCCGGCTCGCCAACAAGCTGCACATCAAGACCCGCGCCAACGTGGTGCGCCAGCAGCTGCTGTTCAAGCCCG
Source organism: uncultured Pseudomonadota bacterium (assembly GCA_963781815.1). Classification (GTDB taxonomy): domain Bacteria; phylum Pseudomonadota; class Gammaproteobacteria; order Steroidobacterales; family Steroidobacteraceae; genus 13-2-20CM-66-19. Next base: position 154,806 of record CAWAHK010000002.1, on the reverse strand, counting down.
GTGACCGCTATTCGCGCCGCCTGCTGGATGAGTCCGAGCGGCTGCTGCGCTCCGCGAGCTACTTCTACGATGCCTGGATCCGCCCGGTACGCTACCACGACGGCAAGGTGGACCTGAAAGTCACGACCAAGGATGTCTGGACCCTCAACCCCGGATTCAACTACGGGCGCAGCGGCGGCACCAACAGCACCGGGTTGAAGCTCGAGGAAGGCAACCTGCTCGGCACCGCCACCTCGCTGAAGTTCTCCTACGAGAACAACATCGACCGCTCCGGTTCCTCGGTCGAGCTCGGCAACAGAAATGTCCTGGGCAGCTGGACCGCGGTGGACCTGATGTACGCCAACCTGAGCGACGGCGAGACCCGCGGCCTGACCGTCACGCGACCCTTCTACTCGCTCGACTCGCGCTGGGCGGCGTCCTTCGCCGCACTCGATGCCACGCAGATCGATCCGCTGTATGACCGCGGCGAGATCGTGGATCAGTTCCAGGACCAGCATGAGTACGTGCAGGCCTATTACGGCTGGTCACGGGGCCTGCGCGAGGGCTGGGTGCAGCGCTGGACCGCCGGCGTCACCTACGACGAGCACCGCTTCGCCGCGGTGACCACTTCCACGGGCACCACGAACCTGCTGCCCGCGGACCGCCGCTTCGTGTACCCCTTCATCGAGTTCGACCTGGTGCAGGATGACTTCCTGAAGCTGTGGAACCATGACCAGATCGGTCGCACCGAGGACTTCACCATCGGCACCTCGGCGAGCCTGCGCCTGGGCTATGCGGACGCGGATGCGGGGTCCACCTCGAGCGCCGTCATGATCCTGTCTGCGGCCAACCGGGGCTTTCGCTGGGGCGGCTCGACGCTGCTGCTCGCGGGAGACTTCTCCGGACGCCTGGAGAGCGGCACCCTGCGCAATGGCATCGCGGACGCCGCGGTGCGTTACTACGTCGAACAAAGCAAGAACTGGCTGTTCTTCACCACGCTGCTGGGCACCAAGGGCTGGAACCTCGATCTGGACAATCAGATTCTGCTCGGCGGCGACAACGGCATGCGCGGCTATCCGCTGCGCTACCAGAGCGGTACGGCGCGCGCGCTGTTCACCCTCGAGCAACGCTACTTCACCGACTGGTATCCGTTTCGGCTGCTGCGAGTCGGCGGCGCGGTGTTCTTCGATGCGGGACGCACCTGGGGGCAAGCGCCGCTCGCGGCCCCCAGCCTAGGGATACTCACCGATGCCGGCTTTGGCCTGCGCCTGGGCAGCTCGCGCTCCGGCCTCGGCAACGTCATCCATGTCGACCTCGCCTTCCCCTTCAACGGGGACCCGAGCATCAGCCGGGTGCAGTTCCTGGTGCAGACCGAAGTGCGGTTCTGAGCGCGACGGGGGCGTTTTAGCGCTTGCCCACGGTGCCGCCGCCCGTGCCCTTGCCGGCGAGCGGCGTCTGCGGCGGCAGCACTTCGACGGACAGCGTAAAGGTGCGCTTCTCGGTGCCCTGCAGGGCACCGACGTTGACGACCTGGCGCGTGACTTCCTCGCCGCGGTCATTGCGGACCGCGATCACGACGAAGTATTCCCACGGCTCCTGCAGCGGGGGATGGCGGATCAGGCCTTCGACGCGCAGCGCCGAGGTGGCCGCCACCTGGCGCTTCGCCGCCTCCTGGTCAAAGCGCAGGTGGTGCATGCAGCCCGGGCAGATGCTCAGGCTCTCAAGGATGGCCGCCTTGCAGTGCGGACACGTGCGCGTCTTGCCCGGCGCTACCGGGCGAGAGGCGACGCTCATGCGTTGCCGAAGCCCTTGTCGGACTTGGCGCTGCGCGCTTCGCCCTCGTACCCGAACTCGACCTGGCCGCGCATGCGCGAGCCCGCCGCGACGGTGAGCGAACCGGCCTTGACGTCGCCGTTGATGACGCCCGTCTCGAGCAGCTCGACCCGCTTGGCGTTCTCGATATTGCCGATGAGCTCGCCGCTCACGGTCACGACGCCCGCCTTGACGTGCCCCTCGAGGCGCGCGCCCGAGTCGAGTGTAACGTTGCCATCGACGGCGACATCACCCTTGAAGCGGCCGGCGATGCGCACATGGCCGGTGCCGACGATCTTGCCCTCGATCGTCAGATCCGAGGCGATGTGGGATTCTTTCATCTCATTGCGATGCGGTGCGGGGGCGGGGGCCGGCGCGGGGCGGCGGGCCGCCTCCGGGCTCAGCGAGGCCACGCTGGCGCGCTCAGGCTCCCGCGGATGGGCCGGGGTCGGCGCAGGCGCCGGGCCGGCGGGGGCGGCGGAGGTGGTTCCGGTGTTCGAGTCTTTCCAAAGCGCCATGGATAGTCCCTGTGGTAATTGAACGATGGAAGGTACCTGTGGCGGTTTCCCGGTGGAAGTGTCTCCCGAGGCAGACATCGCTCAGTCTGCCAAGATAGAGTCCACGTCAACCGGAAAACTGCGACCGGGTTAAGTGTAATCCGCGCCGCGCACAGTAAGCATGTCGCGGCTCTCACTCTGCACGATTTTGCGACCCATGTCCCACAAGCCAAAGCCCCTGCCGTGAGCCCCAAGACCGTTCACCTGATCGCCGCCGCGCGCCCGAACTTCATGAAGGTGGCGCCGCTGTACCACGCGCTGGGCGGTGCGAGCTGGTGCCGCCCGCTCATCGTCCACACCGGGCAGCATTACGACGCGAACATGTCCGACGACTTCTTCCGCGACCTGCGCCTGCCGGCGCCGGCTCACCACCTGGAAGTGGGCAGCGGCAGCCACGCCGAGCAGACCGGACGCACCATGATGGCCTACGAGGCGGTGTGCCAGGCGGCCCGGCCGGAGGCGATCGTGGTAGTCGGGGACGTCAACGCCACCGCGGCGTGCGCGATGGTGGGGGCGAAGCTGTGGATTCCGGTCGTACACCTGGAAGCGGGCCTGCGCAGCCGCGACCGGCGCATGCCCGAGGAGATCAATCGCCTGGTCACCGATGCGATCGCGGACCTGCTGTGGACCCCGTCCAGGGATGCCGACGCGAACCTGCTGGCCGAGGGCGTGCCGGCCGCCAAGATCGACTGTATCGGTAACATCATGCTCGACTCGTTCGAGATGCTGCGCGCGAAGATCACTTGCGCGGATACCCGCCAGCGGCTCAGGCTCAGCGGACCCTTCGCGGTCGTCACCCTGCACCGCCCCTCGAACGTCGATGAGCGCGCCAAGCTCACCGAACTGGCGCACGCCCTGGCAGAGGTCTCGCAGGTGCTGCCGGTGGTGTTCACGGTGCATCCGCGCACCCGCAAGCGCCTGGAGGAGTTCGGTCTGTGGCAGGCACTGGCCTCCTCCCCCGCCATCCACCTGCTGCAGCCCCTGAGCTACATCGAGTTCATGAACCTCGTCATGCACGCCAGCATCGCCATCACCGATTCAGGCGGCGTGCAGGAGGAGACGACCTACCTGGGGATCCCGTGCGCGACGCTGCGCGAGAACACCGAGCGCCCGATCACCCTCACCGAGGGCACCAACCGCCTCATCCGGGCCCAGGACCTGCCGGGGGTGGCGCGCGAAGCCTTGTCGGGGCGCTGGCCCAAGGGGCGCAGGCCTGAACTGTGGGACGGACATGCGGCCGAGCGCGCGGAAGTGAGTCTCAGGGCGCGGCTCTAGCGGCAGCGCGACCCCGGTCCCTCACCTCAGCCATCGAGCAGCTGCAGCACCTCGGCGGTCTTCTCGCGCATCAGCCCCTCATCGGCACGCGACTCGACGTTGAGGCGCACCAGCGGCTCGGTATTGGAGCCGCGCAGATTGAAGCGCCACTGCGGAAACTCCAGCGACAGCCCGTCGGTCAGGTCGAGCGCGTGCGCTTGGCCCTCGTAATGCGCCCGCACCCGCGCGAGGATCGTGCCGGCATCGGTGCTGAGCTTGCGGTTGATTTCCCCGCTCGCCGGGAAGAGCCGCATGCGCTCCCCGACCAGCGCCGAGAGCGGCTTGCCGCTCGCGCTGATCACCCCGAGCACCAGCAGCCAGGGGATCATGCCGCTGTCGCAGTAGGAGAACTTGCGGAAGTAATGGTGGGCGCTCATCTCGCCGCCGTAGACCGCATCGACCTCGCGCATCTTCGCCTTGATAAAGGCATGCCCGGACTTGCACAGCACCGGCGTGCCGCCGTGACGGCGCACGATGTCGAGGGTGTTCCAGGTGAGGCGCGGGTCGTGCACGATGCGCGCCCCGGGCTCCTGCTGCAGGAACGACTCGGCCAGCAGGCCCACCAGATAGTAGCCCTCGATGAACCTGCCGGTCTCATCGAAGAAAAAGCAGCGGTCGTAGTCCCCGTCCCAGGCCAGCCCGACGTCCGCGCCGCTGCGGCGCACGACCTCGGCCGTGGCGGCCTGGTTCTGCTCGAGCATCGGATTGGGCACGCCGTGCGGGAAGTGCCCGTCCGGCTCGTTGTTCACCTTGATGAATTCGAACGGCAGCCGCGGCTCGAGCGCGTTGATGATGAGCCCGGCCCCGCCGTTGCCGGCATTCACGACCACCTTGAGCTTGCGCAGCTTCGCACTCTCCACGTAGCCGGTGAGATGCTCCAGGTACTGCGCCTGGATGTCGAGGCGCTGCTCGCTGCCGGCGCGGGCGGCCTTTGGCGGCAGCCGGCCGGTCTGGATGAGGTCACGCATCTCGTAGAGGCCGGTGTCGGCGCTGATGGGACGGGCCTGCTCACGCACGAACTTCATGCCGTTGTAGTCCGGCGGGTTGTGGCTTGCGGTCACCATCACCCCGCCGTCCAGGCGCTCGGAAAAAGTCGCGAAGTACGCCCCCTCGGTGCCCCACAGGCCTATGTCGAGGACGTCGGCGCCGCAGTCGCGGATACCGCGCTTCAGCGCCGCGGCGAGCTGCGGGCTGGAGAGGCGGATGTCGTAGCCGACCGCCACCCGGCGCGGCTGCACGAAGGCCGCGTAGGCACGGCCGATGTCGTAGGCCAGCGCCTCGTTGATCTCATCCGGGATGCGGCCGCGGATGTCATAGGCCTTGAACGAGTCGAGATTCATGCGCCGTGTCTACTTGGTCGTGCCCTTGCGTCCGTAGCGATCCTCGAAGCGCACGATGTCATCCTCGCCCAGATACGAACCGGACTGCACCTCGATGATCTCCAGTGGGATCATGCCCGGGTTCTCGATGCGATGCTTGACGCCGACCGGGATGTAGGTCGACTGGTTCTCCTCGAGCAGGAATTCCTCCTCACCACGCGTGATGCGCGCGGTGCCCGCCACCACGACCCAGTGTTCGGCGCGGTGATGGTGCAGCTGCAGTGAGAGCGTGGCCCCGGGCTTGATCTTCAGGCGCTTGACCTGGAACCGCGGCCCGTGCTCGAGGCTGTCGTAGCTGCCCCAGGGACGAAACACCTCGCGGTGCAGCGAGTGCTCGTAGCGACCGCGCTCCTTCAGGCGCAGCACCAGCTTCTTGACGTCCTGCACCCGCTCCCTGGGCGCAACCAGCACCGCATCCTTGGTCTCGATCACCACGTGGTCCTTCAGTCCGACCGCCGCAACCAGCCGGCTCTGCGAGTACAGGTAGCTCCCCTGGGTGTCCTCGCTGATGACGTCACCGTGGGTGACGTTGCCGTGCGCATCGGCATCGCTGGCCGCGTGCAACGACGACCAGGAGCCGACGTCGCTCCAGCCGGCATCCAGCGGCACGACCACCGCATCCGCCGTCTTCTCCATGACCGCGTAGTCGATCGAGTCGGCCGGACAGGCTTCGAACAGGCCAGGATCGATGCGCAGGAAATCCAGGTCCTCGCGCGCGCCGCGGAACGCCTGTTCGCAGATGCGCGCCATCTCCGGCGCAAAGCGCTCCAGTTCCTGCAGGTAGCGCCGCGCGCGGAACAGGAACATGCCGCTGTTCCAGTAGTAGTGTCCGGACGCGACGAACTCGCGCGCCCGCTCGCTGTTGGGCTTCTCGATGAAGCGGGCGATGCGGAATACCGCGCCACTCGGCGCGCCGCGCTCGATGTAGCCGTAGCCGGTCTCCGGCGCGCTCGCGACGATGCCGAAGGTGGCCAGCTGCCCCGCCTCGGCCGCCGCGAGCGCCGCACGCACGGCGGTATGAAAGGCCGCGATGTCGCGGATGACGTGGTCCGCGGGCAGCACCAGCAGCACCGGGTCGAGCGCATTGGGCTGCGCGGGGAGTCCCTTGAGGGCTGCGTGCGCGGCCAGCGCGATGGCCGGCGCGGTGTTGCGCCCGAAGGGCTCCAGCAGTGTGGCGCGCGGCTCGATGTGCAGCTGCCGCAGCTGCTCGGCGACCAGGAAGCGGTGTGCCTCGTTGCACACCACGACCGGGGCGCCGGCGGTGAGTCCCTGCAGGCGCAGCACCGTCTGCTGCAGCATCGTGCGTGCGCCGGTGAGCGGCAGCAGCTGCTTCGGATACAGCTCGCGCGACAGCGGCCACAGCCGCGTGCCCGCACCCCCCGACAGGATGACCGGTGTGATCATGCCATCAGTGGCTGGCCAGGGGTCTGCCGCGGCCGATGGCGTAGTAGGTGAGGCCGAAGCGGCTGAGCATGGAGGGCTCGTAGAGATTGCGGCCGTCGAAGATCACCGGCGCCTTGAGTATCTGTTTCAGCCGATCAAAGTCCGGGCTGCGGAACTCCTGCCACTCGGTGACGATGGCAAGGGCGTCCGCCCCCTGCGCGGCCTCGTAGGCGCTCTTGGCGAGCGTGAACCCGGCGCGGCCGGCGAACATCCGCTGCGCTTCGGCGGCGGCCACGGGATCGTAGGCCTTGACGGTGGCGCCTGCCTTGAGCAGCAGCTCGATCAGGGTCACGGCGGGTGCCTGGCGCATGTCATCCGTGTTGGGTTTGAATGCCAGCCCCCACAGCGCGAAGTTGCGGCCCTTGAGATCCCCCGCGAAGTGGCGCTGCATCTTCTGGAACAGCACCTCCTTCTGCTTGTCGTTCACCGCTTCCACGGCGTTCAGGATCTGCGGCTCGTGCCCCGCCTCGTGCGCCGAGCGGATGAGTGCCTGCACGTCCTTGGGAAAACAGGAACCACCGTAGCCGGTGCCCGGATAGATGAAGCTGTAGCCGATGCGCGGATCGGAGCCGATGCCGATGCGCACCCTCTCGATGTCGGCGCCGACGCGCTCGGCGATGTTGGCGAGCTCGTTCATGAAGCTGATCTTGGTGGCCAGCATGGCGTTCGCGGCGTACTTGGTCAGCTCCGAGGAGCGGATGTCCATCACGATGAGGCGGTCGTGGTTGCGGATGAAGGGCTCATAGAGCGCGCGCATCAGTTCGGTGGTACGCGGGTTGTCGGTGCCGATCACGACGCGGTCGGGCTTCATGAAGTCCGTGATGGCCGCGCCCTCCTTCAGGAACTCAGGATTCGAGACCACGTCGAACTCGACCTTGACCTCGCGCGCGGCGAGCGTACGGGTGAGTTCCGCCCGCACCTTGTCCGCGGTGCCCACCGGCACGGTCGACTTGGTGATGACGATGCTGTAGCGGTTGAGGTGCGTGCCGATGGTGCGCGCGACCGCCAGCACATAGCGCAGGTCCGCAGAACCATCCTCCCCGGGAGGCGTGCCCACGGCGATCAGCTGGAAGAGGCCGTGCTCGACCCCGCGCACGGCATCCGTGGTGAACTCGATGCGGCCGGCTTCCATATTGCGCTTGATGAGCGCCTCGAGGCCCGGCTCGTGGATCGGCACGTCGCCTTGCTTCAGGCGCTCGATCTTGCCGGCGTCAACATCCACGCACAGCACGTGATTGCCCGCGTCCGCCAGACACGCGCCGGTGACGAGACCCACGTAGCCGGAGCCGAAGATGGTCACTCGCATTTAGTTAAGTTCTTGAGTGGAAAGGAAGAAAGGCGAAAGCCTAAAGTAAGCAGGCCCCCCGCTCAAGCGCGCCACGGTGAATCGCGGCGCCGTGCGCGGCTTTAGGGGAGCGGATTTTGTCCTTGCGTGGGCTTGGCGGCTTCCTGCAAGCGTCGCTTGGCAGCGAAATCGGCGATCTTGGCCGCCGGTGCGTGCGGCAGGATGGCCTTGCGCGTCCAGACGTAGTCGCGGATGTCGATATCCGCGTGGTACTCCGCGACCGCCTCGGCGAGCAGCGCGAGCGCCCGGTGGCAGTCGAAGCTTGCGAGTGCGACCAGAAGCTCGTTCAGCACCTGCTCCATCTTGGGCCAGCCCAGACGGTGCTCCATGGCGCGCAGGATCATCGGGTGATCGGTGCCGGTGACGTTGGTTCCGATCAGCAGTTCCTCGAAGAGTTTCTCCGCGGTGCGCAGCCCGGTGTACTCGATCTCGATGTCACCGTCGGGGTCGTTGGCGTCGCGGACCGTGAGCCCCATGAGGTTCACCATGCGCCGCGCCAGATCGTCGATGCGCACCGGGCGACCCATGTCCAGCACGAATACATCGCCGCCCTTGGCCATCGAGCCTGCCTGGATGACCAGCTGTGCGGCCTCCGGGATGGTCATGAAGTAGCGGATCACCTCCGGGTGGGTCACGGTGACCGGACCGCCGCGACGGATCTGCTCCTGGAACAGCGGCACCACGGAACCCGAGGAGGCCAGCACGTTGCCAAAGCGCACCATGCAGAAGCGCGTGTGCGTGGTGCGCTCCTGCAGCGCCTGCAGGACCAGCTCGGCCAGGCGTTTGGTCGCGCCCATGACGTTGGCCGGGTTGACCGCCTTGTCCGTCGAGATCAGCACGAAGGTCTCCACCCCGGTGTCGAGCGCCGCCTCCGCGGTGTACCAGGTGCTGATCACGTTGTTGTGAATGCCCTCGACGACGTTGTATTCGACGATGGGCACGTGCTTGTAGGCAGCGGCGTGGTAGATGGTCTGGACGCCGAACGCGGTCAGCACCTCGCGCACCCGATGACGATGGTGGGCGTTGCCGAGCAGCGGTACGATTTCGACGTCGAGACGCTCGTGGGCCGCAATTTCCTCCAGCTCCCGCTCGATGTTGTACAGCGCGAGCTCGGATACTTCGAACAGCACCAGGCGGCTGGGATTCAGGCGCACGATCTGACGGCACAACTCCGAACCAATCGAGCCCCCGGCCCCGGTCACCAGCACGCATTTGCCCCGGATGCACAGGCCGAACAGCTTGGGACGCGGCGGCACCGGATCCCGGCCCAATAGGTCGCCTACGTCCACGTCGCACAGCTCGTTGATCTGTGCCTTGCCGGAGATCAGGTCCGACAGGTTGGGCAGCGACTGGATGTGCACGCCGAGGTGCTCGAGCTGCGTCAGGATCTCGCGCCGCCGCCGGCGCGTGGCCGCGGGCATGGCGAGCAGCACCCGATCGACCCGGCGCGTGCGCACGAGCTCGGGGAGCGCGTCCGAGCCGTACACCCGTATGCCGTTGATGCTGCTGCCCTGCAGCGACTTCTTGTCGTCGATGAAGGCGACCGGCTCGTAGTCCGGCCCTCCCAGCAGGATCGAGCTGACGCGGGCGCCGGCATTGCCGGCCCCATAGATCGCCACCCGGGCGACCGGCTTGCCGCTCGCCCCCAGTCCGTGCAGGAACAGGTAGCGCGCCACGAAGCGGCTGCCGCCGACGTAAAGCAGCGCCAACGCCCAATAGATCCCAAACGCCGACAGCGGGATCTGGTGACTGGCGTAGAAACGATCAAAGGCCACCAGCACCAGGACCGACAGGCTGACGCCAGCGGTCACGGTGACCATCGCTTTGGGCCCCATGAAACGGATGACGGCGCGGTACAGACCGAACACCGCGAAGAAGAACAGCGCGGACACGATCGCCACCACGAAGTAGGCAAAGGTGCGATCCAGCACAGGATCCAGGCGATCAAACTTCAGCGCCAACGCCGCCCACAGCGCGGTGGGGATCGCGATGGCGTCGGCTGTCGCCATGATGAGACGCTTGGTTTCACGCGGCAGGGCCAGCATGGCCGCGGCAGCGGAGGCGCCAGCCCGTGCCTGCCCGGCGGCTGACTGCATGTCCTTCATCCGACCTCCACCATTACCGGTCACTTCCCCTGTGATCGTCGTTCTCGGGCCGCTGGCAAACGCCACCCGATTGTAATGGATTCATGTAGCGCAAGCGATGACTCCGGGGCCCAACACCGGACTCTAACTTCCAACGCCGCACGCCGCGTTCAGTTGACGTTCATCTGATGCTCGGGAGCCGAGCGCTGACTCGGCCGTGCCGCACAACAGCATTTCGGGTAATCACATTCCCAACATTTCTTTACGAGCCGGCGACGGGAGGCGTTTCGGGGCGCCCGGAGCCGGCCGCCAGCGCGAGGGCGGCAAGTGGCAGCAGCGCTCCGGCCAAGGCCGCGACCCAAGCCTCGGGATGACGCGCCGCATACAGGGCCCATGGGAACGACCAGGCGAGGTTAAGGACCAGCAGTGCAAGGGTTACCCGCCGATGGCTGCCCCAGCGCCGTGCCAGCCACTGGTAGGCGTGGCTGCGGTGGGCCTCGTGGGCGCGTTCCCCCCGCAAGGTTCTGCGTGCCAGCGTCACGGTGGCGTCGACAAAGAACGCCCCCCCGAGGATCAGCCACACCCACACTCCCGCCGGGTTGGTTTGCGCCGTCGCGAGCGCCAGCACGGCGATCAGGTAGCCCAGGTAGCCACTGCCGACGTCACCGAGGAAGATCTTCGCCGGCGGCCAGTTCCACACCAGGAAACCACCGCATGCGGCGGCCAGCACCAGCGCCAGCCCTCCCCACCCGGCAGGCCCGGACCCGCCAGCGGTCAGCCATGCCCCGGCGAGGAGCACAAACATGGCTTCGGAGGCCGCCAGGCCATCGATGCCGTCCATGAAGTTGAACAGATTCAGTACCCAGACGATGCCGAGCACCGCGAGCACGTATCCCAGCCAGCCAAGCTGCGTCGTGTGCCCGCCGAAGTGCAGCGACGGCCCCCCGAGCCAGCCGGCCGCCCAGATCGCAGCACCGAAGTGCACCAGCAGCCTGACGGAGGAGCGCACCGGGCGGTGATCGTCAGCAAAGCCGATCAGCGCCACGGCCAGCCCGCCGAGTGTGGCGACGAAGAGATTCAAGTCGAGCGCACCGCGCAGCTCCTGGACCAGCAGCGCCAGCGTGGTCACGAGCACGATCGCCAGGCCCCCGCCCCGGGGTGTCGATACCTGGTGGGAACTGCGCGTATTGGGCACGTCCACAAGGCCCCGTGCCAGTGCCGCTTTGCGAATCGTGAGGGTGAGGAGCGCCGCAGCCACGAAGGCGGCCGCGGGTACCCAGACCGTCTTAGCTCCCACGCGCCTGGTCTCCGCAGCTCTTCGCCTGATTGGCGGGGTTATTCAACGCCGGGCCTATTCACACGTCAATGACACCAGCCACTGTTGACGGCCAGCCCGACGTGACCAGAGGTTCGACCCACCGGTGGCGCAGCGCGGTGGCAGGTCTAAATGCAGTTGGACGCGAGAACAGCTATTTCGCTGCGAGTAGCGCCACGCCACTGCCGAAGCGGCGCAGACCACACAGGCTCGAGACCGCGTCATCAAAGCGACCAACGGATTTCGCGACTCGCAGCGGAAAGCGCACGCCGGTCTTTTCCAGTGCCAGCATGGGATAGCGAGTCAGCGTGCCATGTTGAATACATTGGGCATCGGAAAAAGCGGTGAACAGCGGCGCCACGCGCTCCGCGGTCAGCGGGCGGCAGAAGGGGTTAGCCTCGCGCTTGCCGATCAGACGCGTGCCGATCGAATAAAAGGGAGCGCGCCACGGTTCGGCCGCCGCAAAGCGTCCGCCGGGCGCCAGCACTCGATGAAACTGTGCGAAGGCACGCTCGGTGACCATGTGGTGCACGCAACCGCCTGAGAATATGACGTCGAAGCTTGCGTCGGGAAATGGCAGCTGCTCGGCAATGCCGATCGTACAGCCGAGTCGCTCGGCGAGGCCGAGTTTTTCCGCGAGCGCGCGCGAGACGCGCGCCTCCGCCAGCATCGGCGTCAGCACGGTGGCGCGTGCCGCGCCTGCCATCAGGAGCATGAGGGCCACGATTCCCGTCCCCCCCACCTGCAGGACGGATCTGCCGGCAACCGGACCGATGTGCCGATAACAGTCCCATTCCGAATTGACATCCATGCGTGAGACCAGCCAGTTCTCGTGGGGAAACGTACTGGGCTCGTGGCTCAAGCGCTCCAGGGCCTGGATGCCTTCAGCGCCCGTGGCAGCAAGCGGCCCCGTGCGGATCTTCTTCAACAGCTCCTCGGCATAGGCATTGTAGAATCCCATCTCCGCATAGGCCTCGGCATAAAGCCCGTCCTTCGGCGGCGCCTCGGTGCGCTGCACTTCCGGCCCGAGCAGGACCGGGAACCCCTCGCTGATCCGGTACGCAGCCCCGTCCGCGCGGACAAGCTGCTCTCCCACCCGCGTTAAGGGCGCCCCGGTGAGCGGACACAGGTAATTCACAGCTTCCTCCGTGTGATGAGCAGAATGTTACCCCTTCCGCCCTGCGGCGTCGTGATCGCGCCGCACCCGGCTAATGGCACGTGCCGGAAGTTACCGGATCTTCGTGGCAACCCCGCCCGGGGATGCAGTGATCTGGTTAGCTCCCAGGTTGCGTTGACCGCCAACGGCGGAAATGCCGAAGTGGTTGTTGATCAGCACGTTGCCCCGGAGCGCCACCACGTTGGCATGATTCAGCGAGATCGCGCCCTTCGGGAGAGTGACGTCGTAAGTGTCGGTTTGTCCCGAGATGCGGTTGTCCAGAATCTGCAGGTTCTGGCCCCCGGCCGCGTAGATCCCGCACGAGACCGGATTCGTAATCGTGTTGCCGACGATCGAGATCGTATCCGGCTGCAGGCCGGGAAGCTCGTGTGCACTGTGATACACCAGGATGGCGTAGCGGCCCAACTCCGGCCCCTGGGTCCGCGGCAATTGCAACCCGGTATCTGCGACCACATTCGATTTGACAGTGATGTTCTTGGTGCCACTCCAGATCGTCATTCCTTCCTTCACGTAGCCGGCGTTCAAGGTGTTGGACGCCACCGTGACATTCTCGGCCATGCCCTGCGCGGAGGTGTTCGAACCATGGATCGAGATCATGGCGGCAAGATAGGTCATGCCACCCGTCGCCGCGCAGCCGCCACTCAGATTCGCGTCGCTGTCGAACACATTGTTACTGACGCTGAGCGGGCCATTCAGGCCGATACCCGGGCTGTCGTCGGCGGCGTTGATCGTTACCCAGCTCTGGCCGTTGAAGTCATGAAAGAAGTTGTCGGAAACCTCCACATTGTCGACGCCGGCGCCTTGGCCTTTATCAGACTGCACGTAGATGGCATGCCCGTAATCAAGATGCCGGGTACATCCGCTCTCGTAAGGCGTGCCTTCAAAGCGTATCGAGCGTATGGCCACCTTGGAAACGTTCCGGATCCAGAACAACGCCTGGAAGTTGCCGCTGTCGGCGATCTTCAGGATGGTCGCCTGGGCCCCCTGCGAACCGTCGCCGACGATCGTCGTGCCGGCCGGAACGATCAGCCCGCTCGCGAACCGCAGCGGACTTAGCATGTACGTGCCGTGAGCGATGTGAATCGTTTGTCCGGCACATTCCGATAATGTTCGCGTCAGTGCCGGCACATTGTCGCTGCCATCGGCTCGCATGCCGTGGTCGGATGCCTCACAGGCACGTTGGGCATGCGCGCCCTGCGCAAAGACAACAAGTACTGCGCCAACGACCCACGTCCGAATGCGCGGAGCCATAGCGCGCCCTTCAACTCGGCGATTGGCGATCAAATCGGTTATCCGGTCCACAGCCGCTCCTTGCAGCGCACCGTACTGGCCGTCGGCCTCCTTGCAGCGCATGGGCCGAACGTGCTCCCAGTCGGCGCGAGTCGATCATACCAAGCCGCAGCAGCCCCGGAGCGCAACCCCGGCCTAGGCTTCAAGCGCAGCTGTCCTGGCCACCGCGCGCGCGAGTGCGTTCAGGGGCTGGGTGCGCTCTGCGCAGGCGCATCGGGCACGCAATAGGCCACGAAGAGGTACGTGAACATCCAGGGCGCCAGTCGGGGCGACACTTTGAGGGCACCGCGCCGCAGTGCGGCCTTGACTAATCCGCGCGCACGGCCAGCACACAGCTGCTCATAAGCAAGTGACGAGTAACACATCTGCGAACGCACGATGCGCAGGCCGCTGGTGCGCAGCAGGTTCATGACGGTCTCGGGCAGGTAGAAATTGATGTGCCCGTAGCGTGCACCGCCCGCGATCTTGCGATCGAGTCTCAGGCCGTGCTCGATCGGCACCTCGATCACGACGTGACGCGCGACGCGCCGCAGCTCCCGCAGCAGCACGCGCTCGTGTTCTACGTGCTCCAGCACGTGACAGAGAATTGCCAAGTCAAAGAACTGGTCGGCGTATGGAATCTCGTAGCCGTCAAACTGCCTGGTTTCTACCAGGCTCTTCAGACCTCGAGCCGCGATTGCCGCGGCCCCGGATTGCGAAATCTCAAGCGCATATAGTTCGCGCGCGAAGTGGCCATCGTCGAGGATCTGCAACAGACTGCCCTCACCCGCTCCCACATCCACCACGCGTGTGAAGGAGTCCGAGCCTGCCAGAGTTTTGATGTGCGTGACCGCATCAAGCGCTGACATGCCGCGCTTGATGGCGACGGCACCATCACCATAGTAGTTCTGGTAGAGGGCGCGGTAGGGTTCGCACAGCAGTTGCGACATTCTTTCCGATCAAGATCAGCCGAGTGACGAGCTCATCATAAGCGAGCCTGCGCCCGTGCCGGTAGCGAGTTCAGCGGCTGTCACAGCCGCAGCGAGGCTGCGTTCTGACGAAACCAGTCATATACCTGCTCGATCCCGGCAGGCAGCGCAATGCGCGGACGCCACCCGAGGGCCGAGATCTTGCTGACGTCGAGGAGCTTGCGCGGTGTCCCGTCGGGCTTGGTGGCATCGAATTCCAGTCGCCCCTCATAGCCAACGACGGCCCTGACGGTCTCACACAGTTCCTTGACTGTCACATCTGTGCCGCAGCCGACATTGATGATGGACTCCTCGTCATAGCGCTCAAGCAGCAGCACGATGGCTTCCGCGAGGTCGGCGACGTGCAGGAACTCACGGCGCGGCTTACCAGTGCCCCACGCGATGACTCGCTCGTCACCGCGCACCTTCGCCTCGTGAAAGCGGCGAATCAGCGCCGGCACCACGTGGGAATTGTCGAGGTCGAAATTATCGCCGGGGCCGTAAAGATTCGTCGGCATGGCGCAGATGGTGCTGAAATTGAATTCCCGCCGATATGCCTGGCACAGCTTGATCCCCGCGATCTTGGCGACGGCGTACCACTCGTTGGTCGGCTCCAACGGGCCACTCAGCAGATATTCCTCCTTGATCGGCTGCGGAGACAGCCGCGGGTAGATGCAGCTGGAGCCGAGGAAGACGAGCTTCTTCACGGCCGCTTCACGCGCCGCGTCAATGACGTTCCCCTGGATCAGCAGATTGTCACGTATAAACAGCGCAGGATGAGCGCTGTTCGCCTTGATTCCGCCGACGCGCGCCGCCGCCAGAATCACTGCCTCGGGCCGGTGTTCCTGAAAAAAAGCGCGCACCGCTGCTTGCTCGGTAAGGTCCAGCTGCGCGTGTGTGCGCACGAGCAGGTTGCGGTAGCCGTGCCCCTGCAGCGCGGCCACGAGCGCAGCCCCCACCATACCGCCGTGTCCAGCGACATAAATGAGCGAATCCCTGCTGAGCGACACTGGGGATTACTCGTGACGCTGGTAGACCCGATAGCCTTCCTTCGCCACCAGCGCATCGCGCTTGGCCAGGGCGAGGTCGGCCTCGATCATTTCACGCACCAGGCCGTCGAAGGTGACTTCCGGTTGCCAGCCGAGCTTGTCGCGGATCTTGCTCGGGTCGCCGAGCAAGGCGTCCACCTCGGTGGGCCGGAAATAGCGCGGGTCCACGCGTACGATCACCCGTCCATCGCTGCGATCGACGCCCACCTCCTCTACTCCCTGTCCACGCCACTCGATGTCCATTCCCAGCAGGCGTCCCGCGGTCACCACGAAATCACGAACCGAATGCTGTTGGCCGGTGGCAACGACGTAGTCCTCCGGCTCAGGTTGCTGCAGCATCAGCCACTGGGCGCGCACGTAGTCGCGCGCATGGCCCCAGTCGCGTCTGGCGTCCAGATTGCCAAGATGCAAGGTGTCCTGTAGTCCGACACTGATGCGCGACAGCGCCCGGGTAATCTTGCGTGACACGAACGTCTCGCCGCGCAGCGGAGACTCGTGGTTGAAGAGGATGCCGCTGCAGGCGTACAAGCCGTACGCTTCGCGGTAATTCACGCAGATCCAGTGCGCGTACAGCTTAGCGACACCGTAGGGCGAGCGCGGGTAGAACGGTGTGGTTTCCCGCTGTGGAACTTCCTGCACCTTACCGAACATCTCGGACGTCGAAGCCTGGTAAAAGCGCGTCTGCTTCTCCAGGCCGAGGATCCTGACGGCCTCAAGCATCCGCAGCGTACCGACGGCGTCAGCGTTTGCGGTGTATTCCGGAGTCTCGAACGAGACCGCCACGTGACTCTGTGCCGCCAGATTGTAGATTTCCGTGGGCTTGACCTGCTGGATGATGCGGATGAGGTTGGTCGCATCCGTGAGATCCCCGTAGTGCAGTGTCAGCCGCACATTCGATTCGTGCGGATCCTGGTAGAGGTGATCGATCCGGTCGGTATTGAACAGCGAGGAGCGCCGTTTGATGCCGTGAACGACGTAGCCCTTCCCCAGCAGGAACTCGGCAAGATACGCGCCGTCTTGTCCTGTAATCCCGGAAATCAGGGCAGTCTTCGGCAAGGGACACCTTACGCGGTCATCGCTCGCCCAAGTCTAGCATCTGCGAGGCGGCCGAATGACTTAGGGGAGCGATGCGGCACTCGGCAGCGTGAGGGTACGGATGCTGTTGAGCACGCGGGCGTTCGCGCCGTTGGGGTCGTTGCCACCCTTGCCGGCGACTATGACGAAGCGCGCAGGCGCGTCGCCGGCGACAAAGCAGGTCGGTGCGTGTCTGGGCTCGAGCTTCACATCGTCCGGCAGACCTGAGCCCGCGTCAGCCTTAAATTGCTTCCAGTCAGTGCCGTCCTTGGAGTACCAGACGTCGGCGTGATTGGCGCCGTAGCGCAAGATCACGGTGCCGCCGGTGTTGTTCCAGTCAGTCGGCGCGTAGCCGGCTACGAGCCAAGCGACGCCATCGCTGCTGGTATCAACGCACGACCACATGCGCCCGGACCAGGCCGCAGGCTGCGCATTCTGCGTCCAGGCCATGCCGTCAGGGGAAGACCAGACGTCATTGTAGAGGTGTGAGTAATCGCACGCGCCCCCACCCACAATCCACATCTTGCCCTGAAGTACGAACGCTGCGGCCCCGCAGCGCGGCGCGAAGTTGGGGATTGCACCGAGGTCGGTCCATCGGGAAGCGCTGGAATCGGTGCTGCGATAGACCTCGCCGCTGTCCGGCTGCAGAAAGTACAGCGCGCTGCCCAGGACGAGCGCGCGGGAGTTCTCCCCCGCCCTCACGGGCGCCGGGCCGGCGGCAGCGGTGACGCCGTCGGCCTGGTTATTGCGTGCCCAGGTCACCCCGTCAGCCGAATGCCACACCGTAGCTCCGATTGCGGTGAGTTGGCCGTTCCATACGATGATCGGGCTGTAAGAGTCATAGAAGTCCGTTGGTACCGGAGCGTCCATCACGCCGTTGTTGACCACCGGGGCAACATCGCGAGGATTTGGCTGCGTGGCGGTCGCGAATGCGGGCGTGGTGTTCCAGTTGGCGCCCACCCCGTCCGTCGAAGTCCAAAGATCAAAGAAGCTGCAGGTGGCGAAACAGCTGTTGCTGTTGGTCGGATCGGAGAAGCCGCCGCTCACCCACAGCTGACCCAGAAACTGGGCGCCGTGCGCGCTGTCGCGGGCCGGAAAAGGCGCATTGGCGGGCGACGCGTCCCACGGTGGCACGGCGATCGTGCCCCCGCCACCGGCGAGATTCATACCATCCGGACTGAGATACACCCCGCCACTGGCGAACTGCGCAAGCACTCCGCCACCCACCTTCACCAGCCGTGTAACCGACTGCACCGTCGTGGCCGAAACCGTGCTCCCGCCGCCGCCAAGATTCTGGTTGTCCGGACTGTAGTAAGCAGAACCGTCGCCAAACAGTGTCACCACGGCGCTGCCGCTACCCGTTGCGACGACCTGGGTCACGTTGCCGGTGCCCGAATAGACACGCACGCTCTTGCCGCCGCCGCCCAGATTCAGGCCATCGGGGCTGTATGTCACTCCGCCGCCACTGGCAAAAATCGCGTCCACCCCGGCGCCGACGGGCGTCAGGCTCACAACACCCGGCGCACCGCTGTAGGCCTGCACGCTGGCACCGCCGCCGCCCAGGTTCTTGCCATCGGGGCTGAACATCACCGAACCGTCCGAGAGCAGCGCATCGACACCGCTACCTACAGCGACGATATCGAGAACCCGCAGGTTGCCGCTGTAGGCGGCTATCGTAGAACCCGCCCCCCCCAGGTTGTATCCATCCGGGCTGTAGTTGGCCGCGCCGTCGGGAAACAGGGCGACGACCGCCCCGCCGGCGCCGGGGATGGCGATGACCTTGCTCGTCGCGCCCGTCTCAAGGGCGGGACCGGGATTCGTCACCTGGCTATTGTCGGCCGCGACGGCACCGGAGCCAGAGCCCCCGCAAGCGCAAAGGCCGGCCATCGCAAGCGTCAGTACACAAATTGCGGCGGCTGGCTTGGCGCACGACTGCGAAGACGTGTGAAGAAAGTTAAAGCGGGTGTCGGGTCGTTCTGGCTTCATGGATCCGATCTCATGGCATCTGCGGCCGCCGCGTCTGTAAGCCGCGGACTGATATGAACGCGCTTTCGCGTGAAAGGTTGGCAAGCTGTCAACTTACCAGCCCACTGGGGCCGCCGAGCGACTGGAGTTCGTACAGGGCGGTGCGCCGCAGCTCAGCATCCTGTGAATACGGGGGGGTCCACTGCAGCTGCGCCTGCGCGGCCTGCGGAAGCAACACGAACGGACCGGTCAGGCGCGTGATATCACGGCCGCGGCCGGTAAGGTTCAGGGCGACCTTGATGAGCGCGGGCGGGACTGGGGCGAGCCACGGACGGTGGCCGGCGTGTCGTGCCATCGTTCGATAGAGGTCGGCCACCGATATTGTCTCGCGATCAGCGACCAGCATGGTGCCTCGTACCGTTCGCGCATCGCCGGCCAGGAGGCAAATCAGGTCCACGACGTTGCGAGCTGCCACCAGTGAGCGCGGCGCATGCAAGGCCCCGATCGGTAGCGGCCATCCCCTGAGCGCCAGGCGCAGCAAGCGCATCAGGTTGCCCTTCGCGCCCGGTCCGTAGATCAACGGCGGCCGCAATATGGCGACCTCCATATGTGGAGCAATCTCGCAATCCAGCCACTCCTCTGCCTGCCACTTGGAAGCGGTATAGGCGTCGTGGGGATGGGGCACGGAGTCCTCGCGAAACCCTTCGCGCGGTGAGGTAGCCCCGAGCACCCCTGCCGAGCTGACAAACACGAATCGTTTCACGCCAGCCTGCCTGGCCGCAAGAGCCGCGGACTGTGTTAGCACGACATTGGCCGCCCTGAACTCCGCACTAGGATCCTCACTGGCGTCGGCAAGCACGTGCGCGCGCGCAGCCAGATGAATGAACGTCTCAACCCCGTCAAGCATTGCGGCCAGGCTTTGCGAACTTAGCTGTGCGCGTGACACCGCGCGCACCTGATGTGCGCGGGAGTCCAGTTCCCGGCACAGATGGCGCCCGAGGAATCCCGAGGTTCCGGAGACGGCGATGACAGTCATGGCAGTGGCGGCGCGTGCTCGAGAACCGAGCCGATAACCGCCTCGTAACGCGCAAGTCCGTGCTGCCGAGCGAACTCCCGCTCATAGAACTCGCGCGCCCGCGCGCCGAGCTCAGCCAGGCGCTCGCGATTGCCGGCGAGCTCGATGAGTGCCCTGGCAACTCCCGGGACGTCATCGCACCTGAGGCAGATGCCGCCCGCGGCGCGCTCGATGAATCGCTCAATGTCGCTGTCGGGCCCGATGTATAGCGTCGGAATTCCGCGCGCCATGTAGCCCTGCAACTTGCTCGGCACTACCAGGCCGGCAAAGGGCGCCCGCAGCGTCACGACGGCAACGTCGGCGACGCCGAAGCTCTCAGGCAGGCGTCGCGCGGGCAACAGGTCGCTGAAGTGCACGATCGCCTCGATGCCCAGTTCACTGACCTGCTGCTTGACCTCGGCCAGCCGGCTGCCGCGTCCGATAAAGACCACACGCAGCGAGGGCAGCGCGTCCCGGGCGCGCCTGATTCCCCGCAGCAGGGTATCGAACTCGTGCGCAAGGCCGAGGTTGCCCGAATAAAGAAGCACGAACTTGCCCTCGAGCGCCCACTCCCTGCGCAGCGCGTTCGCCTCTTGCGGCGCGCGTCCCTGCGTCCCGGTGGCCCAGTTGGGGATTTCAACGATGCGCGCCGCGCTGACACCTTTGTGCTCCAGCCGCCCGCGCATCACCGGTCCGAGCGCGACCACGCGCTGTGCCTGACGATAGGCCCAGGCAAAGGGGCCGGCCAGCATGTGCCCGAGCCTGCCGCCCGTGCGGTGTGCCAGCAGCACGTCCGGATAGACATCCATGGCGATGATGATGAGCGGTCGCCGCCACAGCCGCGCCGCCAGGGCGACCAGGATCACCGCGAGCGGCGGGTTGGTCTGTGTGACGAACAGGTCGGGTGCGCGGCGCAAGAGCAACAGGGGCGCGAGCGCCAGATAAAACCAGACCTGGCGCAGCAATTTTGCGCGATGGATGTTGCCGCGCAGCAGTGCCGGTATGCGCCGAATGCGCACCCCCTGCGCCCGCGGATCCGCCGGCGGGTCGCCCTCCAGTGGGGCGTACTGATCGCTGCCGCAGATCACCTCGACGGCAAAGCCGGCCTGCGCCAGATGCACGGTCAGATCGAGCGGCAGCTCCGCTCCACCCCAGCCGTCCGGATAGTAGAACTGCTCCACGAACACGATCCGCTGCCGGGGCCGAGCAGCACCCGCGGGGCCGGAGGGTAGTGCTGGCACGGACATCAGTTCTGACGTCGTACGCGCGCCTGTTCGCAGGCGTACCCGAACTGCCCGGCAAATTCGCGTACGCGCTGCTGCGCGCGCGCCGCGGCCGCCTGCTGCTCGCTGAGCGTGGGTCGCTCGCGGGCCTCAAGCCATACCCGCTCTAGGCAGGCGGCGATCGCCGCCGGATCCAGTGGATCGAAGAAGTCTGCGTCCGCACCAACCTGCTCCCGATGCACGGCCAGATCCGACAGCACCATGGGCACCCCCAAAGACCTAGCCTCCTCCACCGTAGTACTCCACCCCTCAAACAACGAAGGATTCAGCATCGCCACGCTCGCCCGCATCAGGGACGCCACGTCCGCCCGCGGCACGTTGCCGAGGAACTGAAAGCTCTCGGTCAGGTCCGCGTCGGCGACCGCCTTTTGCAAGCGCCCGTAGTGGTCAACCTGCCGCGGATCATTGGGATTGCCGCTCGCGGCGACCGCAACCTGGCGTCCCCGCTCGCGCAGCAGTTGCAGCGCCTCCACGACTCGCAGGTGATTCTTGTGCGCCCAGAATTGATTCGGCAGATAGAAGAAGCGCGCCGGCAGGCCGTGGCGCTGCTGCACCAGAGCGTCGTGCTCGCCGGGCTGCAGGGCCGGCAGCACCGCAAAACGCGCCACGGCCGTGCGCGCGCGCGCGTGCGGATAGAATTTCTCACAGTCCTTGCGCGCATCTTCGCTGCTGAGCAGCACCGTACGGCCCGCAGCCAGCTGCAGCCGCAGTCCCAGCGAGCGTTGCGCTAACGCGCGTCGCGAGAACAGCTGCGGCAGATAGCGGTCCTGGAAATCCGGCACCCACGCAAGAGTGGCCACCGGGAAGCGCCAGCCGTAGAAGTCGGCGGCCTCCAGGATCACGTCGCAATCATTGTGGACGCAGAGCGCGGCCATCGCGCGGTTGCAACCCAGCGCCACAGCGCCGATCAGGCCGGCGCGGCGTCCGCGCGCCAGGTAGGCATCACGCACCAGGCGCGGGCCGAGCATCCCGCCAAACCGCGCTTGCAGCTGTGGATCAGCGCTCGGGCTGCAGAACACCAGCGGTTCATAACCGCAGTCCGGATTCGCAAGCAGTGCCCGGCAGACGGTCTCGATGTAGTTAACTCCGCCGGTCCAGACGCGATCGTCCGGCAGGCGCAGCGCGATCCGCTTCATCAGCGGGCTCGCTCGTGAATGAACCACTCCGCATAGCGGGTGACGCCAGCCTTCAAGGGAACCTTGCAGGCGTGCCCGGTGGCCCGCAGCTTGGCCGTGTCGGCGACCAGGGCCCGCGGGTCCCCCGGCCTGCAGACTCCCGAGAACTCAATGCGTTTTGGATGCCCCAGGGCGGCGGCCAGTTGGGTCACGATCTCGCGCACCGCTACCGCGGTTCCTGAGCCGCCGTTGACGATCGGGCTCGACTCGCTTGCGAGCCCGGCGACGCCACTCAGCATCGCGACCGCGTCATCCACGTGCACCCAATCACGCAGTTCCTCGCCGGTCCCTCCGAGCTCAATGTGCGCACCCGGCGCCACGAGCTTTGCCGCACAGTCCCACAACAGCTGCTTGCGCAGCCCTTCTCCATAGACCGAAAACAGCCTTACGACCGCCGTCTGCAACCCGAAAATTCGGGAGTACTCCTGGCACAGCTGTTCCATCATCCATTTGTGATATCCGTACGGCGATACCGGCGCGGGCAGCGAGGACTCGTGCGCAGCGACTCCCTGGGCATCCCCGTACACGGCGGCACTCGAGGCGCTAACCAGTCTTGCGCGCGGCGCGTTGCCGCGCAGCCACTCGAGCAGAGTTGCCGTAGTGCTCGTCGTGCGCCTGAAGTCCTCCAGCGGAGATTGCAGCGATGCTCCCACCGCCGAGCCGCCGGCAAGGTGAAATACCAGCTCGGGAACACCGCGGCCGGCCGCGAGCTGATCCAGCGCTGCGGCGGTCACCTGCGAGTTAAGCCAGTGGGACAGACCCGCGTGCTGCCACGACTCGGCGGGCAAGTGGCCATGCCCTATGCCGCAGACGAGGTGCCCCTGATCGCGCAGATGCACCGTGAGCCGGCGTCCGATGAAGCCTCGCGCACCAGTGACCCAGGCGATCACCTAGAGTGCCTCGCGACTTTGGAAGTGCGCGTCACCTTCTGATGCTGGCGCAGGCTCGCTGTCAAGCGCGCTCCTCGGCGGTCAGTTCGCGCAGCACGCGCGCCGGATTGCCAGCCACGATGGTCCATGCCGGGACGCTCCTCGTGACGACCGCGCACGCCCCCACAATCGCACCCTCGCCGATGACGACACCGGGCAGCACGGCGACGTTGAAGCCGAGCCACGCCCGCTGCCTGATTTCCACCGGCGCAATCTTTATTCCCGTCCAATCCTTACGCCCCCGCAGCCACTGCTCGACATCCGTCGCTCGTTCCCGGGCGACCAGACTGTGGGAATTGTGATCGACGACGGTAACGCCCCAGGAGAGCATGACATCGTCGCCAATCTCAACTCGCTCGGCGATGGACATGAGACCAAGTCCGACGAAGGTTCGCGCGCCAATCACCAAACTTGCTCCCGCTCTCTCGTACACGATCCGGCTCGCCATTAGCGAGGTGGCTCCGACGCGCAGGGTGTTGTCAGACTTCGCCTTGCATCTCCACACGGCCACCTGGCTGCCCGCGCCGAGACTCATGCAGCGGTAGCGGTGTCGCGTGGCTATCCTGCCGGCCGTGGACAGCGCCCAGCGGATCACTGTCGGCTGCCTGCTGAAACATGCGCCAGGGCGGTACGGTAGTCGCCGATGCGACGGCGCACCAGCGAGTCCCAGCTGAAATGCTCTGCCATGCGGCGCGCCCCGACATCCCCGAGGGCGCGGCGCTTCCCCGCGTCCAGAAGCTGTGTCAGCACGCGCTCGAGCGAGTCCTGGTCGTTCAGCAAGTAGGTCAAGCCGTTGCCGTCGATTCGCTCCACCGCGCGCAGAGTATTGTTGACCACAACCGGCAGTCCGCAGGCAGCGGCGTCCAGCATGGAGGTGGATTCCTGTGTCGGCCAGACAGCGACGTCCGCGGCACGATAGTAGGCGGCAAGTTCCCGATGCGGAACGAACGGCAACACCACGCTCCAAGGGCGTGCGGCCAGCGCATCGCGCTGCTCTCCGTCTCCGAGGAAAACCGCGCGCACCCGCGCGCCCTGCGAGCGCATGGATTCAACCGCCTGCGCGAGCAGCTGCGGGTTCTTGGCGGCGGAATACTGCCCGGTATAAATGAACAGCACTTCATCGGGCAGCACGCCGAGACGTGCGCGCAATGAAGCCCTGTGCTCGCGGTGCTCGGCGGTCGATACCGGCGACATCAGATCGGTATCGACGCCGAGCGGTGCGACGTCAACCTTGCGCGCCTGAACTCCGAAGAAGCGCACCGCGACGTCTGCGCAATCGGTAGTCGCTGCGTAACACTTCTCGGTCTTGATACTCACATACCTGCCGGGCATCCAGCGGGAGAGAAAGTTGCGAACGCGCGCCGGCTCGAACCAGAGCGAATCGCGGTTCGCGAGCGGGAAGACAGAGTGCGTGGTATGCGCAGCCGTGAACAGGCGATAGTCCAGAGATCTCTGCAGAAGCGCGGCATCCAGCGCCACCCACCCGATCGAGAGGAACGACTGTACGACGTCGGGACGGATGTTGGCGAGCTTTGCCTGCAGTCCGCGGAAGCGCGGGTAGCCTGCGATCTGCCGATGACCAAGACAGTGAAGACGAAAGCCGTCGAACGTCTCTTCTTGCCCCGCGGACATGATGGTTAGCTGGTCGAAGCTGTCATAGGCTGTCTGCTGCGCTTTGTTGAAAAAGTAGTGCGGCAGATCCATCGTCAGGTAATGGACCTCGACCCCCTGGCGCGCCAGGTAGCGCGGCAGCATGTTGACGATGTAACCCATCCCGCGTGGGAACCAGTAACTAAGCAGCGCAACTCTCAACCTATCCTCCGTGGCGGTGGAACCGGAGCTTAGCGCGCGGTGCTCTCAACCCGCGACTGCAGCAGCATGCGCAGGGTGTCGGCGCCACCGCGCAACCTGATCCAGTAAACGAGTACGGCCGCCATTACGGCGGCGTAGGCCGGCAGGCGCCAGCCAAGCCGAAGCGTCTGATGCACGAGGATACCTAAAAGCAGCGCCACGGCCAGCACAGCGACACCGGTCAGGCACGCGTGGCGGAATTGCGCCAGATCGAAGCCGCAGGCAACAAAGGTCACGAGGAAGTAAATCCAGTAGTAGCCGAACGCCAGCACTGCGAACACCCAGGTGACCGCTACCGGATCAATAACCCGGGACAGCCAGCCCACGAGTGTCACGGCCACTACGGTAAAGGACGCCTCCAGCAGAAAAGCGACGCGTTGCCTGCGGAAGGAATCAAATGCCCGATCGAGCCAACAGGTGGCCGCCAGCAGCAGCGCCGGTCCGGCGAGCGCCGTAAGGTATGGACCGGTGCCGCGCCACCGTTCCGCCAGTACGGCGTCCGTCAGTGCGGACGCTTCCACGGCGAACGCCACATAAGGCACCACCAGCACGACAAAGAGTGCCTCGACCAGGGCGGCGGCAAACCGCCCGACCATGACTCGAGCGCCGCGGCTGGCGATACCATAGAACACCGGCGAGACCGCGCTGTAGATGAGGGAATTCGGCGCAAACGTGACCCGGTAGGCGAGTCCGAAGCGCCCCACGGCGGCGGTACCCGCGCCGATGCCGATCATGATCTGCAGCAGCCGGTCACGCGCGGAGGACGCCAGCGCATAACCGACCATGTAGGTCGGGAATCTCCGGTACTTGCGCGCAGCGAGGCGCATGGCGCGTACGGCGCCCGCCAGCTTCCAGGCCGGGGACACGGCGCTGCGTTGCCCGGCGTACAGGCAAAGCGTCTGGCATGCGAGCGCGGCAGCGTAACCCCAGATGAGCGCCGGCAGCGCCTGCAGCACTCTTGTCAGGGACAGCTGTGCGATCACGGTCGCCAGGCAAAGGACCAACTGCGCCAATCCGATAGTGAGAAACCGGCCACGTCGCACGCACCAGCTGCTCAGGCAGCGCTGCAAGGCGCCGAGCACGGTCGCCACCGCCAGACCGTAGCCAAAATCCTTTGCGAGGAAGGCGCGGCCACCCACCGCCAGTCCCAGTTGCGATCCGGCCAGCGTCGCTATCGCGACCAGGCCGGCCACCACCACGGCGATCAGCACTACCAGTAACGACAAACTCAGCGCCACGGCCTCACGCCGGGGCAGCACGATGGCCGAGTCGTAGCGCACGCCGGCGAGCACACTGACCACGGTGTAGGCGCCGATGAAAATGACGTACTCACCGTAGGTGCCGGGGTCGAAAATGCGCGAATAAAGCGGCAGCGTGCCGATGATGATCAGCTGACCGGCCGCGGTCAGAGCACCTAGGCCGCCGACTCGGGAGACGACACTGGCTGCCATGCCGGAGGGTCAGCTGATCCAACGCAGCTTGTGCTTGAAGAAGCGGAACAGATTCAGGCCATGGCTGAAGATCCAATGGTTCTGAAGGTTCGGATAGTCCTGATAGCGCTTGCGCGGGGCGGCCATGATCGCAGCGAACTCTTCGCGCGAGATGCCGAGCTTCTTCGCCACGAACGCCGTATCCGGTTCAACCCATTCGGGCGGATACGCCGGAAAGGCAATCTCTTCCAGTGCCGCGCTGCGCGTCATTTGCTCGCTGCATATCAGGGTCGACAGGTGCATGCGTCGTTTGTCGTAACCGAATTTCTGCGGCAGGATCCAGCCCTGATAAAAGCGCGTATACACCGATTCATAGTGCTTACCGCCGTAGTCCTCCCAGCCATAGCTGTCCATGAGCAGCCGCTTGGCGGCGCGCTTGTCGTAGTCAAAGTAGTCCAGCAGGAAGACGTTGCGCGGGCGGTGTAGCACGATGTTGAGCACCAGTGTGCTCACCGGAATCAGCGGAAAGTGCCTAAGGCGCTTGCCGGTGAACTGTCTGTAGACGCTACTGATGTAGCGACTGTCGAGATGACCCTGCGACCACTCGCGCGCGTGGATGCCTTCGGTGCGGTAGTTGATACCGGTCAGGCAATAGCCGACGCGGTGACGACGACTGGCCTCGTAGAAAGACGCCACGATGGCGTGATCGGAGGGGATCTCGGAATCCGGCGTCGAGGCGCGCAGGAATGCCAGCTGCAGCTCGCGGAACTCCTTCCAGTTGAGGACCACCGTCGACAGGTCGATGCGCAGCGGATCAAGGATGCGCTTGATGTTTCCCACGGCCTTGTCGGAGTTCCAGCCGTTATCGACGTGGATGGCCAGCGGCCGCAGCCCCAGCTCGCGCGACTTGATCGCGACGTAGCTGGAATCCACCCCACCGCTCACCCCGATGATGCAGTCGTAATCCTTGCCGTGGCCGCGTCTCTTGATCTCCTCGACGCGCGTCTCCAGCAGCCGGGCGCGCTCCTCGCGTGGCAAGCGATGCAGGTCTGCCCGCGCAAACCACGCGGTGCAGTGATTGCACACGCCGTCCGCGTCGAAGACGATGTCCGGATCACTCGTGTCCATGATGCAGCGAGTGCAGATTTGATAGGGCTTGGTCACCGGTTGATTTCTTTGCTAATTCAGCGCAGGGATGCAATCTCATTCGGTCTCGGGTAGCTCACGAGGGGTGCCCGATGCTTGCCGTGCAGCACGAACATAGTGCCCGCCGCGGCCGCTGCCACTTTGCTCGAGCCGAGCAGGCGTCTTACGTCTTCCAGCGTATCGGCCCCACCGCAGGCAATCACCGGAATGTCGACCATCCCACTGATGTGCTGCATCAGTGGAATGTCGTACCCGGAGCGCGCGCCCTCGAGGTCGATCGACTGCACGAACAGCTCCCCGGCGCCCAGCTGCTGCATCTGCAGCGCGTAGGCGCCCGGCTCGATGCCGAGGCTGTGCGTGCCGCTGCGTATCCACACATCACGGCGCCCCAGGAGCGTCTTCTTGACGTCGATCGCCGCCACCACGCTCTGCGACCCCACCACCGCGGCCGCGGCGGCAATCAGGCCGCCGGCGGGTGCCGCGCTGCCGATGACCACCTTCTCGATCCCGATCGCGAGGATGCGCTTGATCTGCTCGACCGACTGGATGCCGCCACCGTAGGTCAGGGGCATGAAGGCCTCAGAAGCAAACTCCTCGATCAGGGCGTAGTCCGGCTCGCGCTTCTCGAGGGTCGCGCGGATGTCGACGATCACCAGCTCATCGCACTCCAGGTCGTTGAAGAGCTTGACCGTGTTGATGGGGTCGCCCAAGTACAAGGGGTTCTTGAAGCGCCGCGTCTTGAGAAGTTCACCCCCCGAGAACTGCAGGCACGGGATGACACGGGGACGCAGTGAGTTCATGCGGTGGCGAAGTTGTTCAGGAGTTGGAGGCCGAAACGGTGACTTTTCTCGGGATGGAACTGCACCCCGGCAATGTTGTCGCGCACTATCGCCGCCGCGAACTCTTCTCCATAGTTGCACAGCGCCAGTGCATGGCGGGCCGGCACGCCGCTGACGCAGTACGAGTGCACGAAGTAGAAGCGGGAGTTCTCACCCAAACCGCGGGCAAGCGGGTGCTCCAGGTGTGTCCAGCGCACCGCGTCCCAGCCCATGTGCGGAATGCGCAGCCCGGGACGCGCGGCAAAGCGCTTGGTGTGGGCCTCGATCAGGCCCAGGCCCGGCAAGGCACCCTCCTCGCTGCCGCTGGTCAGCATCTGCATCCCGACGCAGATGCCGAGCAGCGGCCGCCCGGCGCTCGCAAACTCCAGCACCGCGTCGCGCAACCCGGAACTGTGCAACGCCTGCACGCAGGCATCGAAGGCCCCGACCCCGGGCAGCACCAGACGTTTCGCGCGCAGCGCGGCCTCCTGCGTCGACACCTGCTCCGCATCCACGCGCTGCTTGCGGAACATGTTGATGATCGATCCGGTATTTCCAATACCGTAATTTAGGACGCTTACCTCTGCCACTGCGCCCCACCACGACTTAGGTCGTTCACCAGTCCCTCCGAGACCAATACGAGCAGCGGTACCAGGAGCAGGCCGCCCGAGAGGAAAGCGGTGAGTGCCGAGGTCACCATCAGCTGGAAGAGCCCGTACATGCCGCTGCCGATCAGGGCAACCGCGAGCGGGGTCTTGCCGAGACTCATGACATACAGGTCCACGGCTTTGACCGCGAGGCCCACCAATATGGACATCGCCAGCACGCCGGCGTAGGAAAAATCGACCCAGGCGTCCGCAATGAAGAATGCATCGAAGGTGGCGCCTTCGGCGCCGAAGAAGTTCGCCACCTGGGTATGCGCTGAGGTGAGCTCGCCACTGCCGAAAACCTGGTGGATCAGGCCGATATTCATGCCCCAGGTATGCGGCAGATGCTGCGGGTAAACGTAAAAGGTCTGATACACCACGTCGTCGTTGACCTGGAAGAATCGATACGCCACCCATTCCAGGAAGCTGGCCGGGTCCAGCCCCGGCAGTGCCACGGCGGCGGCGGCGATGGTGCCCGCTACCAACAACAGCAGGAATATCGCGATGCGCCCCACGCCCAATTCGAGTCGCCGCGCGGCCTGATACACCACCAGGAGCTGCAGGAGGAACACCAGCCACGGTATCTTCTGCAGCGTGCCAAGCTTGCCCGCGAACACCGCGACGCCCACGAGCACCCCGACGGCGAGCAGATAGCGCTGCTTGCTGGCCGCCGCCTTGGTCAGCAGCAGGAAACACAGGAATGGCCCGACCGAGGCCACCAGCGTCTGGTAAAGATAGCCGCCCTGACCACCGAGCTCGAGCCGCAGCTTTTGCTTCTCCTTCGCCGATTCGAACACGAGGAAAGTCAGGATCTGTCCCGGTTTGCCCAGGCCGAAGAACATGCCGAGCATGAACAGCCCCACCAGGATGCCGAGTGCCGCCAGCAGCTGATCGGTGGGCGCGCGGTCCAGCAGCGGCGCCGATCGCCAGGTGCGCACCACGGGCTGGAAGCGATCGGCAAGGGCCGGCAACGCGGCCCGCGCCAACTCGATGCCCGCCACGAGCCCGACCCACATGAGAATCAGGCATATCGTCATGGTGTCGCGGATGTCTTGCACCGTGGCGACCCCACCGAAAAAGATCAGAGTGCCGACGCCGTAGAGGACGAAGAACCCCAGCAGCGTCAGCGGGGTGAGCAGCAGGCGTGGCGGCTCGCGCTGCCAAACATACAGCGCAATGCCCACCAGGCAGACCGCATGCACGTAATCCAGAGCCTGCATGCTGGAATCAGAAGGCGGTCTGTTTGGCGCGCCGCTCCCGCGAGGCGGCGACGATCATCCCAAGCAGCAGGCCAAAGACGCCGCCCAGTGCGATGTACAGTGGCTTGTTGGGGCTATCGGTGTCGTCCGGATCGCGCGCCACGGCCGGATCCAGCACCTTGAACGCGTAGGCATCGCGGGTGCGCGCGATCATCGCATCCTTCAGCTCCGACTCCATGGCCTTGTAGATCGCCGACCGCAACTCGACCACGGACGCCTGTGTTGACTCTGATGTGAGATAATCAATGCTGCGCGTGTACTCGCCGATGGCACGTTGCCGCAGTGCATCGTCCGCTTCCGCCAGCAGCTGGTTGGCCCACTTGGCGGCCGTGTCGCGATCGCTCCAGATGATTGCCAGGGTGACGATCCCGGTGCGCCGGTCTTCACTCATCTGGCGCACCTTCTTGGAGAACTTGCGCACCCCGTCGGCGAGTGTCGGCGGATCGGAGGTTTTCCACTTGCCTTGCCGCGCGTCCCACTTGCGCGCGAACAGCACCGGCAACAGCTGGTGACGCTCGATGAATCCCCGGGTGAAGCCCTGGGAACGCAGATACTCCAGAAATTCCTCGGAGCGTTTGCCGCCGCCGCCGATGGTGACGCCGGCCAGCGCCGCCAGGCCGCCGAGCGAGCCGCCGCCGAGGTCCCCCAGGCCACCGCCGGAGCCATTCGTGGGCGCGAATACCACCTCCGAGCGATACATCGGCCTGAGGACAAAGGACAGCGCCCCGAGCAGCGCCGCGCCGAGCACGACGCAGGTCCCGATCAGCAGTACGTGTCGCCACAGGAAGCGCGCCATGCCGAGCAGGCTGATCTGGGGCCGCGGAGACTCGCTGATGTCATTCATTGCTGCAACTCGTATAGCTCACACACGGCCTCGACGATGCGCGGCGCGGCATTGCCCGCGCCGAAGGGACCGTCCTTGGCGCGCGGCGGATCACCACACGAGCGGCGCCGCTCATGTTGCCCGCTCAAGATCTGCTTGAGGCGGGCGCCATCGCTGCCGGCGATGCGGTTGGCGCCTTCCGCCAGCGTCTCCGGCCACTCGGTCTCGTTGCGCAGCGTGACGCAGGGGCAGCCGAGAAAATAGGCTTCCTTCTGCAGGCCGCCCGAATCCGTCAGTACCCACTTTGCGCCCTGCAGCAGCGCCAGCATGTCGAGGTAGCCAAGCGGCTGGGTGATCAGGAGGTTGGGCGCAGCCTGCCAGTCCGCCACTTCGCTGCGCAGCACCGCCGCGGTGCGCGGGTGCATCGGGAAGACGATGCGCCCGTAGTCGGTGGCGGCCTCATTGAGCGCCTGCAGCAGCGTGCGCAGCTCGCTCGCTCCGGTATTCTCGGCCCGATGTACGGTCGTGACGCCGTAGCCCCCCGGCTCCAGGCGCAGTTGCCGCAGGATTCCCGAGTGCTCCTGCGCCCGCTGGGCGTTGAACAGCACCGCGTCATACATCACATCGCCGCTCAGGAGCGCCCGCGGCTGCAGGCCTTCACGCACCAGATTGTCGATGGCGGTCTGCGTGGGCGCCAACAGCAGCTGCGAAAGGTGATCGGTCACGATGCGGTTGAGCTCTTCGGGCATCTTGCGATTGAAGCTGCGCAGTCCTGCCTCCACGTGCGCCACCGGGATATGCAGCTTCGCGGCCGCCAGGGCGCCGGCGAGCGTTGAGTTGGTATCGCCGTAAACGACCACCACGTCCGGACGCACCTCGGTGAGGTGCGCCTCGATGGCCTCAAGCATGCGCGCGGTCTGGCGCCCCTGGGAGGCGGAGCCGACACCCAGATTCAGCGCCGGCTGCGGAATGGCGAGCTCCTCAAAGAACTGCTTGGACATCGCATCGTCGTAGTGTTGTCCGGTATGCACTATCTGATCGCTGATCCTCAGCCGTGCCCGCTGCATGGCGCGGGCAACCGGTGCCAGCTTCACAAACTGCGGCCGCGCGCCGACGATGCTGACCGTGCGGATCGCGGCAACCGGCGCGGCGCACACTAGGCTTGCCCCGCCATGGCACACACACCTTCGCGCAGCAGGTAGGTCGCGCCGCTCTCCTCGCAGCGCGCGCTGCCGTTGCCGTGCAGCGGCAGATCCAGCCGCCGCCCCACCCGGCTCATCCAGCCGATCTGGCGCCCCGGCACCCCCACCACCAGCGCATAGGCCGCGACGTCGCGATTTACCACCGCGCCGGCACCGATAAAGGCGTACTCGCCGACGGTGGTGCCGCACACAATCGTGCAATTGGCACCCAGCGTGGCGCCGCGTTTGACCAGGGTGTCGCGGTACTCGTGCTTGCGGCTGACCGCCGCGCGCGGGTTGTAGACGTTGGTAAACACCATGCTGGGTCCGCAGAAGACGTCATCCTGCAAGGTGACGTTGTCGTACACGGACACGTTGTTCTGAATCTTGACGTTGCTGCCAATGATGACGCGATTGCCGATGAAGACGTTCTGTCCGAACGAGCAGCCCGCGCCAATGCGCGCGCCCGCGCAGATGTGCACCCAGTGCCACACCCGCGTGCCATCGCCGATCGTGGCCCCGGCGTCCACGATGGCCGTCGGATGGATCGTGATCATGCGTTAGTACTCAAGCGGCAGTGCCACGCGGCGCCCGTCGCGCGCCGACAGGTAGCTTGCAATGAGGATCTCGAGCGAGCGCAAGCCTTCGCGACCATCGGTCTCGGCCTCCACCTCGCCACGCAGGGTGCCGATGACGTTGTCGTAGTAGAGCGGATGCCCGAACCCATAGACGGACGTCGTGGCGTAGTTGGCTTCGGCAACCTGGGCGTCGCTGGCGTGCGGGGTGGCGAATTCCCAGTGCTCGATGTTGTTTACCGCGACGCCGCCGATGCGTACCGTTCCGGTTTCACCGAGCACCGTGATCGAGCCCTCGTAGTTCTTCGGGTAAGCGAGCATCGTAGCGTTGATTGAGCCGAGCGCGCCCGAGCGCCAACGGATCCCGACGACCGCGGTGTCCTCGACCTGGATGTTGCGCGCCAGCGTGGCCGTGTAGGCCTGCACACTCTCGACCGGGCCGATCAGCCAGTCGACCAGGTCCACATAGTGGCTCGCCTGGTTCATGAGCGCGCCGCCGTCGAACTCCCAGGTGCCGCGCCACTTGGCGCCGTCGTAATAGCTCTGCGGACGGCTCCAGAACACATTCAGGTTGACCATGTAGATGCGGCCGAAGCGCTTCTGGTCGACGGCCTGCTTGAGCAGTTGCAGCGTGGCGTTGCGTCGGTTCTGCTTGACGACAAACAGGCGCACGTTGGCGGCATCGCAGGCCTCGACCATGCGCTTGCCGTCCGCCCAGCGTGTCGCCATCGGCTTTTCCGTGATGACATGACGCCCGGCCGCGGCGATCTGCACGGTCTGTGCCGAGTGCTGGCCGCTGGGAGTACACAGCACCACGACGTCGGCGTCACTCTGGGAAAGCAGTGCGCCCAAAGAGGCAAACCCGCGCACGCCGGTCCTGGCCACGGCGGCCTCGAGGGCCGCGCGGTCGGCGTCACAGACCGCCGTCAGCTCGAGGCGTTCGCGATGCGCCGCGATGGCCTCCAGGTGTCGCTGCGCGATGCGTCCGCAGCCCACGAGCGCCACGCGGATCTTGCGCCCGACGATGAAATCCCGGCTGTCGCTCATCGCGGCCGCCTCCGCGCCCGGTACTCCACCGCATCAGCTTCAGGTCCGTTCACGACGCGTTCCGGCAAACTCAGGAGGTGGTAGGAAGCGAGCCGGGTGCTTCGGTCTCGCGCCGCAGCTGCTCAATCTCGTCGCGCAGCGTCTCGTATTCGCGCATCTTGATCTGCAGGAACCGCCCCGTGAGCATGGCCTTGTGCTCGATGCCGCGCGGCGTCAGCAGGTAGCGGTAGGCGACCTTGTTGCGGCTGTTCTTGAAGCGGCTCGCCTTCACCCAGCCCTTGTGCACCAGCGCGCTCAGACAGTAGTTCACCTTGCCGAGGCTGATGCCGAACTGGCAGGCAACGTCGCGCTGGCTGATCTTGGGGTTGGCCTCGATCAGCCGCATCAGCTTCAGGGGCATCTCGTCGCTGGGCATCGACTCCTCCACCGCCGCGGCACGCAGGGCTGGCGCGCGCGGCTCGCGGGGCATTTGCCGGCTACGCGCGCCGGCGTGTTCAACGATTGAACGCAAGCCTATGAGCGTACCGGGGCGCTGTCAATGCGCGGTCAGAACGAGTGCACCGCGGCCACCGCGATGGCTACGTTGTAGAGGATGCCGGTCACCGCCTGCCAGAAGGGCAGCGACGGCATGCGTTCGGTATCCAGCGGCACCACGACCGTGTCACCGGGCTTCATGGTGACGCCGGAGGTCTCAAACCAGCGACTGCCCTCGCTCGCGACCACGCTGCCGTTGGCGCGCACGACGTAGGTACGGCCCTTGTCCGCGCGCCGGGTGACGCCGCCGGCCAGGGAGATGTAATCCTCGCGCCCCAAACGTGGGTTGTAGAAGAGCGAGGTGGCGTTCTGCACCTCACCGATCACCGTAACCTGCTGCTGGAATCGCGGCACGATCAGCTGATCCCCGTCACGCAACACCACGTCGATGGATGAGCCCACCGGCTCGCGCATCAGCTGTGGAAGGTCGATCACCATGCGGCCCACCGCCCTGGCGCCGCGGATCTGCCCCAGCAACGACTGACCCAGGGCGAGCGTGGAAGCACCGCCGGCGCCGTTGGCGGCCCCTACTCCCGAAGCCGCACTGGCGACCGCGAGCGCGGTGATATCCGTCTGCATGCGCCGCGCGAGCATGTCGAGCTGCTCCTGCTCACGCTTCTGCAGCCATTCGCGGGTGAACACGCTGCCTTCGGGGAACGCAAAATTGGTCAGGCCACCGGCGCGCTCAATGACTGACTTGAGCGTCTCGCCGCGGCGGATGGCGTAGCTGCCCGGAAAGCGCACCTCGCCCTTGAGAACCACCGTTTCCAGTTCGCTCCACTGCGGCACCTGTTTGACGGTGAGCGTGTCATAGGCCTGCAGCACCACGTTGGCCGCCGGATCCCCGCGCAGCGCTGACGCGAGGTTTACCTCGATGAGCTGCGTCTGGCGCGACTCACCGCCGGCTACGCTGTAGCGCGCCAGCTCCGCCTGGGCCCCGTAGGCGGCATCCGCTGCGCCGCCGCCGGCGCGCACCAGATCCGCCACCTTCATGCCCGGCTCGAGGGGATACTCGCCGGGCACCTTCACCTGACCGCCGACGTGCACAGTCTCCGTGGGGTGCACCGCGGTGCCCTGCACACGCAGCTCATCGAGCAGCGGCTGGATGACACGATCGCGCCCCGAGGCTAAGTCAAATACCGTAATCCGGTCGCGCGGCATCAGGCCGAGGTCGGCGGCCGACCCGGGGGCCTGCCACGCGGCCGCGAGATCGGCAGAGAGCACGACGATGCGCCGATCCGGCGGCAGCTCGCGCCGGATCAACAGATAGTGAAGATCCGCATCCGGCCGCAGCTCATCGACCGAGTGCACGACGTCCGACAGATGCATGCCCGGTTGATAGGCAAACAGACCCGGCGCGTACAGATGTCCCTGCACCACGATGCCGGAATCGAGCGTGGGGCGCAGGCGCATGACACGCACCGAGTCGCCGTTGCGCACCGGCTCGGTGCGGGCCCCGGCGGAGAGCTCCACGGGCACGACGACCCGGCGCTGCCGCTCATCGATGCGCGTCAGCATGGCGTTGGAGCGGTCGGCCTCGGGCGTCAGGCCCCCGGCAAGATTCAGTATGTCCGCGACCGTCGACTCGCCCTTGACCTCGTAGATCGCCGGACGCCGCACCTCCCCGTCGATGCTGACGGTGGGTCCCACCGGAGGAATGAAGATGACATCGCCCGGCAGCAGCTTGGCATCGTCGCTGGTGTCGCCGCGAATCAGCAGGTCGTAGAGATCGAACTGGCGCACCAGGGCGCCGTGGCGCTTCAACTGCACCTTGCGCAGCGAGCCGGCGCGCTTGGCACCGCCGGCCGCATACAGTGCCGAGGTGATGGTGCTGAGGCCGCTGATCGTGTAGGTGCCCGGATAGTGCGCCTCACCCACCACGAACACCCGGATCGAGCGCGTATCCCCCATGGAGACGCTGGCGTGCACCCCCATCATTTGCCCCTGCACGCGCGATTCGATGTCGGCCTTCGCCTCATTGAAGGTCTGTCCGCCGACATCGATAGGTCCAAGGTCGGGCAGGTTCACGCGCCCGTCGCGACCGACCGTGAGAGTGAGTTTCCGGTTCTGCGTGCCGTAGAGCTGGACGATGAGCTGGTCACCGGCACCGACGATGTACTGCGACGGCACCGGCACGTTGGTGGCGGGCGCGAAAGTGGACAGTTCGTGATCGAACAGGTCGTAGCCAAAGGGCTTCAGTCCCTCACTGCCGGTCTTTTTCAGCGGCAGACGCGTCAGCCGCACATCGATGCCGCGGAAGGCCGGCTCAACTTTCAGGCGCAGCGTGGCCTGCTCCTCGGTAAGGCCGAGCAGCGCAATCGGCGCAAAGCCCGGCAGCATCAACGAACCGTCGACCGTGAGGCGGTAGGGATTCTTGGAGCGGATGAGCGTCATCAGCGACTCAAGGCGAGTGCGCTGATCCTCGGTGAGCGAACTCTGAAACGCGGTCATCGGCGCGCCATGATCGGAATTGGACTGCGCCGCGCCAGGATTCGGCGTCGGCGGCGGATTTGCGGCGTTCTTCTGCGCATCCGCCGCGGCCGCCGCCGTGGCAGCCGCCGCGGCCTGAGCATTCGGCGCGGCGTACAAGGACTGCAGGTACGGCGGCACCGGGCGCGGTGGCAGCTGGTAGTCGAGCTCGATGATGACCCAGTCCTGACGCTTGAGCACCGGTATGAGGGGCTCTAACTCCTCTTCATCCTCCTCGGTAGGCTTCTTGCGCTCGCGCCCGGTACCGGTCTGCTCGTTCTGACTGCCGAAGGCACGCGGGCGCCCGAACTGGTCGGTTGATTGGCGCTCACCCGTCCCGCCCAAGCCGCCCAAGCCGCCGCCGGAGATCTGGTCCGAGCCGGAACGATTGCCGAGTTGGTCCAGGACGGCTTGCTGTTGTTCCGGCGTGAGCCCCTGGAACATCTGCAGCTGCTCGGGCGTGGGGGACGAGCTTTGGGCCGTCACGGGCGGGGCGTGTAACAGGATGCAACCGGCAATGAGCAGCGAGGCTGCCTTGCACCCGCGAAGAGATCGCATCACACGCATCATTAACCTTTGTTCATCTGTGCAACAGGCGCGGTGCAATCGGGCTGAATACAGCCACGGAGTCACCCGTCACCCCCGGCGCCCGGAGGCAATTGTACTGGATGCGCGCCCGAGCGCATGTGGGATCGGCGCTGGGCGGTCTGCCGGGAAAGTTCCCTCATGAGATACTCGCCGGGGCAGGCCTTCGATACTTCTCCGGAGCACCATGAAAAGAGCTGCACTGGTCAGCGGCGCCTTCCTGTACGCGGTCAGCAGCGCCGCACTGGCGAGGGGCGTCAGTCCCTACCTCCCACTGAATCTTGAGCCGGAGATCGAGCACCAGATCGAGCGGGTGCTGATCCTGGCAGGCAAGCCGGTGATGTCGCGCCCCATCGCGGCCGCCACGGTGCTCGATGCGCTGCCCAAGGCGTGCAAGATCGATCCGCTGCTGTGTTCGCAGGTACAGCGCTACCTGTCGCGCTATATGCACAAGGCCGGGATCGCGCACGCGAGCGTGGAGGGCGCGACCAGCAGTGGCACTGGCTCCGGCAGCATCGCGCCGAACCGCTACGGCATGGCTCAGAACAGTCACTGGGATGCCTCGGCCGTGCTGTATCTGCAGCCGAGTGACTACCTGCTGGTGGACCTGGGCGCGGTCGCCTACGAGGGCCGGACCAACTACACCGGCTCCATGGTGAGCATGGGGTGGGAGTGGGCCCAGCTGGACTTGGGCTTCCGGCCGCACTGGTTCTCGCCGTTCACCGACAGCAGCATGCTGATGAGCACCGAGGCGCCGACCAAGCCCTCCGTAACGCTGTCCAACTACACGCCGCTGACCTCGCTCGGCTTCTCGTACCAGATCTTCGGCTCGCGCATGACGAAGTCAGACCACATCGTGTGGCAGGACGGCTACACGAGCGGCGAGCCGAGTCTCGGAGGCCTGCAGGTCACCATCGAGCCGGCGAGCGGCTGGTCGCTGAGTCTGAACCGGGTGGTGCAGTTTGGCGGCGGCGCGCGCGGCAGTGGCTCCTTCTCGCAGTTGCTGAAGGCCCTGATCAATCCGTCGAAATACTCCAACACCGCCGCCAGCAACGCGGACGCCGCGAACCAGGAGGGCTCGATTACCAGTAGTTTCCTGTTCCCGGGACGGGTGCCATTCGCCGTCTACGTGGAGTACGCCGGCGAGGATACCTCGCGCGGACGCAACTACCTGCTGGGCAATACCGCGCTCTCGTGGGGCATTAGTTTCCCGCGCCTGTTCAAGCGCTTCGACTTCACCCTGGAACTCACCGAGTGGCAAAACGAGTGGTACGTCAACAGCATCTATAACGACGGACTGACGAACTACGGCTTGGTGGTCGGCAACTGGTTCGGTGACGAGCGCGTGTTCAATGACATCGTCGGCGGCCGCAGCGCCATGGCGCGCCTCGGGTGGGACCCGTGGTTTGGCGGCCGCGCTGAAGTGCGCTTTCGCACCCTCGAGAACCAGGTCTACGGCGCGATCGCGTACCAGCACTTCCATGAACTGACCCTCAACTACTCGCGCCCGTGGAAGGGGGTCGTCATCGGCGGTGAATTCGATTCCGGCAAGGACGTGTTCGGTGGCAACTACAACCGGCTGGCCGCGTTCATGCGCTTCGGCGACACCAGCCCGGATCGCGGCTGCGGCGATTGCGACGGCGAGACCCCGACGAGCGACCCCAGAAACCAGCTGTTGGTGGACGCCGGCGTGCATGCGCTGCGGGTACGCACCGACCTGACTGAGACCACCCCCAAGACCTACGGACCCACCACCGCGGGAGTGCATCTGGGCCTGGGGGCGCGCCGGGCCGTCTCGGACCACACCGACCTGGGAGCGCGGGTGGAGTATGACGACCTCGACGGCACCAGCCTCCTCGGCGTACGCATCATCGACTACCGCTACCGCTTCAAGAACCCGCTGGCGATCGTCGCCTTCCTCGGTGCTGCGCGCTATGACCTGGCGACCCCTGCGTACGGGTTCTACTACGGCCTCGGGCTGCAGTGGCGCGACGTGTTACCGCACGTGGACGTCGGGGTCGAAGCACGCTACTA
The DNA here is from genome assembly GCA_963781815.1 of uncultured Pseudomonadota bacterium. Taxonomy (GTDB): domain Bacteria; phylum Pseudomonadota; class Gammaproteobacteria; order Steroidobacterales; family Steroidobacteraceae; genus 13-2-20CM-66-19. The sequence goes on along the minus strand of CAWAHK010000002.1, from coordinate 115,236 downwards.
CGACAGCGTGGCGCGCGATCATGTGCTGCCGAGCGATCCGCATACGACGCGCCCGGACAGCTTCTACGATATTTCCGGTGCGGTGCTGTCCCTGACGTATCACTTCTGAGGCGGCGCCCCGGGGCCGCCGCGACTCACTCGCGCCAGGCGCGCACGGTGGCGAGGAGCTTCAGCACCGCCGGCGGCGCGGCATGCCCACCCTGCGGGTCGATGACGGCGGGCGCCAGCTGTTCGGTGAGCTTCTTGCCGAGCTCGACGCCCCACTGGTCGAAAGCGTTGATCCCCCACACGACGCTCTGCGTGAGCACACTGTGCTCGTAGAGCGCGATGAGGCGCCCGAGTGTCGCCGGGTCGAGCTTCTGGAACAACACGATAGTGCACGGGCGACTGCCCGGATCCACCTTGTGCGGGACCAGCGCCTGCGCCTGCGCCGCAGGCATGCCCTGCCGCTGCAGCTCGGCCAGCACCTCCGGCGCGGGCAGGCCGTTCATGAAGGCCTCCGCCTGCGCCAGGCAACTGGCGATGGCGAGATTCTGCTGCGCCTGGTTGCCGCAGGAGGAGCGCGCCGGCAGGAGGAAATCCAAGGCGGCGCGGGGTGTGCCCTGGTGCAGCAGCTGGAAGAAGGAGTGCTGGGCGTTGTTGCCCGGCTCGCCCCAGATCACCGCCGCGGTGTCACAGGGCGCCGCCTTGCCATCGAGCATGACCGACTTGCCGTTGCTCTCCATCTCCAGTTGCTGCAGATACGCCGGGAAGCGCCGCAGCGAATCATCGTAGGGGAGCACCGCGAGCGTCGGCAGGTGCATGAAGTTGATGTTCCAGACACCCATGAGCCCCATGAGCGCCGGCAGGTTTTCCGGCCAGGCAGTGCTGCGGAAGTGCTCGTCCATTTCGTGGCCGCCACGCAGGAACTCCAGGAAGTTACCCTCGCCGACGGCAATCGCGAGCGACACGCCGATGGAGGACCACACCGAGTATCGCCCCCCGACCCAGTCCCACATCTGGAAGCGGTAGTCGGGGTGCACTCCGAAGGCATCCATCGCCTGGTGGTTGACCGAGACGGCGGCGAAGTGCGCCGGTACCGCCTGCTCGCCGAGCTTGCCGGCCAGCCAGGCACGCGCGCTGCGGGCATTGGTCAGCGTTTCCAGCGTCGTGAAGGTCTTCGATGAGACGATGAAGAGCGTGGTCTTCGGGTCGGCCGTCTCCAGAACCTCGGCCAGGTGGCAGCCGTCGATGTTGGACACGAACTCGCAGCGTGGCGCGCCGCGCGTGAAGGCGCGCAGCGCCTGCACCGCCATCGCGGGGCCCAGGTCCGAGCCTCCGATGCCGATGTTGACCACGAGGCGAAACGGCTGCCGCGCGCTGCCGGTGACCGAACCACCGCGCACGCCCTCCGCGAACGCGAGCATGCGCTCGCGCTCGGTGAGCACCGTGTTCTCGATCTCGGGGCCGCCGATGCCGGCGCCGCGCGGCTGGCGCAGCGCCACGTGCAGCACCGCGCGGTCTTCCGTCGTATTGATGTGCTCACCGCGCCACATGGCATCGAGGCGCTCGCGCAGGCCGACGAGGTCGGCGAGCTGGAACAGCTTGCCGAGCGCGATCTCATCCAGGCGCTGCCGCGAAAAGTCCAGGCACAGTCCCGCGCGCGTGTGCGTGAAGCGCTCGAAGCGGCCCGGATCGCGCTCGAACAGTTCGCGCACCGGCACCGCTGCGAGCCGTTCGGCCTGGGCAATGAGTTCCGGCCACACGCTGGTTTCGGGGCCGGGGCGAAGTGTTGGCGTGCTCATCGGGCTCTCCATGCTTCGATACGAGCGCGATGCGGTCGCGGCGCGACGACGCGCCCCTTAGCGGTAATAGGCAGCGATCGAATCGACGACGTACTGCAGCTGAGTTTCGGCCAGCTCGGGGTAAATGGGCAGCGCCAGGGTCTCGGTCGCGGCGCGCTCGGACTCAGGATAGTCCCCTGGCTTGCCGCCGAGGTAGGCAAAGCACTGCTGCACGTGCAGCGGCAGCGGGTAATAGATCTCCGTGCCCACGCCCGCGCCCGCCAGATGCTGCCGCAGTGCGTCGCGATCGCGGGCGCGGATCACGTACTGGTTATAGATGTGGCGGTAGCCGGGCAGCACCGGTGGCGTCTGCACGGCGATACCCAGCCGCGCGCCGCGGAAGGCGGCGTCGTAGAAAGCGGCGTTGCGCTGACGCGCGGCGCTCCAGTCATCCAGGTGGCGCAGCTTGACGTTGAGCACCGCCGCCTGCAGTTCATCGATGCGGAAGTTGCCACCGATGAAGGGATGGTAGTACTTGGGCTTGCCGCCGTGCACGCGCAGGATCTGCATGCGCTCGGCCAGCGCGGCGTCGTTGGTGACGCACATGCCGGCGTCACCGAAGGCTCCGAGGTTCTTGGTCGGAAAGAACGACAGACAGCCCACGTCGCCGAAACTGCATGCGCGCCGCTGTTCGGCGTCGGCCGACCCGATCGCCTGCGCTGCGTCTTCGATGATCCTGAGTCCGTAGCGCTGCGCCAGGCGCGTGAACGGTGCCATGTCGGCCACCTGCCCGTACAGATGCACCGGCATCAGGGCGCGCACGCGTCCGCCGGTGCGTTGATGCAGGAGCTGCCCGCCACGCTCGACACACTGCTCGCTGATGAATGCCTCGACCGCGGCAGGCGAGAGGTTGAACGTCGCCGGATCAATGTCGCAGAAGAGCGGCCGCGCCCCGCTGCGGGCAATCGTGCCCGCGGTGGCGAAGAACGTGAACGGGCTGGTGATGACCTCGTCTCCGGCCCCGATCTCGAGTGCCATCAGCGCCAGCAACAAGGCGTCGGTGCCGGATGACACCCCGATACCGAAGCGGCACTGGCTGTAGGCGGCGACGCTCGCCTCGAGCTCCTTGACGGCAGGGCCCAGGATGAAGTGCTGGCTGGCGCACACCTTGCCGATGGCTTCCTGAATCTCTCCCGCGAGCGGCTGGTACTGCGGCTTCAGATCCAGCAGTGGCACCTGCATGGCGGCTTTGGGAAGAGGCTTGGTAAGCGTAGCCATGGCTGGCTCCTAAATCAGCGCGAATAGCCGTAGTACTCGCAAAACCACTCGACGAACTTGCGTACGCCGACCTCGACGGATGTGGCGGGCCGGTAGCCCACTTCCTGCACCAGGTCGTCGATGTCGGCGAAGGTATCCGGTACGTCACCAAGCTGCATGGGCAGGAAGTTCTTCTGTGCCTTGCGACCCAGGCACTCCTCGATCACCTCGATGTAACGCATCAGCTCCACCGGCTGGTTGTTGCCGATGTTGTAGATACGAAATGGCGCGAAGCTGCTCGCGGGGTCCGGCGCGTTGCTGTCCCAATTCGGGTCCGGCTGCGCGATGCGCTCCGCGGCGCGCACCACGCCCTCGGCGATGTCTTCGACGTAGGTGAAATCGCGACGGTGGTTGCCGTTGTTGAAGACATCGATCGGCTTGCCCTCGAGGATATTGCGGGTAAACATGAACAACGCCATGTCCGGCCGGCCCCACGGTCCGTAAACGGTGAAAAAGCGCAGCCCCGTGGTCGGCAGCTTGAACAGCGCCGAGTAGTTGTGCGCCATCAGCTCGTTCGCCCGCTTGGTGGAGGCGTACAGCGACAGCGGATGATCGGCGATCTTATGCACCGAGAACGGCATGTTGGTGTTGGCGCCGTAGACCGAGCTAGTCGAGGCATACACCAGATGCTCGACCCCGTTGTGGCGACAGCCCTCGAGCACGTTCAGCGTGCCGGTGACGTTGCTGCGGATGTAGGTGTGCGGCTCCTGCAGCGAGTAACGTACCCCCGCCTGGGCCGCGAGATGAATCACGCGCGGAAACTTCTCGCGCGCAAACAGCTCCCGCATCGCGCCCTCGTCGGCCAGATCGAGGCGCACGAACCTGAAATTGGCTTGCGGCGTGAGTCGCTCGAGGCGCGCCTGCTTGAGCGAAACGTCGTAGTACTCGTTGAGGTTATCCAGGCCCACCACCTCGTAACCGCGCGCCAGCAGCTTGTGGGCGGTGTGCGAGCCGATGAAGCCGGCCGCACCGGTTACGAGAATCTTCACAGGCGTCCGTCAACCGCGGCGGCCGGGAATACGTGCTTGATGTCGTAGACTACGTGGGTCTTCTTGCACAGCCGGCGCACGCCCAGGGCGCCGAGCTCGCGGAACTGGCGGTGCGCCACGGCGACGATCGCCACATCGTAGCGCCCCGAGCGCAGCGAGCGCACCGTCGTCAGGCCGTACTCGTGGCGGCACTCGGCCGGATTTGCCCACGGGTCGTAGATGTCGACCGTCGCGCCGTGGCTCTTGAGCTCACGGATCACGTCCACCACCTTGGAGTTGCGGATGTCCGGGCAGTTCTCCTTGAAGGTCATGCCCAGCACCAGAGCCCGCGAGCCCTTCACGTGGATGCGCTTGCTCGCCATGAGGCGCGTGATCTGCCCCGTCACGTACAGCGCCATGTTGTCATTCAGGCGCCGCCCGGCCAGGATCATCTCGGCGTGGTAACCGATCTCCGCGGCCTTGTGCGTGAGGTAGTAAGGATCGACGCCGATACAGTGCCCGCCCACGAGACCGGGTCGGAACGGCAGGAAGTTCCACTTGCTGCCGGCGGCATCCAGCACTTCTTCGGTGTCGATGCCGAGGCGATTGAAGATCAGGGCGAGCTCGTTGATGAGCGCGATGTTGACGTCGCGCTGGGTGTTCTCGATCACCTTGGCGGCCTCGGCGACGCGGATGCTCGAGGCCCGATGGGTGCCGGCGGTCACGATGGAGCCGTACAGCCGATCGACGAACTCGGCCACCTGCGGCGTGGAGCCGGAAGTCACCTTGCGGATATTCGTGAGGCGGTGCTGCTTGTCGCCCGGATTGATGCGCTCGGGGCTGTAGCCGGCGAAGAAGTCCCGGTTGAGCTTCAGCCCCGAGACGCGCTCCAGGATCGGCACGCAGATCTCCTCCGTGCAGCCCGGGTACACGGTCGATTCGTACACCACGACCGAGCCGCGCCGCATCACCGCACCTACGCTCTCGCTGGCACGCTTCAGCGCCGTAAGGTCGGGGCGCTTGTAGTCATCGATCGGCGTCGGCACGGTGACGATGAACACCTGGCTGCGACTGAGGGCCTTCAGGTCGGTCGTGAAGCTGAGGCGCTCGGCCGCCCTGAGTTCCGCGCGCGTGCACTCCATCGTCAGGTCCCGGCCCTTGCGCAGCTGTGCAATGCGCGCCGGCTTCACGTCAAAGCCGATGGTCTGGTAGTGCTTGCCGAACTCAACCGCGAGGGGCAGCCCCACGTAACCCAGTCCGACGATCCCGATGCGACACTTTCTTATTTCTGGAATCTTCATGGTTCTTTCAGGCGCTGGAACGTTGCGGCTGCGCCGCGCGCGCCTGCTCTGCCGCCGCCTCGCGCGCATCCTCCGCGGCCCAGACGCAGCGCCCGCCGCTCGCCTTGGTGATCATCGCCAGCATCGTCGCGTGCGCTTCGAGCTCCTGCGCACTGGCGGCGGGCACCGGCAACGGCACGGCCGCGCGCACCGGTACCCGCACACGGGCGCCCTCGGTGCCGTGCGCGGCCACGTCGCTCTCCATGAGCGCCAGGGCGGCCTGGCCGCCGGTCATGGCGAGGTAGACGTCCGCGAGGATACGGGCATCGAGCAGGGCGCCGTGCAGTTCGCGCGCCGAGTTATCGACGCTGTAGCGCTTGCACAGGGCATCCAGACTGTTGCGTTGCCCGGGATGCAGCTCGCGTGCGAGCGCAAGCGTGTCCAATATCTGGCAGACCGCCGCGAGCTGGCGCCGCTCCCCCGGCAGACGCCCGAGCTCGGCGTCCAGGAAGGCAACATCGAAGGCGGCGTTGTGGATCACGAGCTCCGCGCCGCTCACGAACAGCAGCAGTTCCTCGGCGATCTCCGCGAAGCGCGGCTGCCCGTCGAGCTCGCTGCGCGAGATACCGTGCACGGCGAGCGCGCCGTCGTCGATGTCGCGCTCCGGATTCAGGTATCGATGGAAGGTGCGCCCGGTCGCGCGGCGGTTCACCAACTCGACGCAACCGATCTCGATGATGCGGTGGTGGAGTTCGGGTTCGAGGCCGGTGGTTTCTGTATCGAGGACGATCTGGCGCATGGCGAAGGCGAGTCTACCGCATGGAGCGCGCGTTTAAGGCGTCGATCGCCTCATTTGCCAGCCGATCGACGCGCTCATTGCCGGGGACGCCGGCGTGACCCGGGACCCAGTGCCACTCGAGCCGGTGGCTGGCGCTCACCTTCTCAAGTTGCTGCCACAGGTCCTGGTTCTTCACCGGCTTGCGATCGGCCGTGCGCCAGTCGCGCGCCTTCCAGGAGCTCAGCCACTCGGTGATGCCGCGGCGCACGTACTGCGAGTCGGTATAGATGCGCGCGGCCACCGGGCGCTTCAGTGCCTCGAGCGCGCGAATCACCGCCGTGAGTTCCATGCGGTTGTTAGTGGTGAGGGTTTCCGCGCCGCTCAGTTCTCTCTCGTGCTCGCCGAGCAGCAGCAGCGCCGCCCAGCCACCGGGTCCGGGATTGCCCCGACAAGCCCCGTCGGTGTAGATCTCGATCACGAGTTAAGAGCGCGTCGTGGGCTTGACCAGGCCGCCGATCACCGCGGCCTTGTCGCGCGCCCGCGGCCGGATCGGCGTGAGCGTATAGACACGCTTGCGCGCCTTGAGCAGATACGCGCCGCCGGGCAAGGGATAAGTCAGGCCCGCACGCAGCAGCCGCCCCGTGCCCTCCCCCTCAGCCAGTCCCCGGCTCCAGGGCCCGAGGTAGAGATAGCTCTGCTCGGCGACCACCTCGTAGCCGAGCAGCACCAGCCACTCTCGTACCAGGCGCTCCGAGAGCACGCGCCGCATCCCCGGCGGAAAGCCGGTGCGGCTCCAGCGCGCGCGCATGCCCCACAGGCTCAGCGGCCGGAACCCGAGCAGCAGCAGCTGCCCCTCGCCGACCAGCACGCGGTCCGCCTCGCGCAGGATGGCGTACGGATCGGCGGCAAATTCGAGCGTATGGGGCAGCAGCGCCGCGTCGATGCAGTCGCTCATCACGGGCAGGTGCGAGGGGCGCGCGATGATGTCCGCGCCGGCGGGGAATGAGGGCAGCGTCAGCAGGCTCTGGCGCCGCGTGCGGCTGCCGCGCAGCAGTTCGCGCCCCGTACCCCAGGCGCCGATCTGCAGCAATTCCCAGCCGAAAATGTCCTCCAGCGCGGCCGCGAGCAGCTCGGACTCGGCCGCCAGCAGTGCCCGCCCGAGTGGCGAGGTCCACCAGCTGCCGAGAGCCGCGTCACGTTCCGCGATGCCTGAAGTGCGAACTGGCACGATAGAAATGCTGGCAATAGTGTGAAATTAACGGTTAAATTCCCGGCCTCGAACCGGTAGCGTCCTTAGACCAGAAGGACCCGTGCCCCGGCGCGGGAAAAGTAGCACGCCGACAGAGGGTACGGAACTTTGACGACGCCCCCGCGAGTTACGCGTCACGCGCTCCTCGTCCTGACGATGCTCGCCCTCGCGGCTTGCGCTCACGGGCCATCGCGCCCGTCTGCGACGCCGCAGCTCGCCACCGTCCCCGCCCGTGCCGCCGCCCCGATCAGCAAGCCTGACCTGACGCAACCCCTGCCGCCGATGGCGGTCGTGCCGCTGCCCGGCAGTGAGAGCACGGAGCTGGAGATGGCGGCGGCGGAGGCTGCCGCCCCCGCGCCGGCCGCCAGTTTGGCTCCCGAGGGGGCGACCCAGCTCGCCGGGCTCGCGCCGGCGCAGTACGGGGACCTGTTTGATCGTATGCGCGCGGGCTTCAAACTGGATGACGGCGCCGACCGCAAGGCGATCGATGATCAGCTGCGCTGGTATGCCGCGAATCCTGATTACCTGCAGCGCGCCTTCGGGCGCGCGGATCTGTACCTGTACCACATCGTCACGGAACTTGAGCGTCGCGGCATGCCGCTGGAGATCGCGCTGCTGCCCGTGGTCGAGAGCGCCTTTGAGCCCTACGCCTACTCGCATGCGCGGGCTTCGGGCCTGTGGCAGTTCATCCCGGGCACCGGCTCGCGCTTCGGTTTGAAGCAGGACTGGTGGTACGACGGGCGCCGCGACATCACCGAGTCAACACGCGCCGCGCTTGATTACCTGCAGTACCTGCACGATGAATTCAACGGCGACTGGCTGCTCGCCATCGCCGCCTACAACTGCGGCGAGGCCATGGTGGAGCGTGCCGTCGCGGCGAACCGCGCGGCCGGCCGCACCGTGGACTTCTGGAACCTGTGGCTGCCCGGTGAGACACGCGCCTACGTGCCGAAGCTGCTCGCGATGAAGCGTCTGGTGATGGACCCGGAGACTTTCGGCCTCGCGTTCAGCCCCATTCCCAACCAGCCCTACTTCGCCCGCGTACCGACTGAGGGGCAGATCAGCCTGAAGCTCGCCGCCGAGATCGCCGGCATCAGCCCCGCGGAGCTGTACGAACTGAATCCGGCGTTCCATCGTTTCGCCACCGATCCCTCCGGGCCGCACTACCTGCTGCTGCCGGTGGACGCGGTGGATGTGTTCACCCAGAACCTCGTACAGCTCTCCGAGGAGCAGCGCCTGGGCGTCACGCGCTACACGGTACGGCGCGGGGACTCGGTGGTGTCGGTGGCCAAGCGCTTCAACACCAGCGTGGACCTGGTGCGGCAGCTCAATGACCTGCCCAGCGGCCCGCTCACCGTCGGTGCCGACGTGCGCGTACCGAGTGCGGTACCCGATCTGCCTCCCAAGGTGGTGCTGGCGGCGGCGCAGTTTGACAGCCACGGGCGCACCACGCGCCGCGCGCGCGTGCAGGTCGTGCGGCACGGCGACTCGCTGTGGACCATCGCCCGCCGGCACGGCATGGACGTGAATACTCTGGCCATGATGAACGGCCTGCACCCGGATGACGCGCTGCGCGCGGGGCAGCACATCAAGGTGTCCGCCGGCTCGACCTCCTCCCCGGCGCGCAAGGTGCGCCACATGACCTACACCGTGCGCGAGGGTGACACCGTCGCGCAGATCGCGCGCCTGTTCCAGTGCAGCGTGCCGCAGCTCATGGCGTGGAACGGCCTGTCGTCGAAGTCACGCATTCACACCGGGCAGAAGCTGCGCATCCATCTCGGCTCCCGCCACGGCTGATTCTGCGTCCCCCTGCAGCTTTAGTCCCGCGGCCGCGCCTTTGCGGCATAATCCGCCGCGGGAGGCCACACCATGGGATTTCTCGCCGGCAAACGCGCCTTCATCGTAGGCGTCGCCACCGATCGCTCGATCGCCTGGGGCATCGCGCAGGCGCTGCACCGCGAGGGAGCCGAACTTGCGTTCTCCTACGTCAACGACAAGATGAAGGAGCGCGTCGAGCCACTCGCGCAGTCGCTGGGCTCGCAGCTGACGATGCCGCTGGATGTCACGGTGGATGCGCAGACCGATGCTGCCTTCGAGCGCCTCAGGAGCGAATGGGGCGGGCTCGATATCGTGGTGCACGCCGTGGCCTACGCGCCGCGCGAAGCCCTCACCGGCACCTTTCTTGAGGCCACGAGCCGCGAGGGATTTCGCATCGCGCACGATGTCTCAAGCTACAGCCTCACCGCTCTCGCCCAGCGCGCGCAGCCCCTCATGGCCGGCCGGCGCGGCGCGCTGCTGACACTCTCCTACCTGGGCGCGATGCGCTCGATCCCGGGCTACAACGTGATGGGCCTCGCCAAGGCGAGTCTGGAGGCCAACGTGCGCTTCCTGGCGGCTGACCTCGGACCGCAGGGGGTGCGGGTCAACGGCATCTCCGCGGGCCCGATCAAGACGCTCGCCGCGGCCGGCATCCCCGGATTCCGCAAGATGTTGTCGCGGGTGGCACAAGTTGCGCCGCTGCGGCGCAACGTGACGCTCGAGGACGTCGGCAATGCGGCCGCCTTCCTGTGCTCGGACCTGGCCGCCGGCATCACCGGTGAGATCCTCTACGTCGATTCGGGATTCAGCACTGTCGGGATGAGCTTCCCGCTCGAGGCCGAAGGCTGAGCGCGCCCGGCGGCGCCTCAGGGTTGCCGTGCTATTCGAAGGCCTTGGGATTCTTGCGCACGTCGGCGGTACGGCGCACTTCCGCGACGTAGGCCATCACCTCGTTCTGACCCAGATTCTGCGCCTCCTGCACGGCGCGATCCGTCTGCCCCTTCGGATCGTGCGCGGGGGCCGTGCGCACCGCGGTGACCGCGACCATGGCGGCGCCGCCGTCGTTGAGAGCGAGCGCGCGGAAGGCCGGCTTGCCCTCGGGCGAGGGCATGGCGAACACCGCCTCGCGCACCTGAGCCTGGACGGAGGGGTCACGCCGGCTGATGTAGTGGGCCGGGTCTGCGCTCACCTTCAGCTCCTGCAGTACCGCCTCGAACGCCGTCCCGGACTGCAGCTTCTCGCGCGCGGCCTCGGCGGCCTTGAGGGCCGCCTGGGAAGCCTGCTCCTTGGTCAGGGCCGCCACGATGGCCTCGCGCACCTCGGTGAGCGGCTTGGCCTGCGCGGCGCGCTGCTGCACCACCTTGGCGATGACGAGCCGGTCATCGCCAAGAACAACGGGACCGGCGATGCGCCCCGCCGCGGGCGGCGGGTCGGCAAACAGCACTTCCTGCAGCTGCGGTGCCGGACCCAAGGGGGCCCCGCCGGCGCCTTTCTGGAACTCGGCAATGTCCCCGTGGGTGAGGTGATACTCCTGGGCAAGTACGCTCAGGTCCGCGCCCGGCTCGGCCACTTTCGTCTGCAGCTGCTCCTGGATCTCCCCGAAGCGGTCGGTCGCGCGATCGCGCCGCAACTGCGCCTCAAGGTCGGCGCGCGCCTCCTCGAAGGACTTGCCCTTGCCGGCCTGGATCTCATCCAGGCGGATGATGTGATACCCGTACTGCGTCTTCACGGGCCCCTTCACCTCACCCGCCGCCATGCCGAAGAGCGCATCGGCGAAGGGCGCGACGAAGCTGGTGCGTTCCGCCCAGCCGAGGTCGCCCCCGTTCTGGGCCGAGCCCGGATCCTGCGAGTACTGCTTGGCGAGGTCCCCGAAGTCCTTGCCCGCCTTCACCTGCGCGAGGACCTGCTCGGCCTGCGCGCGGGCGGCCGCATCATCCTTGCCCGTGATCAGAATGTGGCGCGCGTGTCGCTTCTCGGGGACCAGCAGACGACTCTTGGCCTTCTCGTAGGCCACGTGCAGATCCGCATCGCTGATGGTCTGCGCCACCATGAGTGAGTCCAGGCGCAACTCCGCGAACTGCAGCTTCGCGGACTGCGGGTTCATGTACTGCGCCTGGTGCGCCTTGTAGTAGGCCTCGACCGCCGCGTCATCGACCTTGGCGACGCCGCTGTAGCGCTCGGCGGGCAGCAGGAAGAAACGCACCTCGCGCTCCTGGTCCTCCAGCGCGCTCAGGCGCTTGGCCTCAGCCGGAGTGAGAAAGTTAGAGGCCCGGATGCCGCCCTCGAGCTGCACGCGGCGCACGTCCCGGCGCAGCTGGTTCTCGAAGGTCTCCAGCGGAATGCCTTCCTGCTGCAGGACCGCCTTGGCGGCCTCCGGAGAATACTGGCCGCCGATCTGGAAGGCCGGCTCCTCCTGGATCGCCTCGCGCAGCTGCTCCGGGCCCACCCGGTACCCTAAGGCCTGCGTGCGCTGGTCGAGCAGCGCGTTCTGGATCAGACCCTCGAGCGACTGCTCCTGCAGCTTGTCGCGCAGCTGCGCGGGCAGCTCGGCGCCCCCGAGGCGTTGCTGCCACGCGCCCTGCTGGCGCAGCCACGCGTTACGCGCCTCTTCGAGCGTGATCTTGCTGTCGCCCGCCTCGGCGGCGTAGTTCGCGCCCCCCACATTGAGGTTCACGATGCCGTAGGCACCCCAGGCGGCGAAGATCAACGCCAGACTCCCGAGCAGGAGGTACCGGAACCACCGGAATCGAGGGCTGTGCAGGCTGTCGCCGATCCGCTGAAGCATATTTTGCTGGCTGGGTTATGGAAAAATGGCGGAGCGGACGGGACTCGAACCCGCGACCCCCGGCGTGACAGGCCGGTATTCTAACCAGCTGAACTACCGCTCCGAATTTTGGGGGGCGAATCCTAACGGATTGATCAATAAGGCCACAAGCAGTTTCGCGCGGGCCATGGCGCGCGGTGCGGCGCCCGCGCGGGAGCGCCTAAAAGTACACTTAAGTCAACCAAATAGCCGCCGCCGCGCTCTCAGGCGGAGCCGTCCTGTGCGTAGCACGCCCTAGCGCGTCACCGCGTTTCGTAGGGCACAATGGCGTGCAAAGGGCTCACAGAGGATCTCACGCATGAAGCTGACTCCCAGCGTTGTAGTCGCGGCCGTGCTGTCCGCCACGCTCGCCGCCCCGGCGCTCGCGGCCCTGGGTGGCGATGCCGCCTCGGTGCAGGCCGACGGCGTGCACATGAAGGCGGCGGTGCGGGTGACGCCGAGCAGCACCTTCTCGGTGCACCAGATCAGCAGCGCCGCGGGCATCGTGGTGCGCGAGTTCGTCGGCACGGACGGCAAGGTCTTTGCCGTCAGCTGGAGCGGCCCGCTGAACCCGGACCTGCGCCAGGTCCTCGGCGGCTACTACGGCCAGTTCCTGCAGGCGGCGGCCGCAGCCCCCCGCAACCATCGCCAGCTGGCGATCAACCAGCCACAACTGGTGGTGCAGAACAGCGGCCGCATGCGCGCCTTCACCGGCCGCGCCTGGGTACCGGGCATGCTGCCGCAGAATTTTTCCGTGGCCGATATCAAGTAGCCGCGCTCAAAGGAATGCCTCGCCATGCGTAAGCTCCTGATCCTGGCCCTGACCGCCCCGCTCACCCTGCTCGCCGCCTGCGGCGGCAGCAGCGGAAGCTCGCCGCCGCCACCGCCACCACCGCCTCCGCCGGCGCAGGTCATCGCCAATCCCGGACCGCCGAACGTGGAGCCCATCACGGTCGACGCCGGCCCGGCCGCCTTGACCGGCCGCGTGGTGAACATCGCGTACGTCACGGTGCGCATCTGCCGCGTCAGCACCACGCAGTGCCAGGACGTGGATCACGTGCAGGTCGACACCGGCTCCTCGGGCCTGCGCATTCTTGCCTCCGCGCTCGGCTCGGTGGTGCTGGATGTCGAGGCGGCACCCGGTGGGCTGCCCGTCGCCGAGTGCATGCAGTTCGCCGACGGCTCGAGCTTCGGCCCCGTGGCGCTCGCGGATGTGGTCATGCCGACCTCCGGCCAGGTGGTCTCGGGCATGGCGGTCCACGTGATCGGGGCAACCACCTTCCCCCAGGTGCCCGCGGATTGCCCCGGGCAGCCCGAGAACGACGTGGCGAGCTTCGGGGCCAACGGCATTCTGGGGGTCGGGCCCTTCATCCAGGACTGCGGTCCGGCCTGCGCCGATGCCATCAATTTCCCGAGCGGCTGGTACTACACCTGCCCGTCACCGACCACCTCCGGGGGCTGCGTAGCGGCGGCGATCGACACCACCCAGCAGGTCTCCAATCCCGTGATCTTCTTCAACGGGGATAACAACGGGGTGATCGTGGAGCTGCCCGCGGTGGCCGACAGCGGCGCCACGACGGTCGGGGGTTCGCTGGTGTTTGGCATCGGTACCGAGACCAATAACGGGCTCGACGCGGCTACCGTGCTGCTCGCCGATACCGGCTACGCCTACATCCAGGCGACCTACAAGGGCACGACCTTCATGAACGCGGCCATCGACAGCGGTTCGAGCGCCAACTTCTTCAATGACAGCGGCTTCAGCACCTGCACGGTCAACACGGCGCTCTACTGCCCGGGTTCGACCGTCGACCTGACGGCAACGCTGCAGGGCGTGGACATGACCATGCTGGTGGCGGACTTCACGCTCGCAAACGCCGACTCGGTGCTCGGTGCCAACAGCTCCGCCACCGCGATGCCGGGCCTGGGCGGTCCCATCCTGGTGCAAAGCCCGGGCGCGCACTCGATCCAGTTCGATCTGGGGATGCCGTTCCACTTCGGACGCAACGTCTTCACCGCGATCGAGGGCCAGGCGACCCCCGGCGGCACGGGCCCCTACTACGCCTACTGAGGCGCGCCGCGCGGCGCGCGGCGTGAGAAACGCTGCCGGTAGCGCGCCGGGGTGGTGCCGACACGCTGGCGGAAATGGTGGCGCAGCGAGGCCGCGCTGCCCATCCCGACGCGCGCGGCGATGCCCTCGGCCGTGAGCCGCGTGCTCTCGAGCAGCTCCTTGGCGCGCTCGATGCGCTCGCTCACGATCCACGCGTAGGGCGCCTGACCGGTGGCGGCCGTGAACTCGCGCTGCAGGGTGCGCGTGCTCATCGCCGCCCGTGCCGCCAGCGAGCGCAGCGTGTGCGGCTGCCCGAGATGCACACGGATGAAGTCCAACAGCCGCGACAGGCGGCCGCGCTCATCGGCGGCCACCGGCCGCGGCACGAACTGCGCCTGGCCGCCCTCGCGGTGCGGGGCAATCACCAGGCGCTGCGCCACCTGATTGGCGATCTTCGGCCCGTAGTCGCGGCGTACCAGGTGCAGCAGCATGTCGAGCCCCGCCGCGGAACCGGCCGAGGTGAGGACGCTGCCTTCGTCCACGTACAGCGCATTGGGTTCGACGCGGATGCCGGGATATTGCGCGGCGAGGCGAGCGACGTAGCGCCAGTGCGTGGTCGCGCGGCGGCCCTCGAGCACGCCGGCCGCCGCCAGTACGAACACGCCCGAGCAGATCGAGCACAGGCGTGCGCCGCGGGCGTGCGCCGCGCGCAGCTTGGCGAGCAGTGCCGGCGCCGGGGCCGCCGCGACGTCGCGCCAGCCGGGGATGACGATCGTATCGGCGCGCTCGAGCAGCTTCAGCCCGTGCGGCACGCGCACCTTGAGGCCGCCCGCCGCCGCCAGCGGCCCGCGCTCGGCGGCGCACACTGCAAACTCGTACCACGGCACCGTCAGCTCCGGGCGCGGCAGCGCGAAAAGCTCCACCGCGCAGCCGAACTCGAAGGTGCACAGCCCGTCGTAGGCGAGCGCCACCACTCTGTGACCCATGGCGAGATCTTAACGTATATCGGCATTTAGGCCACTGCCGGCGGGGGCACGCGGCGGCGACAATGCCCGGCATCGCGAACCGCCAGGAGTGCCCGCCATGCCCAGCCTCGTCACCGAGATCCCCGCCGCCAACAGCGCCCGCGCGCTGGCGCATTTTGAGTCAGCGCTGAGCTTCGAGACTGATTGCTGGGACGTGCACCACGCGCTCGGCCAGGGGGCGGACTTCGCCCTGATCGACGTGCGCAGCCCGGAGCTGTTCGAACGCGGCCACGTGCCGCAGGCGCGCAACATCCCCCACGCCAAGCTGATCGGCTCGCGCCTGTCCCAGTACCCGCCCGGAACGCTGTTCGTGCTCTACTGCGCGGGCCCGCATTGCAACGGCGCGCACCGCGGCGCCATCCGTGTGGCGCGTCTGGGCCTGCCCGTGAAGGTGATGATCGGCGGCATGAGCGGCTGGCGTGCGGAGGGCTTTGCGGTGGAGTCCGGCGCGCTCGCCCTCACAAGCTAGAGTGGCACGCCTGCCGCGGCACACGCCGGCGCAGCCTGCAGCGCCCGGTGCGCGTGCCCGCCGCGCACGCGTGGCATCATGGGCGGATGAGCGCACCACAAAAGACCCTCGCCACGCTGCTGAGCCTCCTGTTGGTCGCGACCCTGTGGGGCCTGTGGAGCACCGGGCAAGAGCCCGCCAAAGTCCAGGGAGCCAAGGCGGCGGCCGCGGATACGCCCGCCAACCCCGTGCCGGTGATCGATGAGAACACCCTGTTCACCGCGCACCGGCTGGCGCGCCTCGCCACGACCCCCGAGGAGCAGCCGTACGCGCAGGCGGCGGTGCAGCTCGCCGACCATGAACTTGATCTCGCCTTCAGTGGCGCACTGCGGCGCCTCGAGGCGCATCCGCCGGTACTGAACCCCGAAGCGCTGCAGTTTCAGCAGGCCGAACAGGAATGGCAGATCGCCTCGCGCGGCCGCCGCGGCAGCACGCTGTCGGCCTCGCCGGGCATCGCGGTACGCCCCGCGGTCGCTGGCGTGGAGATCGCCGTGCGTTACGTGACGCGCGCCAGTGAGCGCTTCGCGCTGCACGCCAAGCTGTATCAGTCGGCCGTGCAGCTGCTGGCGGACGCGCAGAAATCGTGAGCGCGCCGCTGCCGGCGCTGTTCCTGGGACACGGCAGCCCGCTCAATGCGCTGCGTGAGAATGAGTGGACGCGCGCCTGGGGCGCCCTCGGCGCGACATTGCCACGGCCGCGTGCGCTGCTGGCGATCTCGGCGCACTGGTACACAGCGGGCACCGCGGTCACTGCGATGCCGGTGCCGCGCACCATCCATGATTTCCGCGGCTTCCCGCGCGAACTCTACGAGGTGCGCTATCCGGCCGCCGGGGATCCGGCGCTCGCGCGCCGCGTCGCGCAACTGCTGGCCCCGCTCAGCGTGGCAGCCGATGAGTCCTGGGGGCTCGATCACGGCAGCTGGTCGGTGCTGCGCCACCTCTACCCGCACGCCGACGTGCCGGTCGTGCAGCTGAGCCTCGATGCGCGCCAGCTCCCCCGGTTTCATTACGATCTTGGTACCCGGCTGCACGCGCTGCGCGCCGAGGGGGTACTCATCCTCGGCAGCGGCAACGTGGTGCACAACCTGCGCACTTACGCCCGGGGCGAGCCGCTGCAGGAACCCTACGCGTGGGCGGTGCGCTTTGAGGCGCACGTGCGCGAGCAGCTCACGGCCGGCGAGCATGCCCCCCTCATCGACTACGAGGCGTTCGGGGAGGATGCGCGGCAGAGCGTGCCGACACCCGAGCACTACCTGCCGCTGCTCTACGTCATGGGGGCCGCCGCGGCGGGCGAGCGGGTGAGCTTTCCGGTGCAAGGCATCGACGGCGGCTCGATCTCCATGCTCGCGGTGCAATTTGGCTGAAGGCGCCCAGCGGCGCCGGGGGCGGACCTGCGGCTGGCCGGGTCCCTAGGCTGCGGGGTCGGTCGGGCGTACCAGCGAGGCGCGTACCGGCTGCAGGCTCTCCTGGCGCGGCTGGCGGGCCAGCAACCAGCGCGCGATCCGTCGTCCCTGTGAGGTCGCGGCCCATTCCCCGCCGTTGACCAGGGGTTGCGATCGGGCAAAGGCCTCGCGCAGAGCCAGCGTCTCGGTGCGCGGACGCACGCGCACGGCGGCGTACGCGGTCAGCTCGCGCCAGGATCGCGACCACTCGATCCCCGGAAAGGCGCTGATCCACAGGTACGACAGCGAAACCTCCGACAGCAGGCGGCGCCGGGCGGCGCTGCGCAGCGGCCAGCGACAGCCGCGCGCGGTTCTTGCCAGCACCGCCTCCGGCACGCACCGGTAGTAGCGGTGCACGAGCGTCAGCGGCGGGAAGGCCCACCACAGACTCCCGTCAGGCGTCGTCGCGGCCTGCGCGAGCAGGTCATCCCAGTCCGCCGCAGTCATGTCCCGCGTTAGCAGTGCGAGGTCGTGCAGATTCAGCAAGCGCAGGCTGCGCCCCATCATGGCGCCGGCTGCGTGCAGCAGCAGGTGCAGCAGCAGCGCCGCGCGCGAGGGGTAGGCGTTGAGTCCGGCGCGCCCATCGCGCGGCAGCACCAGGGAAGAGATGTCCACCGGACGCAGGGGCAGGAGCTCATGAATGCGGCTGTGCAGTTCAATCTTGAGGGCATTGCTGCTGTGCTCGCCGAGCGTCGTTGTAAGCTCGGCGCTGCCCGGCAGCTCGAAGGTGCGGTGCTTCCAGTTCACCAGGCCGGCGGTGAAGCCAAGCTCCGTGATCAGTTGCGCGGCGCGCTCGACATCCGCCTCGGCCACCAGCAGGTCGACATCGGCCATGGGGCGCTCACCGGCCGCGTACACGCCCTGCGCGTGCAGCGCCGCTCCCTTGAGGGCGACGAGTGCGAGGCCGCAGGCACGCGCCCGGGAGTCAAGCTCGCGCAGCAGTGCCTGGATGCGTGGCAGGCGCTGCGCGATCTGCACGCGCTGTTCTTCCAGAAACAGCCGCCAGCCGGCGGGGCCCTGCCAGCGCAGCGTGCCGGCCAGCAGCCCCGAAACCCCGTGGATGGCCACGACCGCGCGGGCGACGCGCCATTCGCTCTCGGTCCACTCGGGCGCCTGCGCACCCGGGCGTGCCAGCTCGTGCGCGAGCAGCTCGGTCGTCTTGCGCAGCGCCGCCTGCACCGCCGGCAGTGGCATGCCTGCCGCAGCCTCGGCAGCCATCAGCGGGGCCCCCGGCACCTGTGGGGGCCGCCGCCTCGGAGGCACCGCGCAGGATCAGTGCAGGGCACTCATCAGCTCCTTGGGTTCGAACTCGCGCCCGTCCTTGAAGACCGCGCGGGCGTGACTCAGGTTCGCCGTATCGGTGAGCGGATCGGCATCGAGGAGGACCAGATCGGCGAGTTTGCCGGCGCCCACCGCGCCCAGTTCATGCAGGCCGAGGGTCGCTGCGCCGTTGACGGTGGCGGACTTGAGCACCTGCTGCGGGGTCAGGCCCGCGCGCTGCATGAGCTGCATCTCGCGAAACACCGACGGACCGTGCACCGTGCCGATGTTGCCCGCATCGGTGCCCATGACCACGGTGATGCCTGCGTTCCACACCGTCATCAGGTTTTGCATCGCTATCGTGGGCAACTCAGGCTCGCGGTGCTCACTGATCAGTTTCGCCATGCGCTCGGGTACCTGCGCGGAGCCCGCGTTCTCGGGGACATGTAGCCCCTTGAGGATCTCGGGATCGGCCAGGCGCTGCTCGGCCTCGGTCGGCTGCCAGGTGCCGGAGAGCGCATAGCCGTAGCCCATGTACACGAACAGCGTCGGGCAGTAGAGGATGTGGCGGGCGCGTGCCAGCGCGAGGAACTCCTCATCCACCGGCGCGTCCTGTACCGAGTGCACGAGGAAATCAGCCCCCGCGCGCAGTGCTGACTTGGCGGTCTGAAGCTCGGTGGCATGCACCGCCAGGCGCAGCCCGGCCGCGTGCGCCGCCTCCGCCGTCGCCCGCACGATCCCTTCCTGCGCGGCAAGATCATCACCCGGCCGATGGATGTACCAGACCTTGATGAAGTCGGGCTTGTAGGCCAGCTCGCGCCGGACGAGCTCCCGTGCCGCTTGCGGTGAGGCGATCTTGATGATCGGCGGGTCCCCGAGATCCAGCTGCGGCCGGTCCACCATCGAAATCAGCGGCCCAGTGGCGGCAACGCGCGGCGCCGTGTCGCTGGCACGCGCCGCAGCGCGCATCTTGAAATTCCAGAACGGGCCACCGACGTCCGCCACCGCGGTCACGCCGCTTGCCAGCCATACCCGGAACGTCAGCGGCAGGCGGGTGGTGTTGCGCTTGACCTCCTGAGCGTAGGGCACGAAGGCATTGAGGTCGACGACGTCGGGGCGTGTGTAGAGATTGCCCGATTGAAAAAAGTGCACGTGCGAATCGATGAGGCCCGGGATGACCCACTTGCCGTGCCCATCGATCACCCGCGCACCTCTGGGCACGGCGGTGCTCGCGGTCGGCCCCACGGCCGTGATGTGCTTGCCGGAGATGATGACCGTGGTATCGGGTGCACTGGTCGCAGCGCCCACGAGCTCCGGATGGATGACCGTGGCGCCGACGATCGCGATGGGCGGTGCGGGCGCGGCACCGAGCGACACCAACGGCAACGCCGTGAGCAGCGCCGTGACCGGGCCCCGGAGAAGAAACTGCATTGCTGGCTTTACCTTCTGCACGACTTAACCGCATCAGCGCGGCACCAAAGCGCAAGATTGCCACAAGGGGACGCGAATTGAGCAGCTCGGGGACGGCGGCCTGCGGCACGAGCTGAGGTGGCGGGCAGGGCCGCGCGCGCACGCGCAGCGACCCGGAAATTCGTGGTTGCCGGGCCGCGGCGCGCTTAAGATATCCATACCCATGTCAGTGACCCCAAACGGCGAGCCGCAAACCGCCGTCACCCCAAGGCCGCCTGGCGTGGTTGCACTTCTGGGTGTGTTGATGAGCGTCGTCTCGGCGCTCGCCCTGGCTGGCGAGACGCGCGAGCGCATCATCATCGTCGGCTCCTCGACCGTGTACCCGTTCAGTGCGGCGGTGGCGGAGCATTTCGCCAGGTCAGGTCCGTTCCCGGCACCCACGCTCAGTGCCACCAGCACCGGCGAGGGGTTCCGGCTCTTCTGTGCCGGGGCTGCCGCCGAAACGCCCGATATCAGCAATGCCTCGCGCCCCATTTCAGAGGCGGAAAGGACACACTGCGCGCAGAACGGCGTGAAGAGGATCGCCACGATCCGGATTGGTTACGACAGCCTGGTCGTGGTGAATTCGGTGGCCACCGCCAGCGTGAATCTCACCCTGAGTCAGCTGTGGCGTGCCGCGGCCAGCAAGGTGCCCATCGCCGGACGCCTGGCGGCCAATCCCTACCGCTTGTGGTCGGATATTGATCCCGGCCTGCCGCATGAACCGATCTACCTGATCGGTCCGGCCCCCGGTCACGGCACACGCGACGCATTCGTGGAGCTTGTCATGGAGCCGAGTTGCAGGGCGGCGCTGGCGGATCTGCCCGTCGCCACCGCGGCGGGCGAATCGTGCGCCACGGTGCGCAAGGATGGTCACTGGAGCGACGTCGACAACATGGAGCTGGTGCTCGGCAAGCTCGCCAGCAATCATGCGGCCATCGGCATCCTCACGTACTCGTACCTGGATCAGTTCAGCCACCGCATCCATGCCGGGACGATCGACGGCGTCGCACCTTCCAGTGTCTCCATTTCCTCCGGTGCCTACCCGATGTCGCGCCCGCTGTTCATGTACGTGAAGCAGGATCACCTCAAGAGCACCACGGGACTTGCGGACTTCGCAGCCGAGTTCCTGAGCTTTTGTGCTGCCGGCGCCCACGGCTACCTCGCTGATCAGGGACTGGTGCCGCTGCCGCGGGCGGAGCTGCTGGCCGCGCGGGCGGCCGTCGCTCGCCTGCAGCGCTGAGAGACGCCTCAGTTCCTGACGAGGCTGCGGACGAGCGCGAGGAGATCGCTGCGGTGGAAGGGCTTCGTCATTACCGCATCCGCCCCCGACTGCCGCGCCGACTCCAGGTAGGCATCGGTCACGATGGTCCCGGGTTGATAGCCGAGCGGGCCGAAGTTTCCGCCTCCCGTGATGGCGATAATGCGGGCGCCGGCGAACGCGGCGCGGATTTTCTTGATGACCTCGACGCCGTTGCTGCGCGGCATGATTATGTCGACGATGACCACGTCGGCCGGGCGCTGGAAGTAATCCTCGACACCGCTGAGCCCGTTGTCGGCCGTCACCACCTCAAACCCCGCACGCTCGAGAACCAGCCGGATCGAGTCGCGGACATCGGGCTCATCGTCGATCACGAGAACTGAGGCCATTCGGTCTCTCCGCTAAGCGGGCAGCGGTTGTGCCGCGAGCTCGGCGCTGGGCAACACCGGCAACTCAACGGTCACTTGCGTGCCCACGCCGATGGCGCTCACGACGGAGATCGAGCCGCCGATGCTCATGATGATGCCATGCACGATGGACAGGCCTAGACCCGACCCCTCCCCCACTTCACCGGTTGTGAAGAAGGGCTCGAAGATCCGCTCTCTGGTGGCGGCATCCATGCCGTGGCCGGTGTCCTTGACGCTCAGCGCCACCACCGTCGTGCCGCCACCGGAACGCTGCGGCAGCTGCCCCACGGCCGGCGCCAGGGTCACGGTCAGCGTACCGCCGCGCTCACGCATCGCCCGCAGCGCGTTCGAGCAGAGGTTCAGGACAACCTGATTCAGAAGCGTGGGGTCACCCAGTACCCGCTCTCCCTGCAGCATGACTTGCCGCTTCAACTCGACGTTCGCCGGGATGAGTGCTTGGAAGAGATCTAGCGCTTCGTTGATCACCGCGCCCAGATGCACCGGTTCGGGCCGGCTCTCCGCGATCGGCCGGCTGAATGCCAGCAGCTTGGAAACTACGCTGCCGGCACGGGTGGCGGCTCGCAGGATGCGCTCAAGATTGGTACGCACCGGCTGCTGCGTGCCCACCTCTTCCAGCGACTCCTCGGTGTAGAGCATCAGGGGCACGAGGATGTTGTTGAATTCATGCGCCAGTCCGCTGGCGAACGTGCCGACGGTAGCCAGGCGCTGTTCGTGGCGCAGCTGGCCTTCGAGGGCGGCGCGTTCAGCCTGCTCGAGCTGCCGCCGCTGGATCTCGTCCCGCAGTTGCTGCGCGCTGCCGACGAGTTCGCCGCGCATGAGCTCCAGATCGCTCGACAGATCGCGGATCTCAGCCATGGTGCTGCTGGTACTCAGGTGCGCGCTCGCGTCGCCACGGGCGACACGCCGCGAAGCGGCGCGCAACTGTGTCAAGGGCGCGGACACGAGGCGCGCCAGCAGCACCGCCGCCAGCACCGAGGCGGCCCCGTAGAAGAGCAGCGCCTCGACGATCCGGGTGCGAGCAGCCTGCAGCTGCCTAAGCGTAGGCCGCTTGTCGAAACCGAGGTACAGCGCCCCGTCGCGGTCGTGGCGCCGAACCGGAATCGCCACGGCATAGGTACTGTCGGACGAGGCGGAGAATGCGCCGTCGTCGCCGCGACTCTGCACGGTGGCGGGCGTCTCGACGACAGAGCTGCCTATCAGGCGTCCGTTCACCTTCACCGCGGCATAAAGGCAGGTCCCCGACTCGACGCTGCCGTCGAGGAAGGCGATGGTACGGCTGGCAGATTCGAGTACGTCACCGAGTTCCAGTTCCCGGGCCACTGCCGCCCCGTACGCGCGGGTATGCTGGGTGAAGGTGGAAATGGCATTGGCCCGGGCCAGGGCGTCAAGACGGTAGAAGAGTACCGGGAGCAGCACGGCGTACAGCAGCAGCTGCAGGGCTACCAGCCGACCCGCCAGCGTG
The DNA here is from genome assembly GCA_963781815.1 of uncultured Pseudomonadota bacterium. Taxonomy (GTDB): domain Bacteria; phylum Pseudomonadota; class Gammaproteobacteria; order Steroidobacterales; family Steroidobacteraceae; genus 13-2-20CM-66-19. Next base: position 92,379 of record CAWAHK010000002.1, on the reverse strand, counting down.
TTAAAGATGCGTCGCATGCCGCCCGGGCCGCTCAATGCCGAAGGGCGCAAGAATAGCGTGCGGCGTCACGGCCCGCTGCGTGGCGCACGCCCGCTGCCCGGGCTGGGTGGGTGCTGACGGCATCGAATCGCCGAGCTGCGCCCGGTAAACGACTGAGCTTCCGATGAGCCGCAACTGTCGCCAACAAGGTCGATTGTGCTCGAGAAGACCTTCCCGTTGGGATCCTTTACACTTAATTACGTAAAGCACAATCTATTACTTTAGCGCAAGCGCGGAGAGGAACCTCTTCGTTACTCGAGTTTCGTCAGACGGACGTACCACCCAGATGGAGCAGCCGATAACAGGCGCCCACCGCGGGCACGAGGGGAACGGCGCATGGCGTCAAAAGACACGCAATCCTGCGGGCCCGGCTCGGAAGCGAACGCGTTTGCGCTGACGACCGGTGCGCCAGCCCTGACGAAAGAATCCCCCTCCCCCCGCAGCAGCACCGCGCGCGGCGTACGCCATGCGTTGCGCACCCTGCGCGTTATCTCGCGCGCACGATTCGGACGCATCCTCGCGGCACGGCTACCGCAACAGGTGACTGCCCCGGGCGCTCTGGCTCACGAGCGCATCTCCAGCGTCCTGATTTGCCGGCTGAATGCGCGCATGGGCAACGCCCTGTTCCTGACTCCGCTCATCCAACAGGTGCGTGAGTTGCTGCCGCGCGCCACCATCGACGTGGCGATCGCCTATCCGCAGGCCGCTGACCTGTTGGGTCAGCTGCCCGGCGTGCGCCGCGTGATCACCTTCCCCTACAAGGGCGTGCACATTGTCTGGCGCTACCTGCTGGCCGTCGCGAGGGTGCGCGCCCGCCATTACGACCTGGCAATCGACCCCATGCCTAACTCGACCAGCGGCCGCATCATCCTGAGCCTTTGCCGGGCGCGGTTTCGGCTGGGGTTCGCCTCCAATCACCAATGGGTCCGCCTTACCCATGCCGTGCCGGAGTCTGAGGCGCCCGCGCATCGCGCCATGCAGCCGGTGTTTCTGCTGCACCAGGCGCTGGGCGTGTCCCACCAGCCCGGCGACGTACCGCTGTGGAATCCGTTTGATTCCGAAGAGCGCGCTGCGGGGCGTCAGGTAATCGCTGCGGCGCTCGAGGCGCGCGGCATCGACCCCGCCGACGCCCAGACCGTGGGCTTCTTTGGGTACGCGACCGGCCTGAAGACCGTGGACCGTCAGTACTGGGGGGCGTTCTGGGCAGCCTTCCTGCAGCTGGCGCCCGAGGCGGTGCCGGTGGAAGTTCTTCCGAAGCCCGACAGTCAGCCGATGGATCCACGGTTCGCGTCGCTGCACGTGCCGACCCCGCGCCGCCTGGCGGCTGCCCTGTCGGGGCTGCGGATGTTCATCTCCGCCGACACCGGACCGATGCACCTGGCCAGTTCCACCTCGGTGCCGACCGTGGCGCTGTTCCGCGCCTCAGACTCGGCGCTCTACGGGCCGTTGAAGCCCTGCGACCTGGCGCTGGATATCAAGCAGTACTCCCCCGTGGCACTCGCGCAGACCTGCCATCGGCACTGGCAGCAAAGCGAGGTCGTCAAGCCGGCCGCCGCTTAGCGCCGCGCCGAGCCTCCAGCGAATGCAGTCGTGCGCCGCCACGGCGCTGCCAAAGTGTGCCGCCGCGCGCGCGGCGCCGGCCTGACAGGCGCGCCGTCGCGTCAGCGGGCCCGCGTCAGTAGCGTGACCGTCACCATCGCGAGCAGCGCAGTCGGCAGCCAGGCGAGCACGATGGGGTTCAGATCGAAGACGATGGTGCCGCTCTCGATCAGCCGCTGCAGCACGAAGAAGGCCATGCCGAGCAGCAGCCCCATCAGCATGCGCGCACCGGTGCCGGCGGAGCGCAGTGAACCGAGCACGAAGGGGATGGCCAGCAGCACCGTGAACGCGATCGCCACGGTGCGCGAGATGCGCGACCAGAACGCGAACACGTACTCGCGGTCATCGAGCGAATTGGCACGGTAGTAGCCGATCAGGCGCCACAGGGCGCGGTTGGTGAGCAGCTCGGGGTTTTCGACCGCCAGTCCAAGGAAGGCCGCGGTGACGTTCGATTTGAGCATCCGCCGGCCAGGCCCTGAGCGCCTGACGCCGTCAGCGCCAAAGCGCGACTCACTGTAGTCGCTCAGCAGCCACATTCCCTTGACGTCGGCGGTCGCATGCTGCGCCTCCCCGAGCGCGAGCAGCCCGTGCTCGGGGGAGAGTTCGAAAGTCTGCACACCGCCGAATTGGCTCAGGCTCGACTGGCCGGCGACGTGCAGAATCAGGTCACCGTCGCGCACCCAGGCACCACCGCCGCCGAAGCTCACGTTGTTGAAACGGGTAAAGGCCTTCTGCACGCGTGCCGCCTGCTGGAGCGAGGGGCCGAGGAATTCCCCGAGTGCCACGCCGACGCCGACCAGGATAAGGGCGGCAATGAGGCAAATGCCGGCAAGATGCACGATGGAGATACCGGCAGCGCGGATTACAGTGATCTCGCTGCCGCGCGCCAGCGAGCCCAGACCGACCAGCGCACCGATGAGTGCGGAGATCGGCAGCAGATCGAAGGCGAACGCTGGCAGGCGCAACAGCGTGAACCACATCGCCCCGAAGGCGGTATAACCGCCGCTGCCGATGTCCTTCTGCTCACCGACGAAAGTGATCAGCGCCCCGAGCGTGAGCAGCACGGCGGCCGCCAGCAGCACCGAGCCCAGAATGGTGCGCACGATGTAACGATCGAGGATGCTCACAATTCAATTATCCGGTTCGAGAGCCCCGACCCGAAAATGATCGGTAACTATGGTAACTGTTATTCTGCTAGCGACGAGTTAATCAAGAAGCTGCGGGCCGGACGGCTGCTGCAAGCGCGGCCTGAGTCATGTCGATTCACAACGCGTAGAGGCTGCCGTGAACGAACCCGCAGGCCGAGCGGTATCCAGACCGGCCGGTGGGCGCTGTGTGACGCCGCGCATCATCACGCGCGAGCCGGGGAGCTGGTCGAATTCATGATCCGGGTCTTCGAAGCTGACGGTCAATACCAGGGTACACGCCCGAGGGTCCTCCGCGTCGACGACTGCATGCTCGTGATCAGTGACGCTGCGCTTCGCGAAGCGATCCCCCGCGTTCCTGTACATTTGCGTGCTGGACGTGGATGACATATCAGCGCGCTGTGACCGCGGGCGCTGAGTCTCTCGAGGCGCCCGCGGATCTGCCCTACGGTGATCGCCGCGCCATGGTGAGGGATCCTTGGGGCGACCTCTAGCAGAAAGCGACCTACCTCGGCGAGACTGAGGCGGAGCGCAGGGCTCGATAGCCCTTCCCAATTTAGACTGAATCGACCTTTGACTGGTATCGACTCGAGGTAGGGTAAGATACGCCCCCCTGAGCGCCCAGCAGGTTACCCGTGCCCAGCGCCGCGCAATCGACACCTTCGACGAGTCCGGATGAGAGCACGGTGGCTGCTATCGCCCGCAAGACCCACACTCCGGTCGACCTGGTTAAGCATCTCTACGACGAGGAGTTAGCCGAACTACGGTCGCACTCTGCGGTTAAAGGCTTCCTCGACGTTATCGCCGGGCGACGCGTGAAGGAACGGCTGCGGAACCCCGGTTTCAGAACATGAGGCTCACCAAGGCGGCCGCTCAGCGCTCCTGACGAACGGCAGCTAGAGCTTTTTTCATGATGGGCTGTCGCGCTCTGGCGCGTTGGCCGAACCGCGTTACCGCGGGTTGGCGCTCTTCCCTGACCGGCCATTGGCGCCGAGCCTGCACTCGTGGCGCGGCAAGCAGTCAGCGCGCGTGCAACGCCTCGCCTTCGTTCCTCTGTTGAATTCGACGTGCGGCGCTCATCAGGGCCTTGGCAGCCGCGAGATCCCCGGTCATGTTGGGTCTGATTCTGGCTTCGACCTCCTCGATCGCAGTCGCGAGTGCAGTAATCAATCGGGCCACGTTCTCACCCTCACAGACCAGTCGATCGACCGCGGACGCGTTCTTGTCTCGAATGAATTCTTCGAACGCCGCTGAGTCCCGATCGGCGTCCGCCAGAGCCAGGCGTGCGATCCTGGCGAACGATGCGAGAGCGGAATGCAGTTCGAGCTCTTGCGGCCGATGTTTCAAGCTCACGGCTACGGCCTTGCTCGCGCAAGCCGCGGCGAGCGCCAGGGCGACGGCCCCGGCGGAGCCCGCGCCTGGGGAAACGTCACTGCCGCCGATGTGGGTGATCAGGTCCTCGACTCTCAGGTCCGCAATCGTGACAGGAGCATGCATAGGTTCAGGTCCCAGGGCCCGCGCCAGAGTATTCGGCTGGCCGCCACCAAGGCGTTCGGCCTCCCCGCTGCCGGGCGACGGCAGCGGGGAGGCCAAGAGGTTTCGATGGCGGCCATGCGGTCGGCAAACTCAATAAAGCCAACCCCGGCCAGACCTCAGCCGCAGCGCTAATCTCTCAGGAAGGCCAGCAGGTCGGCGTTGATGGTGTCGGCCTCTGTCGTCGGCATGCCGTGCGGGAAACCCTTGTAGGTTTTCAAGGTGCCCTTGCGCAGCAGCTTTGCCGACAAGGGTCCTGAATCCGCGTACGGCACGATCTGGTCGTCATCGCCGTGCATGACCAGTACCGGCACGCTGATCTCTTTGAGATCCTTCGTGAAGTCCGTCTGGGAGAAGGCCACTACGCCGTCATAGTGCGCCTTGGCACCGCCCATCATTGCCTGGCGCCACCAGTTCCAGATCACCGCCTGAGACGGCTTCGCACCCGGGCGGTTGTAACCGTAAAAAGGTCCCGCCGGCAGATCGTAGTAGAACTGTGTGCGGCTGGCGGCGAGTTGCCCCTGCAGTCCATCGAAAACTTCCTTGGGCAACCCGCCGGGATTGGCCGCCGTCTTCAACATGAGTGGCGGCACCGCGCTGATAATCGCCGCCTTGGCCACCCGGCTCTCGCCGTGACGCGCCAGATAGTGCACGACTTCGCCGCCGCCCGTTGAGTGCCCGACATGCACGGCATTCTTGAGGTCCAGATGCGCTGTCAGCGCCGCCAGATCGTCGGCGTAATGATCCATGTCATGTCCGCTGTCGGTCTGGGTCGAGCGGCCATGTCCGCGCCGGTCGTGAGCGATCACGCGGAAGCCCTTGCCGAGGAAAAACAACATCTGCGTGTCCCAATCGTCCGCCGACAACGGCCAGCCGTGACTAAACACGATGGGTTGCCCCTGGCCCCAGTCCTTGTAGAAGATCTCAACTCCGTCTTTGGTGGTGATCGTGCTCATTTGGCGCCCTTCCTTACTTCAGTCCGCATGGTTCGGATCAGTTGAACTGCTGGCGTGGACTTCATCAGCCCGCGCTGTCCTAGATGAAAACTGCTGCCCAGACATAGCTTTACCTGCTCGACACTAAACCTAGCTCAGGCACGCACGATCTGGAAGCCCGCGTCCTGCCACGCGTGAATGCCACCGGTCAGCGGGCGCACCGGATGAAATCCCAGATCCATGAGCTTGCGGGCCACGCGCGCGGCAGTCGCCTCGTTCGGACAAGCGCAGTAGACAACCGCCTCGCCCCCGGTCCCCAGCTGTTCGCGGTTCTGCATCAGCTCCTCGAGCGCTATGGCTCCCGGAATGACTCCGTCGCGCGCGCGGCTGGCGCTCGGCCGTGCATCGACGAGAATGACGGCGACACCCGCCTGGCGCAGCCGAAAAAGCTCCTGGACCGTTATGCGGTTCATTCGCAGCTGCTGGAAGAACTGATGCCGGCGCCAGGCCTTGAGGACGACGAAGCTGATCAGGACCAGCAGGATGAGCAGACCTCCCGTGCGCCCCAGCGCTCCCAGCTCTATGAATACGTCGTCCACGGCATCGTGAAAGACCGAACCGATGAGGACTCCGGAGACAGCCCAGATTGTTGCCCCGATTGCGTCATAGCTGACAAAGCTCAGGAGCCTCGCCCGCACGACACCAGACATTGCGGTCGCGACCGCGCCGAGGCCCGGAATGAACTTAGCGACCAGCAATATCCGTGTACCGAAGCGGGCAAACAGATGTTCGGTGTCTGAAACACACGAGTCCGGTTCCAGACTGATCCTGCACATCGCTCGCAGCACGCGGCTGCCGTAGTGTCGTCCGGCGGCGTACCACGCCAAATCTGCCAACAGACATGCCGCCACCGCCGCCGCGGCGATGCGCGCGATCGGCGCGCCGCCTTGCGAGGACCAGGCCCCCGCGATGACGAGAACCGGATAGGTCGGCAGCGGCAGACCCACCTGCTCCACCAAGACCAGGGCGAACACCGCAAGCACCCCGATGTGCTCGAGCCACTGGCTCAGGACAGACACTGCGCTGCTCCGCCCCACGCGTGACGTGACGAGCGGACGACTCGCACCGCGATCGCGGGCCAGCGCCAGCAGGCCGCGTCGTCCGACGTAAACCAAGCGCGGTGCGCGCCGATCGGCGGGCTATGGTGGCCTGCAGTCGGGCGCCGCGCACTCACGGCAACGCGAAAACCACGACGGCTGCGGGTCCGCTGCCCCCGAAGAAGCCGGAGACCGCCCCGGACATCGCCGCAACGTATTGCTTGCCCTTCACCTCGTAGGAGAGCACCCCGCCGTCAACGGATCCGCCCGTGTTGAAGGTGTAGAGCGTCTTGCCGCTCCTGGTGTCGAGCGCAACGAAGTTATCGGCAAGATCTCCGGTAAACAGCACGCCACCAGCGCTCACCGTCACGCCCGCTACCAGGGGAGTGGGCCACTGGCGCTTCCAGCGCACCTTGCCGCTGGAGGCATCGAACAGGCTCTTGCCCTCAGCGGCGCCTGCAGCCGCAGGCTCCGAATGGCTGAGCAGGCCTAGCGAGAGGAGTGTCGATGCCAGCAGAACGTACTTCATAGCTTTACTCGGTCGGTATTCCTGTGTCAGTACCATGATTGCTGATGTCCGCGCTGCATAGCGCGGGATGCGGCGTACTCCGCCTCGGACCCGCTGGTAGCTCGGCACTCCTGGGAATGCATCTAAGCTTTGCACCATGACAACTCTGTGTCGATATGCTCACTTCGAGGCACCAGATTTTGCTCGTAGGAAAGCGCTGCTGCACCAGCAGCGTGCCCGGGTTCTAGTGCTGATCACTCTGAACGTTGGCTTCACGCAGGTCTAGCTCCCGCTCGAGCCGGCGCCGAACGTGGTCCCGACTGAGTGCAGTGCATCGACGTTTGGTGATGCCGTCGTTGAACCGCCGAAGGTGAATCGCAGAACAGATAGCGTGTGTCCGACACTGAGGACGCGTCGGCCCGATGCCAAAACGTGCGCAGTCCGCACCGGCCCACGGGTGAGCCGTACCTGGGGCGAATGCTAAGCTAAACCCCAACGCAAGAAACCGACTCGGTGGCCACAGTGAAACGATTGCCATACCGTATGGCGCAGCTCTTCATCGGTCGCGTGCCAGCCCTGATGGTCGCTGTGATGACGGCGCTTTTGGTGCTCGGCGTGATGAACGACTGCCGTGCGGCCGAGGCGGGCGCGCGTCGCAAGGTCATTATCGACCAGGATGCGTACGGGCCGGCCGGCTCAAACATGCAGGCGATCTTACTGCTGCTGCAGTCGAAGGATGTGGAAGTGCTCGGCATCACGATCCCGAGCGGCGATGGCTGGCGCGACGAGGAGGTCAGCCACACTCTGCGGCTCCTCGAGATCGCGCAGCGTACCGAGGTCCCGGTCCTTCCCGGAGCGGTCGTCCCGCTGGTCAACACACAGGAGCGCACCAGGCGCTGGGAAGCGCTCTATGGCCCGCTCTTCTACAAGGGTGCCTGGACCGAGACCTGGCCCGACGAAGGCGCGGTGCGCCGTACGCCGTATCACCCTGATCCATACCTCGTGCCCGTCTCGCCCGCCGGTCAGCCGAAGATCCAGCCCGCGCACGAAAGCGCCTCCAGCTTCCTGTCGCGCAAGGTGCACGAGTTCCCGGGCCAGGTCACCATCATCTGCGCGGGGCCGCTGACCAACATTGCAATCACCTCGCGGCTCGATCCGCAGTTCTCCTCCTTGGTGAAGGAGCTCGTCTTCATGGGCGGCAGCTTCAATCCGATGCCCGCCGACAATCCCTTCGCCGCGGAGTACGTGAATGCGACACGGCGCGAGTTCAACATGCGCTTCGACCCGGAGGCCGCATCGATCGTGCTGCATGAGCCGTGGAGAAAGATCACCGAGGTGCCGATCGACCCGACGACCAAGACTTTCTTCAAGAAGGAGTTCATCAGCGATGTCGCCACGGGCAAGGCGCCCTTCGACGACTATCTGGGCAAGTTTGGCCAGTCCTACCCGATGTGGGATGAGATGGCGGTGGCGGTGTGGCTCGACCCCTCGATCGTCACCCGCGCGAAGACGCTTTTGGTTGATGTCGATACCAGCTTCACGGCCGGCAATGGCAACACACTTAGCTGGGCGCCGGGCGAGGGTCCGGGCTTGGGCGAGCGGCCCGTGAATGTGGTGTTCGAGGTCGACGTGCCGCGGCTCGAACAAATGACGCTGGCGCTGCTCAAGGCGCCGACACCGCCGCACTGAGCCGGCGTCACTCGCCGTAGGGTACCCAGATATTCTTCACCTGGAATGCATGGTCCAGGTACCAGCGCCCTTCGCCCTGAAGGGCGCTGAAGAAATTGAACCGCCGCCCCTCGTTGGTCCAGACCTGCTTGAGATTGCCGGCCGACAGGCGCTTGGCCTCCGCGCACAGCGCCTCCTCGCCATAGCACCAGAGCGCATCGACATCATCATGCTCGGCGAGCACCTTCCCTAGCTCAGTCGGACGCCCGGTGATGATATTGATCACGCCACCCGGCACGTCACTCGTGTCGAACAGCTGGTACAGGTCACCCGCCACGAGCGGATAGCTGGCCGAGGGGACCGCGATCACGCAGTTGCCTGCCGCCACCAGCGGCAGCACCAGTGACAGGAAGCCCAGGAACGGCGCCTCCGCCGGACAGATCACGCCAACGGTACCGATCGCTTCGTTCATCGCGACCGAGATATTCCTGAAAGGCGGCGAGTGCACCGCGGCCTCATACTTGTCAGTCCAGGCTGCGTACGCGAATAGTCTCTCGATCCCGAGGCGTACTTCATCGGCCGCCTGCTTGCTGCCAACGACCGCGGCAAGATGTGAGGCGACCTCCGCGCCCCGCTGCATGAGGTTCTCCGCGGCGTAGTAGAGAACCTGGGCGCGCTGGTGCGTCGTGGCGACGCTCCACTGCTGCGCGCGTCTCGCCGCCTCGACGGCGTTGCGGATGTCCTTGCGGTTCCCGAGTGGCGCCTGCCCGAGCAGCACCCCGTTGGGGCTGCGGCACTCGAGGCTGTAGCCCGAATCCGGACGCACCTGCTTGCCGCCGATGTAGAGCTTCACGGTCCGGTCGATGAGCCCCGCCGCGTCCGCCCGCTGCGTCCGCCGCGGACTACGGGTCGCGCGTGCCCGCAGCGGCGGGGCCTTGCGCAGCCACGTCGGCTCGAGGTACTCGCGCATTCCCTCGCGTCCGCCCTCCCGGCCGAACCCGCTCTCCCGGTAGCCACCGAAACCGCACGCCGCGTCGAACAGGTTAGTGCTGTTGACCCACACCACACCCGCCTTCACCTGCGCGGCCACCTGCAGAGCGACATTGACGCTCTCGCTCCAGACGCTGGCCGCGAGTCCATACGCGGTGTTGTTGGCGAGCTCCACGGCCTCTGCCGGGGTGCGGAAAGTCATCGCCGCGAGCACTGGACCGAAGATCTCGGTCTGCGCCACGACGGACGTCGGATGGACATTCGTAAATAGCGTCGGGGGGTAATAGAGACCCTTGGTCGGCAGCGTCAGGTCCGGCTGCCAGCAGGAAGCTCCCTCGGCCACGCCCTGGCTGACCAGGCCTGTAATGCGCTCGAGCTGCACGGGCGCGACGATCGCGCCGATGTCCGTGCTTTTATCGAGCGGCGCGCCGACCCGCAGTGACGACATGCGGGCCTGCAGCTTCTTGATCAGCGACGCTGCGATGCTCTCGTGCATCAGCAGCCGCGAGCCCGCGCAGCACACCTGCCCCTGGTTCAGCCAGATACCGTCAACCAGGCCCTCGACGGCGCTGTCGAGATCCGCGTCCTCGAACACCACGAACGGCGACTTGCCACCGAGCTCGAGCGAGAGCTTCTTGTGCGAGTCGGCGGTGGCGCGGCGGATCGCCCGCCCGACTTCGGTCGAACCCGTGAAAGCGATCTTGTCGACGTCCGGGTGCGCGACCAGTGCAGCACCCGTGGTGCCATCGCCGGTGACGACATTCACCACCCCCGGGGGCAGACCCACTTCGTCGCACAGCTCCGCGAACGCGAGCGCCGTGAGCGGCGTGAATTCGGCAGGCTTCAGCACCACCGTGTTGCCGGCGGCGAGTGCCGGGGCGACCTTCCACGCCACCATGAGGAGTGGGAAGTTCCAGGGAATGATCTGGCCGACGACCCCGCAGGCGGAGTGGCCCGGGAATTCGCCCTCGAGCAGCTGCGCCCAGCCGGCGTGGTAGTAGAAATGCCGCGCCACGAGCGGGATGTCGATGTCGCGGCTCTCGCGGATCGGCTTGCCGTTGTCGAGCGTCTCGAGCACGGCAAGACGACGCGAGTGCTTCTGCACCTGCCGCGCGAGGGCATAGAGGAAGCGTGCCCGCGCGTGCGGCGTCAGTGCCTGCCAGCGCGGCAGCGCCGCACGTGCCGCCTTGACGGCGGCGTTCACATCCGCGGCGTTTCCCTGTGCGATGTCGGCGATCTTCTCCCCGGTCGAGGGGTCTGTAGTCGCGAAGTAACGGCCCTGCGCCGGAGGCTTCCACTTGCCACCGATGTAATGAGCGAAGCGGCGACGGTGCTGGTCGAGCCACCTGAGCGAGTTGGCCGGATCCTCGGGCGCCGCACCGTATTCCATGCTGCGGAACTTCTCGGCGACGCTGGTGTTTGCCATCGGCTTGTCCTCAGGCGAGGGGGTGATGGTAGCCGGCGGAGTAGCGGCCGCTGCCGTGGAATTCCAGTTGTCGCTCGATGTCACCCAGCATGCCGCTCGCGCCCATCCTGAACAGCTGCGGTGCGAGCCAGCTCTGTCCGAGCTCCTCCTTCATGAGCGCGAGCCAGTCGAGCGACTGGCGCGCGGTGCGCAGACCGCCGGCGGGCTTGAATCCCACGGCCATGCCCGTGCGCTCGCGATACTCACGGATCGCGCGTGTCATCACCAGACCTACCGGGAGCGTGGCGTTGACGGGCTCCTTGCCCGTGGAAGTCTTGATGAAATCCGCTCCCGCCATCATGGCGACGAGACTGGCCCGCGCCACGTTGCGCAGCGTTCCGAGGTCTCCCGTGCCGAGGATCACCTTGCAGTGCGCCGGACCACACGCCTCCTTGAAGGCCGCGACCTCCTCGTAAAGACGCTGCCAGTCTCCGGCGAACACGTGAGCGCGGGTGATGACGACGTCGATCTCATGCGCGCCCGCCTCGACCGAACGCCGCACCTCTGCGAGTCGCTCCGGGAATGGGTTGAGCCCGGCCGGAAAGCCGGCCGAAACCGCCGCGACGCGGATCGGTGTGCCCTCGAGCGCCCTGCGGGCCGTCTCGATGAAGAGGTGGTAGACGCACACGGCTGCCACCTGGATCCGCAGTTCCTCGATGCCAAGATCCGCCTTGACGCCCTCGGACACTGGTCGCATGGCCTTGGCGCACAGCCGCCGCACCCGCTCATCGGTGTCATCGCCCGAAAGCGTGGTGAGGTCCATGCAGGTGATGGCGCGCAGAAGCCACGCGACCTGCCAGTCTTTCTTCACGGTGCGGCGCGTGGCGAGGGTCGCCGCGCGGCGCTCGACGGCACTCGTGTTGATGCGCACGCTGTCGACCCAGTCGACGTTGAGCGCCACGCCGCTGTTGGCGACGAGCGCAGGTCCCTGCAGGTGCACGAGCTCCTGGCGCTCGCCGCCCGGTGCGACCAGCGGCAGATCCGGCCTGCGCTGGCCCACGTCGATGCGCTGTCCACGAGAAGAGGTCATGACTCCAGGCCCCGTTTGGTTGGTCTGTCCTAGAGCCGCGCCAGCACAATGAGCGCGAGCCCTGTAAGGAAGGAGGCAAACATGGCCGTGAGCAGCTTCGAGGTGCCGGCAGGGGCCGCGGCGAACTCCTTCCAGATGAATACGCCCCAGAATGCAGCGACCATCGTCGCCCCCTGTCCGAGCCCGTATGAGATCGCAAAGCCCGCCGGACCCGAGGCGATGAGGCTCAGCGACATGCCAAGTCCCCAGATTATACCGCCCAGGATGCCGGTGAGATGCGTGCGGAAATCGCCCTGGAAATAGCTGCCGAAGCGCACGGGAGTGCCGACGAAGGGCTTCTTCATCACCAGGGTGTTCCACACGAAGTTGCTGAGGAAGACCCCGACCGCGAACACGAACACCGCCGCATACGGGCTCATCTTGCCCGGCTCCGGGTGCACGCCGTCGCCGTACATCGCCGCGGCCACGAAGCGGTAGAACATGCCCATGAACACCCCGCAGGCCACCGAGAGGACCAGCCCCTTGGTGCTCACCCCGGCCGCCGGGCCGGGCAGGCGCCGGTAAGCAACGGCATCGAGAATGATCGCGAGTATCACGAGCAGCACACCGACCGCCAGCAAGGCTCCGTTGCCCACCGGGGTGGCGAGGTAGTTGACGACCACCCCGATGATGAGCGCGAGCCCGATGCCGACCGGAAACGCAACCGCCATGCCTGCGACTTCGATGGCCGCGACCAGCAGGATGTTGGCGAGATTGAAGATGGCGCCACCGATGAGCGCCGAGCGGATGCTCGCCGTGGAGGCCTGCGACAGGTCGGCAGCGAAGGGACGTCCCTCGCTGCCGCTGCTGCCGAGGGTGAGTCCCAGCACGAGCGTGAGCAACAGCACGCCGATGGTGTAGTCCCAGTAGAAGAGCTCAAAGCGCCAGTCCTTGCGGGCGAGCTTGCGAGTGTTGGCCCATGAACCCCAGCAAAGCATGGTGATGACGCACAAGAGGACCGCGAGCGGATAGCTATGCACTACGAACATGGTTTAGACCTGCTGAGTAATTGCCTGAATTCGTTGTCTCTTGTCGGCGCTGCGCAGCGGCGCCCTTACCCGCGCCGCGCGCATTCGGTGTCGAAGTCCATACGCGTGAGGAAGGACTTCTGAGTTCCAACACGGGTGGTCGAAAGACCGGCGTAGAGATTGGCGCGCGCGACGGCCTCCTTCTCGGGGACTCCCTCGGCGAGAAAAACCGCGAGGCTGCCAATGAAGGCATCGCCGGCACCGGTCGAGTCGATCGCCGTCACCGCATACGCGGGGACGTGCACCGCGCCGCTTTCGTCCGCGAGTAGCGAGCCGCGTGCGCCCAAGGTCAGCACCACCTTGCGGAAGCCTTTGCGCAACAGGGCCGTGGCGCAGGTAACCGCCTCCTCGACCGTGTGCACCGGATGCCCGCCGATGAGCTCGGCCTCCGTTTCGTTCGGTATGAAATAGTCCGCGGCCGCGAGCTGGGCGAGATCCGCCGGCAGTGCCGGTGCCGGGTTGACGATACAGCGGATCTTGTTGGCGCGGGCAAAGCGCACGGTGTGATAGATCGTCTCGAGCGGAATTTCAAACTGCAGAATGATGGTGTCGACGCCGCGCAGCTGCGGCGCGGCCGCGTCGACGTCCGCGGGCAGCAGCCGATCATTCGCCCCCTTGACGACGATGATGCGATTCTGGCCGCTCGGGTCGACGAAGATCGGCGCCACGCCGGTGGGGACGCCCGGCACGATCTTCACGTGCGTCGTGTCGATTCCAAACGACTTGAAGTTGTTGATCGTGGCCTCACCGAACAGGTCGCTGCCGACGCGGGCGACCATGACCACCTCCGCGCCACACAACCGTGCCGCGATCGCCTGGTTGGCACCCTTGCCGCCAAAACCCAGGTCGAAGTTCTGGCCGAAGATGGTCTCCCCAGGCCGCGGAAAGGCGTCGCTGAAGGTGATGAGATCGGTATTGGCGCTGCCGACGACCGCAATACGGGGTGCCATGCTCAACCCTCCCCTAACTCGCTCCGTTTAATTTTCGCACCGAGTCCCGCTCGATCAGCTCGACATCGAAGACGGTGCGTTGACTGTCGATCTTCCCACCAGACATTCGTTCCTGCATCAGCTCCACCGCCCTGGCACCGATCGCGCCCACCGGTTGGGCGATGGTCGTCAGCCGCGGCGTCACGAGATCCGTCCAGCGAATGTTGTCGAAGCCGGTCACGGACACCTCATCGGGTACCCGCACGCCCTGTTCCGCCAGTCGGCGGATCGCGCCGATGGCGATCAGGTCGTTGCCCGCCACGATGAGGGTGGCCTTGCGGCGGCGCCGGAGCGCCGCGCACGCCTCCTCCGTCAGCAGGCCGTCGAAGCCGACACAGACTTCCCACGCGATCTCGCTGCCGCTCGGCAGGGCCTTGACGAAGCCGTCGCGTCGTTGCCGGGCGCTCTCGATGTGCTGCGGCCCCGACAACAGTCCCACCCGCCTGTGGCCCATGCGCGCGGCGTATTCGGCGAGCAGCCGTCCGCCCATGAGGTAATTCGAATGCACCACCGCATAGCCCGGGCGCGGTCGGTCGATCAGCACCACGGGGCGCGCGAGATTCTTCAGCTGCGCGGGCAGACGCGGACCGAGCGGACACCAGATGATGCCGTCCACGGCGTGCTGCATGAGCAGCGAGAAGCCGTCGGCCTCGCCCTCCGGCCTGCTCTGGCTGTCGACCAGGCACACGAGCAGGCCACGGCTGCGCGCGTTGTTCTCGACCGCCTGCGCGAGTTCGGGGAAGAAGGGATTGGTGAGATCGGGCAGTACCAGTCCGATGGCGCGCGTGCGTCCGGTGCGCATGGCCTGAGCCGCGCGATTCGGGCGGTAGTCCAGTTGCTGCGCGATGCGCAGCACTCGCTGGCGCGTCGCGCGACCCACATTGGGTCTGCCGTTCAGAGCATTCGAGACCGTGGCAACCGATACGCCGACCGCTGCTGCAATGTCCTTCACCGTCGCCATTGGTCACGGTCCAGAAAATTCTGGCGCGAGCCATACACGGACCGAAGAGATTTGTTGCGTATCGACCCCGGAGTGCTTTACAGCGAGTGCGTACATGGTGTAGCGTTTTGGCAGCTGCTAGTGTAACGTTTTACTACGCAGAAACAACGAATCGACGGGCATCCGGCAATGAGACCTCAAGCCCGCACAGGTGACGACTGTTGCGCGTACGCAAACCACGGGGAGGTCGCGATGGACATCAGTAACTCGGGTTCAATGCTGCGGTGCGCGATCGCGGGTTCGAGGTCGCCGCGCCGCAATCTTCCGCTGGTCGCACTTGCGGTCTCGGCCGCGGCGGCAGTACTGCTGAATCCGGGCATCACGCGTGCGGCTGACCAGGCGGGCACCGAGGCTGAGTCCGGGGCGCTGCAGGAAGTAATCGTCACCGCCGAGCGGCGCGAGGAGCGACTCCTCGAGGTGCCGGTTTCGACCGCGGTGCTGAGTGGCGAATCGCTCGCGGTGCTCGGAAGTTCCGGCCAGGACATCCGGCAGCTCGCCTTCGCGGTGCCGAGCCTCAACATTGAATCGTCCAATGGTCGTACCTTCCCGCGCTTCTACATCCGCGGCTACGGCAACACCGACTTCACGACTTTCGCCTCGCAGCCCGTCGGCCTCTACTACGACGACATCGTCCAGGAAAATCCCGCGCTGAAGGGCTTCCCGATCTTCGACCAGCAGGACGTCGAGGTCCTGCGCGGCCCGCAGGGCACTCTGTTCGGGCGCAATGCGCCAGCCGGCGTGGTGAAGATCGAATCCGCGAAACCCCAGCTGCACCAGTTCGGGGGGTACGCCACGCTCTCCTACGGTACCTATGACACCTCCAATATCGAAGCCGTGCTCAATATTCCGGTGGGTGAGGCATGGGCTTTTCGCGCGTCCACCCAGGGACAGCACCGCGCGAACTGGGTGGATGCTCCCAACAACCTGCCGGGCAACCAGCATCTGGAAGGCTACGATGACTGGGCGGTGCGCCTGCAGGCGCTCTTCCGGCCGAGCGACAGCTTCGACGCCCTCCTGAACCTGCACACACGCTGGCTGGGTGGCTCGGCGCGTCTCTTCCGCGCCAACGTCATGAGCGAAGGCAGCAACGCGCTCGTGCCCGGCTTCGACCCGAGCAAGATCTACACCGACGGCTACAACGGTCAGTCCTACACCAGCATCGGGTCGAACCTGCACCTGAACTGGACCTTCCCGAGCTTCACCTTCCAGTCGATCACCGGCTACGAATCCATCCGGCATTACCTGACCATCGGTGACATCGACGGCGGCTTCGGCCCTGGATTCTTCAGCGGTGCGCCCCCTTCGGCATGGGGCCCCGGCTTCATTCCCTTCCCGGTCGAAACCGGCGGTGACGTGACCAACTACCAGCTGACCCAAGAGTTCCGGCTGTTCTCGCACACCTCCGGACCGCTGCAGGGTCAGGGCGGTCTCTTCTTCTTCTACGACCACACCACGAGCCTCGGCAACGACTACGTCTACAACACGCTGGAGGTGACGGATACGACCAGGTCGGAGCAGAAGAACGATGCCGAGGCGGTCTTCGGCTCACTGGAGTACGCCTTCAGCTCGGCGTTCAAGCTGCGCGGCGGCGTGCGCTATACGCTCGATCACAAGACCTTCGACGTACCCTTCAGCAACCTGGCGGGGCTGCCGGTACCGCAACACAATTCCGCGAGCGCCGACAAGTTTAACTGGGATCTCGCGCCGACCTATCTGGTGACGCCGGATACGAATCTCTACGCCCGCGTCGCGACGGGCTTCCGCGCACCGAGCTTCGGCGAGCCCACCTCCGGTCCACCGCCCCTCGGCATTCAGGTGGCGAGCTCCGAGGACAACATCTCTTACGAGATCGGCATCAAGACCCAGTCGACGGACCGGCGCTACTCGATTGCGTTTGACGTCTACTACTACGACGTCAGCCATCAGCAGCTGACCGCGGTCGGCGGCCAATCCAACCAGGTCAAGCTGATCAACGCCCAGGACACGATCGGCAAAGGCGCCGAGCTGGAACTGCACGCTCGCCCGATAAACAACCTGCAGCTGAACCTGGCCGCCAGCTACAACTACACGCGCATCGAGGATCCGACGCTGGCAGTCGGTCCCTGCTTCAACTGGAGCTTCCTCCCCGGCGGACAGGCCTGTACCGAGTTGAATCCGCTCAATGCCAATGGCTTTGCGCTGGTCAACGGCAACCCGTTGCCGCAGGCCCCCAGGTGGACGGGCGACCTCTCGCTGCGCTACGGCATCCCCATGGGACCGGACGGTGAGCTGTATCTCTTCAGTGATATGTCCTATCGCAGCGAGATGAACTTCTTCCTCGACAAGGAGCTGGAGTTCACCGGTCCCGCGCTGTTCCAGCTGGGCGCCCGCATCGGCTACACCTGGAACAACAACAAGTTCGAGGTCGCGGCCTTCTGCCGCAACTGCACCGACCAGATCCGCAACATCGGTGGCATCAACTTCGAGAACTTCACCGGATTCATCAACGACCCGCGGATCATCGGTGGCCAGGTGATGGTGCGCTTCTGATCCCCGGCGCATGCTGGAGCGCTTCTTTGACCTCAGCGGGCACGGCACTACCGTGCGCACGGAGGTGTTTGCCGGACTGACGACCTTCGTGACGATGGCCTACATCGTCGTCGTCAATCCGGCGATCCTCGGCGCCGCGGGCATGCCGGTCGCGGCCGTGGCGGTCGCGACCTGCCTGGCCTCAGGCCTCGGCAGCATCCTGATGGGACTGCTCTCCAACTACCCGCTGGCGTTGGCGCCGGGAATGGGCCTTAACGCCTACTTCACCTACACGGTCGTCAAGGGTATGGGGCTGCCGTGGCAGACGGCGCTCGGCTGCGTGTTCATCTCCGGAGTGGCCTTCCTCGTTCTCACGCTCGCGGGCGTGCGGCAACTGATCGTCAGCGCCGTGCCACGCCCGCTGTTCGCGGCGGTCGTGGGCGGCATCGGCCTCTTCATCGCCTTCATCGGCCTCGCCGCTGCTGGAATCGTCATCTCCACTCCGGGGACGATGGTGAAACTGGGAAGCCTCACCGCGCCCACGCCAGCGCTCGCGATACTCGGGCTGCTCATGATCGCCGCTTTGCAGGCGCGCCGCGTGCGGGGTGCGATCCTGCTCGGCATCCTGGTGACCGCCGCGATCGCCTGGCTGCTCGGTCTCTCGCACCTCTCACCGGGTGCCTACAGTCTCAGCGACCTCTCAGCCACGGCATTCAAGCTCGACGTGCACCAGGCCCTCAACTGGAAGGCCGGCATCGGGCTATCGCTCATCGAGATCGTGTTCGTGTTCCTGTTTGTCGACATGTTCGACAACATCGGCACGCTGGTGGCAGTCACCAAGAGGGCCGGCCTCATCGCACCGGACGGCACCATCCCGCGTCTGAACCGGATTCTGCTGTCGGACTCCATCGCAATGCTCTTCGGTGCCGTTGTCGGGACCAGCCCGGTCACGAGCTATATTGAGAGCGCCGCGGGTGTCGCCGTGGGTGGCCGCACCGGTCTCACGAGCGTCGTGGTCGGGATCCTCTTCCTCGCGACGCTGTTCTTCGCACCCCTGGTGCAGGCCATTCCCCCCGCGGCCACGGCGCCAGCACTGATCCTGGTGGGAGCGCTCATGATGGGCGCGCTGGCGGAAATCGACTGGTCGGATGCCGCCGAAGCCATACCGGCGTTCCTCACGGTGATCATCATTCCGTTCACCTATTCGATCGCCAACGGCCTCGCATTCGGCATTACGAGCCATGCGATCCTCAAGCTGGTGCGCGGACAGGTACGGCCACGCGATTGGCTGATCTATGTGCTCGCGGCGATCTGCATCGCGCGCTTCATCTACCTGTCTTAAGCGCGCTCTACAAGGTGCCCTGATGCGTGGGATTGCCCGGCTTTCGCTAGCACTGCTGTCAGGGGTGGCCGTGCAGTCACCGGCACCGGCCGCTGCGCCTGCAGCCGCGGTGACCTCCGTGCCGGTGATCATCGACACCGATGTCGGCGATGACATCGATGATGCATTTGCGCTGGCCATCGCGCTCCAGGACCCGCATCTTGAGGTGATCGGCGTCACCACGGCCTGGGGAGACACCCGCACGCGCACACTCCTGGTGCGCCGGCTCCTTGTGACGCTCGGCCGCCAGGACGTCGTGGTCGCCCAGGGGCCGGCGACCACCAACCCGGTGCCCTTCACCCAGAAGAAGTGGGCGCTCGGTGCTACCGACACCTCGCCCGCCCCCGACGCCATCGAATTCCTGCGCGAGCAGGCGCACAAGCGCCCTGGAAAGATCACGCTCATTGCGCTCGCGCCGCTCAGCAACATCGAGGCGCTGGCGCGGCGCGATCTGCGGGCGCTCCAGGAGTTCAGACAGGTCGTGATGATGGGCGGCTCGATTCATGCGGGATACAACCGGGGAGGAGCCATACCCGTCGCCGAGCCGAGCGCCGAATACAACGTCGCCTCCGCCCCAAGCGGCCTCAAGGCGCTCTTGCAGTCGAAGGTGGCGGTGCGGATGTTTCCGCTCGACTCCACCCAGATCAAGTTCGACGAGGTGCGCCGCGACCGGCTGTTCGCCTACGGCTCGCCCGCCTCGGACGCGCTGGCGCTGCTCTATCACCAGTGGCGGCTCCTCAACAGCTGGGGCCAGATCACGCCGACCCTCTTTGACGTCGTGCCGGTCACCTGGCTGCTCGAGCCCGCGAGCTGCCCGGTGACACCGCTGCGCATCGAGGTCGACGCCCGCGGCGTTACCCGAGCGGTGAGCGGTGCGGCGAACGTCGAAGCCTGCCTCACACTCCATGAAGAGGCGACCCAGCGCCTCATCATGAACGCACTGGCGCCACTTGAAGCTGCGCGGAACGCGCGATGAAGCTGACGTTGCGGAGATACAGCACCTGCCTCGGCCTCCTGACGGTGCTGACGCCGTTCTTCCAGGCGCAGGCCACTGCCCCGACCGGGAAGCCGGTGGTCGTCACGCGGGCCGGAGCCGTTTCGGGGACGGGCGGGGAGATCGAGAGCTTTAAGGGGATTCCGTACGCGGCACCCCCGGTGGGTCCGCTGCGCTGGCGCGCACCGCAGCCTGCCACGCCATGGAAGGGCGTGCGGGATGCGACCCACTTCGGCGATGACTGCATGCAGCGGCCGTACGTCATCTCCACCGGACAGAAGACGAGCGAGGACTGCCTGACGCTGAGTGTCTGGACCCCGGGCCACGCGCCCGGCGCGCACCGGCCCGTAATGGTGTTCCTCTACGGCGGCGGCTTCATCGGTGGCTCAGCCGCCTACCCGCTCTATGACGGCGCCAAGCTCGCCGCGAACGGCGCCGTCGTCGTCGGGCTCAACTACCGGATCGGAATCTTCGGCTTTTTCGCGCACCCGGCGCTGTCGGCGGAATCTCGCCACAAGGCCTCCGGCGACTACGGCTTGCTCGACCAGATCGCTGCGCTCGGGTGGGTGAAGGACAATATCGCCGCATTCGGCGGCGACCCCGAGCGCGTCACCGTGTTCGGCGAGTCGGCGGGTGCGGTGTCGATCGCAGTGCTCATGACTTCGCCGCTGGCGAAGGGCCTCTTCAGCCAGGCGATCCTGCACAGCCCGGCGCTGCCGCAACTCGCGACTCTTGCCGCGGCGGAGAAGAGCGGGGCCGCGCTCGGTGCGGACCTCGCGGCGCTGCGCCGGATGAGCGCCACGGAACTGCTCGCGCACAATGACGACTTCTTCCCGCAGCATCCTGGCGGCAGCCTGATGTCGCCCAGCTTCCCCGCTCCGACCGTCGACGGCTACGTTTTGCCAGCCCAGCCACGTGCCCGATTTGCGGCCGGCACCGTGAATGCCGTCCCGGCCATCGTCGGTATCGCGGCCGACGAAGGCCGGATGTTCTCCCCGAAGCAGACGCCGGCGAGCTACAAGGCCTGGGTCAGGGACCAGTTCGGCCATTCGTCCGAGCAGCTGCTTACCCTCAATCCTGCCGAGACGGACGCCGCGGCCAATACGGCCGCGGCGGCGATCCTCGGCGATGCGGTGTTCGGCGAGAGCGCGCGTCTCATTGCGCGCGCGCTCTCACAGCATCAGCCGAAGACCTTCTTCTACCTGTTCAGTCGCGGCATCGCCGGCCGTGCGCAGCCGGCGACTCATTCAGAAGTGCTGCCCTTCGTATTCGGCTCGCTCGATAAGCCGAGCTTCATCCCGCATGAGCCACCCGACGCCACCGACCTGCAGCTGTCGGCGACCATGCGTGAAGCCTGGACGCGATTCGCAGCGAGCGGCGATCCCAACGGACCCGGTCTGCCGCAGTGGCCGAACTACGAGCGCGCCAGCGATCCTTACCTGGAGTTCGGCACCCAGATCCGCGCCGGTCACGCTTATCGGCGGGCCGGCCTCGATGCGCTCGCGCCATTTTTCGCCGGCGGTCAGCCGTAGGCGCTGAGCTCGGCGCAGCTCGCGTAGTCGCCCCCTGCCCGGCCGACGATCCGAAGGCCGTGCACCTCGACCGGGCGGGGCAGGCGCACCTCGAAGAGTTGTCCGTCGGCAAGCGGCGGTGGCGTCGCGGCGTTGGTACGCGGATAGTTCTCGAGCACAGCGGCCAGCTCCCAATGCACCTTGCTGTCCTCAAGCAGTGCGTCGTTCGAGGAGGTCGGGATCGGGTCGCGCGACAGCTCGAGGCGCGGCATACCGTGCGTGGTGTCGAACCAGCCGCCCGCTGCGCTCACCGCGCCATGTCGGAACACGATGCGGGAAATGGCCGCCGGGCCCTTCAGCATGAGGGCGAACCACACCGGGTCGCCGCGCTTGCCGGGCGGTGCCCCGAGATAGTTGGCCAGCCCGAAATCCTGCGGATTGACAGTGCAGAAGCTGCGCGGGTCCTCGTCGGTCACGAACTCGAGGATGTCAGTCGAGCGTTCCGCGCTCGGCTCGAGTCTGAGGTTCACGACTGACAGATTCGCCCGGGCGAACGCAGTGACCGGAGGCAGGTCGGATCGCAGGCGATCCGCTCGGGCAATCCACACGCGCCCGTCGGTCAGCTCCGCAAACGGCACCAGCCGCACGGCACGCGATTCGAAACGCAGCCGGTCACCCTCGGCCGGTAGTCCCACGATGCCGTCCACCTCGTAGACCGGCCGTGCGCCGCTGCCCGCCGTCGGGGCCACGGCTCGCGGCGTTACCGGTCCAGCCGCGACGGCGACCCGATGCAGGTAGGGGACGGCTGGATTGAGGCTCTGCTGCAGCGCCAGCACCTGCGGGCCGCGCAGCAGCATGAGGTAGTCAGGATAGCTCGGTGACCCCGGCGCGATCCTGGTCGGCATCTCCATGCGGATCTCGAGCGTGCTCGATCGCGGCCAGGTGCGGGACACATCGAGCAGCTGGCCCGGCGTCCCGTGCAGCGTGTCCGCACCAGAGCGCACCTGAAAGCCTTCGGTCCACTCCGGGACCCGCAGCCGCAGAGTGAAATGGGTCGCACGCTGGGCGTTCACGCTGATGACGACGCGTCCGTCCGCCGGGAACGCCGTATCGCAGACCACCTCGACCGGTACGCCACCGAAATCGCAGCGCATGCGCCCCGGGCTGTACAGGTTGACCAGGAGTGCTTGCTTCTCAAGACCCCAGGTCAGCTGCGGGATGAGCGAGATCCCGCGGGGTCCGCTCGACACGCAGCACAGGATCGCATCGGTGAATTCCTTGCGCCCGGTGAAGCCGGTGTAATAGGAAACGTCACCGTTTGCCGCGTCCTGCGCCGCCAGCAGGTGGTTGTAGACCGTGCGCTCGATCTCCTGGCCGAAGCGCGCCTCGCCGGTCAGCCGCAAGAGCCGCCAGTTGAGCTGCAGCCAGGTGACCGTCACGCACATCTCGCCGACGTTCGATGACTGCAGGCTGAGCAGCTGTCCCGCCGGCTGGAAGTGCTCTCCGGCACTCGCCGTCCCGGTGCGGTACAACTGCTGGCGGACGATGTCCTCCCATGCCTGCAGCACGGCAGCCAGCAGTGTCTTATCGGCCGACAGACGGTAGAGATCGATGAGGCCGTTGAAGTTAGACAGCATCTCGTACGCCTTGCCGTTGGCGACGCGGTAAACGCCCTCGCCCTTGAGCAGCGTGGTCACGATGCGCGGGCCGTGCGGATGGTCGTAGGAGCGCACCAGGTACCTGCAGAACTCGAGATGACGCGTGTCCGCGGTGTACCGGTACAGTCTGCACATCGGCTCGAGCACGGAGGTCGCCGCCATGCCCATGTGCTCGCCCGCGGCGATGATGTCGCGCTGCCCGGGTCCCTCGCCGAAGGTGCGCGCCAGCAAATCACCCGCGGCCTGGCATGCGCGCAGCGCCGATGGCTCGGCGGTCAGCTCGTAGTAGGTGAGCAGGCCGATGAGCGTGTACTTGTGCACCCAGACGTCCCAGCCGCTCCAGCGGTGTGCCGTCGGATAGGTACCGAGATAACCGTCCGGCTCCTGACTGGCGATGAGGGTCCGGGCCACGTGCTCGACCATCTGCCGCAGGCGTTCGTCCTCCCGGTAGCGCAGCGCGTTGCAGGCTGCGTCCAGGAACTTACCGGCGTGCTCCCCCAGCCACGCGGTATCGAAGCTGCCCGCCGTGTTACGGCGCACAAAACCTGCCAGGCAGGCCTCGGTGTCGACTCGCCGCAGCCGCCCTTGCACGTTGCTGCGCATGCGCTCGGCGAGGAGTCCACCCAGCTCCTGCGACTCGAACGGCACAGAAACGAAAACCTCCGGGACCTGCTCGGCCACTGCGAATTTCGGCGCGTGTCGCCGATTCGCCGTGGGCTGCGGCGCGTTCGTCGCCGCTGCGCCAGCCCATGGCAGCGTCGCAGCCGCGGCGGCGATGCGCATCAGCTCCCGACGCGAGAGGCGCTCCATGCGCGTCTACGTCGCCCGGGGCGCGGCCAGGAGATCGAGATAGGAGCCTTCGATCAGCTGCGGCCCACCCAGGCCGAGCTGCATCAGCAGCTCGTGCGCCTCGCTGATGCCCTGGGCAAGCGGCTCGTGGTCGGCGAGGACGACCTCGAGCTCGAGGAAGTCCCCCAGGCCACCGACTCTATCGAGATGGATACGCGTTCTGCCGCGCAGGAACACCGTGCGCACCTTCTCGACACGACCGACCTGACCCAATGCCTGGATGAGCAACTCCCGCAGAGACTTGGGATCCGAGGTCGGGAAGCGCTGGTAGAAGGACTCCTTGGGCGCGGCCTGATTGTCGCGGCGGTAATAGATGAGCTCGCCGGCATTGTCCGAGCCTGTGCGCAGTTTCAGCCGGCCGCCGGCGCATGCGAAATAGGTGTCGTCCTGGCGCACTTCCCACGGGCCCTGGTCCGCAATGGACCTCACCTTCGCCATGAGGGCGTCGACGCTGCTGATGCGGGCTTTGATCTCGATGTTTCTCGGCATGCGCCTCCGAACGAATCGCCTCAGCCCCCGCCGGCCCATTCAGGCCGAAGTATAGCGGAGCGACCTTGCGATCAAGGAGTTACGCTGCGGGCACCGGAGCGTCAGCGTCCCACGCAGCCCCGGCGCGCGCGCCGAGTTCAGGGCTCGGCGCTGCGCAATGTGCGAAAATGCGTTTTCGCTGCCGCACACAAGAACTGCTCGTGAACACGCCAAGCCCCTTGCCTGCCCCCGCCACTCCTGAGAAGGTCTTCGTTTCCAGCGAGTCGCTGCTGTCCGATTCGATCGAGCTCGCCATGCGCATCGTGCGCAGCGGCTTTAGGCCAACCTTTTTGGTTGCCCTGTGGCGCGGCGGCGCACCGGTCGGCATCGCAGTGCAAGAGGTACTCGAGTACCACGGCATCCACGTCGACCACATCGCGATCCGTACCTCCTCGTACACCGGTATCGATCAGCAGGCCAAGGTCGTACGGGTCCACGCGATGAACTACCTGATATCGCGTCTCTCGTTCGCGGATCAGCTGCTGATCATCGATGACGTGTTCGATTCCGGGCGCAGCCTCGAGGCCGTCATGGCGGAGCTGCGGCGCCGTTGCCGCCGCAATCTCGCGGGGGAGATTCGCATCGCGACGGTCTACTACAAGCCGGAGCGCAATCGCAGTTCTCTCAGGCCCGACTACCACATTCATGCCACCAACAGCTGGCTGATATTTCCACACGAACTCCACGGCCTGACACGTCAGGAGATCCTAAAAAACAAACCGGTCAGCGAGAGTTTTTTCGACACCGGGACCGTTACGGAGCGCTGATTAAGGCAGTGGGGAGCGCAGCGGCAGGCCGCACTCTGCCCGAACGAGCGCGGCTCAGCCTAAGCGGACGCCGCAGGCGAATCTGCGTTGAAGCGGCGGATCTTCGCCAGCCAGCCCTCTTTTTCGGCCTGGGGCAGAAACGAGGCTTCGAACGAGTTGCTCGCGAGTTGCACGATGTCGGCCCGCGAAAGAACGAGCGCGCGAAACGCAGCCAGATAGTTCTCCGCGACATAGCCACCGAAGTAGGCCGGATCGTCCGAATTCACAGTCACGCACAGTCCCTGCCGTAGCAGGCGCTTGAGATTGTGGTCCTCCATGCGATCGAAGACCCGCAGGCGGACGTTGGACAGCGGACACACCGTCAGCGGCACGCGGTCGCGTACCAGGCGCGCAAGCAGTGCCGGATCCTCCGCGCTGCGCACTCCATGATCCACTCGTTTCACCTGCAGCAGGTCGAGGGCCTCGGACACGTACTCCGGCGGTCCTTCTTCGCCCGCGTGCGCCACCGTGAGCAGCCCTTCACTGCGCGCGCGTGCAAACACTTCCGCAAACTTCGAGGGTGGATGCCCCGCTTCGGAGGAGTCCAAACCGACTGCCGTGATGGCCCAGACATGCGGCAGCGCCTGCTCGAGCGTCGTCATGGCCTCTTGCGCGCTCAGGTGACGCAGGAAGCACAGGATCAGGCGGTGCGTGATGCCGAGCGCCCGCGTGGCTTCCTCGAGCGCGCTGTGAATGCCACCGATGACGGTCGCAAACGGCACACCACGCGCGGTATGCGTCTGCGGATCAAAGAAGATCTCTGCATGCACGACGCCATCGGCGTGTGCCCTGCGCACATAAGCCGAGGTGAGCGCGTAAAAGTCGTCCTCGTCGCGCAGCACCTCGGCGCCCTGGTAGTAAATATCGAGAAATGACTGCAGGTTGCTGAAGCTGTAGGCCTGACGCAGTTGCTCGACCGAGGCGTACGGCAACTTGAGGCGGTGTTTGCGCGCCAGCTCGAACATCATCTCCGGCTCGAGCGTGCCCTCAATATGCAGATGAAGTTCCGCCTTGGGAATTCTGCGGATGAAAGCCTCCATCGAAGTCATGGGAACCTACGCTAGCACGAGGCCCGGCTACCAAGCAGTAGAGGCGGCCCGTGTTAGCTGCGCTGCGGTGCTGCCCAGCCCACGGTGCGCAATCTGACTCATGACTGGACCTGCGCCACACGTTCGGTCGGCGCTTGCCGGCGGCTGGCGTGTCCTTCGAGGACCGCCAGGGTCTGCCGGGGTAGCGCTCGACGCGGGTGACGACGGATTACAGTGGGGCGGAACTGCGGAACTTGCTCAACGCGGCCGACGTCTGAAAAAGTCCCGCAGTGAGCGTTCTGCGCCTGACGGGATGCCGTGAGACGAGCTTAAGTGATTGATCTAATTGGTGGGTGCTGACGGGATCGAACCGCCGACATTCGCCTTGTAAGGGCGACGCTCTACCAGCTGAGCTAAGCACCCGACCCGGACGCAGCACGCCGCGCCCGGCGCATTCTAATGCGCCGGGGGCAGGTCCTGCTTGATGCGCCGTACGCCGCGGCGCGCGGGCTTGTCCTCGGTGACGGCGGTCGCGGCCACCGGTACCGGGGGAGCGTCCGCACTGTGCAGCGGCATGGGCTGCTGCGTGAGGGCGACGGCCAGGACCTCGTCGATCCACTTGACCGCCTTGATCTCGAGGTTGCCCTTGATGTTATCCGGAATTTCGACCAGGTCCTTCTGGTTCTCATCCGGGATCAGCACGGTCTTGATGCCACCGCGGTGCGCCGCGAGCAGTTTCTCCTTGAGGCCGCCGATGGGAAGCACCTCGCCGCGCAGCGTGATCTCGCCGGTCATCGCCACATCCGAGCGCACCGGGATGCGCGTCAGCGCCGAAACCAGCGCGGTGCACATGCCGATGCCGGCACTCGGGCCGTCCTTGGGCGTGGCGCCTTCCGGGATGTGCAGATGCACGTCGAGCTTCTGGTAGAACTCAGTCTCCAGCCCCAGCATCTGCGAGCGGCTGCGCACCACCGTCATGGCGGCCTGGATGGACTCCTGCATCACCTCACCGAGCTGTCCGGTGTGCTGCAGCTTGCCCTTGCCGGTGACCACGGCCGCCTCGATCGTAAGCAGCTCGCCGCCCACCTCGGTCCAGGCAAGACCGGTGACCTGCCCGACGCGGTTCATGTCCTCGGCCTTGCCGTAGCGGAAGCGGCGCACGCCCAGGAACTTGTCGAGGTTGCGCGGGGTCACCGCGACCGACTTCTGGTCCTTCTTGTGCATCAGCATCTGCTTCACGGCCTTGCGCGAGATCTTGGCAACCTCGCGCTCGAGGTTGCGCACGCCGGCCTCGCGCGTGTAGTAGCGCACGATGTCCATGAGCGCCGCGTCGGACACCTTGAGCTCATCGGGCTTCAGGCCGTTGTTCTTCATCTGCTTCGGCACCAGGTAGCGCCGCGCAATGTTCATCTTCTCGTCTTCCGTATAGCCGGGCAGACGGATGACTTCCATGCGGTCGAGCAGCGGCGCCGGGATGTTCAGGGTGTTCGCGGTGCAAACGAACATCACCTCGGAGAGGTCCAGGTCCACTTCCAGGTAGTGATCGTTGAAGGTCGAGTTCTGCTCAGGATC
The DNA here is from genome assembly GCA_963781815.1 of uncultured Pseudomonadota bacterium. Lineage (GTDB taxonomy): Bacteria > Pseudomonadota > Gammaproteobacteria > Steroidobacterales > Steroidobacteraceae > 13-2-20CM-66-19. Next base: position 64,479 of record CAWAHK010000002.1, on the reverse strand, counting down.
GAGCACCTCGAGCAGCGCCGAGGACGGATCGCCGCGGAAATCCATCGACATCTTGTCGACTTCGTCCAGCAGGAACAGCGGATTGTGCACGCCGGCCTTGGACATGTTCTGCACGATCTTGCCGGGCATGGAGCCGATGTAGGTGCGGCGATGGCCGCGGATCTCGGCCTCATCGCGCACGCCGCCCAGGGACATGCGCACGAACTTGCGGTTGGTGGAGCGCGCGATGCTCTGCCCGAGGGAGGTCTTGCCGACACCCGGCGGACCTACCAGGCACAGGATCGGGCCGCGCAGCTTGTCGACGCGCTGTTGCACGGCGAGGTACTCGACGATGCGTTCCTTGACCTTCTCCAGGCCAAAGTGATCCTCGTCCAGCACCTTCTGGGCGCGGGCGATGTCCTTGATGATCTTGGTGCGCTTCTTCCAGGGCACCTTGACCAGCCAGTCGATGTAGTTGCGTACCACCGTGGCCTCGGCGGACATCGGTGACATCATCTTCAGCTTGTTGAGCTCGCCGGTGGCCTTGTCGCGCGCCTCCTTGGGCATGCCGGCCTTGGCGATCTTCTGCTCGAGCTCGTTGATCTCGTTGCCGCCCTCGTCCATCTCGCCGAGTTCCTTCTGAATGGCCTTCATCTGCTCATTCAGGTAGTACTCGCGCTGGCTCTTCTCCATCTGCGCCTTGACGCGTCCGCGGATGCGCTTCTCGATCTGCAGCACGTCCATCTCGCTCTCGATGGCGACCAGGATGTGTTCGAGGCGCTTCTTAACGTCGAGGATCTCGAGCACCTTCTGCTTCTCGGCGAGCTTCAGCGACATGTGCGCCGCCACGGTATCGGCGAGCCGCCCGGCCTGCTCGATGCCGGCGAGCGCGGTCAGCACCTCCGGCGGCACCTTCTTGTTCAGCTTCACGTACTGCTCGAACTGGGAAATGACCGAGCGCGCCAGCACGTCCATTTCCTTCTCATCGTAGGCTTCCGCATCCGGCAGCAGCGTGGCGTCGGCCGAGTAGTGCTCCCCGGCGTGCAGCTTCTCGATGCGCGCGCGGTCCACCCCCTCGACCAGCACCTTGACCGTGCCGTCGGGGAGCTTCAGCAGCTGCAGCACCGTGGCGACGGTGGCGATGCGGTAAAGGTCATCCGCCTTCGGATCGTCCACGTCGGCCTGTTTCTGCGCCACCAGCATGATGCGCTTGTCGGTGCGCATGGCCACATCCAGCGCCTGGATGGATTTCTCGCGGCCCACGAACAAGGGCAGCACCATGTGCGGGTAGACGACCACGTCCCGCAGCGGCAGCACCGGCACGTTCTGCAGTTCAGCGGGCAGGGAAGTAGGCGGAGTGGTTGGTTCGGACACGCTTAAGCCCTCGATGGACCCATGGAATACCGGCCAGGGCGTCTGTCAGACCCGTGGCCGATCGCGCTTACGGCGCTAGTGTAGCGGGAATTGTGGCGCGAACTGCGCGTTTCAAGGGTGACGCGCCTCACGGGCGGCGCGTTCCGCGTGCCAGACGCGCGGGCGCGCGTCTCAGTGATGAGTGGAACCTGTGGCGCGGCGCGGCTCGGTCTCTTCCGAGTACACCACGTAAGGCTTGGTCTGCCCCTCGATCACGGTCTCATCGATCACGATGCGCGCGACGTTGCGCATCGAGGGCAGCTCGTACATGGTGTCGAGCAGCACGGTCTCAAGGATGGTCCGCAGGCCGCGCGCCCCGGTCTTGCGCTGCATCGCACGACGCGCGACGGCGCGCAGCGCCTCGTCGCGGAACTCCAGCTCGGCGCCTTCCATCTCGAAGAGGCGTCGGTACTGCTTGGTGAGCGCGTTCTTGGGCTCGGTCAGGATCGAGATCAGCGCGCCCTCATCGAGCTCATCCAGGGTCGCGACCACCGGCAGGCGGCCGACGAACTCCGGGATCAGCCCGTACTTGATCAGGTCCTCGGGCTCGGCGTCGTGGAACAGGTCGCTGCCGTGCGGGCGCGTATTGATGTCGCGCACCTCGGAAGTCAGGCCAATGCCGCTCTTCTGGGTGCGGTTGAGGATGATCTTCTCCAGCCCCGCAAAGGCGCCGCCGCAGATGAAGAGGATGTTGCTGGTGTCGACCTGCAGGAACTCCTGCTGCGGGTGCTTGCGGCCGCCCTGCGGCGGCACCGAGGCGATCGTGCCCTCGATGAGCTTCAGCAGCGCCTGCTGCACGCCCTCGCCGGAAACGTCGCGGGTGATCGAGGGGTTGTCGGACTTGCGCGAGATCTTGTCGATCTCGTCGATATAGACGATGCCGGTCTGCGCCTTCTCGACGTCGTAGTCGCACTTCTGCAGCAGCTTCTGGATGATGTTCTCGACGTCCTCACCGACGTAGCCCGCCTCGGTCAAGGTCGTGGCGTCGGCGATGGTGAAGGGAACGTTGAGCAGGCGCGCGAGCGTCTCGGCGAGCAGCGTCTTGCCGCAGCCGGTCGGGCCGATGAGCAGGATATTGCTCTTGGCAATCTCGACCTCGTCCTTGGCGCGGGCGCTGCCGGTGCGCGTCTGCAGGCGCTTGTAGTGGTTGTACACCGCCACCGAGAGCACCTTCTTGGCGCGCTCCTGGCCGATCACGTACTCGTCGAGTACCTTCTTGATTTCGTGGGGCTTGGGAAGCTTGTCGCGGGCGCGCTCGGCGCGGTCCTCGAGCTCCTCGCGGATGATGTCATTGCACAGCTCGACGCACTCGTCGCAGACGAACACGGAGGGGCCGGCGATCAGCTTGCGAACCTCGTGCTGGCTCTTCCCGCAGAACGAGCAGTACAGCAGCTTGCCGTCGTCGTGACGGTTGCGGGAATCTTCAGTCATCGCGGTCCCTCATAGACTCCACGTCGCCCGCAGCTGCAAAAAGAAGCGCTGTGCACGTTTTCTTATATAGCACGGTGCCCGCCACCGAAGCAAAGCGCCGCCGCACGGCTAACTCCTTGGTTGCGCGGGAGTTGTATGACGTGGTTCACCACTTTGACATTTGCTGGCCGCGCGCCGCCGACGACCCGCCCGTTCACGCCTTAACCGGGGTGCCCGGGAGGACGCCACGCTTCTCGAGCACGCTGTCCACCAGGCCGTACTTGACCGCGTCGTTGCAGTCCATGAACCGGTCCCGGTCGGTGTCCTGCTTGATGCGCTCGACGCTCTGGCCGGTGTGCTTGGCGAGGATCCGGTTCAGGCGGTCGCGCGTGCCGAGCATCTCGGTGGCGTGGATCTCCATGTCGGCCGCCTGGCCCTGGAAGCCCCCGAGCGGCTGGTGAATCATGACGCGCGCATGCGGCAGGCAGTAGCGCTTGCCGTGGGCGCCCGCGGCGAGCAGCACGGCGCCCATGCTGGCCGCCTGGCCGACGCAGATGGTGCTGACGTCGGGCTTGATGAACTGCATGGTGTCGTAGATCGCCAGCCCCGAGCTCACCACGCCCCCGGGGGAGTTGATGTAGAGCGCGATGTCCTTCTCGGGGTTTTCCGACTCCAGGAACATCATCTGCGCCACGACGACGTTGGCCATGAAGTCATCGATCGGGCCGACGATGAACATCACGCGCTCCTTGAGCAGGCGCGAATAGATGTCGTACGCGCGCTCACCGCGCGCGGTCTGTTCGACGACGATGGGAACCAGATTCAAGCCGCGTTCATTCATGTGCCGCCCACCTGTACGTGTTCCTGCCCGGCTTCGGGCGAGGCGTGATGTTCATGTTCGTGCTCATGCCCGTGGTGCTCGTGCTCGCCGCCGGCCTCACCAAAGCCGGTCAGCTCCTTGAAGGTCGTCGGCCGCTCGGTGACCTTGGCGCGCGCCAGTATCCAGTCGACCACCTGTTCCTCGAGCGCCCCGGACTCGATCTGCCGCATCGCGTCCTGGTTCTGCAGGTAGGCGCGGCGCGCCTGGTCCGGATCCGGGTAGCCCTCGATCAGCTCGTCGAGGCGTGCCTGCACCCGCTCGCGCTCCACCTTCAGATCCTCGCTCTGCACGATCTGGGAAATCAGCAGCCCCAGGGCCGCGCGCCGGCGCGCCGGCTCCTCGAACCGCGCCGCCGGCGGCAGCGCGCGGGCATCGCGGATCCCGAGGCGCCGCGCGGTATCCACCTGCAGCTGCTGCACCTGTTCATCGACCATGGCGCGCGGCACATCCACCGGGTTGTCCTTGTAGAGGGCGTCGAGCACGGCCACGCGCACGCGGCCGCGGATTACTCCGGCGAGTTCGCGCTCCATGCTCTTGCGTACCTCCAGGCGCATCTCCTCAAGACCACCTTGTTCGACACCGTAGGCGCGGAAGAATTCCGCGTCGACTGCCGGGAGGGAGTGCTCTTCGACCGCCTTAATGGAGAGGTGCAGCTCCGCCGCCTGTCCCGCGAGACGCTTGTTGGGATGCTCTTGCGGGAACACCGCGCTGATGACGCGCTGCTCGCCGGCGCTGGTGCCCTTTAAGCCCTCTTCCAGCTCCGGCATCGCCTGGCGCGTCCCGAGCACCACCCGCACGTCCTTCAGGTCCCCGTCCTCGACGAGCTTGCCGCCGATGCGCGCCTGGTAATCGAATACCACGCGATCGGTGTCGTGGGCCGGACGGGCGACCTCGGTAAACAGCGGCCGCTGCGCGCGCATGTTCTCGATCATGGCGTCGACGTCCGCCTCGGTCACGCTCGCCGCGGGTCTCTCGATGGCGAGATCCTGCGGCGGGTTAACCTTAATCTCCGGCAGCACCTCGAAGTGCGCCGCGTACTTCAGATCCGTCTCCGGACCAAGGGTAATCGGCTCGATGCGCGGGCCGCCCGCGGGGCGCAGTTTCTCCTGGGTCACCGCCTCGACGAACGAGCTGCGCATGAGATCGCTCACGACCTCCGCGCGCACCTGCTCGCCGAACTGCTTGGTGATCACCGCCAGTGGCGCCTTGCCGGGCCGGAAGCCCTTCAGGCGCGCGGTGCGCGAGAGCTGCTTGAGGCGTTGCTGCACCTCCTTCGCCACTTCGGTCGCGGGCACGGCCACTTCCAGCCGCCGCATCAGCCCGCCGGTGTCAGACAAAGAAACTTCCATCAATTCAATCCTTCAACTCCCGGAACCCCGTGACCGGAAACCTAAGCTGACTCTGGGGGAAAACTGGTGCGAAAGGAGAGACTCGAACTCTCACGGGTTTCCCCACTGGCTCCTAAGGCCAGCGCGTCTACCAGTTCCGCCACTTTCGCCCGTGCCGTGAGCTCCGTACGGACCGGATGCCCCACACCAGTCGGCCGTGCGTTTGGGGTGGCCGGGATTATAGCCCAAGCCGTCAAGGCTCCCTTCGTTACCAAAACCGCGGCGGCGCACGCGGCGCCCGCGCCGGAACCTCCCTAGGTGTGGCTGCCCGGGGCGCGCTTCAACCCGGCGGGCACGGGGAGCGGGCGCAGGGTCCGCCTCCTCTGGGGCTGGTTGGCGGTATTTAATATCTGGATCAACAGCTTATGGTCAAGCCCCCGCCCACGGCGCGGCGGCGCACCGGCTCATCCCTTGGCGTTATGAACCCAAACCGGCACTGCGTGTACTTACTCAAGGGCCGGTGCGTTACCCGTAAAGCAGCCGGATCAGCCGTGCTTGAAGGCTCGCCGGCACTCACCCACAATCCCTGCGTTGGTAAGGGGCTGTAGCCGTGCCGCGCGGGCCAAGAGAAATACCTGATGCTGTCGATCCTCGTAGGCCATTCCTACTTTCTGCGGCTCGATCCCAAGCAGCTCGAACGCGCTAAGCCCTATCCGCCCCTCGCCACGCTGCAGGTTGCGGCACTGCTGCGCGAAGGCGGGCACCGGGTGGCGTTTTTCGATGCCATGCTCGCGCAGGGCATGGCCGAATACGAGGCGCAACTCGCCGGCGCGCCCCAGGTGGTGCTCCTCTACGAGGACAACTTCAACTTTCTGAGCAAGATGTGCCTGGCGGCCGTGCGCGCTGCGTGCTGCGAGATGATCGGCGCGGCGCGCCGGCGCGGCGCCCGGGTGATCGTCGCCGGCTCGGACGTGACTGATGCCCCCGAGGCCTACCTGCGCGCCGGCGCCGAGGTGGCGCTCCTGGGCGAGGGGCTGGCGGCGCTGGCGGCGCTGCTCAGGCGGCTCGACGCGGACGTACACGTGCCCACAGCGCAGCTGACGCGCGAACTCACCGGTGTGGCCTATCTGGATGGCGAGCGCCTCAGGCGCGTGAGCGAAGGGCGTGCGACCGAGGTGATCGGCTATCCAGACCTGCCCGCCTGGGACCTCATCGACATCGAGCGTTACCGCGCCGTGTGGGTCAAGGCGCACGGTTACTTCAGCCTCAACATGGCCGCCTCGCGCGGCTGCCCGTTCCGCTGCACCTGGTGCGCCAAGCCGATCTGGGGCAACCAGTACTCGCAGCGCAGCGCCGCCGCCGTCGCCAGCGAATTCATCCACCTGAAGCGCCAGTTCAATCCGGACCACATCTGGTTTGCCGACGACATCTTCGGATTCAGGCCCGCCTGGGTGGGGCAATTCGCCCGCCTGGTGCGCGAGGCGCAGGCGCTCACACCCTTCACCATCCAGATCCGCGCCGACCTGACCACCGAGGCCATGGCCCAGGCGCTCAGCGGCGCGGGCTGCGCCGAGGCCTGGATCGGGGCGGAGAGCGGCAGCCAGCGCATCCTGGACGCCATGAACAAGGGCACGACGGTGGCGGAGATCCTCACCGCGCGCGCACGGCTCAAGGCGCAGGGGATCCGCGTCGGGTTCTTCATCCAGCTCGGCTACCTCGACGAGCAGCTGACCGATATCCTCGCCACGCGCGAACTGCTGGAGGCGGCACGCCCGGATGACGTCGGCGTCAGCGTCTCCTATCCGCTGCCGGGCACCAAGTTCTACGAGCTGGTCAAGGAGCAGCTCAATGGCAAGACCCACTGGCAGGACAGCGGTGATCTGGCCATGATGTTCCGCGGCACCTACAGCTCGGAGTTCTACCGCGCGATCCGCAACCTGCTGCACGAGCAGGTGAGCGTCGGGCAGCTGGACGCCGCCGGCCACGTGGAGCGCTACCACCAGGCCAAGCGGCGCCTGGCGCGGCGCTGGGCTGCGCTGCAATCCAGCGAAAGCCACTTCCGGGTTGCCCGCGCGCTGGGCTGAGGCCGCCGCGGCGCGCTGCACTCATGGGACAGATCCTGCTGACGCACGGCTACTTCCTCTCGGAGGACGAGAAGGAGCAGCAGATCATGAAGCCGTACGCGCCGCTCGGGCTGCTCTACATCAGCGCCTACCTGAAATCCCGCGGCCACCGCGTCGAGATTTTCGACAGCACCTTCGCGGAGCGCTCGGCGCTGATCGCGCAACTGCAGCAGCAGCCCGGGGGCATGCTCGGCATCTACACCAATCTCATGACGCGCCGTTCGGTGCTGAAGATCATGGCCGCCGCCCGCGCCTGCGGCTGGACGGTCATCCTCGGCGGTCCCGAGAGCGCCAACTACTGCGAGGAATACCTCGCCGCCGGCGCCCACGCGATCGTCATCGGCGAGGGCGAGCTGACGCTCGATGAGCTGCTGCACGCCATCCCCGTGCAAGGCGCCCACGCGCTGCACGAGGTGCGCGGCATCGCCTTCAGTGACGGCGCCGGGCGCGTGATACGCACCCCGGAACGGGTCAAGATCCCGGACCTCGATGCCCTGCCGCTGCCGGACCGCGCGGCGATCGATATCGAGAAGTACGTCGACGTGTGGCGCCGCCATCACGGCGCCGGCAGCGTCAGCCTCATCACGGCCCGCGGTTGCCCCTACAAGTGCACCTGGTGCTCGCACGCGGTGTACGGCTACACGCACCGGCGGCGCAGCCCCGCCGCGGTGGCGAGCGAAGTCGAGGAGATCGTCGCGCGCTACCAGCCCGAGCAGCTGTGGTACGCGGACGATGTGTTCACCATCAGCCACCCCTGGCTGCACAGCTACGCGGGTGAACTGCGCCAGCGCGGCCTGCACCTGCCCTTCGAGACCATCACCCGCGCCGACCGCCTGCAGAACGAGGCCGCCGCGCAGGCACTGGCGGAGCTGGGCTGCTACCGCGTCTGGATTGGCTCCGAGAGTGGCAGCCAGAAGGTGCTGGATGCCATGCAGCGCGACGTGACGCTCGCGGAAGTGCACCGCGCCGTGGAACTCGCGCACCGCTACGGCATGCAGGTCGGCATGTTCCTCATGTGGGGCTACGAGGGGGAAGGGGTCGAGGACATCGCGGCCACGGTCGACCTGGTGCGCAGCACCAACCCGGAGATCTTCCTCACCACGGTGTCCTACCCCATCAAGGGCACGCCCTATTTCGAGTCGGTGCGCGAGCGCATCCGCCTGCCGCTGGACTGGGCGGAGGCCTCGGACCGCGACTACTTCATCGAAGGCCGTCACGACCGCAACTACTATCGCCTCGCGGACGTGTGGCTGCGCAGCGAGGTCGAGGCCAGCCGCGTCGCCAGCGCCGACCCGGCGCGTGCGGCCGACCTCAAGCTCGCCGCGCGGCAGGCCCGCGAGGAGCTGGTGCGGCTTACCTAGCGCGCCTGCGCACTGAGCCCCTCGCGGGCACGTCCGCGTGCGGCCCGTTGAGCAGCTGCGCGAGCGCCGCCACCGCCGCGCGCGGGTGCAACCCGCGGCGCAGCTCGAAGGCCGGCAGCCGCCGCGCCCGCAAGAGAAAGGCTCCCCACCCTGGCTGGTGCGCGGCGTAGGGCTGCGCGCGGCGCAGGCGCGCCGCCAGCGTCGCGGCCGGCAGCCTGCGCAGCAGCGCCCCGTCGCGGGCGCGGCGCGCGGACAGGAACACCAGCGCCTGCAACGGCACCGGCGCGCCGGCGAGGCGGAAGTCGCCGCCGCGCAGGTCGAACTCGTACTTGCGGATGCCACTGCGCCGCACGATCACGGGCGCCGCGCGGATCTGCCGCGCGAGCGGCGTGCCCGCAAGGAAGCGCAGCGAATCATCACGCACGTGCAGGAAGTTGGCGACGCCCGTGGCCAGCAGTCCCCGCGCCCGCACCAGCACACTGTCCTCGGCGAGGAAGCGCAGGCCGGAGCGCAGGCCGTGCAGCATGAGGGTCGACTTGCCCGCACCGCTCGCGCCGAGCACCAGCGCTCCTCCCCGGCGGCCGGCGATGCAGGCCGCGTGCAGCGGCACCAGGTGCTGGGCGCGCGCCGCGAGGCAGTAGACCGCGAACTCGATGAGCTCGTAGCGCAGGTGATAGGGGAAGCGCAGCAGCTCGGGCGCCACCACAATCAGTCCGGCGCGCTCGGTGGCGCTGATGCTCATGAAACTTGATCCGGCCAGCGCCCCGCACACCACAGCGCCGGCGGCGAGCGGCTGCACCGCAGCCGGCTCGGCGCGGCGCCGGCGGGCGCGCGCCTGCCCCAGTACGAGGCGGACCGTGAAGCGCGGCGCCGCCGCCGTGAAGCGCTGCGCCGGCAGGCCGGCATAGGCACGCTCCACCAGCAGCAGCAGTTCGCGCTCGGCGCTCTCGAAGTGGAACTCCCCGCCGAGCACGCGCGCCACCGTTCGATAGCGCAGCCGCTGCCGCTCGCCGAACGGATCGGCCGCGGGCTCATCGGGCATGCCCGCCGCTCGCGCGCGCATCAGGTGCGCCACGCTGCCGGCGCGGCGCGGCTAAAGACTGGACACCCGGGGGTCACGCAGGCGGATGAACTTCTTCGACAGGTCCAGTTCCCACGGACGACGGTAATGGCGGAAGCGGTAGCGCCACGACGCCAGCGCCCGCAACGCGAGCTTGCCCCACTGCGGCGAGCGGATATCGGTCACCGTCGGATAGCGACAACCCAGCACGGTGGTGAAATCGCGGATCCGCACCCGCAGGCGCTCGGAAATCCACGGCGAGTCCGTGTGACACCAGTACGCGCGCCACTCCGGCAGCGCCCAGCCGTCGGCGGTGGTCGGGAACTTCACCGCTGCCCCGGCGCAGTCGCGCAGGTCAGCCTCCGCGCTCGGGCGCCGGGCGTTAGTGCCGGGGCGCGCCGGCAGCGGCGTGTACACGTACAGCATGATCTCGGTGCGCGGGTAGCGCGCCTTGATGTGGCGGATGAACTCGAAGGTGCGCTCGGTTTCCCCCTCCGGGTCCTGCGGCGGGGCGAGCATGAAGGACAGCTCCGGCACGACGCCGTGGCGGTGGCACAGCTCCACCGCGGCGAGCGTCTGGTCGGAGCTGGTGCCCTTGCGCACGTCGTGCAGCAGCCAGTCACTCGGGGACTCGGCGCCGATGTAGGCCATGCGCAGGCCGCTGCGCCGCACCAGCTCCCAGGAGGGCTCGGACAGGTTCAGCAGTGCATCCGCGCGCGCGAAGCACCACCACGGCAGCTGAAAGCGCGCCAGCACTTCCAGCAGCGGCACCATGTCGACCTCGCGATCGAAGAAATTGTGGTCGTAGAACTGGATCGCGTCCGCGCCGAGCTGCGTGGTGAGGAAGGTGAGGTCCTCCTCGAGGCGTGCGGCCGTGGGCAGCGCCAGGCGGCCGCGGAACATGGTCGCAACCCCGCAGAAGGTGCAGCGGAAGCGGCAGCCCAGTCCTGCCTGGTAGCCGGCCGTGTGACGGCCGAGATAGGTGCGCGTCAGGTAGCGCTGCGGGTTGGCGAGGCGCTCGTAGGGCACGCGCCGCTCCAGGCTCAGGCCGGAAAAGGCGCGCTCCTTGTTGTGCAGCGTGTGGCCGTTGAAGCGCCAGCTCAGACCCGCGATGTCGCCGAGGCTTTCGCTGGCGCCGCCCTCAAGCGCCCCGAGCAGCTGCGTGAAGGTCTCCTCACCCTGGGCGCGCACGGCGTAGTCGACGTAGCTGGTGTTGAGCGTGGCGTCCGGGCAGTTGGTCGGAAAGGCGCCGCCCCAGATGATCGGCACCTGCGGGGCGGCGGCGCGCACCGCCTTGGACAGCGCGATGGCCGGCGGCAGCTGCGGGCCACCCATGACGCTCACAGCCAGGGCGTCCACCTCCCCGGAGGACACCGCGCGCACCGCGCTCGCGATGAAGTCACGCTCGACGTTGCCGTCGAGCAGGCGGTTTGGGTAGCGGCCCTCGAGGGCTGCGGCCAGGTTGAGGATCGCCAGCGGGAAGCGCGCGTTGCGCGCCGGCGTCATGGACGGATTCACCAGCAGCACGCGCGGCGCTTCTCTCATGACAGCCTCTGCTCGGGCATGAGCCAGCGGGTGAACAGCATCTCCACCGGCAGGCGGTACTCGTCGCGGCGGCAGCGGAAGGCGGCAAAGCGCTGCAGCAGCCCGCCCTTCTCGCCGGCAGGCCTGGCGGCGAGTTCACTGAAGAACTTGAAGCGCTCGATGAGCTTGAACTTCTCGCGCGACACCCACGGCCCCGGGTCGCCGTCGACATAGTCGAATTCCGACCAGGCCTTCAGACCCGCGGGCAGCCGGAAACCGCGCGCGACCGCCTCCATCACGATCTCGCTCCCCGGATAGGGCTTGAAGTAGAAGATCGGGGTCTGGAACTCGCCGCTGATGGCGCGCAGGCGCTTGGCGCAGTCGATGGTCGCGCGAATGCTGTCGTCGCTTTCCTCGGGGAAACCGACAATGAAGGGGAAGTGCCCGGCGACCCCATGCCCGGCCATCTTGTGCGCGGTCTGGAACACCTGCTCGATGCGGATGTCCTTGCGGATGCGCTTGAGCATTTCATCGGAGCCGGACTCGACCCCGACCAGCAGGCGGCGCAGGCCCGATTGCACCGAGCGCGCCCACAGCTCATCCGGCAGGCGCACGCCCTGATCCGCCCGCATGGTGCCGGCCCAGGTGAACTTGAGGTCGTACTCGATCAGGCGGTCGACGAAGGCCTGGATGCGGCTGCGGCGCGTGAAGAAGGTCTCGTCCTGGAAGTTCACGTCATCGAAGCGGTAGCGCTGCCACAGCTCCCGCAGGCGCAGCGCCATGCGTACCGGGTCGAGGCCGACCCACTTGCGCTCATAGACGAACGGGTCGGAGCAGAACGCGCAGCGGAAGTTGCAGCCCTGCGAGGAGATGAAATCCAGCTGGCGCTTGCCCTTGAGGTCGAAGTAGCGCTCGACCGGGATCAGCGAGTAGTCGTGCGCGCGGAACATCTCCACCGGCAGCAGCGGCCGTGCGGCATTCTCCTGCACCGAACCATCCGCGAGGCGCACCGTGCTGCCCGGGCAGTCGGCCAGGGACTCCCCCGCGCTCAGGCGTCGCACGATCTCCGCGAAGGTAGCCTCGCCCTGCCCGCGCACGATCACGTCCACGGAGGCCTCCTCGAGGCATTCGCGCGCGAACATGGAAGGGTGCCAGCCGCCCCACACCACGGGCAGCTGCGGGCGCGCCGCCTTGACCGCGCGCGACAGATTGATCGCATCGGCGATCGGGGCGCCGGTCAGCACCGTGACGCCGAAGCACAGCGCGCCCTCAAGCTGCGCCAGCACGGCCGTCACGGCATCAGCCTCCAGGCGTCCGTCGATGATGACGACTTCGTACTTCTCCGGGTCCAGTTCCGAGCCCACCGCCAGCAGCGCCAGCGGCATCGTGAAGAACACCGCGCGCGGGTTATACAGCACGATCTTCAGCCGCATGCGACCCTCCCCGGCGCATCCGGCAGCCTCACCCCCGGCTCGCTCACGGCTCCCCCGAGGAGCGGCGTCGCCAGGCGCAGTTGCAACAGCTTGGCGCGGCCATCCACCTCAACGGCGGTGAAGTCCGCGGCGACGGCGAGCGCGCGCACATAGTCCGGATCCCCGTAGCGCACCGCGCCGCCGCGCATCACCAGGCGCAGGTCCGCTCGCCGCGCCTGCGACAACGGCATGGCGGCCGGCAATACGATGAGGTCCGCGTGCGCGCCCGGGGTGAGCGTGCCGCAATCCTTAAGCCGCAGCAGCCGTGCGCTGTCACTCGTCACCAGCCGCTCGAGCGTCGCCTCATCCAGCGACAGCGCCTGCCGGGCGGCGCCGAGTTCCTGCAGCAGGTCGCCGGCGGCGGTGAGGCGCGAGTCGCTGCCGAGTGCCACGCGGCCGGCCGCGATGAGATCTCCCAGCGCCGCGGTGCGGCCAAACAGCCGCAGGTTCGAGGTGGGGCACCAGATGACCCCGCCACCGGCGGCCGCCAGGCGCTGCCGCTGCGAGGCATCGAGCGCGAGCGCATGCACCAGCAGCGTGTGCGCACGCAGGCAGCCGAGGGCGGCGAGCCGCTCAAACTCCGCGTGCGCCTGCGCGTCCACTCCCTCGGCGGCGTGGATGATCCACGGCTGCCCGGCCGGCGTGCCCAGGCAGGCGGCGCGCACGCGCGCCGCGCCGTCCACGTGCAGCGAGTGCGACCAGCCGTACTCGCGCACCACCCGCGTCGGGAACTCCTCCTGCTGCAGCAGCGCATCGAGCGGGTCGTGGTGCGCCACGGTAGTGACGCCGCTGAGGAGGTTCTTCAGGCCACCGCCGAGCAGGCGCTGCGCGCGCGGCACGGCGGCGCTCGCCCGCACGGCCGGGTGGTCGCGCAGGCGCGCGTTGAAATCCTCAATCCACTGCGTGGCGTTGCCATAGAGCGCCGGATACTCAAGCGCCGGGAAGTGATTCAGCTGCAGGTGATCGTGGGCGTTGATGAGCCCGGGCAGCAGCCGGTCGCCGCCCAGATCGAGCACCAGATCGCCGCGCACGGGCGGGGTGTGCAGCTGCGTGATGCGCCCGCCGTGCAGCCGCAGGCTCGAGCGCCGCCCGCCGAGGTCGGCGTTCACCAAGGTCACCGGCGCTGCGGCCCGGGCGGCGCTCATGGCTTCTCCGCGCGCACGACGAGCACCAGCGGCAAGCCGCGCCAGCGCCGGTAGAAGGCCGCGCTCTTGGCAAAGCGCTCGGTGAGCTCGATGCCGACGCGCACCTCGTGCGCGGCGCTGATGCTCAGGCCCGCGGCCGCCGCGGCCGCCCGCTGTGCCGGCAGCTCGTGGGTGAAGTGCGGCAGGGTGTAGGAGCGCTGCGCTTCGTCGGTGAAGGAGCGCGTGAGGCCGGCGCGCGCGGCTTGCGGGTGAAAGTCCGAATAAAGGCAGGTGCCGCCGGCCTTCAGCACGCGCGCCACTTCGTGCATCCAGGCCTGCAGATCCGCCTCATGCCCGAGGGCCAGGCCGGAGATGACGACGTCGAAGGCGGCGGCCGCAAACGGCAGGCGCGACATGCTGGCGCAGACCCGTGCGGCACCATCGACCCGCTGCAGCATGCCCGGCGAGGCATCGAGCGCGATGACCTGCGCCGCCCCGGCGGCGCGCAGCAGCTGCACGTAGCGGCCACTGCCGCAGGCCAGATCCAGCGCGCGCCGCCCGGCCACGACCGGCCAGTGCTCAAGCATCAGCTGCTGTTCGGCACGCATCAGCGGGTTGCCGGGCACCTGCGGGTAGCTCGGCGCCCAGCGCTCATAGCCCTCGCGCGCGGAGATGCCGGTCGTGGCTGCCATCAGGCTCAGGCCCCGCGCAGCGCCGCAGGCGGCGCGGGCAAGAGCGTGGCCGCCGTGGCCACGTCGCGCCACAGCGGGCACACGCAGGTCGCGCACTCGGCGCGGGCGCCGCGCTGGATGTCCGCGCGCAGCGCCGCCATCTCTCGGGCATTGAGGGTCGCGTCAAGCTCGCCGCGCTCACCGAGGGCGGCGTGTGGCGCGCCGGGAATGAAGAAGCACGGGCGCAGCTGGCCGCGGGCGTCGATCACGGCGGAGTGCTGGGGCGCGTTGCAGCGCACCGGCGGGTAGGCGGCCACGCCGCGCACGGCCGCGAAGTACTGCAGCAACCGCCGCAGCTTGCCGGGGCTCTCGGCGATGAAGCCGCGCCGGAAATCCTCCGCGTGCTCGCGCTCCAGGGCCGCGAGCAGCTGCGAGAATTCCGCCAGCTCCTCGGTGGTCGGCGCCAGATCGCGGGTAAAGTCTGCCTCGCGGCCGAAGGCGTGCGGGTTCGCCACGTCCACCGCCAGGAACGACACCTGGCGCGCGCCGCACTCGCGCGCCAGCTCGACGAACCTGGGCAGCTCGCGGAAGTTGGCATGCTGCAGCGTCACCCGCACGGTCACCCGCGCACCGGCCTGCGCGGCGGCGCGTATGCCTTCACACACCTTGTCGAAGGCATCTAGTCCCCGGATCGCGGTGTAGGTGTCCCGGGTGGTGCCGTCCAGGGAAACCGTGATGGTGTCAAACAGCGCCGCCGCACGGCGCGCGTGCTTGGCCAGCGACAGTCCGGAGCTCAGCAGCCACAGCTTCAGTCCCGCCGCGCGCAGCGTTTCCGCAATCTCGATCCACTGCGGGTTCAGCAGCGGCTCGCCGCCGGACAGCAGCACCACTTCCGTGCGCAGGCGCGCCAGGTCCGGCAGCAACCTCCTCACGGCCGCCAGATCCATGTCTTCGGTTCCGTGGCGCCAGTAATCGCAGCTGACGCAGCGCGAGTTGCAGCGCTCGCTCAAGTACAGCGTCACGAGCGGCAGCCGTGTGAGCGCCATCGCGGAGTGCAGCTCGCTCGCGGGCAGCATCAGGCCCTTACCCCGGCGGCGAAGGAGGGCTGCGTGTCCGCCCGGCGCGTCGCCTCGATGATGTAGTGGTCGGCGCAGTAGGCAAGTCCGGGCTGCCCCTGCGCGGACTCCTCCACACGCAGCAGCGCCCGCAGCAGGCGCGGGCGCTGGTTGAGCCAGCCCGCCGCGTAGCTCGGCGGCAGCGCCACGCCGAGCGGTCGCACGGCATCGATCCGAAAGTGTGGCTGCAGCAACCGTCTCACCTCACCGGGGTGCGGGTAGGCAATCCTAAGGCCGCGCCAGTCGGTGCTGTGGCGCAGCCGCCGCCAGGCGCGCCGCCCGTCCCCGCGCAGCAGGTACCAGCCCCACTCCCAGGGTACATGGCGTCCCATCAGCACCCACAGCAGCCGTGCACCGGGCGTGAGCCTTGCGGCGAGGTTGGCACTCACCGCGGCGAGGTCCTGGACACAGTTCAGCGCCCCGAAGTTGGACAGCGTTCCATCAAAGACTTCCCCCGGCAACGCGCTGCCCAGGCCTTCGACGGGCAGACACTGGAACTCGGCGCGCGCCGCGCAGCCGCGCTGCCGCGCCTTCTCCTGCGCGGTGCGCACCATCGCCGCGGAGGCGTCGAGCCCGAGCACCCGGGTGCCGCGGGCGGCGAGGTACAGCGCGTCCTCGCCCGTTCCGCAACCCAGATCAAGGACGCGCTGCGCACCGGTGAAGAGCCGATCCAGGCGTGCCCACACCAGGGTCCGCAGCGCGCTGCCCAACGGGGTGTTGGTGAAATCGGCGTCGTAACCGGCGGCGCGCTCATCAAATGCCGCAGCGTGCAACAGTAACCTCCCCGGCCGTGTGCTGAGGAGTTCTCCTCCGGGTCGTCTTTTGAGTGTGCCCGACTGGTGCAGGCGGTTCAAAGAGTTCACGGGAGTTCTCGCTGCCGGGGCTGAAGAGGCGGGCGTTGCGGGCCCCCGTTACGGCGCTAACCCCATGACTTTAAAACGATAACGCGTGCATCGCTCGGTGATTTCCGGCCTGCGGACCTGCCGGCGGCGCGTTGCCGTGCCGGTCCCGATCTCCTATCCTCTGTCGCGCTGAAGGTGCCGGCTTGGCGAATCGCGAGCCGGAGAATTGGGAAGCCGGTGAATCCCGGCGCTGCCCCCGCAACGGTATTGGAGTGATGAACTCGGCCACCAGCCACCGCACCCGCCCCAGGGGTCCGGGAAGGCGCCGAGTCGGCCAGGCCCACACCTGACCACTCCAGAGCCCGGAAACCAGCCTTCAGCGCATCAGCCGTCGGGTCGCGGTGGGCGATCGTCAGGGCGCGTGTGCCTGCTGTCGTGGGCACGCTTGCCTCCCTGAATGTCCTCCACCGTGCACCGCCGGCCATCTTACTGGCCGTGACACGGGGAGTGACCATGACGACCGCGATGAATGTGCTGCGCCGCCTGTCGGCGCGTCAGCCGGCAACCGGTTTGCCGCGCGAGTTCTACGTCGATGAGCGGGTCTTCGAACTGGATCTGGAGCTGATCTTCTACCGGCAGTGGCTGTTCGCCGCGCACGAATCGGAGCTGCCGCAGCCGGGCAGCTACCTGACCCTGCAGGTGGGCGCCTACCCGATCGTGCTGGTGCGTGGCGGCTCGGGGTTGATCCGGGCGTTCGTCAACTCCTGCCGGCATCGCGGTTCGCGGCTGTGCCGCGCCGAGCGCGGTCGCGCGGCCCGGCTCGTGTGTCCGTACCACCAGTGGACTTACGACCTCGACGGGCGGCTGTTCGCCGCGCGCCAGATGGGGGCGGGATTCGATCGTGGCGCGTACGCTCTGAAGCAGCTGCACTGCGAGACGGTCGCCGGCTATATCTTCGTCTGCCTCGCCGCGCAAGCGCCGGATTTCTCCGCCACCCGTGCCCAGCTGTCAGCCTACCTGGGGCCGCACCGGCTCGCCGCGGCACGCGTCGCCTTCGAGTCGACCATCATCGAGGACGGCAACTGGAAGCTCGTGTGGGAGAACAACCGCGAGTGCTATCACTGCGCGGGCAACCACCCTGAACTGGCGCGCACCTTCCCCGATTCACCCACCACCACCGGTGTCAGCGGCGCCGCGAGCGATCCGGTGATTGTTGAGCACTGGCGGCACTGTGAGGCGCTCGGGCTGCCGAGCGAGTTCCGGCTCTCGCCCGATGGCGGACTGCGCACCGCGCGCATGCCGCTCTTGGGCTCGGCGGTGAGCTACACCGCCTCCGGGGAGGCAGCAGTAGCCAGGGCGCTCTGTGCGGACGTCGCGCCCGGCGCCAGCATCGGTGCGCTGCTGGCGTTTCACTACCCCACCACCTGGAATCACGTGCTCGCCGACCATGCCATCTCCTTTCGCGTGCTGCCGCTCTCGGCGACGCGCACGCAGCTCACCACCAAGTGGCTGGTTCATCCTGAGGCGCAGGAAGGCCGCGACTACAGCCTCGAGGAGCTCACCGGCGTCTGGCGCGCGACCAACGAGCAGGACCGGCGGATCGTTCAGGAAAACCAGATCGGCGTCAGTTCACCGAGCTACGAACCGGGGCCGTTCGCCGACCCGCAGGAGACCGGCGTGCGGCAGTTCGTGGAGTGGTACAGCGCGCACCTGCAGGCGCATCTGGCGCACGGCGCAGGCACGCTCACCGAGGTCGCCTGAGGGATGGCGCGCCGCCGCGCCGAGCGCCAGCCGTGCCGCCGCGACCGCGGCGGGACCCTTGGCGACCCGCGCGGCTGCGGATATCGTCGGAAGCGATGAACGCTCGTGACTACGCGGACCTTGCGGCGGCTGGCGATGAGCTGCTGCGCGCCCGGGGCACGAGCTTCACGCGCATCGCGCTGCCGGCGCTGCACGTCATCAACGAGCATCCGAGCCTGCTGCGGACCTACGAACAGCTGGCGCCGGGGGGCGCAGCGCCCGATGACCTGTCGCCCGCGGCGCCACCCCCGGGGCAGCGCCCCGTGGTGCTGCGGGCTGCCCGGGCCCTGAAGCGCGCCCTGCAGGATGCGCCCGAGGCGCGCGCGTGGCGGCGCGCCGGCTTCCCCGAGCGGGTGGACGTGCTGATCGTCTCGCGGCTCGCCAGTCGCGCGCAGCTGGCGGGGCCGGATGATTTCTACTTCGGCGCGCTGCAGCGACTGCTAAGCGCGCGCGGCGCCACCTCCGTGCTGGCGCTGGTGAATCACTTGCCGCCCCAGTCACCCCTGACGCCGGCGGATTGGCCGAGCCTCGGCAGTGCGCGCACCGTGCTGCCGCGCACGCTGGCGCCGGGTACGGAGGTGCGTCTGTGGGGTCAGAGCGTGCTCGCGGGCCGCGCCTTGCTGCGCGCCGGCCGCGGCGCGGGCTCGCCCCTGCTGACAGCGCTCGCAAGACTGGCCGGCCGGCAGGCCTTATCCGGGGGCGCGATGCAGAATCTGCGCCTGCACGGCAGCGTCGCCGCCCTGTGCCAGCGGCTGTCGCCGCGGATCGTCATCACCACCTACGAGGGTGATGCCTCCGAGCGGGCCATATGGCATGCGGCGCGCCTGCAGGGGCGGCCACTGTGCGTGGGCTATCAGCACACCGCGCTGCGCGAGCACGCACACGCGATCCGCCGCCGCGTGAATGCACCCGGGATCGACTGCGATCCGGAGGTGATTCTCACGCTAGGAGAAATCACGCGCGCGGCGCTGGCGGACAGCGCGGCGCTGCGCCCCGTGCACCTCATCAACTATGGCTCCCATCGGCGCCTGACGCTGGCCCCGGTGGCGGCCGAGCGCGCGCCGCTGTGCCTCGTCTTGCCCGATGGCGACCCGCGCGAGTGCCATATCCTGTTTGAGTTCGCCATGGCCTGCGCGCGCCACATGCCGGAGGTCACGTTCCTGCTGCGCCCGCACCCGGTGACAAATTTCGACGCCGCCGTGCTCGCGGTGATCGGCGGCGGTGCCGTGCCCGCGAACGTGATCCTCTCCCGCGAGGGCACGCTGGCGCAGCACTGCGCGCGGGCGCGCTTCTGCCTCTACCGCGGCTCATCCGCGGCGCTGCAGGCAGTGCTGGCGGGTGTGCAGCCCTTCTACCTGGCACGCCCCGGGGAGTTGTGCTTCGACCCGCTTTACCAGCTGCACGGCTGGCGCGTGAGCGTCACGACCCCCGCGGAGTTCTGCGGGCAGGCCCGTGCCGCGGACCCCGCGGCGGACTCGGAGGCGGCGCAGGCGGCGCGCAGCTTCTGTGATCGCTACGTGTCCCCGGTGCGTGCCGAAGCGCTTGACGAGTTACTGGCCCTGGCCGCGAAGGTGCCCGCAGCACGCGCTTCACCCCTGCGGCGTGCGGGTTGAGCCTAGGTCATGCTCGCCAGGCGCTCGGCGGAGAGCGTCTCCACCGGCTCGCCGCGCAAGTAAGCGGCAACCTTCGCCACGACCTCGTCAGCGGCGGCGGCGTGCATGTCGGCGGAGCCACCCCCCACGTGCGAGGTGAGAAACACGTTGGGCAGTGCGCGCAGCGGATGGTTGTGCGCCAGCGGCTCCACCTCAAAGGTATCCAGACAGGCGAATACGTCGCCGCGCCGCAGCCGGTCCAGCAATGCCTCAGGCTCAATCAGCGCACCGCGCGCGACGTTGATGAGCACCGCCCCCGGGCGCAGCCGGGCCAGCTCGGCCGCGCCCAGAAAATGTCGCGTCGCGGGTGTGAGACCGCGGTGCAGGGAAACGATATCGGCCGCCAGCACCTCGCCTAAGGCACCCGGCACGGCGCCGGCGGCGCGCAGCTCCGCCTCGGTCGCATGCTCGGTGTAGACCAGCACGCGCGCCTGCGCCTGGGTCAGGCGGGCCGCGAACGCGCGCGCGCTGGCGCCCCAACCGATCAGCCCGATGCTGGCGCCGTGCAACAGCCGCGCCTGCGGCGCAGGCGCCTCGGTGCCGACCAGCGGCTGCGCGGCCCGCCACACGCGCCGCAGCCGGGACTCCAGGCCGCCCGATGCCAGCGGGCGCAGCTTGCGTGCCGCGCGGCGCAGCCCTCCGCGCAGCCCCGGCACCGGCGTGGCCGTGCCCCAGCCGCCGCGGCGCATGGCCTCGTGCGAGGTGAAGCCGCGCCGACGCGCGAGGATCGCGAGCGCGAGGGCGAATTCCGCCAGACTCTGCGCATAGGCCTCGCTGGCGTTCACGAGTGCAATGTTGCGCGCCAGCAGTGCCGCCGGCGCGTACGCTGCCAGCGACAGGCCCGCCACGCCGACGATCGCAAGGTTCGGCAATTTCGCCAGGATCTCCGCCGCGAGCGGCTGTGCGCCCCGCCCCAGGAGGGCCGCCTCGATGTCCGGCCGCGCCGCGGCGCCCGCGACGACATCCGCAACCGAGACCAGCCGCCACCCGGGCAGTCGCCGCGACAGCGCCTGCTGCAGGGCCGCCGGCTGCGATACCAGTATCGAGCGCGCGGCGGGCTGCGCAGGCATGCGCAGGACGGGGGTTGCGCCGGGCGCCGGGCCTGAAGAGTGCTGCGCATCGGGCAGGCGCACCGCGCCGCAGTAGCCGGACTCGATCAGCTCGCACATGAATAGCGACGGCGCGAGCGCCCCGATGCCGTGGGGTGCCTGCGCGCCGCCGGCGATCGCCTGCAGGAACGCCTCGTGCTCCGGCAGCAGCCCCGCGCCGATCGCGGGCAGCGCCACGTTCTCCAGCGTCTCATCCCGGGCAATCGTGAGTCCGGCGTCGGTGGCCGTGTAGGTCTCGCCGACTGCGTGGAACACGTATTCCTCGCGCCGCGCGCCGGCCGCGTTGTCGCACAGGAATATCCCCTGGCGGCCGTCGCGCCACGCGAGCAGCGCCGCGAAGGTGTTGGGCTGCGCGGCCCCGGGCGGGGCGGCCATCGCCGTGACGCGCTCCGGCAGGCCACCCATCAGGTAGAGCAACGCGTCGAGGGCGTGAATGCCGTTGGCGCTGAGCCAGGTGCGCGCGCCAAACGGCGGTGACTTGCCCGCTTCCGGCTTGTGAAAGACTGCCTCGGCGTAACGCCAGCCCGCCGTGCCGGCGGCCGCCCGGACGCGCAGCAAGGAGGGATAGAACCTGCGGTTGTGGCCGCCGACGGCGATGAGCCCGCCGGCAGCGGCCACGTGCGCCATCTCCTGCGCCTGCAGAAAGCTCGGCGCCACCGGCTTCTCGACGAAGAGGTGTTTGCCGCTGCGCAGCGCCGCCAGCCCGTACTCGTAGTGCAGCCGCGCGTCGCCAAATACATAAGCCGCGTCCAAATCCGGCCGCGCCAGTGCCGCCAGAGCATCGCCGCTCTCCTCCAGGAATCCAAACTGACGCCGCGCCGCGGCGGCGCGTTCCGGGCGCAGGTCGCACATCACCGCCAGGACGATCCTGCCCTGCTGGTGCAGCTGCGCCAGCACCGGCAGATGCAGCGCCGCGGCAGCGGGTCCGGCGCCGATCACCAGTACGCGCGGCGGCCGCGTCGAGGAGTTCCCTAGGGGCATGAAATTTCCCGCAGCTTCACGCCATAGTTTAATGTCTGCTGCCCGCTTGCCGTGGGAAAGTAGCGCTGGTAGCGCAAATGGAATGAGACTGCCGAGTGTCGGTCCCTTGGCCCGTGCCGCCCGCACGAGCCGCACTGCCACCCGTCTGGCGCTGTCCGCTCTGTGGCGCCTGCGGCGTCCGCTGCCCGGGCGCTTCCAGCCCTACAGCCACACACTGCCGGATCGCTATCCGTGGCTGTTCAGTTTCGCGGCCGGGTATTTCAGCGCGCGCGAAGAGCTCAGGCTTTTGTCTTTCGGATGTTCGCGCGGGGATGAGGTATTCACCCTGCGCACGTACTTTCCGCGCGCCGACATCACCGGGATTGAAATCGACCCGCGCAACGTCGCGATCTGCCGCGCGCGCGCGCCGGCTGAGGAGCAGCTGCGCTTCGTGCGGGCGGCCACCACCGCTGGCGAACCCAGCGCCTGCTACGACGCAATCTTCTGCCTGGCGGTGCTGTGTCTCGGGGATCTGACCACGCGCGGCGCAGCGCGCTGCGATCCTTACCTGCAGTTCGCTGACTTCGAGCGCCAGGTCACCGATTTTGCGCGCTGCCTGAGGCCCGGCGGCCTGCTGCTGCTGCACACGAGCAATTTCCGCTTTGCCGACACCGCGGTCGCCGCGGACTTCGAGACGGTGCTCGAAGCGACGCCCGAGCAGCTCGCGCCTGATGTGCTGTTCGACCGCAACAACCGCCTGCTGCCCGCTGAGCGCTACTTCCCCGTGGGGTTCCGCAAGCGCACGCCGCCACCGTGAACGCAGCCACGCTGGTGCGCGGTGCGTGCCGCCTGCAACCGGAGCGGCTCCAGTGCCTCTCATAACGGTCGTGCTACCGACCTACGAGCGGCTGCAGTACCTGCCGCAGACGATCGACTCGGTCATGGCCCAGTCGCTTGCGGACTTCGAATTGCTCATCGCGGATGACGGCTCAGGCGCCGAGACCCAGGCCTACCTGGACGGCCTGCTTCAGGTGCCCCGCATCCGCATCCTGCGCTTGCCGCACACCGCCAACCCCGGCGCGGTGCGCAACCGCGCGGTCCGCGAAGCCCGCGGGGACTTGCTCGCGTTCATCGATTCTGACGACGAATGGCTGCCGGGGAAGCTTGAGGCGCAACTGGCCGCGCTGCGCGCCAGCCCCGAATGCCACTGGAGCTATACCGAATTCGCCTGGGTTGACGCAGCCGGGGAGTCCATCGATTGGCGGCGCAATCCGGCCCGCACCCTCTTCGACGGCCAGGTGTTCGAGCCGCTGCTGCGACGGCGCGCCGGCATTGCGCTGCCCACCGTGATGGTGGAGCGCGCACTCTTCGAGCGCGCCGGCGGCTTTGATGAACAGCTGGTGCTGCACGAGGACTACGATCTGTGGCTGCGCCTGGCGCTCCGGTCGCCGACCAAGCTGGTGCATCGGCCCCTCACCCGGGTGCGCAGGCACGATCAGCATTTCAGCCGCAGCGGCATCCCGCTGTTGCTGAGCAGGGCGCGGGTGCTCGAGAAACTGCAGCCGCTGCTGAGGGAGGCGCAGCAGCTTCAGATCCTGTGCAGCGAGCGCGCGCGGCTCGCAGCCGACCTCGCCTGGGCCCACGGCGTCACCGGCCGCCCGGGTGCCGTGCTCGGCACGCTGGCGCACAGCTGGCGCTACTCGTGGCGATCGCGGGCGTGGTACGTGGGCGGATCCAAGTCGCTGCTGCGCTCAGTCATGCCCAACCCGCTCGTGAGTGCGCTGCGTTCCTGGCGCGCTGCGCGCCGCTGAGTCCCCGCGGCGGGTCAAGCTGCGATCACGGCTGACCGGCGCGTCAGGGAGCGCCCGCGGCCGAGGACTCGAACACCCGCAGGGTGTAACCGGAGAAGATCCCGGGTGCCATGAGCCGCATCACGACCCCCAGCACCGCGGGGAGCGAGCGGTACCTGAACGCGAGCCCCGCAACCGACACGCTGGACAGCTCGCGGTAACCGCTCTGAGTGAAGGGCAGCGCCGGCGCGTCACCGGGGATCATCGCGGCGCCCAGTTGCGAGATGATCCGCTTGATGGTGGCCCCGTAACGATCGAGGAAGGTACGGGTCATGAGATCGACGATCACCCGGTGCACGGGAAAGCGCGCCTGCAGGGTCGCGAGCGTCGCGCGCAGCGATTCGGCCGTCACGTACATGGTGACGCCTTCGATGACGAATACCGTGTCCCGGGCCTGTGGAACCGCTTCGAGTTTCCTCGCGAGCGGCTCCGCAGCGAAATCGATGCCTACCCTGAGTAACGGATTGGGCGCCTGCGCTGCGGGCAGCCGCTCGTTCTTGTAGGCGATGAGCTGGGGTTCGTCGAATTCATACCAGGAGCCGCCGCTGAGCCGAAAGGCGCGGCTGTCGAAACCGCAACCGAGCAGCACGATCTGCAGGTGCGGATCCTGCGCCAGATACGAGCGCAGCAGGTCATCGATGTAGCGGGCACGCGCGACGTTGCTCGCGTTGGGGCGCCTCTCCCCGCCAAAGCGCCGGAAGATCTCCAGCCCCCGCTCGTCCATGAACCGCGCGGCGTAGCGGTCGTCGCAGATCGGGTGGCCGCTCTGCGCGTCCTGCATGCGGATCCCGCAGCAATAAAAGGCGGTCTGGGATATGGGGTTCATCGCAGGCTCATGCGGCGGCGGCAACCGCCCGCAGGCGGCCCGGCAGTATACCCCCGCCCCCCGGCCCGCCCGGGGAGGCACACTCCCCGGCACCCCCTGCCGGGGCCCCCGCCCGGCGCTCTGCGAATGCGTGCGACGTGCCACGGAAAGGCGGCCGCGCACGTGATGCGGCTCACGGTTGGCGGCCCGAGCGCCCCACAGAATGGCGTCTTGGCAGCCGGTAGGCGCGCGCGGTACCCGTCATGAACCTGACTCAAGTTGTCCTTGGCACCACCATCGGTTTCTTTCTGGCGCAGGCCCTGCTGCATGTCGGCAGGCGCGTCCTCGTGCTGTGGCCGGGGGAGGCGCCGCATCGTCGGCTCGGCAGGCTGATCCCCTCCGCCTGGATCGGCGGCTTCACCCGCTATGCCGCCGTGGTCGGGGTGAGCGCCGCCGTCATCACACTCGGCGCCTGGGGAGTCGGGGATTACCTGGCGGCGAAGACCGCACGCGGTGCGGCCGCCTCGACCGCCCTCGACCTTGCGACGGCGCCGCCCGTGCCCGGCCCGGCGGACGAGCCGCCGGATCCCAACTACGCGAAAGCCAACGTAGAGCCGGCGCCCTCATCCGCCGCCCACGATCCGGATCCGTACAAGGACCCGGACTACAAGGTGCACCGCGCGGCCCGCGCCGCCGGCAGCCCGGTGAGCCTCAAGGAGAAGCTGCTGCAGCGCTCCGAGGCCAAGGCGGCCAACGAGCTGCTGAAGGACGTCCGCCAGCACGTGCAGCGCTCACAGTACGATTGCGAGGCAGCCGACCGCGCCAGCCGCTATCTGAAGGCGGGACTCGACGTATGGGGCTTTGACGCGTGGCAGGCGAAGTACTTCCCCGTGAGTAGCTACCGCGGTGCGACGCTCCCCGCGTGCATGGACATCAAGACCGTCGTTGATTCCTCCGATGCCGGGCTGGACCTGCGCTCCACCGTCGCCCAGGGGACGCACTCCTGAAGACCGCGCAGAGCGCGGCCGGGTAATCAGGCGCTCAGTCGTTGCGGTCGCGGGACCTTGATCCCGAGGCTCTCCAGTCCTGCGCCGATCGCGGTTACCGCGCCCGGCACGCCGGCCGCGCCGAGCTGGCCCATGCACCCGACCCGGAAGGTTTCGACGGTCGTGAGCTTGCCCGGATACAGGATGAAACCGCGCTCCTTGACCGCCTGGTAGAAGCGCTTGAACTCATAGCGCGGATCCTGCGGCGCGTGCACGGTGACGATGATGGGCGCCTGGATGGCGGCCGGCAGGAAGGAGCGCAGGCCGAGTCCGCGCAGGCCCTCGAGCAGTTGGCTGCAGTTGGCCGCGTAGCGGGCGCCGCGAGCCTCGAGCCCGCCCTCCTCGAAGTACTGCGCGAGCGCCGCATCGAGCGCCGCGACGACGTGCGTCGGGGGGGTATAGCGCCACTGGGTCGTGCGGGTCATGTAGGTCCACTGGTCGAACAGGTCCATGGCGAGCGAGTGGCTCACGCCTTCGCAGCGCTCGAGCACCGAGCGGCGCACCAGCACGAAACCGATCCCGGGGACACCCTCGAGGCACTTGCCGGAGGCCGCGATGAGCGCATCGAACGGCGTCGTGCGCGCGTCGATCTCCAGCGCCGCGAAGGAACTCATCGCATCGACGATCAGGCCCCTGCCGTGGCGCGCCACGACTGCCGCGATCTCCGTCAGAGGATTGAGGATCCCGGTGCTGGTCTCACAGTGCACCAGGGCGACGTGGGTGATCGAGGGGTCCTGCCTGAGCTGCGCCTCGATGTCGCTCGCGCGCACCGGCTGATCCTCGGCGTAGGCGATCGTCGTCAGGCGGCGGCCGAGGACCTGGCAGATGCGCGCGATGCGCTGGCAATAGGCCCCGTTCAGGGGCACCAGCACGTGGCCGCTGCGCGGCACCAGCGTGCCGATGGCGGCCTCCACCGAGAAGGTGCCGCTGCCCTGCAGCGGGACGCACTCGTGCGTGCCCTCGCCGTGAATGATGCGCAGCAGCGACTCGCGCACCCGCGCGGTGATGGCATTGAAGTCCCCGTCCCAGGACCCCCAGTCGTGCAGCATGCTTTGCTTGGTCCTGAGCGAAGTCGTGAGCGGACCGGGCGTGAGCAGGATCGGATCGGCGGTCATCGGCGTCTCCATCAGCGGCGGCGGGCAGGCGAGCGGGCTTCCAGGGGAAGGCGCGGGCACCCTTGGGCGACCTCACAAGTATAGAATAACTGCTGATTGTCGACAATTGACAATCAGACTATGATGACCGCCCAAGCATTCCAGCGGAGCGAGCGATGCCGGCGGCCTCCAACCTGACCCCACTGCAACTGGTGCAATCAAGCTCCCTGCCGGCGCTGGTGCAGGCCGAGATCGAGCAGCTGATCCTCAGCGGCGAGCTGGCGGCCGGCCAACGGCTGAACGAAAGCGAACTTGCGATCCGCTTCGGCACCAGCCGCGGCCCGGTGCGCGAGGCGCTGCGGGCGCTCGAAGAATGCCGCCTGGTGCGCTCGGAGAAGAACCGCGGCGTGTTCGTGCGGGAAATCTCCATGGCGGAGGCTGACGAGATCTATGACATCCGTGAAGCCCTCGACGAGCTGATCGGCCAGCGGGTCGCGCGGGGCGTGAGCGACGAGCAGCTGCAGGCACTCAGGTCCAGCGTCGCGCAAATGGAGGCTGCGACCGAGAGTCAGGACCTGAAGCGCTATCACGCGCTCAACCTGAGTTTCCACGACATGCTGGTCGAATTTGCCGGCAATGCGCGCCTGGCGGAGACCTACCGCCTGCTGACCAAGGAGCTGCTCCTGTTCCGCCTGCGCGGGCTGCAGGACGGCGGTGGCTTCGCGGTCTCCAGCGCCGAACACAAGGCCGTGGTCAAAGCCATTGCCGCGCGCGATCCCGAGCGCGCCGGCCGGCTGCTGCGACGGCATGCCGCCGAGAGCCGCGCCCGCATGCACAAGGCGGCGGCCGTGCGTCCCGCGAAACGCTGAGCCAATTCACCAGACACCGGAGCCAAGCCCCTTGCCCGCCAACATTGCCGTCAACAGCCGCACCTACCGCTGGATGGACCACCCGCTGGTCGTGGTGTGCCTCGATGGCTCCCAGTTCGAGTACATCAGTGCGGCAGTGGCGGCCGGCTGCGCGCCCTTCCTGGCGCGCATTCTCGCCGGCCAGGGCACCTGTCTGCTCGCCGACTGCGCCATGCCGAGCTTCACCAACCCCAACAATCTGTCGATCGTCACGGGGGTAGCGCCGGCAGTGCATGGCATCAGCGGCAACTACTTCTACGACCCGCAAACCGGCGAGGAAGTGATGATGAACGACCCGCGCTACCTGCGGGCGGGCACCATCCTCGCCGCCCTCGCCGAGGCCGGCGCCAAGGTCGCCGTGATTACCGCCAAGGACAAGTTACGCAAGCTCCTCGGCCACCAGCTGCGGGGTATTTGCTTTTCCTCCGAGAAGGCCGACGAGGTGACGCTGGACGCGAACGGTATCGAGGATATCGTCGAGCGCGTCGGCATGCCGGTGCCCTCGGTGTACAGCGCCGCGCTGTCGGAATTCGTGTTCGCGGCCGGGGTCAACCTCATGGAGCGGGAACGGCCGGACGTCATGTACCTCTCGACCACCGACTACGTCCAGCACAAGGCGGCGCCGGGCACGCCGGCCGCCAACGAGTTCTACGCCATGATCGACAGCTACCTGGCGCGGCTGGATGCGCTCGGGGCGACCATCGTGCTCACCGCCGACCACGGCATGAATGCCAAGCACGATGCGCACGGCGCCCCCAACGTCATCTACCTGCAGGACACGCTCGATGCGTGGCTTGGCGCGGGCACGGCGCGCGTCATCCTGCCGATCACCGATCCCTACGTGGTGCACCACGGGGCGCTTGGATCCTACGCGCTCGTCTATCTTCCCGAGAACGTCGATCAGCGCGCGCTGCGGCAGCGCATCGCGGCGCTCGCCGGCGTGGAAACGGTGCTGACGCGCGCCGAGGCGGCCAGCCAGCTCGAGCTGCCGGCGGACCGGATCGGCGACATCGTCATCATCTCCCGGCAGGACACGACGCTCGGCACGAATCGCAGCCGGCACGACCTGTCGGGCCTGGATGCGCCGCTGCGCTCGCACGGCGGCACCTCCGAGCAGAAGGTGCCCCTGCTCGCCAACCGCACCCTGAAGGATCCGCCGGGCACACGGCGCTGGCGCAACTTCGATGCGTTCGAGCTCGGCATGAACCTGGTCAACTGATCCGCCATGCCGCAAGTTCACCCGACCGCTGACGCCGCTGCCGCACGCGCGGGCGAGCCGATCCGCGAATCGCTGCGCATCGCTGGCGAGAGAGTTGCCTCCGAGCGGGTGATCGAGGTCCGTCACCCCTACACCAAAGCGCTGGCCGGCACGGTGCCGAAAGCCTCACGGGCGCACGTCCGGCGTGCACTGCAGATCGCCCGGGGCTACCACGCGACCCTCACCCGTCATGAGCGCTACCAGATCCTCATGCGGGCCGGTGCCACGGTCACCGCCCAGCAGGAGTCGCTGGCACGCCTGATCACCCTGGAGTCCGGCCTGTGTCTTAAGGATTCCCGCCACGAGGTCGGCCGCGCCAGCGATGTACTGCTGTTCGCCGCCAACCAGGCCTTGGTGGATGATGGCAGCGTGTTCTCGTGCGACCTGACGGCGCACGGCAAGTCCCGCAAGGTCTACACGCTGCGTGAGCCGCTGCTCGGGGTCATCACGGCGATCACCCCGTTCAATCATCCCTTGGGCCAGGTGATCCACAAGGTGGCTCCCGCGATAGCGACCAACAACCGCCTGGTGCTTAAGCCGAGTGAGAAGACGCCGCTGACCGCGCTGGCGCTCGCCGACATCCTCTATGCGGCTGGCCTGCCGCCACCGATGCTCTCGGTCGTGACCGGTGAGCCGGCGGAGCTTGCCGATGAGCTGCTGAGCAGCCCCGAGGTCGATCTCGTGACCTTCACCGGCGGCGTGGCCATCGGCAAGTCCATCGCGGCCAAGGCCGCGTACAAGCGCCAGGTGCTGGAACTGGGCGGCAATGATCCGCTCATCGTGCTGGAGGATGCGGACCTCGAGGAAGCGGCGCGGCTGGCCGTGAGTGGCTCCTACAGGAACTCCGGACAGCGCTGCACCGCCGTCAAGCGCATCCTCGTGCAGGAGAGCATCGCCGAGCGCTTCGTCGAGCTGCTGGTGCAGAAGACCCGCGCCGTCAGATACGGCGATCCGTTCGATCCGGACATGGACATGGGCACGGTCATCGACGAGGCGGCGGCGCAGCGGTTCGAAGCCCTCGTGAATGAGGCCGTGGCGCGCGGCGCCCAACTGCTTATCGGCAACGTGCGCCGCGGAGCACTGTACTCCCCAACGGTGCTCGATCGGGTCACTCCGGACATGACGGTCGTGCGCGAGGAAACCTTTGGGCCGGTCGCACCGGTGATCCGCTTCGCGAGCGTCGAGGATGCGATTCGCATCGCCAACGGCACCGCCTACGGATTGTCCTCCTCGTTATGCACGAACCGGCTCGACCTGATCACGCGCTTCGTGCGTGAGCTCCACGTCGGGAGCGTGAACGTGCGCGAGGTGCCAGGGTACCGGCTCGAGATGACCCCGTTCGGTGGCATCAAGGACTCGGGACTGGGCTACAAGGAAGGCGTGCTCGAGGCGATGAAGAGCTTCTGCAACACGAAGACGTATTCACTGCCCTGGTAGCGTCGCCCGGTGTGCCCGCGGCCCGGCAGTTTTCCGGGAGCACTTGCGGAAATCGGGCCGCGAATTGGCTCCTTAACCGCTAGCATGCTCGCATGAGCGGCAACACCCTGGCAGAGGCCGTCGCGAGTTGGCGCGAGGGGCGCCGCGCTCAGGCGGAAGAGATCTGCCGGGCGCTCATCGCTCAAGACAGCAGGCTGGTGGATGCCTACCGGTTGCTGGCCGAGATCTTCGCAAGCTCGGGGCGCGCCGAGGCGGCGCTCGCCGCGTGCCGGCGCGTTGCCGAGCTGGTGCCCGCCGATGCGCCAGCCTGGCTGATGATGGGCGGGCTGCTGCTGAGCCTGTCGCGGCCACAGGAGGCGCTGGCGGCCTTCGATCATGCGATCGCGCGCGCCCCCTCACTGGCGCGCGCGCATGCCGGCCGCGGCCTCACGCTCATCGGCCTGGGCCGTGACGGCGAGGCCGTGGAGGCTCTGGCCCGCGCCGTCCGGATCGACCCACAGGGCGCCGCCCCGGTGCTGCTGCAGGCCGGCTACCAGATGATGCAGTCCGGCCGACCGGATGCGGCCCTGGGCGCGTTCGCGCGCCTGGCGGAGCTGCAACCTGACTCCCTGGCGGCGCGTCAAGGTCATGCGATCGCGCTCGTCACGATGCGCCGCTACGCGGAGGCGGCGCCCGAGTTGGCGACGCTGCTCGCAGCCAATCCCGGCGCTGACTATCTGGCGGGAGTCGCGCTGCACGCGAAGCTGCAGTGCTGCGACTGGAGGCACTATGACGATGACACGGCACTGATCACACAGCGGGTGCGCCAGGGCGCGCGCGCCGATGCTCCGCTCAGCTTCATGGTCCACAACGATTCACCCGCCGATCAGTTGGCCTGCGCCAGGACTTACGCCGCGGACAAATGCGCGGCCGATGCGCGTCCCGTAGCCCCTGCAGCACGCCCGCACTGCGCAAGGCTGCGTATCGCCTACCTGTCGTCCGACCTTCGCGAACATGCCGTGGGGCAGTGCCTGGTCGAGGTGCTGGAAGCCCACGACCGTACGCGTCTGGAAACCTATGCGTTCAGTACCGGACCGGATGACGGTAGCCCGTTGCGACGCCGCATCGAAGGCAGCGTCGAGCATTTTTTACAGGTTGCCGCCCTTTCGGATCACGAGATCGCCGCGCGCATGGCCGCGCTTGCTATCGACATCGCGGTCGATCTCGGCGGTCATTCAACCGGCGGCCGCACGCGGGTGCTGGCGTTTCGCCCGGCGCCGGTCCAGGTGAGCTTTCTAGGGTTTCCGGGCACCACCGGCACCCCGTACGTCGACTACCTGCTCGCCGATGAGCGCGTGCTGCCCGAGGCGCAGCAGGCCCACTACAGCGAGCAGGCGGTTTACCTTCCCGACACCTGCTTTCCGACGCCGCGGCGCCCGGAGGTCTCGCTGCCGACACGCGCGCAGGCGGGGCTGCCGGGCACCGGCTTCGTTTACTGCGCCTTCAACGGCCCGCACAAGATCTCGCCGCACGTGTTTGCGCTCTGGATGCGGATCCTTCATGCCGTGCCGCACAGCGTGCTTTGGCTGCGATCCGCGCCGGCGGTGGTGCGCGAGAACCTGGCGCAACAAGCCGAGCAGCGCGGCGTTGCGCGCAGTCGGCTGGTATTCGCGGAACGCACCGCCACGCGCCTGGAGCATCTGGCAAGGTTCGCGCTGGCCGATCTGTTCCTGGACACCTACCCGTACGGTGCGCACACCACGGCGAGCGAGGCGCTGCTTGCGCAGGTCCCGGTCATCACGCTGAAGGGCTCGACCTTCGCCTCGCGCGTGGCATTCAGCCTGCTGTGCGCGTGTGGTCTCGAACGGCTGGCGGTCGACTCCACCGAGCGCTACGAGGCGCTCGCCGTCGGGCTCGGGCTGCGCCCGCAGGAGAGCGCGGACCTAAGAGCCGAGCTCGCGAAGGGGCTTCCCGGCACGGCGTTGTTCGCGCCGCACAGGTTCTGCCGACAGCTCGAGAGCGCCTATCAGCAGCTGCATGAGCGCCGCCTCAGGGGCGAGCCTCCGTCTGTTCTGCGGGTTACGCAGGCTTGAATGACCAGAAGTAGGCACGGCGCGACCGGGCAGCGCCGGCGCCCCATGCGTTTGCGGGGTCCGGCAAGCAGGCGCTCCAAGCCCCGGTCCGGCCAGTTCCCCCAGTCGCCCTGAGGCATCGGAAGCGTCTTGCGACGCGTGCGGACGCGCCCCTACGGGTCGGGCTCGATATGGTCACGCAGAATCGACAGCAGCCCCTGGTACTTGTCACCGGGGTACGGGAAGCCCAGCAGCGGCGATTGCTGCAGCATCAGCTCACCATAAAAAGCCAGAACATCGGGTCCCCTGCGGAAACCTTCGGGCCGCTCCAACCATTTCCTGATGATTCTCTGCTCAAGCTCACTGGTCCTGTGTTTGCTCGTCAATGGTCCACTCTCGTCCCAACATGACCGTGTCGCCCGCCTGGGAGCCTGCGGGCGAACCGAGCGGGCCCGCTGACGGGGGCGGCTTAGGGAGCGCCGGCGGCGACTGAGGCGCACGCTACGACTCAGGGGTCCAGCACGACAATCATCCTCAAGAGGGATGAGACAAATGCGCCCCTCACGACAGTGTTATTTCTTGGTGCCGTCGGCGGTCAGCTCACCTGCTGAAGTCGGGCGCTCTGCCCGGCAACTACGAGGCGGACCTCCCCGGTACCGGGCCGCCGTGTCGGACCCGCAGGACGAGGCTCTACCGGCGCTTTCGTTTGAGTCGATTGCACGCCCGATCCTCCACTGTTGGAGTCTTCTGTGCTCGATACCGCGGTCGCTGCGCAAAGTTGGTGCGCAGATGTGCGGCTAAGCGCCTGGCACGCTGCTGCGTCGGATGGTGTCTCTGATCGCGGATTCACTTGCCTGCGCTGCCACACCGCCGCGAGCGACCGTCAGCTCTCAGCTGCGGCACGTCAGGATCCGAGCGGCGAGGCGTGAGGAGGGTTTCCCCCCACAGGGGCGCGCGCATCGCCAACGAATGCGGCTTATTCCTACAGCAACAGCCGGTGAGTTGCCTCAGCCTACGGCCAAAAGCTCATCCAAGAAGTCAGCCCGAGTCTAGTGATGATCAGAGGGGGAGCCATGGTGGAATTCAGATCGAGCAACGCCTGGGGCCCCGCCTTCTGTGTCGATGTCTGGCACCACGGAATGCTCGCTGGACATATCCGCAGGCAGCTCGCTACCGGCGTGTTCAGGTTCTATTACCGGGATGTGGATGACGAGCTGCAGCCGACCCTTCAGGACCGCGACCTCGAGGCTCTGAAGCGACGGATCCGCGATACCACCGCAGGTCTCCCTGCGACCTCCAAGATCCACGCGGCCGGTGGCCGTCTTGGTAGCGAGCAACTGTCGAACGCGGGCGACCGGCCGCATTGCACGAGAGGCGAATTCAGACTCAGCCGAGTATTAGTGGACGCTATCCGGCATTAGAAAAACAAGGTCCGGCCGGGTTCAGTGCGGGAGACCGCCCGTGCAGCCAGACGCTGGCATAAGTGCGCCAGGACATTCCGCGCAGCGGACGTGGGCAGCCTCATCCAAGGCTCACCAGTGGAACGTGGCGCCCAGCAGCGGGCCTTTGAAGTTAACGCTGCTGATATTGTTGCCCGACAGCCCGTAGTCGAGGTAGCGCCACATGCCGGTGATTCCGCCCCACCGGAACGAATACGCAATGCCTGCCGCAGCCTGCCAGGTGTGGCTGGAGTCGCCCGCACCGCCATCCAGGTAGAACGGCACCGACCACTTGCTGTCAGCCCCCAGCGTGACGTGGCCCCTGACGCCGACGATCCCGTCCCACAGCGGGCTGCCGGCCTCTGCACTGCCCGAGCGACCGCTGGGGTTGATCGGTCCGAGGTTGCCGGTGATGCTCCAGGTCAGCTTCTCGGTCAGGTCAAAGTAGCGGGTACCGGCGAGCAGATCTACCTTCAGCAGCGGCTCATCCCACACCCGGTACTCTGCCGCGAGCGTCCACACCCAGGCCTTGATGTCGAAATTCAGATTCGCGGAGGTCCCGGCCGGCAAACCAATGTTGCCGATCGTGAAATCCCGACTGGCCACCTTCGAGTTGCCGAGGTTCACATAGACGAGATCGGTCCACACGCCCCACGGACCCTTGTGGACATCGAACGCGCCCATGAACGTGAAATTCAAGGTCTCGAGGATATTGGAAACATCCAGATTGACGCCCGAGCCTCCAGCCGGAAACGTGGTCGTGCCGCCGATGGACGGCAGAAACAGATATATGGAGGCTTCATAGTTCCATGCCCCGGCCGCCGAAGCAGCGTTGTCATCGGCGATAGCAAGACCCGGAAGCCCTACCGCGACCGCAAACACCATGCGGCAGGCAAGCGCCCAGCGGGCAAGGCGTGTTCCAGCGCACCGCGCGCGGAACTGGTCTACCGCACTCCAGGATCCTTGCAGGTTCACGACGGGCACGTCATCGCATCCGGCGTGTTGGGGCAAAGGCGACTGCGATCAAAACCGAGACGCATGACAATCGCATAGCACCCCCATTGAGTTTGACTGTACCGGCGTAGTGCGGAGTGAGACGGCGGCGGCGACTTTAGCTAAGTGTCTGTGGATCGAACTTACGACCAGGGGGTATTCAGCCCCGGCCGGGCATGCCTTGGCAAGAGCGGACGCTATGGAAAGCGGGTTGATGCTGGAGCATCACCTTGGGGCGGCTCCAGCAACATACAGTTTACATACAGTCGGCACCGGCGCGGGGCCTGGATTCACTTCCGCGAACGCCCGCCTTTCCGATGGATGTGTTCGCCCGGTGTGGGAGCAGGACTTCTGTACCTGAAGACGGACCCGTTCCTCGATCCGGTGCGCAAGGAGCCCTGGTTCCAGGCGATCGAGCGGGATTTGAAGTACGCGGACTGAGTGGGCAGGACGTGTTAGCGGTACTAAGGGGGCCGTGCTAGGTTTAGACCGATCCACCCGCTGGCAAAGGCCGGTATGCGTCGCGCACAGCTCACCGTTTTTGCCCTGACTGTCTTGGCTAGCCTCTGCGGCCCAACGTACGCGCAATCGGGCCAGAATGCGCTGATCGACCTCGGTCCGGGCACCCGCGCGTACGGCATTAACGCGAGCGGGCAAGTTACCGGGTGCGTATCAATCGCAGCGGGCGGCATGCACGCGTTTCTCTATGCGGCGGGCACCCTAACGGACCTCGGCACCCTCGGTGGCACCAGCAGCTGTGGGCTCGCCATCAACACGAGCGGTCAGATAACCGGGTACGCCGATACGCCAGCCGACCGACACGCGTTCTTGTACGCCAATGGCATGATGACCGACCTCAGCGCGGTCAGCGGCATGCCCGCAACGAGCGGGCTCGCAATCAACACGGCTGGCGATGTGGTCGGCGCGGCGCCGCAGTTTGGCGGAACTACCGTCGCCATCCTCTACAGCCACGGTGTGGTGACGAACTTGTTTCCGCCGAACGAGTACTACGTCGGATCGGTAGCCACCGTCATCAACGACTCGGGCGTGATAGCCGGATACACCTCAGGTCCGTGCGGCATCCTCTGTCCCACGTACCAGCCATTCGAAATCGAAAATGGCGTGACCACGTACCTACCGCCGCCCCCGGGCTTCGATGGCGATGTGTTCGATCCGTTGATTGCCGGCATCAATAATGCCGGCCAAATGGTCGCCTGGGGCGAGGATCCGGCCGGGTTTTATCACGGCTCAGTGTATTCGAACGGCACTCCTGTGGACCTTGGCAACAACACGACGGCCTATGCGATCAATGCGAGCGGCGAGGTGGTCGGCAACTCAAATGTCGCCCGGCTCGGCCTCGGAAACGCGGACGTCGGCGTGTTCGTATCCAACGCCGGAGTCACCACGGATCTGAATCTTCCCGGCGTGAACCCAACGGGCATCAACGACGCAGGTTGGATCATTGCCAACCACGTCGTTCTGGATCATGCGTATCTTCGGCTGCCCTCCAGCATAGGCTTGGCGCCGACGGGCATGGCGTTTGGTGACGAACCGATCTCCGTGCCGAGCACGCAGGGTAAGCCCACGTGCGGCAGCTGCGCCGTGACGCTGTCGAATGCCTCAGCAGCCGCCATTGCAGTCGACAACATAGTTGCGACGGAGCCGTATTCGGTCACGCACAATTGTCCGGCTTCACTCAATGCCGGCGCCACCTGCACGATCAGCGTAAGTTTCACGCCCGCTGCCCTCGGCCCGCACACCGGCGCGCTTACGGTGGACGCGGGGGGCACTACCTACGCGACCCTCCTTCAGGGTGCCGGTACCGTCCTGATGAAATTGACCTCCGGCAATGCCCCGGTCGTCGTCGATCAACCGTTCACGATCACCTGGCAGGCAGGCACCGGCGCTACCTGTACCGGCAGTGGCGGCAGCTGGAACACGCCGGTGAACAGTCTGCCCGCGAGCGGATCGAAGGCGATCACGGAATCCGTGGCCGGAACCTATACCTACTCCCTGACCTGCTCCTACGGAAGTGGCGCATCCTCCCAAGCGCAGGCGAAGTTGGTCGTCGTTGTGCAACCGGCACCGAGCGGCGGCGGCGGCGGCGCCGTGGATCCGTGGGTGCTCGGAATTCTCGTTACGCTCCGGGCCGCACGGCGTCGGGCGACGCCGCGAATTCCGTCCGCACACGCCCGGTGAAGATCAATCGGCCCTGATCACCTAGACAGGATCCCGGGCGGCTTCGCGTGCGCCACCGGCGCCTTGGACCTCCAGCCGCCTTATATCGCGTCTTGGCCGGGACCCCGTCAAGATGGCTTGGTGACCCGTGCGCAAAACGCACGCGCGGGCGTTGATTCGTTTGGTTGTAGATGTGATCGACCTGATGATGGATCGGACAACGACAACGGCGAGCTATCAGCTCCATGCGCCGTGCGTGTGCTCATTCACACTCATAAAGAAACTCGACGATTGCTTTAGGCAGTTTCCTCGTGCGCATGAGCTGCCCGTGCGGGACAACGCGGAACATTGATGCTGCTACAGGCGATGTGGCGCAGGCACCCTCGCGTTTTGGGTAGGGGGCGCGCATGTCTGACCGCGTCCTGGTGCGAGGTCCAGGCACTCCGAATCCCCTTGGACACCATTAGGAAAGAACCGCTTTCGGCGTTCTTGCGAGGGTTCGCCCTCGGACCGGAGAGCCGCCCACAACAGCACCAGGACAATCACAGTACCGAATATCGAAGCAATCATTTGATTCTCCCAGCGCAAGTCCGCAAGCAAAGGATGCCGTCGGATCGGTGAGAAAATCAGTCGAGCACCGGTTACGGAGAAGTTACAGCGTTTCCCGGCGTATATTCGCTCAGGGACCGCGCAGCACGCCTCGCGGACTGCCGACGCTACCGGGGCACGGATTCCATCGTCCGCGTGGCATCATAGGCGCATGAGCGCACTGCAAAAGACAGCCACCGCGGCATTGCTGCTGCTGCTGACCGCCACGGGGTACGGCCTGTGGATCACGCGCGAGCCGGGGGTACCCGCGCAGGGCCCCCCGAGCGCCGCCAGCAGTCGCATGCCAGTCATCGACGAGGGGCCGCTGCGCACTGCGCAGCGCTTGGCGCGCTTGGCCAACAGCGCGGAGGAACAGCCGCTCGCTCAGGCTGCGGTGCAGGCGGCCGACCACGAGCTCGACCTCGCCTTCATGGGCGCGCTGCACGGAATCCAGGCCCATCCCCCGGTCCTGAGCCCTGAGGCGTTGAAGATCCAGGCGCACGTCGCGGATGCGCAGCAGCGCCTGGCGAGCGACACCGAGGTGCTGGAAAAGCTCGCCCAAAAAATGGGCAAGGCAACCGAGGGCGAGAAGCAGGACCTGCAGGATCAGCTGGATCTGGTCGGCTCGCAGATCGAGATCGAGAAGGACGAGATTCAGGAGGGGAACGATGACCTGCTGGCAGCCGGCGGCGACGTCCACCAGCGCATCCAGAAGGCCCAGGAAGAGCACCTCGCGGCCGAACGCAACACCCCGCCGCCGGCTCCCGCCCCGACGGTCTCCGCCACCGCCTTGTCGTCCCTGCACGGCATGGTGGCGCAGGTGCGCGAGTGGCTGCAGCTGCACGCCAAACGCGCGGCGCTCGAGCAGGCGCGTCACGAGGTGGCCGCAGGCGCTGCGAAGCTCGCCGAGCAGCGAGCCCAGATCGCCGCCGACTTCGCCAACGTGCAGCAGCAGCTCGCGCAGTTGGGCGGGAAACCCCCCGCGGCCGGGGCGCCGCCCGTAACCGCGCCCACACCCGCCGGCGGCGCCGGCAACGCTCCGGCG
Source organism: uncultured Pseudomonadota bacterium (assembly GCA_963781815.1). Taxonomy (GTDB): domain Bacteria; phylum Pseudomonadota; class Gammaproteobacteria; order Steroidobacterales; family Steroidobacteraceae; genus 13-2-20CM-66-19. Next base: position 25,964 of record CAWAHK010000002.1, on the reverse strand, counting down.
GCGAATGCGCTGCTCAGCCTCACGCGCCAGGTCGCCATTGACCAGCGCCGCCTAATGGTGCGCGATCAGCGCATCAGCGCACGCCACAAACTCTCCGACATCTACACCAAATGGGACAACCTGGTCGCCAATCAGCAGCGCGAGGTGCTGCGCCAGTTGCTCGTCCGCGCCACGGTGGTGCTGGCGGCGCTGCTCCTGCTGTTGTTCGCCGACCGCTGGCTCACGGGTCTCCTCGGTCGCGCGCGCCACATCGACCGGCGCCAGTTCGCCACCTTGCGCAGTGTCATCGGTGTCGGCCTGCAGGTGGTCGCGGTGCTGCTCATCCTGTTTATGCTGATCGGGCTGCCGGGGCAGTTCGGCACCATGCTCGGTCTTGCCGGCGCGGGCCTCACCGTCGCGCTGAAGGACTTCATCATCGCCTTCATCGGCTGGTTCGTGCTCATGGGCAAGAACGGGATTCGCGTTGGGGACTGGGTGGAGATTAACGGGGTGAGTGGCGAGGTGAAGGAGCTGAGCGTGTTCCACACCGTGCTGCTCGAGACCGGCAACTGGACCGACGCGGGTCAACCGACCGGACGGCGGGTGACCTTCACCAACAGTTACGCAATCGAACGGCACTACTTCAACTTCTCGACCACCGGCCAGTGGCTGTGGGACGAGCTCACCGTCGTCGTACCCGGGGGGCGTGATCCGCAGCCGGTCGTGAATGCCATCCAAAAGGAGGTCGGCGAGGCCACCGCCGACAGCGCGCGTGAGGCGCAGCAGGAGTGGCAGATGGCCTCGCACGGCCAGCGCGGCACGACGCTGTCGGCCCAGCCTGCCATCGCGGTGCGCCCGACCGTCGGCGGCGTTGAGATCGCCGTGCGTTACGTGACGCGGGCCTCCGAGCGTTACGCGATGCGCGCGCGTCTGTATCAGGCCGCCGTGCAGCTGCTCGCGGTGAAACCGGCGCCGTGACTGCCCCGACGAGGCCCGCCGTGTTTATCTTCGCGGGCAAGGTACGTGCGGGATTTGTCCCCCATGTGCGCCGAGAGTTGTGCGCCCAGCTCGTGGACGCCGTGTACGCACACTCCATTCAGTCGCGCATGGCAAGCGTCGCGGAAAGCGTGACCCAGCGGGCGCTGGGCGTGAAGCCTCAACTCCGCGTTATTGAGGGCGGAAATTCCCGAGACATTAGAAACCCGTTGGACGAAACCGCTGACGACGCAATGCCCAACGCGGCCGAAGGTTAGTAAGCCGCTGTTTTAGCAGTTAGAAATTGGTGGGCCGTGTAGGGATCGAACCTACGACCAAGAGATTAAGAGTCTCCTGCTCTACCAGCTGAGCTAACGGCCCTGGTATATGGGGTGAACGATGGGACTCGAACCCACGACAACCGGGATCACAACCCGGGGCTCTACCAACTGAGCTACGCCCACCATCGTTCCCTCACCGCGCGGCTGGCGCGCCCGGCAGGACTCGAACCTGCGACCCTCGGCTTAGAAGGCCGATGCTCTATCCGCCTGAGCTACGGGCACGAATCAAGGCGCCCCTCGCTGGCCCCGCCGCACGGGGGCGCGAATCATACGTAAGTGGCTTATGCAGCGTCAATTTTTCCGGCCGAGGAGCATTTTGCCGCTAGTCGTGCTGGCGCAGCAATGCCCGAAGGCGGGGCTTATCGCAAGGGGAGCCTTTGTTACACTCGCGCCCCACCCCTGATTCCGCGCGGAAATTCCCGATGAAGGTGCCTGCCGAAGACCTCGCCCCAGGCGCGACTCCCGGCGGCGCGAGTGCCGAGAGCCCGGCGACGCCGCACCCGCCCACCCCGCGTGCGCACTTCTTTCCCTGCCGCGTCGTCCGGCGATGATAGGTAAATGGGACCTTCGAGGATCCGAAGGCCCTTTTTCCGGAGTTTGGCCGTGATCTCGGGACAAAACTCGAACCCCTCGCACCTGTGTAACAGGTCGGCTTTAATGACCTTATAGCAGGTGGCTTCGTCGGTTAGTCTGGCATCGTAGAGTAGGTTTGCCAACAGGTTCAGGGTCTGGAACCCACCGGATCTTTACAGGCCCGGGAGATTGGAAGCAGCACCTGATGTCCGCTTTGGGTCATAAGCGGACATGGCTTTATTCGATCACCTCGTCGCCTACTGGAAGGAAAAATAGGCGGACACGAACAGTTCGAAACACACAATATTCCGACGCTGCCGATACCAACTACTTATGGCGGCCCGCCACCGAGCCGGCCGGTCGAATAAGGCGGCGGAATTCACGTGCACCTCGCAGCAGACGCGCGCGATTGAGCGAAGCGCCAGCTGATTAACCGGGGAGATTGTCAGACACTTAGTCAACTAAGCCGGATCTCGATCGGTTGGGTTGCGGGGCGCGCTTTTGTACAATGCACGGAAATTCGTGTACAGAGGAACAATGCGCTCCGCGCTCTCGCCGACGGATTGTGGGTCGCGTCGGGATCAGGTCCACTCGCAAACATGTACCCGGATCTTTCCGCCAATACCGTAGAACCCGTCGAATTGACTGTGCTCATGCCGTGCCTCAACGAGGCCGAAACGCTCGACGTTGCATCGTCAAGGCGATGAGTATCTCGAGAAGTGCCGAAGATCGCGGGCGAGGTCGTGATCGGTGACAACGGCTCGACCGACGGCTCGCAGGAGATCGCGCGTAACGCCGGCGCACGTGTCGTCGACGTGCCGCGTCGCGGTTACGGCGCCGCGCTGATGGGCGCGATCGAAGGCGCGCGCGGCAAGTACGTCATCATGGGCGACTCCGACGACAGCTACGATTTCTCGAACCTCGACCCCTTCGTCGAGAAGCTGCGCGCCGGCTACGATCTCGTGATGGGCAATCGCTTCAAGGGCGGCATCGCGCCCGGCGCGATGCCGTTCCTGCACCGCTATCTCGGCAACCCGGTGCTGTCGTTCATCGGCCGGTTGTTCTTCAGAGCGACGTCGGCGACTTCCACTGCGGCCTGCGCGGCTTTCGCCCGGACATCGTCAGGTGCTCGGCCTCCAGACCACCGGCATGGAGTTCGCGTCGGAGATGGTCGTCAAGGCGACGCTGTTCAAGCTCATGATCGACGAGGTGCCGACGACGCTCGCACCGATGGCCGGTCTCGCGCCGCCGCACCTGCGCACCTGGCGCGATGGCTGGCGTCACTTGCGGTTCTTGTGATCTACAGCCCGCGCTGGCTATTTCTCTATGCCGGACTGTTTCTGCTGGCTTTCGGCTTGTTCACCGCCTTCGTGCTGTTGCCTGGGGCGGTGAAGGTGGGCAATGTCGAATTCGACATTCACACTTTTGTTGTTGCCTGCATCTCGGTCCTTGTTGGCATTCAGGCCTTGAGCTTCGGCGCGGTGGCACGGCAATTCGCCACCGTTAACCGGCTGCTGCCGCCGTCGCGCGCCTTCTCCGGCATCCTCGCGGCGTTCACCCTCGAACGGGTTTTGGTGGCCGCCGTCATCATCGCGTTGTGCGGCGTCGCCGGCGTGATCGCCTGCGTGGCGCAATGGGCATCCACCGATTTCGGGCCGCTGGAATATACGAAACTGCTGCGTCTCCTAATCCTGTCATTGACGGCGATCGCGATCGGGATGCAGCTCGCGCTCACCGGATTCCTGTCAGCGATCGTAGAAATACCTGTGCGATCGCAGGTCGGCTAACCTAAAATGGGCTGCTTGAATAAGACTAGCCGGTTGTTTTCAAAAACCGGGCCGCTGTACAGGCGGTCGCCTATGGGGTGGAGCTGCAGTTGCCTGTTTTTGCTGAACGCGCCGGAGCCGATCGCGCCGAGATCCAGTTCTTCGTGTTGCTTGGCGCCGCCATTCTCGCGATCAAGCTTGCTTCCCCTGACTAGCCGTCTGGGCCGAATTCTTTTTCCCGGCCATACCCACCACCGCCCGTCCATCAGCGCGAGGCAAGCCGGATGCGGTGGAAAATCCGACGGCGGGCTGCAGACCCGGCCTCGCGCCAGCCCGCAATCTAACGCAAAGGAATGACTACGTTCATTAGCCACGGATTTTCAATGTCCGCTTTATCCCAAAAAAACAGGTTCTCCCCAAATCCCTTAGTTTTTGATGTAATCAGACTATGCGAAGCTGCCGACAAAATGTCAGTTATGCACCTCATTAATTAGAACCTGTCACGAAAATGCGTCGGACCATTTTCACGGCATTCAGCTCTTGCCTGTTCCTCGCGTTCGCTCAGTTTGCTGGTGCAATCGGCTTGCCTACGAATTACATGCAACAAATCTTGCAAGTCGGGGCCTAAGAGAAAAAAATGTTAGAAACGCGTCTGCAAAAGGTGACCCGAGGCGACATCGTCAAGCAAATGCGCCTATGCGTTGGTTTCCTCTCCCGGGTCCTCGCCACTCCTTGGTTCCCTGGCATTTTCGCCGCAACCTACGCGACTTTTCTAACACTGATGATGTATCCGGGTATTCTTTACACGGACAGCGTAGCTCGTTGGTATTTTACGTCTGAACTGTTCGCGGGTCGTCCAATCCCCGACAATTACCCAATCGCGCCCTACTTCTTGATGGGCGCTCTGCGTTGGCTAACTGGCGAGATTGGCATCTATACTCTGACGCAAAGCTTTCTGCTCAGCCTTGGGGTTTTATATCTTTTCGCCGCACTCGTCAGACCGACAACAGTCGGTGAGAGAGCTCTGGTGTCAGCCCTCGCCGTTGCGGTTCTGCTCATCCCGGTTCAAGTCGTCTATGCCGTTTTTCAGGCGTACGACTCCGCAGCCGCAACGGTCATGCTTTGGCTGTCTGTGGTTCTGATCCGGTTACAGCAAGGAATAGGGCGATTATCAGCGAATCTGATTGCCGCAACCATACTTCTCGCCCTCCTCGTTGGCTTCCGGCTTCCTGCGTTCCCCGTCGCCGCTTTGGCTCTGGTCGGAATCTTTTGGCTCGCCAGCAGACGGTGTGGGCGGCCGGTACTTCTCGTCGGCATCCTCCCCGCTATGGGCCTCATCGCCTCGCCTTTCGCGTTGGGGCCTCTGCTACATGCCTATCCGAAACACCTGTGGATCGTAGGACCGGCTTGGCGCTACATGGTCGCGGCAACTGAGGCAAAGGACCCCATTCACGAAGCATTCTGGCGCCAGATAGAGGCCGATTTAGGTCGAAAACGCCCGTCGCCACCTTGCTATGATACCATCTATTGTGACCGGGGTTTCCTAGACCGCATAAGCGAGGACCAGAGCACGCGGAAGCAAGCTGAAGCCAATATGTTGCTCATGGCCCGGCGGGAACCCGCCTTGCTTGCCCGAACCTATTTGACATTCGCTGGCCGTGTGCTCGGGGTTCAAGCGCCTCTCGCGAACGCCGAAATTGGTCGTTGGCACGACTCCGAATGGAAGAAAAGAATTGAAGAACTCGGTTTTCAACCAAACGATAGGCGAGAGGCGGTGGTTAGCGCTTATAACAAATGGATGGATGTGGGCACTGGCAATTTCCTGCTCTATCCGCTGTACTTGTTCCTTGGGGTAGGAGCTCTGACAACACTTCGATGGGGGTTGGAGCGTCAGTCGCTGGCGCAGCGGGGGCTAGCGATCCGCTGCGCACTGCCGTTATTCTTCGGCGCTCTCTACTACATCGCCTACATTCCGGTTTCGCAGTCGCACGAGCTGCGATATTTCTATCCTACGCTCCTTCTGCTGCAAGTGATCACCGCTTCTCTGATTATGCAATCAAAATTACTGATTGGCGTCGCTAGCCTCGCGATAGTGTTTTTGATCACACTCTGGCTTACAGCTCCAAAGCCGGCTAGGCTGCTCGCGAAGTATGTCATGCCTGATGACATATCAGTTCGTGCCGCGGCCACTGTTGAAGGGCTTTCGGAATCTCCCGACCTGAAGGGCTTTATCGATAGCGCAGTCCGAAAGGACGCGATTTCCGTAACGCTGTCGGGTTGGGCGGCGGATTTACATGGAACGCAAGTAACGGTGTTGGCGTTGGTTGACGGAAAGAGCGTGATGAACGTTCGAACCTCGGGCAAGCGACCCGACGTTGTCCGGGCTCTGGGATTGCCCACCACCAGCACGCCAGATCTGCAATTCAACGGTGACGCACTTTGCTCCAAGGGGGACACTCTCCGCCTCATATTCGTAAGCGATGACGGTAGGTTTAGCCTTGGCCAATCGCAACTCTGCCCGTAAATCTGTAGCGCGCCACTAATTTCTATAATGTCTATTTGAGCGGGCAATTGCTGAGCGCGCAATTCGAACGCCATGTAGCTAGCCCTTCACTCGTGTCAAATCGACCCGCACTTCTGCTTCCTATATTTTTGGCGCATCACCTCGAAATCGAATGCGACCCATCAAAGCAGCGACCGCCCTACCATCAGCGCTCCAATCATCTTTATCGTTATTTAGATTCGGGTTGCTGAAAGGATCGTCTGCTGGCAAGCGGGCAGAGCGTTTCCAGAATCGCTTTACGTCTTCATCTTCAGCTTTTCCAGCGCGGCCCAGACGTTCATTATAAATCAGTACAGACGCCGCGGAAATCTCTGCCAACGAAAGCATCAGAACAATGTTATCCGACGTCTTTGGGCGCAAAGCGTCCGATCGGTCGGTTAGGCTGAACTCTCCAAGTTCAATTCATCGACACTTGGCGGGAGGGTTAAAGCAATTCCCGGATCCACCATCGCTTGTTCGCAAAAAGGACCAGCAGATGAGAGAGCTATCACCGCTTGAGCCAGTGACGGGCGCCGCCCAGCCCAAATCAAATGTGCAAAAAATTCAGTACGTCATTTTCTCTACGTCATCGCCGTGCAGCACTTCGTTAACAATTCCAAGAAGGCAAACGCGCGATAGGTTGACGGATAAACGATGTGATCGACGCTCCGGTCAACAAAGCAGGCTAAGAGAGCAGGTGTGTTGCGAGGGACTTCCTAAACTTCGACCGGTTCCCCCCAATAGGGCGCAACGTCAACCCGGGATCGAGTAGCCCAGCATCTCCATCGTGTCCCCGCAAATACTCCGGAACGTGTCCCGCTCTCTGGGCGACCATTGCAGCCAAGGCGAGGTCCGCGCAGCAAAGATGTCGCGCACAGGCAAGCCGGAACTCGGTTTGTCAAACGAAGAGTTAAATAGCTCACTCGATATGAATTGGGCGGGCGCTGGATCCGAAGGAAGGCCGAGGCGTTCAAATGCCGACGCGAACGTTCCTTGCGGATCTCTTAAAAGTTGCTCGTGTCGAATTACCGCGCTATCTGAAAATAGGGGTCTATCAACTTCGATTCCTTCCGCCCATTCAATACACGCTTGTTCAAATGTGATTGCGCTCATTGGGGGAAATCGCATTACTGAGGCGATCACTTCAATCCCGTTTCGGATCATGAAGAAAACTCGCGCTCCGGGAAAAAGATCAAGAAACCGGCCCATATTTGATGGGTTGGGCCAAGTTTTCGCGACCACGTATTTGATTTGAGGATCACTGGCGGCCGTAACATCCACGCCGGTCGCCAGTCGGTATAGCACGGAACGGAGCAGTGCATATCGCTCTGCGGCTGGGACCTTGTACGTATTGCGGTGATATTCACCGTGAGGGGAACCGTCTTCGTAGGACACCAAGAAATCTACGAAACAAGTGATGAGTGGTGATTCGCTCTCGGGGGCCGGTGCCACATCGGAACGACATAAGAGAGCGCGCATAAATGCGCTAGTTCCGGAGCGACTATGCCCGTCGACGACCAAAAGCTGAAGCCGCGAAAGCTCCGAGCCCAACATATTACTGGTACCGAGCGTTAAGGAGTGCATATAGGCTATCGGGATGGGAGCTACCGTCGGGATCTATGTTAGAGCTTTTCCACACCTGATTCCAGAGATGGACAGCATGGGAGTTTGTTAGCCGTGACACATCCAAGCCCGGTCTAACAATGTCGGTGATTTCCCATGTGTGGATCGGATTGAACACATCGACAGGCCTGCGATAGCTCTTCAGGTCAAACTGCCTGATAGCCTCATCGAAGAGGTAGGGACCAATTTCTGACCATTTCAGCTCCTCCTTGTTCTTTGCATTGCATGCTTTGATGCAATAGTCGAGATAATCACACCCCGGCGGAGACTTGAGCGCGCAAGTTGAAGTTAATACTCTACGGTCGTTGTCCTCGTCATACTCGCTGGCGAACACAAACTCATCATCGAAATCGAATCGCCGGAGGCAAACTACATCTGTATCGACCCACCAGCCTCCTTTGCGAGCAATCAGGACGTAGCGAAAGAGATTTGAAAATGTCGAATAACTTCCCTTTCCGAAGCCGTGCTTATGAACAAATATACTATCTCTTGGAAGAATGGTGGATGCGTCGCAGATTGTCGTGCCTTTTGGCACGTCGCCGAGGTCCTCATAGGTATATAAATGGTACTGGTGGCCATGTTGCAAAAAGGACTTGATGCTGAGGCGTTGCATTAAAGGAAGATTGTGGCCGATCCATAATCCTTGAACGATGTTGGACATGAGCAGACCTCAAGACCTGTTTACTAACAAATCATACCGCGGCTGCTTCTCCAGATCGACGAAAACCACATGGACATTTAAGCCTCCTTGACGCATGTGACCCTAATACGTAGCGTCCCGCGTTGAGCTGCAGGTGTCGCCAGCGAGATGCGTGCACGGCGGTGTGCGCCAGGTATTCGCGGTTTTCGTTCGCTTGCTTGCAGCGGCGCCTTTAACCCCCTGCAGGTGTGAGCTGGGAAGCCCGCTGGTCAATTGCTACGCGGTCGGGGACCAAGCCTAATAAATGGCAGCCAACGCGAAGCTATCTCCACTTACGAAAGGATTATCTGATCGTTATGTGTGGCATCGTCGGACTCCTTCGATTTGACGCTCAAACGGCTGACTACGATACGGTTGCTCCTCTTATCAAAGCTCTCGTACATCGCGGTCCTGATGATGAGGGACTGATTGTGCGAGGTCCCGCGATTCTGGGCCACACAAGGCTGAGCATCATCGATCTTGAAGGAGGGCGGCAACCGCTCGCGAACGAGGACGAAACTGTCTGGATTACATACAATGGAGAGATTTACAACTATCGTGAATTGCGGGAATATCTTGAGGCGAAGGGGCACATCTTCCGAACCAAATCTGACACCGAGGTGATCGTCCACGCGTATGAGCAATGGGGCGACTCTTGTGTTGAATACTTCAGAGGAATGTTTGCCTTTGCGATTCTTGATTTGCGGGTGCGCAGGTTTTTTCTGGGTCGAGATCATTTTGGCATTAAGCCGCTGTATTACCTGCGCACGAACACATTTTTCGCCTTTGCGTCAGAAATTCAAGTGCTACGGTTGTTGCCCGACGTAGACTGGACGCTCGATCTGGGGGCTATAGATGAGTATCTAAGGCTCCGGTACATACCGGCCCCGAAGACGATTTACTGCAACGTTCAGAAAATGCTTCCGGCTTACCGGCTGAGTGTCACATTTGATGGCAAGTGCTCCCCACCTGAAGAATATTGGCAGTTGGAGTTCAGGCCGAATTTTAGGCGTTCACAGGAAGACACGCTGGAGGAACTGGACGAGGTCGTGCGTGATTCGGTACGAGCACATCTTGTAGCAGACGTTCCATTCGGCGCCTTTTTGTCTGGAGGAGTGAACTCAAGCACGATTGTTGCCTACATGGCGGAAATACTCGGCCGCCCGATTGCGACCTTTAGTATCGGCTTTGACGAAACGGGTTTCGACGAACTTCCCTATGCTCGACAGGCTGCAAATATTTGGCACACCGAGCACCAAGAAGAGATCGTCAAGCCTGCCGCGCTAAGCATTTTACCCCAACTCGTCCAAAATTACGGCGAGCCTTTCGGCGACCACTCGGCAATTCCAACTTACTATGTTTCCCGTTTAGCGCGAAGTCGCGTGACCATGGTATTGTCTGGCGACGGAGGGGATGAATGTTTTGCCGGATATGAGGACACTTATGGCCGCTGGGTGGAGCATATCGCCGCAACGAGGGAAGCCCTCGCTTTCGGCTTGGCTGCAATTTGTACACCACGCTTGATACGAGTGGCGCCAAGCTCTATGGCGTGCGGAATTCCGCGATATCTGCACCGAAAACTTGCCTTCATTCGCAAGAGAGTACCGGAGGGCGAAACGCTTTTCCATTTGTTCGCAAGTACAGTACCTAGATTTAAAGACGTACTTACCTTACGATATTCTTACCAAAGTCGACATTGCGAGCATGATTCACGGCTTAGAGGTGCGTACGCCATTTGTGGACATTAACGTCGTTAGGTTCGCTGCTACTATTCCTAAGTCCTACAACGTGAGTTTTCCATGAAGGGGCAAATTGGGCTGGCAAAATGATGCTGAAAAGGAACGCCTCTAAATGGTACTCGAGGGATTTTCTGCATCGTGCAAAGCAGGGCTTTGGTTTGCCGATTCACGCTGGTTTGGAGAAAATGGCGTTTTCTCTGCAGCGTTGACCGAACGCTTACACGACACTTCCTCTCCTTTGTGGGATTATTTTAGGCTTGCTGCAGTCAACGAACTCGTTGTGAGCGCATCTGAAGACACCAAATGGCTACTCCTTTTTCTTGATGAGTGGTTGCGTCATGAAAGGTCGCTATGCGCGAATGTCCCGTCCGCTGTTGAATTAGGAAGGAAGGCGCTGCCCACCTTGAGCCGTTAGGCTCATGGAAGCCTTCCGAAGCGCTCGCACCACCTTTGGCCCGGCAATTTCCCTGGAATGGGCGCACGGCGCTGTTTTTGCTAGGGCCGGAAATCCTTGGTTTGTGCCAAGCCGCTCAAGTCCGTATTATTTGTTGATCTTGACAGTTATCAGACCCACTAAAACATAGAACATGAATACGATACGCAAGCGAGTTGTTGCGGGCATGGCAACGATGCCATCACGCGCCAAGACCCTTCCATTAGCTCTCCGCAGCATCATTGGCCAGGTCGATCGGTTATACCTCTATCTCGATGGTTACGAGGAGATTCCGAAATCTGCGCGAGATAATCCGCGCGTGATCCCGATCTTTGCTAGTGAGGAGCCAGGACTCGGTTGTGATGGCAAGTTCCTAGGTATGGTGCGGGAGCGAGAGAGTTGTTTTTATATTGGCGTCGATGACGACATTGTCTATCCGCCCAACTACGTGTCGCACCTCGCGGACGAACTCGCTACTTATGGCTCACAAGCCGTGGTTGGCGTGCACGGAAGGCGGCTGAAATCGCCGTTCGCAAGCTACCTCCGTGATGGGGTGGACTTCCATTTCGAAGAGCCGTTGCTGGAGCGACAGCCGGTAGATACACTCGGTAGCGGTACAATAATGTTCGATACGGCGGCATTTCAGTTCGATCCGCGCCGCTGGCAGCACAAAAACGTAACGGATATTCAGGTCGCGATCGAGGCCTCCAAGATTGGGCTGCCGATGATCTGCATTTCGCGCAGCAAAGGTTTCGTTCGCGCGCTAGAAGAAGAGCAAGAAATTCGCTGTACGTGAAATTGACGAAAAACAATTCCACAGAGACTATGTTAGCGCACGAATTGCTGCAGTTTCGCTCGCTCGATCGGTCTCGAAGCGAAAACGACAGTTTGTCCATTAGAGACGTTTCGGTACGCAAGCGGTCGAGGAGCCCTGATACTGGCGCTTTGATTTTGTCATATCATAGGGTGAACGACCCAGAGGTCGACACCTGGGCTTTGTCTGTTTCACCTGAGCGATTTCTCGAGCAGATGAGGGCGTTGAGAGCGGTAGCCGAGCCTTACACTTTGACGGACATCGCTGTTGGCCTTCTAAGGGGCGAGCTCCCGCATAACGCGGTGGCAGTTACGTTTGATGATGGTTATTTGGATAATCTTTTGAATGCCAAGCCAATTCTGGAAAAGTTTGAAATTCCAGCAACAGTGTTTGTTTGCGCCGGCTGGGTCGGACGAGATGATGAGATATGGTGGGATCAGCTGGAGCGCGCTCTTCTTTTGACAAAGGAATTACCAAATCGGCTCGAACTGAATGTCAACGGTCAGCATTTTGAGTGGAGTGTTGCCTCACCACAACGGCGGCAGTACGCAAGTCTAGCACAGTTCGCGATCAATGATTTTCCTTCCAGGCTAAAATTCTGTCATGATGTCTGGGAGGCCATTCGGAGAATGCCGCCGGATTCGCAAATCGAGGCCATGCAGAAAATTAGCGCATGGTCGGGCATCCGCCCGGAAGCGCGTCATGGCTATCGCCCGATGAATGCTCAAGAGCTGGTTGACATTGCCGCTGGCGGACTCATCGAGATCGGCGCCCATACGGTGTCCCATCCACTGTTGCCAGCTCATTCGAGCGGCTTCCAAAGACACGAAATATTGAATGGTAAATCGCAACTTGAGCGCATTCTTGGTATTCCAATCTATACCTTTGCCTACCCCTACGGCGAATACGATCAAGCATCGTTGGACATCGTTCGGGAAGCGGGGTTCCTATGCGCGTGCACAACTGTAGAGAACATGTGTACGGTCGGCACATCGATTTATGAACTGCCTCGTGTTAGTATCAGAAACTGGGACGGCCAAGAGTTTGCAGACATTGTTGCGAATAGGCTGCGATTGCAAGAACAGAAATCCGCAGACTTCTTGAAGAGGGAATTTCAGTCGCGGTCTTCCGTTCTCCACACCAAAGCTCCAGCTCTCCAATTGGCGGAGCCAACAATATCGGCCGGTACTGAAACCGACATACCGAAAGCTGTGTCAACGCCAAAGGTCAGCTTCGGCGATCTTAGCGGCCCGCTCCCACTAAGCGACAATATGGGATTCTCCCGAGGCTCCCCAATTGATCGTTTCTTTATCGAGCGGTTTCTGGCGCGCCACCAGGGAGATATTTGCGGGCGCGTGCTTGAAGTCGGGGACAACAGGTACACTAAGAAGTTTGGTGCAGATCGGGTATCCGTGTCAGATGTTGTCGACGTGCGTGCGGACAACCCACAAGCTTCCATCATAGCTGACTTACAAACGGCAACGGATATTCCTAGCGACAGCTTTGATTGCATCATACTCACCCAGGTTTTGATCTACATGGACGATGTTGAGGCCGCTCTAGCAACAGTGCTCCGTATCCTTAAGCCCGGGGGTGTTGCACTCATTACGGTGCCTGGGATATCTCAAATTTGCTCGGATCCTGAGGAAGCATCCAAATGGAATTGGTCGTTCTATCCAAGGACGTTCCAGCGACTATTAGCGAAGTTTTTCGACCCAAAGAAACTTATCGTAGAAGGATATGGAAATTTAAAAACTACAATCGGATTCCTCGCGGGCTTAGCTCAGGAAGATATCGAGAATGACGATTATCTGCTCCAAGATCATAGATATCCTCTGATTGTTGCTGCGCGCGCAACTAAGCCCGGACGCCCGCCTCAGATTGCCAGAAAAGGCCGGCTCTCGGAATCTCCCCAGGTTTCGGTCGTGATGCCAGTATACAATTCAGCCCCTTTCTTAGCGGAGGCAATAGAAAGCGTTTTGTGCCAAAGATTCGAAGAGTGGGAACTGCTTATTATCGATGATGGTTCAACGGATGCTTCGTACGAAATTGCAGAGAAATATGCTAGCGCAGATCCATGCCGGATACGCCTTTTCAGACATCCTGATTTGGCGAATCACGGTCCAAGTAGGACTAGGAATTTCGGAATAGCCCAAGCCCGGGCCAACATTATCGCGTTCCTGGACTCCGACGATATCTGGCTTTCAGATAAACTCGCCCATGATATCGATGTCCTACGCAAGAATCCCTCAGCTTGCGCAGTGTTTTCGAATTCTCTTTACTGGTGGGATGATCAGGACGAACCAGCATGGGTTGATCACTTCAGTCCGCCTATAGACTGTGTCTGGCCTAAAAGAGCGTTCCTTCGAAGCGCGTATCTCAGTGACGAATCTATCCTGCCGTGTCAATCTGCAGTTGACGGTTCGATTAGAGGCGCTGCGCCGATTGGGAGGTTTCGATGAGACGATTGATGGCGCCGAAGACCTAAAACTGATCTCGGAACTCTCGTTTCATTTCCCGGTGTATGTTGCGGCGCGCTGCAATTCGGAATATCGGCGGCGCAGGCATTCGTTGTGGTCATCAAAAATGATGGATGGGCGCGATGCCACCGATCGTCGTCGCTGCTGGCAACGGATTTGGGAACTGGTTAGGTGCGAGGCGGAGGATGAGCCACAACTTTTCGACGAGCTCGTCGCCAGCTTGTCTCGGCCAGCGATAACCCAGCTAATCGGGCGCAAAATTATTTGGGAAGATAAGCGAGTTTGCTCAGGCCATCGCGACGCGGGTAATACGACAAGTCAGCGAGCTGCGAGGTTGCATCTTGAAGCAGGCCGTTACATACTTACTGTGCTGATTGCGGAAATGGCGGCGTCTGAGGGTGCGATCGACGTAGAGGTCAGCTCAGATGATCGGTGCACCCGTTTCGCCAGATCCAAAATTCCTGTAGCGGAGATTCGGGCCAACCGCGGAAGATCGGTGTGTTCGAAGTGCAGCCACCCAGCAAAACTAGCATTGACCATAATTCCACACGGGCTCGAGGGCGCATTCCGCGGCATTGACGTTGTTGCCGAGGACTGGCCTTTCCAGACGGCAGAGTTCATGATTCCAGACGTCAACCCGGCAGAAACGCGCTAGTGCTCTTATAGCGCACTTTCATGGACTGGTTATTTTGATGATCGTCTTACGAATTTTAAGGTTTTGATTGACGACTGGCCATTCCATTTGCGTGAACTCTTGAGCGTCGTTTTCGATTCGAACGTCAACGTCTCACGCGATATTCGTAATGCTGATTTCCTATTTCTCTTGCCGTCTCTGCATGTTTTCTCGTTCGCGATCATCGTGGCGCTGGCGCTGTGCCCGTTCATGGCAGGTAAATGGAGTTGGCAGCGAGGGATCGCGTTGTACCTCTTTGCTGTGAGTTTCAGTACCTCTGTAGTCTATTGCGTGCTGATGTTCGCCCCTGGCAGCGCGCTGAATCACCAAACTTCATATGCGGTGCAGGTGATGGAACACGGCGAGGACTACATAGTTTTTGAATAATTCGATGAGGGTAGATCGAAGCGGGGCCCTCCCGGTAGTTATTTTCGTCGAAAGCTGACGCTTTTCAGCGGCGCTCCAATTCAGTTAGTCGGATGTAAGGCCTAACTGCGAGTTGCCCAGTTGGTTTAAGGCGCGGAGAACGACTTCAGCGAGCTCGTCGGCGGACTGGCCGGGGGTCTGCAGATGAATTTCAGGATTGTCCGGAACTTCATACGGCGCGTCAACTCCCGTAAAGTTCGTAAGTTTTCCAGCTTTCGCTTTTGCATACAAACCTCTCGGATCGCGTTGCATGCAATCTTCGATCGGCGTATCGACGAACACTTCGATAAATTCGTTACCGGAAACGAGTCTTCGAACCATGTCGCGCTCGGCGCGGTAAGGTGAAATGAAGGAACAGAGAACGATCAGTCCGCTCTCCACCATGAGCTTGGCGACCTCGCCAACGCGCCGAATGTTTTCCACCCGATCGGCTTCAGTGAACCCAAGATCCTGGTTGAGACCGTGGCGGACATTGTCGCCGTCAAGCATCATGGTGTGGTGGCCGCCCATGTTGAGGCGTTGCTCGACAATATTGGCGATCGTCGATTTTCCGGAACCGGACAGCCCGGTGAACCAAATGATGACTGGCTTTTGTTTTTTCAGCGCGGCGCGCTCGGCTTTTCCGACGAGATAAACGTGACGATGAATATTGATTCCACGCCGCAGCCCAAACGCTATCATGCCGGCACCGACGGTGCGATTTGTGAATCGATCGATGATGATGAACGATCCGGTTTTTCGGTTTTCCTTATATGGATCGAACGCAACCGGCATTGCGGTTGATACGTTACAGAATCCGATGTCGTTGAGACCCAATGTTTGCGCGGCGAGATGTCCCCACGTGTTCACATCGATTTTATATTTAATCGTGGTGACGCTAGCTGGAACGGTCTTTGTCCCTATCCGAATAAGATAAGACCGTCCATGAAACAGTGGTGTCTGGTCCATCCAAATCACGTGAGCCGCGAACTGCTCCGAGACCTCGGGTCGCGCGTTCGGGGCGACAAGGACATCGCCGCGGGTAATGTCAAGCTCGTCGGCGAGGGTGAGAATGACCGCATCTCCGGCCTCTGCCATTTCAAGAGGCCCGTCATAGGTCCCAATCTTGTGGATGCGAGACGACAGTCCCGAACTGGCCACTACGATCGTATCTCCTTTTCGGACCCGGCCGGTTGCCACGGTTCCGGCATAGCCCCGGGAATCATGATTGAGTCGGTTGACCAACTGAACCTGAAATCGGAATGGCGCTGCGAGCGTGTCGTTTTGGACGTCGACCGTTTCCAGATAGTCCAAAAGGGTCGGGCCGCGATACCACGCGGTATCGCCAGATGCCTTGGTGACATTGTCGCCGAAGCGGGCAGAGATCGGAATCGGAACAATAGAAGCAAATCCAAGTTCGGAGGCAAATGAGGTGTAATCGCCGACGGTGCGATCAAAGGTTTCCTTGTCAAAATTGATAAGATCGATCTTATTGACCGCGATAACGATGTGACGAATACCAAGCAACGAACAGATGAAGGAGTGACGCTTGGTTTGCACCAGCACCCCTTTTCGCGCGTCGATAAGTATGACGGCAAGCTGCGCATTGGAGGCTCCGGTCGCCATATTGCGGGTGAACTGCTCGTGGCCGGGCGTATCGGCAACGATGAAAGAGCGTCGCGACGTCGTAAAAAATCGATAGGCGACATCGATCGTGATGCCCTGCTCCCGCTCGGCCTCGAGGCCGTCGAGCAGGAGCGAAAAATCAATGTTTGCTTCAGTGGTGCCGTGCCGCTCGGAGTCCTTAAGAAGAGCCGTGAGCTGATCTTCGAAAATCAACTTGGCATCATGCAGTAGCCGGCCGATCAGGGTGGACTTGCCGTCGTCCACCGACCCGCAGGTAATGAAGCGCAGTAGGTCTTTTTGCTGCGCGTCAGGATGCGATGCAGACCGCAAAGCCATTTCCATCAGAAATAACCTTCGCGCTTTTTCTTTTCCATGGACGCCGCCTCGTCGGCGTCTATCAGTCGGCCCTGGCGTTCCGATACCTGTGCGGTTTCCATCTCGGCTACGATTGCGGCAAGTGTGCTTGCATCCAACTCGATAGCACCAGTTAACGGATAACATCCGAGTGTGCGGAAGCGAACGCGGCGCATCTGTGGCTGTTCTCCGGGATCGAGCGGCAGCCGGTCGTCATCGACCATGATCCAGGTTCCGCTCCGCTGAACGACCGGTCGCTCCTTAGCGAAATATAGGGGTACAACTCGAATATTCTCGATCGCGATGTAATGCCAAACGTCAAGCTCGGTCCAGTTGGATAGCGGAAAGACGCGAATGGATTCCCCCGCGTTAATCCGCGTGTTGAAAAGATTCCATAATTCCGGCCGTTGATGGCGTGGATCCCAGGTATGGTTCTTGCTTCGGAACGAGAAGATTCTTTCCTTGGCCCGGCTTTTTTCCTCGTCGCGCCGAGCGCCACCAAATGCGGCATCGAATCCGAATTTATCGAGAGCCTGTTTGAGCGACTCTGTCTTCATCACATGGGTGTGGATGGCGGATCCGGAGCTGATTGGACTGATCCCTTGCTTAATCCCTTCCTCGTTCACGTAAACGAGCAGATCAAGATTGAGCCGTCGTGCTGTCTCGTCGCGAAACAAGATCATTTCACGAAACTTCCATGTCGTATCGACATGCAATAACGGAAAGGGCAGGGGCGCGGGATAAAATGCCTTGATTGCGAGGTGCAGCATCACACTGGAGTCTTTGCCGATCGAGTAAAGCATGACCGGCTTCTCAAACTCGGCAACGACCTCCCGCATGATTTCGATCGATTCCGATTCGAGACGCCGCAAATGGACTGGAAGACGCCCCATCCCACCCCCAATCGTGGTCGATAACTGCACATTGGCCGGACCAATCATTTTTATAACTGAATGAATTCGGTTATGATGGTCATTTTCAGCAACCTCTGTCCGGTTTCCTTCTCTGAAATGAGGGTAGCGCTATGTTCTCAATCTAATGGCTTGACATGAGGTTTCGAGCGACCTCGCCGGGGTACAACCGAGAACTTGCTAGTCTTTGGCATTCCATTACTGCCTTTATCAAAGCCCTTTGGCGATCTCCAGCGCATTGATTTCGAGATTCTCCCACCAGGACACTTCATTGCTGGCCTGATGGCAGCGTGCGACCGGCGCCGTTTCACGGACAATGGCTTCAATGTTAGGTGCCTCCTTGTCGCCATGACTCAGATAACCGATATACTGCTCAGCGGAAAGTCCTCACTCGCAATCCATGCCGAAGGCATTAGCAGGAGCGAGGGGTACGGTATGCGGAATTCGGACTATGTTGAATCCATGCGCAGCCATCAGGGCGAAGTCCTGTTCGATCTGCGCCGAATCGTAGTATTCGCGTTTGTCAGGGCCTAAAGTGCCGTAACTGACGCCTTTGATGAAAAACTTCTCGGCCCCAATATAAATAAATTTGCCTTTCGCGCTTGGATCGATTGTGCCAGCAAGTCTACGATGCTCACTTACTGTGCAGGCATTGGTCGAACTTTCGCGCACGGGTTCCGATAGGAATACATCGCTATCGGCCACCGTTGGCGATCGTACTCTCGCTTCGACGACGAAATGGGAAGGGAAAGCTAATTCGCCTTGGCTCGCGTTTTTGCCACCGCAACGACTCGAGTGTGGAAATAATCTGGCGAGCTTGCCGCCACAAAGTGGATTCATAGCGACTAAGGCGGTCGAGTGGGAAACTTTGTAGTGCGGAGAGCTGCAAATAGCTGTCGGCTATTGTGGCCTTTGGATCGACCTCGCTGGTCGACTTTGCGCTACGTACTGCAGGGGCATTTTCAATTGCAGAATTGAAAATGGCTGTCTCCATACTTGTCGCCCGGCGAAGCCGCCAAAGCACACTTGCTAACCGCAGTACCAGTTGCCGTTCGACTGCCGTTTCAGCGTTGTAATCTGAAATTATGGCCGCCTCGAATAACTCGTAATCGTCCGAACTCTCCAGAATGGCTATCACCGTCTCAGCCGTGAGACCGTGCCGAACGGCATTGCAGCTCGAGCGTTCTTTGCCTTCCGGTGTTGTTGGCCCGGTACTCTTGAGGGCGTTGCGACGATTGGCTTCGATTTGTCGGAGAGAGGTCATTGAGGAACAATTGGGTTCGTTTTGTTTATTGAGTTGTTAAGGGTGCAGACCTTGGACGCGTTTGCGCCCATAGATCCTTGGCGATCGCCAGCGCACCAATGTTGCGCGCGGCCCACCAGGCCTCTTCATTCCCGGCCTGATGCAGCTGCCGGTGGTGCCCGCGGCAGAGGGGCACCGTGAACTCATCGCTGACTTTGAGACCGATTGCCCGAGGTTGGGCAAACCGCAGATGATGGGGATCGCTGGGTTGCCGGCCGCAGATCAGGCACGGCTGCGAGGCGACAAACTTCAAGATGCGCCTTGTCGCGCAGCCGCTTAGGTTCAGCGATCGCGAGTTCGCTCTTATCGATCCGGTTTGGGACCAAGCCATCGAGCGCTGCCGGCGCCAGCGGCGGAGCTGCTGTGGCGTTGGCCTCCATATTGGTTTTGTCCTTTGGGAAGAACTCCTTCATCGAGTTGCTATGCCGCCGGCCGTAATAGTGTGACGGGCGCGGGATTGGTGTCGTATCATCAGGGTGCAATCCCGCGCGCGGCTCGGTATGCAAATTTGCGAGTACTGGCTGTAAGGGGACTTCGCTTTGAGAGCTCCCCTTTTTGTCCTTGCGATAAAGCTCAAGCCCAAAAGGTCTGCCGAAGGTCGCTAGCGCTCGCTTGGTCGCATCGGTTTCTGCAGCCTTAAGTGCGGTGTCGTGGACTTCGCCAGGGGAGGGGCCATGGCCTTCGCCCGACCCGTGACCCTCGCGAACAATGGTCGTGCCATCGGCAAAGACTGAAATCCGCACCCGGGCGATATAGATGGCAAGGAAAGAACCACGGTTTTCTCGCGCAAGTACGCAGCGGGATTCAACCGTCTCGCGGGTCCAGCCATCAAAGCCAAAGATCCGATTGGCTTCTGAGATCGCATACCAACCCTCGATGTAAGAGAGTTCGCGCCCATTGGCTTCGCGCGTGCGGACGTAACGATGGTCGAGATTACGCCGCAGGGCTTTCACCTGTTTTGCTGAGAAGCCCATCACTTTGTCCTCACGCTTAAAACTGGTTCGGGGTTGGAGAGTGTGACGCCGGCGATTTCCGCGCCTTGTTTGAGATCGTTCGCCAATTCCTGCCGGTTGAGGCGCGGCTCGCGCGGCTCCCAATAGATACTCGGGACCGCTGCCTCATCGATCACCATCAGGGCAGGGGTCCCGGGGCGGATTGAGGCGGTAAAGTCGGGAGCCGCGAGCTTTTTGAGATCAAGCTCGACCATCACATCTTTGGCGATCTGACGGCGCTTGGCGGCCCGGTCCTGCAGGCGGTCGCGGCGCGCCAGCATTTCGCCAATGCGGCCCTCAAGTCCGGTGGCCAGGGCCTGATCGGTGAGGGCGGCCCGAATGATGGCCGTGAGGATTTCATGCAGGTCGGTGAGCCCCTCAACGGTATCGGCGAGGGTTTGCTCGTCGATTTGGGGGTCTTCCGCGCGGAGGCGGTCGCGGATAGCCCGGTAGGGGATGGCGGCAAATTCGAGATTCATTCGTCACTCCTTTTATCCGGAACAGCAGCAGCGTTATCCGACCTGAAAACCTGCGAAAATCAGGCACCCGCGTCTTCCTCCGCCCAGCAATGCTATCTTCTCTCGATCTAAACCGTTGTTTAATTATAGCATTCTGTATGAAACATATCATTGTCGTGAAAAGTCAATAAGGTATTAAGGCTCTAACAGCTGCTCAAATAAGGGCTGGCCGGGCCTTATGCGATGGAGCGCGGACGATCTAGCGCGGCAATCTCATAGGAATAACCACAATTGACGGGTGAAGTCACCGAGTCGCAAAACCTCAATGACAACCGCCAATGATCTTGCGATCAGACGCGCGTTAGAAGACGCAGGGGTCGAATTCATCGACGAAAACGGCGGCGGTCCCGGCGTGCGCCTGCGCAAGCGCCAGCGGCTAAAGAAGCCAAAATAATCCCGAAGGGGCAGGGTGGTGGAAAACCACACAAACTGGCCTAGTCAAGTGCGCTAAACCGTAGGTTTTGCGAAACGAAGCCAATTCAATCGCGACTAGGTCGCTCCGACATGGCCGCGCGGCACATAGTGGTCATCATTTGATATCACAAAGCAGCTTGTGTGATTGCCGCATTAGGTCTTGAGCGCGCCGACGTTCCGCTTTTGCCGTGCGCCGATGCGGGAGATGCTCTGCGTGTCGATTTCGAGCAATATCATTAAGGGAGCAATACCATGACCGAATATCTAGCCAAGCGCGACCGGAACCGGTGTCCGACTCACCCAGGCGAATTGCTGCGTGAGGATGTGATCCCTGCGACCGGCAAGACCAGGAGCGAGATCGCCGCCCTGCTTGGGATCTCGCGCCAGCATCTCTACGATATCCTGAACGAGCGCAAACCGGTTTCCCCGACCGTCGCTGTCCGGCTCGGTAAGCTGTTCGGCGATGGTGCCGGAGTCTGGGCACGAATGCAGAGTGCATATGATACTTGGAATGCGGAACGCGAACTGTCCGACGAGATCAGAAGGATACCCACAATCAGAACAAAAGTGGCGTGAAAAGATGGAGCGGCCATGCGCGCGGTGTGCGCAAAGTTCGCTGCGGCAGGAGAAGTTCCGGCAAACAGTAGCTGAAAACTTCCGGCTTAAAATAAGGCTTTGTGGAACCGAATAGAATTTCATCGACGAAAACGGCGGCGGCCCCGGTGTGCGCCTGCGCAAGCGTCAGCGACTGAAGAGGCCAAAATAATCCTGAAGGGGCGGCTGGTGAAAACCACGCAAACTGGCCTGGGTGGAGTCAGCTGTTGACAACCTCTATCGCACACGAGTCATCAAAGCGATTGCACGAGCTTTTCAAAGGGCGTGTCGGCACAACGGCGTATCAGTCGATCATCGGCAGTGACGAGCGGTGAAGTGTTTCGCTCGGCCAATGCCAGATAAAAACAGTCATAGGCGGGATGACGCAACTCGATGGCGATCGCGAGTGCGCGGTCTTTCAACACACTCGTTGGCACCAATTCTTCGAATGCTTTAACGACCTCACGCACGGCAGATATGGCAGGTTCTGCCGCCATCCTGTCGAATATCACGAATTTCCAAGTTGCGTTGGTGATTTCGGCGATCACCAGATCGGGCGCGATTAGGTGATGATCCGATCGCAACAGTTCTTCTGCCCGATCGGATCCGTTCAGCTGAAAGCACCAGCGCAAGGCAACGCTTGCGTCGACGACAATTGTCATTCGTCGAACTCGTCGTCGCGGCCGCGCCGAATGGCTCGCTCGCACATCGACATCGCCGACCGGCGGCGTCATCGCTCGGAGTTTTTTGAATAAAGCGATCTTCTCTACGGGCGTTAGGGGTGCGGCGTTGGTGAGAACCTCACGCAACTCTTGCTCGAGCGAGCGACCCTTGAGCTCGGCTTTGGTCTTCAAGCTCTCAATCACACGGTCGTCGAGATTGCGAACCAGAACTTGTCCCATCCGAGGCCTCCAGCGAATGCTATCAAAAAAGATAGCACATTTAATCACAGCTGTAAAATGAGGTTTTCGCAGACGGTGTGATGCGAGTTGGATGGCTGACGGCCGCAGATCAGGCAGGGTTTGAGGCTAGTGGATCCTGCCGACCGCCGGACCCCGGTGAACGTAACGCTGCGACGCAGTGTAAAAGACTAGCTCGAGCACGCCGAGTTTCAAGTGATTGAGAGCACGCCAGCTAAGGGGAAAAATGTGGCTTGACGAGCGCACTGGCAAAATAAAGGCCAACCGCGCGAATGCTCAGGCTAGCATCTGCCCGAAAACCGCGCACGGCCGCGCCCGATCGGCACGAAACGCCCTTCGCCATGGTTTGAGTTTGCCGGTTTATTCCGATCCGATCTTGTCCGAAGAGGTGGAAGCGCCCGCGCGCGAGATTGCAGGCGAGGGGGCTAGCCACGAAATTCTTAAACTCGCGAACCGCATTTTCCGAAGCACAAATCCATATCCGTTCGTATACGCCAGGCGCGGCATGATCTTCTCTCTCAATATCTCAATGATCCGGAATTTAGACCTTACCAATACTCTCAAAGACGCGCATGCACTAGGAAAAATCATTGCTGGCTACATGTGGCGGTTCGGTCCGGAAGTGGTACTTTCGCCAGAGGTAGTGCGAAATGCTCACACGTCTTATCTGATCTCGCCCCGAAACTCGTTGCGATTGATCGCAGCGCACAACGCAAATTTGCCATTAAAAACTCCGATGCAGCACGCTATATGACGAAGTCATGAAAATCGAGGTGCATTGCCGCCGAGCAACCAGTGCCTTTGATGTAATGGTTTTTAAGAATATATTCCTACAGAGACAGATAAATTTTGGCAGAACGAAGCCAAATTAACTAATGTTTCCAATCGATCGACGTTGTCGTGGGCGTGTTGAGCGAAGGCAACAAGGACCATCCATTCGTGTCGTTGGAAGTACTCGGCGTATAGTTCCGGATCATGGGTATTCAATCGCACTAATCCAGGCATCAATATTTTGCTTAACCTTCACAATGCCTGCGGCGGCAACAAAGCCACCAACTGCACTGCCAATTATCGGTATTCCGTTCGCTAGCGCCTCTATTGAAACACGTGCCAGAGTTTCTTCCCATTGGGAGGGTACCACTAATCTCCGGGTCTGCGCGTAAATCTCGGAAACTTTCTTCCGGGGCGGCAACGTTCTTCAGATCAAGAAAATTTACATCTATTGGTGTCCAATCGAGACTCGCTCGTTGCGACTCCAGGGAACGGCGCAACACATCCTCGTCCCAATCGCCGTTCGCTTTCCTGAGAGAGTGGGAACCACGGCGAAAGCGGCGACTGGGCATAGCGCGCGCAACCTATGGCGTTCCAGAAAAAAGCGATGGATGTCAATTGATCGTCACAATCCGCTGAGGCCTGCTTACGTGACAACTTTGCGCATCAATATCGGAAGCGTCATGGCGTCCGCGATCGATAGTCCGAAACGCACCTCGAAGTTCTGGTCAGCAAGTTTCGCAGCGTGCTGGCCCTCGGCGGCACCATAACCAGTCGCGACGTGGAACGCACCCGCAATGCCAGCACGCTTGGCTGCTTCGATGTCGCTGGTCTTATCACCGATCAGCCATGAGGATTTGAGATCGAGTGCGAGGTCGCAGGCCGCTTGCAGGAGCATGCCGGGGTTAGGCTTGCGGGCAGGATGATCCGGATGAGCGAGGGAGCCTTTTGCTTTTGGATGATGAGCACACGCATAGACCGCATCTATTTTGGCACGATGATCGGCGAGGGTTGCTAAAAGCGGGTTCCTGCACGGCTTTGAATTCGGTCCAGCGGTAGTAGGCGCGGCCAATTCCTGCTTGGTTTGTAACCATGACGACGGGAATGCCGCGGTCGTTTGCAGCTGAGATCACTTCGGCGGCGCCGGGAAGGACGACGATGTCATCGACTCGGCAAAGATAACCGGTCTTCGATCACGACGCCGTCCCGGTCTAAGAACAGGGCAGGAAGAGACCGTGCGGCTGGCGCAGAATTTGACACCATATACCCTCGGAATTGAGTGGATATGCAGCAAGCCGTCGCGATTGGAGCATTGTTTGTTCCCCGCTTGGTCAGGGCTCTTTTTTACCACAATCAAATGATGTTAGGGCACTGCCACTTGGGGGTCATCATGAGAAATGCGATTGGAAGCCGTTTCGCTAACGAACCAGTTGCCGAGCACTTCCACCGGTCAAGCGAGACGTCGGGGTCGGTATGCAATCGAGTAGTAGGCGACTTCGCCTTGAAAGACCGCTCGGATCATTCAATTCTGTGCATTAGATTAAGTGGATCATTTCATTCCGTGCGTCGGATACAGGCGTGGGGCGTAGGCAAGCACGCTTGTTACAAGCTGGCCTTTGCAGCAGGGCACACAAATCTTATCTTGCGGTTCAAAGCGGCGCTAACATGATACATTATTATTGGCTGGTCTCAGAATGAGGTCGTTGCTCACCAAAGTCATTATCGCAACCACCGACGCGCCGCGCCTACTACCGCGCGTAATGGGTGAGTTAGCCGCCACGTTCGCGATGACAAAATCTCTTCCTATGGTGCGCTCTAGTTCGCGCCGCGCACGGCTTGTATTTTCAAGCTCAGTACTAAGTCGGGTTGATTTAGATTGGAGGCCAGTGAGCTTGCGCTCCAACTCTCCGCGCGCACGGCTTGTATTTTCAAGCTCAGTACTAAGTCGGGTTGATTTAGATTGGAGGCCAGTGAGCTTGCGCTCCAACTCTCCGCGCGCACGGCTTGTATTTTTAAGTTCAGTACTAAGCCGGATTGATTTAGATTGGAGGCCAGTGAGTTTACGAGTCGAACTCTCCGCGCGCGCAGTTTGCGTTTTCAAGTTCGATATTCAGCTCTCCGCGCGCACGGTTTGCGTTTTCAAGTTCGCTATTCAGCTGCTCTACTTCGGAGCGCAAACGATCACGATTGGCCATTGTCTGGCTCAGTAGGGACTGCAGATAGTCGTGTGCGGCATTTTTCAAGTCATCGATCTGAAACTGCAAGCCGTCCCGCGACTTCGTTTCGCGCAACGCCGCCATTGCATCACTTCGTGGCGCGTGACTTAGTCTCGGCGCTGGCTGACCGAGCAATTCATTGGAGAATTGAAGATAGGCTGGCAAGTAGCTCCCCAAAACCTGCGGCCGAGAAGCGATGATCGAGCTCATTCCAATCCATCGCCTCCGGGTTCTGAGCGCCGATAAGTGCCATGTCGAGAAGATGGCGCAGCTGAATTTTATTTTTGAAATATAGGCTGTGAAAAACCTGACTGTGAAAGATC
>CAWAHK010000001.1:0-32267 GCA_963781815.1 uncultured Pseudomonadota bacterium | reverse complement strand
GACCCGCTTCGGCACAAGTCGCGGCGTACTGAAGCAGAGAGCGCTGTCCATCCTGACGAACACCAGCTCAGTAGAAGTGAACGCCCGGCCTGAGCAGCAGCTGAAACAGCACGAGAAGGGTCAGAAGAGCGCCGAGCGGATAAGCGATCGATCCCACGCTTGAATCACCCACAGTTGTCACTCCACTGACGCGCCAGGCGCCCGCCTGCAGCCAAACGATTCCGATCACGGTCACCACCATCGGCAGTATGGCGACCTCGACCAGCTCACGCGGTACCCGAAACGGGATAATCAGCAGGATCGCGGTCAGAGCCGGCAGAGTCGCAACACGGAAGACAAAGCGTGTCCGCGCGCGAGCGCTGGCGATGTAGGCGGGGTCTTCGGCGAGACCGAGCAGGGGACGCAGCAGCCATAGTGCGGCAGTCGGGATCGCGAAGAGCGCCACGAGCGCCGCTCCTGTCTTGGCGGTCGTGACCAGGTGCAGATAGTCCATAGCCATACCAACGTCGTTACGAGGGCTTATAGCTCCGATGACGACTTGCGGGAGTGCTTGGAAGAATCCGTTGTACGTCATCCAGATGAAAAACAGGCGGACTGTGGATGAGCGGCCCAGCCCGCGGCGCAGGAGGAGGGCGCAGGCAACGCCGGTGAGGAAGATTGCCAGCGCGCCCGTGCCTTGAAACAAGCTTGCCAGCGGGTTCTCGCCCTCCCAGCTGTGATTGTTGTGAAAGAGCGTGGGGCGCAGGCCAGGAGTGAGCGCCTTTGGCACCACCAGAAAGAGTTCTTGAACGAAGAAGGTCAGGTTGAAGGCGAGGGCATACAGCAGCGCCGAATTGATCGTGAGTGTCCAGTTCCAGGGTTTGACTGGCTCCGGGACCGCGCCTGCAGACTCACTGCGCGCACGGATCAGCCCGGTCAGGCCGAGCAGCAATGGCCCGACAACGAGTACCAGCGCGACTGCAATTCCGATCAACTTGCCTTGGTTCACGAAGTGGGTCTCCCCGTGCGCCATCGAGAGAGAGTGCGGGGGATCAGGCGCTTCGGCCAGTGAGCAAGCCCATGCGCAAATCCAAAATCCGACAGCAGATCAGCAGCGGTGACGACGTTGGTGATGCGGCACTTCGATCGCGGCGGAAGGTCAGGGCGAGACTTCTGTCCAAAGCGGCTCCCGAGGATTGACTGGTGTGGTTGTGCCCGGACCGTAACCTATGATCTGCACAATCACGGTTTCATCCGTGGCCGAGCCGTCCCAATGGGGCGCCCGAGCCGGATGCAGCATGAAGCTGCCGGCCGGCATCGGCACGGCGTGCTTCACATCGAAGACGTTACCGGTACCGGCATACCAGGTCCCCTGCAGCACCGTCACGTAGCGCGCGTTGGGATGCCAATGTGGCCGATCCATCACGTGTGGCGGAAACTTCGCCCTGATGACGTAGAGCCCGGGCTCAGCGGGGTTGCCCTGCAGGGTAGCGATTTGCGCGCCGTGTCCGCCAGGCACGTCCACCCAGTGCACTTCATCGGGTGTGATGCGGATGAACGCGGAACTGTCGGTCGGCGCGGCCGCGCTGCTCCCGACAAGGAGCAGGCAGGCCGCAGTGAGCAGGTGCGTGTACTTCATGGTCTAGTGCCTTTTCAATATCCACTCGGTCGCAAGTAGGAGTCGCGCGCGAATTCGGGTCTGGCCTCGAACTGGTCGCCTAGGTGCGAAGCGCGATGTCAGAACCGCAGCTCCATTGTGGCCCGGAGAGGCTCGATGCCATCGGACCGGAAATCCGAGACTATGCCCATGATCCGACGCGTGCGAAGATGAGTAAAGCGAACCTGCGGTGGGTGTTCGGCGGCGGCGGTCCCTTTAACTCGTTCGCGGCAGGAGGGCATCGTAGAACAACCCGTGGGAGCTTATTCGATGAGCAGATCTTGCGATGGTTAGGCTTGATTGTCTGATCTGCAGCGCTGCTACGGAAAGTTCGCCCCATGCTCTGCTTTGCGCCGACCTAGGCCCGATGTGGACGCGCCCCGGTGACTGCGCTCACTGGGTAACCGCCTCTCGCCCAGCGCTCAAGAGCTGACAACTGACCTCGATTCCCTGGGAACCGCGATGCCGCTATCAGCCCGAATAATTGCAATGCTCAGGTGCCCGCTCTGCGGCGCCGCACTGGAGCCTGGCGATAAAGCATTGGTCTGTTCCAACAGCTCCTGCGCTCGCCCCTATCCCGTCATCGGTGGCACCGCGCTGCTGGCCAACGATGCTACCGGCATCCACTCAAGCGACGACTTTGTCTGTGCGGGCCGGGCATTGCAAGCCGGTGGCCCAGCCAGGTCGCTCGGAGCCCGGATCCGGAAGGTGACTCCATCGATTTCAAGTGGCGACGTTACGTTCGCGGCGAATATGCGCACCCTCGTGGCCGCCCTGGGCACTGACGAGCTAGGGCGCCCAGCCACCATCGTCTGCATCGGTACGGCGGCGGACGCGGAAGCAATTCGCTCGCTACTGGTGGGTCGTGCGGTCGAACTGGTGCATATGGCGACACGACCTGGCACGGCTCATTCCGACATTGTGTGCGACCCGCGTCGCTGGCCGCTCGCAGACAACGCGGCCGATGCAGTCGTGATGCGCCGTGTACTGCACCGGTCGCTGCACATGACTGAAGTCGCCGGCGAGGCGGTTCGCGTGCTACGCGTTGGCGGGGTCGTCTATGTCGAGGAACCATTTGCGGTAGCCAGTGATGAGGGTCCCGATGATTTTTATCGCTTCACGCACTTGGGACTCCGGGGCCAATTCCTGGATTGCGAGGAGATGGGCAGTGGGATCGCCGAGGGTGTTGGCGTGGCACTGGCGTCGTCATGGCGGCAATTGCTCTGGAGCCTCGCCCGCTCGCCGTACCTCGGGTTTGTCCTGGCCACGATCGGGAGCTATACAGCGTTCTTCTGGAAGCACTTGGATGCGATGCTGGGGTCGCGGGCGCGAGCCATCGACGGCGCGGCGGCGGTGTATTTCCTCGGCCGGCGGAGTGCCACCCTCTTGTCCGAGCGTGAATTGGTCGCCAGCTATCGGGGCGCGGCGCGCGCGGGCCTTACGGCGCGGCCGCGTGAGCGTGGGGCTGCCGAAGTGTTCACTGAGTGGGCTGCGACCAACCGCGACGTCGGCATGGAGGTCGGTCACGCCGCGGCGGTAGAGGAGATGCTGACGGCCGCATACGCGGCGCTCGATGGGGATCGCACCTTTACCGCCGTCGATGCCGGATGCGGCAATGGCTGGATCGTGCGGCGGCTGCGCAGTGGGCCGCGATGCCGGTCGGCGGTCGGCGTGGATGGTTCCGCCGGCATGATCGCGAAGGCCCGCGCGCTTGATCCGGCGGGGAGCTACTTCATAGCGGACCTCATGGTCTGGCAGCCGCCACAGCCAGTCGACCTCGTCGTCTCCATGGAAGTCCTCTACTACGTCCAGGACCCGGTGGCGCTCCTGCGCCGCATCGCGACACTTTGGCTTAAGCCCGGTGGACATGCTGTGATTGGTATAGATCACTATGCGGAAAACACGCCCAGTCTTGGGTGGCCCGAGTACGTGGGGACCCGCATGACCACGTGGCCCGAGGCGCAATGGTTAGCGGCGTTCGAGGAGGCGGGTTTCCAGCTCCTGCGGGCGTGGCGCGCCGCGCCAGGCCCGGAGTGGGGCGGCACACTTGCGATGCTCGCTCAGACGCGAGCAGCTTGAGTGGTCCGCGGTGTGCGTCCGAGTCGGGCAGCGTTTCCGCGGTCTGTCACGGCGCGACGCCGGCAAGGCCGCGATACCAGGGGGATTGCGTGACACGAAGTTATCCGTTGCGGCTGCTGTGGAGTCTGCTGGCAGGAGTCGCCACGCTCGCCCAGGCGTCGCCCCCGCTGATCGATCTGCCGCACGCCTACTACTACCGCGAGATGTACCTGCCACAACTCACCAGTGGGCCGAGCAGCGTGGCCTGGTCGCCGGACTCTAGCGAGGTGGTGTATTCGATGGCAGGTTCGCTGTGGCGCCAGAAGGTCAACGGCGCGGTCGCGCAGCAGCTGACGGACGGGCCCGGCTACGACTATCAGCCCGACTGGTCACCTGACGGTCGCTTCATCGTGTACGCATCCAGTGCGGGGGAGGCGGTCGACCTGAGACTCCTCGAGGTGGACTCAGGCCGAACGAGCCTCTTGCTCCACGCCGATGCGGTCAACGTCGAGCCACGCTGGTCACCCGACGGGCGCAGGATTGTCTACGTCTCCACGGCCTACCACCGGCATTTCCATGTGTTTGTTGCGGACGTGCAGCACGGGCAGCTCACGAACGCGCTGCGCCTGACCGGGGAAAACAAGAGTCCCCTGCCGCGTTACTACTACAGCGCCTTTGATCACGAAGTGAATCCAACGTGGTCGCGTGATGGACAGGCGGTGATCTTTGTCTCCAATCGCGGCCGCATCCATGGCACCGGCGGCCTGTGGCGCATGCCGGCGGTCGCGGGGGCGGAGGCCACCGAGCTTCGGTACGAGGAAACGAACTGGCAGGCACGCCCGGACTTCTCCCCCGACGGTGCGCGCCTCGTCTACAGCTCCTACCTCGGCCGCAATTCCCTGCAGCTGTGGCTGCTGCCCGCAACCGGCGGCGAGCCCTTTCCGCTGACCTACGGCGACTGGGATGAAACCGCGCCGCGCTGGTCGCCGGACGGCAAGTCGATCGCCTTCATTTCCAATCGCGACGGTGACACGCAGCTGCGCCTGGTGCAGGTGCCGGGCGGTGTCTCCCGGGAGGTGCCGCTTCAGCAGCGGCGCTGGCTGCACCCGCACGGCACCGTACACCTGAGCGTGCGCGACGGGCAGGGCGCGGCGACGCCGGCGCGGGCCGTAGTCACCGATGCCAACGGGCGCTTCTACGCCCCGCAACGCGCCTGGATGCACCATGCGGAATTTGATCGCAACGAATATCCGTTCGAGGCCCGCTACTTTCACACCGCCGGAGAGGACTCGATCGAGGTACCCGCCGGCATCGCGAAAATCGAGGTGATGAAGGGGTTTGGCCGCAAGCCCGAAAAGCGCACGCTGCACATAAGCGCGGGTCAGGTTTCTGAGGTGGCGGTGGTGCTGCCCGCGCGCCCGTGGCTGGACGGCGCCGAGCGCCGCTGGGTGAGCGCCGACGTGCATGTGCACATGAATTACGGCGGACACTACCGCAATACCCCCACACACCTGATTCTGCAGGCGCAGGCAGAGGATCTCGACATTGTCGAGAACCTCATCGTCAACAAGGAGCAGCGCATCCCCGACATCGCATACAGCGGCCAGGGTGTTGACCCGGCATCGACGTCGCAGAATCTGGTGGTCCACGGCCAGGAGTTTCACACCAGCTACTGGGGCCACCTGGGGCTCCTGGGAATGCAG
Source organism: uncultured Pseudomonadota bacterium (assembly GCA_963781815.1). Classification (GTDB taxonomy): domain Bacteria; phylum Pseudomonadota; class Gammaproteobacteria; order Steroidobacterales; family Steroidobacteraceae; genus 13-2-20CM-66-19. The sequence goes on along the minus strand of CAWAHK010000001.1, from coordinate 26,870 downwards.
GGGGGCATCATCCTGCCCGGCTACGCTGGCTATCCGAACACCGCCGCCGCCAGTCTTGCGCCGACCAACGCGGACGTGGCCGATCTGGCGCATGCCCGGGGGGGCCTGGTGGGTTACGTGCATCCTTACGAGGAGGAGCCGCAACCGTTCACCAAGCCTGCGCACACCGACGCCGATGAGCTGCCCGTCGACGTGGCGCTCGGCAAGGTCGACTACCTGGAGATCGTGGCCTTCTCGGATCATCAGGCGACCGCCGGCGTCTGGTACCGCCTGCTGAACCTGGGGTTCAAAATTCCCGCCGCCGGAGGTACGGATGCCATGGCGGACTACGCCACGCTGCGCGGCCCGGTTGGGCTGAACCGCGTGTATGCCTCGGTGGTCAATGGCCCGCTCAGCAGCGACGCCTGGCTCGAGTCGCTGCGCCAGGGACGCACCTTTGCGACCAATGGCCCGTTGCTGGATTTTTCCCTGCAAGGTACGCCGGTCGGCGGCACCCTGAACCTCGCTCGTGCCGGCCGCGCCGGCTTTGCGGCACGCCTTTATTCCATCGTTGCCCTGGATCACGCGCAGGTGGTGTGTAACGGTCGGGTCGTGCGCGAACTGAAGGTCGCGGCAACCCCCGGCGAACTTGACGTCAAAGACACGGTGCCGCTCACCGAGAGTGGCTGGTGCCTGCTGCGCGCGTTTACCACGCGGGCGCGCTACCCGGTCCTGGATAACTTCGTGTACGCAACCACGAGCCCGGTGTATGTCACCGTTAGCGGCATGAAACCACACTCACCCCAGGATGCGCGCTTCTTTGAGGCGTGGATCGATCACCTGCTTAAGACTACGAGTGCCTATCCGGACTGGAATTCAACGGCGGAAAAGGCGGCAGTGCTGCGACAGCTTCAGGAGGCCCGCAGGGTGTATGAGCGGTTGGCTAACTAGGGCAAGGTAACTAGCGACGCCCGATCACGCAGCCGGGCCGGGCGGGGGCACTCGCCCTTGAGTGCCCCAAGTTCCCGTGCCCCCTGCGAGGCGCTGGATATCCGGCGCGTGGTGTTCGTTCGCAAGGCCGCTAGCAGCGGGCCACACCCAGTCCCGCCAGCGACGTCGCGGGGCCCGAGGGCTGGTTCATGTCGCGCTTGGCCTCATCCAGCAGCTCGTCAATGCCCGCCGGCTGGCGCGGGTCAAAGTGTGCAATGCCGACGCTCAGGCCCCCCAGGGGAACGCCGTTCTCCCGGCGCGCTTGCAGGATCCTCGCCAGGATCGGTTCCTTCGAGGCATACCGGTCACTCGTTGTCAGCGCGGCGAATTCATCGCTGTGCACCCGGCCCAGGACTTCGTACACCCCATAGCTCGGGAACAAATCGCGCAGCAGGTTGCCCGTCTGGCGCACGAGTATCTGGCCCGCCGCGCGTCCGAGGGATTCGAACACCTGATCGAGCTGATCCACGCCCAGGTAGATCAGGTGCGCGGGCTGGTTGTCCCGCGTTGCCAGATCCAGCACCCGGGTGGCGGTCTGCACGAAGCCGCGCCGATTGTGCAATCCCGTCAGGTCGTCGTTGAGCGCCGCGGAACGCAGCGAATGCACCAGATTCAGCAATGCCTTTTGCTGCAACGCGATGCGTTGCCCTCTGGAGAGTCCCTTGCAACGCAACAATTCAGACAGGAGCCGAGTGATGCGCGCCTCGTCGCCATCCACCGCGGCGGCGCGCAGCTGACTTGCGAGTTCGCCAGTGCGGGCGCGCACGGCGATCGGATCATTCAGTCTCGGGAGTGTCGCGGTTGCGGGCATGGGTGTTACCTACAGTGGGTGTCGGAGTTGCACCGAGGCGCAGTCTAGGGGACGGCCTTGCTTGAGCTCAGGCAGTGGGAGACCCATTCCGACGTAAGGGCCGCGCGTGACCGCATGTCGGCGTATTCCGACGGTCCGGCTGCTGTTCGTGAAAGTTTTCCCGTTCCCACCGGAGATTGCGCCGCTGGCCGACAGCGCCGCGAAAGCGGCTGCCCTAGGCTCGCTGGTTCGAGCACAAGGAGACCCTCATGCCTTCAACATTTTCCAATGAGCCGGCGGCTGGGCAGCAGCGGCGCAGCATTCCTCCGGCCAACGGCGCTGACGAGGCGGCAGAGTTTCACGCCCGACAGCAGCAGCACGTGCTGCCTCCCTTACCCTTCGCTCAGGACGCGCTTGAGCCAGTGATCTCGGCCAAGACCGTGGCGTTTCACTACGAGAAACATCACAAGGCTTACGTGGATAAAGTGAATTCCCTGGTGAAGGGCACGCCATTCGCCGACCTCACGCTGGAGGCACTGATTCTGCATACGGCGGGCCAGAAGGAGCACGCGGAAATCTTCAACAACGCCGCGCAGGCGTGGAACCACACGTTTTACTGGCATTGCCTGGCGCCCCCGGCGACAGACGCGATTCCCGCCACGCTCGCCACGAAGATCAAGGAGTCTTTCGGTGACGTGACTTCCCTGAAGAAGGAGCTGGCGAAAGCTGCCATCGAGCAATTTGGCTCAGGTTGGGCCTGGCTCGTTCTGGATGACGCGAAGCTGCGGACCGTCAAGACCGCAAACGCAGATGACCCCATGCCAAAGCACCTGCGCCCGCTGCTCACCATTGACGTCTGGGAACACGCCTACTATCTCGACTACCAGAACCGCCGCCCCGATTACGTGAACGCGGTGCTCGACAAGCTCATCAACTGGGAATTCGTGGCGTCCAATCTGGGATGAGGCGCGATGGTTCCTCGTTGCGGGTGTAGTCGGATTCCTACAAGGGTTCCGCAGGACGCCCTGCCTACCGGGCCACGCTTCCTGCGGATACTTAGACAGTGTCTCGGCGGGTACTCCTCGAGCGGGGCGTCCCAGTGTGGTCGGTGCAAATCTCTCTAAAGTGAGGACAGCCGTGGAAACGACAGCAAAAGACTTCGACCGATTCGAACCGCGCAAGACTGCCTCGGCAGCGCGCGAGAAAGTACAGCAGGCCGGAGCGGCCGCAAGCGAAGAGGTGCAGAATCTCATCGCCGACGTGGAGGATCTGATTGATCGCGTTGGTGACGCCGCGGACCCGGAAGTCAAGCGGCTGCGCTCCAAGGTGGCCTCGGCGGTCGTCGATGCGAAGAAATCGATTGCTTCGGCCGCCGACCAAGTACAGCGCCAGGCCAAGGAAGCGTTCGATGCGAGTGATCGGTACGTACACGGTCAGCCTTGGGAAGCGATCGGCATCGCGGCGCTCGCCGGGGTGGCGGTGGGCTTTCTCATCTCCACGCGTCGCCAGTGATCTGCTGCTGAGTGGCCCGTGATTGACCGCCTGTCTGCTGCCGCCGCCGTCGCGGTACGCCACGTGGGTGCCTACACGGAGCTGGTGGCCAGCGACCTGGACGCGAGCTCACGTGTAATCCGCCGGCGGGTGATTGCGGCGTCCATCATGGGCGTCGCAATTCTCCTGGCGGTGAGTCTTGCTTGCCTGTGGATCATCGCAGCTACCTGGGATACCCCGCAAAGAACCTGGGCGATTGGCGGACTGCTGGTGTTGTTTGTGGTGATCGCGCTCGCTGCCTTCTGGCGCTTCCGCGTGCTGGACGCGGGCGCGCCGGGGCTGCTGTCGCAGACGAGCCGGGAGTGGGAGAAGGACCGCCGGCTGCTCGAGCGGCTTTTGGGCCACGCCGGCAGCGAGTCCTCACCATGACGCCGGACGCTCGCGCGCAGGCGGCACGACTGACGCTGCAACGTGATCGCGAGGAGCTGCAGGCGGCCTTCCTCCAGGACCGGCCACACCCGCATGACGGCTTCCCCCGCAGTGCCACGTTTCGCTGGATCGCGGGGCACTTCAACGCCCGCTCGCTGGCCTCCACGGCGGTGACCGCAGTGCTCTTTCGGCCATCGCTGCTGCAGCTGCTGGGAAGCTTCCTGCATCTGCGGCGCGCCGCGAGGGAGCGTGCCGTCGCCCGACCGAGTTTACGCAGGACACGCCATTGAAAGGCACGCTCATGAACGACGGGGAACACAAGTCGGGTCAGCTGAGCAGCATTGCGCTGCTGCGGCAGCGGGCGCGGCAGCACATCGAGCAGGGTGCGGTGACCGAGACTTACGCGGCCGACCGCGAGACGGTGCTGCGCCTGCTGAACGAGGCGCTCGCGACCGAGATCGTGTGCACGCTGCGCTACCGACGGCACTATTTCATGGCGAACGGGGTGCACGCGGAGGCAGTGAAAGAGGAATTTCTCACGCATGCGCAGGAAGAGCAGGGGCACGCCGACGAGATCGCCGCCCGCATCGTGCAACTGGACGGCGAGCCGAACTTCGACCCGAAGGGACTCTCAGACCGCAGCCACGCGGAATACGTTGCGGGTAACTCTCTGAGCGACATGATTCGTGAGAATCTTGTGGCTGAACGGGTGGCCATCGATTCCTACAAGGAAATGATCGCCTACCTCGGTCCGCGTGATCCGACTACCAAGCGCATGCTGGAGGGCATCCTCGCCAAGGAGGAGGAGCATGCCGAGGATCTCCAAAGCATGCTGGATACGGGCAGCTCGGCCAGATGAGCGCTCACCCCGGTCACAATCGTTTTTTGGCGCTGTGTTCGCCAGCAGACGCGTCAACCCCCATGGCTGACACCGACCCCCCGGTCACGCCCGCGGCGCGTCTGCTTTTTCTATTCGTCCACCCATGCGGCCCCAGCCCCGCGCCGTCCGGCGGCTGGGCGCGCCGACGCTGAAGGCATGCAAGTGCGCACACTCACACTGTTTGCCCTGCTGGTTGTGGTGGGTTCCTGGTACGGCATGCATCGCGCCCGCGTGGGGCGTGCACGCCGGTACGGCCGCGAGTCCATGGAACGTTGGGAAGCCGAGGGGGGCGCTCCGCTGCCCGATTCTGACAGAGGCGATTGAACTAGCCTCGTTACCGCTTCCGCGTCACCGATCACGCTATCATGGAGCAGTCCGATAGCGGGTCGCCGGACTGTGGAGGCTGTTTTGCTGTGTAGGGCGTCACTTTGCCGCTCATGTCGGTCGGCGTGAGTTCAGCGGCTCGCCAGCTTGTCGTCGTCGGGCTGCTGCTGGCCGCCGTGGTGGCCCTGTTCCTCGCGGCCGAATCCGGGCAGCGGCAATTGGCGACGGCGAGCCGTCGGGTGGAACTGGCCGCGGAGCGCGAACGCGCCCTGAGCGGCCTGTTACAGATTCTCAGTCAGTCCGAAAGCGGCCAGCGCGGCTACATATTGACCGGCGACCCGGCCTATCTGGGCCCGTATCGCGAGGGCACCGAGCGACTTGAGCGGGACATCGGTGAGCTAACGGACGCTTTTGCGGCAGCCGATCCGCAGGTCCGCGCGGACGTCGCTGACGTCGTTCGCCTGAGCCGCGCCAAGTTCGTGGAGCTGCGGGAAACCCTGGACCTGTATCGGGACCATGGTCGCGGCGCGGCGGTCGCGCTGATCAGCACCGACATTGGTCAAAAGACGATGGTCGCCATCACCGACCGCATGGGGCGTGTGCAGGCTGCCGAGACCGGCAACATGCTGGAGGCGAGCCGTTCATGGCGCAGTGATCGCTGGCTCAATTTTGCCATCCGGGTCGCGGCACTCCTGGCCAGCCTGTTTCTGGTCGTGTTGCTGCGCCGCTTGGTGCTGCGCTACATACATTCCAAGGAGCGTGAAGCGGAAGAGTCTGCCGAGCGCGAGGCGCAGCTTGAGCGCGTGGTACAGCGTCGTACCGAGGACCTTTCCGAACTCTCGACGCAGCTGCAATCCGTGGCCGAGAAGGAGCGGGCCGCGTTGTCGCGCGAGCTGCACGACGAGCTCGGCGGACTTTTGGTGGCGGCGCGCATGGATGTCTCCTGGCTTGAGGACAAGGTTGCGACGTCCGATGTGGACGTGCAGCAACATTTCCAGCGCGTCCACGATGCCCTGGAGGCCGGCGTCGAACTCAAGCGCCGGGTGGTGGAGAACCTGCGCCCGTCACTGCTCGACAATCTCGGTCTGTATCCGGCCCTGCGCTGGCAGCTTGCGGATTCGTGCGGACGTGCCGGCATAAACTGCATCGAGCGCTATCCGAGCGAGGAATTGCACCTCACCCCGGAGGCCTCAATCGCGATATTCCGCATCGTGCAGGAGGCTCTGACCAACATCCTCAAGCACGCCAAGGCGCGCAACGTTGAGGTGTTCATAGAAGCGCAGGGCGAATGGCTTGTGGTGTGCGTGCGTGATGACGGCATCGGCTTGCCGGGTGACCGGCGGCGTGCGCTGCGCTCCCATGGCTTGGCATCGATGCGCCATCGCGCGACCGCCCTCGGTGGCGAATGGCGCATCATCCGACGCGCCGAGGGTGGCACCGAAATTGAGGTGCGCCTGCCACGTGCCGGGATTGTCACGGCAACGCCGAGCGAGGCGACGGCCGTCGCCCGCTAGAGCGGTGCCGCGGTGCCGAGTTCCTTGGCAAAATCCCGCAGCAGGCCCGGCAGGCGGAAATAGTCGCGCGACTTGTCCAGGAAGGCCTCGACGCCAAAGGACTCCGCTTCCCGCCGGTACTCCGGCAAGCCAAAGTTGGTGAGGATGATGATCTTTGGCCGCTGCAGAGCCTTCTCGACTGCCAGGGACCGCAGCACGCCGAATCCGGAGCCGGTGCGCAGGTGCAGATCCAGAATAAGTACATCGGGGACGGCATTTCCGATACGCGCCACCGCGTCCGACTCGGTCTGGACGGTGTCGATGAGGTCGACGTCGGGCAGCCGTCGGATCAACTCCGAGAGCCGCGCGGCCAGGAGTGAGGAATCCTCCACGAGCAGCACCCGCAAGGAGGCGTTACTCGACATAATTCCTCAAGCCCACTCGGACAAAATGCGTCAACATAAATGGACGCCTCCGCGTCCCCCAGACCCAGCTTTGCTGATAAGCGTAATGATGCGCCGCAAAAAGAACTGCCGGTGGGGTCCCTGCACGGACGTCAGCCGTCACCGACCCGCGGGGGTCCTCACTGCACCAGCCCATTACGCAGCGCGTAGGTTGTCAGATCCGCATTGGTATCCAGGTTCATCTTTTCCAGAACCCGCGCGCGATACGTACTGACCGTCTTCACGCTGATGAACAGTTCCTGGGCGATCTCCGAGACCGACCGGCCGACGGCGAGCTTGCACAGGATCTGGAACTCGCGTTGTGAGAGAGCCGCGTGCAGTGGCTGGTCGGTGGGTTCGTCCAGCGCCGTCACCAACATCTCACTTAATGTGGCGCTGACAAAGCGGCGACCGGCCAGCACCGTGTGCACCGCCCGCATGAATTCCTCGGGGGCCTGGTCCTTAGCAAGGTACCCGGACGCGCCGGCACGCAACACGTTGATCGCATACTGCTTTTCGGCGAAACCGCTCATGACCAGTACCCGCGTGTTGGGGTACCCCGAGCGAATATGACGCAGGATGTCGATGCCGCTGCGGTCGGGCATATTGATATCGAGGATGACGAGGTCCCAGTTACCCTCGCGCAGTTCCTGCAAGGTCTGCGCTCCCGTTCCCGTCTCCCCAATTTTGTCGATGGACCTATCCTGCTCCAGATAGTGTCTGAGGCCGGTCCTGATCATCGCATGATCATCGGCAATGAGAATGCTTGGCATTCTGCCTCCAGATTCGCGCTAGTACGTTGCTCGGAGAAGCCCTACGGCAGGCGTGACAGTACCCCGTCCCGCCAAGCGAGAGCGTACGCCATACGGCTGACCGACTGTAGGTCCAGTCTTACAAAGTCCTACGCTCACTCGACGAGGTGCTCATCGGGCGCGAAGGGTGGCGCGAACCTCCAGCTCCCGGGACCTTGCGACTGCCCGCGGTACGAGCGCGATCGCAGGCAATACGGACGGTGAAGCGCGGCCCTTGATGGTAGGTGACAGCCTACGGTCGAAACGGTGTTGGGTGGACGGTGGCTGCGCTTCCGTTCACGGATGATGGGGTCTCGTTACTTTTCGCCCAATCGTGAGGAGACGTCATGAACAAGGACCAGGTGAAGGGACGCACAGAGGAACTCGCCGGCAAGACCAAGAAAGTAACTGGCAAGGTCCTGCATGACAACGCGCTGAAGCAGAAGGGGCGCGTGGAAGAGGCGGCCGGAAAGGCGCGCGCTACCTATGGCGACGCCAAGGAAGAATGGAAGAAGGACGACGAACAGGACCACGCGTAGCGCCGTACGCGGGCGCGGTGGCACGGAGAGGAGATCCCATGAAGGCGACACGGAAGGTGGTTTGTTGGCTGGCTGCCTCCTTGGCGGCTCCCGTGCTGGCGGTGGCGGGTGGCTCGGAGGCAGACAGTGCTCGTTCCGCCGCCGACACCAAGGATTCGCCGGTCACTGCGGCCGTGAAGACCAAATTGGCGGCCGAGCATGTGGGCAACATCGCGAATATCAAGGTCGATGCCGACCAGGACGGGATCGTGTGGCTGAGTGGCTCGACCCCGACACAGGAAACAGCCGACCACGCGGTGGAGACGGCGCGCTGCGCCGACGGCGTGCTGGAGGTGAAGAGCACCATTGTGGTGATGCGGGAATCCAAGTAGTGCGTGCCGTGCTCGTGTAAAGAGACAGACGGGGAGCGCCGCGGCTCCCCGTCTGCACATTGAGGGTGGGTGGGTTGAAATACGAATAAAGGCGCCTTGATGTCGACACAGAAGGAAGATCCTGCGATCGCAGAGCTGACGCCGAAGCGCCTGCCTGCGTGGCTGGCCTCTGATGAGCGAGTTGCGGGCGCCATGGTGCGCCCGCTGTGGATTCTTGCCGCGTGCGCGCTGGTGGTCGCATTGCGCACCACCCGCGAAGTATTGGTGCCCTTGTTCTTGGCCGCTCTCCTGACCCTGGTGCTTTCAGGCGTGGTGGAATTTCTGCACCGCTACCGGATTCCTCGGGGACTCAGCGCCTTGGTACTGCTGTTGCTGCTCGGCTTCGGACTGGGTAGCGCCGTTGACGGGATCTGGGAGCCGGCTCAGCAGTGGGTGCAGAACGCGCCGCGCGTGCTGAAAGTCATCGAGCACAAGATTCGCCCGGCACGCGCGGTGGTCCAGCGATTGAATGACCTCGCGACCCGGGCTTCGGCCCTGGCCGGGGGTGTGCCTGACGCGCACGCGCCCGCGACCCCCACCCCGGGCACCCCGGTCAATGCAATGACCGTGCTGACCGAGACCGGCTGGATTGTCGGCGGCATTGTGACGGTAGCGGTGCTCACGCTGTTCCTGCTCGCCGCAGGACCCCCGGTACTGGCGCGCATGATGGCCACGTTGGTTGGAAACTGGCACGCCGCCAAGGTGCAAAGCGCCATCGAGGCGATCCGTCAGGAGGTGGGGCGCTACTACGGCACCCTCGCCCTGATCAATATCAGCCTGGGACTGGCGACCGCAGCGGCGATGTGGCTGCTGCACATGCCCAATCCGATTCTCTGGGGCGTCATGGCGGCGGTGCTCAATTTCATTCCCTACCTTGGCTCGGCGGTGACACTCCTGGTCATCAGCGTGGTCGCGCTGGTGACTTTCGATTCGACCGCGCAGGTGCTGCTGGTGGCGGGCACCTACCTCGCCCTGGCGACTATCGAAGGGCAGATCGTCGAACCGATCTTCTTTGGCCGGCGCCTGCGGCTCAGTCCCGTGGTCGTGTTCCTGGCTCTGTGGCTTGGCGGCTGGCTGTGGGGAATCGCAGGCGTGGTTTTTGCCTTGCCGCTGCTGCTGGCCGCCCGGGTTGCTGCCACGCACGCCCATGGGGAAGGCAGTGTGCTGGTGCGGTTCCTGCGCTCCGCCGACGACGAGGCGCCACCGCCGCCGGAAGAGCCGCTGCCGTCGCGCGTCCACATCCCGACGATGCTGCGCGCACGCTCCCCGCGGCGCTGAGTTTGCCCTAAGGACGCTTGCGCGTGCGCCGGGAACCCCGGCGCCGCGAGGCGTGCGGCACTGCAAGCGGCGCGGGCGTGGCGTCCGGCACCTCTTCAAAACTCAGCGCGGCCAGCCGGATGGCGGCGGACTGCGACGGATAGGTGTGCACCACGCGCGCCAGCGCGCGCAGGCCGATCCCGGTGTGCATCGCCACGCAGATCTCGTTGATCATCTCGCTGGCGCGCGAGGCGACGATCGTGGCACCGAGAATGCGGTCCTTGCCCTCGGCGACGTGCAGTTTCACGAAACCGTTTTCCTGCCGGTCTGTGATCGCGCGATCGACGTCCTGCATCATGATGGTGTAGGTCTTGATGGGGATCGATAGCTCCCGCGCTTCCCAGACCTGCAGCCCGACGTGCGCGACCTCTGGTACGCAGAACGTGCACCACGGGATCGTCAGATCCGTGTGACGCTGGCGGGCGTTTCTCAGCGCGTTCAGGGCAGCGATCTGACCGGTGTTTTGCGCCACGTGCGTGTACATGTGGGACATGCAGACGTCCCCGGCGGCGTACACGCGCGGGTTGCTGGTCCGCAGGTAGGCATCCACCACGATCGCACCGTCAGCCGCGCAGGCGATGCCCGCGGCCGCCAGGTCCAGCCCGTGCGTGTTGGCCTCGCGCCCAACACTGACCAGGACACGCTCGGCGGCGACCGGGCGGCGGGTGCGGTAATTCTCCGTTTCCAGCGTGGTGATGGGTCCCTCAACGCGCGCACCCGTCACCCGGGTGTTCAGATAGATCGTCACGCCATCGCGAGCCATCGACTGTGCCAGGATCTGTGCCGCATCCCGCTCCTCCCTGGGCAGAAACTTCGCTTCATCCTGGATGATCGTGACCTCGGAGCCCAGACGACAGAACGCCTGCGCGAGCTCGCACCCGAGCGGGCCGCCACCGACCACCGCGAGCCGGGCCGGCAGCTGCTCAAGCGCAAAGATGGATTCACTCGTGACGTACGCGCCCTCGGCAAGACCGGGGATTCCTGGCGGGGTGGGGCGCGCCCCGGTGGCCACGACTGCCTTGCGGAATTGGAAACGGGCCGAGCCGGCGGCGACCGTGCGGGCATCGACAAAGCGCGCCGCCTCCGGGTACACGTCGATGCCGAGGCGTTGCAGGCGCTCCGGCGAATGATAGCCGAGGAGGCGCGCCTCGATTTGTCGCAGCCGCGAGGCGATTCTTTGCAGGTCAGCGGGCGGTACGTCACGGCCGTCGGGATGCTGCAAGCGCGTTACCTCGCGCAGGGCGGCGAACAGCGTCGCGGAGCGTATCAGCGCCTTGGACGGGACCGAGCCGGTGTTGAGCGAGGTGCCGCCCAGTCGTCGCGGCTCGAACAGGGCCACCGAGGCACCCAGCCGCGCGGCAAGTTCCGCCGCGCGCAGGCCCGCCGGACCGCCGCCGATCACCAGGAGGTCGTGCATCCGGGTGCGCGCCGCCGGGGCGCGCCGGCGAGCCAACGCTGCCGACGTCGGGCGCGGGGTCACGTGAGCCAGCCGCCGGTAAAGCCGGCACGTGTGAGGCCGCGGCGCACGTGCGGGGACTCGCGCAGCAGCGACCAGATGAGCCCGCTCCTGGCGTTCTCAATCGCCATGACCACGAGCCCCTGGTCAAGGCCGTACCAGCCTTCGGACAGCCACCCACCGCGCTCGGTCTCGATCCCGGGATTGAAGCCGCTGACGAAGCGCTGTTCCGGGCACACCTGCGGGAAGCGGGCCAGCAATTGCCGTGTGCCTGCGAGGGCGGCCTCAGGCGCGAACGGGAGGGTGGCCAGCATCGCCCACGGACACAGGGTGCCATCGTCGGGTCCGAAGGGGACACCGCGCGCCATGTAGCCAAAGTGACGATGGTCGGTACCGAACGCCCGCACGCCGTAGACGTTGGGTCCGTCGCCGGCGCTGATCCCCCACAGATCGCGGCCGTAGCCGGGCTCCTGGCGGGGATTGCGCTCGCAGTACTCGCGCTGCAGCGCGATGCTGCGGCAGCTGTTGTGGTAGTAGTCGCTGCGCTTCTCGCGCATGAATGCATCGCGGATGCCACGCAGATCGAGCCACGCGTGCGGAAACAGATGGGTGAAGAGCGGGCCGGAATAGAGCACATCGAAGCCCAGCAGCCGTTCCCACTGATAGGTGAGGGTCCAGCTCGTGAAGCTGCTCGCCGGCAGGGCGTGCGTCGGCGAGCCCAGCCCGAGCACGTAGAGAATCAAGGCCTCGTTGTAACCCTCCCAGCCATAGTGCAGAAAGCCGGTTTCGGGCATCCACCCCTGGGACAAGGTCGGGGCGTTGTCCTGGGCCCAGCACCAGTCGACCCGCTGGTAGAGTGCCTCCGCTGCATCGCGGATCTCTGCCTCGTGCGGGCGGTCGAAATAGCGACCCACCGTGAGCACCCCTGCCAGCAGGAGCGTCGTATCAATCAGCGAGAGTTCGCAGTTCCACACGCGCGCGCCGGACTGCATGTCCAGGAAATGATAGTAAAAGCCGCGGTAGCCGCTTGCCTGGGGATCGTCGGACTGGCGGCTCGCGAGCAGAAAGCGCAGCGAAATCAGCGTCTGCTGCGCCGCCTGCGTGCGCGCGAGCCAGCCACGCTCGCACGCGATGACGCAGCAGGAGAGGGCAAAGCCCACCACCGCGATGCTGCACGGGGACCCGGGGCGCGAAGTATCTGCGACCAGACCGTTGCCCGGGTTCCTATAGCGCACCAGATACTCATAGGCCGCACGCTGCAGCGCAGTCAGGAGCGCCTCATCCTCGGCGTTAAAGGTGGCCACCGTTCGCTGGTGGCGGATCCGGGTGTTGCGCCGCGAACGCATGCGCCTGCACTCCCTACAAGCGGAGATCATTGACAAGCATACGCACCCGCTGGCGTCGGCGCCGTAGGCGCGCGCTGGCACGCGCGTGAGCGCGGCGCCGCTTTACCCGGCGGGGCGCAGGCAGTGCTGGCGTGGTTAAACTCCGGCACGGTGTGGAGGTGTCATCCTACAAGGGGCGCGGATGTGTCATCCTAGACTTGGCAGCGAATGTACGGATCGCGGCGCCTGACGCTACGTCAGCAACGGTACCGAAGTGCAGCGGGAACGCGGCCCGATTCACCTGCGCGTGCCCGCAACCGACCTTACAACTAGCTGAAACGGAGCGGCGGCATGGAACAGATCGCGCTGCAGGAGACGTCGGCGCGCCGCTGGTTTGATCTCAGCTTTTCCAGCGTGGCCTCCGACCCGGGGCCGATCCGCGCGGAGCTGATGAGCGTCGAACGTCTCGAGCAGTACGCCGAGACGCTGGCGCAGTCGCAGCCACTGCTGGCGTCGTCGCGTCACGGCCGCGCCCTGCTGACGCGCACCCGGCAGAACGCCCGGGTGCTGCGGCGCCACTACGAAAGCATCGCGCACACCACCTCGAGCCAGCGCAGCGTCACGCCGGCCGCCGAGTGGTTCGTCGACAACTACTACGTCGTCGAGCGGCAGTTGCAGCTGATCCGCGATGACCTGCCGGCCGGCTACTACCGCCAGCTGCCGAAGCTGGCTACCGGCTACCTCGCCGGCTTCCCGCGAATTACCGGCATCGCCTGGAGCTACGTCGCCCACACTGACAGTCACTTCGACCCGCAGCTGCTGGAGCGCTTCGTCGCCGCCTACCAGCGCGTCGAAACCCTCACCATCGGTGAACTGTGGGCGCTGGCGAGCATGCTGCGCCTGGTACTCATCGAGAACCTGCGCCGCTGTGCCGACCGCATCGTGCGCGGCCGCGCCCAGCGGGAGGCCGCCGACGCCCTGGCGGACCGCCTGCTCGGCTCCCCCACGCGGCCGGCGGAGCCGGTTGCCCGGGTCCTGGGCGTCTACGAGCGCCAGCCCTTGCCGCGTACCCTCGCCGTGCAGCTGGTGCAGCGGCTGCGCGACTGTGATCCGGATGTGACCCCGGCGCTGCAGCGCGTCGAGGAGCTGCTGCAGGCCGAGGGTGCCACCGCTGACAGCGTCGTGCGCGATGAGCTGCAGCGCCAGAGCGCCGCGAACGTCACGGTGCGCAACATCGTCACGAGTCTGGTGCAGCTCTCGGCGCTGGACTGGGCCGACATCGTCGAACAGCTCAGTGCGGTGGATGCGGTACTGGGGGCGCAGAGCGAGTTCGCCGCTCTCGACTTCGCCACGCGCAACCGCTATCGCAGCGCCATCGAGGAGATCGCGCGCGATTCGCACGTGCGCGAGACCGAGGTCGCGGAACGGGCGATTGCCGCCGCGCAGCTCGGCCGCGGCACCGCGCCCGCCGGGCGCGAGCCAGGCTACTTCCTGATCGGCCCCGGTCGGGAAAGTCTTGAGTCCCAGGTGGGGTACCGGGCGCCCTGGTCGCTGGCCGTGCAGCGTCTCATGCATCGCGGCGGGGTTAGCGCCTACCTGCTGCTGGTCTCGCTGGTGACCGCGGCGGTGCTCAGCGTCGTCGCGTACGGCCTGCGGCCGCTGTCATCGGGGCACGTGGCGCTGCTGCTGGCACTGTTGCTGCTGCCGGCGAGCGACGTCGTGATCGGGATTCTCAACAGTGCGATCACGCGGCTGATAAAGCCGGCAGCGTTGCCGGCGCTGGACCTCGCCGGCGTGATCCCCAAGGAATACCGCACGCTGGTCGCGATCCCGATTCTGCTCAGTTCGCACGCAGAGCTCGAAGAGGCGGTTGCCAATCTGGAGAGTCAGTACCTCGCCAGCGCGCGCGGCGAGCTCTACTTCGCGCTGCTCGCGGACGGGGTGGATGCGGATGCGGCGCACACCGATGCCGACGCGGAGCTCGCCGCGGCCGGCCGCCGCGCCATTGCCGACCTCAACGCGCGTTACGCTCGGGGCGTCGCGGGCGACCGCTTCCTGTGGTTGCAGCGGGCGCGTCGCTTCAATCCCGCCCAGCAGTGCTGGATGGGATGGGAGCGCAAGCGCGGCAAGCTCGCCGAACTCAACCGCCTGCTGCGCGGCGCGCGGGACACCACGTTCGAGCTCACGGCCGAGCAGTATGCCGCGCTGCCGGGGGAAGTTCAGTACGTGCTGGTCTTGGACGGTGACACGCAGCTGCCGCACGGGGCGGCGGAGAAGCTCATTGCCAAGATGTCCCATCCGCTCAACCAGCCGCAGTTCGATTCACGCACGCGACGGGTGGTGAGCGGCTACGGCATCATCCAGCCGCGCGTCACGCCCTCGCTGCCCGACGGCGAGGGCAGCTCCCTGGTGCAGGCGGTGTACTCCGGCTCACCGGGACTGGATCCGTACGCGTTCGCGATCTCGGACCTTTACCAGGATCTGTTTGGCGAGGGCTCCTTCACCGGCAAGGGCCTGTACCACGTCGACGCGTTCGAGAAGTCGCTGGCGGGCCGCATCAGCGACAACACTGTCCTCAGCCATGACCTGCTTGAGGGACTGTTTGCGCGTGCCGCCGTGGCCTCAGACGTCGAGGTCGTAGAACCTTCCCCCGACCGCTATGACGTCGTTGCCGCGCGCGAACACCGCTGGGCACGCGGGGATTGGCAGCTGCTGCCGTGGCTGCGTCCGGCGCTGGGCGTAGCTGCCCCGGAGCGCGCGGCGCTGCGCGTCTCGGCGCTCGGCCGCTGGAAGCTCATCGACAACCTGCGCCGTACCCTCGTGCCACTGTCCACCTTGGCCGCACTGGTGGCGGGTTGGCTGTTGCCCTCCCCGTACGGAGCCCTCTGGACGGCACTGGTGGTGGCAGGGCTTGGTGTCGGCCCGTTGCTGCCCATTGTGATGACCGTAAAGGACCGCCCCCGACACCTGCGCCGCGAGAGCGAGCGCCAGGCGCTGCGCCACGACACGTGGATCGCGTGCCTGCGCTGGGCGCTGGCCGCGGTGTTCCTCGCCGATCGTGCCTGGTTGATGGGGGACGCGATTGTGCGCACCTGCGTGCGCCTGTTCTTCACCCGGAAGCAGTTGCTTGACTGGACCACCGCAGCACAGTCGCGGCGCATGAGCAGCCTGGACCTGACGAGCTACCTGAGGCGCATGCGCGGCGGCGTGGCGATTGCGACTGCGGTCACCGTGCTGCTGCTGCTGCGCGCGCCGGCAAACCTGTGGGTCGCGCTGCCGTGGCTGCTGCTTTGGTTCACGGCCCCCTTCCTCGCCCGCTACGTCAGCACCCCGCTGGATGATCGCAGCGATCTTGCGCTCTCGCAGGCCGATGCGTCCCAGCTGCGCCTGATCGCGCGCCGCACCTGGCGTTACTTCGAGCAGTTCGTCACCGCCGAAGACCATTTCCTGCCCCCGGACAACTTCCAGGAGACACCGGTCCCGGTCGTGGCGCAGCGCACCTCGCCGACCAACATCGGCATGTACCTGCTGTCGGCCGCGGTGGCCCTCGATTTTGGCTGGCTGGGGCTCAAGGACTGGATCGCGCGACTCGAGGCCACCATGAGCGCCCTCGGGCGGCTGGAGCGCCACCGTGGACACTTCTTTAACTGGTACGACACGCGTACCAGCCAGCCGCTGTTGCCGCACTACGTCTCGACCGTCGACAGCGGTAACCTCGCGGGGCACTTCCTCGCCCTCGCCAACGCCATCGAAGCAATCGCGGTGCGCCCGTTGTGGCGCGGGCAGCAACTCTCCGGCGTCGCGGACGCCCTGGCACTGGCGCCCTCGCATTCGCAGGCGCATGCACGTCTGAAGGTGCTGACCGAGTCGCCCGGCTCCCCGCACGATGTGCGCGTGCGCCTGCGGGCGCTGGCCGTGGCGGCGCACGATGTGCTGGCGCGACCGCCGGCGACGGCGAGCACCGAAGCGGACTGGGTGGCGGTTGCCGCGGGCTGCGCCTTGAGTCATTTGCGCGACGTGGAGCTGCTGTCGCCCGCCGAGACCGAGGCCGAGAACGACGAGGCGCTGCAGTCGGCGACGTTGCGCTCGCTGGCGGCCGAAGACTCCGAGGCCCCGCAGGTGCTAGCGGCTCGCGAGCTGCTGGCGCGCCTGGCACAGCTGGCGGCCCTGGCGCGCGAGATGGCCTATGGGATGGACTTTGGCTTCCTGCTCAAGCCGCACCGCATGCTGCTGTCCATCGGCTTCAACGTCGCCGAGAGCCGCCTGGACGCCGGCGACTACGATCTTCTGGCCTCGGAGGCGCGTTTGGCGAGCTTCGTGGCCATCGCCAAGCGCGATGTGCCGGCACGCCATTGGTTCCGGCTCGACCGTCGTTCCGTGGCGATGGGTCACGTCACGGCGTTGCTGTCGTGGTCGGGTTCGATGTTCGAATACCTGATGCCGGCGCTCGTGATGCGCGCGCCGCCGGGGAGCCTGCTCGAGCGGGCCCAGAAGGTGGCCGTGCGTGCCCAGCGCGAGTACGGCGCGCTGCGTCAGGTGCCGTGGGGGATCTCCGAATCCGCCTACAACGTGCGCGACGTCGACCAGACCTATCAGTACTCCCCCTTCGGGGTACCGGCTCTGGGACTCAAGCGCGGTCTTGCCAATGACACGGTAGTGTCCCCTTACGCCACCGGGCTCGCCGCCATGGTCGAACCGGCGGCGGCGGCGGCGAATTTCCGTGAGCTGACGCGCTGGGGCGGCCTTGGGCAGTTTGGATTCTATGAGGCCCTCGACTTCACTCCGGATCGCCTTGCGGAGGGGGAGAAGGTGGCCGTGGTGCGCGCCTACATGGCGCACCACCAGGGCATGACCATCGTCGCGATCGGCAACGCGCTGCTGGACGGGGCGGTGCAGGGCTATTTCCACGCCGAGGCCGCCGCACGTGCGACCGAACTGTTGCTGCAGGAGAAGCCGCCGCGCTCGGTCGAGTCTCCGCAGGAAGGCGTGGGCTCGGAGGCCCGCGAGGCGCGCCTGCCGGTGCTCGCCGGGCGCCGGCGTCTGCACACCTGGCGGCCGCGCACGCCGCATACCCAGCTTCTGAGCAACGGACGCTACGCGGTGATGATGAATGCCACCGGCGCAGGCTTCAGTCGCTGCGGGAATCTCGCCGTGACGCGCTGGCTGGAGGACTGCACCTGCGACAGCGGCGGCCATGTCACGTATCTGCGCGACTGTGAAACCGGCCAGCTTTGGTCCGCCGGCTTTCAGCCGACCGCCGCGAGACCGGATTCGTACCGCGTCACCTTCACCGAGGACCGCGTCGAGATCGTGCGCCAGGACGGACCCTGGCAGACACGCCTGCAGGTGCTGGTCTCGGCGGAGCACGACGCGGAGGCGCGCCGCGTGTCCATCTCCAACCAGGGAGACCGCAGCCGCGAGATCGAAGTCACTTCCTACGCGGAGGTCGTATTGACTTCCGCGGCGGCCGATCGTGCCCACCGCGCGTTTTCGAACCTGTTTGTGCAGACGCAATTCGAGCCGCAACTCGAAGCGCTGGTCGCGGGCCGCCGGCCGCGCGCGCACGGGGATGCCCCGGCCTGGGCCGCGCACCTGGGAGTGCTCGAAGGCAAGGCGGTGGGGGAGTGGGAGTTTGAGACCGACCGCGCCAACTTTATCGGCCGCGACCTGAGCGTCGCTCACCCCAAGGCGCTGCTCGAGCGCGCGCCGCTCACCGGTGCCACGGGCATCGTGCTCGATCCGATCTTCAGTCTGCGGCGGCGCGTGCGCATCGCGCCCGGTGAGACCGCGCGCATCACCTTCTGGACGGTCGTCGGGGATGCGCACGCGGAAGTCCTGCGGGTCGCCGATAAGTGCCGCGAGCCGGCATCCTTTGATCGCGCCTCGACCCTTGCCTGGACACGGGCGCGGGTGCAGCTGCATCACCTCGGGCTTGACCCGGATGAGGCCAGCCTGTTCCAGCGCCTCGCGTCCCACGTCTTCTACGTCAACCCGGCCCTGCGGGCCGGCGCGGACACGCTGCGCAGAAATCGCGCCGGACCGTTCGCGCTGTGGGCGCACGGGGTGTCTGGGGACCGGCCCATCATCCTCGTTGAGATCGACGACGCGGCGCATCTCGGACTCGGGCGCCAGCTGCTGCGTGCCCATGAGTACCTGACCCTGAAGAACCTTCCGGTCGATCTGGTCATCGTGAACGAGTCCTCGACCTCCTACGTCCAGGACCTGCAGGCGGCCATCGAGTCCGCGGCGCGCGCAAGCCAGCAGCGTCTGCAGCAGGGGGTGCAGCCGGGCCTGGGCAGCGTGTACGCCCTGCGTTCCGAGGTCATGTCCCCGGAGTCGCGCCTGGCGCTGCAGGCCGCGGCGCGCGTCGCGCTGGTCAGCCGCCGCGGCACGCTCGCCGAGCAGCTGGACCGCCTCGAGGACGCCTCCGCGGAAACCGCGCCGCCCGCGGGCCGTCGCTACACGCGCCCGGCGCGCACCACGAGCATCCCGGACCCAGGCCTGGAGCTGTTCAATGGCACCGGCGGCTTTGCCGCCGACGGCACCGAGTACGCGGTCGTACTCAAGCCGGGGGTCACGACGCCGATGCCGTGGATCAATGTCATCGGCCAGCCGGAGTTCGGCTTCCAGGTGTCCGCCTCCGGCAGTGGCTATACCTGGTCGCGCAACAGCCGCGAGAACTCCCTCACCACCTGGTCCAACGATGCGGTGAGCGATCCGGCGTCAGAGGCGTTCTACATCCGCGATGACGATACCGGGGAGCTCTTCTCGCCGACGGCGGCACCGATCCGGGATGCGGACGGCACGTATTTCGCATTTCACGGTCGCGGCTATTCGCGCTTCGAGTACAGCTGCCGGGGACTCGCGCTTGAACTGCTGCAGTTCGTGCCGCGCGGTCGTTCCGTGAAGGTCTCCCGACTGAGCATCCGCAACGAGGGTACCAAGTCGCGGCAGCTCAGTGTCTGCGCCTACGCCGAGTGGACGCTGGGGCCCTCGCGCGCGGGCGCTGCCCCCTACATCGTGACGGAACGCTGCCTGCACACGGGCGCGGCGCTCGCCCGCAATCCCTGGAACACCCAGTACGCGCAACGCACCGCGTTCCTCGACCTGGGGGGCGAACAGACCGAGCTCACCTTCGACCGGCGCGAGTTCCTCGGCCTGGACGGGAGCCTTGAGGCGCCGATGGCGCTGCGGGCGGCGATCCCGCTGTCGGGCCGCGCCGGCGCCGGGCTCGATCCGTGTGCGGCACTGCTGCTGACGGTTGACGTCGCGGCGGGGGCCTCGCGCCAGGTGGTCTGCTTCCTCGGGCAGGCCGAAGACCCCGGCAGCGTGGTCACGGAAATCAACGCCGCGCGCAACCTGGATCTCGAGCACGCCTACAAGGAGGCCAAGGGCAGCTGGGAGCAGATGCTCGCCAAGGTGCAGGTGAAAACTCCGGACCGCGCCTTCGATCTGCTGCTGAACCGCTGGCTGCCCTACCAGGTGCTCTCCTGCCGGGTGTGGGGACGCTCGGCGTTCTACCAGGCCAGTGGCGCCTTCGGCTTCCGCGACCAGTTGCAGGACTGCATGGCGCTCACCACGCTCGCACCGTCCGTCGCGCGCAGCCACCTGCTGCGTGCGGCGGGCCGTCAATTTCCGGAAGGCGACGTGCAGCACTGGTGGATGCCTGACGGCGGTCGCGGCATCCGCACGCGCATCAGCGACGATCGGGTCTGGCTTGCCTATTGCGCCGCCCACTACGTCACGGCGACTGCCGACGTGGCGGTGCTCGATGAGCCGGTACCCTATCTGGAAGGCGAAGCCATCCCGGCGGGCGATGGCGACGCGTACTTTGAGCCGCGCACTTCCGAGCGAACCGCCTCCCTGTACGAGCATTGCGCGCAGGCCTTGGATGCCAGCCTCGCCGTCGGCGCCCACGGGCTGCCGCTGTTCGGCAGCGGTGACTGGAACGATGGCATGAACACGGTGGGCTCGCAGGGGCGTGGCGAGAGCGTCTGGCTCGGCTGGTTCCTGTGCGCGACGCTCGTTGCCTTTACCAAGCTCGCCCAGGCGCGCAAGGATTCCCCGCGCGTCAGCCGCTGGCTCAAGCACCACAAGTCACTGCAGGCGGCGCTGGAGAGCTCCGGGTGGGATGGTGACTGGTACCGGCGCGGCTATTTCGACGATGGCAGTCCGCTGGGATCGGCCAGCAACGCCGAGTGCCGCATCGACGCGATAGCTCAGGCTTGGGCGGTGCTGTCCGGAGCCGCCAATCGGGCGCGCGCCGCGCACGCGATGGCCGCCGTGGTGGAGCACCTGTTGCGCAAGGAGGATAAGCAGCTGCTGCTGTTCACCCCGCCGTTCGACAAGTCGGAGCCCGACCCGGGTTACATCCGCGCCTATCCGGGCGGGGTGCGCGAGAACGGCGGCCAGTACACGCACGGGGCCATCTGGTCGCTGATGGCTTTTGCGCGACTCGGCGAGGGTGACCGCGCCAAGGAGCTCTTTGATTTCTTTAGCCCGATCCAGCACAGCGCCTCCGCCGCCGACGTCGCGCGCTACAAACTGGAGCCTTACGCGGTGGCGGCGGACATCTACGCGGCGCCGGCGCCGGCCGGCCGCGGTGGCTGGTCCTGGTACACCGGGGCGGCGGGCTGGCTCTACCGCGCGGGCCTGGAGTCGATCCTGGGGCTGCGGGTCGCCGGTAACGAACTGCTGCTCGAGCCGTGCATCCCGCGCAGCTGGCGGCGCTACGATATCGAGTTCTGGCACGGACGCACGGTGTATCGGATCATGGTGACCAATCCGTTCGGCGCCACGAGCGGCATCAGCCACGCCGAACTGGATCACCTGACCATTTTGCGACCGCCAATCCGTATTCCCCTAGTCGATGATCAGAACGAGCACACCATCCGGGTGGTAATGGGTTAGCTAAGGCTGTAGGTCGCGGCTGACAGCGCGCCCTGCGGCGCGCCGATAGTGCGTCCGGTAGCGGCTGGTCAAGATTGGCACCGGCCCCGCCGGGGAACCGGCGGGCGGTCGGAGTGAAGGAGTGAGTTGTAAAATGGAAATGCCATGTGTGCGGGTGCGGCGTGTCGGAGATCGCTGGGGCGTTACGCAAATGGGCCTGGACTGGTTCCTGGCTGAATTCACGCAATGGCAGGACGCCATCGACTACGCCCGCGGGGTGGCGGTGGCAAGCAAGAACTCGGTGGTCGAAGGGGAAGACTTCCAGGGCCGCGTGTCACTGCGCCAGGTGTTCTCCACGGACGCGAGTGGTGTGATTCACGTGCAGTCGATGAGCTACTAGAGGCTATGCCGCGGCGCCGCCTCGGGCTGACGCCGCCGCCTCCCGCTTCCCAACACGTAGCAAAAGGCGGGGCGGCCACCCGGCAGCCCCGCCCGCTGCCGGTCCGCTCAGCCGGGATGGCTCGCCCGCCACGCCCAGTAGCGCTGCTGTTCCTCGGCGTTCAGACGCTGATACTCCCGCTCATCCAGGCGCTGGTCCTCCCGATAGCGTTGGTACGCCGCCTGTTCACGGCTATCCCAGTGATCTCCCGGATGGTCCGTCTCGTACACATGTTCACGCACCACGCACCCGGAGGAGAGCAGGGCTGCTCCCGCAAGCCCGGCGGCGAACACCAGCGAGGCCCGATAATCGTTGGCTTTATGCATACCACTTCCTTATTCGTTATGAGTTGCTCCCAGTGTGCAAAGCGTTGCGCCGCCACGGCAGCCGGAAGGGGCAGGCAGCTGATGTCGGACGCTGCTTACCCCGCAGCCAAAGCTCGTGTCGCGTGCACGCACGTCGAGTTCTGCCCTGAGTCGTAGTAAGCCGTCGGCGGCGCGCGACACCGCGGCATGCAACCCCGGCGCCTCGCGTCCGTTGCGCAAGATCCTCGGACCCGGCCTGATCACGGGTGCTTCCGATGATGATCCCAGCGGTATCGCCACCTACTCCCAGGTGGGTGCGCAGTTTGGTTACGGCCTCCTGTGGACGCTGTTGTTTACATATCCTCTGATGGCCGCGATCCAGGAGATCAGCGGCCGCATGGGATCGGTGACCGGCCGGGGTATCGCGGGGAACCTGCGCCGCGAGTACCCCCCGCTGCTCGGCTACGTGCTGGTCGCACTGCTGTCGGTCGCCAACACCATCAACCTGGGCGCGGACGTCGGGGCGATGGGCGCGGCGCTGCAACTGCTCATCGCCGGGCCGGCATGGGCCTACGTGTGCTTCTTCGGCCTGCTGTCGGTGTTGCTTGCGGTGTTCGTGCGTTATACCCGTTACGCCTCGCTTCTTAAGTGGTTGTGCCTGTCGCTGCTCAGCTACGTCGTTTGCGTGTTCGTCGTGGAAGTCTCCTGGCCGCAGGTGGTGCGCGGGCTGCTGCGTCCCACGCTCACCGTGCACGCGGACTACGTCATGGCGATCGTTGCGGTGTTCGGCACCACCATCAGCCCGTACCTGTTTTTCTGGCAAGCCCAGCAGGAAGTCGAGGAGGGGGACCCGCGCGCCAACGGCGGCCGGCGTCGCAAGTCAGGCCACGCCGAATTC
Source organism: uncultured Pseudomonadota bacterium (assembly GCA_963781815.1). Lineage (GTDB taxonomy): Bacteria > Pseudomonadota > Gammaproteobacteria > Steroidobacterales > Steroidobacteraceae > 13-2-20CM-66-19. The sequence goes on along the minus strand of CAWAHK010000001.1, from coordinate 3,682 downwards.
AAGCGCATCCGCCTCGACACCCTAGTTGGTATGGGCCTCTCCAACGTCGTGGCAATCTGCATCATCATCGCCGCCGCCGCGACGCTGCATCCCCAGGGAGTGACGACGATCGAGTCGGCCGCGCAGGCCGCGGAAGCACTGCGCCGGCTCGCCGGGCCCCTTACCTTCGTGGTGTTTGCCGTGGGTATCATCGGCACCGGGCTGCTGACCCTGCCGGTGCTGGCGGCCTCCGCTGCCTACGCGGTGGGCGAGCTGCTGTCCTGGCCCGTCGGCCTGAGGCAGCGACCCGGCGGCGCGAAGGCGTTCTACGCGGTCATCGCGGTCGCCACGTTGCTCGGATGTCTGCTCAACTTCACGTCGGTAAATCCGATGCGCGCGCTCTACTGGAGTGCAGTGCTGAACGGCGTCGTCGCCGTCCCGGTCATGTTCGCCATGATGCACATGTCGACGCGGGCCGCAGTCATGGGTTCGGCCACGCTGCCACGCGGGCTCGCATGGCTCGGCTGGTCGGCGACCGCGGTAATGGCCCTCACGGTGATCGCCATGGCCTTGAGCGCCCTGCGCTAGCATCCGCCACGATGGGCAGTAGCGCCGACGGTGTTGCGATTGACTTCAGCTGCGCGCTGGAGGCGGCGTCGCTGCCGCTGCCGCTGCCGCTGCCGCTGCCGCACTTCTGGGAGCATACGGTCGGTAGCTGTCACGCGACGCTCGCGCTGCGCGCCGACTGGCAGGCGCAGCTGAGGCGCGCGCACCATGAGCTCGGCTTCCGGCACGTGCGCTTTCACGGGCTGCTCGATGACGGGGTGGGGACGTTGATTCGTCACAACGATCAACCGCTGTACTCCTTCTTTAATGCAGATCAGATCATGGACTTCCTGCTCTCCATCGGCATGAAGCCGTTCGTCGAGCTGAGTTTCATGCCACGGATGCTGTCCTCGGGCACTCAGAGCGTCTTCCGCTATCGCGCCAACGTGACTCCGCCTGAGGACCATGCCGCCTGGGCGGCGCTGATCGGGCGCCTGGTACGGCACTGGGTCGAGCGCTACGGGGTGCAGGAAGTACGGCAGTGGTACTTCGAAGTCTGGAACGAACCAAATCTGAGCGCGTTCTTTGCCGGCACCCAGGCGCAGTACTTCGAGCTGTACCGCGCCACGGTCAGCGCCATCAAGGCCGTGGACGCTGCGCTGCGGGTGGGCGGTCCGGCTACCGCCGCCAACGAGTGGATCGGGGAGTTCCTGCGCTTCTGTGACGCCCAGCATCTGCCGGCGGACTTCGTCACTACCCATCACTATCCGACCGATGGCTTCGGCCGGCCTGGCGATGACACCGAGACGCAGCTCGCCGCGAGCCGCCGCAGCGTACTGCAGCATCAGGCGCGCGCGGCGCGCTGCCAGGCGGGCGAGCGACCGCTGTACTACACGGAGTGGTCCAGCTCCGCGAACGACCGCGATCCGCTGCACGATGAAGCCTACGGCGCCTGTTTCATCGTGAAGACCGTGCTGGAGGCGCAGGGTCTGGTGCAGGGCTACAGCTACTGGGCCTTCTCCGATATCTTTGAGGAGAGTTATTTCCCGTCCGTGCCGTTCCACGGTGGCTTTGGCCTGCTCACGTTGCACGGGATCCCCAAGCCTGCCTACCGTGCGTTCGAGCTGCTACACGAAATCGGCACCGAGTTGCTGCCCGTGACGGGTTCTCATGCCACGGTGGATTGCTGGGCGGTGCGGGGCGGCGGGGCCGTCACGGTACTGCTGACCAACTTTGCGCTGCCGCGCCACCCGATCGCACCCCAGGCGGTGCGCGTGCGGCTCACCGGCCTGCCGAAGATCGCCGCGGCCGGCATCCGGCGCATCGATGCCGGGCACGCCAATCCTAAGCAGTGCTGGCTCAAGATGGGATCGCCCGAGTACCTCAGCGCAGCGCAGGTGGCGCAGCTGCTGGCCGCATCCGTCTGCGACCGCCTCCCGCAGCCCTACCGACAGGAGACCGACGCCACGGTCATCGAACTTACGCTGCCGCCGTTTTCGGTCGCCGCCGTGCGGCTGTCCACGCCGCACTAGCGGCGTCGCGTGGCCGCTCAACCCTCGAGGCGCGGGGCCACCCGCGCGCCGCTGGCACGCTCGTAGGCGCGGGCGACCTGCAGTAACAGACCATCCTGATTGCGTCGCCCGACCAGCGTGATGCCGACCGGCAGATGGCGCACCAGGCCGGCAGGCACGGTGAGGCTGGGATAACCGGCGACCGCAGCCGCGGAGGCGATCTCGGAGAAGCCGCCGTCGTGGCGGTCCCCCCACACCTCGTCGATGCGCTCGGCGGGACCGTTGCTGGCTGACAGCAGGACCTCGGCTCCCTGCTGGGCGAACAGCGTCGCGAGGCCGTCGGTGTCGCAGGCGTGCTCGAGCGTGGCGAGCGCCTTGCGGTAATCCGGATCCGTGAGCGTGCCGTGGGCCTCGGCCATCTCGAATATCTCCTGTCCGAAGATCGGCAGTTCCTGGGTGGCATGCGCCTTGTTGAACGCGATCAGGTCCGCCAGCGTACGGCTCTCCACGGCGCCCGGATCGAGCGTGGCCAGATACGCATTGAGGGCGTCCTTGAACTCGAACAGGAGGGCTTCGAACTCCGCCTCGTCCGCGTCGTGAAAGGCGGCCGGCTCCTTCAGATCGATCAACACCGCACCTTCGTGCTCCAGCAGCGTGCGCGCATCGGCGTAGAGCCCGGCGGTCTGCGGATGCGCGGAGCGCGGCAGCGGCATCGCCCCGATTCTTACCCCCGCGAGCCGGAACGCTTCCAGGTCGGTGCCGTGCGCGCCGAAGCCCAGGGGCCGCTCGGCGATCACGGCGGCCAGCACTGCAGCATCGGCAACCGTGCGGCACATGGGGCCGGCGGTGTCCTGGCGCGGGGAAATCGGGATCACGCCCTTGCCGCTCACCAGCCCCACCGTCGGCTTAAGACCCACGAGTCCGTTGAGCGAAGACGGGGAGAGGATGGAGCCGTTGGTCTCGGTGCCGATCGCGCCGGCACAAAAGCTGGCGGCGGCCGCCACGGCGGAGCCGGCACTTGAGCCGGAGGGGTTGCGCGCGCGGTCATAGGCATTGTGCGTCTGTCCGCCCAACCCGCTCCAGCCGCTGCACGAATGGGTCGAGCGAAAGTTGGCCCATTCGCTCAGGTTGGCCTTGCCGAGCACGATCGCGCCCGCGGCACGCAGTCGTGCCACCAGCGGCGCATCGGCGGGACGCCGCGAGCGTGCCAGTGCCAGTGAACCGCCGGTCGTGGCGAGAGCGTCGCGCGTTTCAATGTTGTCCTTGAGGATCAGTGGCAGCCCATGCAGCGGGCCACGAGCCTTTCGCGCCCGGCGTTGCGCATCGCTTGCGCGCGCGGCGCTGAGGGCATCGGGATTGAGCGCCAGCACCGAGCGATAGCCGGAAGAGGGCTGGTCGAAGCGCGCGATGCGCTCCAGATACGCCTGCGTCAGGGCTTCGGAGGTCACCAGTCCCGCCGTGAGTGCGCGCTGCAGCGCGGCGAGGGACTGCTCGGTGGGATCGAAGGGCGCCCCGGCGGCGGCGAGACCCTCGGCGCACGCCCCGACTGAGACGGCGGCGGCGCTCACGATGAATTCACGTCGGTCCATGGCGGTTCCTTGTTGGTTTTGTTAGGTGGACAGCGGGCGTCAGCGTAACCGGCCCGC